>JANRKS010000033.1:0-55167 GCA_033763315.1 Deltaproteobacteria bacterium
CAACAGCAACGCGCGCCCCCGAGAGGCCTCGCACAACTCGAACGCCCGCTCCGCCGCTGCCTCGGCGTAACTTGCGTGCATGGGATCGGGCAAGTCCGCGGGCAAGTACACCAGCGCTTGCTTGTGATAACGAAAGGGTGACGGAAACACGGCTTCGTCGGCCGTGTCTTTGAGACCCAGGCGTTTCTGCACGTACGAAAAATCTTTGCCCACTGAAAGCGTGGCTGACGTGAAGATCATCGCGCCCGGGTGCTCATCGAAGAACTTGCCCAACACGGGTGATACGTCGATTGGCGAAGCGCGCAACGCCACATTGCGGGTGGACGCTGTGATCCAGCGAATGCGATCCGTGGCTTGCACATCCACGAGGCTCGCAAGCTCGTCGCGCACCGCCGCCGCTCGTCGCGCCAGGCCTTCCATCGCGGCCGCGACGTCGCGCGATGGAGGTTGCGAATAACCTTCAGCGCCTTGCACGCCATATTCGGCCACGCGGATCAGCAGCGCGGCCGTTTCTTCCAGCACGGCATCCAACGCCAAGTAGCGGCCATAAGGCGCTTCATCGCGCGTGTCGCCGAACAACTCGGGCGGAAGGGGAACGCGCACTTCGTCGGCGCCCGCTTTCGGCGTGGGCAGCCGCTTTCGCATCGCCACCGCCAAATCATCGGCGCATTCGGCAATCTTGTGGCCCAGCCTTCCCACGCGATCCGCCGCACCCGCAGGGGCCGCGCACCGGCTCACATCGCGCGCCAGCGCAATCAGGCGTTGGGTGGAGACGTGCATGCCGAAAAACTCGGTGGCCACTTCTTCGATCTGGTGCGCCTCATCGAAGATCACCACATCATAAGGCGGCAGCACCTGTGCGTCGGGCCAACGGCTGCGCAGCGCCAAGTCGGCAAAGAACAGATGGTGATTTGTGAGCACGATCTGCGCGTTGATGGCGCGGTCTTTCATGCGCGTGACGAAGCAAGAATCATAATAGCGGCAGCGCGGGCCCAGGCGCGTCTCAGGCGTCGCGGTTACATCTCGCCACACGGGGGCGTTGTCGGCCACGTCGTTGAGATCCGATCTATCACCTGAGTTTGTCTCGGTGATCCACGTGGCGATGCGTTCGATCAGCGGATCGCCTTGGCCCGCCATCACCCCTTGTTTGTCGTGCTCATAAAAGCGCCGCAGGCACAGATAATTGGAAAGCCCCTTCATCACGGCGAACGAGAAGTGATCGGGCAGCACGCGCTGAAGCCGCGGCAGATCGATGCGCGCGATCTGATCTTGTAAGGTGCGCGTGCCTGTGGCGATCACCACTTTGCGCCCCGACAAAATCGCCGGCACCAAATACGCCAGCGTTTTGCCCGTGCCTGTGCCGGCTTCGCACAGCAGGCGTTCATCGAACTCAAGCGCCTCCGCCACCCGGCGCGCCATCGCGATTTGGCCGGGGCGCGGCTCATAGCCCGGCAGCTCATCCGCCAGCGGGCCGTTTTTGCCCAACACGGCGGCCGCACGATCGCCCAACATCAATACGCCCTTTGTGAAAGGCGTTTAGGCTTTGGGTGGGCGGTTGGCTTTCTCCACGTGCCCGGAAGTGCCAAAGCGGCGGTTAAGTTCTGCAAACACATCCGTGATGGGGATGTTGGCAGCTTCAAGGCCAACCATCACGTGAAAGATGAGATCGGCCGCTTCATGCGTGGTGTGCGCACGGTCCGTTTGCGGTAACGCTTCGGCCAACTCACCGGCCTCTTCGGCGATCTTCTCCAAGATCTTCGGCAAGCCTTTGGTCAGCAACGAAGCCACATAGGATTTCTCTGACGTCTGCGCACGGCGCGCGCTGATCACGGCGGCCACTTTGGAAATCACGGCGGCCGGCACCTCGGGCGGACCGCCGTCGTTTACCAAACCTTCATCGGTTAACTTGCGAAAGTAACAAGACGTGGCGCCCGTGTGGCAGGAGGGGCCTTCCGGCTGGGTCACGTAGAGCACAGCGTCGCCGTCACAATCGATGCGAACCTCTTGCACAGGCATGCCGTTGCCCGAAGTGAGCCCCTTTTCCCACAGCTCTTGGCGCGAGCGGCTCCAAAAGGTGGCGCGGCCGGTTTTCACGGTGTTGGCCAACGCTTCGGCGTTCGCGTACGCCTGCATCCGCACCACACCCGTCGTTGCGTCTTGCGCGGTCACGGCCACCAGGCCGTCAGGGCCAAAACGGACGGCGGACAGCAACGCTTCGACGGCGGCGGGGGCAAGGTTCATGGGGTTCGTGGTTTCCCTGATTTGCTGTGGATGCGCAAGTGTTTGCACGACCTTGACCCGGGCACATTTGACAGGCGTATTCAAAGGTGTACATTGAACCTACATTTAACCACCTTGGTTGTTGGCGCTGCCGCCAAAAAAATCAACCTGGGTAGCCCCTGGAGGACCAAATGACGCAGCTCGACCGACGTTTCGACACCCGGATCCCGTTCGAGACCTATCTGACCGCCTACGTGGACGATCGACCCACGCGGGGCTTCACCGTGAACATCAGTGAAACCGGTCTTTACCTGAACACCTTGCCCAAGGTCACCAAGGCCAACCCAGGCATCGTGGGCATTGAGCTCGAGCTGCCCGGCGTGCCGGAAACAATTTGGGCCGCAGGCCAGCTTTGTTACGGCACCGAGGACGATTACTTTCAAGGCCGCGGGGTGAAGTTCACAGCGATGGCCGATCGCCACGCGCGTCTCGTGCGCCAGTTCTGCTACCGCGTGCGTATGCAAAGCCTGCGCAGCCGCAAGACGTTGCCGCTTTCTTAGTGGCATGCGAGCGGCGTTAGGCCGCGATCTCCGTTACTCTGTGGAGCCATGAAGGTTCCCGAGATCATTTTGATTCGCTCCCTGCACAGGCCGGGAAGTTTGGCGCGCGTGCTGACGGTGATCGGCGAAGCGGGCCTCACTGTGGAAGGTTTGCGTCAAGTGCGGCGCGACTACCAGGCCACCACCTGGGAGATCACGATTGAGCCAGATGATCCGCGCGAGACCGACGATCTGCTGGAGTCATTGGCCAAGCTCGACAACGCCAAAGTGCTGGGGCGTTCCGATCGCGTGTTTGATCGCCACCGCGGTGGCAAAATCGAAATGAAGTCGCGCATGGAGATCTCAAGCCTTGAACGCTTGCGCGATCTTTATACGCCGGGCGTGGCGCGTGTGTGTTTGGCCATTCACGAAAACCCGTCGCTCGCGCGAACGTTCACGGGGCTTGCCAATAGCGTGGCCGTCATCACGAATGGAACGGCGATCCTAGGCTTGGGCGACATTGGGCCCGTGGCTGGCTTGCCTGTAATGGAAGGCAAGGCCGCACTCTTCGCTGAATTGGTGGGCATCACAGCGGTGCCGATCCTGATCAACGAAAAGGATCCCAAGAAGCTCGTGGAGATCATCGCCGCGATTGCGCCGTCGTTTGGCGCCATTCAGCTTGAGGACATCCGCGCGCCCGAATGCTTCGAGGTGGAGGCTGCCTTGATTGAAATGCTGGATCGCCCCGTGATGCACGACGATCAACACTGCACTGCCATCGTGGTGTTGGCGGCGCTGCTGGGCGCCACGAAACGCGCTGGGCTGCGCCTCAATGAATGTGTGGTGGGGCAGATCGGTTTGGGTGCCGCGGGCTTGGGCATCTGTGATTTGCTCATCAAATATGGCGTCAAAGCCACATTGGGGGCCGATCTGGATCCACGCGCACAAGATCGTTTGGAAAAAATGGGCGGCAAGCCGATGTCGCTGGTGGATGTGATGGCCAACGCCGATGTTGTTGTGGCCACCACGGGCGTCAAGGGACTCATCAAACCAAGCATGGTGCGGCCGGGGCAAGTGATCTTGGCGCTTTCAAACCCCGAGCCCGAAATCGAACCGGAAAAAGCGTTGGCGGCGGGCGCGCGCTTTGCCACCGACGGCAAAGTGGTGAACAACGTGCTTGGCTTTCCCGGCGTGTTCCGTGGTGCATTGGACGCGAATGCCGCGCGCATCACAGACGCCATGTTGATCGCGGCGGCCGAAACCTTGGCGGGGCTTGCCACCGGCGATTCGCTCGTGCCCGATCCGCTCGATCGCAGCGTGCACGCGCAAGTGGCCGCGGCGGTCAAAGAATCGGCGATGGGCCTGGTGCTGGGCGACGCGGGGATCTGACCTTTGTCCGAAGGTGGCAAAAGCACGCGGCGCAAGCGTTGCCGATGTAATAGAACAGCCACTCATGAAAATTGGACGAAACGAACTTTGCCCGTGTGGGTCGGGGCAGAAATACAAGAAGTGCTGTTCAGCCAAGGACGAGGCGGCTCATGCGGAGGTCGTGGCCTCTGAAGCGGCGGCACGCGCGGCCACGGCGGCGCAGGTGGCTCCTGAAGAAGCTGGGGAGCAACCGCCCGCAAAGCCACGCCCCACAGGCGCTCAGTGGAAGACAAAGCCAAAAGGACCGCTTTCGGCGTTGACCAAGAAGCTCGGCATCTGAAAAGTCTGCCTGGCGCAAGATGTGCAAATGGGGGCGCGCAGAGTTTCAAGCGCCCCCCTTGTGCCACAAACTGAACGACTAAGGAAGCAAACGGCGTGACAGCAGGCTCCAGCGCGTCGATGTGCCTGCTTGCTGCGCCAAAATTGTGGTGATCGCAAGTACGCCTGCACCCAGAAGCAAATTGGCGATTCCCAACGCACTCGATGTCTTGCGCAGTTGCTCCTCCTTGCTCACGTCTTCGGGCGTGGCCAACGGATCAAACAAGCCGCCGCTTTCCTTTTCGCGCGTCGCCAACTTGCGCCCCGCGATCGCTGAGCCTATCGCTGTGCCCAGCGTGCCCAATACCAGCACGTCCTTCGCAATCACCATCGCACGCGGGTAACGGCCCATTTCACGCCCGCTCAAGAAGGTGCGACCCACAAGCCAGGTCACGCCCATTAACCCCAGCCCCGCCATCTGGTATTTGCTGAAGTTGTTCCACGCTTGCGACACGATCTCGGCGCGCTCGCTTCTATCGCTGATCGTGCGCACGGCGGGCTGCATACCCACGCGCCCAAAGAGAGCGCCGCCAATGCCCGTCGCCAAACCCAAGTCATGTGCCACCCACGCCGCTGTCGATAATGCTGTCATGTGATTACCTCCGCGGCTTGTCATCTGCATGATGCGGGCCGTTTCACGAAAGCTTGTTATCCTGAAAAGCCAGCGTGTGCTGCGCGTACGATGGCTACACGGCCGTTACGTCAATTACGTGCAATCGCGGTTCGCAGGGAAACGTACGACGGCTTCGGGTTGTAGGCGTCGTCGAACAGCAGTGGCATGTGTGGGCCCGTTCCGCGGTATTGCGCAAATTCAGGAATGTTTAGCCACGAGTGCTTATCGGTAAAGCCCCACAACGTGACGCCCGTGCATCCTGTCGTCTGCAAACATGTACCAACGAAGCTGTCATAGATCTCCGCTTGGCGGCCAAGCTTCGTCGCCATATCACCGTCAATCGCGCCCACGGGCACATCTAGTTCACTGATGTTTACCGTGAGGCCCAAGGACACCAGCCGCTCCATGTTGCGTTTGACGGCCGCATAATCCGGTAACCGCCGTGGATCGAGATGTGATTGCAGACCCACGCCGGAAATGGGAACCCCGCTTTCCTTTAGCCGCTTGACCAAGGCAAAAATGGCTTCGGACTTCGCGCTGCCTGCCGCTTCACCGTCATAGTCGTTGTAAAACAGCAACGCCTCAGGATCCGCTTCGTGGGCCGCGCGAAACGCTTCGTCCAAGTATGACGGCCCCAACTTTGCGAACACACTTGTGCGACGGAGCATGCCGGACGAGCCATCCTCGATTGCCTCATTCACAACATCCCAGGCATACACCTGCCCCTTCCAATGTGTGGCCACCGCCTTGATATGATCCAACATCGCGGTGCGAAGCTCATCGGCTGGCAGGGCCTCCAAATAGCTGGGAATCGCTTGGTACCAAACCAACGCATGGCCGCGCACTTTCATGTCGTTGTCGCGCGCGAACTGCACCAGCGCATCACCGGGACCGAAGGCGAATCGCCCGCGTTGAGGCTCGGTGTTGACCCACTTCATTTCGTTCTCAGGCGTCAGCGCGTTGAACTCGCGCCCGGCAACTGTTTTGTACAGCGGCTCGCCGAAATGCGATGGAGATAAAGCGGCACCCACCAAGAGTCCCTTGGCGGCAGCGGCTTCACGCAAGCTTGGTCCCCCCACAGGTCCTTGTGCATCGGCTCCCACCGACGCCGCGTCGGATACGGCGGGCGGCGTCGACGCGCAGGCGGCAAATACAATCGGAAGCGTAAACAGCAATAAGCGTGGTACCGATGACATCACACAACCAACCCGTGCCGGCCTCAAAGTGAGAAGCCCTTGACGTTACCAGCGAAGCAGCAGCGCCGCCAAAGTGCCGATGCACACGCCCAGCATCACCGGTGCCCATCGTTGCCGCTTCAACAACAGCCTTTGCCTTAACGGTCGAGGGGGGCTTTTGCCCTGCATCGCCCGCAAATCGCACAGCAATTCGATGGCTGACGGGTAGCGGCGGCTTTTGTCGGCTGCCAAACACCGGGTCAGCACAGGCACCCAGACCCCGGGCACAGGCCGGGGAAACCGCGGTCGCCCTGCGTGGTTACGCTCGGGCAGCTGCCCTGTGAGCAATTGATAGAGCGTCACGCCCATCGACCACACGTCGGAGGAGGGGCTCGCTGCCTTGCCCGCCAAAACTTCGGGGGCCATATAAGCGAACGTACCAACGCGGGCCAAGGTGATGGCGCCGGTGCCCGGACCCGTCAACCGCGCCAAACCAAAATCCGTGATCTTGATCCGCTTGTCACCACCGTTGAGGTGTTCGACGAACAGATTGTCGGGCTTGATATCCCGGTGCAAGGCGCGCGCCGCGTGGATCGCAGCCAAGCCCGCGCACGCTTGCAACGCCACGTGATACACCCTCGTGCTGCTTAACGTACCAATGGTTTTGCAGTAATCGCTGAGCGGCTCGCCCGCGATCTTCTCCATAACAATGAAGGGCAGAGGCTGCGCGGCCGCCGTGGCTTTATGCGTTCCGTACCGCAACACACGGCAAACGTTCTGGTGTTTAACCTTGCGCGCCACTTGCGCTTCTCGCCGCAGATTTGCGACGTCGCTTGGGTCGAGTGTGCCGTGCGCGCCACGCAACGTTTTGAGCGCTACAAGGCTCTCGATCAATGTGTCATACGCCTCGAACACCTCACCCATCCCGCCAGCACCCAACAAGCGCACGATCCTGTACCTACCGCCCACGAGGGCGCCCGCACGGAACGTCAACGCGTTCTGACGCGGGCCACGGCGCAGCCTCACAGGCCGGGTGGCTGGTGCAGTAAGGCGGCTCGTACTGGAAACTCCCATCGCCATCTGAGCACAGAGCATCTCGTTTGTTGCATATTTGACCCGCAAAAGCGGCCGCCGCGGCCAAAGTGACGCGCGCGGTCGCTGAAGGGGCGACTTCGGGACCCCTCGAGGCCGGGGGGCGCTGCCCGATCCTCACTTTTGGTTCCTTGCGCTGGTGTGCTACCTTGCGCCGCCATGACTGCCGCAGCCATCGTGGCCCTTTACCTCATCGGTTTGGCGGCCTTCCTAGGCCTAGATATCCTGGGGAAGGTCCCGCCTGTAATGTTTGTTTTTGTCGTCGCCGGCCTGGGGGCCGTGACGGCGCTTGGTCTGTCTTTACCATTGGGGGCGGCGCTGCAAGAGCAGGGGGGCTGGCTGGGTGATGTCGCGCTGGCGCTGGCCGGCGTGGCAGCCGGCGCGGCCGTGGTGGTTCTGGCTCGGTTGCCTTCGGCCTATGGCAAAGGACGCACGCAATGAACCCTCAACTTGGCAATACGATCGCACCGATCTTGGCTTGCGGCGCTTTGATCACGGTCTTGTTCGGCGTCACCGCCGTCACGCATTTGCGCACGTCGAAACGCACGTTTGGCCTGGTGTTGCTGGGCTTTATCTTTGCGGCGTTTGCCACCGTGTTTGAAAACGCAGGCAATCTACCTGTGCGTGCGGTGTTGATCTTCGGGAGCGCCGCCGCCCTAGGTGCCGTGGTGGCGCGCGGCGTGCCTGTGTCGGCGCGCCTCGGCCAAGTGGCTTGGATCGCTGGCTTGGCCGCGGCCGGGGTGGCCGTGTCGTCGTGGTCTGCGGTCGCGGCATCGGAAGGCTTTGTTCGCATCGCTGCGCTTGCGTCTGCGGTTTTGGGCCTTGCCGCTGCAGCCTTGAGTCTGTTTCGTTTGACTGACGAACGCGACACCCCGAAGACCAACGCCACCATCGCGGCTGCGTTGATCATGGCTGGGCTTTGCACATTGGTGGCCGGCGTGTGGAGCGATCGCGCTTTGTTGTTGGTTGCAGGTGGCGTGGTGGCGTTGGCGGGCTTGGCCTTGGGCCGTGCGATGGCCAACGCCGCGGGCACCTCGTTCGCCACGCTGCTGTTTGGTGGCGCGCAACAAGCCGATGCGTTCGGCTACAAGAACGTGCGCCAAAGCGATCCTGAAGGCGCGGCCATGATCTTGGCGGCTTCGCAAAACGTGTTGATCGTGCCGGGCTATGGTTTGGCACGCGCGCAAGGCCAGCACGGCGTCAAAGAGCTTGTGGAACGCCTTGAAAAAACGGGCGCGCAGGTGCGCGTGGTGGTGCATCCCGCCGCGGGCATCGTGCCCGGTCACATGAACGCTTTGCTCGACGAAGCCGGCATCCCGCACAGCAAGATCATGGCAAGCCAAGACGCCGCCTCGGCCATTGTGGGCGCTGACGTGGTGGTTGTGGGCGCCAACGACGTGGTCAACAGCGACGCCGCCGCGGGCGAGGGTGCCTTGGCGGGGCTCGACGCCTTGAACCTCAGCGCAGCGCATTCGGTGTGGATCATCAAGCGTTCGCTGCGCACCGGCCAAGCCAACGTGCGCAACAATCTTTTCGAGTCACCGAGAGCCACGCTGGTGCTTGGCGACGCCAAGAAGGTTTTGCAGGCCCTCGTCGCTGAGCTGAAAAACTCTCACTAAAGCATCGGATCAAATATGGAATCTCAACTTCATGTCATTGGTGTGATGATTTTCGTGGTGGCGGCCTTCGTGGGCCATCACGTGATCCACGGTGTTCCGCCCTTGTTGCACACGCCGCTGATGTCGGCGACCAACGCGATCTCGGCCATCTCGTTGGTGGCGGCGTTGGTGATCGCGGGTGGTGAAACAAACGCTGTGCGCACCACCTTGGGTGTCATCGCTGTGGCCGCGGCCACGTGCAACGTGGTGGGTGGATTCTTGATCACGGACCGCATGCTGAAAATGTTCAAGGGCGGCAAAGGGCAAAACGCCAAGCCGGCCGCCAAGGCCAAGGGAGCCGCTTAATGGAACCCACGGCTGTCACGGTGTTGTCGCGCAACACAATGTTGATGGAGCTGGCCTACGTGGCCACGGCGTTCTTGTTCATCTTGGGCCTCAAGATGCTTTCGTCGCCGGCCACCGCGCGCAAGGGCATTCGGCTCGCTGAGATCGGCATGTTGACGGCGGTCTTGGGCACGCTGTTGCACGAGCACGTGGTCACATACGAATGGATCATCTTAGGTCTGTTCATCGGCTCGGTGGCAGGTGGCATCATCGCCATCTGGACGCCCATGACGGCGATGCCCCAACGAACGGCGTTGTCACACGCGTTCGGTGCGATCGCTGTGTCGCTTGTGGGCATCGCCGAGTTCTACAGCCACCAAGGCCACCTGGATGTGGCGAAGATGACGGCCATCGGCTTCGAGGTGATGTTGGGCGGCCTTACATTCACAGGCAGCATGATGGCGTTCGCCAAATTGCAGGGCACACTGCCTGGGCGCCCCATCACCTATCCCGGCCAGAACGCCGCCAACATCGGCATCTTGGCGGGTATCATTATCAGCGTTGTGTATCTGATCGCGGTGCCCACCGCACCCGTGTGGTTGTTCTACGCCATGGTGGCGATGTCGTTCATCTTCGGCATCTTGTTGGTGCTTCCCATTGGCGCCGCCGATATGCCGGTGGTCATCGCGCTCTTGAACTCATATGCGGGCCTCGCCGGCTCTGCCACTGGCTTCGCTTTGGACAACAAGATCTTGATCGTGGCCGGCGCGCTTGATGGCGCTTCGGGTTTGATCTTGTCGATCCTGATGTGCAAAGCGATGAACCGTTCGATCACGAACGTGATCTTCGGCGGTTTTGGCAAGGCACCCGAAGCGTCGGCCGACGCCAGCAAAGTGGCCGGCAGCATTCGCAGCTTGTCATCTGATGAGGCTTCGGTGTTGATCACCGGCGCCACGCGTGTGGTGGTGGTGCCCGGTTACGGCATGGCCGTGTCGCAGGCGCAAATGGTGGTCAAAGAGCTGGCTGATCTGTTGGGCGAAAAAGACATTGACGTGCAATTCGCCATTCATCCGGTGGCGGGCCGTATGCCTGGCCACATGAACGTGTTGTTGGCCGAAGCGGGCGTGCCCTACGACCGCCTCAAAGAGATGGACGCCATCAACCCCGAGTTCAAATTCGTGGATGTGGCGATCGTTGTGGGCGCCAATGACGTGGTGAACCCCGCGGCGAAAAACGACAAGAGCAGCCCGATCTACGGTATGCCGGTTTTGGATGTGGAATCAGCGCGGTCCGTGCTGGTGCTCAAGCGTTCCATGGCGCCTGGCTTCGCTGGCATCGAGAACGAACTGTTTTATAAACCCAACTGCATGATGGTGTTCGGCGACGCCCGCAAAACCCTACAAGAGTTCGTCAACGCCGCCAAAGCGAGCGCGAAGGCGGCTTAGAACGCTCCATCGCGCGAACCTAGGTATGGGGATTAGATCTGGCGGTGCTTGAGCTCCGAAATGGCGGCGAGGTTTGCGTAGTCACGATCACGATGAAGCACCACAACCCCATGCTGAATCGCTGTGGCGGCGATCAGACAATCGACAGATGATCGCACGGTGATTCCGGACCGCCGCGCGGAGCGAAATAGGCTGACGGCTTGTTCGAAGATTTGAAGTGGCAAAGGGGATTCAAGACACGGGAATGCCAACATCGCTTCGCGCGCTCGGCGAAACGCTAGGTCATCACGAAACCCCTGCAAGACTTCTTGGATGATCGGCAAGCACGTTATCATCTCGTCAAGTGGCACCACGCTTTCGATGTGGAGCCGTGAGCCTTTGCGAAAGACCTCTATCCAAACGGAGGTATCAACGAGAAACACGCTTGGCTTTCTTTGGCTTCGGGCTCGACGTGTCCGAGCGCATCTCGGACAGGCTCCCTTCCCACAGCCCGCTGCCAGCTAGCTCCAGGATCTGTTTGGCCTTTGCACGCCGCACGAAATCCTCGAGCGCCCGCTCGATTGTGCGCGAATAGGTGCGTTCGCCAGCCAACCGCGTCGCTTCTTCCAGCAACTCCTCACGCAACACAACATTTGTGCGTTTCATGTGTATCGTATGTTAGCACCCTGCCCAGGCATTCGGAGTGTCCTTGCGGGGTTTGTGAAGTCCATGTCCTTCGTGACTCACTTGCCACGCCGTGTTCAATTGCCATGCCGCGATGCGCAGAGACGACGGGGCGGCGACTCGCCTTGAAAAAAACGGCAGGAGTTCGTCGACGTCGCCAAAGCAGTGCCAAGGTGCCGTGAGGCGGTCTCATGAAGCACACCATCGCGCTTCCGCTTCGTCGTGCACTGGGTGTGTCTTAGCGGCGAACTTCTCCAATGAAAAAGCGGCGCCCCAAACGGAGCGCCGCTTCTCCGGTTCATTCGTTTTTAGTGACCGTCGCGCATCGCAAGCCGACGCGCGGGCAGATCGAATCGATCAAGGTTCATCACCTTGCTCCACACCGCTGCGAACTCCTCCACGAACTTCGCTTTGGCGTCGTCAGAGGCATACACCTCGGCCAGCGCGCGCAATTGTGAGTTGGCGCCGAACACCAAGTCAACATCGGTGCCTGTCCATTTGACTTCGCCGCTTGTGCGCAAGCGGCCTTCGTAGACGCCATCGCTGTCCTTCGCCTTCTGCCATTGCACGCCCATATCCAGCAGGTTCACGAAGAAGTCGTTGGTCAACGTGCCAGGGCGATCTGTAAATACGCCGTGTTTGGCGCCACCTGTGTTGGCATCAAGCACCCGCAGGCCCGCCACGAGCACCGTCATCTCGGGCGCACTTAAGTTCAGCAGATCCGCTTTGTCCACCAACATCTCGGTGGGTGAGCGCTTGCTGCCCGGCTTGGCCTGACGGCTGACGTAGTTGCGAAAGCCATCGGCCACGGGCTCGAGCAGCGCAAATGATTCAACGTCCGTCATGTCTTGCGTTGCATCGGCGCGCCCTGGAACGAACGGCACTTTCACCGCATGGCCGCCTTTTTTGGCCGCTTCTTCAACCGCGGCGTTGCCCGCCAAAACAATCAGATCGGCCATCGATATCTTTTTGCCTTGTGCATTGAAGGCCTTCTGAACCTTCTCAAGCGCAGGCAAGACCTTGGCGAGTTCGGCGGGTTGGTTCACCTCCCAATCCTTCTGTGGCGCCAGACGGATTCGCGCGCCGTTGGCCCCGCCTCGTTTGTCTGTATCGCGGTAGGTGGATGCTGATGCCCACGCCACCCTCACGAGTTCAGGAATCGACAAACCGGCGTCCATGATCTGCCGCTTGAGGCCGGTGACGTCGGCGTCAGTCACCAGCTTGTGGTCCACGGCGGGCACAGGATCTTGCCACAGCTGCGCCTCGGGAACTTCGTTGCCCAGCAGCAGCACGCGTGGCCCCATGTCACGATGGGTAAGCTTGTACCAAGCCTTCGCAAACGCGGTCTCGAACTCTTTCGGGTTCTCGTAAAAGCGCTTGGACACAGCGTTGTACTTTGGGTCCATCTTAAGCGCGAGATCCGTTGTGAACATCATCAACTTGTGACGTTTGGTTGGATCGTGAGCGTCGGGCGTGGTGCGCGCGCTTTCGCCTTTGGGCACCCACTGTTGCCCACCGCCCGGACCCTTGGTCAATTCCCACTCATTCTCGAACAGGTTCTCGAAGTATTGATGCGACCACTGCGCGGGCGTGGACGTCCAGGCGCCTTCAAGGCCACTTGTGATTGTGTCGGCGCCTTTGCCGGTTTTGTATTTGTTTTTCCAACCCAAACCTTGCTCTTCGATCGAAGCCGCTTCGGGTTCAGGACCCACGTGGTCCTTCGGTGGCGCCGCGCCGTGCGCTTTGCCCAGCGTGTGACCACCCGCGATCAACGCCACCGTTTCTTCGTCGTTCATCGCCATACGGCCGAACGTGATGCGAATGTGTTCAGCCGCCTTAAGTGGATCAGCTTTACCGTTAGGCCCTTCAGGGTTCACGTAGATGAGGCCCATTTGCGACGCGCCCACGGGATGCGCCAATGTCTTTCCGTCCTTTGAAAAACGTTCGTCCGCCAGCCATTCGGTCTCGGGGCCCCAATTGATATCCGTGGGTTCGTATACGTCCACGCGCCCGCCGCCGAAGCCGAACGTCTTGAAACCCATCGATTCAAGAGCCACGTTGCCGGTCAGCACCATCAGATCGGCCCACGAAAGGCTGCGGCCGTATTTCTTCTTGATGGGCCACAACAAACGGCGCGCCTTGTCCAGGTTGGCGTTGTCGGGCCAACTGTTGAGCGGCGCAAACCGAATGGTTCCTGAGGCCGCGCCACCACGGCCGTCTGTCACGCGATATGTGCCCGCGCTGTGCCAAGCCAGGCGGATCATCAGGCCGCCATAGTGGCCATAATCGGCAGGCCACCAATCTTGCGATGTTGTTAAGGTGGTGCGTATGTCGGCTTTGACGGCTTTCAGATCAAGCTTCGCAAAGGCCTCGGCGTAGTCGAAAGATTCGTCCAAGGGATCGCCCTTGGGTGCGTTGCCCTTCAAAGGGCGCAGGTCCAGGCGGTTGGGCCACCAATCATCAATGGAGTACGGTGAATCCGCCTTCTTGCTTTGTATGGCCTCCCCGATGGGCGGGCCTTGCTTGGCCGCGGGGGTTGAGCAAGCCGCAGTGCCGATCACGAGGGCGATCAACGCCGTGCCGCTGCGTATCCAACGGGATTGGGGCTTTTTGTTGTTGGCCTTGTTCTGAATCATCTCGTTTCACTTCCGGTGGGGTGAGGGCATCTCACGTCGCGTGAGAGCGGGGCCCGAACTGTAACCCGAGATGAGATGCTCGATGTCGGTGCTTTTCGCCGCAAAGCCAAAGGCCGCGTGCTGAACGTGGGTTTGGGACATACGTGCGCCCGTGCGCCACCAAGATGTTATCTTCCGCCCATGCCTTCGACTGTATTGCTCGTCGAGGATGAGTCGGCGATTGCCGATAACGTTCTATATGCCCTGCGGACAGCGGGGTTTGTGGCCGTCTGGCGGTCGCTCGGGCAAGAGGCGTTGGCGCTGCTGCGAAGCGAGCCCGTCGATCTGGTGGTTTTGGACATCGGCTTGCCGGACGCCAACGGCATTGAGGTGTGCAAATCGATTCGCGCCTTCTCCCAAGTGCCCATCATCTTTCTCACCGCGCGTGCCGATGAGATCGATAAGGTCGTTGGCCTTGAGATTGGTGCCGACGACTATGTGACAAAGCCTTTTAGCCCGCGGGAGCTTGCGGCGCGCGTGAAGGTGATCTTGAAGCGCACGCAAGCGTCGGCGCCCACAACACCCGCCGCCGCTGGAAAATTTGTGGTGGACGCCCCCCGTGCCCGCATCAGCTACGTGGGTGTGCCGCTTGAGCTTACGCGCTATGAATACCTTCTATTGCAGTTCCTGGTCGCGCATCCCGAACAAGTGTTCTCCCGCGCACAGCTTTTAGATCGCGTCTGGGATGCGTCGCAAACAAGCCTCGATCGCACTGTCGATGCGCACGTAAAGTCTTTGCGGGCCAAACTGCGGGCGATCACACCCAACGAAGATCCGATCGCCACCCACCGTGGCCTTGGTTACAGCCTGACGGGAGCCTGACGTGCCCATCGGACTGCGCATTTTCCTGGGCTATATCCTGATCGTCGGCATCGGTGCGTACTTTCTCGTCAACATCTTCATGAACGAGCTCAAACCCGGTGTGCGGCGATCAACCGAGGAAACGTTGGTTGATACGGCCAACGTGTTGGCGGAGCTCGTGACGGATGATGTGTTGGCCGGGACGGTGGCCGGGGGCCGGTTTGGCCAGGCGGTGGACGCGTACACTCGACGCAAAGTCAACGCGCAGATCAGCGGCGTGATGAAGGGCGCCGTGAACCACCGCGTGTATGTCACGGATGAGCGTGGCATCGTGCTTTACGATTCTGACGGGCGCGATGTTGGCAAAGACTACAGCCGGTGGAACGACGTGTACCGCACTTTGCGCGGCCAATATGGAGCGCGCAGCACGCGTGCAGATCCAAGAAACGATCAAAGCAGCGTGATGCATGTGGCGGCCCCCGTAAAACACGGCGACAAAATCATTGGCGTGGTGACGGTGGCGAAGCCTAACCTCAGCGTGCAACCATTCATCGAGATGGGTCGGCGCAAGCTGATGCGCGCGGGCCTGCTGCTGGTGGCGCTTTCGCTGCTGGTGGCCATCGCGTTTTCGCTGTGGCTTTCGGGGGCGATTCGGCAACTCGTGCGGTACGTCGATGATTTGAGCGCGGGCCGCCGTGTCACGGCGCCGCGGCTGCAAGGCGAGCTGGCGGTGTTGGGCCAAGCCGTATCGAAGCTGCGCACGCAGCTTGACGGCAAAACCTATGTTGAAGAATACGTGCACGCGCTGACGCACGAAATGAAAAGCCCCATCGCTGCGATTGGGGGCGCCGCCGAACTGCTCGACGAAGACATGCCGGCGGCCGATCGCGCGCGTTTCCTCTCAAACATCCGCACGGAAGTGAATCGTCTGCAACAGGTGATCGAGCGCTTGCTTGATCTTGCCATGGTCGAACAAAGGCAAGCGTTGGAGACACGCGTCGATATGGATCCGGCGGCGTTGCTTAAGGAGCTTGTGCAGCTGCGCGCGCCGCAACTTAAAGCGCGCGGCGTGACGGTCGACGACGTTGGTTTGCAGTCGCCGCTTGCGGCACAAGGCGATCCATTCTTGGTGCGGCAAGCGTTAAGCAATCTGCTCGACAACGCCATTGCCTTCGCGCCAGCGAACAGCGTTCTCACACTGACGTCAGGGTCCAAGGACGGGCGCTGTTGGCTCGGCCTTCACAACCAAGGGGATCCTATCCCGGACTTCGCGCTCGACCGCGTGTTCGAGCGCTTCTACTCCTTGCCGCGCCCCGAAACGCAGAAGAAGAGCACGGGCTTGGGCTTGCCTTTCGTCCGCGAAGTGGCCGCATTGCATGGTGGGGAGATTCGCGTTGCAAACCACCCGCAGGGCGGCGTTGAGGCGGTGTTGACGCTTCCTTGCGCCTAAGGGGTTCCCTCGCGATATGGACAGAATTATTGCCAAAAAGCCAACCTTATGGCTATAATTCTGTCCATAGTGTCGCGTCGCAGCACTCCCCCCCTCCCCTCGGTTAACCGCATCCTTATTGAATTGGGGCACAACCTTCGTTTGGCTAGGCAACGCCGCGGAATCACCGCAGTGTTATTGGCGGAGCGGGCGGGCATGTCGCGTACCACCTTGCGCGCGTTAGAAAAGGGAGACGCTGCCGTGACATTAGGGGCCGTTGCCAACGTGCTCCACAGTCTTGGTTTAGAGAAAGATTTGTTGGGCGTTGGGCGCGACGATGTGTTGGGGCGAAAGCTGCAGGACGCGAACTTAGACGGCAAGAAGCGCGTTCGCAGTCCGAAGGCGAGCCATGGCAGCTGAAACGCGGGTTGTAGAAGTTTGGGCAGATTGGCAAGGTCTAGCGACAGCCACACGCATGGGGCTTCTGCATTGCATGCCATCACGTGGCAAAGAAATTTTCGCGTTTGAGTACGATCAAGAGTGGCTGCAAGGCAAGCACAGCAGGCCTTTAGATCCTGGGCTTCGCCTTCTGCGTGGCCGCCAATATCTTGCCGAACACCGCGGCAACTTCGGGATGTTCCTTGATTCGTCACCAGATCGGTGGGGGCGCGTTTTGCTGACAAGACGGGAGGCTTTGTGGGCTCGTGAGGAAAAGCGCACTGAACGTAGGTTGACCGAACTAGATTATCTTCTGGGCGTGTTCGATGGCCATCGCATGGGTGGCCTTCGTTTTCGATTTGCCAACGGCTCGTTTCTTGATGACAACAGAGATCTGGCATCGCCACCATGGACATCGCTGCGCGAGTTAGAACACGCAAGCTTGCAACTTGAAAGCGATGCCGCGGAATCAAGGGCCGCATACAGCACTTGGTTACGCATGCTTATCTCGCCAGGCCGATCGTTGGGCGGTGCGCGACCGAAGGCAAGCGTGCTTGATGAAAAGAAGAGGTTGTGGATCGCAAAGTTTCCTAGTGCCAGCGACGTTGATGACATTGGCGGATGGGAGAGTGTTGTTCATGCACTCGCGGTTCGTTCAGGGGTGGCCACGACAGAAACAAAACGCCAAAAATTCGGCAGCAAGCACCACACCTTTCTTTCACGCAGATTTGATAGGGCGGCCGAAAACAAACGCATTCACTTCGCTTCGGCTATGACACTGCTTGAACGGAATGATGGCGAGGCAGGTGCAAGCTATTTAGACCTGGCTGAGGTAATCATCCGACAAGGCGCGCATCCGGATCGGGATCTTGAGCAACTTTGGCGGCGTATTGTGTTCTTCATGTGCGTTTCAAACACTGACGATCACTTGCGCAACCATGGCTTCTTGCTTGAAGAGGGGGGGTGGGCGTTGGCGCCCGCGTACGACATGAATCCCGTGGCGTTGGGCGATGGGTTGACCCTTAACGTCTCCGAGACCGACAACTCACAGGATTTGGACTTGGCGCGAGATGTGGCGAAGCATTTCAGAGTTAAGGCTGAGAGGTCAGCACAGATTATTGCGCAGGTTCAGCAAGCCGTCGGCACATGGCGAAGCGAAGCAAAAGGGGTACATATTCCAAGGAGCGAGCAAGACCGGATGGCAAGAGCATTTCGACTTGCCGACGCGGCGTGAAGCGATAGCCAAGTACGGGTCGTCGCCGCGTGAACGCGATCTTGACGTTTCCCTGCGCGTAGATTGGCGCCCTTCATCGATTTTTCACGAACGCTTCATCCCGCGTTCATCATGGCTTCGCGCGTGTGCCGCAACCTTGAGGCAGTCAATCGCCACAAAGGAACCTGCGCCATGTCACGAACTCTGCTTGTCAAAACCGGCATCACTGCCCTCTTAGCGCTGCTCTTACTCATACCCTTGGCGGGCGTTGAATCCATCGTCCGTGAACGGATCGGCCTGCGCGATTCCGTGGTGGCCAACATCCAACAAAGTTCCGTCACCACCCAGCGGCTTGTGGGACCAATTCTGGTTGTGCCATTTCAGAAGACCATCATTGATGTCGTTGTTGATACGAAAGCCGGTGTAAGCACGCGGACGTCGCGCACCGAAGATGGGCAGCTTCTGCTTCTGCCCCAGCACTTGGACGTCAATTCTGAAGCCACCACACAAAAACGCTACCGAGGCATCTATTCGGCGTTGCTCTACGACACAAAGAACATCTTAACGGGCAAATTCATTGTGCCGCCCGACTTTGGCATCAACAATCCCACGCCTGAGACGGTGAAGTACAGCTTCGGTGAAGCGCACGTCGCGTTGGGCATGGATGATCCGCGCGGTATTCGCGGCGGTCTCGAACTGCAGTGGAATGCGGCGCAACACGCATTCGAAGGGGGCACGGGCGCGGCGCCGCTGCCCAACGGCGTCCATGCTTCCGTGGGCCGTCTTTCGCCAAACGGCGTGGACCACCACTTCAGCATCGCGTTGCACATGCAAGGCGCCCAAACGCTGGAGCTCGTTCCCACGGGTCAAACCACCACCTTCAGCTTGCGATCGACGTGGCCTCACCCCAGCTTCATGGGTCAATTTCTGCCTGAGAGCCACGCGATCAACGCCGCCGGCTTCGAGGCGGTTTGGCGCACGTCACGTTTGGCCACCAATATGGAGCAAGCCCTGCAGTCCTGCAACGGTCAGCACGATTGCCCTGCTTTGCTCGCCAAGACCGCCGGCGTTGCCTTTGTTGAACCAGTTGACATCTATTTGATGTTGGAGCGCTCGGCCAAATACGGCTTCTTGTTTGTGGCGTTCACGTTCGTGCTGTTCAGCCTCTTCGAGTTGCTCAAGCGCTTGGCCATACACCCTGTGCAATACGCCTTGGTTGGCGTGGCGTTGGCAATGTTCTTCCTGCTGCTGGTGGCGTTGTCGGAGCATTTGGCCTTCGGCCTTGCCTATGCCATCGCGGCCTCAAGCTGCGTGTTGCTGCTGGCCTTCTACGTCAGCTACGTCTTGCGCGGCATCAAACGCGCCGCAGGCTTCGCAAGCCTGCTTGCGCTGCTTTATGGTGCGCTCTACGTGTTGCTGCAGTCTGAAGATATGGCCCTGTTGCTGGGCGCCATTTTGTTGTTCGGTATCCTCGCCGCCATCATGGTGCTAACCAGGCGGATCGATTGGTACCGTCTCACAGCCGCGCCGGTGCCCGTAGAGACCAAACAGCAGCAACCCCAACAATAGCCACACGCCAAAGCGCAGCCAGTTCATCAGCGGCAAGCCGCACATTAAGATCACGCAGAACAAAGCCGAAAGCCCTGGCACCCAAGGGTAGCCGGGGCAGCGGAACGGCCGGTGCATCGCCGGTTGGGACACGCGCAGCACGATCACGCCCACCGAGACCAAGAAGAACGCGAACAGCGTGCCGATGCTTGTGAGCTCCAAAGCTTGGCTCGGTGTCATGAGGCTGGGCATCGCAGCCACGAATACGCCCGTGACGATTGTGCCGAACGCAGGCGTGGCAAAGCGTGGGTGCACGCGTGCGAACGCGGGTGGCAACAGACCGTCGCGCGCCATGCACATCAAGATGCGGGGTTGGCCCATCTGAAACACCAGCAGCACCGCCGTCACCGCCAACACGGCACCAAGCGCCATCACGCCCGCCAGCCTTTCTAGATGCACGCGCAAAAGCACATAGGCCAGCGGATCGCCCACCCCTAGTTCGCTTGAAGGCACAAGCCCCGTCATCACCAGCGCCGTCAGCACATAGATAACGGCACACAAACCCAACGCGATGATCATCGCCCGCGGCAACTGTTTCGTCGGATCTTTGACTTCCTCTGCCGCTGTCGAGATGGCATCAAAGCCAATGTAAGAAAAGAACGCCAACGAAGCCGCCGTCCACACGCCACGCACACCACCGGGCGCAAACGGACGCCAATGCGCGGGCTCCACATAGAACGCGCCCACGCCCACGAACATGCACAGCAGCAGCAGCTTGCCCAACACAAGCAGGCTGTTGACGCGCGCGCTGCCGCGGATGCCGCGCACCAACACGATGGTGAGCACGCACGTGATGAACGCCGCAGGCAAATTGAAGGCCACTGTGAACGATCCGATGTGTGGTGCCACCGACGCAATTGCCTCCGTGTGCGCCGCCGTTTGCACATCGGTGGTCATCCACACCGGCAGTTGCAACCCAACCGTGCGGCCCAACAACACTTGGAAATACTCGGCCCAACTTTGCGCCACATAGATGTTGCCGATTGCATACTCGATGACCAGATCCCACCCGATGATCCACGCGGGCAGCTTTCCCAGCGTCACATACGCATACGTGTAGGCGCTGCCTGCCACTGGCACCACCGACGCCATTTCGGCGTAAGCCATCGCTGCAAAGCCACACGCGATGGCGGTGACAATGAATGAGATCACCAAAGCCGGACCGGCGCCTGGCCGATGCGCGTTGCCCGCAGCCAATTCGCCAATGCTTGAGAACACGCCTGCGCCCACCACGGCGCCCACGCCCAGAAACACAAGCGATCGTGTACCTAAACGCCGCGCCAGACCATGTGGCTGCGCGGCCGCTTCCGCAAGCGCCGCCGCCACAGATTTACGAACGAACAGCGATTCGCTAAGGGGCCGCATGCCGCGCGCTCTTGCGGGCGCGCAAGGCGAAGCCAAGCATGGTGCCACCAAACACGGTCATCACCACGCCCCACCACAAGTTGATGTTTGTGCCCTGCGACTGCGCCATGTTCGGGTGGCCAAACAGGCCGTAGAGCATCAGCACAAGGCCATCGACCAAGAACATGCCACCAATGGGAGTTCGGATATCGAGTTTCATGATTTTGTCTTTCCCTGCGGCCTAGAAGAAGATCAGGTTCAACACCAACGTCATTGCCAACACAACGCCCGCCAGCAGCGCGGGTTGTTTGTGAAATGGCACGTCTTCGCGTGGTTGCGGCGTCAGGCTGTAAACCAAGCCCGTCAGCTCTTCTTCGGTCTTCTTCTGCTTGGTGAGCAATGACACCAAAATCGTCACCGCCAAGCAGCTGCCAAACGAATAGATCGCCGTCCAAAACCCTTGCGCCATCTCGCTTGGGTATGTGTGAAGCACGGCGATGTACCCGCCTTTGATCGGACTATCGGCGCCCACGGGCTTGGTTAACGCGTGGTGAATGGCCGCGCCCACCGTGCCGCCCAGCAAACCAAAGAAGGCGCCGTGGCCTGTGGCGCGCTTCCAGAACATGCCCAGCAAGAATGTGGCAAACAGCGGCGCGTTCACGAACGCGAACACCAATTGCAACATGTCCATGATGTTGTTGAACGAGCTCACCACGTAAGCCGCACCGATGCTCAACACCAAACCAGCCACGGTGGCCACGCGACCCATCCACAAGTAATGCTCGTCCTTTTGGCCGGGGCGAATGTAGCTTTGGTAAATGTCGTACGTCCACACCGTGTTAAACGCGGTGACGTTGCCGGCCATGCCGCTCATGAACGACGCCACAAGCGCAGTCATGCCCAAGCCCAGCACGCCCGAGGGCAGTAACTGCTTCAACATCATCGGCACCGTGCTGTCGTAGTTCAGTGAACCATCGGGCTTGGACGGCAGCGTGAAACCAGAGCCGCTGTTGTGCAGCGCGATCGCAATCATACCGGGCAAGATCACCAAGAACGGGAAGAACATCTTCGGCACCGCCGCGATCAATGGTGTGCGGCGTGCGGCTGACATCGAGTCGGCTGCCATCGCACGCTGGACCACCAAGAAATCGGTGCACCAGTAACCGAACGAAAGCACGAAGCCCAAGCCCATCACCAAGCCGAAGCCTTCAACGCCCATGGGGTTCGATTCCGCCGTGCCCAAATGCTTCCACGATTCGGTCCAAGCGCCCGGTGCAAAGTGGTTCAACGTGGACGTGGCTTGCAGCTTCAACATCAAGCCATCCCAGCCGCCCACCAAGCGCAAACCAATGAACACCAGCGGCGCCAAGCCGAACACGATCAGGAAAAACTGCAGCACTTCGTTGTAGATGGCCGACGTCAGCCCGCCCAAACCGATGTAGGCCAAAATCACAACCGCCGAGATGGTGACGCTGAAGGTGAAGTTCCAACCCAGCAGATCTTTCATCATCACGCCCATGCCGTACATGGACGCGCCCGAAGAGAAGATCGTCATCGCTGCAAACGAAACGGCATTCAAGCCGCGCGTTTTTTCGTCGAAACGCAGCTTCAAATACTCGGGCACCGAACGCGCCTTTGACCCGTAGTAAAACGGCATCATGAAGATGCCCACGAACACCATCGCGGGGATCGCGCCGATCCAATAAAAGTGGCTCGTCATCATGCCGTACTTGGCGCCTGACGCGCCCATACCCATGACTTCCTGTGCACCCAAGTTCGCCGAGATGAAGGCCAGGCCCGTGATCCACGCCGGGATGGATCGCCCCGACATGAAGAACTCGTGGCTGCTCGTGGTGGTGCGTTTGAGCGCAAAGCCAATGCCCAACACGAACACGAAGTAGGTCAGCAACAGAACGTAGTCAACGAGAGCCAGTTGAAGATGCATACGAAATCCCTGCGGTGGTGAAGAAGGAGGCGAGGGTTAACTTGTGGCGGGTCGCGTGGCGCGGTTCTTCAGGTAACCAACGATCGCAGGCAGCAGCGACAAGAAGATGATCACCAAGGCCAACAACTCGATGTGCTTGGTGACCCCAGGGGCGATGTTGGCCAACACATAACCCGCCATCACCATGCTCACCACCCAACCGATGCCGCCGCCGATGTTGAAGGATAAGAAGCGCTTGTAATCCATATTGCCCACGCCGGCCACCACCGGCGCGAACGTGCGCACGATCGGCATAAAGCGCGCCATCACGATCGTTTTTCCGCCGTGCTTTTCATAAAAGCGTTGGCTTGTGAGCAGGTGCTTGCGGTGGAACAAGAAAGAGTCTTCGCGGCTGAAGATCTTTCGCCCCGCCTTCTTGCCGATCCAGTACCCCACTGTGTCGCCGATGATGGCGGCTATGGACGTGAGCACGATCAGCAGCGGCGCATTAAGCACAGCTTTGCCCAACGGGTTAAACGGCGTGCAGAAGATCCCCGCCGTCACCAGCAGTGAATCGCCCGGCAGGAAGAAGCCCACCAACAGGCCCGTCTCGGCGAACACAATCGCCACGATGCCAAGCAAGCCCACCATGGGCACAAGAACTTCAGGTTTAAGCAACTCGCGTATTTCGTGCATGTGAGGGCAGGTCTTTTATCACGACCTTGGCCCAATTCGCGGTTTGCGTTTCGCAATGGGCTGTTTTTGTAACGCCCTTTATTTGCCGACAAAACGCCTGCGCCCGCCTCGCGCGCTGCGCTGTTGGCCTGCTAGGTTTCTCCCATGACGAACCAGTTACCCCACGTTGTGATCGTTGGCGGTGGCTTCGGAGGTTTGGAAGCCGCAAAACGCCTGGCCAAGCAGCAGGTCCGCGTCACGTTGATTGATCGCCGGAACCATCACTTGTTCCAGCCGCTGCTGTACCAAGTGGCAACCGGGGGGCTGTCGGCGGCGGAGATCGCGATGCCTATCCGCAAGTTCATGCACAACCACAAAAACGTGACGGTTTGGTTGGCGGAGGTGGCCGACATCAAGCCCGCCGAGAAGCAGGTTGTGTGCACCGATGGGCAGGCGTTGGCCTACGACTATTTGATCCTCGCCACGGGGGCCACACACAGTTATTTCGGCAACGACGCGTGGGCCAATGTGGCCCCCGGGCTCAAAACCGTGGAGGATGCGTTCGAGATTCGCCGCCGCGTGTTTTCGGCCTTCGAACGCGCCGAACGCTCAACGGATCCGCAACAGCGCCAAGCCGATCTCACCTTCGTTATCGTGGGCGGCGGCCCCACGGGTGTAGAGCTCGCGGGCACCATCGCGGAGATCTCACGCAACACTTTGGTTGGTGAGTTTCGCACCGTGGATCCGAAGTCGACGCGCGTCCTCTTGGTTGAGGGCGTAGACCGCGTCTTGCCCACGTTTTCGCAGAAATTGTCGGCTTCGGCGCACAAGCAGCTTGAGGCCATCGGTGTTGAGATCAAACTTAAGACCAAAGTCACTGACATCAACGAAAACGGCGTCACACTCGACGGAACGGAGCAAGTGCCGTCACACACGGTGTTGTGGGCTGCAGGCGTGAAGGCCTCAGGGTTGGGCGCCAAAACAGGTGGGCCCCTGGAACGCAATGGACAGGTGAAGATCGAGCCCGACCTTTCATTGCCCGGGCACCGCGAAGTGTTTGTGGTGGGCGATTTGGCCAGCCTCACCGTGGAGGGAAAACGCGTGCCCGGTGTGGCTCAAGGGGCGTTACAGATGGGGCGGCACGCGGCGCAAAACGTGATCGCACTGATGGCGGGCCAAGCCACCAAACCCTTCCGATACAACGACAAGGGCAACATGGCCACGATCGGTCGATCGTCGGCGGTGGCGCAGATTGGCAAGCTGGAGTTCGGGGGCTTCTTGGCGTGGATGGCCTGGGCCTTGGTGCACCTCGTGTCGCTCATTGGCTTTCGGAACCGCGTGGTCACACTCGTCAACTGGACGTGGGCCTACTTCACGTTCCAGCGCAGCGGCCGGCTCATCTTGGACCGCAACAAGCCCCCAGCGGCCAACTCATAAACGCACTCCGAAACCCCCCGGAAACCTGGCGCGGGCATTCGCCGCCAAACCGCTGCACCTTGCCTTGACGGGCTGGGCGTTGCGCCCTAAACCGATTCGTCACCGATGCCTCATACCCCGGTGGCTGCCGGCCGATGAGCCCCCCCGAACCCCAAGACGAGCCGCTTTTCCCGGTCTTCCTGAAATTGAAGGGCCGGCGCGTGCTTTTGGTGGGCGCGGGGCCCGTGGCGGCGCAAAAATACGCCGCTTTGCGGGAGGCGCAGGCCAACGTGCGTGTGGTCGCGCCCGAAATCAGCCCGGCGTTTGCTGCTCTGGGCACCGATGGCGCCGAAGTCCGCCTGCGTGCCTTTGAGCCCGCCGATCTCGATGGCGTTTATTATGTGGTGGCCGCGGCCCCGCCCGCCGTGAACCGCGCGGTGACGGATGCGGCCGAAGCCCGTTGCTTGTTCGTCAACGCGGTGGACGATCTCGCTGCGGCCACGGCCTATGCCTGTGCTCTGGTGCGCCGCGGGCCCGCCACCATTGCGATTTCGACTGGAGGCGAGGCGCCCGCTTTGGCCGGCCTGCTACGCGAGGGTTTCGAGGCGCTCATGCCAGCCGAAGCGCCCGATTGGGTGGCCGAATCCAAGCGATTGCGCGACGTGTGGCGCGCTGAAAAGCTGCCCTTGCCCGAACGCCGTCCGCGCTTGCTGCAGGCGATCAACGCGCTTTACGAAGGCCGCCTTGCAAAGGCACCACAGCCATGACGACCGAGCGGCTGCGTGGTCAAGTGACACTGGTGGGTGCCGGTCCCGGCGATCCGGATCTGCTCACGGTGCGCGCGGTTCGTCGGTTGGCCGACGCCGATCTGGTGCTCTACGACGCGCTTTCGTCCCCCCAAGCCCGCAGCTTGGCGCCCGAGGCCCGCTGGTTTTTCGTGGGCAAACGCGCGGGGCGCCACTCCATGTCGCAAGCCACGATCAACCGCTTGATGATCCGCGAGGCGCAGCGCGGGCGGCACGTGGTGCGGCTTAAAAGCGGTGATCCGTTTGTCCTCGGCCGCGGTGGCGAAGAGGCGGAGGCGTTGCTTGAGGCGGGCATCCCGTTCGAGGTTGTGCCCGGCGTGACCTCAGCGATCGCCGCGCCTGCGTTGGCGGGCATTCCCGTCACCCACCGCGGCCTATCCACGGGCTTCGTGGTGATCTCGGGTCACGCCCCCTCGTCTTATGGCCCACTGTTCGATAGCTTGGCGCCCGGGGCCGTCACTGTGGTTGTGCTCATGGGCTTGGGCGAACGTGGCGCCATCGCAGACCGCTTGATCGCGCGCGGTTGGCAACCCAGCACCCCCGTGGCTGTGCTTTTGGGGGCGGCCACCGACGCCGCCTGGCGGTGGATCGGCACGCTGGCCGAGCTCGGCGAGGTCACGTTCCCGGCTCCGGAGGCCCCGAACCCCGGTTACGGTTTGATGCCGCGATCGCCGGGAATTCTGGTGATTGGTGATGTGGTGAACCTCGCGGCCCGGCTAGACTGCGCCGATGCCCTTGCAACGAACCACGCTGGATAAATTAGAGATCACCGATGAGCCCGCGTTCGCCGCGTTGCCCATCTACGGGCAGCTCAAAGCGCACGTCATCGCGTCTAAATATCCGTTCTTGGTGCCCGACAAGCACACCAACTTTTCTTGGGATCGCGCGCTGTTTTTAAACCTGACGTTTTGGAACGGCCAACACGGCGCCGATGTTTTGGTGGAGCGTGAAATCCCCGCCGACGTTGTGGCCCACGTGGCGTGGCACTCCCTCACCAACCTTCACCTTGCAAAAGCGGTGGGCGAACACCCTGCCTCGGCGGCCGGCATGTTCTTGGGCGAATCGATCGCGAGTGCCTTTGATCTCTACTTGCTGGGAAAATTGATCCGCAGCGCGCCCGGCTGCGATTTTGTCACCACGCAGGTTCCCATTATGGCCGAAGCGGCTGAACTGGCCGGTTTGCCCGACAAAGGCTTCGAGCGTTTGCTTGAGGGTGTGGCCAGCGATCCGGATCGCGCGTTCGAAGATCTGCGCAGCTATCTCATGGACGTCACGCAGGCGCTGCTGCCCGCGCCTTCGGCCGATGCCGCACAAGAGATCCTCGAAAACCACGAAGGTCATCGCTTTGCGCCGCTTCTGCATCATTACCAAGTGTCCAACTGGCTGCTTTACGCGCGTGCGTACGCAGCAGCCTCCACACCTGTGCAAGCGGCTGTGGAGCAGACTGATGAGCAATTGCGCCGAGCCCCGTCATCGGTCGATTGGCTGCAAGAACATTGGCTTGGCGCCCATCGATAGTGGTTCTCGTTCTCGATAGGCATCCGGCCCGCTTCTGGCTGTGCGCCACGCAACGGGCTATGCTCTTTGCAACCCACTGTGCGTTTACGCCTCCTTCCGTTTGTTGCTGTGTTCTTCGCTGGCGTGGCGTTCGCGCAGGGCCCTGTGCCGCC
Organism: Deltaproteobacteria bacterium; assembly: GCA_033763315.1. GTDB lineage: Bacteria > Myxococcota_A > Polyangia > Fen-1088 > Fen-1088 > JAGTJU01. The sequence goes on from JANRKS010000033.1 coordinate 27,436, forward strand.
GCTGACGCGTGAACGCGTGGAAGCTTTGTTGTTGCTGTCGCCCGCGGCGCAGGTTGTGCACGCCACCGTCAACGAAACCGCGGCGGCGCGCCCCGGCCAAGCTGTGTGGCAGCAGAACCCTGAACTTCAGGTGTATGGGGGGCCCCGCAAATCGCCCGCGCTCGGCACGCAAACAGATTTGGGAGTGGCGCTGATGGTGCCGCTTGATGTGACGGGCGCTCGCGGTCGGCGCATGGCCCTGGCCGACGCGCGCACCACGTTGGCCCGTGCACTGGCCGCCGAGGCGCTGTGGCGTTTGCGCTTTGAGGCCTTGGATGTGTGGTTGCAAGTGCAAGGCGCTGTGGCCCGCGCGGATGTGGCCAAGCAGAGGTACGATCTGGATGAAAAGGTGCTGCAATCCATCGAGACGCGCTTTGGTGCGGGCGTGATCGGCGAAGCCGATGTGGCGTTGGCGCGCGCCGTGAAATCGGAGGCGTTGGGACGGGTGCGTCTGGCTCAAGCCGAGCGCGATCGTTTGGCGTTTTTGTTGTTAGGCCGGCTCGGCGTTCCCACCGAAACGTTTGCGTTCGATGGCGTGATGCCATTGGCCGACGCGCCGCCGTTGCCAAACTTGTTGGCGTCGCTTGCACAACGCCCCGATCGCGTGCGGCAACAGTGGGAGCAAGCGGCTTATGCGGCCGATCAGCGCCTGCAAGATCGCATGGCCTACCCAGTGCCACGCGTGCAAGGTGAGTACGCCAAAGAAGCCGACGAGCGTCTCGCTCGATTCAACCTCACCTTGCCCTTGCCTCTGTTCGCGCGCAATCAATCGGCGCGCGCGGTTGCCGAGGCCCGGGTGGTGACGTCTGCATTGCAACAGAAGGCGCTTGAAGCGCAAGCGCAATCGGAAGTGCGATCAGCTTACGCCCGTTGGCAAAGCTCGCTCGCAGCCTATCAACAGATGAACGCCTCTCAAGCCGATTTACAGCTGGCCATGACGTTGTCCACGCGTGGTTATGAGCTCGGCCAAATTTCGTTGGGTCAATTGTTGATTGCCCGCCGCGAGGTCACGAACGTGCGTGAATCGGTGGTGCAAGCACAATTGGAGGCGGCGCGCGCGCGTTTGGCCCTTGAACAAGCCACGTTTGTGCAAAGGCAGGAGCCGTGAAGATCACGTTTGGTTTGCTGTTGTGTGGCCTCGCCCTCTTTGGCTGCTCACGCTCAGCGCCCGCACCCGCGCCTGCCCCTAAAGCCGTGGCAGAGCCGGGTGTGGTGCACCTATCACCAGAAGCGCAGGCCAACGCTGGTCTGCAGATTCAGCCGTTGGCGCCGGGCACGTATACGCCAAAGCTGAAGTTGTCGGCCGTGATCGTGGGCGATCCTTCGCAAGTGGCCGAGGTGGGCGCGCGCGTGCCCGGTCGCGTGTCCGCCATTCGCGTGAAGCTGGGTGATGTGGTTCGCAAAGGCCAACCGCTCATCGACATCGAAAGCGTTGATATTCACGAGGCCACGTTGCAGTACCTCACGGCGCGGGCCCGCTTCGCCGCCGCCAAAGACGCGCTCGACCGCCAACGCCTGCTTTACCAAGAGCGCGTGGGGGCCGAGGTGGATCTGCGGCGCGCTGAATCCGAATTTGCCGCCACCCGCGCCGCCGTCGACGAGGGAGAAGAGCACCTCAAGTTCTTGGGCTTAACGACGGGCGATGTGCGCGCTCTCGCCAACCACACCCCTAACGCTGAGCACCCTGGCACGCTGCGATCGCCCATCGCCGGTCGTGTGGCGGCGTTGAATGTTTCTGTGGGGCAAGTGGTCACGGGGAACGAAAACGCTTTGACGATCGCCAACACAAAAAACGTGTGGGCCAGCCTGCGCGTATACGAACGTGATCTTGTGTATCTGTCCGTGGGTCAAGCCGTGCAGTTGCAACTGCCCAGTGTTCCTGACCGCCTGTTCGAAGGCAAACTCACCTTTCTGAGCGAACTTGTGGATCCGCACACGCGCACCACGGAAGCGCGCGTGTGGCTTGCCAATGATGAAGGTCTATTGCGCCCGGGTGCAACCGTCACCGCTTTGGTGGCGCTGCCTGCCAAGCCCAACTCGTTGTGGTTGCCCGATGAAGCTGTGCAAACGGTGGAGGCGCAACCCAGCGTTTTTGTGGCCGAGGGCAACGGGCGCTTCGTGGCGCGGCCTGTGAAAGCCTCTGACACCCAAGGCGGCTTTCGCCAAATTGAAGCGGGCCTGGCGCCCGGCACCAAGGTGGTGGTCAAGGGCGCCTTCACACTGCGGGGCGAGCTTGAACGCGCCAACATCGTTGATGAGGAATAACCAGTGAGCGTGGTGCCGGCGGGCAAAGGGGAGGGCGGCGGGCGTTGGTTGACCGCCGTTGTCGCGTTCTCGATCCGGCGGCGTTTGTGGGTGATGGCGGGCACGCTTTTGTTCGCGTTTATCGGCATGCGTGCCTTTGCACATTTGTCGATCGACGCGGTTCCTGATCTCACCAACGTCCAGGTGCAAGTGCTCACCAGCGCGCCCGCCCTGGCACCCCTTGATGTTGAACGATTGGTAACCGTGCCGGTCGAACAAACCCTCACAGGTCTGCCGCACGTGGCGGAGATTCGATCATTGTCGCGCTTTGGCACGTCCGCCGTCACCGTCGTGTTCAACGACGGCACCGATCCGTTCTTTGCGCGTCAGTTGGTGCTTGAGCGTCTCACCCGCGCGCGCGACGCTGTGCCTGCCGAATATGGCGTGCCCGAACTGGGACCCATGACAACGGGCCTGGGTGAGATTTATCAATTTGAGTTGCGCGGCACCACCCAGTCAGCGATGGAGCTGCGCTCGCTGCTTGATTGGTCGATCGCCCCGCGTTTGCGCATGGTGCCGGGGGTGGTTGAAGTGAATACGTTTGGCGGCGAGCTGAAGACCTATGAAGTGGCCGTGGATCCCGAACGTTTGATTCAAAACAACGTTTCGTTGCAACAATTGTTCACGGCGCTGGCCCGCAACAACCGCAGCGTGGGCGGGGGCTCGATTCACAAAGGCCCCGAAGGCTTGCTTGTACGCGGCGACGCGCTCGCGCAGACCGTGCAAGACATCGGCAAAACAATGGTGGCCTCCCGCGACGGGGTGCCCGTGCTCGTGGAGCACCTCGGGCGCGTGCAGCTGGCGCCCATGTTGCGGCAGGGTGCGAGCACACGCGATGGGCGCGGCGAAATTGTGGCCGGCATGGCGATGATGCTGCAAGGGGAGAACTCGCGCGTCGTGGCGCGCGCCGTCGCCGCCGAAGTGGAAAAGATGAACGCCACTTTGCCCACGGGTGTGGCGATGCACGCGTTTTATGATCGCACGGAGCTTGTGAATCAAACCGTACAAACGGTGGCGCGCAACTTACTTGAGGGCGGTCTTTTGGTGGTGGCTTTGCTGTTCTTGATGCTGCGCAACGTTCGCGCGGGGCTCATCGCGGCGGCCATGATCCCGCTGTCAATGCTGGCCGCGTTTGTGGGCATGCACCAACTGGGTTTGTCGGGCAACCTGATGTCGCTGGGTGCGATCGATTTTGGCCTCGTGGTCGATGGGGCGATCATCTTGCTTGAAAACGCCGTGTTGCACTTGTCAGAGCGGGCCACCGCGCTTGGCCGCAACCTATCACCTGCCGAGCGTGACGATGTGGTGTTGCACGCCGCCGTTGAAGTGCGCTCAGCCACCTTGTTCGGTGAGCTCATCATTGCGCTCGTCTATGTCCCCATCCTCACGCTGCAAGGTGTAGAGGGAAAGATGTTCCGGCCGATGGCGCTCACAGTGTTGTTTGCGCTGGCAGGGGCGTTCATTTTGTCGCTTACGTTCGTGCCGGCGATGGCCGCCATGCTGCTGGGCGGCTCCGTTCACGACAAACAAAGCCCGATCATCGTGTGGGCCAAAAAGGTTTACCTCCCGGTGCTGGGGCCCACCCTGCGTCACCCGTGGCGCGTGGCGATTACGGCCACGGCGTTGTTGGCGGTCTCGTTGTTTTTGGCGCGCGATCTGGGCACCGAGTTTGTGCCCACGCTTGATGAAGGCGCCCTGGTTGTGGAAGCCAACCGCTTGCCTTCGACTTCGCTTGAAGAATCGGTGCGCCAGGGATTGCTGATGGAAAAAGCACTGCTCAAATTTCCCGAGGTGGCCACGGTGGTTACGAAAACCGGCCGGCCCGAAATCGCCAACGATCCGATGGGCGTGGAACAATCCGATGTGTTCATTATGCTCAAACCACGCGCGCAATGGCCGCACGATCTGGATCGTGAAGCCTTGGTTGCCAAATTTGAGAAAGCCTTGCGGCAGGCAGCGCCCGGCGTGGCCATCGGTTTTTCACAGCCGATCGAAATGCGCACGAACGAATTGATCAGCGGCGTGCGTTCTGATTTTGCGATCAAACTTTACGGGGATGACCTGGCGGTGCTCGGGCGCTTGGGCGCGCAAGCGCAGCGGGTGCTTACAAAAATCCGCGGCGTCGCCGACGTGCGTGTGGATCGCGTGGCGGGATTGCCTGCGCTAAAAGTCAGTGTGGATCGTGACACGCTCGCCCGCCGAGGGATCGAAGCCGACGCTGTGATGGACGCGGTGGAAACGGTGGGGGGCAAAACCGTGGGTTTCGTTCTTGAGGATCGTCGTCGCTTTGCTTTGCGTGTGCGCTTGGCGGCGGAGAGCCGCGACGACATCGATGCCTTGCGCCGCCTGCCGGTGCGCACACCCGAAGGTGGTTTCGCGCTGCTCGAAGAATTGGCGACAGTGACCGTGCAAGATGAGCCGCTGCTTGTGAACCGCGAAGGCACGCAACGCCGCCTGATCGTGCAAGCCAACGTGCGTGGCCGCGATCTTGGGGGCTTTGCCAACGAATCGCAGGCGCGGTTGCGCGAGCTCAAACTGCCGCCCGGCTATCGTTACGAATTGGGCGGCCAGTTCGAGAACTTGCGCCGCGCCGAAGCACGCCTCGCCATCGTTGTGCCGCTGACGTTGCTGCTGATCATGGGGCTGCTCTACGCTACGTTCAATGCGTTGCGGCCGGCGCTGCTGATTTTCACGAACGTGCCGTTCGGTGCCGCCGGTGGTCTGTTGGCGTTGGAGCTTGCAGGCCTGCCGTTTAGCATTTCGGCGGCGGTGGGCTTCATCGCGTTGTTTGGCGTGGCCGTGCTCAATGGGCTCGTGCTGGTGGCGCAAATCCGCAGCCTGATGAATGAAGGCCAATCTGCTTTGCAAGCCGCACATGCGGGAGCTCTGCGGCGCCTGCGGCCTGTGCTCACCACGGCGCTTGTGGCGTCTTTAGGGTTTTTGCCAATGGCGCTCGCCACGGGCGCCGGCGCCGAGGTTCAACGTCCTTTGGCCACCGTCGTGATTGGCGGCCTGTTCACATCCACCTTGCTCACGCTGTTGGTGTTGCCAACGATGTACGCGCGGTTTGCCCGCGCGCCTAAGGCGCAAACGCCTCTGTAGAAAAAATCGCCACGCGCGCGCCCGCCGCATCGATCACGCCGCGATACATGCCTTTTGTGTTGAACGGCGCAAACCAATCGCCTTCGGCCGTCAACGTGATCGCGCCGCCTTCACCGCCCAATTTTGTGACTTCGCCCAAAGCCTCGGTGGCTGCAGCGCGCACAGCTTTTCCCTGTGCCACGCCCACCGCCACACGGTGAGCAAACACAGTGCGAATGAAAAACTCACCTTGGCCTGTGGCTGAGACCGCGCACAATTGATCCGCGTATGTGCCGGCGCCGATCAACGGCGAATCGCCCACGCGCCCAGGCAGCTTCCCCGCGGTGCCGCCCGTGGATGTGGCCGCGGCTAAATTGCCGTGTTCATCCAAAGCCACAGCGCCCACAGTGCCTTGTTTCACCGCTGCGTTGTGCGCGGGTGAAAAGTACGCTGGCGGCTCAAACGCCGCGCCGTGCGCTTGCAGAAACGCCGTCGCGCCACCGCCCACCAGCAACACATGCTTGGTGTGTTCCATCACCAACCGTGCCGCCACAATGGGATTGCGCAGCCAAGGCACACACGCCACAGCGCCTGCACTTTGACGGGCGCCATCCATCAGCGCTGCATCCAGTGTCACATCACCATGGGTGTCTTGCACGGCGCCTTTTCCTGCCGTGAACCCGCCTGCGTCTTCCAACACAACCACCGCCGCTTGCGCCGCTTCCAACGCGGCCCCGCCGGCTTGCAAAACCCGCCAACCCGCCTGCAAAGCCGCATGCAACGCAGGTCGTGTCACGTCCTCATGTGCGGTGCTGGGCACAATGCCGCCCGCACCGCCGTGAACCAACAACCTTGCTCTACTTGCCACTGCTTTTCACTGTCTCGGTCAACGCCACGCCCGCGGCCTCCAACTGCGGCGCCACCGCCGCTGCGTCGCCCACCAACACCACAATCTCGTGGCCCGGGCAAGGCGCCAACACGTCGCGCACATCTGCCCGCGAGCTCGTGGCCAACTGTTCGGGATAAGCGTCCCACACCGCAGGCGACCAGCCGTATGACGTCGCCGTTAAAATGGCACCCGCGGCGGCATCGGCATCGGCAAAACGAACATTGAATTGCCGCCCCACGTCCCACCGTGTTGTTGTGAAGGTCGCGATGTCAGGTCCCTCCGTGGCCGCGGTCGACAACATATCGAGCATCGCTTTGACGCCCGGCCCCGTTTGCGATGTCTCCACGGCCCCGCCCATCAACAGTACCGAGGCGCCACCGGGGTAGCTCATTTCGCTGGCATACATGCCGTAGGTGGCGCCCCAATTCGCACGGATGTTCCACAAGCGCTCGGTCAAATAGCTCTCGGCCAAATCGCGATGAGCCATGTTGTCCGGCGTCGCCTGCACCAAGCGACAACCCAGCGACACCACGGTCTGCGTGGCGCCGGGCCGATCGTAAAGCAGCACCTTACGTTCCGCAGGTGGCGGCGGTGCAGGCGGCGCCGTCGTGGCGCCCGATCGCCCGCGCTGCCATGGACCCAAATACTGCTTGGCCAACGCTTGCACCGTATCTTTCGAGACGCTGCCCACCACCACCGCTGTCGCCGCATCAGGCCGATAATGGCCTTGTATGAACGCCTGCAGCTCCGCATAGCGGATCTTCTTCAATTCGGATGGATCCGGTTCCAGCACGCCGAACGGGTGATTGGGAAACAGTTCGCTCCAAAACCGCACCGTCGCTTGATACGTGGGGCGCTTCTTCACATTGGCCACGCGCTCAATGTCGCGATCAAAGAATTCCCCTGCGTTCAGCAACACCTCTTCGGAAGCCTCTTGGCATGACACTTCATCACCCAGCTCGGCGATCCCGTTAACCAAGTTTCCTGAAAGAACGTCCGCGTAGACAACGGTAGAGTTAGTGCCCCCGGCTGACATCAGCATGCCTCCCACCTGAAACAAGCCACCGTGGTGACCTTGGCACTTCGACCGTGAAATACCGTGCGCCAAACGTGCTAGTCCGAATGGCTGCACAGTGGCGTTGCCGCCCGGCAGCGACAGTGTCACGTGAGACACAAGTGCGCTCTTTCGTTCAACCGCATAAACGCGAAGGCCGTTGTCGAGATCGAAATGCGGCACGTTGCCGAGACCTGGCGCTTTGACGGCTCGGCGCACATCGTCCGTGCCCATGCCCAGGAGGTTCGCCTTGGCATTTCCACCCAAGCGGTGCACAGGAGCAGGCGCCCCTGGCGCCGTAACCTCATCATTTTCAGGCTCAAAGAACACGCTCACCGCGCGCTCGCGCTTGAGATACTTGTATGCGAACTCGGTTACGTCGGTCCAAGACGCCGAGGAGACGTCTGTGAGTCCGTCCTTGTAAAAAGCGTAGCTGCCTGTGGCAGCCAGATGCTGCGACAGCAACAAAGCGCTTTGGATCGGTTCGCCGCTTGTGCGCACAAGCGATGTGGCTGTGCCCCATTTGGCCGCTTGCGAGAAGAACTGCTGCAAGACTTCGAGATCCACGCCATCGTCGTTCACGCCAGCGGCCCATACGTTGGTGACCGCATCCAGGAGCCGTTTACGCAACTTCTCCGGATCCGCCCCCGGCTTCAGTGTCGCTTGTAACAGCATCACAGATCCATCGACCATCGACAGCGCACCCGCGCCGGCCCCCTGCAGATCATCCTTGAACTTACGTTCCACGCCCAACGACAACGCTACGTTCAGCGCCGTTGCCGCAAAGTCCATCTTCCCATCTTTGCCGCGCAACCCTCCAGGCAACGACCAAGCGATCATCAACACCGGCTCAAGCACAGGTGCCTTCACGCGTGCCATCGTTGTATCGACGGGCGGCGGTGGTTCCGGCGCGGGCGTCTCGGCAAACGGTGGCTTTGGTTTCACCGCGGCGCCTTCGGGCCCCGCCGGTCCAAATAAGGCTTCTGCGGGCCACTTGCCAAGCATCGCGCCCACTTCATCCGGGTTCAAATCACCCGCAATCACGATCGTGCAATTGTTGGGCGTGTAGTGTTGCTTCACGAACTCGCGCGCGTCAGCCAACGTGCTGGCGCGCATCGATTCAGGTGTGCCGGCCAGTTGCCGCCCCAGCGGATGTTGCTTCGGAAACAACCGCCGCAACGGCTCATCGAACATCTTGCTGCCCACGGTGGTTTCGCCCCGCAAACGCAGCTCGTTGCGCACAACTTCACGTTCAACGTCGAAGACCTCTTCGGTGACGCCATCCACCGTGTGCAGCAAGCGCCACGCTTCAAGCTGCATCAGCTCGGGTAGCTGATCTTTGTCGGCCACAATGTAATAGGACGTAACGTCGGCGGCCGTAAAAGCATTGAACTGCCCGCCCGTTCTCTTCATCACATCCCACACTTGCGTTTTGCCATCAGGTAACGACCGAAACGCTAAGTGTTCCACGAAGTGCGCGAGCCCTTCTTTGCCCACGGGGTCATTTTTGCTGCCCGCCGCAAACGTCGACGTCAGCACCACTTGCCGCGTGGTGTGATCTTCTTGCACCACCACACGCAAACCACTTTTCAGCTCAAAAACTTTTTGTTTAAGAGCGTATTCCGGCAACACAGGGCTGTCGGGAATTTGCGTGGCCGCACAAGCGCCCAACGTTACCATCATCGCGGCCGCAGCCACGGCGCGCGTCATCGAAGCAGAAAGCCGCATGCGCGACATTGTACGTCAATGCACTTGTGTTTCAATCAGCGCGCGCTAAGCGGCAGGCGAAATGCGCCCCAACGTTTCAATTGGCGTTTCGGGCAGCAACTCATCATACGAAAGCACTGTGACGCCTGGTGCCTCAGGGCTCAGCATCTTCCACAGGGCTCGGCGAATCCGCGCGTTCGTCAAAACCACGGGATGCGCGATTTTCCCAAACGCCGCCCGCGCGCCCGCTTGCACATCCGCAATCAGCGATGGCGGCATGGCGCTTTGCACGCTTGTCCTCAACACACTGTCGCGCACGGCCTCTTCCACCAACGGATCCACCACGAAGGCCGCCACTTCACCCTCAGAGTTTGCATGCGCACGCGTGATTGCCCGGCGCAAGCTTTGACGTGCCCGTTCCGCCAGCGCGTCCAAACTGCGATCCTCGCCCCCGCTTGCCACGATCGCTTCCAAAATCGTCCGCAAGTGGCGCAACGAAACCCGCTCTTCTGCCAGCCGCGCCAATAGCTCGGCCAGCCCCGCCATCGACAATCGTTTGGGCACGGCTTCACTCACGAGCGCCGGCTGATCTTTGGCCAAGGCATCAAGCAGCGTTTGCGTTTCCTGCACGCCCACAAGTTCGTGCGCGTGCCGCTCAAGCGCCGCCTGCACATGCAAAGCCATCAACTGCACGGGCGCCAAAAATTGCACGCTTGTTTCCTGCAGCGACACAGCGGCGTGGTTAGCAACCCACGCGCCTGCGCGGCCATCAGGCAAACGCGCGGGCACCGCAGCCATTCCTTGTGGCGTCAAGCGACCGGCATCCGTCAATGCCAACACGCTGTCAGCCGGGCACGTGCCCTCGGCCACGGGCACATCATGCAGCAACACTCGAAACTCGCGCGGTGGCAGGGCACTCGATGTCTCAGTGGCGATGCTCGCCAATGGCACGCCACGATTCTCGAACAGCTGCGTGCAAACTTTCGCCAAAGCCTGCCGCAAGGCTTCGTTGGCTTTCAAGTTCAGTTCGTTGGCCAAATCCGCGCCCACGCGCAACGCCAACGGCGCCGGCATTTGCACCGCCACAGTTTCGCCGCGGCTCGCCTGTTCAACCGAGGCCGCACGATCATGCCGTAACAGTTTTTGCGCCACCAAACCCATCGCCACCGCCAACACCAAGAAGGGCAGGGCGGGCAACCCAGGCACGAGCGCCAGCAGTGCAAACAAACCAGCCGCCAACGCCAAAGCACGCGGTTGGGCCAACACCTGCGCGCCAATTTGGCGCCCCAGCGCTTGTCCGGCGTCTTCAGCCGAAACCCGCGTCACCAACACGCCGGCCGCCGTTGCGATCACCAACGCTGGTATCTGTGCCACCAAGCCTTCGCCGATGGTCAAGATCGTGTACGTCTTGGCCGCTTGTGCGAACGGCAAGTGCCGCGTGAACACGCCGATCACCAAGCCACCCACGATGTTCACCGCCAGCACCAACAAACCGGCAATGGCGTCGCCCTTCACAAACTTCATCGCGCCGTCCATGGCGCCAAAGAACTGCGACTCACGCGCCAAACGACTGCGGCGCCGCTGTGCCTCGTCGCGATCGATGTGCCCCGCACGCAGTTCCGCATCGATCGCCAATTGCTTGCCTGGCAAGGCGTCCAACGCAAACCGGGCGCCCACTTCAGCCACACGTTCGGCGCCTTTGGCCACCACCACAAACTGCACCATCGTCAAGATCAAGAACACCACCACGCCCACAACCAAGTTGCCCGAAACCACGAAGCGCCCGAACGCATCGATGACGCCGCCGGCATCAGCGTGCAAAAGGATTAAGCGAGTCGCGGACACTTCGATGGCGACACGGAACAACGTGGTCAGCAACAGCAACGTGGGAAACGTGGCGATGCGCAACGCTTCGGTCACATAAATTGAAACCAGCAGCAGCACCACCGCGGCCGCAATGTTCGCTGTCACCAACACGTCCAGCAGCAACGTGGGCAGCGGCACGATCATCACGGCCACCGTCAGCACCACCACCGCGGCCAATGCCACATCCGCGTAGCGCCCCATCACCGCGCGCAAATCCCCTTGGCGCCACACAGCGAAGAGGGACGGGCGGGCGGCGGCTTTGGTCATGGTGCGCATGATCGCGGCAGCATCCGGAGCCCGTCAAGCGTTGCCTGCGACCGAACCATCATCGGCGTAGCACGAACGTTTGCTTGTTTGTCTTGCTGCCACGCTTCGCAGTATTCTGCCGCTCTCATGAAACTTCTTTTGCGCTTGTCTTTGCCTTTCGCCCTTTGTGCAGCAGCGGCCTGTGCCTCCAGCCCCGCGCCGGCCCCCACGCCCGAACCCGCCTCCGCCCCGGCCCCCGCCGCTCCAGAAGCCACACCAGCTTCACCCGCCCCGGTGGAAGCTGCGCCCGCGGCTGAGGCCCCCGCACCTCCACCTGCCCCCGAACATGCGGCCCCCGCGAAGGCCCCCGCCAAGCCCGCCGGCAAGGCCAAGTCGTCTTATACCGGCCCCGATCCGTGCACCGTGGCCGTCGGTGGCAGCGGCATCATTGATAAGGCCTGCGACAAGGGCGGCATCAAGGAAGCCAAGTTGACCATGAAGTCGATGGTCAAGAAGGCCAAGAAGGGTGGCATGAAGGTCGATTGCGATTCGTGCCACAAAGACGAAAAGGATTGGTCGCAGTTCACCCCCGACGTCAAAGAGAAATTCCAGGCGCTGCTCGAGGCCTACAACAAGTAGCGCGCGGCCAGCGCGGCGGGCATCGGCTATGCTTGGCGGCCCCATGTTGTCCGTCATCTCGCCGCGCGATCCCAACTATAAAGAACGCCTTGCGCAGCTCGGTCGTCGCACGTCCGCGATGCCCGCGCACGTCGAGGCTGCCGCCAAAGACATCGTGGCCCACGTGCGCGCCGACGGCGACGAAGCGCTGCGGGCGCTCACGCAAAAATTCGAGCAGCGCACGCTCAGTGCCATAGAGTTTCCGCAGGCCACGTGGGACGCCGCACTCGCGCAGGTGTCCCCACGCGTTCTGGGGGCGCTTGAACTGGCCGCCAGCCGCATCCGCGCCTATCACGAGCGCGAACGCTACACGTCGTTTGAATTCGAGTCCGAAGGCGTGCGCTTGGGCTGCCGTTTCACCCCGCTAGATCGAGTGGGCATCTATGTCCCCGGCGGCAAAGCGCTTTACCCTTCCACCGTCTTGATGACCGCCATTCCGGCGCGCGTCGCCGGCGTCCGCGAGATCATCATGGTCACCCCCGGCCCCTCCACCGAAGCGTTGGCCGCCGCGAAAGTGGCCGGCGTCGATCGCATTTTCCACATCGGCGGCGCCCAGGCCGTGGCCGCGTTGGCCTACGGCACCCAAAGCGTGCCCCGCGTGGATAAGATCGTCGGCCCCGGCAACGCGTATGTCACCGCCGCCAAGCGTCTGGTGTTCGGCGACGTGGGCATCGATTCAATCGCCGGCCCCACTGAAATCGTGGTTGCCGCCGACGCCAGCGTGCCCGCCGCCTGGGTGGCCGCCGATCTGTTGGCCCAAGCCGAACACGACGAACTTGCCGCCCCCATCTTGGTGGCCGTGGGCAAAGACGTGGCCCTCGCCGTCTGCGCCGAGGTGGAACGCCAGCTTGCCCAGTTGCCCCGCCGGGCCATCGCCGAACGCGCCGTCAAAGATTGGGGCCTGGCCATCGTCGTCGATTCCGCCGCCGAAGCCATCGACCTCGTAAACCTGCTTGCCCCCGAACACGCCGAGCTCGCCCTGGAAAACGCCCGCGCCTTGGCCCCCCAGGTGACCCGCGCCGGCGCCGTGTTCATCGGCTCGCACACCCCCGAATCCGTTGGCGACTACATCGCCGGCCCCAGCCACGTCCTGCCCACAGGCGGCTCGGCGCGGTTCTCGTCGCCGCTGGGCGTGGGCGATTTCGTCAAACGCACCTCCATGATCGAATACAGCCCCGCCGCCCTGGCCGCCCAAGCCGACGCCATCGTCGCGCTAACCGAGGTCGAGAAGCTGGACGCCCACGGCATCGCCGTGACGATTCGGGGTCAATAATCGTATAAGTGATATTTTTGACCATAAATTTGTCATTTTTTTGATATTTTTGACGTCAAATGTATCGTACTTCGCAGCGTCATCTTACCGAATGGAGCCAGCGGCATGATCGAAAGCCACTCGTGGTACGGGGGGCCAGGCAGGTGGGGAAGTCAACTTTGGTTCGCCAGTTCGCCGCGGCGCAGGGCTTGACCCTTTGGGAAATCAATCTTGAGCAGCACCATGAACTCGCACCTGCGTTTGCCTCCTTGGACGCCGCCACCATCTTGCGCGATGTCGGCTTGGCTTTGAATCGGCCGGGCGTTGGGCAAGGCCCGGGCGTTCTCTTTCTAGACGAAATTCAAGCCATCCCTCAGGCACTTTCCGCCTTGCGCTACCTCTATGAGCAGAGGCCCCAACTGCCAGTGATTGCTGCTGGCTCCCTGTTGGAGTTCACTCTCGCCGACGCGGCGATCTCAATGCCTGTGGGGCGCGTTGAATACCATTTCCTCGGCCCCATGACTTTCGAGGAATTTTTGCTCGCACGCGGTGAGGATCTGCTCGCACAGAGCTTGGAAGGGCAGAGCCACGAACAAAGCTTTTCACCTGCGGCGCATGAACGCTTGAACAGCCTGCTCCGCGAATATTTGCTCGTCGGGGGGATGCCCGAGGCGGTGGCAGCCTACGGGGCGGTTGGTGACTTCGCTGCGGCCTCGCGCGTTCACCGTTCCATCTTGTCGACGTACGCCGACGATTTCGGCAAATACACCAAGGGTATCGATCGGGATCGCATCCGCCGTATTTTTGAGGTCCTGCCCACCCAGCTTGCCCAGAAAGTTCGCTTCAATCGCTTCCACCCCGACTGGCGTGCGGCCGACATCCGTCGCTGCCTCGAATTGCTGATCGCTGCCCAGGTAGCCTCGTCGGTCACGCATGTAGATGCATCAGGGGTGCCGCTTGGAGCCGAAGAAGATCCGACCGTATTCAAGCTGTTCCACCTAGACGTTGGCCTAGCAGCCAACGCCAGTGGCTCCGGGCAGCTGTCCTTGGCCGATTTTCAATCAGGCCGCTTCGTCAACGAAGGCGTTTTGGCGGAACAATTTGTGGCGCAGCAGCTCTTGAGTACGCAGCCACCCGACCAAAAACCCCGGCTACACTATTGGCAACGCGGCGGATCCTCCTCGAACGCGGAAGTGGATTTTATTTGTGCTCACGGGCGCGAAGTGCTGCCCATTGAAGTTAAGGCGGGTGCCTCGGGAGCGCTGCGGTCGCTGCACCAGTTCATGCTAAAACATCCGGGCAAGACGGCGCTTCGCTTCGATTTGAATCCCGTCGGCGTTCGACAGGTCCAAACCGACGTGCAAACGGCGGCCGGCCCCAAGTCGGTTCACTACCGTCTCATGAACCTTCCGCTTTACGTGGCCTCCTCAACGTTGCTATCCGGTCTGAACTTGTGATTCTCTATGGGAGGCACTCCGTCGCCCATCCCCCACCGCCTCCCCGCACGTTCTCCACAGTCTTCGCTTGACAGCTTGACGGACTCGGTTAGATTCCTCCGTCCTTTCGGAGAGTCGTCATGTACGCCGTAATTCAAACAGGTGGTAAGCAATACCGGGTCGCTCAGGGTGAAACCCTGCGCGTTGAGAAACTCGAAGCATCAGCAGGGGATAAACTCACGTTTTCACCCTTGATGCTCACCGACGACGCCGGTGGCGTGACGATTGGTAAGCCGGTGGTGGCAGGCGCCACGGTTTCGGCCGAGGTTCTGGAACAGGGCTTGGGTCAGAAGATCATCATCTTCAAATACCGCCGCCGTAAGAACTACCGCCGCAAGCAGGGCCATCGTCAGCCCTTCACCTCCCTCAAGATCACCTCCATTTCGGCAGCTTAAAAAGGCGAAGTGTCATGGCTCATAAAAAAGGTCAAGGTAGCTCGAAAAACGGCCGCGATTCAAACTCGCAACGCCGTGGCGTGAAACGCTTTGGCGGCCAACAAGTTGTGGCCGGCAACATCCTGGTTCGCCAAGTGGGCAGCACGTTCCACCCAGGCAAGAACGTGGGCATGGGCCGCGACTACACGCTGTTCGCCCTGGTTGATGGCGCTGTGAACTTTGGCAACGCCAAAGGCCGCCGCGTGATCAACGTCGTTCCGGCCGCTGCGGCCGCGAACTAAGTCTTTCCGTTAGAAAAACAGGGGCTGCCCTCCCGCTTCCGGCGGTGTAGGCAGTCCCTTTTTCGTTTAAGAGCGCGCGATGGGCAACTTTATCGATGAGGTCCGAATTTCGGTCAAAGCCGGCGACGGTGGCGACGGTGCGGTGGCGTTCCGCCGCGAAAAATTCGTGCCCAAAGGTGGCCCCGCTGGCGGCGACGGTGGCAATGGCGGCAACGTCATCTTGGTGGTGGACGAGGGCATGTCGACCCTGCTCGACTTTCGCTACAAGCACAATTACCGCGCCGAAGATGGCATCGGCGGCGGCGTCAAAGATATGTACGGCCGCGCGGGAAAGGATCTCATCCTGCGCGTCCCGGGTGGCACCCAAGTGCGCGACGAGGCCACGGGCGCTTTGCTTGCCGATATGCGCGAACACGGCCAACAGTTCGTGCTGGCCAAGGGTGGCCGCGGCGGCTGGGGCAACATTCACTTTGCCACCTCCACCAACCGCGCCCCCCGCCGTGCCGCCTCCGGCCTGCCGGGTGAAGAGCGCCACGCCACTCTCGAACTGAAACTGCTGGCAGACGTCGGCCTGGTCGGTTTCCCGAACGCCGGCAAATCGTCTTTCATCTCCCGCGTCTCCGCCGCCCGCCCCAAAATCGCCGATTACCCCTTCACCACCCTCGTTCCCAACTTGGGCATGGTGGGCCTGTCGGGTGAGCGCAGCTTCGTGCTCGCCGACGTACCCGGGTTGATTGAGGGTGCCCACGAAGGCGCGGGCCTCGGCCATCAATTCTTGCGGCATCTCGAGCGCACCAAGGTGCTGCTGTTCATGATCGATGTGTCGCCCGATCCCGAGCGCTACCCGCTTGAGGATTACGCCACGTTGTCCCGCGAGCTTGAGCTTTACGACCCCAAGTTGGCCGCCCGCCCCCGCGTGGTCGCCCTCAATAAGATGGACTTGCCCGACACCCAATCGGTCAAAGGCGAGTTCGAGGACCACTTCAAGAAGCTGGAGCTAC
Organism: Deltaproteobacteria bacterium; assembly: GCA_033763315.1. GTDB lineage: Bacteria > Myxococcota_A > Polyangia > Fen-1088 > Fen-1088 > JAGTJU01. Next base: position 43,725 of record JANRKS010000033.1, read on the forward strand.
CGTTCTTCGCCATCAGTGCTGTCACGGGCGAGGGGGTCCAGCCCCTGCTCGAAGCTCTGTGGCATCAATTAAAGAATGCGCCGCCGCTGCCTGAGGAGCCGGTCGTGCCTCTGTCTGCACTACCACGCCCCAGCCTCGAAGATCTGGAAGACGGCGACGCCGACCCCGAGGGTACCTTCGACGAAGGCTTCACTGAATCAGGCGACGACGCCCCAGCCGACGACGAGGCCTGAGCTTCCGCCCGCCCGCTGGTAGGTTGACTAACCAGTGGACTAACGTACACTTGAGATATGGCCGAGATCAACGTTCACGAAGCCAAGACGCATTTTTCTCGTCTGCTTGCACGTGTATCCGCCGGTGAAGAAATCATAATCGCCCGAGACGGAAGGCCAGTGGCTCGGCTCGTGCCCTACGAGGCTCGTTCTCCCCGGTTGTTCGGCATGGACCAAGGGCTGTTCACCGTTCCCGACGATTTCAACGAGCCCCTGCCAGATGACGTCATAGCCTCGTTCGAGTGATGCGCATCCTACTGGATACACACTGCTGGCTGTGGCTCTTGGCCGAGCCGAATCGATTTGCTCCGGCTGTCCTAACGGATTTGCGAAATCCAGCGCATGACCTGCTCCTGTCGTCGGCCAGCTCCTGGGAGATGACCATCAAGTTCGATCTGGGAAAGTTGCAGCTACCTTTCGCGCCTCGCGACTTCATCCCCTCCCGCATGCAGGCCTCGGGTGTGGCGCCGTTGGCGATAACTCACGAACACGCCTTGGCGGTAGGCAAGTTGCCGAATGTTCATCGGGACCCGTTCGACCGAATGCTCATAGCCCAAGCCAAGGTCGAGGACTTGGTGATATTGACTGCCGACCGCGTCTTTTCGAACTACGACGTTGGACTCTTGAGGCCAAATTAAAGACGCAACCCTGGGCCGAACCCACCCAATCCCCGGCGCCGCCCCAACGAAAACTTCACCGGCGCAAAGCGCAACGAGTTCTGGTATTATCGCCCCGCCTCGGTTTTTGGGGGCATTTCACGGTGATGATTGGTCGGGTACGGGAACAACTTTGACGAGCCTTCATGACTCCTGGTACAAAGGGAAACCTTTCGGGACTGAAGGTGAGGCGCATCTGCGCCTACGACTTAAAAAGAGGGCCTTTTTGATGAAGATTTTTCCTTCTCGTGGTGTGGTTTTTGGGGTGCTGATGGCCGTGGCGATGGCTTCGCCTGCCGCAGCTCAACAGGCGGGTGCGAAAGCGGCCCCCACAGCGGCGGCCTCGGCCACGGGAACCACCGGGGCCACGACGGCCACGGGCACAACGGCGGCCCCTTCAGCCACGGGCGCTCCAACGGCCACGGGCGCTCCTGCGGCTCCGGCCACCGGCACCGCGGTCCCCGCATCCACCAGCACCCCCGCCGACGGCGGCGCTTATACGGTCCGCCTGCGTTCGCTTGAGCGCAACGTCAACGAACTCAAAGAGCAGGTCTTTATGACCAAGCGGCGCCTCAACCTCCTCAAGGAAACGGTTTTGGGCGGCACGATTGGCGCTTCACGCGCGGTCATCAAGCACAAGAGCGAGATGGGTTCGTCCTTCCGCCTGATCAAGGCCACTTACGCGATGGACGGCGTGCAGATCCTCAACAAAGCCGATGATTCCGGCCACTTGGCCGACATGCCCGAGTTCGACGTCTACAACGGCGCCATTCAGCCGGGCAACCACACTCTCACTGTGGGCCTGGTATACCAAGGTTCGGGCTTCGGCGTGTTCAGCTACCTCAAGAGCTACAAGTTCAACGTCAAGTCCAGCCACACATTTGTGGCGGGCGAAGGCAAAGCCACCGTGGTCACCGTGGTCGGTTACGAAAAGGGCGGTCTCACCACAAACATGGAAGACAAGCCTGCCGTTGAGTTCCGCGTGAACTTGGTCGCTCCTGAAGGCGCGCCGAAAACCGCTTCCGCGCCGGCCTCCACCGAGACCAAAAAATAACCCGCCCAACCAAGGGAACCGTTCGGATGACACCTAGCAAAACCGCCATCGCTGTGGTCGGCCTGCTGGCCTTCGCCGGCCCAACCGGGCTTGGCGGCGGGCGGGCTCTCGCCGACGACGTCGATCAAGCCAACGCCACATTGGGTGTCATGGAAGACACTGTTCGACGCCTGTCGAGCAGCTTCCGTGAAAACGCGCCCCCCGAGGCCAACATTGCCGAGCGCCGCCTGGTCGACGCGCAAACTCAGTTCGAGCTCAAGAACTATGGCGAGGCCGCCACGCTTTTGTTCGATGTGATCGAGCGTTTCCCCGACACGCGCGTCTACGACGAAGCGTTGGTGTTGATGGGCGAAAGCTTGTTCATCTCGCGCGACCTGTTGGGCGCGCAACGCTACTTCCAAAAGGCCGTCGAGAAGAAGAACAGCTCGCGCGCCGAGCAGCAGGCTCTTCAGCGCCTGGTTGAAATTGCCTTGCGCACAGGCGATCTCGAGGGAATCGATCAGTACCTCACGCGCCTGGCCGACATTCCGCCCGCGCAACTTGAACCTTCCGTGCCGTACGTGCGCGGCAAGTTCCTGTTCTTCCGCGACCGGGGTGACGAAGCGGAAAAAGTTTTCAACTCGATCTCACCCGAGAACCCCTACTACCTGCAATCGCGGTATTTGTTGGCCACCGTGTTCGTCAAGCGTGGCGATTTGGCCACCGCGGCCACGGGCTTCGACAACGTCCTGAAGCTGCAGCCGAAGAACGAATCGGATCGCGAGATTCAAGAACTGGCGCGTCTGGCCTTGGGCCGCATCTATTTCGATCGCGGGCAACTTGATCAAGCCAAGGCGATGTATGTCTCGCTGGATCGCCAATCAAAGTATTTTGCTGACGCCATGTACGAGTCTGCGTGGACGGCCATCAAGGCCGGCGATTTCAAAACCGCCTACCGCGCCCTCGATTTGCTTCTCCTGCAGGATCCCGATAGCCCGCGCGCCCCTGAGCTGCGCCTCCTGATGGGCAACCTGAACTTGCGCCTGTCGAACTTCTATGTGGCCAGCGACACCTTCAGCAAGACCCGCGAAGAGTTCGAGCCCGTTTACCAAGAGCTCACCAAGACCCTTGAACGCTCATCCAACGATCCCGCTTACTTTCAAACCCTGGTTGGGCAGGATCTGTCCAAGTTCGACATTTCCGTGTTCGTGCCTGGCTCCGCTGCCAAATGGGTCAAGGGCGAGCCTGAAGTCGAGCGCGTGGTGGTGTTGGCTTCGGATGTCACCGAGATCCGCAAAGGCATCACCGAATCTGAAGATCTAATTCATCGCTTGGACGTGGCTGTGGGCGGGCAGGGCAAGGTGGGCATCTTCCCGGATCTCGCGGATGTGCGCACCCAATCCTCTGAAGTTCTGAACAAGACGATGGACGTTCGCCGGCGCTTCGCGGCTTCACTTCGCAAGCAAGCCGATCCGTATCTGAGCGCCGAAGACAAAGCCGCGTTGGCCCGCAACGACGAAGAGCGGGGCAACCTAGAAACTCAACTCAAAGACTTGCCTTTGACCGCAGAGGATCTGAAGAAGCGCGACCGCGGCACGCAGGGTCAGTTGTCGGTCCTCGACGCACGGTCCTCCGAAGTGAATGTCATGATTCAGGGGCTCGAAGCCGAACTCGTAGCGATCGAGACCTACTACCAGCAATCGAAGAACGAACAGAAGATCTCGCTCGAAGATGTGAAATCTCAGTCTGTCGAGATCCGCAAAACCATCGACGAGCTGCGCAGCAAGAACACCGTGATCCGCACCGAAATCGAAGACGCCAGCCGCCAAAACACGGCCGCAGGCGCCGCCGGCGAAGGTGAACGATACGCGGTCATGCGCTTGTCTCAGCTGATCGCCGAGGAGGCCGATATTCTCCGAAACGCCCGCGAGAAATTGCCCTCCAACGATCGCTCCACTTTTGACCGTCAACTGGCCGTGTTATCGCGCGCTGATGGCGTTCAGCAAAGCGTCACTATGTTTGACGACAGGGTGGATAAGGTCGCCGAAGGCCGCTTGGAAAAGCTGCGCACCGGTCTTGAAACCGAACGCAACAACCTCAAATCGGCGGCAGACAAGCTCACCTCACTCACAACGGAATCACAGGATGTGGGTGGCGGCCTCGCACAAACGATCGTCGGTCGCGTGAAAGATCGCTTCTACGAAGTGGTGGTTCAGTCCGACGTGGGGCTCATCGACGTGGCCTGGGGCCTCAAGGACGATAAGACTCAGAAGCTGTCGAAGCTCATCAACCAGCAGAAGAACGAGCTCAAAGCGCTCGACGAAGACTTCCGCGGCATTCTTGAGGAAGAAAAATGAGCGGCGAAATGAGCGGCCAAATGCGCGGCACTGTGACACCGATCCGAAACAGCCAAACTCTGTGGCGCTCCCGCTTGGGCGTCATGCTGGCCGTGGCGATAACCACGTTCACGGCAAATTTGGCCCCGGGATCCTTGGCGCCCGTGATGTCGGCAGCACACGCGGCCCCCATGTCACGGCCCATCGATCCGCGCCTGCTTGAAGAATTCGCCAACGACGCCGCTCGCTACGCCGAGGCCGTTCGTGGCTACCGTGAAGCCGCCACCGCCGTGATCAAGCAAACGTACCAGCGCCGCATGGATGACATCCGCGGCAAGTACGAGCCGCAGATCTCACTCAACGAGCAAGAAGAGAAGCAACGCCGTGGCGACGCGATCGCCATGTTCGAGGCCTTCCTGCGCAAGTATCCCAACGACAAGCGCTGGACGCCCGATGCGATGTTCCGCTTGGCCGAGCTCTATTATGAGAAGTCCTCTGAAGAATTTTTGACGGCCACAGAGGCCTATCAAAAGTCGCTCGATTCAGAAACGCCGCCCACCGCCGCGGCGCCCATGGCGGATTACACCCGAACGATCGATCTTTACCGCCGGATGTTGGTGGATTTCCCCAACTACCGCTTGCTCGACGCGGCCTACTACCTGCTGGGCTTCTGCCACAGCGAAATGGGGCAAGAGCCTGAAGCCAAGCAAGTCCTGCTGGCGTTGACCTGCTCAAATAAATACCGTCCCCTCGATCCGCCCGAGCCCATCAAAGAAGCCCCCGCCACAACGGGTGGTCGGCCGCTCAAAGACACGTACGGCGAGTGCAAACCCGTTCGCCCCGACTCCAAGTTCCTGCCTGAGGCGTGGACCCGCGTTGGCGAAATTCACTTTGACAACGGCGAACTCGAAGAAGCCATCTCCGCCTACACGCGCGTGCTGGCCTTCAAGGACTCAAGCTACTTCGACAAGGCGCTTTACAAGCTGGCATGGTCCTACTACCGCGACAACCGCTTCCAAAAGGCGATCGACGAATTCGATTTGCTGGTGAAGTACGCCGACGAGCGAAAGCTCAAGGGTGAATCCTTCGGCTCTGATTTGCGCCCTGAAGCCATCCAATATCTTTCAGTCAGCTTCGCCGAACCCGATTGGGATGGCGATACGTTGCCTGACCCCGAAACCGGCATCCAGCGCGCGCGCCGCTTCTACAAGGGCCGCGAGGCTGAGCCGCATGTGCGCGAGGTTTACCAGCGCCTGGCCGATATGTATTTCGACACGGCCAAGTACGTCGAGGCCATCGAAGTCTACAAGTCTGTTCTCGAGCTTTACCCCTTCAGCCCCGAGTCGCCGCAGATCCAAGACAAGATCGTGCGCGCCTACGAACGCGACCGCAACATGGTGGCCGCCGCCAAAGAGCGCGAAGCCTTGGGCCGCCTCTACAGCAAGGGTGGGGAGTGGTACGAGAAGAACAAAGACAACCCCGACGCGCTGGCCGCTGCACAGACGCTTTCTGAAGACGCTTTGCTTTCCGCTGCCACCGGCGTTCACGCCGCCGCCCAGGCTTGCAAAGGCGAGATCAAGGGCACGCCCACGGCCGCCGACCTCGCCAACTGCAAACAGATGTACGCCACGGCGGCGGATCTCTACGAGAAGTACCTGCAGGTTTACCCGGACTCAAAGCGCGCCTACGAATTCTCGGCCTACTACGCCGACGCGCTTTATTACTCGGGCCAGCTTGACCGCGCGATCAACGCCTACACCACGGTGCGCGAGTCTGAACAAGACAACAAGTACCAAGAAGACGCCGCGTTCCGCATCGTCAAAGCCTACGAAGACATCATCGAGGCGCAAAAGCAATCCAAGCAGCTCGAAGAGCCGCCCATTCCCGACGAGAACAACACCAAGCCACCCGTCTCGCCGCTGCCGATGCCCGAAGTGATGCAGAAGTACGTGGCTGCCATCGATTGGTACACCACCAACCTGCAAACCGATAAAGTGGACGCGCTCAAATACGCCGCGGCCGTTGAGCACCTTCGCTACCGCAATTGGCCGGAAGCCCGCGGTCGTTTGTCACAGATTGCAAAACAGTTCTGCGGCACGCAAAGCGACCTTGGCTTTAAGGCCTACGACGCCATCTTGAAGACCTACTTCATCGACTACGGCATCGAAGACGAGAAACAAAAAGACTGTGCGCTTGGACGCCTGTTGCAAGTGGCTGATGATTTCGTGGAATCGCCTTGCGGCAAGTCGCCGAACGCCAAGGATTACCTCACGCGCATCGATCAGATTCGCCGTTCGGTGAAGTCCAAGGTCATCGCCGACCGCGTGAAGTTGGCCATCGAGAATGAAGAGCAGGGCACCGAGCGTAAGCTCACCATGTGTGAAGAAGGCTCGGGCGGCATCGCGCTTGTGACGGGCGGCCCCAGTGCCGGCTCGGGAACCTCAGGCACGCCTGGCAAAGAGGCACCGCGCGGTGGCGTTTCCACGGAAATCGACGTGGGCTTGGCGCTTGATTTGATCGACTTGGTGAACGCCAATCCGAAAGACGACGATGCGCCCACGAACTTGAACAACGCCTGCGTTATCTACGAACGCCTATTCCAATTCAACGAAGCCACCAAGTGCTACGAGCGGTTGGCCAAGGATTACCCCACGTCGCCCTTGGCATTGGATGCCGTGTGGAACGCGGCCCGCAACCACCGCCGCTTCTTCAACTTCGATCAAGCCGTCGGTTACTACGTGACCATCGCGCAAGATCCCAAGTACGCGAACTATGAACACCGCAAGGACGCCCTGGGCATCGCGGCCCAATTGTTGGACAACGACCAACAATACGACCGCGCCGCCACGATGTACCTCAAGTACGCAGACAACGTGGCTGACAAGCCGGGCGATTCGGCCCAAGCCACTTCTTACGCTTGCAACGACTACAAGAAGCTCAAAGACACCGCTCGGCAATCCAAGTGCCTGAACAGCCTGATCAAGCGCTTCAAAGCCGAACCCGAAGCCGGCGATTACGTGGTGAACGCGTATATGGATTTGGCCGTCATTGCCGAGCAGGGCAAGGATCGCAAGGCCACGCTTGAAGCTTACAAAAAGGTGCGCGACGAGTTCCAATCCCGCGGCCTCAAGCCCGCCACACCCGCGGCCGCCGCGGCTGCCAAGGCTGAGTTCCTGCTGCTTGAGGAAAAATACAAAGCGTTTGCCGCCAAGAAGTTGGTGTTCTCGTCCAAGCCCGAGCAGGTCAAAAAGGCCTTCGACGACTTCACGAATGAAGCCAAAGCCTTGCGCGACGAATACCAGAAGGTGTGGGACTACAAGGACGCCAACTGGACGTTGGCTTCGTTCCTCCGCCGCGGTGACATTTTCTACGAGTTCGCGCAGAAGCTCATCTACCAAGCCGAGCATCCGCCTGACGACGTGAAGTCACTTGAAAAGAAGGTCTGCAAGTCCAACCCCGACGACTGCGGCATGGTGGAAGGCCAATACAAGGACGCCGTGTTCCAATTCGTCACCCCCATGGAAGACGAAGCCAAAGCCCAATGGCGCAGCACACTTGAACGTGCCTCGCAGCTGGGTGTGACCAACCAGTACGTGAAGAAGGCCCGTGAAAGCCTTTCAAAGTACCTGCCTGAAGAGTTCCCGTTCGTGAAAGACGAACGCATCGGACTGGAGTACCCGTGATGACACGCCCGGTACAAAAACGAATGCTCGGCTTTGCCTTGGCTGCGTGCCTCGGTGGGGCCTTCGCGAGCCCGGCGCATGCGCAAGATCCTGCGCCCGCCGCCGACGCACCCGCACCCAAGAAAAAGCGCCAGCCACCACCTGCCGTGATCCCCACGGAGGAAACGCTGGCCGCCCAAAAGCAATACCAAGCCGGCCGCTACAACGAAGCCGTGCAATTGGCCAAAGCGGCGCTGAACCGCAACGAACGCTACACGCCCGCCATGCTCATCATGGCCAAGGCCTTCTATAAGCTTGGCAAGTACGAGTGGGTGCGCACCCTCTGGGAAACCATGCAGAAGAACAACGCCTCACCTGCGGAGCAGGCCGAGGTGTTCAATCTGCTGGCGTTCATGGAGATCGAGAAAGACAACGTTCCTGGCGCCATCGAACTTCTCAAGAAGGCCGTGGCCGCGCGGCCTGAAAACGCACTGACCTGGAACAACCTGGGCGGCATGTATTTGACCGCCAAGAATTACCGCGAAGCCGTTCCTGCCCTGGAGCGCGCTTCACAGCTGCAGCCCACCTTCGCAAAAGCCTTCTTGAATCTGGGCAGCGCTTACCGCGGCAACAAGGAATACGACAAGGCCAAGTCGGCTTATGACCGCGCCTTGCAGCTGTTCAGCAACTACGCCGACGCCGTCTTCAATCTGGGCATCCTTTACCTTGATGCCGACAAGATGCCCAAGATGGATCTGGTGGCGCAGATGAACACCGCCATCTCGTACCTGCAAAAGTACAAAACGATGATGGGGCCGCGCCTCACCAAAGAAGATCCCGCCGAGCAATACATCGCCGAGGCGCAAGAGAAGATCTCCAAAGAGGAAAAGCGCATCGAGCGCGAGAAGAAGAAGGCCGAGCGCGACGCCCAGCGCGCCGCTCAAAAGGCCGCCCAACCCGCCGATGGTGCGAAGCCCGCCGATGGTGCCAAGCCCGCCGAAGGGGCCGCGCCAGCGCCCGCACCGGAGAAGAAGCCATGACCCGCGCAAAACTGTCTCCCCGACTTTGCAGCATATGTGCGGCAGCCTTCCTTGCCCCACTGTTCGCGGCATCCCAACCTACAACCGCCCACGCCGCTCCTGCCAAGGAGAAGCCCGCCGCCACGCCAGGCGCCGCCGAAGAGCAGGGCGACGCGTCTAAAGTGAAGGTGGAACGTGGAAAGGGTGGCAAGAAGGTCTACAGGATTACCGAAGAGATCCGAATAGAGGGGAAGATTCAGAAACCCGAGGCCTTCTACGTGCTTCAGAAGTCCAGCATCAACTACGACTGGCAGGACCTTAAACAGGACTTCCTGCCCAAGATTCTTGACAGCGTCACCAGGGCGCCGTTCTAGGAGAATGAAGATATATGGCGACGCAGGCAGCAGCAGAGCAGTCGGCAGGTAAGCCGCGCATCCTCCGGATCGGTATCATCCAGGGAGGCCGCATCGTGGAAGAGCGCTTGGTTCGCAAGCGCGAGAACATCAGCGTTGGGCAATCCGCGAAGAACATGTTCGTGGTGCCATCCGATGCCTTGCCCCGCACGTGGATGTTGTTCGAGGCCACCAGCCGCGGCTACATCGCTCACTTCGGCGATGGCATGGACGCCCGCATCGCCGTGGGCCAAGAGATCATCTCGCTTTCGCAGCTCAAGCAAGGCGGCAAGATCCAGAAGACCGGCCAAAGCTGGGACATGGTTCTTGACGAGCGCGCCCGCGGCAAAATCACCGTTGGCGATCTCACGATCCTGTTCCAGTTCGTCACGCCTCCGCCTCCGCAGCCCCGGCCCCAATTGCCCGCCTCGGTGCGCGGCAACTTCTCTTCGAACCTCGATTGGTTCTTCACGTCCGTGGCCGTTTCATCCTTTGTCGTCCACCTGTGCATGATCATCTATCTGCGCAGCGTTGATTGGCCCAAGAAGCCCGACATCGAGGAAATCCCCGATCGCTTCGTTCAGATGGTGGTGAAGAAGAAAGAGCCGCCACCTGAGGAGAAGAAGACCGACGAGAAGAAGAAGGACGACGAAAAGAAGCCTGAAGAAGTGGCCAAGAAGGCCGCTCCGAAGAAGGAAGACAAGCCCGCCGAGGTCAAAAAAGAACTGACCGAAGCGGAAAAGCAAAAGATCGCCGAAGAGAAGGCCCGCGCCGATGCTGAGCGTCGCGCGAAGATCGCCGAGCAAGTTCAAAACACCGGCATCCTAAAACTCCTGGGCGCACGCGCCGATGGCGAAGGCGCCATTGCCGACGTGTTGGGCAAAGGCGACGTCGATCGCGACCAAGAAAAAGCCTTCGAAGGCGTGGGCGGCTTGACCGTGGCCACCGGCGACGATGGCCTGCGCGGTGTAAAAAGCGGAACAGGCGGTAGCGGCAAAGGAGCAAGCATCAGCGGCCTGCGCGGCGGCGGCAGCATCGAGGGCGCCAGCACGGGCAGCGTCGGCGGCGAAAAATCCGTCAAGGCTGTGGTCAGCAGCGCCGCCCCTTCAGTTGATGGCGAGCTTGATCCCAACATCGTGGCCAAAGAGGTGAAACGTCGCCTGGGTGCCGTGAAGGTTTGTTACGAACGCGCCCTTAAGCGCAACCCAGCGCTCAGCGGCAAGATCGTGGTGGTGTGGACCATCACCCCCGAAGGCACAGTCACTGGCATAGATGTTGAAAACGATTCGCTGGGCGATCCTGAGGTGGCCCAGTGCATCAAGAAGAACATTTCTGGGTGGCGTTTCCCCCGTCCGGCAGGCGGCTCGGTGGAAGTTTCCTTCCCGTTCGTGTTCCAAGCGTCTTCATAGACCTAAACCAAAACCCAAGGCGTATAGGTTTAGCCACCAAGCGCCAAAGGTTGACACAAAGCTAAAAATGGCCGTATAGTGCGGCAAACCAAAGACGCCCAAGAGCAACGGCTTGGGCGTTTCCGCGGTGTAACTGAGGATTAAGGGGTCGAACGATGGTAAAGGTGATCAAACTCGTGTTAGGAGCGACGCTAATCAGCCAAGTCGCCATGGCACAAACACCTTCGGGTGGCGCTGCACCTGCGGCCGACACCACCACCCCTTCCGCCGACGTCACGGCCAACAAGCCGGCCGGGATTACGCCTCAAGAGATGTTGACCCAATCGCAGTCTTATCGGGGCAACATGATGCAGACCACGCAACGCCTGAACCAAATGGTGGAAGAAGCGCGCAAGCAAAAAGACGTTATCCGTCTTACGTGCCTCACCGACAAAGTGGTTCAAGCCAACGCCAACATGAACATCCTGGATAAAGCCATCCAGAACCTGCAAGACGCCGTTGGTCGCAACGACGAGGGTGCATCCACCCACGAATTCACTCGCATCACGATCGTAAATCAGAAGGTCCAGATCCTGGGCGCAGAGGCGGAGGGTTGTGTTGGAGAAGAGCTACAGTTCGTTGGAGCAACCAAGGTTGACGTTGAGATCGGCCCGGACGTCCGCAA
>JANRKS010000034.1:0-384354 GCA_033763315.1 Deltaproteobacteria bacterium
TTCGTATTTGCAGCACGCCCATGCCCAGCCCGAAGAGCAGCAAGGCAACGGCGGCCAGCGTTAACGGGTGGCGCCACCAAGGGGGACTCACAAACAGCGTCACTGTCGCAGAGCTGCCAAGCGGGCTACCAATCTCATCCACAGCGCGCACCTTCCACACATGCGAGCCGGGCTCAAGCGCTGCAAGATGAAGTGTTCGACCGGTGTTCATCAAGGTCCACGTAGGCTTGTCGCCCTCGCTGTATTCAAAGCGAAGCGTTTCGGGACGAATGGAAGTGGGCGCGGTGAAGGAAAGATCCACTGGAGCGTCGTCTACGCCGACTCGGAGCGTACCCGTCACTGGGCGTGGGTGGCCACGTACCGATACGCTTTCGATCACTGTGGTGAGATCATGCCGACGGTGCGGAAGGGCAGGGTCCATAATGGCTAAGCCGGATAAAGTGGGCACGGCCATGCGTCCGTCTTGCATGCGCACGATGCTGGGGGAAAAGTGTGCAACGCAGTCCTCGGAGGGGAGCCCATCGGCGAAGCCTACACGTAGCGTGGGAACTCTCGACGCGGGATCTCTTAGGGCGCGACGAAGATCCGAGAGCCGCGCGACGGCGACGCCCAGATCCGACGTGAGCCACATTCTACCGCCGTCGTCTGTGGCCATACCAAAAACACGTGCGATGCCGCTGCCGGGGTCGATGTGAGACACGTGTTGTCCTTCCACGTGGGCAAGACCAACCGGATCAGCAAAGCCCACCCAGACGCCTCCCTCAGGATCAGGCAGAAGGCTCGCGGGCTCCGTCCCGGGGAGTCCGGTGCGTAGACATACGGCGTGTGTACCATCCCAGCGAGAAAGGCCGCTTTTTGGATGCGCTAACCACAGAGTTCCATCATTTGCCAATGCAGCGGCGGTCGCGTTTCCCCCACAAAGGCCAGCGGTTTTGTCAAGATCGCGACCAGGATCGAAAGGCCTTGGTCGCAGGAGTTGCTCTGGTGTCAGTAGTCGAACGATGCCGCCCTCAAGCCCGATGGCCGCGCCGCCATCGGGGAGGGCAAACACAAGCGTTACCGCGGCGGGTTGGCCCTGAAGGGAGGGCCTAAATCTCGTGAAGCGGAAACCGTCTCCGAGAAGCACGCCAAATCCCTCGGCCGCAACCAGTAGACTCCCTTGAGGGGTTGGCAAAGCGAGTTCAGCAAGCCCGCGAGGCGACCAGGCATCAAGCGCCTCAAGCGAAATATGTTTCTGTCGACCGTCGGGCGATAGGCCATTGAGTCCCGCTGTCGAGGTCACCCAAAGGGTGCCATCTCGTCCAGACAAAACCGAGAAGGCAGCCACGCTGGGTGTGTTACCGAGCTTGGGCACCGTAACGAAGGCGGGCTCGCTGTGAAAAACGCCCGTGCCCCAGGTGCCCACCCACAAAGTGTCCTCCCGATCACGAAACAGGGTTCGCACGACTTTTCCGACGAAGGGCGCCACTGGCTGCATCTGGCCTTCCGTGAGTCGCAGGAGGCCCCATCCCGTCGTTGTGTAAACTGCTTTGCCCTCTGCGCCCAACAGGGAGATGTGGGGCCCGGCATAAAGAACTGACTCATGGTCATCAAGTACCTTCACACCTTCGGGTCCGGCCACCACCAAGCGGCCGGCGCTCACTGAAAGGGACGTAATTGGCTTGTCGAAAACGTTCTCCGACGCGGATGCAGCAAGCCGATAGCGCTTAACCCCAAAGGTTCCGCCCGCGACAAGGACGTCGCTGCTTTCGTAGGCCAACGCGAGTGCCACATCAGAGGAAGGCAAGGAAAGCGGGCTCTTTCGCAGGTCTGCGGAGAGCTGAAAAAGACCCTCTTTGGTTGCGACGGCGGCCCCGCCTCCCATCGTAGCAGCGGCTGTCCACACTTCGCCAAGGTCGGCTACCCGCTCCCAAGTTGCAGTGCCCTCGGATCGGAGCTGACCACGATAGAGAGCGTTGTCTCTTGAGGACCATACGACCCGGGCGGGCAGTGATTCGGAGTCAATTGTGGCACGGCCCGTCACCACCCAAACGAAGCCGTCAGGCGTTGCGTGTAGTTCACGGACCGGTTCGGCCCCCCAAGGGCCTTGGACGTTCGTCAAAGTACGACCATCGAATCGTACCAGGCCACCAGGACCTCCAAACCACAGCCACCCGTCAGGCGTTTGTGCAATGGCTTGCGCCCCCGTGATGCCTTCGATGCGTTTGAACCTCAAGTCATTAGCGGACGCAGAACCTCCGGTCAGAAGCACGGAAACAACAGAAAGCACACAACACGCTCTACTGTACGGCATGCTGGGCTGGTCATTCTGGGTCGATGAGGCCGCGCGCCCGTGCCAGAGAAACCGCCTCAGTGCGCGAACTGGCACCCAGCTTGCCGAGTAGTGCCTGCATATGTGTCGCGACCGTTCTTTCGGCAATGCCAAGCGCCTTGCCCACAGCTTTGTTCGACAAGCCGAGCGCCACTTGTGACATGACCTGCCTTTCACGCATCGTGAGGCTTTCGAACTGCAACCGCTCGGCCAGTTTCGCAGCAACCTTATTGGGAATGTGGCGCTCTCCGCGGCTAACGCTGCGGAGAGCGTCCAGGATCTGCCCGGGCGCCGTGTCTTTCGTAATGTAGCCCATCGCGCCCGCCCGTAGGGCCTGAAAGATTTTTTCGTCGCCGTCGTAGTGGGACAGTACAAGCACCCTTGTGCTGCTACCGGCTGCAGTGAGGTTCTGGGTAACCGATATGCCGTCAAGAAGGGGCATCCGCAGGTCTGCGATCAATACGTCTGGTTTGTGGCTTTGGCAAAGTTTGAGGGCCTCAACTCCGTTCTGCGCCTCACCCACAAGTTGAATGTCAGGCTCGCCCGTAAACAACATGCGCAGGCCCATTCGCATGAGCTGGTTGTCGTCAGCCAAAACCACCCGCGTTGGTCCACTGAGCTTCATTGTGACCTCGCCATTGAAAGCCGCCTTCATAATTTTTTCATGCCCAACGGGCGGAGGCACGTCATTTTCATCAGTCCGAGCTCCGTCGGCCACCCAGCAAGAGCATCGTTACACATGACGATAGTCGAGTGACCAACAGAGTGTCATCAGAATTGACTTCATCTTCACCCGTTCGATCTGACGATGCCTCTGAATCCGCTCCGGCCTGGGGCGTCTTCAGCGCCGGGGCCTGCGACGGATTCGAGACTTACCCCCAAGGCGTCGGCCCTCCAGCGCCCGAGGCAGGAGTGTGCATGCAGGCCAACCAGGATTTGTGTAAGCCCGTGGCCGGCAGTCAAAATGTGTGGCGCACCGAATGGAAGCTGTTCAAACTCCACGGGAGCGACTTCTCATCGCCAGTGGACAAGGTGCGCGTAGCCCGACTGGATTGGGTAACTTTCCAAGGTGGCGACATCGCTGATTTCTGGATCACGGTCGTGGCGCTCGCCACCGAAGCAGATCTGCAATGAGCGGTGGTCCCGCGATGCGCGGGAACGTGCCGCAGAGCCATCCAGTGGCAGGCGAATCTAAGGATTCGCGGCCCCAGAAGAACCCCACAATGTTGCTGGATGGACTGCCGACGTGACGAGGCCCCTTGCCGTTCGCTGCGCCACGGAGTTTGGTCACTCGCTACGTGATAGACGGACAAAGGCGTCAGCCGGCTCAAATGCGACCAATGAATCGTCCTCCGTAGACATAGATCCCTGAACCATCTTGTGTTCGATGCCTTTCAAGGCGCGAAAGATGGCTGACACTTGTTCCTCGAGATCTCGCAACCGGTTTTCCACTGCCACCATCGACTGCGGCATTGGCTTAGGTTCATCTGTGGCCGCGGGCCGCACCAAGCCTAGGGCTTTCTGCCAACGGAACAACAAACCAACTGCGATGTCGTGGCGTCTCGCTACGAGCGACAAGGTTTCATTCTCTGCAAAGGCCTTTAGGATCAAGCTTCGCTTCTCTGCGTCTGAAAACCTTCGCCGACGTCCATCACGAAATGGTGGAACAACAACTGGGGCACCTTCAAACTTGCTCATGCTTTAGACACTCCCTTAGTAAAGGCTAACTAGAGACTACCAAGGCTTTCCTTTAGGACACCGTCAACCATCGCCCCGAACGTTGTTAGACCAACCTTCATCAATGGTATGTGTTCACGCCCCTAGGGATTCACGCCGGGACCGAATACCACTTTGTTAATCGATGGCTTGCCCTGTGCTGTGCCCGTGCCCCATGTGCCATCAACCGCACCGACGGGTGCCCACAAGGGCGACGGGCTCCGAAAGCCAGCGACGAGGTTCAAGCCAAAATCGATTGGACCCGCACAATTGCCTTCAGCTATTTTGCCCCATGATCGACCGAGATCTGTCGAAACCCAACAGTGGAAATTGGAGCCGAGCAGGATGCGACCACCTGGCAGCGCGGCAGCGCCTAGCACATAGGTGCCGCTCAGATTCATTGAAGCCGACCAGGTCTTGCCGTCGCTCGACGTTGTTACGGTGCCATCGCTGCGATAGACGACGAAGCGGCCCTGCACGAAATCGACACCGTCATAGCTGCCGACGTTAGCGGCGACGTTCCAGTTGCGAAGGTCGGTGCTCCAAAACGTTCCGTTATCACCAGTCGCTACGAAGACGTCGGACCCGAAAGCCATGCCTCGGATATTGCCCTGCGCGCGCGCCGCCTGTCGGGTCCAATCAAACCCGTTGGGGCTGGTGAAGACCTCACCAGCCGTTGCTCCAGCGACAAACATACCTTTGCCAAAGGCGACGCCCCCCATCCAGCCGCCGTCCATGATGGTGTCGCGCCAATCTTTGCCATTTGCGCTGACACTGCTCCAGCGGCCTCCCGGTCCAGCCCCACCACCTCCTCCGACCGCAACGAACAAGCCGTTGCCAAATGCCAGGCCACGAAGATTGTTGGGGTCGTCGCCGCCGCCGCCGCGAATCTTCGCGTCGATCCACTGCCGCCCGTTCAGCGATCGAATGCGGATCCCCGAGTATCCTACGGCGACCCAGATGCCCTTCGAGCGATTGCCTGGTTCCACGCCCCCGTCTGGCGCCGTCCGCGCGTCGGCAGCCCCGCCCGCATCGGGCACCGCCGCGCCGCTGGCCCCGCCAACCTCTGGGTTTGCCCCATCGCCTCCGCTTCCGCCATTGGCCACAGCCCCTCCCATGTGACTGCTCGACGAATGGCCGCCTTCGGCGTCACTTTCGCCGACCGATTCAGTGTCTGGCGACGCGGCGCAAGCCGTAAGCCCGAAGAATAGAAAGAAGGTGGATCTCCAAATTACAGATCGTGAGAGCATGGAACTGGCCTCCCTTGATGCGGTTGTCGAGTTTTACGGTTGGATCGACTGATCCGATGACCGCAGTGCGAAGGGCCACAAAAGCTAGTGCTTGGAGGCCACTTTCGGTTTTGGGGCAGACCGGCGATGCGCCTCACTTGGGCAACACCTTCACCAGCCCCATGTACCATTTGGCCGCCATCTTCTCTTGTCCAGCGGGGTTTGGATGGATACCGTCGATGGTGTCAATGCCTGGGTGCCAATCGAAGCCTGTCGTTTGGTCAACGACGATGACCGGCGATGCCTCGCTTGTGATCCGCGCGGCTAGGCCAGGAAGCGAAGCATTGAAGGCGCGTCCAGAGGCGTTTGGCGCGATCAATTGCGCCACGAAGATCACTATGTTCGGGTTCTTCTTGCGAAGCTTGCCGATCAGCGTCTCGGTCATTGCCAAAATCTCGGCGCCACTGGCACCACTTTGGTCGTTGGTGCCAAGATGCACCAGCGATACGTCCGGCGCGTAGCTTGCCAACCATGCGTCTATTTGCGGGAGCACTTGGCTGAGCTTCCATCCGTAGTGGCCCTCATGATCGGGGTCGTAGTCGTTGTAAAACGGTTTGGCATCCCCCAACTGCACGTTGCGGGTTCCGACGAAGTCCACGTTGTAGTTAGCCGCGATTAGCTTCTTCCACAGCGGGCGACGGTACGTGGCTTCCTGTGCGCTTGCCTTGCCCTCGGTGATCGAATCACCCAATGGCTGGATGCGTATGGCCCGGCCGGTGGGCAAATGGCCAAGCCAACTGATTTCCGTTGGCGATGCAGCGTCGGGTGGCAACATTGGCATCTTCCCTGGATCTGGGCTCGAAGCCCCTGCATCGGAATGGGAGCCGCCGCCCCCACCCGCGTCACTGATATTGGCCGGGTCAACAGTCGTGTCGGGGTCCTGGGCGGCGTGCTCTCCAGCTTCGTCTTCTTCCGCTGAGCCCGCTTCGCCTCCGACGCCTTCAAAGGGCCCGGTGTCTGCCGTACCGCAACCCCACGCACTCGAAGCGCATAACACCGCCGTCAACAAGAGTCGTGTCCAAACTGCGGACCCGTAGCTATGGAGCATGAACAACAGCCTCCGATGGTCGAAAGAAAGCTCACATTGGATCTCCGCGAACCCGCCTGCAACGAAAGACGAATCACGGGCCAAATTGACAAGTCATTATTGACTACACCAACACAGGGCGAGCGGACGCGCCGGTGGTGACTGTGAGCATCATCGCCCTTAGGCCGGCCGGCGCTCGCACGCGGCTTATGCGGTGCTACGGAACCTCGACCCAACCTGTTTGTTGAAAGCGAAGTCCGCCATTGCGAGTCACATCACTGATCGCACCACCCGCGAGAAACGTTTGGTTGAGCTGATCTGTGACATCGTGAACCTTGCCCTGCGAGTCTGTATACACGACCTTCTTATCAACGATGACGGCAGACGTCACAGCTTCGTTTACCAGTCCTAGGCCCGCTCGTTGTTTGAAACCAACGCCGCCCAGCTCCATCGTGTGCACCAAAAGATACGAACGCCCTTGGCCACAAACGTTGGTGGGCGGTGCAAACCACAACGACATGATCACAAAGCCCGTGCCGTCCGCCTTCAGGATCGCCAAAGGCGTACCTGTGGGTCGTGAGTTTGCTGGCAGCGATTGCGTGCACGCCCCAGCGCCGCTGTTTCCTGACGGATCCCATATCCCGCAGAGCGATGAGGATCCTACGTCGTATTCAAGCCGCCCACCGGAAGCCCAAGTGAGGTCCGGCGTCACCCCACCAGAACTTGCAGCACGCACCTCCTTGCGAATGATCATCTTTGACGACGCAAAAGCGTCGGTTTGCGGATCAAGCGCGCTGTTCGTCACTTGAACCAGATAGATCTCCCCCGGGTGATTCAAGGGGTCGTCACGATCAAGCTGAACGACGGTCGGTGCGAAGTGCAACGGGTGCTGACACCCAACGGCCTGTACGAGGCTTAGGTTGCCCGTGGTTCCTGTGTTGTTGTTGGCCCCCACCTGCGCAGGCACATAACGCCACAGGTTGCCCCACGTATCACCGAAGTATGAAGCCAGCATCTGCTGTTGTTCACGGAAATCGAAATTGCGCGCCGCTGCCACGTCGGTGATGGTGGTCAGTTCAGTGGTGGAACACGCGGTGCCCGTAACCGTGTCGGCGTCAAGCAAGGTGCCCATCTTGGCGGACACATTCACAAGGGTGATGCCTTGGCTTGCGTCCGTAGGCGTCTCAGACTTGTACCCAGAAGCCATCACAACGCGGTAGTCATCCTTGGTGGTGTTCTTTCCGTAGTAAAACGCAGGCACCGAAACCGTGTTGCCTAAAGCGCGATCGTAGGCGGCCTTGTCGGCCGGCATGACGGTGTCTGTGTGCCACACCAGGTTCACGGGCGGGTTTGCAAAGTTGTTGGACACAAAAGGCGTCGTCACATCCAACATGAAAGCCTCTGTGCCGCCCCACCCATCGGTCATAACCATTATGGATTTCCACACCGCGGTGGCATCATCGTCGCAGTTTTGCCAGCACACGTTCTTGACCTTGGGAGAGCTGGTCAGGCCAAAGATGTGCTTGCGGGGGTCAGGCTTTTGGCCCCCCTGTGCGTAAACGGAAGTGAGCGTGGCCAACATCTCTGGCGGAACATAAGCAAACGCTTCTTCGCCGCCTTTGTAGGTTTGCCCCCCCACCGTGGTATCTCGCGTGAAAAACGCATGCAACATACCGTCGTCACCGGCCGCATACACCAAGCTCACGCGCGTCTTATTGTCATCGAAGAACCGGCGCCCCCCCGGCAGCGACGTGAGCCCAGGCGGCCCCACCTCAATGGGTGTTGAGTTCACAAACGCGCCCAACACAGCTTTGTTGCGTTGCCGTGGATCGCCCAACATCCACTGGGCAATGCGTTCAGCTTCGTCGTTGGTGCTGCCCAGACCGAGAGCCAACAGGACGTCTCGATTGAGTATGGCGCCTGAATTCTGTTCAACGTCAAAGCGAACCATCGTGCCCCCCGCAGAGGTATACACGCGTCGCTTTTTCCATGCCGTCCAGCTGGAGTAGGTGGCGCTATCGTCAATGTCCGCAAAGTTGGTGGGGCTGCCTGCGTCCCACATAAGTTTTGGTTGCAGCGTCACGGGATCGATATTGTTGGTGTCGTAAGCCATCAAGTGCCCTCGCCAACTTGGGAAGTCGACACGGGCGTCAAA
The DNA here is from genome assembly GCA_033763315.1 of Deltaproteobacteria bacterium. Lineage (GTDB taxonomy): Bacteria > Myxococcota_A > Polyangia > Fen-1088 > Fen-1088 > JAGTJU01. Next base: position 8,499 of record JANRKS010000034.1, read on the forward strand.
CAAGATCCCACCGGGAGTCAGCTTCTTATCGTCAACTTGGGTGCCAGATGTCGCCGATGCCGGTGTCGTTGAATAGGAGCCTTTGATGGCGTCAAAGATCACCGCTTGAATTGCATCCTGCAGCTCGGTTTCGTTGTTCGCCAGGAACGCGCAGTGATCCTTGGCGCCGGTTGGGTCCACGGTGTTGTCGAACGGAGAACGACACGTGCCTCCAGCACGCGCGATGTTTTCGTTTACGTCAAAGGAGGTTCCCAACGTGGCGTCTGGCGAGAACCCGATGACGTAGGTCTTCACGTTCAAGCCGCCTTGAGCCACGCTCTTGCGCAACTGCAATGCGTTCTGGATGGACTTACAGGGGCAGCCCGCCGCCGTTGCGTTGGGATCATCCCACTGCACGCGGCACGCAGGATGGTTGGCCACATCGCAGCTTGTACGCATCTTTCCCGGATTGTTGGGATCGGGCTCAATGTCTCCCGGACCGTTCGTTTCACCGTCGGTGATCAGCAGGATGAAGTTGTCGCGGCAAGGCAGATAATCCGTTGATTTCACATCGTCGAGGTAGTTCCATGCGGAATACCGCTTTTTATCGAGTGGCGCTGGCACGGCACCGTCAGCGAAATCGTTGATCAGAGCGCAGCCAAGCGGGCTTCGCTCCCAGTGCATAAAGCCGCCGTCGCGCGCCTTTTCCAGCATCGGCAGCATCTTGGCCATGTTGGCCTGGGCGGCCGCGGGCACATCGGTTGTATCCATGAAAGGCACAAGGTTTGGATCCCAATTGCCACCGCATTGAATCGAACATTTATCAGAACATTGTGCGCCTTTGATCGCGGGCCGGTTCGCGCCTGCCTGAGGATCCCAGTAATAGTCGTTGCGCGGCTTGAAATATGTGTAATTGACGCCAGAGATTGTGGTGTTGTTACCCTGGTACGTCTTGAGGAACACTGGCTTATCGCTATCGGTATAGTCACCGCTTGGAACGGTGTATTGATAGATTGCGCCCGCAAACTTGGACGTGCCGCGTGCATCGGTGTTATTGGTGCCGTTTAGAACTTTGTTCGGATCGGTATAAGCCAAGTAGCCCTGGCTGACGGAGCTGACCACACAAGTGTCTCCACAAAAAGGTTGGTCGACCTGAACGAAAGAGCCACCACGGAAAACTGTGTAACGCGTGTTGACCCCGGGTCGAAGGGTGTAAGTGGTTGGACCCACAACACAGGTGGCCGCAAGTCCATTGCTCACCTTTGGGTTGTAACAGTTATTCCGCCTCAGCTCATCACGCGTGAAATAGCGATCAAGATAAATTGTGCTTCCCGTGTTTTTGGTGACCGGGTAGTAGGGAAAGTAGTAGTCGTCCGGCCAATTGTCTTTGTCGTTGGCGTCAACAACCCCGTTGTTGTCGCGATCATAAGTGCTGCCGTCGGCACTGCCTTGGCTTAAGCCCATCATGCCAAAGTTCATGATGTCTTCGTTGTTCAGAAATACGTTCTTCAACACTCGTTTTGCCACGACGGAGCGGCTGGTTGCCGGCACGCATTCATCGCCCGCGAACGTCGTGCCGTAGCCGGCATAGGTGCAATCGGAGTCCACCGCACAAAAGGTCTGCCGTAAGCGGCACATCTTTGCAGGGCCCCTGTTGGTCTGGTTGATCACGCACGTGTCGGTGGTGTTGACGCCCTGGCACTCATTGACGCTGCCGCCTTGGCAAACGTTCGGCGTTACGCCTTGGCACGAGTTGTCTTGAGCGTTGCAAGGGTTGGGCTTACAGAACGAGCTTGAGCCCGTGGGCAGAGAGCCCGTGTTAAGCGCCGTGACTTCAGCAGGTGTGAGGGCTTTGTTCCACATCGCCACCTCGGAGATTATGCCGTCAGAGTACTCCTCTGGCCGGTCGTTGTTGAGGCCGGCGCCGAAGAGTATCGGCTGGCTGTTCGCCCTACAGTTGCCCGACTTGGGTGTGCTGGCCACCAAGGTGCCGTCACGGTAGAGCTTGAGGTTGGCGCCGTCGTACGTGCCCACGAGGTGGTACCATTGGTTTAGCGTCGGCCCGATGGTGTCTGCAACCGAGGTGTTGTCCAAAACGAATTCCATCTTTCCAGCGCCGTTGACCCACAAACCCATGAAGTCACCTGCGCTGTTTGGCCCGTCTTGTTGATGAACCCACCAACGGGTGCTGCTTGCGAGTTTCTTTTGCACCCAGGCACTCACCGTGAACTGATCGGCCACCTTGCCGTCAAGCACCGTGCTCGGAACTTCGCTGTACTGCCAATAAGAGTAAGAGAGCGCCTTATCGGTAGGAGACCCGGTGTGCCCCGCCACCCACCCGGGCATGCCGTTGCCACAGCCTGCGCCCGTCTGGTTGCGAGTTAAGGCGACGCTGTTCCAACAGTAAACGGACGCGGGATGATTGTAAGATGATTGATCGGCAAGAGTCACCCCTGTGCCTTCATCCCATTTCCAATGGCCGAGCAGGTTTGCACCGCCAGCGCTAGCGCTTGAGGCCTTGTTTCCCGCGGCCACGGCCTCAAGCTCGCTCTGCGTAAGCACACGGTTGTAGATGCGTACGTCATCAATGAGGCCTTGAAAGTGATTGGTGCCATCGGTCCCAGCGGATCCGTCGCGCTCGGCACCAATGAACACATCCGCACCGGCGGGCGTGCTGCCGGGCGTGAAGGTGGTGGAGGCCACGTTCGTGACGGCGCCCGCGCCCACCTTCTTCCACAGGATGGCAGACCCAGGCGAAACGGTGGCCGCGCCGAACACCCATGTGCCGTTGGTGACACGAACTGAGTCTCTCGTATTTCCTGCCCCGCCCCCCCAAGTAAGCGATTGCGGAACGAAGTCACCGGGACCCTTTATCCCCAAACCATAGTGGTCCGCCCAAGATACGTTCTCTTGCCGATTGACGATCCAACTTGAATAGATGCCCGCGCCTACGTCCACGTTTTGTTGGAACCACGCCGTGATCGTGTAAGTGCCGAGGCCAACGTCCAGGTTACCACCCACAGCGGCGGGGACCTCGAAATGCGCGGTCCCTGAAAGAGACGCCGCCTGTCCATATTTGCCTGCCGTGTACGTTGCGCCGTTATAGCCAATGGCGTTGTTCGCCTTGCCGGAGCTATCATTGCCGTTGCCTTCAAAGTCGAGTCGCAGCACAAGACCAGGCTCCGCATTTGTGCCCACCAAAGCCCCTATCTCTGCGTCGGACAGCACGGTGTTGTAGAGGCGAAAATCATCAATTAAGCCGTTGAACTTGTTGGCGGAGCCTCCGGCCCGCGAACCAACAAAGAGATTTCCTGAAGCGGACGCGAGCGCGCCCGGCGCGCCCGCGCTTTCATCAACCTTGACGCCCTCAACGTAAGTCTTCAGCGTTCCCGTTGCGCCGTCCCAAGTGACTGCGACGTGGTGCCACGTGTTCAGCGACAACGGCGATGTGCCACCGCCAACTGAACCACCTGACGATGCAACCGTAGGGTACATAGCTGCCGAGGGGCCCATCAACAGGCGATATTCAATTCCTCCATTTGGCTGTCTTTGGAGAATCCATTCGTCGCCCGCGAGGGCGGGTGCGGATGGACGATAGATCCACGCCGCCATTGTAAGCTTGTCGGTCACCTTATCAAGGTTGCCACCCGCGTTCGCATTGACGATCGTGTCTCCGTTCGCAGAATCTGCGGCCTGACCAAGAACGCCTGTGGCGTAGGCAGGGGTGCTAAACGATGCGTTTGCGCCGTTGCCCGAGGCGTCTGTGGTATCGCCGTCGAACTTATAGTGAACGAACAACCCAGCAGGGGTTGCATTGGAATCGGCCGTGTAAAGCGCTGTGATCTCGGCGTCGGAAAGCACCGAGTTGTAGACACGGGTATTGTCCAACTGGCCCCCCACGGGGTTGTAGTAATTAGGCCCCGGGCCAGCACAAACAGCAAGCTCCTTCGTTTGCGTCGAGATGGTCTGGCTCACGCTCTGGGTGCTCACCAAAGCACCATTGATGTAAAGCTTCACCTGGCTGCCATTCCACGTTGCCGCCAAATGGTTCCAAGCATTCAACTGAACGTTCGTGGCCGAAGTGCGAGGCCACGTGCCGAAGTTGCCCCCAAGGACCAAGCCGAAGGTGTTGTCGCCCCACAGGGTCATCTCGTATCCACCCGACCAACTCACAAGCTTCTGGTCGCCCGTGCCCTTACGATAAACCCAGGTGCTGATGGTGACCGTGTTGCCAAGTTGCAGATTGGCCGTGGTGCCCTGGGTCCACCCTTGATCTGAACAATCGATTGACGAGCCCGCGCCACCAAAGCCCGCAGCGCGTTTGGCGCCCGCCGTAAATGAACCTGTGTGGCCCGTTCCAGAATGGTCGGTGATTGTGCCTGTGCCGGCCGCTTCATCGTACTTGAAGTGCACCTGCAAACCTGTTGTGGGTGCGCCGTTGGGAGGCGCGGCCACTTGGCAATCGGCATCGGCGCTGCAAGTCTGCGTGGGCTTGTCAGAGCAATACCGAATGGGACAGCTGTTGCCCGGGCTGTTGCACACCGCGTTTCCATCTGCGCATCGCCCTGCCACGGCACAAGGTACAATCGAAGAGCAGAACGCCCCTGTGAGCTTGCACGTGCTTACTTGCGGCCCACAGTCTGCGTTGTACTGGCACGGCTTGCCTGTGCTTGAGCAAACACTGCCAACGGAGGGGCAATCAAAATCTTGTAAGCACGGGTCACCACCATACTTGCACGCGCCCACGCGGCACTGCGAATCGTTTGAGCACAAACGCGGAATGGTGCCCACACAGGTTGCGTAAGGGCAAGGGCGGGTGGCGTTCAGGCATTGTCCGGTTTGCGAGACTTCGCGGCAACCCTCACCAAGGTCACAGTCAACGCCCAGCTCCGTGGCGGCATCGAACTGCTCCCCGGGCACCCCGGTCATGGATCCCGAAGTGTCGAGCACCACCAGCATGTTCCCCTTCTTGAGCTGCCGGGTGATCATGTTGAGCGGACTGACCTTGGCTTGCGCCACAGGCACACCTCGTATGCCAGGCCAGGGAAACAAGCTCAAGTACACACTTAGCGCCACAATGTGGGCAATGATGTTGCGAAAGCGTGAAGACCGCATTCAACAAACGTAGAGCAAACGCTGGGCCGTCTTCGTATCTCAGCATCTACGCGTGCTTCGCGATCGCGTTTCGGCCGCAGACTGACGATTTTCGTCACTTTGGGTTCGCGCAGCCGCAAGATCTTGCGTAGCTGATGTCACTTGTGACAAGCCGCAGATCCGCACATCGTTCGATCCGCCGACCTAAACGGAGGAAGGTCCAACTGCGCTTGGAGGCTGAATGCGGCGCCGATCGCGCGCACAAATGACGTCATTAATGACTAGGTCGGCGCCCCCGTCCCCTGCAGCGGGCTCTCCGCCGCGACAGAACAAAGGCATGTTGTGTACAAGCGCCCCTATTGTTGGCGCCCACGCCTGAGAAGGGTTCACTTGCAGTTCGCCGAGGTTCCAAAGCCCTACACTATTCTCATCGTGGACGATCACTTCGTTGCGCGATGCGGATTGCGCGGATTGTTTGAAACTCAGCCTGACCTTCACGTCGTGGCGGAATCGAACGACGGTGAGTCCGCTGTGCTCGCGTACCGCGAACATAAGCCTGATCTGGTGACGATGGATGCCCGTATGCCTCGGCTCAATGGCTCCGCGGCAACACGTCAGATTCTGAAAGACGATCCCGACGCCCGGATCCTCTTTGTGTCGAGCTTTGACTCCGAATCCGACGTTCGCGCTGCGCTCGCGGCAGGCGCCCGAGGTTACCTGACGAAGTCGGCCGAACCAACTGAACTGCTGACTGCCGTCCGAACGGTTGCGCGTGGTGAGCGCTACGTCCCACGGGGCCTTGCGGAGATGCTTGCGCGCGCCGAGGAGCCACACCTGAGCCAACGCGAGAGGAAGCTATTGACCTTGATAGCCCGGGGGCTTTCCAACCGCTACGCAGCCCTGGAATTGGGCCTCAGCGCCGGCTCTGTGCGCATCTATGCGAGCCAATTGTTCGGCAAGCTCGGCGTGAAAAAACGCGGCGAGTTGGTGGCCATCGCTTTGCAACGGGGTTTGATTGAGGCCAACCGGGAGGACAATCTGGCTCCTCAAAATACCCTCGGACCGACACGGTGTTGAACGTGTCCAAGTGGGATTTGGCGCTTGGATTTCTTTTGGTTGTGGCTTGGCCGGCCACCGCCATGCCTGCGGGGGAGCAGCGAAGTGAACGTGGGCCTATAGCCCCTTTTGCGTTTCAGCAGGGCGAGGTTTGGCAGGCCTCGCAAAAGGTTTTCGCGCTTGCCCAAACCAGCGATGGTTTCTTGTGGGCCGGCACTGATAGCGGTTTGATCCGCTACGACGGACGCGACATCAAGAAATTCACCTCATCTGACACCTACGGACTACGTGAAAACATCGTGACTGCCCTGGCAACAGACAAAGGCAGGATGCTGTGGCTAGGACTCGAGGGAGGCAGAGGCTTGGCTGGAATGCGCAATGACCGAGTGGAATGGGTGGCGGAAGGACACGCGCTCCAGGGCCATTCGATCACGGCACTGGTCGTAGATGAACTAGGTGTCGCCTGGGCAGGCACAAAGGGCGGGTTGTTCCGTTATGACCATTCCACATCGGGTGGCTTAGAACGGTATGCCGCTTGGCCAGGTGGCGAGGTCTTCGTTCTGGCACCAGCTGCGGATGGGAACGGCATTTGGGTCGCTGGAAGCCAAGGGCTGTTTCGCGCAAGGAATAGCGGAATTGAGCGATACGCAGAGCTGTTCGCTGTCTCTGCGCTGGTTGACAAAGGTGGCGGCGAGCTTGTTGTGGCCGATGCGTCTGCGGGGTTGCTACGAGTGCAGGCGAACACCACTCCGTCGGTACTGGTTGCGGCGCCCCCGGGAAGCGATGGGACCAAGTTTTCCGCTTTGGCGATGGCCTCTGACGGACGTATCTGGGCCGGCTGGGGTACCGGCGCCGGCATTCTAACCGGCAACACCATTACACCGGTCCTCGAGACCAGGTCCGAAGTCGTGGACCTGCTCTGCGATCAAGAAGGCAACACCTGGGCCGCCAGCTTCTGGGGATTGGTCTATAAGGCCATCGCTCCACGCGTTGCCTTCACCTCGCAACCGGACAAACTGCCTGTCGTCTTTGGCGTGACCAGCGATGAAGACGGCGCGATCTGGGCCGCCCAGTTTATGTCTGTGACCCGCATCGATCCCACAACAGGCACGAACCAGCGATGGGACAGCGGTACCTCGTTTGGTGGTTGGTGTCCCCGGGGTGCCATGCGTGCTGCAGAAGGCGGCGTTTGGTTCCCAACCTGCGACAAGGGGCTATTCCGCTTCTCTGCTGGCAAGTGGCATCACCCGGGCGCGAAACACCCTGAGAGGGCACAGTTTATCCATTCCCTTTTCGAAAGCGGCGACGGCCAAGTCTGGATTGGCACAGGGCTTGGTGAGGTCTTTGCCATGGACAAAGGGGGCGCAACAACCCATCACACATTGACCACAGGAACCTGCCTCTCCAAAGACCTGCAACGGCGGCCAGGCGTGCGTGAGGAGTGCGGCTTCGCTATCGTGGCCATTACCGAGGACAAAGAGGGTACGATATGGGCTGCGTCTCGCTCTGCCGGGCTGCATCGCATCCAAGGCAACTCCACCCGTACATTCACGGTTAACGACGGCCTTCCGACGAACAACCTTACGGCATTGCTTGCGGACGGGAACGACCTGTGGATCGGGACTCAAGGCAATGGTTTGGTTCGCTATCGCCAGGGTGCATTTGCCACCGCTCAAGCGTCAGCCGGTCTTCCGGGGAGCAGCGTGCACGGCATACTACAAGACGCCGAAGGATGGCTTTGGCTGACCACAGAAGAGGGCGTCGTCCGCGCAAACAAGGCCGACGTCGAAGCGTATTTCGCCCACACTCGCCATGATCTGGGCGCCAGTCTCCTTGTTGATGGCCATGGGTCCAATCCATTCATTCCACTACAGGGCTATCCTGGTGTCATTCATCGAACAGAGTCGGGGACCTTGCTGGTGCCAACCGATCACGGCATTTTGTGGGTTGCAACTGAACGAATCTCGCAAACCAAGGGCTTTGCGTCACCGCACTTGGAGTTCGTGCGATTGCAAGGGGCCCCGCAAAACACAAATACCCCCCATCGTGTGGATTTGCCTGTGGGGGTCGAAGCCCTATCCTCGTTGTCCTACAAGATTGTCGTACCCAATTTCACTGCGAGTCATCGTATCGTCCTTCGGTACCGCTTACGAGGGCACGAGACGACGTGGCGACAGGCCAATTCAGAACAGCCAATTGAGTACTTGGCCGTGCCGGCGGGAGAGTACACTTTTGAGGCGTTGGCGGTCTTGGATGGCCAAGCCTGGGCGCCGCCTCTGTTGGCTCCTCAAGTCACCGTCACAAGTTTCCGGCAGCGCCCTGTTTTCTTCGTTCTTCTGGGGCTGCTGATCTTCCCGGTCTTGGGCGTTGTCTACGTGGTTCGTTTGCATGCAAAACAGCTAGCCAGCCGCCGAGTGGCTCATGAACGGAATCGCATCGCCCGCGAGTTGCATGACTCGCTGGCCCAGTACTTAAATGGGATCACAATGCAGCTAGAGCGGTCGCGCACAGTGGGCTGCAAGTCGCCTGGACTCCTGGACGAGATCATTGACTATACCCAGTCCCTTGTGGCGCGCTGCCTGCAAGAAGCCCGGCAATCGATCCAAAATTTGCGTCAGCATGAAGACCACAAGACAGATCTCCAGGCAGCGATCACCCTCTTGGCAGAGCAAGTCCTTACCATGACGGCTGCACAAAACGTTGAGGTGAAGGTCTCGATTCGAGGCACGCCCAAGCTCGTTGATTACGAAACTCACTGTCACATCTTGCGAATGGCGCAAGAGGCCACCATGAATGCCCTGTTGCACGCCAAGGCGTCGGTCATCGAAATCTCACTTCATCAGGACCGTCATCATCTGACGTTGTCGGTGGAAGACAACGGAAGGGGTATCGACCACAGCCAGAAAGAGCGCCCATTTCACTTCGGTCTACGCGGCATGCAGGAAAGAGCTGAATCGGTGGGCGGTGAACTCACGATTGGCGAGCGTCCCACAGGGGGAACGCTCGTCAAACTGAGGGTCTAGAAGCGGCTTGTCAGCTCCCTACAAATATCAAAGGCATTTTGAGAACGTCATGTTGGATCTAATCCGCAGCGTGGCACCGAAGAGCTTTCGGTCCGCGTAGAAGATGTCAATGGGATACACCTTTCCCGACTCAAGACCGAGGGTCACTGCAGCCTTATCAAGCTGCACCAACACCGGGGTTGCCGCGTGGACCCCGCCATTGTCTATCGCAAGCCGTCCGTTTATGAACACCCAGGCGTCATCATCAGCCTCCACGATCATGAGTTCGTTCGCTCCAGCGTGGTAGGTGATTTCGGCGTGCGCTTCCAGGGTGAAAAGCTGATTGTGAGCCTCGTCCTTCAGCTTATCAGGCTCGTTGCTCGTGGCGGGATTGACCAGATCGACGTTCCCCAACAAAGCTCCATCGATCGGAAAAAACGGCCCACTGCCCAGGGTGTAAGTCTTTGCTGGACCTGAAGGCGCCAAACCTTCGAATGTGTATTTCTTCGACATGTTGACCCCAGGGACGTCATTAAACCACTGAGCAAAGCTTGTCGGGCCCGCAACCTGCCGGAACCCCAACTTATCGACGAGGGGGCCACTGGCACTCAATTCCGGTTTCTTGTCGGCACCCAAGGTTGCCTTAACCACCCCCATGAGATCTACCTCCCAGCAGGGCATGTCGGGAACACAAGGCTTCTCCTGCACTGTCTCAAAGTCAGCATGTTTGTTGGTGAAGTCACGAATCGTAGCTTCGATAAGGGGTATGCACGCGGCAGTGCTTCCTGCCGAGCCAGCGCTTCCGCCTGCCGAGCCAGCGCGGCCGCCCGAGACAACGGCCGTTCCAGCGGAGCCTCCGTTTGCACCGCCACCACGGCCTCCGCTACTCTCGTCGGTCGACGAGCTGTCTGTACAAGCCCACAAGCTCAGGCTTACAAATAACACCAGGCTTACGTTGTTCGCTATCGGCATCGACCATGCTCCTCATTGAGGTAAAGTTCTTCAGTACTAGAAGAGCTGTTACCGCCGAAACGCCACGGCTGGCTACAGGCGTGCGACGATCTTCATCTCGTGAGCGTCCATTCACCTACTTTCGTCAAAGACTGGCAGAGGTGTCGTGGGGACACTTGGTTTGGAAGTTAAGATGACGAACGCCTCCTCCCCCATCCGTGTCTTGCTCGTTGACGACCACTTTGTCGCCGTGATGGGGATCCGTATGCTCCTGGCAGAGCAGGGGGGCTTCGAGGTGGTGGGGGATGCGGCCAGTGGCTTGGCGGGAGTAAAGCTGTACGCGGAACTCAGACCCGATCTTGTCCTTGTCGACATGAAGATGGACAACTTCGATGGCGCCAGCACGGCGTCCGCAATTCGGCGAACTGATCCCAACGCGCGGATTCTAATGTTCTCGAGCTACGACGCGGAAATGGACGTGGCCCGCGCACGAGCCGCCGGGGTCTTGGGCTACGTGTTTAAGGAAGCCGGACCCGTTGCGCTGCTCAAGGCAATGGAAGCCGTTGCTCGAGGTGAGGAAAGTTTTCCTCATGGCAACGAGCTGGGTGCGCGCGCCACCGTAGAGGGTGCTGCTCCAATCAACGCGCGCGATCTCCAGCTGTTGCGGCTGTTGTGCCTCGGATGCAGCAACAAGGAGATCGCTGAGCACACTGGCCTGCAACTAACAACTATCAAGGACTACCTCAACGAGCTGATGACAAAAATGGGCGTCAGCAACCGCAACGAAGCTTCTTTTGAGGCGGTTCGACGCGGCCTCGTTCGGTTGCCGCACAAGAAGCCCTGACAAGCGAGCAGCCCCGGCTACTACGGCTTGGTTGGACAACCGACGGGCTTGCGGTCGATGGCGATATCATCGATCCAAAGGGTCACTGGTTTTTCCATTTTATGCCAGTGTCGGAAGCCGAACTTCGTCACCGTTACGGCTGGCAGATACCAGGTGTCCTGGAACAAATTTCCGTTTGTAGTGCACTGAGCGCTGACGAAGTCGAGCATGAGCTGGAACACGCCCAGGTTGCGGCCGTTGATCCTTACGGCGTAATTGAACGGCTCAGTCTCCGACAGATCCATCTCGACACACACCCATTCTCCCAGAGGAAGATCCAACGCCTTTTGCACGGAGCAATCTTGGGAAGTTCCGCCACCGGCCAGAGGTGTTCCGAAATGGTGCAGTTTGTACTTGCCTTCACCCAATCCGCCGACAGATACAAAGCCGACCGCGTCCTTTCCGCCTCCCGAGATCTTGCCATGATGTGCAACAAGGTCCCAATGGCCGTTGTTCCCAGGCAGGCCTTCCATCCAAAGCATGAAGCGGGTGAAGACAGTCTTTGATGAGGCAAGGCCCAGGCTCCTATCCGTTCGGAGCGAGACTAAGCCCGATTGGTTCTCGTTGCCGTTGGGCTCGAGGTGAAACCGAAGGGACTGAACTCCCGAAAACGCGTGCGTTCGATCTAGCTTCGCGGCACGGTCGTCGTCGGTGAGCGGACTGAGGGGTGGACTGCCAGGTTCCCCTTGCTCGAAGTCGTTCTGGTACTTGTGTCCCCCTAAGTTGCCTGCCTGCCCACCTGTTGCGCCTGGCATACCGCCCGTACTACCACCGGCCCCCGCTATGCCACCACCGGCCCCTGCCACGCCACCCACGCCACCCTCCCCACGACCCATCTCACCGTCGCTACCAGAAGAGCCACCGATGTCGCCATCATCGCCCGTTCCAGACGACCTTGCGTCTGACGTACAGGCCGCAAGTAGGGAGCATGCGAACACGATCTTGAGAAATCTCAGCTGACAGACCATGCATGAAGACTACCTGCAAGAGTCGGCATCCGCGGCATGGCGATACTGCCTGGCAAACGGAAGACCTCCTTTTGGCAATACCACTCGTCAATGAGCAGCTTTAGCTTTCAAACAAGTTGATAGGCGGCCCCAGTTTGGCGGCCAAGCTGTCCGCGAGTGGACCGCGGCTCACGCGTAACAAGTCTGTTCGTCGAGTCGGTCAATTAGCTAGAGCAGGGAGTGCCGGGCCAGTTCCCGGTAGAAACAGTATGCAACGTATCGGGTCGGTTATAGCCACATTCATCTTGCTCTACATCAGCGCTGTCACGGCGAGCTGTGGCGGTCCTTCGAGTCAGACGAATGACTCAGGCGGCGAAGGGGGCGCAGGGGGCAGTATCGCAGAAGGCGGCTCAAGCGGTAAAGCCGGCTCAGGCGGGGGCGCCGCGCGAGGCGGCTCAGGCGGCAGCACCGCGACAGGCGGCTCAGGCGGCAGCACCGCGACAGGCGGGAAAGGCGGCTCAAACGGCAACGCAGTGGGAGGGAGTGGAGGAATCGGCGGCAGCGGGTTGAACGCTACTGCGACTCGTCCGGAGCCGATCCTGTATTTGAAGATGGACGACGGGTCGGGATTCGGCGCGGTGGACTCCTCGGGGCTCGACCACAAAGTGTCCGTCAAGCCACCCGAGATTGGAAGTGCTTGGGTCACTGGAAAAATGGGAGGAGGCATCGCCTTTGACGGAACGAACTGGCTCACGGTGCGCACCAGCCCTTACCTTGATGGCGTCGATTCTGAAACCGGCACAGGCCAAGTCACCTTAGCCGCCTGGGTTTATCCGACGGCCTTCGATACGAAGAACTTGAAGCCTATGTTTATTGTCGGCCGACAGATAGGCACCACCACCGGCAATCAGTTCGGTTTGGCACTCGTGCCGGTTTCAGGCAAGGCAGGGCACCTGGGTGCATTCTTTGGCCCGTTTGGAGGCTTGTCCGCACCGGATGGTGCGCTTCCTCTCAACACGTGGACGCATGTCGCCGTGACCTACGATGGCATCACAGCCGTCCTCTACACGAACGGGCAAAAGACCTTCTCTAGTGCAGTCGTTGCGGAAATGCCTCCGGAGCGCGGCCCGGTCATTGTAGGCGGTGACATTAACAGCGCTTCAGGTGTCTCCGAGCTCTTCGTAGGCAGCCTGGATGAGGTCCGCATCTACAACAGGGTCTTGTCGGATGCGGAGATTGCAGGCGTCGCGAAACCATGAGCTCGAGAGCGCGCAGGGAAGGCACTGAACTGCGCCCGTTCTGGCTCTCCGCATAGGAAGTTCTCAACCATGCTAACAAGATCAAACGGCAACCCAATCATAGGTTACGCCCTGGCGAGCATCCTTTGGGCTGGTGGGTGTTCGGGGCAGGTCGAAGGCATCAACGGGCAAGGTGGCTCAGGCGAACCCGCTGCCGTGAGCTTGGCTTTGCGTACAACAACCTCGCGCCTGACCGACGCCCAGTACCGAAACACGCTTGTGGCGGTCACAGGCCTCCCGATGTCGGCATTTTCGCCGCTGCCTAAGGCTGCCGTCTTAGGAAAAAACTATTTTGACAACAACATTGAGGCGCTGGAAATTTCCAACAGCTTCGTCGCGCAGTTGAACAGCAACGCCGTTGCGGCGGCCAACGCCTTGTCGCCTCGGGACCTTGCGCCTTGCGCCCAGGATGCGGACTCAAAAGCTTGCGGTCTCGACTTCATCCGATCCTTTGGGCAGCGTGCGTTTCGGCGCCCGTTGGACACAGCCGAATCGGAACGCTTTTCAAAGTTTTTTGACGGGGCGGTTGAGCAGTTTGGCTACGATGAAGCGGTTCGCTTAACTGTCACGGCATTCTTGCAAGCGCCAGAGTTCGCGTACCTCATCGAAGAAACCGGCGAGCCCAACGACCGTGGCGAGGCAACGTTGACGCCGTATTCCCTTGCGTCGAGGCTATCTTACACTCTGACCCAGGGACCTCCCGACGACGAGCTCATAGCGAACGTCGAGGGCCTTGGTGATGCGGTGACCCTGCGCAAACAGATCGACCGCTTGTTGTCAGAAGGCAAGGCGGGGGGCGCTGTGAGAGACTTCTTTCGGGGCTGGTTGCATATACAAGCGGCTTCCTACGAGCGTAAGAAGGCGGCTTTCGACGGCTTAACGGTTGAACAAAACAGTAGTGTGCCGGAATCGTTGTCGCGCTTCGCGAACCAGGTCTTTTGGGAACAGGGTGGTCGACTTGATCGACTCTTCTCAAGCAATAAAGCCTTCGTAAATCCCGCGCTCGCCAGCCTGTGGGACGTGCCGATGTCCGGTGACCAGTGGCAGGAGGTGGATCTACAGACCGACCGTTTTTCTGGCGGCCTTTTGACTCAGCCGGCGTGGTTGGCGATGGTGCAATCACCGAAGTCGCTCTATCGCGGTCTCTTTGTGTTGGAGCGTCTTCTCTGTGTTCACGTCCCACCTCCTCCTCCCAACATTGTGCTGAATCTCGGAACGCCCGACCAAGAATTGGACGGCAAGCCACTAACAGATCGCCAACGCTTGGAGCTCGTTCACGAAAAGCAAGGCACGAACTGCGGCGCTTGCCACGCCACCATCGATCCGCCTGGTTTCGCTTTTGAACACTTTGACGAGGTTGGCCGGTGGCGCGATCAGGACAACGGCCAGACCATCGATTCAAGCGGCGAACTGAACTGGGACACCGACGTGGATGGTCCCTTCGACGATGGGCTTCAACTCGCAAAGAAGCTACAGAACAGCCGAACGTTGCAGGCTTGCGTGGCACGGCAGTGGTTCAGGTTCCTGCACGGCCGCGCTGAAGAGGCAGAGGGTGAAGCGGACGCTAAGGCCATTGAAGGGTTTGCGAAGATCCTGGAAGACACAGGCGGGAACATGCGCAATCTCGTCAAGGAGATCCTGGCTTCACCCTCGTTTAGAACGCGCCCATGGACATTGGAGAGGCCGCAATGAAAAATGTGCATCATTCCCCCGGACTGGCCAGCGCCACGCGGCGGCAGATCTTGCGCACCGTTGGTCTGTCGGGCCTTGGACTTGGAGCCGGGACCTTGTCTTTCCGGCCCATCGCTCAAGCTGCTGAGATTCCCAAACGATTGGTGGTGTTCTACACGATTGGCGGTGTGGATCCAGCGTGGGACCCCAAAGGTGACCGCACCAACTGGGAGCTGAGCGACCACCTTTCGCCACTGAAGCCCTTCAAGGAGAAGCTGAACTTGGTGTCAGGTCTCAAATCGGGATCCGCTGAGTTCGGTTTCAACGATGGAGGCGGACACGGAAGCAGATCTCAGCACGCTCTGGCCGCCTGGGCTCCCAAGTCAGTCAAAGAGAATCCCAGCGAAAACAGTTTGCCGGGAGGGGTCAGCTTTGACAATTTCATCGCGGAGAAGCTTAGGGCATCAGGCAACTCAGCCCCTATCGATCACTTGTACCTGCTGTCAAAGACAACGGGCTACGACTATCACGACTTCAATCTGTACCCTTCCCGGCGGAGCAATGGCGAGGTCCGGCATCCCGACGAGAACGCTGCCGCGATCGTGGACTTGTACTTTCCGAAGGGCAACAGCAAGCCGAAATCGACCGGGCCTGATTCCTCGGCCTACTTGGTGAATTTCCTCAAGCAGCAGTACGACCGGTACGCCAAGGCCGATAAGATGGACCTTGAGAGCAAACGTCGCTTTTCGAGCCATCTGGATCGCTTGACTGACCTAGAAAAGCTCTCCGCGAGGGCCGCCTCTGACGCGTGTACGCGCCCGGAGGTTCCGACTGCGACAGACCTCGTTACTAGAAATCGATTCTTTGCCGAACTCGTGGCGACCGCATTGGCTTGTGACACCGCGCGAGTGATCTTGCTGGACATGGGATGGGCGGTGAGCCCTTCGTTGGTGGGAGGCGTAAAGGAATTCAATTTGCCTCCCGCCAACCAGACCATCCACGAGCTGGGCCACGAGGTTCATGGCACCGGACCTCTTTCCACCAACCAAGCGGCCAGAGACAAGCTTCTACACAGCTTTCGCATTCAAAACGTAGACCCCTTGTCTCAGCTCCTGGCCAAGATGGATTCCGTCCAGGAAGCCGATGGGAAGACCTTGTTAGACCACAGCGCGGTTTTGTGGTGCCAACAGTCTTCTGATGGCAACCACGGCCTAACGGACTTTCGCTACTTATTGGCTGGCGGCGCCGGCGGCAAGCTCAAGACGAACCAGTACCTGCACCTGCCGGGGCGGTCGACGGCCGATGTGTGGGTGACGCTTGCCAAAGCGATGGGGATCTCCGACACAACAGGAATCGCGGACAGGTTCGCGTACGATGGCCCTATCGACGAGTTGCTGTAGGCGCCCCTCCGTTGATCGGTCTGGAACCAGCCGGCGCGATGAACTTCTAACGGAGGATCATTTTTGTGGCCTCCGAGAATGGCTCGTTTTCTTCATGAGAGTTTCCGGTCAGTTCATGCCTATATGCATGCTCCTGGCGACAGCGTTGTCGGCGCCTTTCACCACAAGCGCTTGGGCACATCCCTCCGACTCCGAAATCCAGTTCAACAGGGACATCCGTCCGATCCTCTCGAGCCGCTGCTTTTACTGCCACGGACCCGACAAGGCGAAACGAAAATCGGGTTTGCGCTTGGATTTGCGGGAGGCCGCAATTGAAGACAAGGCCATTGTGGCTGGCCGCCCAGACGAGAGCGGGCTTTACGCGCGAATCATGGCAACGGAGCCCGACGAAGTGATGCCTCCACCTGAAAGCCACAAGACGCTCAGCAAAGGCGAGATCGACTTGCTGAGGCGCTGGATCCAGAGCGGGGCCGAATACCAGCCCCATTGGTCCTACGCGCCCGTAAAGAAAACGGCCGTTCCTCCCTCTGAGGGCACGCTGGGAGCCGGGATTGGTGCCGGGACGCGGGCCGAAACGGCTCAAGCGGCGCCTACAACGGCCATTGATAAGTTCGTGTCGCGTGAGCTGCGCGAACGGGGCATGGTGCCGTCACCTCGAGCCGGCAAGCGCACCCTGTTGCGACGGCTGTCTTTGGACTTGACGGGCCTACCGCCCACGCTCAACGAACTCGATGCGTTTGCTGCCGATGAGCGCCCAGACGCCTACAAGCGGCAAGTGGAAAGGCTCCTGGCATCCCCGCATTACGGCGAGCGTATGGCTGTCCCCTGGCTGGATCTGGTGCGGTTTGCAGACACCGTTGGCTATCACGGCGACCAAAACCAAAACATCTTTCCGTACCGTGACTACGTAATCGAATCGTTCAATCGCAACAAGCCTTTTGACCGATTTACGATTGAGCAGATCGCTGGCGATCTTCTACCCGGTGCGACCGAAGAGCAGAAGATCGCTTCGGGCTTTAACCGCTTGAACATGGTAACCCGCGAGGGAGGCGCTCAGCCCAAGGAGTACTTGGCGAAGTACATGGCTGACCGGGTGCGGGCGGTTGGCACCGTGTGGCTGGGCTCGACAACTGGCTGTGCACAGTGCCACGACCACAAGTTTGATCCTTTCACCCAGCGGGACTTCTACGCCATGGGTGCGTTCTTTGCGGACCTGAAGGAGTGGGGTGTCTACACAGATTACGAATACACCCCGAATCCGGAACTCAAGGGCTTTACGAACGATTCCCCGTTCCCGCCCGAGATCAAGATACATAGCGCTGTGCTCCAGCGCTTGTCTACTTCATTGCGAGCGCAGGAGCAGGCCTGGCGAAGAGAGGCATACCAGCAGATCCTACAGCACCATCTCAAAGCGCGGAACGAATGGATGCGCGGTGTGAGAGGTTGGATGGCGACCTCACGTGACGGCTGGCAACCGGTCCTGCCAAATGAAGTGCTCAGCGAGGATCCTACCGTAGAAAACTCAATCGACGGTGAGACGGTCATCTTCAAAAGCAAGAAAAACGCCGGCCCGTTTGAATTTCCGGTTTCCACACTGCATTTCACTGTGCCTCCTGGTTCCCCTTTGCGATCGCTGGCGAGTGTGCGCTTGCAGGTCGTGCCGCACGCCAGCCACCAAGGTGGCACGTGGCGCAACGAACGGGAAACTGTGTTGTTGTGGCTCGATGTGAGGATCAAGCGCAAAGGCGCCAAGATCAGCGGCGATCTGATCGGAATCGCCAACGCCGACGCAGATCACAGAGCGAAGCGGTACGTAAGCGGCACTCTGCAGAACGATGTGGTGAATGGATGGTCGCTATCCCCGGCCTTCCGGCGAGTTCTGCAGACGTCAGTGTGGGATCTAAAGGTTCCGCAGGACCTCGATCCAGGGGACGAGGTGGTGGTGAGAATTCGCTCCGACGGTGTGGGGGCTGTGAGGCTTGCCGTTTCTCCCATTGCCACACTCAGCGGCGATGCACCAGCTGGATGGGCCGCGGGCGGAGCGCCATGGGTACGGAAGCTGAAAGCCGGTATGTCGAGCGACCGCGGTGCCTCGGCTCTGTTTTTGGCGAGCACAAACATCTTGCCACGGCTACGCCGCCTCATTTTGAACGAACGGCGACAGTGGTTGTCGATCGCCAACGCAACGGCGTACTCACTGGTGAGCGTTGCCACGACGCCCCGAGAAACCCGAGTGCTGCCACGTGGCGATTGGCAGAACGAAAACGGAGAGGTGGTGCAGCCTGGGACCCCGAACTTCTTGCCGCAGATTGCGGACGTCGGCAAGCGCCGCTTGACGCGCCTGGATCTCGCGCGATGGTTGGTGTCGCGTGACAATCCGCTAACGTCACGCGCGTTCATGAACCGATTGTGGAAGCAGTTCTTTGGAACCGGACTCTCGGCGGCGCTCGACGATCTGGGCGGACAGGGAGAGCCTCCCACGCACCCAGAATTGTTGGATTGGCTTGCTGCCGAGTTCACAGATTCGGGCTGGGACGTCAAGCACATGGTTCGGCTGTTGGTGATGTCCGCGACATACCAGCAGGACTCGCAAGCCCGCCCTGAACTCATGAAAAAGGATCCACAAAATCGCTATCTGGCTCGACAATCGCAGCGGCGTTTGGACGCAGAATTCCTGCGTGACAACGTCCTGAAGGTGGCGGGTCTTCTAAATGAGGACATCGGTGGACCCAGTGTTCATCCCTACCAACCGGCGGGTTACTACGAGAACATCGAATTTCCCAAGCGGGAATACGTGAGCGAGCAGGACGACAGGGTATACAAGCGCGGCGTCTACATGCACTGGCAGCGGACCTTCCTCCATCCCATGGCGGCCAACTTCGACGCTCCCTCGCGCGAAGAATGCGTGGCCGACCGTCCGATCTCCAACACCCCCCAACAGGCGCTGACCTTGCTTAACGACCCCACCTTCGTTGAAGCGGCTCGGGTGTTCAGCGAACGAAACCTCAAGCAAACTCCTGGTCTCAAAGATGAAAAGCGCTTAGGAAGAGCCTTCGCAACGGCGCTTGGTCGGGCGCCATCGGCGCTAGAGAGCCGTCAACTCTTGAAACTGCTTGACGAAGAACGAAGCCGATTCGGAGCGGCTCCGGAAGACGCCGAGGCATTGTTGGGAATTGGTCAACATCCTCGCGATCCGAAGCTTTCAGCATGTGAAGTAGCCGCTTGGACATCCGTGTCCCGCGTCATTCTCAATTTGTACGACGCCATCACGAGAGTATGAAGTTAAGCCACGCAATGAAGGAATTCGAGATTGACCGGCGCCGCCGAACCCTCCTCACAGGCGCTGGCTACGGTTTGGGTGCCGCCGCCTTGGGGCACCTTTGGCCAGGATCTGCGCACGCCGCTTCGAGGCCACGCGGGTGGTCCGGTGTGCTCACTGAGGCCGACTTTCCGGTTAGGGCCAAGCGGGTGATTCACCTCTGTATGGCGGGGGGACCCTCCCAGTTCGAGACCCTGGATTGGAAACCGATCCTGAGGAAGCTGCACGGCCAGCCCTTCCCAGCATCGCTAACGAAGGGTCAACAACTTGCGCAACTTCAAAACACGCCGCTTATCGCCCGTGGGTCGTTCGTCGACTTCAAGAGATACGGAAAGTCGGGGCAGGAGATTTCAACACTACTCCCACACATCGGGAGCGTCGCCGATGACATCTGTATCATTCGATCAATGTACGGCGAGCAGATCAACCACGATCCCGCACACGCTTTCATGAACACGGGCTCGATCTTGAAAAATCGACCGAGTATGGGCTCTTGGTTGCTGTATGGACTGGGTGCCGAAAGCCAGGACTTACCAGGCTTCGTGGTTATGGTTTCCGTCGGGCGAGATGGCGATCAGCCGATTTCCTCTCGCCAATGGTCTGCAGGTTTTTTGCCCAGTCGATTCCAAGGCATCCAGTTTCAATCGAAGGGCGACGCCGTGCATTTTGCGAAGCGCCCCGATGGAGTGAGCAAGGGCGCCCAAGAGCGCATCACGCAAACGGTGCGAGAGCTTGATGCGGCGACTTTTGCCGCGCGCTTGGATCCGGAAATTGAAACACGCATCAGCCAGTACGAGATGGCGTTTCGTATGCAAACCTCGGTACCCGAATTGACCGACCTGTCATCCGAGCCGAAGAGCGTCCTCGCGGCTTATGGCATCGAACGACCAGGTGACGGTAGTTTCGCATCCAATTGTTTGATGGCCAGGCGGCTTGCAGAGCGCGGCGTGCGGTTCATTCAACTTTACCACCGTGCGTGGGACCATCACGGCGACATTGAGAAGCACCTGCCCCGCGTGGCCCAAGGTGTGGATCAGCCCTGCGCGGCCCTCATCAAGGATCTGAAACAACGCGGAATGCTGGACGACACCCTGGTGATATGGGGAGGTGAATTTGGTCGCACCCCGATGGGTCAAGGATCAGGCCGGGATCACCACATCAATGCGTTTTCGATTTGGATGGCCGGAGGCGGCGTCAAGGGTGGCATGAGCTGGGGACACACAGACGAAATGGGATACAACCACCTTAAGGACGGGCAGGAAGTCGCTGTACGAGATCTACACGCAACCATGCTGCGCCTGTGCGGTGTCGACCACAATCGCTTGACGTTTCCGTACCAGGGTCTCGATCAAAGACTGACCGGCGTTGAAGAAGCGCGAGTTGTAAAGGAGATCATTTCGTAGATGGACTGATCCTCAGAGCGCGAAAGAATCCAACGGTGCCAGGGCCGATCCAAAGAGCGATCGCTCCCGTCAGCTCCGGGAGCTTGAGGTCGTGAACGACCAGCGCAGGCTGAGTGCTGGAATGAACGAACAAGCGTGCTTCCTTGCCCTTCACCACGATTCGAATATGGGTCCACGCCCCCGGTTCCAAGTCGACATAGGACTCGTACTTCCCTGGCGCTTCCGCCCGCAGGCGGGACCACGGGAATTCAGGATAGCTCGCGTATTGCGTAGCGTGATTGCGCCGCAATTGATCATCGGCACGGCCGTTGGTGGGGCGCAGATAGATTACCTCGTACCGCGGCTCTTCCGTCTGGACCCGAAAAGCCAGGCCAATGAAGCCGCGGGCCTCGCCGTTGGCTTTCTCGTCGACTGTGCCCGCGACATCAAGTTCGATCGTGCCATCTGAAAACTTATGGTCTTTGATCACGGCGATGCCGTCGCCCTTTAGGCGCGTAGACGTCTTGCCTTTGTATTTAACGGCCGCCACTTCCACGCCCCGTGGGAGGAGAGCGGTGGGAGCGATCAAATTAGCTGCGGCTCCAGCGTGATGCGAAAGCAGGAGTGCGCCAGCAAAGACCAATCGAGCCAAAGCGTGCCGGGCGGTCATCAGCGAAAAAGAGCCAATGAAGGAAAGGTCCGGCACACAGTTTCGTGCAATGGGCCGCATGACATCGTTGAGAAGAAACACAGGGTAACAATAGTCCCAGCGGACTCAGGCTTGCCACCCCCGAACCCGCCACTTGTCCTCGGGAGGGAGAAAATCCTCCTTTCGTCAATGAACCTCGCAAGCACCTAACGGCATGGTGTGGCGAATGCGCTTTGATGTTTCCGAGGTCGCTTCTAGGTGCCATCCAAGGCGCAGAAAAGAATCCTCCCGTTGCTCGTGGCTCGTAGTGTTGGGCCTGGGGGCCATCGTTGCCGCTTGCGTTCCCGGCGCGCGCCCGTCGGGATTCTTTGTTGCCGATGATGACGAGCCAGCGCCGCCGGACGAGGGAACTCAAAGCGGCGAGGGTGGCGCCCTTGGGACCGGTGGCATGCCTGTGACTAGCGTCCCTGACGCCGCGATCGGGGACGTGGCCAGCAGTGCAGGAGGGGGCGCGGGCATGGCCCCGAAGGGTGGTGTCGCAGGCGTGATGGGCGGAGGTGGACTGGGCGGCGTTCTGGACGCCGGCGGTATGGCAGGGACACCAATACCCCCCGACCCAAAGCCGGTCCTATCAGGAGAAAACTTGAATTGCTCGGTTGTGGCAACCGTGGCCGATGCAGACCTGGCCAAGTTCGAGAATGATCTTAAGACCAGCGTCACTGCCACCCGTCCCACTGCGATGGAAATCTTCGTGGTGACAGACGGAAGTAAAACCGGCAGCCACTTGGTCACCCACACCAGGACTGACCTGGCTTGTGCCAGCGCTGGCTCGCTGAACCTCACGGCGCGTGGGTACACGAGTTGGGGGGTGTCTCTCGTGATGCCCTTCCTTGCCAGGAATTCCTTCTATGACGCATCGGCGTTCCTTGGCATCCAATTTCTTGCGAGAGGCACGCGCTACCTTGATGGCCGCGTGAATGTCTCTGACCGCAACTCCTCGCCCGTGGGAGGCCACTGCAAGAGCAGCTTGGGAGAGTGCTACAACCATTGGGGCCGCGGTTGGAAGATCACCACGGAATGGCGCCTCTATCGCCTCATGTTCGACGAGCTCGACCAGATCGGAGGCAACCGCTTCGGGCCCTTTGACGTCCATCACGTTCTGGGACTGGAATTTGCCGTTGTGGGACAGGACTCTTACGACCTCCAAATCGACGAAATTGCGTTCATTCCAAAGACAGAGGTGAGTCCTCTTTAACCAGGATACCTTGGTGGTGCGCGAATGGGCGCGGGCAGCCTCGCAGGGTCGCGGCCGGCGCAGGCGTGTTCGACGTCACCGCTTCACACGTGTACGACAAACGCGTGTTCCGACGATATCTCCATCGCTTACCTTTGTTGACGAAGGTAGGTTTTTGAGCCACGTGGCGACGCAACTCCTGCTTTGGTGTTTGGCACGGCCAAGCCACCTTGCGATAGTTGTTTTCATGAAAATGTCCTTCCTTGCAGTTCTAGGGCGCCCCGAATCCACACTTAAATCGAGTGCGCCGACTCGACCCAACGGCTTCCTTTCGACACAAGTGTGCGCCCTGTTTCTCGGCGCCTTCATTGCCTGCACTGGGGGATCGTCGGACGGCGCTGGTGGGCAAGGGGGACTGGCGGGTGAGGGAGACAGCGGCGGTTCGGGCGGCGCATCGGGAGGCAGGGGTGGCGGTTCGGGCGGACTAGGCGCGCGGGGTGGCGCGGCGGGTGGTTCGGGCGGCGCATCGGGTGGTTCGGGCGGCGCATCGGGCGGTTCGGGCGGCGCATCGGGTGGTTCGGGCGGCGCATCGGGTGGTTCGGGCGGCGGTGGTGCCGGTGGCACGTTCGTTTCCTACCCTGCAGATGATCCTGCCCTACGGTACGTGGGGAGGATCGCCCTTTTCAACCCGAAGGAGCCCTGGATCATCTATTCAGGAAGCTACGTTCAAACGAAGTTCGAAGGAACTTCGCTTTCGGTGACGGTGGTTGAACAGGAGTCAAATCCAGATCGGCAGAGCTGGGCTGGGTTCATCATCGACGGCAAGCTGGAGAAGGTGATCAACTTCAAGAAGACGGGTCAATCGGACACGATTGAAGTAGCCAAGGGCCTTACTGACAAGGAGCACACGCTCGTCGTGGTTAAGCGGACCGAGTTTGGAGTTTTCCGATTTCTGGGTGTGACTTTGGATGCCGGAAAGCGTTTGTTGAGTCCTGGGGCCCGCTCTGCTCGCCGGATTGAATGCTTTGGAGACTCCGTTACAGCGGGTACCCACGTCGAAGGCTCTGTGGGAGTGACCGATCCCAAGACCCCAGATAAGCACAACGGCTACTACTCGTGGTGTTCGATTCTCGGTCGAAGCATGGGGGCGGAAGCCAACGTCCTCGGGATTCCAGGAGAAGCGCTCTACAAGGGATGGGGGGCCGGCGCTCAGCTGTTTCCCGCGAGGTGGCAAAAGCTGATTCCCTACGATTGGGCTCCCGATTCGATGTGGAATTTCGCGTCGTTTGAACCACAGGTCGTAGTCGTGGCGATGGGGCAAAACGATTACTACACGACTCAGAACTTCACAGGTAACGGCGACAAAGAAAACTTCAAAGCTGCATTCTCGAAACTACTCCCCCAGATGCGGATGAAGTACCCCAACGCCCACATTATCTTGATGCCAACGTGTATGGGGCGTGACACTGCGATGCTTGATGACCTAACGAAAGCGGCTATCGCTGATTACAAGATCGCTAACGCCAGTGATGCGAAGGTGCACTTCTTTGCTCCAAGCAATTCTGGAACGGTTTTTCCTGATCATCCACGGGTTGTTCATCAGGAAAAAATGGCAGCTGATCTGGAAGCTTTCATCAAAACCCTGAGCCTGGCTTGGTAGGCAGACTGGGTTATTTGCACCTGCATCGACGACCTTGTCGTGAAGACGTAGCGGAATCCGCGCTCCACAAGAGCCAAGCGGAGTCTTCTCGGACTCCGCTTGGCTCTTTTCCATTCGCGGGATACGCGTCAAAGCTTTCCGAGCTTGAACACTTCGGGCTTCTCCCAAAGGCTCAAGGCGCTTCGGGAAGTATTCCGCAGAGCCCAGCTTTCGGCTCCGCAGCGGCCGCGCACTTGCCTTCGACATCAGAGGTCGTCGCCTTCTTGCAATTCTCTGACTTGCACTGTCCTGAGTCCTTGCAAGTGGCATCGATCTCGAGTTTTGCTGCACATTGCATCTTGGTTGCACCAGCTGGCGTTCCACAGAAGCCTTCTTTGCAGTCAGCACCGATGGTGCATTCACTTCCGTTTGCGACCGTGCCTGTTATGTAGATACACGACGCGCGAACCGAATCGATATCAGCGGCCTTTGCGTCACACGCCGCCGCCTTCAGATCCTCAATACACTTGGCGAGTTTCTTTCCGTCGTAGTTGACTCTGCCCGCAGTGACGGACGCCTTAAGCCCGCTCAATCCAGCTGTGTACCTCGCCGAGACTTTGGCCGCGCACTTGTCGACGTTTATCGAACAACACTTCATCATCTGCTCGCATTGCGCGGTTGCGAGCGCCAAGGGGTAGTTGGCAATCGCAATCTCTGAACCGCTGCTGCCCCCGCCTGAAGCCCCCCCCGTTCCGCCGTTTGAGCTGGAGCCGCCTGAAGCCATGCCGGCACCGCCGCCTTTCCCCCCACTGGCGCTGCCACCACTGCCACCACCGCCATCGCCTCCCGCTTCATCACTGCCGCTGCTCGAATCCTTGGAGCACGCCGTCGCGGCTGTCATCCACGCGCACATGAAAATCACGGACATCCAGTTGAATTTCATCACTTGCCTTCCTTCCACTTAACGACGTTCGCGGAGCACCGCGACATTGTCCTGAGACGGCACATTACTCCCGGTCGGTCACGCCAATCAAGTTGCCGAATGGCTGAGTGCCCGGCCGTCCGTAAGGGCTCATTAATCTACCCCTTCACGTTTGCAGTGTGGGTTGTGCCAACTCGCTAAAAACGCCATGGCTTGCCGCCAATGTGGCGAAGGTGCCCCGTTCAACAATCTGCCCGCGCGCGACCACCAACACTTGGTCTGCGTGGCGAACGGTGGACAGGCGGTGGGCCACGACGAAGCTTGTGCGGCCCCGCAACAAATTGCGCAGCGCCGCTTGAATGCGCGCCTCCGTGATTGTGTCGATGGCGCTTGTGGCTTCGTCCAGAAGCAATATGCGCGGATCCGCCAACATGGCGCGAGCGAAACACACGATCTGGCGTTGTCCCAGGGAGAGGCTTGCGCCCCGTTCGCCCACGGGCGTGGCAAAACCTTGCGGCAGGGCTTCGATCAGATCCTTTACGCCCAGGGCCTCTGCGGCGGCGATCACCTCTTCGTCGGATGCGGAAGGTTTGCCGTAACGAATGTTTTCAAGCACCGTGCCGGTCCATAAAAAGTTGGCTTGCTGCACGAGCCCCATTTGCCGCCGCAGCGATTCTCGTGTGACACCGGCGAGATCTTGATCATCCACAAACACGTGGCCGCTCGTCGGCAAATACAGCTTCGCTATCAAGGCGAGGATTGTGCTTTTGCCGCCGCCCGTTTGGCCCACGATCGCCACCGTTTGCCCTGGCTCCGCCACAAACGAAACGTCCGACAATACCGGCACATGGCTTTCGTAGCCGAAGCTTACGTGGCGCAACTCAACCCTTCCCGCGGCCACCTGCAACAGCTTTGCGTCAGCTGCATCATCCCACTCGCGTGGCGTGTCCAGCAGACGGAACACACGTTCGGCGCCCGCCATCGCAGCGAGGGCCTGATTGTATTGGGTGGCCAAGACCGGTATCGGATTGAAGAAGATTCCCGCCAAGAAGAAAAAGTGAACCAAAGGCCCCAAGTCGGTGTGCCCCGTCAAAGCGCGGTAACCGCCCACCACGACCAGCAAGGCCAAGAACATTTGCCCGTTCAGTTCCGCCAGTGGCCCGAACACCGCGTTTTGTTCCGCGACCTGCAGATTGAAGCGGGCGTGATCATGAATGAGCTCGCGAAACGCGTCTTGTGCGGCCTTTTCACGGCCAAAGCCTTGAATGGCACGCACGCCGCTGACCGTCTCGGCCAAGGTGGCCGTCACGCGTGAGAAGCTTTCGTGCATGGCTGTGTGTGCTTCGAATAAGCGCCCATGAAAGTATCGAATGAGTAACCACAACACAGGCACCAACACGAAGACCACGCCGAAGAGCACGGGATCTTGCCACAGCATCAATGCGGCGGCGGTGAGCATCGATCCAAGTTGCACCACACCCACGAACACCGCGTCCTGGATGCCAAGCCGGATCGTCTCTACATCCGAAGTGGCGCGAGACAGCAACCGCCCCAGCGGCATGCGCGAGAAAAAGCTCATCGGCATCGACAAGATGTGGTGATGCACTTGCCGCCGCAGATCCTGAACAATGTCTTCACCCAGCTCAAGGGCGTGGCGCAGGCGCGCGGAAAAAACGATCTCGGTGAACAACAGCAATCCCGCAAAGCCCGCGACGCCCCATGCTGTGCCTTTGGCGTCGTGGCGTGCGATGGGGCCAGACAAGATCTTTCCCACAGACCACGCCAAAAGCGGCAGCTGCAGCGCACGCAGGAGCGTCAACACAAACAAGACATTGCGGCGACGCGCGTACGGTCGCGTGAGCCCCCACACCCGCCCGAGCAGCGCCGCATTCATCGGCAGCCGCGGCGCTTCACGGGTTTCCCGCGGCCGAACGATGCGGAACGGTCGTCGTGTCATGCGGGTACCCGCACCAGCGGCCCTGGGGCAGATGGCGTCGTCTTGTGCGCGCGTGCGGCGCGTGCGTAGGCACCCTGGCTTTGCATGAGCGTGGCGTGCGTGCCCCGTTCAACGATCTGTCCGCGTTCGAGCACCACGATCTCGTCGGCGATCTGACACAGGGGCAAACGATGTGTGGCGACGATGGTGGTGCGGCCTTGCTTGGCGCGGTGAAGTGCCGCGATGACCTCGGCCTCCGTGGTGTTGTCCAATGCGGCCGTCGGATCGTCCAAAAGCAATATGGCTGGATCGGGAAGCAGCGCGCGCGCCAAAGCCAATCGTTGTCGCTCCCCTCCCGATAGGTTGCGGCCGCCTTCTTCAAGGTACGCTTCATAGGCGCCAGGCAGGCGCGACACGAAGCCATGAGCGGCCGCGAGTGTGGCCGCCGCTTCGATGTCGGCTTGCGACGCTGCGGGTGAGCCAAACGCGATGTTGTCAGCCACCGTGGTGCTAAAGAGGACGCTTTCTTGAAACATAAATCCGATGCGCTCGCGCAAGTAAACCAGGTCAAAGTCTCTGACGTCCGTGCCGCTGATCAAAACCTGGCCCTGGGTCACGTCGTAAAAACGCGGCAGCAACGACAAAAGCGTGCTTTTGCCGCTGCCGGTGGCGCCGAATAACACCACGGTTGTGCCGGTCGCGACCACCAGATTGATGCCGCGCAAAGCCTCCCCGGCGGGGCCATAGCCGAAGGACACGTCTCGCAATTCGATTTGCGGCGAAAATGGTGCGGGCCTCGCGCCTTGGGTTGGTGCCCGCACACCCACGGGTGCGTCAAGGATTTCAAACACGCGCCGCGCGCTGATCAGGCTTTGTTGCAGCGAGTTCACGATGTTCGAAACGTTGGCCACGGAGGCCGCGTACTGTTGCAACAGCCCTGCAAAAACGATGGCGTCACCCAGCGACACTTGGTTGGTCATCACCAAGTGACCACCGTACGCAAGCAACACCACCAAGTTCAGGTGTGAAAGAAAATCGGTGGTGGGCGCGAAGATGGCCACCGCTTTGAACAAGCTTTGTTGCTGCGAACGCAGTTCCTGGTTTCGATCCTCGAACACCTTCTTCCGCTCAGACTCGCGCGCAAAGCCCTTGACCACAGCAATGCCTTGCACGCTTTCGGCGATCACGGTGACCACGCGGTCCAATAAGTCGCGTGAACGTTCGTAAGCGGGACGCGCGCGGCTCGAAAACCGCAGCGACGTCAAGGCCACAAGCGGCGCCGACGCCACACACGCAAACGTTAAGCCCCAGTGCTTCTTGGCCATATACACCACGGATAGCGCCAGCCCCAACGTGAGCGCGAGCCCTTGCAGCAGCACCTGATCCACGAACGCCCGCACGTTTTGAACGTCGCCCGTGACGCGGTTGATGATGGCGCCTGAGGCGGTGGCATCGAAGAAGCGAAAGCTCATGCGTTGAAGCTTTGCGTAGACCGCCTCGCGCAGAGCGGGCACAATTTTCACTTGCACCAGATGGCCCGTGGTGATGCCGTAAACAAACGACAACACCGCTCGCAACAGCGCCAGGCCCAGGACTACTAGTCCGGCTGTAAGAACCAAGCGCATGCTCGACCAGTGCATCGGCACGTGCAGACCAAAAGGCCATCGCGGCGCCGGTGCGTTTGCGTCAAGCGCGTGTCGAATCACATCGATGGCCAACCCCGAGACGCCTAAGCCCGCGATCGACAAACCAACAAGCAGCGCCTGAATGAGGAGGGCACCAATACAATCAAGTTTGTATTGCCACGCCAATGCTAAGAGGCGCGGCACCACCGAAGTCGTGGAAGCGGGCGGGCTGCCGTCAGGTTCGCTCATCGGTAGGGCAAAGCTATTCCATGACTGCGGCTTGGGCCAGCTTTGCCCCATGACCTTTATGATAAGTCATCCAGCCTAGAGTATAAGCAGTGTCAACCCCAAACGTGTCGCAGGCCACTTCGGCGCGCGGCTTAACGTTGTTTCCGTGCCGCGCGGGCATGCGATTGGCATAGACTTGCCGCCATGGACGATTCGAAGCGAACGAACCCTGCTCCGCCCGCGGATGACGACGTCACTGTGAGCCGCCGTCGCTTGTTTTCCGGCGCCGCCTTGGCGTCCGCCGGCATCATGGCCGGTTGTGCGGTGACCAAATCGTCCACGCCGCCAGCCACCGCGGCGCAACCGCCATCACCCAAAGAGCCCGTGGCCAACGGGATACCGGGCCCTTTCGCCGGACGGGTGATTGAGGTCCATCACGATGGCTCGGTGGCCAACGGCGCGATCGTGCAAGCCGCCGTGGGGCCGATGCTTCGCAAAGCCATGGGCGATCTTGCGTCCGCCGATGCCGTCACGGCGTGGAAACGGTTCTTCTCGCCGGGCGATCGCGTGGGGCTCAAAGTGAACTGCGTGGGGCATCCCGTCAGCGACCCCAAAAAGCACGCCGTTTACACCAGCCATGAGCTCATTCGTGAAGTCGTGGCGGCTTTGCGAGCCATTGGCGTGAACGACATCTTGTTGTTCGATCGCTACCGCATGGAATTTCAGATTGCCCAATACCCTGAGGTTGCCAAGGAGCTTGGCATTCCGTGGGATGTCTCGGCCATCTCGTGGGACGAATCGCAGATCGATATGGAAGGGTATTCCAAAGGCGATCCAAGTGCGGAGTCACGCAACCAGGCGGCGCGCGCCGACGGCAGCCCTCGCGTGAGTGGGTACGATCCTGAGCACTTTGTGCATGTGGATTTTGTACACCCCGTTCACAACCCCACCGACCCACGCACGCGGCGTTCGCACCTGTCGAACATCGTGACCAAGAAGGTCGATAAGATCATAAACCTCTGCTTGGTCAAAGATCACGCGGCGGCGGGCGTGACGGGTGCCCTGAAAAACTTGTCGCACGGGTTGGTTGACAACGTGTGCCGCAGCCACAGCCGCAGCCAGCTCAACCAAACGGCCACGTTCATTCCAGCGGTTCTTTCCCACCCGATGATTCGCCAAAAGTGTGTGCTCAACATCATGGAAGGCTTTCGGGGCCTTTATAACGGTGGCCCGTGGGCCAGCCCTTACTTGTTCACGCCGAAGTCGCTCCTTGTGTCCACCGATCCCGTGGCCATGGATCGCGTGGCGATCGCGATCATTGACGCGCGCCGCGCCGAGGAGGGGTTGCCGCCATTGCTCAAATCGGGGGCGGCCGCCGCGCACGGCGAAGGCGAGGGGCACCTGTTTCGCGGCACAACCCACGTTGAATTGGCCGGCGCCGCGGGTTTGGGCGTCTATCACACCAGCGCCGAAGAGCTACGCCGTTGGTTGGGGCACGACCCGGTGAAGTTGGGCCGGGATCCTCGCGTGATCGAACACGTTCGTTCCGAGCTAACGTAATCTGGTAAATAGCGGCCCGTGGCTTTGCTTCTGTCCGCCCAATCGTTGGGTCACGCCTTTGCGGCGCGTCCTTTGTTCCAAAACGTCAGCTTTACGGTAGCCGATGGTGATCGCGTGGGTCTTATTGGCCCCAACGGCGCGGGCAAGTCTACGTTGTTGAAGATTTTGGCGGGCGAGCTTGGTCCCGATGAGGGCGAAGTGGCCAAACGGGGTGGCTTGCGTGTGACGTATTTGGCGCAAACGCCTGCATTTGCACCAGGGGCCACCGTGCGCCAAGCCGTGTCCGAAGGCGCGCCCGCAGGCGGCGGCTATGAATGGGAAATCGATGCGCGTGTGGACGAGCTCATCGCCAAACTGAACTTGTCGCAAGACGGAATCGGCCCGGACGCCGAGGTGTCGCGTCTTTCCGGTGGTTGGCAAAAGCGCGTGGCACTGGCACGCGCGTTGGCGGGCGAGCCTGAGCTCTTGCTGTTGGACGAGCCCACCAACCATTTGGACGTGGAAAGCATCCTGTGGCTGGAAAACCTGCTTACGCAGGCGCGTTTTGCGACGATCACAATCACACACGACCGGGCATTCTTACAAAAGGCCGCCAACCGCATCCTAGAGCTCGATCGCCGCAACGCGGGCGGCCTGTTAGATGTGGCGGGCGACTACGCCACGTACCTTGAACGCAAGGCCGAAGCGATGGCGGCGCAAGAGCGCCGCGAGGACACGCTGCGGAACACGTTGCGCCGCGAAACGGAATGGTTGCGTCGTGGCCCACCGGCCCGCACGACGAAACAAGAGGCGCGCATTCAACGTGCAGGAGCGTTGGCCGAAGAGGTGGGCGAGCTAGCGACGCGCAACCAGCAAAAGGGCGTGTCCCTCGATTTTCAAGGCGTGGGCCGCAAACCCAAGCGCCTGATCGAAGCACAGGCCATCGGCAAATCCTATGGCGGCCGCAGCGTGTTCGACAACATCAGCCTGTTCATCGGCCCGGGCAGCCGCGTGGCACTGCTAGGCCCCAATGGTTGCGGCAAATCAACTTTGTTGCGTGTGTTGGTGAGTCACGAGAACCCCGACAAGGGTCAAGTCTTGCGCGCCGAATCGCTCTCGGTCGCCTGGTTCGAGCAAGATCGTGGCTCGCTCGATCCCGACCAAACGCTGGCCGACGCGATTTGCCCGATTGGTGATCACGTTGATTTTCGTGGCGCCCGCTTGCACCGTTATGGCTACCTCGAACGATTCTTGTTTCGTCCCGAGCAGATGAACCTGGCCGTGGGCAAGCTGTCAGGTGGCGAACAAAGCCGTCTGTTGGTGGCGCGCTTGATGTTAAAGCCCGCCAGCATCCTGGTACTGGATGAACCCACGAATGATCTGGATCTCGCCACACTCGATGTCTTGCAAGACGCTTTGACAAGCTTCAATGGAGCCGTGCTTCTCGTAACGCACGATCGGTTCTTCTTGGACCAAGTGGCCACGCAGATCTTGGCGTTTCACACGCACCCCGACGAACACGGCCGCATCACCTCGTTTGCGGATCTGAACCAATGGCAGGCCTGGCATCCATCTCAGTTGGTGCAGCGATCTTCGAAGGCAGAGCCCAAGGCCACCGTCGAGACGAAGCGCAAGAAACTCAGCTATAAAGACCAACGCGAATGGGACAGCATCGAAGCACGCATCGAGACTGCCGAAGCCGCGGTCAAAGCGTTGGAAGAAGAATGCTTGCGCCCCGACGTTTCGGTAAACGCCGCCCGCTTGCTTGAGCTTCACGCGGAGATCGACAAAACGCGCACCAAGGTGGAGGGCCTTTATGCGCGGTGGTCGGAGCTTGAGGCGATGATCAAAGGTGACGCCTGAGCTTCACTTTAGCTGAACCTCGAACACCGTATCGATCGGATCAGGCATCGCAAAGGTGTGATGCACAGGTTTGGCGACGTTCATGAACACGTCCTGGCCGCTGTCTTGGCCAAACTTGTTGGTTCCTAAGTAGGCCTCCGCACGATCGGACACCAGGCGTGCATTCACGATCCTGTTTCGCACCCCGGGCAGCAAGATGTAGCTGATCGGTGGATCCGTTACGTGAACGTAAAGTGACTTTCCCTTTTGTGTGAAGCGCCCATATTCAGGCTTGGGCAGCGCCGCCGCTCCTGCGCCATAGACGCTCTCCCCGTTGACCTGCAGCCATCGGCCCACCTCATTCAACACGCGAACTGAATCTTCGGGAATGCGCCCGCGGCCATCGGGGCCCACGTTCAGCAGCAGGTTGCCCCCTTTGCTCACAGCATTCACGAGCGCTCCCACGATCTGCTTGCTGGTCTTCCATTGCTTATCGTTGCGGTTAAATCCCCAGCTGTTGTTTAACGTTAAACACGTTTCCCAGGGCAGCAGGCGACCCTCCGCGTCGGTGGGAGCCACCTCAGGAATGCCCTGCTCGGGCGTCACGAAGTCGCCGGTGCTCATGCCGTGGGACACGCCGTCCCCGCCCAACCGGTTGTTCAATATCGCTGTGGGTTGTGCCTGGCGCACCACCTTAAGCAGCTCTTTGGCTCGCCACGCTTCGCCCGTGAGTTTGTCGTAAGAGAAGTCAAACCACAGCACATCCAACTTGCCATAGTTGTGAACAATCTCTGAGATCTGGCCGTGCATGTACTTGAGGTAGCGATCAAAGTCGTGGCGCTTGTCTTTCCACGCCATGTTGTCGCGTTCGGGGTGGTGATGGTCGCCAAAGTGTGGGTAATCCTCGTGATGCCAATCAAGCAAAGAATAATACAGACCCACCTTGAGCCCTTCGGCGCGGAAGGCGTCAACGAACTCGCGTACCAGATCGCGCTTTGAGGCCGTTGCCGTCGACTTGTACGTCGTAAGCTTGCTGTCGAACAAACAAAACCCGTCGTGGTGTTTCGCGGTCATGACGGCGTATTTCATGCCCGCGGCCTTCGCGAGCTTGGCCAACGCCCGCGCGTCGAAATCCACTGGGTTGAAGCTTTGAGCGAATGGCTCGTAAGCCTCCACCGAAATCTTCTCAACGCTACGCACCCATTCGCCGCGGCCCAGGGTTGAATACACGCCAAAGTGGATGAACATGCCGAACCGCGCGTCCTGCCACCAAGCCAGATTGTTGGCGGGGCGAGAAGGCGCCGTTTTCACGGCTGGTGCGGCAACCGCCGTGGTGCAGAACAGTAAGGTCAGCCCTATGACACGCTGCAAAGTCGACATTGTATAGGACTATAATACCTGCCCGCGTTCCGGGCACGCAAAAACCCACCACCGGGGTCAATTGAAGGCCCAGCTCACATCCGCGTAGAATCCGTTAATCCGCAGCCGGTAATCGTCGTTTCCTGCGGCCCCACAGAATGCGCAGGGTTGCTGTCCCGGCGACGCTGGATCGATGTCCTCTGGCCTCACCTGACCCGCGCCGCGGCGGTGGGCGTAAGCGACGTTGAACTGCCAGGCGCCGACGCTATACCCGGCCCCCGCTGTGAACACGTGCGTCGGTGCGGGCGGCGTCCCAAATGCGGAAGGGTAGCGCTCGTTGGTGATCTTGCCATCAAAGATGTAGCCGCCGCGCAGGGCGAAGGGGCGCACACCCGACGGGGTTGGCAGCAGCCTATATTCAACGCCCGTGCGAAGAGTGAAGGCATCGCGCCAGTTGAACACGTTGGGCACGGCGGCCCGCATTGGCGTGGCGCCCGGATCCGCGGGTGGAACCCCCGTGAGTGGATACGCACCGTTTTGGTGGCCGAAGATGTATTCGCCATCAACGGCGAAGCCCCACGCCTGCCAATCGGCGCGCGCGCCAGCACCAAGTTTCGATGGCAGTACGAACGACGTTTCGATGTCGGAATAGGTCCTCTGCAAAGCGATGCCTTGATCGTTTGTCACCGTTGTTTTTGTGCGGTGGCGGTACGTGGTGCCGAGTTGCAGCCACGGCAACGGCGCCCATTGCAGTCCCACGCGCGCACCGAGAAAGTTGGTTCCCGTCATTTTGAAATCAAGCCCCGGCGGGATCGTTGAGCCCGGCACGCCCTGAAAACGTTCGAGGCTGACGTACGTCACCCGGTAGCCCAAGCCTAAGCGCACTTGCGGTGTCAGGTTAACGGCGATCCCGGGTGAAGCTTCAAGAAACACCAAGTGGGTCTTGTTCTCGGCGGTGTTGCTGCCAACGGGGTACTTATACGTGGCGCCTGCTGAGGCCACCGGATAAAGGCCAAAGCCCAACGTCACGAGCCGGCTCACGCGATACCCAGCGCCCAGCAAAAACAGGGGCGCCACGGTCAGCTCAGAGTCGCGATCTTTAGACAGGACGTCGGGGCTGGCGTGCGTCTTCGCCAGCAACAACGAGAAGTCTGCGATCAACGACAGACGTTGCACGTTGCCCAACCCTGCGGGGTTGTGAAACAGGGCGGAGCCATCGTTTACGTAAGAGATGGCCGTGCCGCCCATGCCTATGTGGCGAGCGGAATACAACATCGGCGTGTCGTATCCACCGGCGCGCACCGCAGCGGACGCAAAGGTGAGCGCGCCGGCGAATGCCAACGCACACGACAGCCGCTCACATTTGCGCGTTGCCATCACGATCAGTTACCTGCGCTCGCGTCAGCCCCTGCGTCGGCTCCTGTGCTTGGGGCCGGTAGGCCGCTGCACATATAGAAGATGCTGAGGCATCCGTTCTGCTGTTGGCAACTGATGCACGCGGTGCTTGATGAATCAGCGGAACAGGGCACCTGGCACTTATCAATGGTGCAGTTGAAAGCCTTTTTGTAGCAATCCAAGCACACGTCGCTAACGCTTGGGTTGATCGTTTGTTTGACGCAAGCACTGGTGCAATCGTCGCCGCCACCGTTGAGAAAACACGACCGGCCACACGTGCGGGCCGCACCACCAACGTCGTTAGCGCATACGACGTTCAAATCCGCCGCCGACGCGCACTTTCCCGCAAGCGAGGTGCCGGCTTCCAAGGTTGTTCGGTTGTAGGCCGCGAAGGTAGCCACGCACATCGCCGGCCCCACCGGACCATCAATGGCCGCATCGCCCACCGGCGTGACAGGCCCATCATCTTCATCATCGCATCCGGCTGTCGCGAGAACACCGGCCGCAGAGATCGCGCAGAGACACAGAATAAGGCGTTTCATCGTATCCTCCCCCGAAAAAAAGCCGCCCCAAAGCGAACGACGGCCTAAGGCACTTTAACGACCTGGGCGAAATGAAGCAAATCGATCGAACCCAACGGGTGATGGCGATTACGTCGTTGCGGCTCATTGTTCCGCGAACGAAGCCAAAGTAACGGTGGCGAGAGCCTGATGTTGCAGAATCTGCACTTTCGCGCGAGCATGCACGGCATGCCGCCATCTGGCCGGGTTGGGTTCGAGTTCAGCTTTTCCACGGGAAAACCCGCGCCCACGCGGCCCGTGGGTCAACGCCTGCGGCTGTTGTTCCTCGCCAACTTCGCGGGCCAATCGTTGCCACCATTCACCGTGAAGAAAGTCAATGGCGATGATTTGGATGGCCTCGTCGCGGCGTTCTCACCGCAGGTGCACGTGGCCTTCAACAACGAATCTCCCGCCACGCTATCCTTCGCGTCGCTCGACGACTTCGCTCCAGACGAACTGTTGCGACGCGTGCCTGTGCTTATGGATTTGCAGCGCACGCGGGCTGAATTGTTGAACCCTGCCACGTTCGCTGCCACAGCGGCGCGTTTGGGCCTTGCGCAAACAACAGCGGCGCAGCCCACGCCCCCAGCACCCACCTCACTTTTTGCAGGTTTGTTGGGTGGTGAAGTCGCAAAGCCTTCCATTCCCCCTGCGCCTTCACCATCCGGCCTTGATGCCGTGCTCGCTCGCGCTGTTGCACCACACATCGTGCCCGCAGCGGATCCGCAGCAGAAATCACTCGTGTCGGTGGTTGACCAAAACCTCGCGGATGCTTTGCGATCTGTTCTTCATACGCCTGCGTTTGCGTCTGTGGAGGCCGCGTGGCGGGGGCTGCAACGCGTGGTTGAGGCGTTCTCTGGCGATCCGAGCGTGGAGCTGTGGGTTGCGTCCGCGCCGCCGGAAGTTCTGCTGGCTGACGCCGTAAAGCTGCAAACGAATCTGGACGCATCTTTGCTTGGCACGCTGTTGTGCGGTGAAGACGCGGCATGGTCGATGGTGATTGTCGACCACATGTTCGGACGTAGCGTGGATGATCTCATCGCGCTTGGTGCCTTGGGCGCTTTGGCAGGTCGTGCGGGCATTTGTGCGGTGGCCAGTGGCGATGCGGCTTTGGCCGGCGGCGCAGCGTCTGATGTTCAGGAGCTTTGGCAAACGCTGCGGCAAAGTCCGCTTGCGCCGCACCTCGCTCTGGTTCATCCGCGGCTGCTGTTGCGATTGCCCTATGGTCCGCGGCGAAACGAGGTTCAGTCCTTCCCCTTCGACGAGCTTGGCACCCAAACCGAGCCCCCACCCCAACGCCTCCTGTGGGGCTCGGGCGCATGGGCGGTGGCAGGCGTCTTGGCGCGTTCCTTCACCGAGGATCCGGACGATTTGCCACTGGGGGCCAGTGCCGAGGTGGATGGCATTCCCACGCTGGTGTTTGTTGACAAGCACGGTGACAAGCAACTTTATCCCAGCTGTGAGTCGTGGCTTAGCGAGACGCAGGCGCAGACTCTGTTGGGTTCCGGCCTGATCCCGTTGGTTGGTAACCGTAGCTTGGCGCAAGCGTCGCTCTTCCGGCTGCAATCCATTGCCCAGCCGCCCCAGCCCTTGTGGCTCCGTAAGGTGAGCGCGTAGCAAATACCGTTTGCTTTGAACCGGAAGGCCCTTCGGGTAACCTGCCAGGCAGTGCCTGGTTGCCCCGCCTGTGACGTTGAGCTTTCCGATCCCAGCCTGCGGTTTTGCAGTGCGTGCGGGCACGATCTCAAACCGAAGGCCATTGAAGACGAGTTTGACGGTCTGATCGGCAAGATCGTCGACGCGCGCTACAAGGTCCTTGGCCGCATCGGCTCCGGGGGGATGGGCGTCGTTTACCGCGTCGAGCATGTTCGCATGGGTAAGGTGGCCGCGATGAAAGTGTTGCGCCGCGATTTGGTTGACGACGCCCAAGCCGCGCGCCGCTTCGTGCGGGAGGTGGAGGTGGTGAGCAAACTTGACCACCCCAACATCGTTCAAACGTTCGATTTCGGCGAATGGCGTGGGCTGCTTTACCTCGTGATGGAATTGGTGCGCGGCGAAGATCTCGCAGCGCTTGTGCGGCGTGATGGCCCGTTGTCGTTAAGCCGCGCCTTGCCGCTGTTTTCGCAAGTGTGTCGCGCGCTTGATGAAGCGCACCACGCGGGCGTGATTCACCGCGATCTCAAGCCCGACAACATTGTCGTCTTTAGCCGCCGCGAAGGCGAGCACGTGAAAGTGTTGGACTTCGGGTTGGCCAAACTGCGCGAACGTCCCGGCATGGCTGAAGTGACGGGGGCGGGCAGTCTGGTGGGCACACCCTATTACATGGCGCCCGAACAAGTGCGCAGCGAGCCCGTGGACGAACGCACCGACATCTACGCTCTGGGGGCCACGATTTATCGCGTGGTCACGGGCACGCCCGCGTTCTCGGGTGATTCGCCTATGGCGATCTTAACCCGCCATATCACCGATCCTGTTGAACCACCCAGCGTGCGACGTCCCGGGCTGCCATTGGCGTTGGATCACCTGGTGCTCAAGGCCATGGCGAAAGATCCCGCCAACCGTTTTGCCACGGCAACCGAGATGCGCGAAGCCATCGACGCGCTTTTGACGGCCCGTATTGCCGCCAATGAACACAGCCAACCTTTGCCCTCGTGGGTTGAGAATCCTGTCACCGCCAGCGCGGAGATGCCCCGCAGCACCACCGCTGTCACTGCGGTGGCCATGCCCAAGCCTGATGACAGCGATCCGCTCACGCGCCTGCGTCGCGAGGATCTTGATGATTTCGAACGCAGCCTGAAGCGCCGCCGTCTGTTTCTGCAGCTGGGCGTGCCGCTCGCGGTGATAGTGTGTGCATGGGCCGGGTGGCGTTGGATCATTGCCCCACCCGAGCAAGCCGGGCCTACGGAAGAAGAGCCCAACGATTCGGCACGCACAGCAAACTTGGCAGCAAATTCCACGCCCATCTTCGGCCAGCTTGGCTCCGAGAAGGCGGATGGAACGCCCGACTTTGATTACTACCGCATCCCTGCAGGGAACACGCCGCGCACGCTGTTCGCGTCAGTCAGTGGCGTCAACGAGATCAACTTGGTGCTAGAGCTGTTCGATTCAGCCGGCGCGTTGGTCGGAAAATCAGATGGCGGGGGCGAAGGAGCCGGAGAAACCTTAGGGCCTTTGCACATCGGCGCGAATGAAGCGTTTTTGCGCGTGAGGCCGCTGTGGCACGAGGGACAAGATTCGAACACCGTGACTTCGCAAACGCCTTACGCGATCCGAACCTCATGGGGAAAGCCTTCCGCGGATGCTGAACTTGAACCCAACGATGTGAGGACACAAGCCTCGCCCTTGTTATTGGATACCGCCACAACGGGGCACCTGTCGTCGGTGCAAGACGTTGATTGGTTCGTGGTCAACGGTGATCCAGGCGGCCGCATCACGCTCACCTTAGAACCAAGCGCCGAGCTGCCCGTCCTGGTTGAATCACCGAACACGAAACAAAAACTTGTGGCCAGCGCCGACGCCGCATCCATGCCTTTGGTCTTCCCCAACGATGGTCGGATCTTTGTGTCAGCCAGGCAGTCGGCACACAAAAAAGACGCCGACGTTGATCGCACGGCGCCCTACGCCCTCATCGTTCGCAAAGCGTCGCGCGAATAAAAAACAAAAGGCGCGTCGGCGTCGCTTCTTTCGAGCGGGCCAAACGCGCCTTTTCTATCGACCATTGTGCGCTTTACGCGGCAACCGCCTCCTCGTGCAGTTTGCGGCGGCTCGCGCGCTTGCGGTTCTTGTCGCGCCGTCGCTGTTCAACCAGCTTGTTAACCGCCATGTGCATGGCGTGTGAAAACGTCTCTGCTGACGCCGTCACGGTATAGAAGCGATCATGCGCGTGAAGATTGCAATGCACCACCGGTGCCTGCACATGTCCATCTGCATCCAACGCCCATTCCACATACTCGATGCGTTTGAAGTACTTCGGGAGACGCTCTGAAAGCTCTTGCGCCAACCTTCGGTGACCAGCCCTCACATCATCGCATCGGGACACGATCGTCACGACCATTGCATTCCTCCTTCATTGTTGAAACACACGCACTGGAGAAATTCTTCCGGCGAAAAAGCGGCTGGCGCCGAGGCACGCCGTCACTCCAAAACATCGCCCTACATAACTATTTAGGTCCCGTTTTTTGAGGTCGTCAAACATAAAAGCAGAATTACCTCGAAGCTTTTTAATGCCCGCATTCAGTGTCGTGAGGTTACTCACCAACGGCAGCACAGCATTTCTCAGAAGCCGTGGCGCTTTCGTGAGTTAGGTCGGTGTGCCTTAACTAGAAGCCCAAACGAAACAAAAGGGTCACTCGTGAGGTTTAGACACGAATGACCCTTCATGAAGCGACATATGCCGTGCGCGTGACGCGCGGTCGACGCGAGAGACTTTGCCTTAAGCCGCCATCGGCTGCTCTTGGCGGCAGCTGCGACGTTCGGTCTCAAGGTGCAACAGGGCAGCGTCAAGGCTGCGAACAACCTCAAGGGCCTGATGCACGCTCCAGGCTTGCTTCAGTAAAACGTTGCTGCGCATCTCCACGGGCACGGTGGTAAAGATCTGTCTGAAGCCTGCAATCGCCTTTTGTAACTCGTCGTTGGCTTGTGCGCGCGCCTTCTGCAGTTCTTCAACGGCGTGGTCGAGCACCGCGTTTGTGCGCTCGGTGATGGACGCCGGGAGGGAATCCTGCACGTCCTGGGGACCGCTGGCCTCAACCTCTGATGTCACGTGAATCATGTTGTCCTCCCCCTTTTGCAAACCTCAGGCCACCCTGTATTTTCTCTAACTTCTCTCTAACTTGCTGTATTTGCTTCCACTTGGGCCCAGCCCCCGGTTCAGGGCGGAGGCTTGGTGTACCTCAAGGGCACATGACCTGTGACATAGATGTCATCCAGTCACAGGCGCTTCGCAAAAATCTATCGAACGCGGGGTGCGTCCTATCTTGCGAAGGCGCTCTCAAGTACGTGCGAGAGGGTGTCCTCGTCGAGGTCCGACGTCAAGACATAGTTTAGGCCATCGCGGCCACGGAAAGCGGCCGTAGAGGCTCCCTGGCCACTGCCAAAGTACACATCGCGACCACCGACCACACGGTGGCGAGGCCCCTCAAGCGACTCGTCATCGCCCTCAAACACCATCACATTGATACGGTGCTGGGCACCCATCTTGTAGGTCAGGTAGGCGCCGAAGTTATCGCGCACGTTGATGATGCGGCCGCCCTGGCAATGCGGGCTTTCGTCATTGACCGATTCCACTGACGACGAAGTCACAGACGCAGGCAGTGCACCCTCAATTTGCGGCGGGTGCACTGTAAAGCCGAGTCGCCCACGGAACCACGAGGCCACGCGGTTACAGTCAGGGGTTTCCACGTCCATCGGCAGTTCGACGCTGTGGGCGCGGAGGGCTTGCTGGATCACTGGCGTCTGTGACGCCTTTTGGTGCCCTGTCAAAACCACCAGCACGGCCACCACAGCGACGGCTCCGAAGGCGGGCGTCAGCCGGGGAAACGCCAGCCAGCCCCAAGCGCTCGGCCTGTCCTCTTGGCCCGCGGTTGCCAATGTCACCGCCACTTTGCGTTCCAGGGCCGCCGGCAAAGCAGGGCGGGGCAGGTGGCTGCGTAGGGCCGACTTAAACCTGGCCTGCGCCTTTACAGCGCCGGCGCAAGCGCTGCATTCCAACAGATGCATCTCGAACGAATGCCGATCCTCCCCAGCCAATTCGCCGTCGAGAAATGCATGCACCAAGGGCTCGGACTGGGCGCACATCACGACGCACCCCCGCTTTTGTTTTTGCGGTAGGTCGCCATGTCTATCGGGGCGGCTGTGGGTGAGGCCTCGCTGGCCAGGTTTGCCGCCGTTTCGGCGGACAAAATGCCCTGCTCAAGCGCGTAGGTCACAAGTTGTTTTTGCAGCAATTTGCGCCCCCGGTAAAGGCGACTCATCACGGTGCCAGCGGGGCAGTCCATGATTTCTGCGATCTCCTTGTAAGAAAAATCTTCCAGGTCGGCCAGGATCACAGCCAAACGGAATTCAGCAGGGACGGCTTCCAAGGCAGCCTCAACGTCCTTGGACACCATTCGCCCGAGGATGTTGGCTTCATGGCTCTCAGGAACCGCCGGCGTGAACTGCCCCAAGTTTGCCGTGGACGATTCGGCTTCGTTCAGGATCTCCTGCTCACGCTCGCGCTCGCGGTATTTGTTGCGAAATACGTTCGTCATGATGCGGAACAGCCACGCCTTGCAGTTGGTGCCAGGCTCGAAGCTGTCGAAGAACCGATAGGCCCGCAGAAGGGCGTCTTGCACCAGATCTTCGGCGTCACCGGGGCTGTGCGTCAATCGAAGCGCCGCGCCGTAAAGGGCTTGCATGTGGGGCAAAGCCTCACGCTCAAACTCGCCGCGGCTGGGTTTTCTTTTGAACAAGGCCATCACAATCTTTGTAACGGCTGGGCATTCGCCGTTATTCCCAGTTTACAGCGTCCTGCAAAGCTGGGAAGCCCGGCGGTTTCACGTCAGGCGGAAGGCTGGTTCAAGCCGCAGCCAGGCGTGCCAAAGCAGCGTTTGAATTTCTTGCCGCTGCCGCAGGGGCAGGGGTCATTGCGGCCAACCTTCGGCTCGTTGCGCCGTTGGGGCGCTGCCGCTTCCGAAGCGCCGTCCGTTGCCGTCGCCGTTGTGGCTTCCCCGGCCGAACCGCCGCTGGTCTCCACGGTTTTGCGCGCGGCGCGCTTTTGCGCCACCTGTTGCTGCTGGGCAGCCACGGCTTGCTCGTTGCGCTCCAACTGCATGTGGAACAGCTTCTCGCAGACGTTGCGGTTCAAGATGTCCATCATCTGGCCAAAGATGGTGAAGCCTTCTTTCTTGTACTCTTGCTTCGGATCTTTTTGTCCGTACCCACGCAAGCCGATGCCTTCGCGCAGATGTTCCATAGCCTTGAGGTGATCGATCCAACGCTGATCGATTTCCTCGGACAGGAAGTAGCGGGCGAAATACAAGAACATCGGCAACGAGAATTCGGTCTCGCGTGCCACGATGATCTTCTCGATCTCGGTCCACAGTTTGTCGGCCAAGCCATCACGATCAAGCGTTTGACCTTTGAGTGACGGCTCAAATCCAAAGCGCTCGCGTACGGCAGAGCCCAGCGCGCTGAGGTCCCATTGTTCGGGATGTTCGTTCGCAGGGCAGTGCTCAAGCAAAAGCTGGTGCACCACGTCTTCACACAAGTCCAACACACGTTCGCGTTGTTGAATCAGCGACGCCGCCACTTCCTTGGCCAAACGATCAAGCGTGTTGGCGCGGTCATCCGTAATCCCGGTGACCTCAAGAGCCGCGCCGAACTGGCGGTAAATCGTCGAACGCAGTTTCGATTCGTCGAGCGGCACCGTCATCACCCAGCGATCCTGCTGGGCATCGAAGCGAGCGCCTTCGGCACCTTCTTCGCTGGGTGCCTTCGTTAAAGACTCCAACATGCGCGCCAAGACCGGTCGAATTTCGCCCGATAGCTTTTCGATGTTGTATTTGCCGGATTCCGTGGGCGCTTTGGCAACTTTGCCGGCTTTTTTCTCGGCGTCGGTGAGCTCAGGCGCATAGCGGCCAGCCAGGATTTGGCG
Organism: Deltaproteobacteria bacterium; assembly: GCA_033763315.1. Classification (GTDB taxonomy): domain Bacteria; phylum Myxococcota_A; class Polyangia; order Fen-1088; family Fen-1088; genus JAGTJU01. Next base: position 52,042 of record JANRKS010000034.1, read on the forward strand.
ACGCAGGGCATAGATCGTCTTGCGCTGCTGGTTCATCACGTCGTCGTACTCAAGCAAGTTCTTGCGTGAGTCGAAGTGGTGGCCTTCCACCTTCTTTTGCGCGTTCTCGATCGCGCGGTTGATGAAGGGGTGCTCGATGGGCACGTCTTCTTCCATGCCCAACCGCCCCATCAGACCCTGGATACGTTCGGCGCCAAAGATGCGCATGAGATCGTCTTCAAGCGACAAGAAGAAGCTTGAGCTACCGGGATCGCCTTGACGGCCCGCGCGGCCACGCAGCTGGTTGTCGACGCGACGTGATTCGTGACGTTCGGTGCCCACAATGTGCAAACCGCCCGCGGCCAGAACTTCTTGACGTTCGGCCTCACACTGAGGTTTGAACTTCTTGAAGGCTTCTTGGAACAGCGCTTCGTCCACGTGCGCGCCTGGTTGACCTGCCGCCTCGGGATCCACGGCGGCGCGCGCCATAAATTCCGCGTTGCCGCCCAAGATGATGTCGGTGCCACGACCGGCCATGTTGGTGGATATTGTGACCGCGCCCTTACGGCCCGCTTGCGCGACGATCTCAGCTTCGCGTTGGTGGTTCTTCGCGTTGAGCACGTTGTGCGGAATGCCTTTTTTCCGCAGCAGCGACGAGACAACTTCGGACTTCTCGACGCTCACCGTGCCGACCAGCACCGGCTGGCCCTTCTTGTGGCAGGTCTCAATCTCGTTCACAACGGCGAGGAATTTGCCCTTTTCGCTCTTGTAAACCAGGTCGTGCTTATCTTTGCGTTGCACGGGACGGTTCGTGGGGATCACCACCACGTCCAGCTTATAAATCTTGTTGAACTCTTCGGCCTCTGTGTCGGCTGTGCCGGTCATGCCGGCGAGCTTGTTGTAAAGACGGAAGTAGTTTTGGTAGCTGATGGTGGCCAGCGTTTGGTTCTCTTCTTGAACCTCGACGCCTTCTTTGGCTTCCACGGCTTGGTGCAAACCGTCGGACCACCGGCGGCCGGCCATCTTACGGCCCGTGAACTCGTCAACGATGATGATCTTGCCGTCTTCGATCAAATAATTCACATCGCGCTTGTAAAGCGTGTGCGCTCGCAAAGCCTGATGAATGTGGTGGATCCAGTTGATGTTCTCGGGCGCGTAGAGGTTGCGTAGGCCCAAGGCCTTTTCCACACGTTCCACGCCAGAATCCGTAAGAATCGCCGAGTGCGCCTTTTCATCGACCGTGTAGTCGATGTCTTTGCGCAGTTTCGGAATCACGTCGTTGACTTGGCTGTAAAGCTCGGCCGATTGTTCCGCCGGGCCCGAAATGATGAGCGGCGTGCGGGCTTCGTCGATGAAGATCGAGTCCACCTCGTCAACGATGGCGAAGTTCAGATCGCGCTGCACATAGCGCTCAATCGAATCCTTCATGTTGTCGCGCAGGTAATCGAACCCGAACTCGGAATTCGTGCCGTACGTGATGTCAGCGGCGTAGGCGGCTTGGCGATCGGCGTCGCGCAGGCCCTGAACGACCACGCCCACTTTTAGGCCAAGGAAGTTATAGACGCGGCCCATCCACTCGGCGTCACGGCGGGCCAGGTACTCGTTCACTGTCACCAGGTGCACGCCTTTGCCCGACAGCGCATTCAGATACACAGGCAGCGTGCCCACCAGGGTTTTGCCTTCGCCGGTTTTCATTTCGGCGATGCTGCCGCGGTGAAGCACCATGCCGCCGATCATTTGCACGTCGTAGTGCCGCATGCCCAGCACGCGGAAGCTGGCTTCGCGGCACACGGCGAACGCCTCGGGCAATAAAGCGTCGAGCGACTCGCCCCGTTGCAGCCGGTTCTTGAACTCACCCGTCATCGCCGCGAGCTCTGCATCGCTCTTGGCCTTCATGGTCGGCTCTAGGCTGTTCGTTCGCGCGACCAAGGGTTGCATCCCCTTGATGACACGGGCATTTTTTGTTCCGAAGACTTTCTTAGCCAGTAAACCGATCACAGTGACGAAGGTCCTTTCCGCCGGCCGTTGACCATATGCGGGAGGGGCCCCCTGCGCAAGGCGAACCGGGGTCGTCCTGGCGCTGAGGCGCTAGGTGGGGGCGCCTCAGCGTGACAGTTCGGTGTCTAGGGCGTTGTGCCGGTGGCGACGGCTTTGCCCATCACGTGGTAGCCCTTGTCGACGTACACGGTTGTGCCCGTGATGCCCGCGCCCAAGGGGCTGGCCAAAAAGGCAGCCGTGCTTCCCACTTCCTTGGCGCTCACACACTCAGGCAAGGGCGAATTGGCGGTGCAGTATTGAATCATGTCGTGAATGAAGCCAATGGCCGAGGCCGCCCGCGACGCCCAAGGGCCGGCTGAAAGCACGTTCACGCGCACGCCATATTTGCGTCCCGCTTCGTAAGCCAACACGCGCGTGTCGCTCTCCAACGCCGCTTTGGCCGACGACATACCGCCGCCGTACCCGGGAATCACGCGTTCAGAAGCCATGTAGGTGAGCGCCAAAAAGGATCCACCTGGTCGCATAAGCGGGCTTAACCGCTGCACCATGGAGGCGTACGAATAAGCACTGACGCCCACCGCCGCTAGGTAGCCTTTGCGCGAGGTCTCAAGCAGGGGCTTTTTGACTTCAGGACCGTTCGCCAGGCTGTGCACCACGATGTCCAAGCAGCCGTCGCCGAAATCGGCCTTGAGGCGGTCAGCCAGCCCCGCGATGCTGCAATCGCCGAGATCGCGGTAGCGCTTTGATTCTCGCACCTCGGCCGGCACGTCTTCGGCCACGTCGAAATCCGCATCCAACGGGTAGATGCGCTCGAACGCCAGCTTGCCGCCGTCGGACATCACTAAAGATTCGTCCAATTTGCCGCGCTCAAGCATGGTCTTGAAGATGCCCAGAGCCGGCGGCCACGTGCCCAAGCACACCGACGCGCCGGCCTCGGCCAACGATTTGGCGATGGCGAAACCAAAGCCTCCATCGTCAGCAACACCGGCCACGAACGCACGCTTACCTTTGAGATTGATGCCCAACATGGGGCCGATGCTTCCCCCAGCGGGGGCGCGTGGTCAAGGGGGCAAATGCGAATGTCGCCAGGCGGGCGGCTTCCGCGTATAGATGCCAGCGTGCCAGATTCGCAATCACCTAAAGGCCTGCCGCCAGGGCAAGGGGAACGTGTGGCCAAGGTTTTGGCCCGTGCGGGCGTGGCCTCGCGGCGTGAAGTTGAACGCATGATCGAGCAGGGCCGCATCTGCAAAGACGGCGTGGTTTTGACCTCGCCAGCGTTTTTGGTGGCGGGGGTGGCTGGGCTGGCGGTGGATGGCCGGCCCATTGAGGCTGTGGAGACGACGCGCATGTGGCGCTTTCACAAGCCATTCGGCGTCGTAACCACGCACTACGATCCGCAGGGGCGTCCCACCGTTTTTGATCAATTGCCTGGTGAGCTGCCGCGCGTGATCTCTGTGGGGCGGCTTGATCAAAACACGGAAGGGTTGCTGTTGCTCACCAACGATGGTGAGCTGGCGCGGTGGTTGGAATTGCCGTCGTCGGGGTGGCAGCGGCAATATCGTGTGCGCGTCTCGGGCTTTGTGGATCCGTTTGCGCTCGTCGCGATCGAACAAGGTGTGACGATCGATGGTGTGCAATACGGCCCCGTGCACGCCAACATAGAACCTACGCCCACCCGCGATGGTGTGTGGTTGTCGATCGTGATTACGGAAGGCAAGAACCGTGAAGTGCGCAAGATTTTGCGTCACCTGGGGCTTTCGATCCTTCAGCTGATGCGCGTGGCGTTCGGGCCATTCACTTTGGGCGCGCTGCCTGTGGGGCAAGTTGAAGAGGTGCCACACACCGAGGTCGCCGCGTTTGTGGCGCAGCGGCCTCGCTGATTCTCGGTGGGCTTAATTGGCAGAGCCAGGCGCGAACGCGGTGCGCAAAGGGGGGGCCGTGACTTATTCTGCAACCAACCGGGCACCTGCAGTGATCGAATTGCCAGTGTCGCGATACTTGAATCAACATGGCACCCGCGACGTTGTCTGTTGTTCGCCCTCTTTACACCTTCATAGCGGTTTGGTCCTTAACCGGAGGGTGTTCGGGCGCGGTTCGTTCTACTGATAGCGGCGATGACGGTGCGGGCGGTGGGGCAGGCACGTCGGAACAAACGGGGGGCGCTGGTTCTAACGGTAGCGCCGCGGGCCCCGCGCGTGCGGCGCCAACCATGCTCCGACGACTCACGAACACTGAGTATCGCAACACATTGGTGGCTCTGTTGTCCTTGCCGCAGTCCCCAAAGGATTCACTTAGCGCCGATCCGTTGAGCAAGGCCGGCTTTGATAACTTCTCGTCACAGCTAACGGTGTCCACAACAACGGCAGCGCAATACGCGGCCTTAAGCGAGTCGCTGGTTTCGGCATGGAAGGCCCCCGCCTGCGCCGGCGCCGAAACAGATTGCGCAAAAACGTTCGTTGCAAGCTTTGGCAAGAAGGCTTTTCGTCGTCCCCTGAGTGACACGGAGCTGCAGCGTTACGTGGCTCTTTACACCGACGAGCGCACAAGAGGAACCCACGCAGGGGCGCTTGGGCAGGTGGTGGAAACGATGTTGCAATCCCCGAAGTTCCTCTACAGATCGGAGCTTGGGAATCCTGCCGATGGCGCCAATCGCAAGCTCACGCCATACGAAGTTGCCACGGCGCTTTCTTACCTATTTACGGGTTCAATGCCCGACGACGAGCTGTTTGCGGCCGCCGACGCGGATGCGCTGCGCACGCCTGCGCAGATAGAAAAGCAAGCGCGGCGCCTGCTTGGCTTGCCATCCGCAAAGAGCACGCTTCGCGGCTTCATTGAGGCTTATGCCGGCATCACACGATTGTCGGAAATCACCAAGAACGCCGAAACATACCCGCAGTTCACGGCTGCCCTTCACAGCGCGATGAAGGAGGAGACGAGCCGCTTTATTGATTCGGTGCTTTGGGAAGGTGACGGAACCTTCAAGTCTTTGTTGACCAACACAACCACCTTCGTCAATGCAGACTTGGCAAAGTTTTATGGTCTGCCTGGCGCCGCTGATCCCACCACCTTCGTGAAAGCGACGCCACTACACCGCGCTGGCCTTTTGACCCGCCCAGCGGTGCTTGCGGCCCATTCAAAGGCCAACGAATCGTTCCCCATCTTGCGTGGCAAGTTCGTGCGAGTGGCTTTGCTCTGCCAAAATCTTCCCGCGCCGCCCAAGGTTGTGCCCAAAGCGCCCGAGCCCGCCGCCAACGCCACCACGCGTGAGCGCTTTGCTCAACACGCAAGTGACCCCGCCTGCTCTGGGTGCCATCGTTTGATCGACCCGCTTGGTTTTGGATTCGAGAACTACGATGGCATTGGCCAATACCGCGAAACAGAAAGTGGCAAACCGATCGATGCCGCGGGCGTCATCACAGACACGATCGACCTGGATGGGCCTTTCATGGGCGCGGTGGAGCTGTCGCAAAAGTTGGCGTCAAGCGCGGAAGCCCAGCAGTGCTTTGCTCTGCAGGCCTTTCGATGGATGTTCGGTCGGTACGACGCTGACGATGAAGCCAAGATCGCTGAAGCGGCGCAAACCGCATTGTCCCGTGAGGGCTTAAATATCAAAGACCTGTTTGTGTCTTTAGCGAAGACCGATGCCTTTGCTTCCAGGACGTTCGAGTAAGCCGCGAAGGAGACCAATCATGTCACATGCATTAATTCGACGTCGCAGTCTGATGAAGCGCCTCGGTGCTGCCGGCTTCCTTGCAGCGCCTGTGTTTCGCGAAGCGTTTGCCGAGGCCGCCGCAACGCCACCCTTGAGGCTCATTCTTCTGAACTTGCCAGGTGGGATCCCGTTCAAGGGAGGATCAGAGGAGCAGCTCGACACGTTTTTCGATACGATGCTGAAGCCCTTTGCGGCGTTGCAGTCCGACGCTTTCGTTTTCGACAACATTCAAAATGGCGCTGGAGATTTGGTCTCAACCTATTTTGAGCTCGAAGGTCACGGTGGAGGCTGCCGATCGATCTTTGGCGCGGCCGTCATGGATCAAGGGTGCAAGGGCACCGCGAGCTGTGGTGCGGAGGAGAATGCGTATCGGTATGGCACGGCGACCACGATCGACCAGCACTTGGCGAAAGCCATTGGCTCCCGCACACAGTTTCCTGCACTGCACTTTGGAACTTTGTGGGACAAGGGCCAAGGCGGTGATCACGCCGAATGCTTCTTCAACAATGGCCAACCGGTGCGCCCGATGGCCGATCCGATGGCCGCCTTCACCCGTTTGTTTGGCAACAAGGCGCCAAGCGCCAACACAGGTTCCACGGGCCCTGATGCTCTCACAGTGAATAAGCGTGCGCGCGGCAAAAGCCGCCTGGATGCGCTCTATGCTGAAATCGCCGAGGTGAAAGCGATCGCCGGTCGAACGGAGCGGGCGAAGCTCGATCAGCATCTTACGGCGCTGCGTGAGTTGGAAACACAGCTTCCCGCGGCTCAAGATGGTGCCCCCGTGCCGCAAAAGGGGACCTCGTGCAGCACTCCTTCGGTCACAGCCGCGGCTGACATTCGCATTGTGAGTGCCGCATTCAACGGGCTCGCTTACCAAGCGCTGAACTGCGACCTTACGCGTATCGTGGCTTTGCAATGGTTGTCATCTGGCGACCATCTGCCGCGGTTTGAATGGTTGGGTTGCAAAACCGATCACCATACGATGGAGCACAGTTCAAACGGCGCCGAATACATCAAAGCGCAAACGTGGATCCTTGAGCAGATGGCGGCGTTTGTGGGCATGCTGAAGGCCACGCCCGAGGGCAACGGCAACATGCTCGACAATTCTATCGTCTATCTGGCGTCGGAGATGGGCAACGGCACGCACCTACTCAGCCCTGCGCTTTCCGTAATGTTTGGCAAGGCAGGGGGCGCCTTTCGCCCCGGGCGCCGCATCGATATGGGCGGGCGCCACATCAATGATGTGTTGCTCACGATCACGAAAACGATGGGCCTCAACGCATCCTCGATCGGTGATGCCAAATTCAATAAGGGCGTGGTGTCGTTGGCCTGAGGCACCCACGACCGCAAAACGAGGTCGCCGCGTTTGTGGCGCAGCGGCCTCGTTGACCGCGACCTCTTTTATCGCAATTTGCACATGCCCGACTTGCCGGGGCATTTGTAAATGTCTTGGCAATCAGCATCGGAATCGCAGCGTGTCTTACATGCGTTATTCACACACTTGAGGCCGTTCGCACACGCCACCGTGACTGATCCACAAGTGCCTGAACCAGTGCAGCTCGGCCTGATCTCGCTGTTTCCATCCGCGCTGCAGCTGGTGTTGCCGCAGAGCGTGCCCGATGCGGCTTGCTTACAAGCCCCGCCGCCATTGCATTTGCCGATAAAGCCGCAGGCGGTGTTGTCGGCCGTGCAACTGTCAACGTCCTCACTGCCGTCAGGCACGTTCGCGCACGTTCCCGCGGCGTTCTTGCAGCTTTGGCATGTGCCGCACGAAGGTTTGTCGCAGCACGTGCCGTCAACGCACGTCAAGCCGGCCATGCATTCCGTTGTTGCGGCACAACCAGAACCTTTTGGCTTGAGGCCACATGAGAACGTTGAACCCACCGCCACGCAGTTCGAGCCCGCTTTGCAATCAGTGGCTTGCGTGGCAGGCGTGCATGTGGATTTACAAGTGGCGCTCGTGGAGTCACAAAGAAAGTCGCCACACGATTGAGATGATCCCATAAGGCAGGTGCCCAGGCCGTTGCAGAACCCAGCGTTGCTGAGCGTGGCGCCGCCCGAGGGACACATCGCTACGGTGCACATGGTGCTGGCGCTCCATTGGCTGCAACCGCCTTTGCCATCGCATTGGCCATTCGTGCCGCACAAGGTGGCGGCTGTGGAGGCGCAATCACCTGCCAAATCGGCGCTGCCGGCGGGGACGCTCGAACAGGTGCCCGCAGATCCTGAAAGGTTGCAAGCCACGCAAGTGCCTTTGCACTCCGTGTCGCAGCACACGCCATCAACACAGAACGTGCTCGCGCAATCGGCAGCTGCGGTGCAAGAGGCTCCGATGCCTTTGGTTCCACAACGGCCTTCGGTGCACGCGTTGCCCGCTACGCATTCCGTACTGTTTTGGCAAGAGTCGATGCACGCGGTTCCAGCCGCGTTGCAGGTGTACGGATCGCACGAGCGTTTTGTGCCCGCGATGCAAATGCCTGTGCCTGAGCAGTAGGACGTCACTTGGTTTTGTCCGGCTGTGCAGTTCGCCTGTTTGCAGATTGTTGTCTCCGCGTAAAGCCGGCAACTACCGGAGCCGTTGCACGTTCCGTCGGTGCCACAGCTGGTTCCGCCCATATCTTTGCATGTGCCCATAGGATCGATCGAACCATTCGGCACAGCGGAACACATGCCCTCTTTGCCAGGCAGCGCGCAAGAGAAACAGCCTTTGTCACAGGCGGTGCCGCAACACACGCCTTGGGCGCACGCGCCGCTTTGGCATTCGCTGGCGGTGCTGCACACTTGGCCGTTGCCCTTTTTGCCGCACGATCCCCCGCGGCACACGTTCGGCGCCACGCAGTCGGCGTCGCTGGCGCACAGATCGGCGCAGCGATTGCCATTGCAGGTAAACGGTGCGCAAGCCAACGGAGGCGAACTCATGCACGCGCCGTTGCCGTTGCAGGTGCTGGGTGGCGATGCGGTGTTGGTGGTGGAGCTGCATGAGCCTGCTTTGCAAACCGTCCCCGAAGCGTAGAGCTCACAACCTCCCGAGCCATTACACATGCCGTTTCTGCCACAAGCGGCCACGCCACCATCGATGCAAGCTTTCGCAGGATCACGTTGCCCAGCGGCGTAACGAGGATCAGGCGTGCGGGCCGGCACCGCCACACAACGACCAGGCGAGGCGGGCAAAGCGCAGTTACGGCAGAGGCCATCGCACGAGCTCTCGCAACAAACCCCGTCGGTGCAGAAGCCAGAGCCGCACTGATCGGACGCGCTGCAGGCCTGGCCCAACCCGCGCTTTCCGCAGCTGCCGTTGTTGCAGGTGGCAGGGGCAACGCAATCTTGGTTTCCTGTGCACATTGTTTTGCAAGCGCCAGCCGCGCAGACAAACGGGGCACAGGTGATGGCAGCGCCCAATTGGCAGCTGCCCTGGGCGTTGCAGGTGGCGGCGGGCATGAAGCTGCCGCCCGCACAAGAGCCCGGCGTGCACACGGTGCCCGGCGCATACCGAGCGCAGCCGCCTTGGCCATTGCATTTTCCGGAGAAGCCGCAGGTAGAGACATCTGACTTGGCGCACAGCCCATGCGGATCGTCGGCGCCCGCTTTGGCTGGCACGCACTGGCCTGGCTGCGTGGGATCTTTGCAAGTCACGCAAGGGCCATCGCAAACCGTGTTGCAACAAACGCCATCAACGCACGTCCCGGAATCACATTCGCTGTTGTTCGCGCACGTGAGACCCACGGGCTTCTTGCCGCATGAGCCGTCCTTGCAGGCGCGCCCGCTCGTGCATTCAGCGTCCGTCTTGCATTCAGCGAGACACGTCGATGTGGTTTTGTCGCAAATGAACGGCGCGCAGCTTTGATTGGCGCCCGCTGTACACACACCGCTTTGGCACTGCTTGGGCGCCACCAATTGCGCACCGTTGCACACCCCAGCCTCGCACGGCGTGTTGTCGGGATATTTGCGGCAACCGCCGCGGCCATCGCACGTGCCATCAAGGCCACAGGAAGCGACGTTGCTGCGAGGGCAGGCATTTTCTTTGGCCGGCGGCGCTGCTTCAGGCACGGGCGTGCAAACGCCGACGTGGCCCGTGACATCGCAGGATTCACAGGGGCCTGTGCACGCGCTTGTGCAGCAGATGCCGGATGCGCAAACGCCGTCGGCGCAATCACCATCAGTGGTGCAGGCTCCGCCGCGTTGGACCGTACCGCCGCCTCCCACGGGAGGTGCGGCGTCTGGCGTCCCGTTGTTCGTATTTTTGACGGTGCATCCTGAGAGGACCCACACCACGCCAAATACTGCGGCCGCTCGTCGAGCGAGGCACGAGACATAAGATCTATCGCCAGCGGTCATAAGGCCTCCAAGTTTGCAAAGTCCCGCCGGCCGGTGCCGGTATCGAGCCAAGTAGCAAAGTGTAAGCTATGTCGACGGGGACGGCTACGTCGTTTACTTTTGCAGCGGTGTCGAGCGCGCGGCCCGCAACATCTCATCCACGGGAGGGGTGGCTTTGATGGCCAGCTTTACAGCATAGGCCGCTTGGTGAACCAGCATGGGCAGGCCGTCCTGGTAACGGGGGGTGCGTCGCCTTGCCGCGGTCGCCAAGGGGCTCGTGGTGCCGTAGGCCATCTCGACCACAGCGGCTGCCTTGGTCAGAGCGCTTAAACCCTGCAGAAGCGCTGCATCCTCCCACGCCGCGGCGGGGATGGCCGAGATCAACACGTCTGTGTTGGGCAAGTGTATCGCCAGTGTTTCGCTGTTGAGCGAGGCCACCTCAACCCGCTTGCGCAGGTTCTCGGGCAAGCGGTTCCTAAGAGCGCGAGCCGGGGCCACTCGACGCGCCAAAATGACCACGTGCGCGCCCTTTTTTACCAACGCCAAGAGCGCTCCTGCCGCGGCCCCGCCGGCGCCGACCATCACGAATCGCGTGCCACGTTTCACGGCCACCCCGAGATCACCTAACGCCGCCAGCAAACCTTGGCCGTCGGTGTTGTCGGCGGTTATCTCCACGGCCCCCGCTTTGCGGCGAAACACCAACGTATTCGCGGCTCCCGTCATGTCGACGGCGGCCGATCGCCGCGTGGCGATGCGCGCGGCAAGCTTCTTGTGCGGGATCGTCACATTGACGTAGTTGTATCCGTCTTTGACGAGCGCACGGATCGCTTTGCGGAAGTCTTTGCCGCTGACACTCACCGCTTCGTACTTGCCCTTGATGCCTAGCGCTGCGTACGCGGCGTTGTGAATCTGAGGCGAGCGGCTGCGGCTGACGTCTTGCCCCAACACGGCGGCACGAATCATTCGTCGTCCTTCCGCTTATCATCAGACGCTTGCGACGTTTGTTCCACCACGGCCACCAGCGTACCTTGTTTTAAAGTGACGTCGATGCGCTGCCCGGCGCTCACGTCGCTCTTTGACGTCACAAGGCGACCGTCGGCTGTGCGCACGAGGCTGTAGCCGCGATCCAAAACGCGCAATGGCGACAAGGCTTCAAGTTTGGCGGTGAGCCGGCCTAACGCCTGCTTTCGCGGCGCGATCGCTGCAACCGCCGCCTTCGCCAGCCGCTGCTCCAGCGCCACCACATGCGCGCGCTGAACGGCGATGCGTTTTTGCGGATGCGCGCGCAAAAGCGCCGTTTCCACAGTGCGCAGCTGGACGCGTTTGCGTCCCAGCGTCGCCTTCAAACTGTTTTCTGCGCGCGTTTGCAGATCATCAAGCGATTGGCGCCGTCGATCCAAGAGCCGGCGCGGATCTGACAGGCGGGTGGTCAATCTTTCCAACGCCAATCGCGCCCGGTGCAGCTCTCTATCGGTGCACCGGTGCAGGCGCCGGCTGGCGCTCACGAGTTCCTCGCGCAGGGCGCGCATCTCTGGAATCGCTATTTCGGCCGCAGCCGAGGGGGTGGGGGCGCGCCGATCGGCGACGAAGTCCGCGATTGTGAAGTCAGTCTCGTGTCCCACAGCCGAAATCACCGGAACGGGGCTGCGAGCAATGGCGCGGGCCACGCGCTCTTCATTGAATGCCCACAGATCTTCGAGCGAACCACCCCCGCGCGCCAAGATGATCACATCGATGCCAGGCACACGCCACAGCCGCTCAAGCGCATTGACGATGAATCCAGCCGCGCTTTCACCTTGCACGGGCGTGGGTGAAAGCACAATGCGCATGGGAAAGCGCCGGTGGGCGACATGCACGATGTCGCGGATGACAGCGCCCGTGGGCGACGTAACCACGCCCACGCAGCGGGGCAAAAACGGCAGCGGGCGTTTGCGCTCGGGTGCAAACAGCCCCTCGGCCTCCAGCCGCTGCTTGAGTTGCAAGAACGCCAGCGCCAACGCCCCCGCGCCCGCGGGCTCGATGTCCACCAACGTCATCTGGAACTTGCCGCGCCCTTCGTAAATCGTAAGCCTGCCGCGACAGCGGACCTGCATGCCGTCGCGTGGCTTAAACTTCAGGCGTGCGGCGTCGCGCGAGAACATCACGCAGTCGACCTGCGCTTGCGCCTCTTTGAGCGTGAAATAAAGGTGGCCTGTGGGCGACGGTTTCATGCCAGAGATTTCACCCTCCACGCGCACGTCGGCATAGCGGGTTTCCAACATCACCCGCGCGCTGCGAACCAACTCCATCACTGTGAACACTTTGGGCTCACGCGGTGGCGGCGGCAGATCTGTTGGCTCAACGCCGTCAAGATCCACCTCTGCGCTCGGGCCCACAAGTTCAACGGGAGCGGGGGAGGGCGTTGCGATGCGCACTGTGCGTCCCACCGGCGCGCGTGCGGCGGTGGTAACAGATCGCTCGGGCGGTGGCGCAGGCGACGCCGGCGCGAAAGCGTCACCCAAGAACAATTGCCGCTGCGGGGGGGAGGCGGGATCGTCGGGAGGTTTGTTGCGGCTCACGGCGTCCCCAAGGTGCGGGCTCGTTCGTAATCCGTGGCACTGAGCTTAATCATCTCGAGGTCCGCGATGGCGCGTCGCTTTAGCTCCTCAGCCTCACCCCGAAAGCCTGAATAACCCCATCGTTTTTCAACCTGCGCAAAGGTCAACGGCGGCCCTGCCAGTGCGGGTGCCGTGGCCGTGTCCCCCGCCACCGTCACACCTAGCGGTCCGGCGGGCAGACGCTGTCTAAGCTCGGCCAAGGCGCGCGCGCCCATCTTCGCGGCGAAGAGGTCAGCGGCGGTTTCGGCGGTGGCGGCCGTATCAAGCGCTTTGAGCTTCTGTTCCTTGTCAGCACCTTCAGGAAAGTTGCTCAGCACCACGTCGTAGGCTTCGCGGTGGCTCTTTTGGATCGTCATCCAGGACCACCGCGTGTGCTGATCCAGAGCTTCGTAAAGCGCTTCGGCGTCTCCGCGAGAGGTGGCCGTTGCAAGAGCCTCGGCCGCCGCTTGTGCCGTCTTCGGCCCACGCGCCCCGCACGCACACACGCTGAACACGCACGCGAGCAGCCACGCCGTAAGGAACGCGCTTGCAAACGATCTGGCCGCTCGCGGGAAAAGCACGCCACCCGGAATAGCGGAAGACGGCCGTGGGGGCAAGCTTGCCGCTCGCGTGGTGACTTGGGCCCGGGGCTGATAGAGTCACGCTTCCCCGTGCACGACCAGACCAAAGCCCCCGACGTCCCTGCCGAGCCAGCGGATGAGTTTGCCGGCATTCGCCCCGCCCGCCGTCGACCCTCCTGGTGGGCCATCGCCGTGGTGCTGCTGTCGGGCTTTCTGATTTATCATCAACGGCACGACGTGATTTATGCGCTAACCTCCGGCGTCGCGCGTCCGCTGGGTCAAGCCGGGCAGCTGTTCAAAAACGGCCAGGCGTTGCCTGTGAACCGCTACGTGCGGATCAGCGGCACACCGGACTTTGAAAGCGCGGTCATCTTGGACACCCAAGGCGAATGGAAATTCCGTTCGTTCTTTCGCTTGCTCGAGACCGACAGAAAGCTGTTCGTCCAACGCATCGCCGGGCCCTTGCCGCTCGACATGGTTGCCCACAATAGTTTCGCAGGTCGATTGGTTCCGCTGGGCAGCGTTAGTTTTAGCGCTTCCATCCGGGCTTATTTCGACCAACACATCACTTCCACGCGCGTGTTCGATCCGGCTGTGTTTCGCGCCGCTTTTCAAGACAAACGACTTCCGGGGGCCCTGGCCGACAAGCTGGGTGAAACGGTGGCAATCGCGGGCAACCAACCCCTCGCGTTCGATGTGAGGCTCCCGCAGCGTTACCTCGTGGACGTGCCCCACGATCGTTACGAAAAACTAGAAGATGCGACGGCGGCTTTAACGGCCACGGGCGCCAAACTCCTCAGCTCCGGCAAACTGATCAGCCGCGAATCAAGTTTGAGCGGTTTCTCGTACGAGTGTGAGTTTCCCAAAGATCGTGAGCGGGCTGTGCTGAGCGCCGTAGTGGATCTGGGCAACCGCACGCGCGTCGAACCCGTGGTTCGATCCGTTGTGGCGCCCTTGTCGCAGCTGCAGCCGGCAGGCAATGGCTTTGCTGTGGTTGGCGCGAGTGATCCGCAAGCCCCGCCGAGCATTGCGTGGGACGACCTGACTTCAGTCCGGGTCGCCACCAACCTCACGATTCCTGAGGATGCCTTCTTGCTGTTGGAAGGCGAACGCCCGAGCGCGCATTACAAGTCAGTGGTGGCCACGGCCTTCTTGTTGGCTTTCGCGCTTGTGAACCTGATGGCCGTGCGCCGAAGGCTGTGAGGTCACTGGGGGCGCTGGGGTCGAGGTTGCCAGACGACCTTATCGTTTCGTGTCGTTGTCTTGCGACAGGTAAGCCAAGATCACCTCGTCGAGGCTCTTATCGCTGATCGTGGCTGGGGCGGCCGCCGCTGGTGAGGAGGGGATGGGCGGCGCCACTTGCGCGGCCCGCGGGTTTTGGACGATAGGGTGGCTGCCTTCTTTCACCACATAAGGAACCGCAGGCCGTGGCCGTCGGGGGCGCTGGCCGTCCGGCCCCGTGCCACCCACGCCCACCACCACCGTTCGCTGCACGATCACGCCCCCAGGAGGTGGCGACGACGACGCTGGCCTGGGCACGATGCGCTTGGCCACCGGTGGGCGAATCACCACAACCGGCGGTCGTGCGGAGGGGATCGGGGACGGGACGCGCTCTGGGGTGTTGCTGAAGGCGCCATCAAAAGGCCGCTCGCGCCCAGGACCACGCATTGAATAAACACCCAGGCCCTGGTTGCCCGGGGCGGGCGCCGGTTCCACGATGACATCGGGCAGCGGGCCCTCATCGGCGGCGATGGGCGGCAGGGCATCCAGATCGAGAGCGGGTAAATCCGCCATGGCGGCCGCTGGCTGTGCCGTGGCGGGCGGGGGCGCATAGCTGGGGTAGGGCTCCGTGTAGGCCTCGGGTTCCGCAACTGAAGGCCCCACGTGCATTTCGCCGTAGGACGCGTCGACCCGCAGATCTGAATAGGTGGCATCTGGCGACATCGGCGGCGGAGCCGCGGCCATTGGCACATCTGGCTGTGCCGGCGGGGCTGCCTCGGCCGCTGCGGCGTCAGCCATGTCCAGGAACCCGACCTCCCCGATTGACGCGAAGAAGGTTAGGATTTTGGTGTCGTAAACGCCCTGCTTGAGCTCCTTAAGGATCGCTTTGTGCTGGGTCTGCATCAGCGCTTTGACTTGATCCTCAAGCACATCCTCCGGATAGTCGGATCGCTTCGATGCGATGATCGTTCCCGCAAAAAACAAATGCGTGAAAATGCGGTTGTGGCTGACCCCGGAATCTTCGGTCTGCACGTGATAAACACGGCCGTGGTACCGAACGTTGTGGTTGAAGCCCAAGACTGGACTGCGCGAGGCCTTCGCCATTGTGCGCAAGTATACAGCAACGCTATGGCTTTTCGCTGTTCTGGCGGCATGTCTTCTTGAGCGTCGCGCTGCGTCTGGCGCATCGCCTTCGCTTAGGCCCCGGGGACGCCTGGGTTCGTGAAAAAATCTGCTGAATGTTGGTTGCGAATCCGGTACAAAAGGCAGTGGTGACGTTGTGTGCCCCAGCGTCAGGGAAGTTGTTGGTTAACGTCGGGATCCTTCGTGGTACACTCCAATAAAGGAGCGCCGCCCTTTGGTTAGCGTTACGGCCCGCAAAATTCGGGACATCGCCGGAGAAGCCAGTTCACCTGGCGGGCTGAGCCGCGCCTACACGGGCTACCTCGTGAGCTATCCCTCAATTGGTCGGGGCATGGTCATTTTCCGTGATCCGAAAGGTCATCGGATGGTCACAACGCCCGTTCGGCGCGTCCTTGGCGAACTAGGCTGTGACACCTTGTACGTCGAGACTGAAAACTCGGTGTACCGTCTGACGTTTATGGCTGACGCATCCGCCAAAGCAGCGGTGGTCTCGGGCGACCAGGCCTCGGCGGCCAAAAGCGGTTAAATCGCTTGCTCGAGCAGATTGAAGCCGCGACGTTCGCTTTCGCTGGGCGGCTCGGGTTTCGCCAAGTCATATGGGGCGGTATAACGGGCGCCTGGACAACCCAATGAGCAGCGTCTTGTCTTCCTCCGCGCCCCGACGCGCGATCGTTCTTGCGGCAGGGCGGGGGCAGCCGATCGCCGAACCCGAAACACCCAACTGCCTCTGCAAAGTGGGTGGGATGCCACTCATTGAGCGCACGCTGCGCGTGTTGGCTGGGGCCGGCATCCGCCGCGTGGGCGTCACGATTGGCTGGCACGCCGATCTGGTTCGAGACGCGGTGAACCGCGTCCTGTCGTCCGATCCGAGCCTCGACTTGGAGATTTCGTTCTTTGTGAACGATCGATGGGATCAGCCCAACGGTCTTTCTGTCTTGGCGGCCCGCTCGTTTTTGACCGAGCGAACATTGCTGCTGATGGCGGATCAAATCGCGGCGCCTCACTTGGTGCATAAACTTGTGACCGCGGCGCCTGGCTCGGCGGAGATCGTGCTGGCCGTTGATCGCGAGCTGTCGCGTGTGTTTGATTTTGACGATGCTACGAAGGTGAAGTTATCCAGCCCACGCGCGGGCGCCACGGTGGATGGCATCAGCAAAACGCTGCTGGTCCACGATGGCATCAGTGTGGGTATGATGGTTGTGTCGCCGGCGTTGGTGCGGTGCTTGGACGAGCTCAAAACATCAAGCCTCACCGAAGGGGTCGCCTTGGCGGCCTCGCGCGGCCTGGTGGTGGCTCATGATGTGCACGGGGCCCTGTGGCAGGACGTTGATTCCGTCGATATGCGACTGCACGCCGAATGGTTGCTTCGCGTCTATGGCGGCGATCTGCTCCACCCCGCGATGAAAGCCGAAGGCCGCACGGGTGTGTCAGACACATTGGCGCTGATCGCGCAGTTGATGGCCGAGAAGGACACGCCTCGTTACACGCTGCTGAACCCTGGGCCGGTGATGACTTCGGCGCGGGTGAAGGCGGCGCTTGTGCATCCGGATCTGTGCCACCGCGACGGCGATTATTCTTCAGTCGTCAAACGCCTGCGCGAGAAGCTGAGGCCTGTGTTCCGTGCCAGCGCCGAGCACGAAGTGATCCTGCTGACGGGCTCGGGCACCGCGGCTATGGAATTGGCGATTTCATCGTGCGTGCCCGCGGGTAAAAAGCTGCTGGTGGTCAACAACGGCGCCTTTGGTGATCGCATGGCAGAGGTGGGTGCTGTGCATGGCATTCCTGTTGTGATGATCCGTTGCGCGTGGGGCGAGATCCCGAACGCGGAAGACGTTGAGCGCGCTTTGCAAAATGATCCCGACATCGCCGTGGTGGCCATGGTTCACCACGAAACATCGGTAGGCGTTTTGAACCCTGTGACGGAGGTGGGCGCCGCGTGCGCCAAACATGATCGCCTGTTCATTCTCGACACGGTGTCGTCGTTGGGCGCCGAGGATTTGGATGTGATCCGCGACAACGTCGATATCGCTTATGCCTCCGCAAACAAATGCTTGCACGGCGTGGCGGGCGTGGCGTTCGCATGCATATCGCCGCGCGTGTGGCCACGCATCGAGCACGTGGCACCGCGCTCTTTCTACTTGAGCTTGTCACGTTACGAACACTATTTGCAGATGGTGAACCAAACGCCGTTCACGCCCGCCGTCACGGCGTTCTTGGCACTTGAGGCGGCGGTGGATGAATTCACCGAACGCGGCGGGGGTGAGGTGCGCCGCAACACCTATCGCCTGCGCAACCTACGCGTGCGGCAGGTGCTCACGCAGGTGGGCTTTCACTCCTTCACGAACACTGGCCGCGAATCCTGTTCAATCTGCACGATGAAGGTGCCTCCGTTCTTGCGCGTGGATGAGCTTTACGATCGACTCAAAGAGCGCGGCTTCATCGCCTATAAATGCAAAGGGCCCTTGGCCGCCGATTACATGCAGATCGCCAATATGGGCGAACTGTCGGAGACTGACCTTGAAGGTTTCTTGGCGGCCGTCACCGAAATCGTGGATGCGGCGCGCCCGGCCGAACAACCGCCCACGCGCCGGCCGCAGCTCAAGTCGGTCTAAATCCCACCTATCCGAGACTAAATTCATCCGCGGGGCAGGTTTTCCGGTAACCGGCCCGGGAATGTGCATTAATGCCCCCTCACAAGCGACGAGCCCCCTGAACAGTTCGGGGCGCGAGTCGCGGCTTACGAAAGACGTGTGGAAATGCCTGAGGGAACGATTAAGAGGAAGACGGACAAGGGATTTGGGTTTATCGAGACAGGGTCCGGCCCAGACATGTTCTTTCACAGCTCCAGCCTTCAGGGTGTGTCGTTTGACCAACTGCAAGAAGGTCAACGAGTCTCCTTCACCGTGGGTCAGGGTCCTAAGGGCCCCCGCGCTGAAGGCGTGAAGGTCATCTAGTTACCGCCACGACCCGCGGTTTTGCGACCGCGGGTCGTGATCTGTTGTTGATCCGACGTTCTGATTGACAGGGCGGTCCCAAGTTCGTACACCCTTACGTAAACGTAAGGGTTCGACATGGACGTACCAGCTCTGCATCTTTCTTATCTCAAGGTCGGCGATCTAGCGCGCCGCACCGGAAAGACAGTGCGCGCGATCCACCTCTACGAGGAGCTGGGGTTGCTGGCGCCCATCCGGTCCAAAGGTGGCTACCGCCTTTACCACGCCCGGGCCGTTGATCGCGTCGAGTGGATTCAGAAGCTGCAAGATATGGGCTTCTCCTTGACCGACATCAAGGCGTTTTTGCAGGTGTGGGAGCAAAGCAGCACCGCTCCCAGCGCGATGCAGACGGTGCGTGACATCTTTTCGGAGAAGCTGCGCGAAACCAACGACACGTTGGCGCGTTTGACGAAGTTGTCGCGCGAGTTAGAGGAGAGTTTGGCTTACCTCGACAGCTGCAAGTCGTGTGAGCCGGTTCATACGCAACAACAGTGTGGTTGTTGCGACATGCACGGCCACGAAGGGCATGCGCCCTTGCTGGTGGATGGCATCACCCGGCACTAAACGTTTGAAGGAACCACGATGGCTCTAAAATTCCCGATCTACATGGACAACAACGCCACCACGCCGATGGATCCGCGTGTGCTTGAAGCAATGTTGCCGTACTTCACAGAGCATTTCGGCAACTCTGCCAGCCGCTCGCACGCGTATGGCTGGGAGGCCGAAAAGGGCGTTGAGAAGGCGCGCGAGCACGTGGGTGAAAGCATTGGCGCCTCGGGCAAAGAAATCGTTTGGACTTCGGGTGCCACCGAATCCGACAATCTGGCGATCAAGGGCGCAGCGCACTTCTATAAAGACCGCGGCAACCACATCATCACGTCGCAAGTCGAACACAAAGCTGTGCTCGATACGTGCAAACGCCTAGAAAAAGAAGGCTTTGACGTCACGTATTTGCCCACGCAGGCCGATGGCCGCATCAGCGCTGATTCGGTGGAAGCGGCGATGACCGACAAGACGATTCTTGTGTCGGTGATGTTGGCCAATAATGAAGTGGGCGTGGTGAATCCGATTGCCGAGATCGGCGAGCGCGTCAAAGCGCGCAAGGCGCTGTTCCACGTGGACGCTGTGCAAGGGCACGGCCGCATCCCGTTCGATGTGGACGCCTGCAAAGTGGATTTGGCGTCTTTGTCCGCCCATAAAATGTACGGGCCTAAGGGCGTGGGGGCGCTTTATGTGCGTCGCAAACCACGCATTCGTCTTGAAGCGATGATCGATGGCGGTGGCCATGAGCGGGGCATGCGGTCTGGCACGTTGAATGTGCCGGGCATCGTGGGGTTCGGCAAAGCCGCGGCGCTTTGCATGGAGCTCATGCCACAGGAATCCAAACACAGCTTCGAGTTGCGCGAACGGTTGCGCAAAGGCATTCAGGCGCGCGTCAGCGATACGTTCGTCAACGGTTCCATGGAGCACCGCTTGCCGGGCAACTTGAACATCAGTTTTGCGTACATCGAAGGCGAATCACTGCTGATGGGGCTCAAGGACGTGGCTGTTTCGTCTGGTTCGGCCTGTACGTCGGCTTCGCTTGAACCGTCTTACGTGTTGCGTGCGTTGGGCGTCGAAGAAGAGTTGGCGCACACGTCGATACGTTTTGGTATCGGCCGCTTCAACACCGAGGAAGAAGTGGATTACGTCATCGATTTGGTTTCACGCAAAGTGGGCAAGCTCCGTGAGCTGTCACCGCTTTACGAAATGGTCCAAGAAGGTATCGACATCAAGTCGATTCAGTGGACCGCTCACTAAGGTTCGGCATCAAATAAGGGGATCGTCATGGCATATAGCGAAAAACTTCTGGATCACTACGAGAACCCACGCAACGTGGGCAGCTTGGACAAGAACGACCCGCACGTGGGAACGGGTCTTGTGGGCGCGCCGGCTTGTGGCGACGTTATGAAGCTGCAAATCCGCGTGAACGACGACGGCGTTATTGAAGACGCGCGCTTCAAGACGTTCGGCTGTGGATCCGCCATCGCGTCCTCGTCTTTGGCCACCGAGTGGATCAAAGGCATGAGCGTTGATCAAGCGATGCAAGTGAAGAACACGCAGATTGTGGAAGAGTTGAATCTTCCGCCGGTGAAGATTCACTGCTCTGTGTTGGCCGAAGACGCGATCAAAAGCGCCATCGCCGATTACAAATCAAAGCAATTGGGGCGGCCAGCCGCGGCAGCGTCCGCTGAATCTGCATCCGCCGCTAAGTAGTCCTTTGTAAGGTTCAAGGAGAACACCTTCCGTGTCTATCGAAGTTAGCCCCCGCGCCGTTGAAGAAATCAAGAAGGCGGCAGCCAAGCGCGCCAACCCTCCCAAGGGGTTGCGGGTGGGCATCCGTGGTGGCGGGTGCACGGGCTTCACGTATCTGTTCGAGTGGGCGGACAACGATCCACGCCCAGAAGATCAGGTGCTGTCTTATGAAGACGGACGCGTGCAGGTGTTCATCGATCCGAAGAGCAAGGTATTTCTCGAGGGTTCAACTTTGGATTTTGCCACCACGCTGATGCAACGCGGGTTCAAGTGGGTGAACCCCAATGCCAAGGGTGCGTGTGGCTGTGGCGAAAGCGTGCAGTTTTAAGCAACGTTGTGGGTGCGCCGCCTTGCGGGGGCGCTATCTTCGGCGTTGCCCCGTTGCCTTTGCCAGCGGGCGGGGCACGAGGCTTTTATGATTTGTTGGTCCTGCCAAAAGAACGTTGCCGCCACGGAGTTTTGTTCCGCGTGTGGTGCGATTCTGCCACTTGATGGCCGCCCCGACCACTTCACTCTGATCGGCGCGCCGATGCGCTTCTCGCAAGATATGGCCGCCCTTGAGCGGCGCTATAAAGAGTCCACGCGCGCTGTTCATCCCGATAAGTTTGCGCGGGCCGACGCACAAGCGCGCCGCGCGGCCATGCAACGCACAGTGGCCTTGAATGAAGCTTGGCGAACGCTGCGAGACCCGATCGCGCGTGCCGAGTATCTCGTGCGCCTTTTGGGCATTGATGTGGGCACAGAAGACGGCACGCTTCGGCGCACGGAAACCGGGCAGGAGAAGGTTGCCGTTGATCCCACATTGCTGGCCGACATGATGGAAAAACGCGAGGCCCTCATGGAGGCGCGCGAGCAAGAGGATTACGCTGCCTTGGCAAGGCTGGCCCGGCAGGTGCGCGCCAGCTACGAGCAGGCGCTTTTGGAAGCGCAAACAGCTTTGGATAGGCAGGCCGCGGGCGACACCGAGCGTGCCGCAAAATGTTTGGTGGCGGTTCGATACTATCGCCGCTTTCTTGATTCGTTCGAAGACGGTGGCCACGCGTCGCCAGGAGCACAGCATGGCTGAAGCGTTATTTCAGATCTCAGAACCAGGAGAGTCGCGGTCGAAGGAAGCCTGCAAGGGTCGCGCGGCTGGGATTGATCTTGGCACAACAAACTCGCTCATCGCGATCGTGAATGCGGGCGAGCCCCAGTGCTTGCCTGACGAACGGGGCGAGGCGTTGGTTCCTTCCGCCGTTTATTACGGGGCGGACGGAACGATAGCGGTTGGCGCGCGGGCGCGGCACGAGTTGGCATTGGTGCACCCCAAGGACACGATTGTTTCGGTCAAGCGATTCATGGGGCGCGGGCCAAACGACGCGGAGGCCACGCGCAAGCTAACGCCCTACGTATTTGCGCCCAGCGCGGCTTCGGATCCGGTGGTGCGATTCTCTGTGGCGCAAGGCAAACGGGCCGTTACCCCGATTGAAGTGTCAGCCGATATCTTGCGGGCGCTCAAACAGCGAGCGGAAGCGGCTTTGGACGGTCCTTTAGATGGCGTCGTGATCACGGTGCCGGCGTACTTCGACGATGGCCAGCGGCAAGCGACGCGCGACGCTGGACGCTTGGCGGGGTTGGAGGTGTTGCGCTTGCTCAATGAGCCCACGGCGGCGGCCTTAGCGTACGGCCTGGACAAGAAGGTGGATGGCACCTTTGCCGTGTTCGATTTGGGTGGTGGCACGTTCGACATATCGATCTTGGTGCTGGACGGCGGCGTGTTCGAGGTGAAATCAACAGGTGGCGATTCGGCCTTGGGCGGCGACGATTTTGATCGCGCGATCGCCGAAGTGCTGCTGGCGCGCGCGGGCGAAGATGCGGCGGCGGGTGGCAACGCGCAAGCGGCCCGGGCCGTGCTTGACGCAGCCAAGCGGGCCAAGGAAGCGTTGACGACGGCTCACGAAACACCCGTCTCGGTCACACGATCGGACCGGTCAGTGTGGAACGGCGTATTGACCCGTGCGGAGATGGAAGCGGCTTGCCAACCGGTGTTGAACCGATGCGCGCCCGCATGCAAGCAGGCGATGAAAGACGCACACATTACAGTGGGAAATCTCGACGGCGTGATCCTGGTGGGTGGGGCCACGCGGATGCCGCTTGTGCGTGCGTTCGTCAAAGAGCTGTTCGGGCAAGAGCCTTTGGCTGACATCGATCCTGATCAGGTGGTGGCGCTGGGCGCCGCAGTGCAGGCTGAATTGCTGGCCGGCGGTGACAACCCCGGCGACATCGTGTTGCTGGACGTGGTGCCTTTGTCACTCGGACTTGAGATGATGGGCGGTGTGGTGGAAAAGCTGATTCACCGCAACAGCACCGTGCCGTGCGGCGCAACGCAGACGTTTACGACTTACGCTGACAACCAAACCGGTTTTGACTTGCACGTGGTGCAAGGCGAGCGCGAGATGGCACACGAAGGCCGGTCGTTGGCGCGCTTTAAGCTCACGGGCGTGCCGCCCTTGCCTGCGGGCATGGCGCGCTTGGAGGTGACCTTCACCGTGGACGCCGATGGCATCCTAAGTGTGTCGGCGCAAGAGTTGATGACAGGGCAAGTGGCCAGCGTGCAAGTGAAACCGAGTTATGGCCTCACGGACGAAGAGGTTGAACGCATGCTGCTGGATTCGTACGCGCACGCTGATGAAGACGTGCGCCTGCGTTTGCTCACCGAGCAACGCGTGGAAGCCGAACGAATTTTATCGGCCACACGCGCCGCGCTTGCCGCCACGCCCGAGCTTCTGCAGGGCGATGAGTTGCCGCGCATCGAAGAGTCGATGGCGGCGCTGGAATCGCTCAAAGGCGGCACGGATCACAACGCCATTCACAAAGGCATCGAGAACTTGGATCTCACGTCCAAGAACTTCGCGGCCCGCCGCATGAACCGTGCGCTTGAACAGGGTTTGCGCGGCCGCGATTTGGGCGTCATTGAGCATGAAATTGAAGAGCACAAGGTGAAGTCACACGGAAGTTCGGAAGCTTCCCACTAAGGTCACACGCAATGCCAAAAGTTCGTTTTTTGCCAGATGGAATTGAAACCGAAGTGGCCGCAGGCACGAGCATCCTCGAAGCCGCTCGCCAATGTGGCGCGCACGTGGGGTCTGCGTGCGGTGGCGTGTGTGCTTGTTCAACGTGCCACGTTTATGTGAAAGCCGGGTTTTCCGAGCTTTCAGATGTGCAAGAGAACGAAGAGGACATCATCGAAAAGGCTTTCGATGTGAAAGCCTCGTCGCGCTTGGGCTGCCAGGCACGCATGCAGGGCAGCGGCAGCTACGAAGTTGAGATTACGGCGGAAAGCCGCAAGGCGTTCTTAGACGAACACCCTGACCTTCGTTGAATCGTTGGCGCCGCTCACTTGGTCTTCGGGGCCAGCTGGGGGAAGTGCGTGGCCAATTCACCCATATCGACCCAAGCGCCAAGTTCGAGATCGGAAGGAAGCTCGACGCCTCCGTAAGCCACGCGGCACAAGCCCAAGACGTGGCTTCCCAGCGCCGCGAAGATCCGACGCACTTCGTGATAAGCGCCGCCCACGATGGTGATGCTCGCCAGGGCTTGCGTCTCGGGTGGCTGCACGAGGGCCACGTGCGCCTCGTGAGCGGCCAGCGGCCGTAGCTGCAAGACGTTCGGCTCGTGGCCGTCGTCGAGCACAAGCTTGTCGGGCAGCGTACCCGCGGGACGAGCCAAGGCGGCGTGGTAGGTGCGTGAGATCTCGTTCTTCGGATGCGTGAGCTTGTGCAACAGCTGGCCGTCTGTCGTCCACAACAACAAGCCCGTGGTGTCCTTGTCGAGGCGGCCCACAGCGCGTAAGTCGTCGAACAACGGCGCGTCGGCGATCAACTGCGCGGCTATGGGATGTTCACGATCTTTGAGCGCCGTGACATAGCCGGTGGGTTTGTTCAGCAGCAAGGAGAAGCTCTCTCGTAGCGTGACTTCGTCGTCACCGATTGTGACAGTCAACGGCAGCGCCGACTCAGCGATCGAAAAGCCGCCATCCTCCACAACATCGCCGTTCGGAAGCGTGACCTGGCCTGCTCGAAGCCACTGGGTTACGTGCTTGCGCGAAGCACCCAAAGTGCGCGCGATGAGGCGATCAATTCTTGGCATGACCCGCTTTCATCGCGTGCCAGCTGCAGCGGCGCAAGGTAGAAACGGCATTCCGTGACGATGTCTGAGCGTTTTTTGCATGTGGTGCTGGTGGAACCCGAAATCCATTGGAATACGGGCAACGTGGGCCGCACGTGTTTGGCGCTCGGCGCGCAGTTGCATTTGGTGGAGCCGCTGGGGTTTTCGCTCGACGAGCGCCAAGTCCGGCGGGCCGGGCTGGATTATTGGCCGCGGGTGGATCCAAAGTTGTGGCCGTCCTGGGACGCCTTTGAAGCGGCCTTGCCGGCCCTAGGGCAGCCGTTCTTTTTTGCGACGGGCGCGTCCCGCAGCTATTGGGACGCGCGCTTTCCAAAGCCCTGCGTTCTCATCTTTGGCCGAGAGAGCGTTGGCTTGCCACGTGGCTTGTTGCAGCGCTACGCCAACGATCTTTGGCATCTGCCCATGCAGCCAGACTCGGTGCGGTCTTTGAACCTTTCGACGTCGGCGGCTGTCGCTATGTACGAGGTGACCCGACAATGGGCGGCCCGATAGTCCGCGTGTCTGTTAGGTAACGGCAAATGTGGCGCCGCCGCCAATCCCCTGGCGGGTTCGCCTCAAGGTCACATAGCCTTCGCCCGAAAAACCAAGGGAATACTTGCCCCTATAAAGGGGCCTGGAGAGGACTTGGCTCTGGCCGCTTTGACTTCCACCCTCAGATTTGGGGACTACGACGTAGACATGCTGCTCGGGCCGGGCAGCGTGACCGAGACCTATCGGGCGTCGCGCAATGGCGGCACCTCGGTGGCATTGAAGCTGCTGCGCCCTGACCGTGGGGGCAGCGATCCAAAAGTCCGCGACGCGTTTATTGCCATTGCCAAGCGCAACAAGACTTTGCGGCTGCCTGGCGTCGCCAAAGTGGTGGACATCCACGAGGGTCCCGATGATGTGTTCATCGCCACCGAACTATTGGACGGCGTGAACCTCGAGGGCTTGTTCGATTCAGCCACGGCCTCCGGCAGCATGGACCCACAACTTGTGGGGCAAATGGGCGTGCAGATTGCGCGCGTGCTCACCCGGTTGCATGAGCGGCGTGAGCCGATCGTTCATGGCGGTCTGTGTCCCGCGAATGTGATCGTCACGTCCGGCGGGCGCGTGACGCTTGTGGATCCAGGTATCTCAGCGGCTTTGCGTTCGTTGACTGAGTACCCGGTCGACCGCAGCTGGTTCACAGCGCCTGAAGTGCTGCTCGATAAGCAGGCGCCCTCGGTGGCGTCCGATATCTACGGATTGGGTGCGGTGCTCTTTTACCTGCTCACGGGCGAGCCGCCTGTGATGGGTGAAACAGAAGAGGAGCTGCAGGAGCTGTTCGATGAAGGCCCGCCCACGGTGCCTGGGTTGCCCGATTGGCTTGAAGACAGCCTCGCCGTCATGTTGTCTCGCGATCCGCACGATCGACCGCGGTCAGCGGCGGCCGCCGCCTTAAGTCTCAACCCTTTCCCCGAAGGGGCCACACGCCTTGGGGCCATCGTGTCGGGGAACACACCAGGGCCGATCAGCGTGGGCTATCCACAGACCAGCGAGTTCGATCCGATGGTGGGTCGCGGCACGATGGTGTTGGGTGACGCCGTTTCGCCCCAATCGGCGTCGAGTTCGTCTTTGTCGGCTGTTCCAAGTGATGGTGGCCTTGGCTTGGAAGCGGATTCCCCTGAGAACCCTTTCGATGCGCAAGGCTCGGAAGCCGGCGTGCGCCCAGCGCTGGAGTCGCAAGTGCCGCCCGCGCCCGCCGCGAAGGCCAAAGCGCCCCCGGCCACGCCACCGAAACCCGCCCCCGGCCCGATGACGCTCACGCCTCTGCGTCCCGTCGCGGTGTTAGACGCGGCAGCGCAGCCGGCGCTGGGGCTGTCAAACGAACCGCAATGGGCTGACAGTGCGCCTGCACCCGTGGCCTTGGCCAGTGAGCCGCGCTGGGCCGATGATGGCATTTCGATTGGTTTGTCGAACGAACCGCAGTGGGCCGATAAGCCCGCGTCGAAGGGCGGCCCCGCATTGCCGAATGAGCCCCAATGGGTGGACGCAGGGGCCTCGATGGTGGCCGCGGCCCGCATGCCTATGCCCGGCATGGATGATTACCTCGATCTTCCGGGCGCCGCACCCCTGGGCGCAAGTTCCAACGGCATTGGTGTGGCCGCCAGAGTGGAGCTGCCTGAGCTGGACGTTGACATGGCGAGCCCCACGATCTCGCCCGCGGTGCACGAGGACGATGATCGCGCGCCGCAGGGGTTTGTGAGCTTCGGTAACCGCACCAGCGAATCACCCGTTGATGTGAGTGCTTTGGGGGCCGTTGGGTTCTCTGAGGAAGACGAAGAAGCGCAAGCGGCGGGAGGGGGCGGGGTTCAGGGCATCGTGTTGCCTCAGGTTCCGCGCCGTGCTGGATCCGCGCGTAAAGGCGCCGCTGCGGCAAAATCGTCAGGTTCGCTGGCCAAGGTGGCCATCGTGTTGGTTGTGCTGGCGGGCGGGGGTGCTTTGGCGATGAAGATGTTGTCGAAGCCGGTCACCGTCCTGCCCGGTCCAGAGCAATTGGCGAAAGAGAACCCCAGCGAGGCCGCGGCCGAAGTGAAGGCCACGGCGCAAAAGCCGCCCGAGGATTCGCAGGCGCGTGGCGAATTGACGATCATCACAACGCCGCGCGGAGCCACCATTTGGGTGGATGGCCAAGAAAAAGGCAAAACGCCATTGACGGTGCAAACGGCCCCGGGCGCGCATCGTGTGGTGATCGTGAAGCCAGGCTTCAAAATGTTGCGCGAAGTGACCGACACGGCGGAAGGGCTCACGATCAAACGCACCTTGCCGCCGGCAAACATCAACTTTGGCGGCAACGTAATGTTGAAGGTTGAGTGCAAGACAACGGGGAAATATCCCGTGTTTATCGATGGAAAAGACACGGGCTTGTTGTGTCCCATCGAGGGCGTCAAAGTGCCCGATGGCAACAGGCTCATCGGCGTTTACGTGATCCCAGACAACAAGATCTGGAGTTTTGAACGCGAAGTGAACGCGGGCACCAAAGCCCATCGCGTCGTCTTTAGTTACTAATGCACCGCTCGCGAAGTGCACTAGCGCCGCAGTTTCTCTTCGGCACGCACGAGGCCGGCGTTGGCCGCCGCGTTGTTAGGTTCCAACTTCAGTGCCTCGCGGTAGGCGGAGGCCGCTTTGGCGTATTCGTCGTCGAAGAAAAACGCCTTGCCCAAAAGCACATAGCCTCGCGCCTTCGCACCTTGTTCGACCGCTTTTTCGGCCAACAGCTGCGCTTGGAATAAGTGATCGGCGCGGAATTCTTGTTCGGCCAGCTGCAACGTGGACTCGAAGGCAGGGGGCCCTGCGGGAGCCACGGGCGATAAATCAGGTTTGTGTTTCTCGGCCGTTTTCGTGGCGTGTTGTGCGGGCGCCGCCGTTTCTTTACGCGGAGGAGGCGCGGCGGCTTCTTGAACGATGGGCGCTGTGGGAACAACGGTGGGCACAGGGGCGGGATCTGCGGGAGGCGGCAGGGGGGCGGCCCTCTGTGGCGCGTGGGTCACCGGCGCGGCAACGGCTGGTGTTGGTGCTCGCGTCTCGATTTGATCGCGTGGGTGAGGCTCTCGCAAGACGAAGTAGGCGCCGCCGCCCAGGAGCGCGACGCCTGTGAACAACAGCCACAGCTTTTGCCTGCCCAGCACAACGCGAGGCATGCGCGCGGTGGCCGAGGCTGTGACGTGCGAGGCCGCGTTCGGCGCTTTCATGGCCATCACACTTGAGCCGTTGGCGCGCACGCGTTCGAGGATCTTCACCAACGCCTGGCGTAACTCTGTCATCGACTGAGGTCGATCGTCGGGGCGCCGCTCAAGTGCCCGCATGATCAGCTTTTCAAGTTCAGGTGGCAGATCGTTGCGCCATTGTGTGATGGGAACCGCCGGATCGTGAAGCTTGCGCTGCCACACTTCCTGTACGGACTCGCCTGGATCTGGCGATTCGCCGCCCGTCAGCATGTTGTAAAGCAGGCCGCCCAAGGCATAGATGTCGACGCGGAAATCTACGTTTTTGCCCGAATCCACTTGCTCGGGTGCCATGTAGCGTGGCGTCCCAACCGCGGCGTCGGTCTTCGTCAATTCGTCGCTGGTGGTGGAGCGAAGGAACTTCGCCACACCAAAGTCGAGCACCTTAACGAGTTCGTTGCCTTCGCGCTCGCGCACCAGCATCACGTTGCCGGGTTTGAGATCGCGATGAATGATGCCCGCCCTGTGCGCCGCTTCGAGCGCGCGGCAAATTTGGATGCTGATCACCAAACAACGTTCGATTGATAACTGGCCATCACGCCGAATCAGCTTGCTTAGATCGACGCCATCCACGTATTCCATGACGAAGAAAAAATCTCCGCCCGGTGTGGTGCCGCAGTCGGTGACGTCAGCGATGTTGGCGTGGCCGATCTGCGACGCGGCGTTGGCCTCAAGTTTAAAACGTTCGATGAGTTCGCTCTTGCGACGTTCCGCATGACGCGGGACCTTGATCGCCACGCGTTTGCCGATGCCGGTGTGGTGGCCTTCATAGACGCGTCCCATCGCGCCTTCACCGATCAACCTCTTAACGTAATAACGCTCGGCCAACACCAAGCCAATCATCGGATCGGCTGGTGTCATGTTTTCGGGAACGGCGGCCAAATACGTGTCTGAAGGGCGCGCCTTGATGGTGGCGACGGCCCGCGCCACCATCGCTTCCTCTTCGGCGGCCTCTGACTTTGCGTCGGCGTCAAACAGCTGCGTGAGAAAATGCGAAAGCCCAAGCTTGCTTGCGTCTTTGGGGGCAAAGCGTGCGAGCGACTGCCCGAACCCGGCCGCACTTTGAAAACGTTCAGCCGGATCCGAAGCCAGCGCTTTGAGCACAACGCGATCAAGGCCTTCTTCCACCGCGCCGTTGAACTGTGACGGCGGTGGCACCGCGCCCGCGGCGGCGCGCACTTGTTCGTTGGGGTAAAGCTGGCGCCCTGTGAGCAATTCCCACAAGATCAATCCCAGCGAAAAAATGTCGCTGCGGTGATCGATCGGTCGGCCCGTATGCTGCTCGGGCGACATATAGCTGACCTTGCCCCAATTGATGCCGCTGATCGTTTGTGCCAGCTTGCTGCGCCATTTGGCCAAGCCAAAGTCGATCAACTTCACGCCGCCTGTGTAAGACAGCATCACGTTCGAGGGTGAAATGTCGCGGTGAACGAGATCGAATCGTTCCAGACCATGGGCGTAGGCCAACCCTGCTGCAATCTCACTGACCAGATGCAAAGTCACCCCAAGAGGGAAGCCCACTTTGCGAACGGCGCACCGGTTCCAAAGCTCTGCGAGCGTCTTGCCTCGCAGATATTCCATCGCCAGGTAACCTTGTTCGCCCACCACGCCGAAGTCGAAAACGTAGACGAGGTTCTCATGCGAAAGCTTTGTGACCACTTTCGCTTCGTCTAAAAAGCGTTTGCCCAGTTCATGCGGCTCGCGGCCCGGCGATTCGAGTTGCCGAATCACTTTCAACGCACACACGCGCTCAGCACCTTCTTGGCCGGTGAGCGCCATGAAGATCTGCCCCATGCCGCCTTGACCTAGCTCTTTGAGCAAGGTGTAGCGCGCGCCGAAAGGGCGAGGGTAAAGGTCGCTTAGCGCACCTCGGGGCTTGCTGGTTTGGCTCAGGGACACGGCGGCGGGGGGCATCCTACAACAGGACGGTGTGACTGTGGGTGTTAAGCCTCATTGACGACCGGGTTCTTCAAACTACCCACGCCGTCGATTTCGACCTCGCAAACGTCGCCATCCAACAAATCAGCTGTCCCTATGGGCGTGCCGGTTGAGACGATGTCGCCAGGGTTCAAAGTCATGATGGTGGACACGTAAGCCACAAGTTCCCACGGCTCGAAGATCAGGTCTTTGCCTGTGCCTGTTTGTCGGGTTTCGCCGTTGACCTTGCAGCGGATGGTCACCGCGTCGATGTCCACAGGGCCCTCTTCAATCCAGGGGCCAAGGGGCGAGAAGGTGTCGAAGCCCTTGCATCGCGCGAAGTAGCCTTCTTCAGCTTGGATGTCACGCGCCGTTACGTCGTTGAAGCAGGTGACGCCCGCACCGAACGCCCGCGCGTATGCGGCTGTAACCCGGTGGCAACGCCGGCCGATGACAATGGCCAACTCCGCTTCGTGTTGAACCTTCTGTGAAGCGCGGGGGCGCACGATCGCATCGCCGGGTCCCACCAAAGACGAGGGCGGCTTAAAAAACACCAACGGGCGTTTGGGAACCGGCTTCTTGCGCTCTTGGGCGTTGCCCAAAAAATTGTGGGCGACGCAAACGATCTTCGTTGGTTCGCAGGGGGCCAGCAGTTTGACATGGCTTAGCCCGAACACCTGACCCGTGGGCTGGCCGCCCTCCCAGGCGGGGGCGTTAAGGAGTTCAACCGGGCCGGCCGGAGAGGCCATGCGGCCGTAAGAGATACCGATGGGTGTTTGAACGCGAACGAACTTGGCCATGAGATGCCTTTCGGTTTTACCGTGCCGAAAGACATTGAGGAAAAAACGCAACGTTGCACGCCGCGGTGCGTTTGACCTATGTGGGGAAACCAGAGTCCGAACGCCCGTGCATAGTCGAAAATTTGGGAGCCATGAGCGGGGCCACGATACTTGGAGCCGAGGTTGTCATGGCTGTCATAGCTGCTCCCAAAAGAGGTCTAGCAAAACGCTGGCTGGTGCGTGCAGGCGCCGCCTTGGCGTTGGCGGTCACCTTTGGATATACGCCGTACCACCTTTATACCCGGTCGGGATTTGCTCGGTACCTTGAGCTTCGCGCTGATCTGGCCGAAATGCGCCGAGGCAACGACAACCTTCAAACCGAGATCGCACGGTTGCAGCGAGAAGCTTGGTCATTGCGCGATGATCCTCGCGCGATCGAGAGCGTGGCACGTCACGAGCTTGGCTGGGTCAAGCCTGGCGACGTGATATTGGATCTTCGTGAGGCCACCGAGTGAGGCTTTCACGGGCCAAAGATCGCGTGGGATTTGCCGTCTCACGCGCGGTGCGCGCCGTGTGGGGCTTTGTCGTGGTTGTTGGCTTCACATTCTTATTGTGGCGCGGCTTTTTCCCCGACTTGTGGGCCGAGGGTGAAGTGGGCGTGGGCCCGGCGATCGCCGCCGCGGTGCTGGCGGCTGTGTTGGCAGCCAAGCTTGCGGCGCGCTTGCAAACGAACGAACGCCGTCGCAGCGCTTTGCGCGAAGCTGTGTCTGACGTTGAGCTTGGCCTGTTGCTGCTGACGGCCACGTATGTGTTCTTGTCGATCGTGGGCGGGCCCAAGGCGGCTGTTCATCCGCTTGTCTATGCGCTCGTCAGCTTCTTGGTGACGTTTCATCGCCTTGAGGTTGGCGTGCCTTTGGCGGTGGCTGCGGTGGGCTTCGAGGCGTTGCTCGCGTTCTCGGAGCAAGCTCCACTCGATGCGCCGCGGGTTTTCTTTGGCCACGCGGGCTTCATCGTGGTGTTCGCGGGTCTAAACGTGGCCTTCTTGCATGCGGAGGTGGCGCGGCAGCGGCGCGAGCACCGCAAGCGCCTCGAAGAAGAAGTGGCGTCGATGCGGGAAGAGGCCCGCGACTTCCGTTTGATCTCCACAGCGCTTGGCAGCGAAAGCCGTGTGCGCTCACGCGCCGAAGAGGTTGAAAAACTTTCGCAAGGCTCCATCGAGACGATCCACCAACAGCTGTTCTACACACTGGATCTGTTGCGCAAGGCCCTAGGCCTGCAAACGTGCGCCTTGCTGTGGCTGGATAGCCGTGGGCAAAAGCTAAAATTGAAAGAGCTCTCAAGCGATTCGCCCCACATCGCCGAGGCGCCAGTGCCTGCGGGTCACGGGGTGTTAGGCGCCATTCTCAAAGATGGCAAACGCCTTACGCTTGAATCACCGCGCTTGTCGATGTTGCCTTATTACCAAGGCCCGGCGGATGTGGCGGCCTTTGTGGGCGTGCCTGTGTTCGAGGGCCGCGTTGTGCGCGGTGTGCTCGTGGCCGATCGTGGTGCCGGCGGCCCGTTTGCGCCTGGCGAAGTGGGGTTGGTTGAATCGGCCGCGGCTCAGATCGTGCGCGTGGTCCAGTCTGAACGCGTGTTTCAGGCCGTTGAGCGCGCCAAAAATGAACACGAAAGCTTTTACCGCGCGTCTGCTGAACTTAACCGCGCTTTAACGCTGGATGAGGTTTACGAAGCCGCGATCGCCGGCGCGCGTGGCGTATGTGATTTTGATCTGGCGGTGATAGCCACCTATGACGCGAACCACGGCGCCCACAACATTTGCCGGGTCGAAGGTGAGCTGTCCGAAGCCCTCAGCGGCAAACAATTCAAGGATCCCACGGCGCTTTTGTCGATGGTGGTCAAGAACAAGATTGCTTTGCCTGCGGGTGGCCAGTGGCGCGAACGCGAGGATGGTTACGTCTTCGATCCCAACGTGCGCACGCGTGAATTCGAATCCCTCTTGGTGCTGCCTTTGGTCGTCAAAGATGAGGTTACGGGCACGTTCACCGTGGCTTCAAAACGGGCGGGCGCCTTCCCGAACGACCGCCGCGAAATGCTGGGCGTCATCGCAAACCAGGTGGCCATTAGCATGCAAAACGGTCGCATGTACCAAGTGCTGGAAGAGCAGGCGACCACGGACGGCCTCACGGGGCTGGTCAACCACCGCACCTTCCAAGAGCGGTTTGCGGCGATGCTGACGCGCGCCGAGCGCCACAGCTTTCCGGTGGCTTTGCTGCTGACCGACATCGATCACTTTAAGAAAATCAACGACAACTACGGCCATCCCACGGGCGACGAAGTGCTGCGCCGGGTGGCGAAGATCCTCAAGGGCAGCGCGCGCAAGATCGACATCGTGGCGCGCTACGGGGGTGAGGAATTTGCGATTGTGCTGGAAAGTACCGATCGCGAGGGCGCCCGCCAATTGGCCGAGCGCATTCGCTCGGAAGTGGCCAAACAAAGCTTTGATTCTTCCAAAGGTCCCTTCAAGGCCACTTTGTCGCTGGGGGTGGCTCTGTACCCCGAAGACGCGCGCACCAAGACGGAAATCATTGCCCGCGCGGATCAATCGCTTTATGCGGCCAAGCATGGTGGCCGCAACCGCACCGTTTGCCACGGCGACGTGGTGACGCCCGTCGCGGCTCCTGAGAAGAAGCCTCTGCGCGCCGCGGGCTAACCGTGAGACAAAGCACGCTCTGTCTTCGCAACGGCCGCGTCAAGCGGTAGTCTCCGTGGTGATGATCGCCACGGGTTTCGACGTTGACGAACTGCGGCGCTTCGGCCATGAAGACGGCGTGCGCTCCTCGTTTTGTCGCCCGGGCCAACTTCAGCAGCTGATGGCCTGCGTGTTCCTGGGTGTGTGTTTGGCGTTCGCGAGTTCTGGGCAGGCCGCGCCAGTGGCAGCGTCTGCAAAAGCCAGCTTGGTGCTGACGCTGCACAAGGAGTTGCCCGCCACGGCCGTTTTCGCGCCGCTCGAACAAATTTCGGTTGATGTCACGCCGCCCACCAAAGGCTTGCATCTGGAGGTGAGCGATCCACGAGGCCACGTTTATGTGAGCGTGAATGACTTGCCACCTGGCCAACGCTTCCGCGTGGAAGGGGCGCTCGGCGTGCACAAACTGCAAGTGAGCCTGCGCGGGAAGGTGATGTTAACGCGTGAACTGCTGGTCGACGCGCACACGGACGTCAGCTGCACGAACGCGCTCTTCGATGTTGAGCTGCGGCGTTTGGCGGCACAGCTGCGTGCGGCAGGTTCGGTGGCCACGATTGACGGTGCAACCGTGCGCTTGTTGTCGAACGAGCTACGCGAAAGCCGTTATGTCAACGCAGCGACGCGCTTCTTCGAGACGGATGTGCGTTCCGGCCTCGACCTGTTTCTGAACGCGCAGCGACCCAGTGGCTTGGTTTATTCGGCGGTTCAACGCGACGATCACTACGATCCTTACACGAACAGTTACCCAGGCGTCAGCATGGCCCGCGACATGTTCGGCGAAGACTTTACCGCCCGCTCCCGCGATGGCCGCTGGTTCTTCGAGCGAACGCCTAGCTTCGCCGACGTGGAATCGATGGCGGTCGGCTGGGCCCATGACGTGTGGCAGGCAACGGGAGATGATGAATGGCTCGCGGCCGTCATGCCTACGCTTGAGAAAGCGCTGGGATATCTACAAACCGATCCTCTGCGTTGGTCGCCTGAAAAGCAGCTGGTCAAGCGCGCGTTCACGATCGACGTCTGGGGCGCGCAAGACGCTTTGTCCGGAAAAATCCATCCACGCGGTGGCCTCAACAAAGCAGGCTGGTTCGACGGATTGTTCATCGATCGCGATTCCGCCATGGGCATTGCTCACGGTGACAACACTGCGTTTTATGAAGCGGCCACTTTGATGGCGCGCATGAACGCGCACCTTGGCAACCCCGAGCGAGCCAGCCAGTGGACGCAGGCCGCAGAGAATCTGCGTGAGAACCTCGATAAGACGGCTTGGAACGGCACGTTTTATCGACATTTCGTGCGCCTTTTGGATAACCCCCTGTGGCAGCAGCTCGAGGGCAACGAGTCGCGGCAGCTTTCAATGTCGAACCCCTTCGCTATCACACGAGGGGCCGCCACGCACGCGCAAGCGCTAGCCATCGTGGGCGAATACCAGCGGCGCTATGACAAGTGCAAGGGCCAATGCTTGGGCGAATGGTCTGCCCTGGATCCGCCCTTCCGCAAGGGGTTCGGCCACTGGGGGCCTTACGAAGGCCCGAACGGCAACCTAACGCCGATCGTTGCCGGTGCGTTGGGGCACGCCGCCTTAGAGCACGGCGCTGAAGTGTATGGTGCGGACATCTTCCGCAGGCTGCTTGAGTTGCAGCGACGTCACGCCGGCTTGCATGGGTTCTACAATGTCAACGCGCGCCCGATAGGCTGGCAACCCGAAGAGTTTCAATCGGTCGATCTGCGAACAATCGCCAACCGCCACCTGCGTGGGGATCAGCCGTCGGGATTCATAGAGCATCCGGACAATGACCTGCGCGCCTTTCCCACAGGCCGCAACTTCTTTTTAGGAAAACCTTTCGATGTCATCGATCCCAAGGACAACGGCGGCCGCGCGGCTGTGGTGTTGTGGGGCGCTGGCAGTCCCGGGCCGCGCGAGACAACTGTGGCCGGCATCGGCAAGAAAGCGCGGAGCATCTATTTTTTGCACTCCGCGGGCAACATCCGTCGCCAATCCCGCGTGGGTGAGTATGTGGTCAACTATGCCGACGGCAGCAAGGTGCGCATTCCCTTGGTGGTCGGTCGCAACATAGGTGGTTGGTGGGCTGAAGGCGACGCAGGCGAATGGCGCGTGGCTTGGCGTGGAAAGAATCCACACGTATCCATTGTGGCCATGGGCGTTTGGGGCTGGGAAAACAATCAGCCCAACAAAGAGATCGAAAGCATCACCATTCGCGCTTCTGGCCAAGGTCGCATACAGCTGTTGGGCATTTCGTTGTCGTCAGGCCCCGTGCAGTTTGATCGCGGTGAAGTTGCGTCGGATACCGCCTCAACCTGGGCCGCGGGCGTGGTGTGGAAGGGCGCGATGGAGTCGCTGGCGGGGGTGGTGGATCGCGATCGCTTGATGGAGCACGTGGCGCTTTCGCCGCGTTGGCTTGCACTCGGTGAAACGCGCGCGGCCGTGACGGTTCGCTATGGGCCCTCACGTGGTTACGTGGCCTACAGGTGGGAACACAGAAGCGGTGATCGGACACAGTCGCTTGTGTTTTCGGGCAGCGGCAAGCGCTTTGATTTTCGCGTGCTGATGCCTGCCGCGCAAAAGCCGCGAGACGTTACGTTGAACGGCAAGAAGCTGCGGTTTCGCACCGAAACCGTCGAAAACAGCGTGTATGCAGACTTCTCACTCGAAGGTACATCCGCGGGCGTTGTTGACGTGACTTACTGAAAACGTTGGTCTTCGCGAAAAAACGTCCGATACTTTGAGCTGCGAGGTGCGTGCATGCGATTTCATCATGTCAACGTTATGCGTGGCTTGTCGGCACTGGCGGTGATTGTTCTTGTTGCAGCCACAGGGTGCGACGAAAAAGCCAACGGCTTGGGCGATGAGGACAGTGGCATCGCAAACCCAAACGACGGCGGCGGTAGCGTCACCGATGGCAATGGCAGCGCGGATGCCTTCTCCGTCGCCTTCTCTGACGCATTAACAATGCCGCCCAAGATGGAAGCCGAATGCGGCCCATCAAAGCTCTGCCCCGCCGGAAAAAAATGTTTGGCGGGCAAGTGCCAAGATGATCAATGCGCGGCCAATCCGAAATTCACCTGCACGGCCGATAAGGCCTGCCAAGCCACGTGCGTGAAGGTTGAGAACAAATGTGCCGGCGTCACGTGCCCTGCGATGAAGACCTGCGTAGATGGCGCCTGCGTTGCCGGCTGCTTCAAAGAACCGTGCAACGACGTTCAGTGCAAAGAAGGCGAATTTTGCGATCCAAACAACGGCAAGTGTTCAAAGCTGAATGCCTGTGAGGGCGTCTGCCCCGCCGGCCAAGCCTGCAACCTCACGTGCATTCCGAAGGTCAACGCCTGTGACAATGTGGCCTGTAAGTCTGATGAGTTCTGCGTTGCCGGCGCATGCGTGAAGAACCCCTGCGCCACGGTGACTTGCCCGGTGGGCAATGTCTGCGTCAACGGCGCGTGCGTGGATACGTGTGCATGCACGATGTCGTGCAACCAACAATCCAAGTGTGTGCAGGGCGTTTGTGAGTGTGCCCCTAAATGCGAGGCTGGAAAGTGTGGCAGCGATGGTTGCGGCGGCACTTGTCCCTGTCCGGGCGGCACCAAGTGTTATCAAAATTCATGTTGCGTGCCGAACTGCCCCGCCAACGGCAGCAAAGCGTGCATGAGCGATGGTTGTGGCGGAAGTTGCAGTTGCCCTGCGGGTGGCGGCAGTTGCTATCAAGGCAAGTGTTGTCAGAAGACTTGCCCTGCGGATGGAAGCAAGGCGTGCATGAGCGATGGTTGTGGTGGCACGTGTGGATGCCCATCAGGCCAGGGCAGCTGCTATCAAGGCAAGTGTTGCCAGAAGAATTGCCCTGCGGATGGAAGCAAGGCGTGCATGAGCGATGGGTGTGGAGGCACGTGTGGGTGCCCGTCAGGCGAGGGCAGCTGCTATCAAGGCAAGTGTTGCCAGAAGAATTGCCCTGCGGATGGCAGCAAGGCGTGCATGAGCGACGGGTGCGGTGGCACCTGCGCGTGCCCGAGCGGCAAAGGCAGCTGTTACCAAGGCATGTGCTGCGCGCCCGTTTGCCCCGCCGGTACCTGCGGCGGCAACGGCTGTGGCGGAACTTGCAAGTGTCCCGCCGGCTCCACCTGCAACAACGGCAAGTGTTCGGCGAAGGCCTGCAGCCCCGCCTGTGGATGTGGCCAGGTTTGTTATGACGGGCAGTGCATCGCACTGACCTGCGACGCGGACGAGTTCAAGTGCGGCTGCTCGTGCTGCCCGCTTGGCAACAGCTGCATTGCTGGCCAGTGTTTGCCGCCGGGCGCGGTGCCTTAGTCCAAGAGGAGCCAAGCGTCGCCACCCGACGCTTGGCAAGGCATTTCGGCGCTTAATCCATGCGCCATTGCGGCGGCAGGCCGTCGAGAACGAACGCGTCGGCGGCCTCGGCGGGAACCGCTTTCGAGAACAAGAAGCCCTGGATCTGGTGGCAACCCAGCGCGTGGATTTGCACCAGCTGCGATTGGGTTTCCACGCCCTCGGCTGTGACCGACAACGACAAGTTGTTGGCCAGCGCAATCATCGAGCGCACGATCTCGTTGGCTTTCGGTGATTCAGCCATGCGTGCGACGAAGGAACGATCCACCTTCAGACCATCCACCGTGAAGCGTTCCAATTGCCCAAGCGACGAATAGCCCATGCCAAAATCGTCGATGCACACACGGATGTCCATGCGGCGCAGCTCATCCAAGATCTCGCCCGCACCCGCCGTGCCTTCCATCAACGCGCTTTCGGTCAGCTCTATCGTCAAGTCACGTGGATCGACGGAGGTTTCGCTGAGCACACGCTGAATGTCTTTGAGCAAGGTGGGCTGCAGGAACTGTCGCGGCGATAGGTTCACGCTCATCTTTGGCGCAGGACCTGGGTATTGCGTCTGCCATTTGCGCAGCTGCAAGCACGCTTCTTCGAGGCCCCATAACCCTATGGGACAGATCAGCCCCGTCTCCTCCGCCAAGGGGATGAATTCATCTGGGCCCACCAAACCTCGCTCGGGGTGCGCCCAGCGCAGCAGGGCCTCAAAGCCCACGAGCCGCCTTGCGGCCGTGTCGATGATGGGCTGGTAATGCAGCACAAATTCACGCCGCTCGATGGCTCGACGCAGATCCGTTTCGAGCTGCAGCAGCGAGCGCGCGCGATCGTGCATGCCCGTTAAGAAACGAACGTGCCGTGCGCGGCCTTGCGCTTTGGCTTGGTACATCGCGATGTCGGCGTCACGCAGCAAAT
The DNA here is from genome assembly GCA_033763315.1 of Deltaproteobacteria bacterium. Classification (GTDB taxonomy): domain Bacteria; phylum Myxococcota_A; class Polyangia; order Fen-1088; family Fen-1088; genus JAGTJU01. The sequence continues at coordinate 91,472 of JANRKS010000034.1, forward strand.
CTTCGGCGCGATCGTATTCGTCACCACCTAAGGTGATGCCGATGCTCATCGTGCAGTAAACCTCCACGCTCGACACTTGAAACGGCGTGCTCATTGAGCTGTGGATTCGCTCGGCCACCTTCTCAGCGTCGCCGGCGTCACGCACGCTCTCAAGCAAAATCACGAACTCGTCTCCGCTCAAGCGGGCCACGGTGTCACCGGGGCGCAAGCACGTTTCGATACGCCGGCCCAAGGCCACAATCAGTTCATCGCCTGTGGCGTGCCCTAGACTGTCGTTGATGCCTTTGAACCGATCAATGTCCAAGAACAACACGGCGTACGGCGAATCCTTGCGCCGCCGCGCCCGCCGCATCAGCTGCCCGAGGCGATCCAAAAACAACGCTCGGTTGGGCAGATGGGTCAACGGGTCGAAAAAGGCCTGCTCAAACAGCTGATTTTCGGCCTGCTTGCGCGCGGTGATGTCCCGCGAGATACCGAAGGTTCCCACCACCTTACCCAGGGCATCGCGCAACGGTAGCTTGGTGGTCGAAACCCATTTCACACCGCCGCCAACGAAATTTTCCTTTTCGTCTTTGCCCACCATCGGGCGGCCGGTGGTCATCACCTCTTGCTCGTCCTGCCGTGCGGCCTCGGCGTGGCTCTTTCCGAAAAAATCGAGATCGGATTTGCCAACCGCGTCGTCGGGCGATCGCAGGCCCAGATAGCGGCACATGGCGCGGTTGATGCGGATGAACCGGCTCTCGGCATCCTTGAAATAGATGTTGTCCGGGAGGTTATCCATCAACGCGGCCAACAGAAACGCATCACCCGCAGACCCCTGGGGGTTCGCAAGCATTTCGGCCAAGGCCGCTTCCTCACCCCGAACCTCCGTCACTCCCGGCTCCTCCAACCCCTCATCCCCATTCAGGAGGCCCGTGGGCGCTTTTGTTGTGGCGCTCATGCGGTTCGTGCACAGCTGTTCGCTCTGCACTTCGATTGTCGCACAGCCACCGTGTGCACCGCAAGGCGCTCCTGAGGTCAGGAATGCTTTGCGGCGCTTTTGGCGAGCTTTGTCGCAGGGTTACAGTCGGGCAAGGATTTGATTGAACGTCGCGCTTGGCCGCAGCGCGGCGGCAGCCAGTGTGTCGGAAGGTTGATAGTAGCCACCCACGTCCACGGGCTTGCCCTGAACCGCGATGAGCTCTTGCACGATGCGATCTTCATTGGCCGTCAGATCCGCCGCGATCGCGGCGAACTGCGCTTGCAGTTGCGCGTCTTGCGTTTGCGCCGCCAAAGCCTGCGCCCAGTAGAGCGCCAGGTAGAAGTGGCTGCCCCGGTTGTCGATGCCCCCCACCTTGCGGGAAGGAGAGCGATCAAGCTCAAGGAACTTTCCTGTGGCGGCGTCAAGCGTGTCGGCCAGCACCTTCGCCTTCGGCAGCTTGAACGTCTCACTCAAATGCTCAAGCGACACGGCAAGCGCCAAGAACTCACCCAACGAATCCCACCGCAGGTAATTTTCCTCCAAGAACTGCTCTACATGCTTGGGCGCCGAACCACCTGCGCCCGTTTCGAACAAGCCGCCACCATTCATCAGTGGCACGATCGAAAGCATCTTGGCGCTTGTGCCAAGCTCAAGGATGGGAAACAAATCTGTGAGGTAATCGCGCAGCACGTTGCCAGTCACGGAGATCGTGTCTTTGCCCTCTTTGATGCGCTCCAAGCTAAATTGCGTGGCCTCTGCGGGCGCCATCACGCGGATGTCTAAACCTGTTGTGTCGTGTTGCTTCAAGTAAGCATGCACCTTTGCGAGGATCTGCGCGTCGTGCGCACGTTGGGCGTCCAACCAGAACACCGTAGGCGTACCTGTCGCGCGGGCTCGGTTGACAGCCAGCTTAACCCAATCGGCGATGGCGGCGTCCTTGGCCTGGCACGCGCGCCAGATGTCACCCTCTTCGACCTTGTGCTCGATCAACACCTGGCCTGCGCTGTCGGTGACACGCACCACACCGGGCTCGCTGATTTGGAACGTCTTATTGTGAGAGCCGTATTCTTCGGCCGCCTGAGCCATGAGGCCCACGTTGGGCACCGAGCCCATGGTGCGCGGATCCAAAGCGCCGTGCTTCTTACAAAAATCAATCGTGGTTTGATAGATGCCCGCGTAGCTGCTGTCTGGAATGACCGCAAGCGTGTCTTGAAGTTTGCCTTGGGCGTTCCACATTTGCCCCGAAGACCTGATCATGGCGGGCATCGACGCGTCTACGATCACGTCGCTCGGCACATGCAGATTGGTGATGCCCTTTTCGGAATTCACGTGGGCGAGCGCCGGCCCACTGGCGTAGGCGGCCTTGATGTCCGCTTCGATTTCAGCCTTTTTGTCCGCAGGCAACGTTTGGATCTTCGCCACCAAATCGCCAAAACCATTGTTGAAATCAACGCCCAGTTCCTTGAGGATCGTGGCGTGTTTTGCGATTAGGTCTTTGAAGAACACTTTGACGACGTGGCCGAAAATAATCGGATCCGAAACCTTCATCATCGTGGCCTTCAAGTGCACCGAGAAGAGGACGTCATCAGCCTTGGCTTTGGCGATTTGTGCTTCCAAGAACTTCACCAATGCGTTCTTGTTGAGCACGGTGGCGTCGAGGATTTCGCCCGCTTTCAAATCAACTTTGTCTTTGAGAAGCTTGACGCTGCCGTCTCGCGCCACCAATTCGATTTTGACGCTGGTGGCGGCCGGCACTGTCACTGACTTTTCGTTGGAGAAAAAATCATTCGCTCCCATGGTGCCAACGCTGGTCTTCGACAGCGGCGTCCACTTGCCCATCGAGTGAGGGTTCTTGCGCGCGTATTCTTTGACGGCCTTGGGCGCACGGCGATCCGAATTGCCTTCGCGCAACACCGGGTTCACAGCGCTGCCCTTGATCTTGTCGTAACGCGCTTTTGCGTCTTTCTCGGCGTCACTCTTAGGCGCCTCGGGGTAGTCAGGCAGCTTGTACCCCTTCTTCTGCAGTTCGGCGATCGCCGCCTTAAGCTGCGGGACTGATGCGCTGATGTTGGGAAGCTTGATGATATTGGCGTGTGGCTCAAGCGTGAGCGCGCCGAGCTCTGACAGGTGATCGCCAATCTTTTGTGTATCGCTGAGTTGGTCCGAAAAGGCGGCGATGATGCGGCCGGCGAGCGAGATATCGCGGGTCTCCACGTTTACCCCGGCGGCCTTGGTAAAGGCCTGGACGATTGGGAGCAGCGAGTAGGTGGCAAGCGCAGGAGCTTCGTCGGTTTTTGTGTAAATGATTGTGGGCTTCATAAGGATCACTCGGTCGGGGTTTTGTTTATCTCGTCATCTGCGTGCGGATCAATCTCGGGCGCAGGTAGGGCGGAGGAATGAAAAACGTCTTCGCGGCTGACCGCAGGTTCGGCCGCCGCGAAAGCTTCGTCCGTGGTGGTTTGCTCGCGGCGCCCGGGGCGAGATCGAGCTTCGCCTGTCGCGGGGCGTTCGTTTGAAGCGGCGCGCGCCTCGCGGCTTGGCTCGCGACGGGCGTCTGGCGCGGGCGCGGGGCTGACTTGGTCGGCCGTGAAAACTTGCGGCGGCTGATCGGGGAAAAACACGCGGATGCGGCCGCGCAGAATATCCAGATCTTGCACGCGTCCTACGCCATCGGGCGTTTGCACGTTCTTGCCAATCTTGGGCAAGCCTTTGGCCGCTTCGATGTACTGCGCCTCTTCATAGACCAAGCAGCACTTAAGGCGACCGCACTGGCCTGAGATTTTTGACGGCGTAAGCGCCAAATTTTGGCTTTTCGCCATGCGGATGGAGATCGGTTCAAATTTCGGCAAGAACGTTGAACAACACAGCTCCCGGCCACATGAACCGATGCCACCCACCATCTTGGCTTCGTCGCGAACACCGACTTGGCGCAACTCCACGCGCAAGCGTAAAAACGCACCCAGGTCGCGCAGCAGATCACGAAAATCAACCCGCTGTTCGGATGCGAAAAACACCGTGGCGCGATCCCGGCGCGGCGAGATCTCCACGCGAAACATCTTCACATCCAGTTTCAACCCTCGCGCCTTTTCACGGGCGAACGCCAGCGCTTGCTGCTCTTGCACGCTTCGCTCCTCGTGGCTCTTGCGGTCCGTTTCATTGGCCACGCGGAGCACACGCGCGAGCGGCGAATGGCACACGCGTCGCGCGCTGCGAACAACGACGCGGGCAAGGGCGCCGCCGCGGCGGTCATCCACCACCACGAGTTGGCCCTCATCAAGGCGCATATCGCCCGCGTCACATTCGAGCGGGCGGCCCACGGGGCCAAACACCACCACCACGGTGTTGCGCATTTGTGAGGGCTCGGATTTGTTTCCCCGCGGGCGCCGGCCAGCGGGATCTTCGGGGTGCGTCTGGGGTGGTGTGGTCATTGTGATTGTGCGGTGTTGCGCCTGAACTCAAGTGAACGCAAGGAGAAGATCAAGGCCTCAACGGCCGTCACGGCATTCACGTTGCCTGCCAAGGCTTCGTCCGCTTCGGCGAGCGCATCGAGCGCCTTGCGAATGCGCGGCAAAGGCGCGGCGCCGGCGCGATCGATGATGTCGTTGATTTCGGCGCGCTTACTCGAAAGCACAGCCAATTCGGGGGCGCCGCCCGCCGACACAAGCGCGTCTCGGTAAAGGCGTGCCAGCAAGTCGAGTGTTGCGACCAGAGGCTCGCGTCCTTCCTTGCCCGCAAACATGTTGGCCGTGTCCATGATGTTACCCACAGTGCGTCCCGCGGCCGCTTGGCGCAAGCGAGTGACGGAGACCCATGTGGCTTCGTCTTCTTCGCCATCGGCCAAAGCCACAGCCCTGCTGAACGACCCATTGGCCAAGGCCGCCGCCACCGCCGCGCGATCCTCGGGCACGCCGCGCTTTTGCAGTTGCTCTGCCAATAAAGCTGTGGGCAAGGGCGAAAATCGAATGCGTTGGGTGCGGGACAAGATCGTGTCCAGCAAGCGTGCCCCCGCCGAGCTCACGAGCACCAGATGGCTGCCGGGCGCCGGCTCTTCAAGCGTTTTGAGCAAGCAATTGGCCGCGTTGGCGTTCAGTTTATCGGCCTCGTCGATGATTAAAAGGCGTGCGGGCGCCTCGTGGGGGCGCTCAGAGGCCAGGGCCACCACTTCGTCGGCCTCTTCCTTCTTGATGTCGCGCCCCTGGGGGGCGAACACCCGCAGGTCGGGGTGGAGCCCCGCTTCGGCACGCGTGCAGGTCTCGCAGGTGCCACAACCAACGCCCGGCATCGTGCGGCACAGCAACGCCAACCCCAAGGCCTTAGCGGCCGTCAGTTTGCCCACGCCATCGGGGCCTTCGAACAGATAGGCGTGCGGCACCCGCTTTTGCTCCAAGGCGCGACGCAAACGCGACACCGCCGCGTTTTGTCCGAACACTTCTGCCAGCCGCATGCGGCGGTGACGCTACCAGAAGGAGCCCGTGAACGTCGAGGGTCAGTCGCGCTGCCCCGTTCGATCCCTGTGATTCGGGGCGCTGGTGCTATTCTGCGCAAGGGAGACTTGCAAATGAGCGTACTCAAGCGGCTGGCAACCTTGGTGAAGTCGAACCTCAATGATTTGGTGGACGGGATGCAGGATCCGGCCAAGGAGTTCGACCAATTGGTGCTGGATATGGAAGATTCGGCGCGGGCAGCCCGCCAAGAGGTGGCTGCGTGTCTAGCCGCTGAAAAGCGCCTGGCCAAGCAGGTGGAGTCTGTGGCGGCGGAGGCTCAGTCCTGGGAAGCCAAGGCAGGCACCGCGGTGAAAGCCGGCGACGATGGACTGGCGCGCGAAGCCCTGGCCCGCAAGGCCGATAAAGAACGCGAAAAGGCAGAGCTTGAAAAGTCCCTTCAAGAGCAGAAGGTGCAGGTGGATCAGCTCACCGTGGGGCTCAAGGCACTGGAGACGCGGGTCAAAGAAGTGAAGCTGCGCCAGGGCACGTTGCGCGAAAAAGCGCGCGCCGCGAAGGGGCGGGGATCAGTGTCAAGCGAGGGGGGCGCCTTTGGTGAGTTTGACCGGATGTCGGGCAAGATCGACGAGCTTGAGATTGCCAGCAACCTTGATGAAGAGCTCACGGGCCGTACGGCCGAATCACGCGCGGCCGAACGCAAACTGGGCGACATGAGCGAAAACGAGAAACTGGACGACGCTCTCGCGGCGCTGAAAAAGAAGCTTAACGGCTAGTGCATTAAGCTCCGGAGCGCGCCGCCAATTTGCGGGCGGCGAGCAACAGCAACACGGCCAGTGTGGCCACCACGAATCCGGCGGTGGCCATGCCAAGCACCAACGGCAGCCGCGACGCGGCCGCCACGCGCAATGGCCCCACGGGCACCAACGTGTGTGAGGACTTGCGTTCTTCGGCCATTTCCGTACGCACCACAGCCACGGCTGCCGGGGTGAGGCCTGCAACGCTGCCTGCCACGAGGCTGGCCACCTGGGCGTCGGTGAGCGCTTTGGCACCGGCCTCCACTTTGAGCAGCACCGCCGCGCGCGCGGGTACGTGCGGCTCGTCCAGTCGTGCCATAGCGTCACGCTCCTCAGGAACCACGTGCACGCGCGCCGAAACGATGCCGTCCGCCGACATCAGCGTGTGCTCGATTTCACCTGTGAGGGCGCGAAGGAAGCGGGCACGTTCTTCAAGCGGGGTTGGTATCAGGCTGGGCTCTCCGTACGCTTGCCCGAACCCTGCTTGGACGCCCCTCGGCAAGCCTCGCGCGTTGAGCATGGCGATCGCTGAGGGCGCCTCGCTTTGAGCCACCGCCACTGAAAACCGCGGTGGATCCCCGCCATCGTTTACTTTTCGTGCGGACACCCCCGCGCGCTCAAGCGCCGACATCACTTCATTGGCAGCGTTCTCATCCAAGCCTTGTTGGACAGAAACGTTACACGCCACCGAGAACAGCGCCGCGACCAAACAAAGCCGATGCATGCCCGCTTATTATCTGAAATCGGCGTTTTGAACCAGCCCTCGCGCTGCGTCCCTCGCCAATTTAACGCTCCCGCGCCAGTGACTTTTTCAGCAAATCCACCGCGCGGGCGTGCAAGCGGCTGGCCCAAGACTTCGACAAACCCAAGCTGTTGCCCGCTTCCTCAAGCGTCTTGCCTTGAAAATAATAGAGCGTCATGAGCTCCTTTTCCTTTTCAGGCAGGGCGGCCACTGCCGCACGAACGCGCGCGTCTGATTGGTGATCGCCTAAGGCTTCTTCTGCGTTCGGCCGGCTTTCATCGGTTACGCTGGAGGCGGCATCGATCGATACGATGTGCACAGACGCCACGGCATCCAACACGTGCGCGATGCCAGCCATCAACTCGGCGCTGCTCTCGGCATCGAGGCTGGATTCGGGCGTTCGTTCCGATTCGGCCTGTAAATAGGCATTGGCGCGCTCTTCGGCGCGGTACCGGGCGTAGTCGGCGCGTGAGTACCAGCCCATCGTTCGCACGCCGTCCATCATGGCGCCTTTGATGCGGTAGTAAGCGAAGGTGGAGAACGAGGCACCGTGGCGCGGGTCAAAACGCTCCGCGGCTTCGAGCAGGCCCTGCATGCCATACGACTGCAGATCGTCCTGTTCCAACCCCTTGGCAATGCCCTTGTGAAGTTGCACGGCGAGGCCGTTGACCAGGTTCATGTGCTCCTCGATGAGCCTTTGTCTCTCCGCGCCCGTTGCCATCGCTGTCCGTTTTTGGACTACATCAACCCCGCTCGCGCTCGTCAAGGTGTATAAACGCGCGCCACGATCATGGGAAGCTTTCGTACACTTTCGGCACAGGACGTCATTGCAGTGCTTTCCGCCTTTGGCGTGAACGGATATGAAGGCCACGATCCGGTAGCGGCGGGCACAATCAACACGAACTTGCGTGTGCGGACGAAAGCGGGGCCGTTGTTTCTTCGCGTTAACGAGGGCAAGGCCGAGGACGATGTGGCTAAAGAGGGCGCCATCGTCGCGCACGTCGCGGCCAAAGGGGTGCCTACGCCGCTGCCCTTGGCGGGGGCCGACGGGCGCCGCTACACGGCACTGGGCGACGCCTGGGCATCGGTGTTTCCCTGGGTGCCGGGCCGCACCCTCAAACGCGACGACGTGGGGGCCAAACAAGCACACGCGGCCGGCAAGGCCCTGGCAACGCTGCATAAGGCCGGCGCCGATTTTGCCGACCACCGCGCCGGCCGTTACGAACCCGACGAGATTGCCCGCCGTCTGGTGGCCATCAAGGCCTCAAAAGACACCTCGCTCTCTAAAGCGACCACCATTTTGGACGCCGAGCTCGCGCGATTGGAGCGAGAGCGCCTCGCCAATCTACCGCTGGGGCTGATTCACGGCGACTTGTTCATCGACAACGTCTTGTTCGACGAAGACGGAAACCTTACGGCGCTGCTCGATTTCGAGCAGGCGTCGTGGGGGCGGTTGGCCTACGACATGGCGGTGACGGTGCTCGCGTTTGGTTTTGGCTTCGAAGATTTTCGGCCCGACGTGACGCGCGCCCTTTTGGACGGTTATTGCACCGAGCGCCCGCCTACCGCCGCCGAACGTGATGGGTTCGGGGCTGAACTGGCGTTCGCGGCTTGCCGCTTTGCCATCACGCGCATCACAGACGTGCATATGCGACGCGGACAGGGCGCGCCCGCGGGCAAAGATTTCAACCGTTATCTGTCGCGCCTCGCCGCCGTCAAACGCGTCTGGGAACCCACGGGCAGCGTTCTGTCCCTCTCGTAACGCGCGTCACTCGCGCGGCAGGTTCAAGTACTTCCGCAGCGTCTCTTTGCGTTCGCTGTCGAGTTCCACAAAACGAATGCCCATGTCCATGGGCTCTTCTTTGTTCGCCCACACAACTTCGCCCCGTGCGGTGATGGATGTGTCTAGCTCGCGGAAATTGATCACCAAATCCACGATCGTGCCCACATCTTCAACCGCGTCGGTTTGAATGCACAGGCCACCCAATGAAAGATTTTGAATGTGGTGGTTGAGGAGGATTTCCGTGCCGGTGTAATCAACACTGGCTTCGACCTCGAACCGGGGAAAAGCGCGCGGGCTTTCTTGTGGGTGTGACATGCGACAAGGGACAGAATCGCGCGCTTGCAGATTCTTTTCAATCAGCACGTGCAAGTCGCCTTTGGTGGCAGCGTTCAGGCGATGTCGGCAATGAGCGCACAGCACGTTTGAAAACAAGCGCTTGCAGCGATCAAAGTGCGGGCGCAATTGGCGAAGGGTGGGGAAGCCGCGTTACAATCTTTCTATGGCACAACCAAGCCCGGGCGGCGGACTTGAGGAGATCACAGAGGTCTCCCGCGCCGCCGTGAAATCCCCGGCGCTCAAGGGCGTGCCACGCTTGATTTTGCTCACGGGTCCCCAAGCGGGGCGCAAATTTCCAGTGGGCGCCGAAATGACGTTGGGGCGCGGCACGCAAGCCACGCTATTTCTCGATGACAAGCGCTTGTCGCGTGTGCACGTTCGCCTGTTCCAGTTGCCCACGGGGGCCTACGCGGTCGAAGATCTGCAAAGCCTCAACGGAACGTTCGTCAACGGCAGGCGCATCACCAGCCAAACTTTGTCTTATGGCGACAAGATCCAGATCGGATCTATCTCGCTGCTGTTCACGCACGACAACCCGCACGACGAACAGTTGGCGCAAGTTCAGAAGATGGAGCTGTTGGGCCGCATTGGTGCGGGAATCGCGCACGACTTCAACAACCTGCTGGGCGTGGCTGTCGCCAGCATGGATTATCTGGTCACGCTGCCACCTGATCGCCACGTGGGCGACGCTGACGTGCGCGAGTGCCACGACGACATTCGCGCGGCTTTGAAGCGGGCCGCGGATCTAACGATGCGCCTTCTTGGTGTGGCCCGCCGTGGCGGGTACATGATGGGGCGCTTGAACGTTGGCAATTTGGCCAAGGAAGTGGCCGAGCTGGTTCGCCGTGTGACAGCTCAGAGTGTGCGCATCGATTGTGAGGTCATTCCCGACGCGCAGGTCATTGGTGACCAAGGCCAGATCCACCAAGCGCTGATGAATTTGTGTATCAACGCCCGCGACGCCATGCCAAGCGGTGGCGATCTGCGCATCACCGTGACGCGTGAATCGCCCCCCGCGAGTGCCGGCGTCGCTTTGGGGGATTTCGTTGTTATCTCCGTGTCTGATACGGGCGTGGGCATGGACGAGGAAACCCGGCGCCAAGCGTTCGAATCGTTCTTCACCACCAAAGAAGGCGACAAAGGCACGGGCCTAGGCTTGGCCACGGTGCTTGAGACCGTGAAGGTTCATGGTGGGCACATCGATCTGTCCAGCCAATTGGGCCGCGGCACCACCATGCGTTTGTATTTTCCGTCGGCACCGCGGCTTGAACGCAGCCGCATCGGCGCGGAAACCCTGACGGATGTACCCACACGTTCCACAACGCGAGGCAAGGGCGTGGCGCGCATCTTGTTGGTCGATGACGATCCGGGCGTCAGACGCAGCTTGTCGCGCTTGTTGGCGATGCAGGGGCACGAGGTTGAGCAGGCGGCCAACGGGCAGATTGCACTCGATGTGTATCGTTCGGTGCGTCCGGACGTGGTCTTGATGGATCTGGATATGCCGGTGCTTGGGGGGCGGCAGGCTTACGATGGTTTATGCGCGCTTGATCCCAACGTGAAAGTGATCTTCATGTCGGGCCACGGTGTGGCCGGTTCCGTGGGCGGGCCACCCTCGGGTTGCACCTTCTTGCAAAAGCCTTGTGGCGCCGACGACATTCGCGTGGCCATCGAAGGCGCATTAGCCGGCTAGCTGTGAACAGAACGCTTGTGCTTGCGTGTGACGGCCGCATAAAAAGCGGGCACCACAAACAGGCTTAGCGGCGTGGACAACACCATGCCGCCGATGATGGCGACGGCCATTGGTAAGCGTGTCTCCGAACCGGGGCCCAGCGCCAAAGCGGCCGGCACAGCGGCCATGATGGTGGCGACGCTGGTCATCAAGATTGGCCGCAAGCGCACGGGCGCGGCTTTTTGCATTGCTTCGGCTGGCCCCACGGGACTTTCGGGCGGCGCCTCGTCTCGCACTTGATTGGCGTAGTCCACCAAGATGATCGAATTCTTTTTCACGATGCCCATCAACAACAGCAAACCGATCATGCTGAACAAGTTGATGGTGATGCCGCCCAAAAACAGCGCGACCACGGCGCCCGCCATCGACAGCGGCAAAATCGTTAGCACCGTCACCGGGTGCAACAGGCTATTGAACTGAGAGGCCAAGATCATGAAGGCCACCACGACCCCCAAGAGCAGAGCGAACACCAACCCTCCCATCGAGTCCTGGAACGTTTGCGTCTGGCCGCCCGCGACCAAGCGATAGTTGGCCGGCAGTTGCGCTGCAAGCTTTGTGACTTCGACCAGCGCGTCGCTTTGGGACCAACCTGGCGCGACGTTGCCAAACACGCTGATCGCGCGTTCACGATCTTTGCGTGTGATGCCTTGCAACGCTGGCCGCTCCTTCAGTTTCACCAACGACGATAGTGGAATCAGCTCTCCGCTGCTTGTGCGTACTTTCAATCGATTGATGTCTTCGGGCCGTGATCGTTGGTCCGCCAGCAAACGGAGCCGAAGATCGATGCGACGGCCACGCGAAGTGTATTTGCCCGCACGAACGCCACCCACCAGGGTGTTGATTGCGGCTGCCACATCTTCCATCGAAACGCCCACGTCGGCGGCCCGTGCGCGATCTGGCTCAATGCGCAGCTCCGGCATCCCAAGGCGGTAATCCGTATCCACGTCCACCACCTTCCCCGAAGCCACAAGGCCATCGGCAAGCGCACGGCTTTGTTCCGTCAACACATCCCAATCGGGGCCGCGCAGCGAAAATTCCACGGGAAAACCGCGGCTGGCTGAGAAGCCCCGTTGCGACATATCCTGAACAACGGCTTTCAGTCCTGGGTAACTGTTGAACTGGTTGCGTAGCAAAGCGGAGAATTCGGCGGCACCCATTCGTTGGTCTGGCGGCTTCAAGGTGACGAACATCATGCCGCTGTTCACGGCACCGTCGCGGAAACTGCCAACCACCAAGAACAGCCGCGTGATCTCTGGTCGAGACAACAAAAACTGTTCGGCTTGGGAAATCACCCGATCAGTCTCTTTGAGGTCTGCACCAACAGCGGTTTGCAAACGCACCATAATCCGGCCTTGATCTTGTGAAGGCACGAATTCACGCTTGATGCCGCCAAACAGGAAGTAGGCCCCAGCCAAAACGGCGACGCTGGCTCCCAAAACGAGACCCCGGTGGCGCAGGGCGTGGCCGAGGCTTTTGCTGTAGCCGCGCGTGACGAGTTCAAAGGCACTTTCGGCGAAGCGGCCGAGCCCAAAGCGCTCGTGCGTCTGCGGTTTCGCCAACAAACGCGCGGCACGAGCCGGAGCCAAGGTGATGGCTTCAAGATACGACAGCACCACGGCGATGCAGAACGTGATGCCGAACTCCAAGAAGAAGCGCCCAACCACGCCCTTCATAAACACCACCGGTATGAAGATCGCCACGACGGCCATTGTGGCCGCGAAGGCAGCAAACTTGATCTCATTCGTGCCGTCGATGGCCGCGCGCACGGCATCTTTGCCCATCGACCGGTGCCGGTGAATGTTCTCCAAGATCATGATGGCGTCGTCCACCACGATGCCCACCGCCAGCGCCAACGCCAACAGCGTGAAGGTGTTGAGGGTGAACCCCAAGAAATAGATGACGGCGATGGTTCCCATCAGCGACATCGGGATGGCCAGCACAACGTTCAACGTCGCCGAAAATGAGCCCAAAAACAGCCAACACACCAAAGCTGTTAAGAGGATGGAAAGCCCCACCTCAAACTGAAGCTCTTTGACTGACTCTTCAACGAAGGTGGTGGCGTCAAAGTTGATGCCAAGCTCCATGCCCTTGGGCAGCGTGGGACGCAATTCATCCAAGGCGGCGCGGACCGCCTTGGCCACGGCTACGGCGTTCGAGCCACGTTGTTTCTTGATGCCGATGCCCTGCGCAGGCTGCCCATTGACGCGGCTTAAACGCCGCACATCTTCGAATCCATCTTCGACCAGCGCCACATCTGCCAAGTGAATGGGCACGCCGTTGACTTCTTTGACCACCATGTTGCGTAACGTGGCCAGATCCAAGGCCTCGCCCAACACCCGCACGGTGATTTCACGCCCCTCGGCCTCGATGCGTCCGGCGGGCAGCTCCACGTGTTGCCGCTGCAACGAAGACAACACATCTTGTACGGTGAGGCCGCGGCCTTCCAAACGTTCGGCGTCGACCCACACCCGCACGTTCCGATCCGGAAATCCGCCGACGTTCAACTCGCCCACGCCGGGAATGGTTTGCAGCTTTTCCTTGACGGTGTATCGGCTGGTGTCGGCCAACATCTGCGGCGAAAACGGACCCGACAAACCCACCCACATAATGGGCTGATCTTCAGGATTCGTTTTCGATACCACCGCGGGATCCATCTCGCGTGGCAAGCGACGCGACACTTGCGCGATGCGGGCCTGCACGTCCTGCATCGCCATGTCGACGTTGCGTGACAGATCAAGTTCAATGCTTAGGTTCGCGCTGCCCAACCGCGATTCAGACGAGATGGCGCGAATGCCTTCGACCTGGGACAAAGCCTCTTCCACAAGCTCGACGATGTCGCTTTCCACCGCCTCAGGCGCGGCCCCCTCCCACGTTAGGCTTACGCTGATCACGGGATGGTCCACGTCCGGGTATTCGCTGATGCCAATGCGGCTCAACGACACGGCGCCAAACACGACGGTGGCGGCCATGATCATCCACGCCAGCACCGGCCGGCGAACGCAGATCTCCGTTAACGACATGACCTTACGATCCCTTGCTGACGGCACGCGTGGCCGCAATCTTCACCAAAGATCCATCGCGCAAGGCTTCTGCACCGCGAACGACCAAGGCCTCGCCGGCCGCGATGCCGGAAACAACCTCCACGCGGCCATCCGAGGTGCGTAGCCCCAGCGTGAGATGCCGTTCTTCAGCCTTGCCGTCTTTAACCACGAACGCCACGAAGCCATGTTCGCTGGGGCGGATCGCTGATTCTGGAATGGCGGGGCGTGTGTTGGCAAGCGGGGCGGCGTCGCCTTTTGTCTTGCTGTCTTTGTGCACGTCGAGCCGTGCGGTGACGCGCGCAAAGCTGCCCGGGCGAAGATCGGGCGCTGACTGATCCTCCACCCGGGCGGCCACAGGCACCTGGCGTGTGGCTGGATCGGCGGCTTGTGCGATGTGTATGATTTTTGCGTTGTGAATGGCCTGTGTGTCGCCCAATTTGAATTGCACTTCGTCACCTTTGCGCAGCGACATCGCTGCGTCTGTTGGCAGCTGAAAGCGCAACAAAAGCGGATCGCGCCGCACAAGCGTGGCCAAGATGGTTCCGGGTTGCACATACTGCCCGGTTTGAACGCTTCGTGTTTCGATCATCCCTTGAACGGGGGCTCGCACGAAGGCATCGCGCAAGTTAAGGTCTGCGGAACTCAGCGCGGCTTCAGCGGCGGCCACTTCGGCGTCGGCTGTCGCAACCCTCGTCTTCCACGTGGCCACTTCTTCGCCTGGAATCAGGCCCGGCGTTTTATCGATGGCGGCTTGGCGGCGTCCGAGGCCCGCCATCGCGTCCTCACGTGCCGCTTTTGCCTTCAGCAAGGCCGCTTCTTGAGCCGCAAGCGCCAAACGAAAACGTCGCGGCTCGATCTCCACCAACACCTGGTTGACGCTCGCCACATCGCCTTCCTGAAAGCGCACGCGTTCGACCACACCCGCCACACGGGACGTCACCTGCACGGTCTCAAAAGCTTCGATCGTGCCGACGGCTTGCGCCACGTAATCCACTTGCCGGCTGGTGACGGATTCAACCTCCACGGGAAACGCTGTGGGACCAGTTTGCTTCAAAGGTTGGCTTGCGCCCCCGCCCTTGCCGCAGCCGAACCAGAGCAGAGGCGCGATCAAAACTAGAAAAGCACGGGCCTGCATCTATTTCACTCCCGGCGGGCGTTCGCCCACCGCAGTCTTGAGGTCTAAATAAGCCAACATCAGCGCATACCGATCGCGCGAGCACGTCACTTCGGCCTCGAACAGATTGAGGTTCGCATCGGCCACTTCCAAGGAACGCACCAGGCCTTCACGATAAAGTTCAGCGGTTTCTTTGGCGTGTTTGGCGGCCACCTCACGCGCCTTTAGAGCTGCGGCCTGGGTGGCGCGCGCGCTTTCCAGCGCCAAGCGTGCTCGCCGCACATCAAGCGTCACGGTTCTGCGCAGCGCCGCTTGCGTGAGCGCTTGCGATTGCGCCACTGCATCTCGTTGATGGCTTTCTGCCCAGCGCACGCCGCCATCAAACAAGGCCCAACTCAACGTCGCGCCCGCTTGCCAATCGAACATCAAGCCCGTGAAGCCAGGTTCGTTGGTGTAACGGCCGAGCACATTGCCGGTGAGGCGCGGAATGAAACGCAGCCGCGGCTCTTTGGCTGATTCCTGGCTGGCCAGCACAAGCTTATCCCCGGCCAAAACGTCGAGGCGCGCGCGTTGCCCTTGCTCCACCTGCTCTTGATCGGCTGGCAGCGGCTGGTTCGTTGCTGCAGAAATGAGCTCATGTGGCGGCACAAGCTCGCCTTTGACGTCGGTCACCAGCAGGTGCCCAAGCTCGGTGCGTGCAAGCGCGGACTGCCCCTTCGCCAACCACACCTCTCGCTCAGCGTTTGCGACTTCAAGTTGGCCGCGCGTTACATCGTTTGAGCTGACAAGACCGGCTTCAGCGCGCGCTTGGGCATCCGTGAGACGTTCTTTCGCAAAGTCCAAGCGTCGTTGAGCGGCGGTCTCGATCTCAAGCGCGGTGAGCACGTTCACGAAGGCGTCGGCGGTCTCGAACCCAATGAGGCGTCGTTGCTCAGCCGCAGAAAGCTCGGCGGCCTCGTGTTGCAGCCGAGCTTGACGGTAAAGCGGAATGGCCGAAGCCCAGAACAACGGCACGTTGAGCTGCGCATTACCTTGCAAAGCATTGAAACGTTGGGCCACCACTTGCCGGCCCTCCAACATACGAAACGTCTCGCGCGGCCTGCGAATGTACGCGCCCGTGACGATCAACTCGGGAAAGAAAAACGCGCGGGCACGGTCCTGTAAGCCCTGGGCGGCGTTCGCATCGCTTTGACTTCGGGCGATGCGCTCGTCCCGCTGCATAGCCAAGCCGATGGCTTCTTCAATCGTTAGCGCCGCTGGGTTTTCTGCGCCAAGCGTGGGCCAAGCCACACCCATGGTGGTCGCCGCAAGCATGCCCGCCAAACACCAGGTTATGGATTTGCGGAAAGGACAGGTACGATTCTTGGCAACGGGCATCATCGGCGGCGCTACAGACAGGCGTCGAGCGTAACCGATCGAATGCAGTGCGGCCCGATAGTGGGTAAGCCACCCGGGCTTTTTACGTGGCTTTTTCCGCAAGCGCGTGACGGAAAGCACCTTACGGCCCCGAGCAGGTCGGCGGCCGCCTTACGTGCGGGCATTCCACGGAGATAAGCGTCGTTCGAAAAGCAGGGTCCCGGAGCAGGAGCTGGTTCCGTCCTCGTGGAGCCAACCCCTGTCCCGGGTGGTGAACGGGCCCTCGTTTCCCGTGCACCGTACCTTTTTCAATTCACCAGACCACGCTCAGTCCTCTGTGCAATCGCCACCTCCCCATGTCCGTGTTGAGCATGTGAGCTTCGCCGCATCCCGCCCATCCCTCGCAGCCACTCACCAGCTGCATCTCATGTTTAAAGTTGTAGCGCGCGCATGGTTTCGCGAACCAGCGTTGCTCTGTTAAACCTTTTCGCTGTTCACGTAACACCGCTGTTTCGTGGCCTTCGGCGCGTGCATAAACCCAAGGCGGCGGCCGTCCTATCAAAGATCGGAAGGCTCCTTTACAATGGTCGGCAGCATGAAAAACACTCGTTCATTTTCAGCAGTGGCACTGTTCTTAAGCTTGTCATCTGCGGGTTGTGTGGTTCGTGTAACCACATCAACGGGCACAGGCACACCGCCGCCTTCAAGCACGATGAAACCAGCGCCTGCAGCACCTGTAACGGCCGCAGGTGGCAGCCAGCCGGCGCCAGCGCGCACAGAAAATCGTGCCGCTCCTTCCACAGCGCCTGCGGCTACCGCTCCTGTGGCACGAACGCCATCGGCGCCCCCGACCACCACACCGGTTGCAGCTCCTGCCCCCGAAGTTCCACAGGGTTCAGCGCCGGTCGCGGGGCGATCTCGTCAAGCGCCTGAGGCTGTGCCGGCCCCCGCTCCTTCACGCGGACGTGAGGCGCCACCGGCTGTCGCTCCCGTGGCCGCACCGGCTCCCACGCGGGGCCGCCCTGTGGCCGCCGCCGCTGCTGAGCCTGCAGGTAAGCCACCTACGGATGGTTCAATTGATCGCGCGCTGGAAAACAAAAACGCGCCTCCCGTCAACAAGGGCAAGGCGAATGGCCAGCTACAACGGGAAAAGACAATTCCCGCACAACCCGCTCAACCAGCAGGTGCGGGACCAGCGCAACCAGCTGTGCCGGCACAACCCGCCAACAAAGGCACGGTACGCCCGCGCAAGATCTTGGACCCGGCTTCACCCACGCCGATAAAGTAAAGGCGGTGCCGTGTTAAACTCAATCAATGGCTGATGCCGCTCGTCGCCGCGCCACGTATCAGGACGTCTTGAAAGCTCCTGCGCATATGGTCGCGGAGGTGGTCGATGGCGAACTGCACTTGCAGCCTCGGCCAGCGTTGATCCATGCCGCCGCTGCGTCAGCCTTGGGAGAAGAACTTGGACCGCCTTTCAAACGGGGCAAAGGCGGTCCGGGCGGTTGGATCCTGCTAGACGAACCTGAACTTCATCTGGGAGCCGACATCGTTGTTCCGGACATGGGTGGGTGGCTCAAAACACGCCTGTCGGCCGTACCCGACGATGCTTATCTCATCCTTCGTCCGGATTGGGTCGCGGAGGTGTTGAGCCCACGCACGGAACGATTCGATCGCATTACGAAACTTGCGGTTTATGCGCGTGAACAGGTGCCTTGGGTCTGGCTGGTCAACCCGCGTGAACGCATGCTGGAAATCTTGAACCTGGGCGTGGATGGCCGCTGGATCCTTGTTGGCACTTACAGCGGTGAAGAATTAATCCGCGCCCAGCCCTTCGACGCGATCGAGTTTGATCTTGCCGCGTTGTGGGCGGACGCAGCCCCTCTGGCGAAATAAGCCGCTTTTGCAGGAGGCGGTCAGGGCTTCAAAAAACGCTGGCCAAACGATCCAACTGATCGCTCGCGCCCTTAAGCCACACCTTCAAGCGCTGCCGATCCATGCGACTGAACGATTCACTGGCAAACGCTGGGTTGTGGGCGGCTGCCCAAAAGCTGGCGTCGTGTTGATCGATCTTCTGCATCACGGGTGCGTAGAGGGCGGGCAGATCCAGCACCACGGCGCCGCGGGCTTCGGCTTTGGCGCGTGCGCCTGTGCTTTCGAAGAGACCGAAGTCGCGGCCGCGGCCGTGGTTCTTCACGACCACAAAATTCGCGAGCGGGCCTTGGTTCGCGAGCAGTCGTTCGAGGGTGATCAGCGAGTCTTTGCCGTCATCAATGACATGCCAAAATACGACGCGCACTTGGCATTCATTCGCGAGCTCCAAGATCTGGGCATCGTTGATCCACGTTGTGAGGAAACGCTCGCTTTGCGCCGGCAGATCCACCAACACGCGCTGATCCTTGTCCGTTGCTGCAGCGACGATTTCATCGGCGCTTTCGAAGCGCGTAAGATCGATGGGCGTGGTGAATGAAGCGTAGTGGCGCAATAAAGCGCCGTGCGATCCGTCGGCATCGAACGCGACGAAGGGCAGGTTGTGGTCGATGCATCGCTGCGCCACAAGACGCGCGACAACGGATTTACCCACGCCACCTTTTTCTCCGCCGATAAAATGAATGGTACTCATGCGCCGCGCACCTTAGCCGACTTTGTGTTTCTAGGTTGGTAACTTATCGAAGAAGTTGGCGTCGCAGATTCGCTTCGCGAAATCGATGGCGGCAAAATCACGATGCCTTCTTCCGTGAGCCGTCGTCGTTCCCGGGTAAACCACGATGCGCAGTCCCAGTGCGTTCGAGGATTCGGCTTCGCTGCTTCCTTTGGCGGCGCGAACCATGCCGGCGGCGGAAGAATGCGTTGATATACCGCCGTAATTTTACGCTGTAAGATTTCCTACAGGCGCGCATGTCCAATAAGTTGTTGTAATCATTTGATTACTGGCAGAACCCGCCTCTGCGGACGTTTATTGGTGGAGAACCAGAAGGGCACTATCGTGCGCCCCTGATCCCGTCGGAAGCGACGGGAGCTTCGGCTTCTTCAATTCGCAAGCGTCGTTTTTGATCACACCACCGCGTCGCTCGTACGCGAGCAACTCAGCGGTTGACAGCTCGATCTTCGCCTCGACCGTCTCGCACTGATCGTTCGATTGAAACTCGGTGTAATGCACTTCAAAGGTGCGCCCGCGGATATGAGTCTCAGCAGGGCCCGGCTCGTCGGCGCCCCACTGTTCTGTGCAATCTGTCGTAAGCAGAATCTGTGAGGACGGTCTAACTAACCAATACTCTCGTATGTGGCACGTCCCAGCAGGGGCCGTTGGGGGCGGCGGAACTGATATGTCCACCACTTTAAGGTCGACAGCGTCCGCTTTGCGTTCCCGCAGAATCGAACAGGAAACACGTCCGCGACAAAGGGTTCGTTGTAACAAGCCTATTCCGTCCAGCTTGGGCGGCGGAGACACCGCGGGCGAAGCATCCGCTGCCGGAGGGGCCGATATAGTCTTCGCTCGGCTGCTGTGGCAGCCGGCTGTGAAGACGCCGAGGATCAGACAAGCCGAGCGAAGGTACATTTGGAGATCTTTTGCTTCTGGAGGGCATAAACGCCTTCTCGGCGGTTCTGGAAAGTGCTTCGGGCCCAAGTGTTACCTTCGACCGACGGGATCGTCCCTGTACTCGTTGGTGCGCCGGCGACGATTCCGACGTGACGATGTTCTAAGATTAGAACATCCCCAAGCTCGGGGACCTCGACGATTTTCCGCTCCCTTGTTGCCCACAACTCGAACGCTCGCGCAGCGAAGATCTTGGGCATGGGATTCTTTGTGTAGCGACGAGCGGAAGCCTGCTCGAAGCACCAGAATACGAATTTGGCGCACCAGGCTTCCGCCATAACGCCGTTCGCCGACTTCTGGTATTCGTCGATGCGCTCGCCCCGATTATCGTTGTTAGTCTCGA
The DNA here is from genome assembly GCA_033763315.1 of Deltaproteobacteria bacterium. Lineage (GTDB taxonomy): Bacteria > Myxococcota_A > Polyangia > Fen-1088 > Fen-1088 > JAGTJU01. The sequence continues at coordinate 111,711 of JANRKS010000034.1, forward strand.
ATACCCCTTTCCGTACTTCCTCCAAAGCAATGTCTACGGCCAATTCGGCCAAAGTTTTTTGGGGCAAAGGCATATGGAACCTCGGGGGATCTGGGTTTTCTTCAATCGTCGATAAGGTCGGTCCGGCTATCGCTGGCGCCACCACAGCCTCCTCCTTATCGGCTACGCGCGACAAGGAGTTGCTTGTTTTTTCAGGCCAGCGAAAGCCCATCTGCCCTGGGGCATCTAGTCCCACGTCAAACGGACTTTCCCCCACACAAACATGATGCGGCCAGCAGCTCTTCGTCGTGAGAATTTTCCGTAAGCCGCCGCCGCGCACCCCTGAAGCGCAGCAGCCCCATCCGCGAAAGGAACCCGCACAATTAGTCTTGACCGCCCGCTAAGCCCAAGCCTCACGCGCCTCTAAATTTCCATCAATAAGGCAATCCGGGAATGTTTAGCTTGATCGAATACACAACTGTATCGCCGGCTGTGATCAGCAATGTCTTGTGGTCCGTACCACCGAAAGCTACGTTGGTTCCACTGCCAGCGAGACCCCCGATGGTCTTTACCGCCGCACCAGCGGCCGAGAAGATCTCAACCCCCGCGGAGGTGGCGACGTACACATTGCCGGCACAGTCTGCCGTCATGCCGTCGGGATAATTGCCAGCCGTCGTCGTTAGCTTTCCATCCTTCGTGACCGAGCCGTTGGCAGCCACCTTGTATTTCCAAACGTTCTTCTGATCGTCGGTGACGTAAAGGGTATTGCCATCGGGGCTCAAAGTTACACCATTGGGGCGTGATAGCGTGTCAACAGTTGTGACCATCTTTTGCGGATCAACTCGGTAGACCTTTTGACCTTGGCCTGGGCGAGCGTTCGGCTTTTGCCACTCCGGATCGCTGAAGTACACGTTGCCGTCGGCGCGCACGGCTAAGTCATTGGGAGAGCCAAGCGGATTACCTCCGAGTCCAGTGATGTAATCGACCCGAGCTTTTGTTGCGGGATCGAATGTGGCGAGGCCGCCCAGTGAGTGAAGCGCCGCAACTATTTTGCCGTCTTTCACCGCCAGACCGTTGCTACCGCTGGCTGCCACGAACACTTCAAAGTTGTTCGTCTCGGGGTTGTACTTCCATATCTTGGAAGATGCGTCTTTGCTCCAGTCTTGCATCGTCTTGCGTTGCAGGTCCGAGAAGAAGAACGCTTTCACTGATTCGACCCAAACAGGGCCCTCGGTGCCTTCGAAGCCCGTGTCCTTCAGCTTCGTGGGAGTGGCGCCATCGGGAACAGGCGCCGGATACTGAGCACCAGCGGGGCACAAAAGCGTGGAGGGATTGGAGCCCGCGGAACCACCCGTGTTGCCTGCTGTACCGCCAGCGTTGCCGCCACCGCCGCTTCCCGCAGAATTTCCAGCAACGCCGCCGGATCCACCAGCAGCAGAGCCACCAGACCCGCCGCTGGCGCTTCCGCCTTTGCCTGCGCTGTTAGACCCTCCGTCTCCTTTGCTGCCGCCACCCGATTGACCTGCCTGATCTCCGCCGCCTCCGTCTCCACCGGACCCGTCGTCGCTTTTGCTGCTTGAACAACTGCTGATGGCCCCGCAGGCGATCGCTAGTGACGAGAACAGGGCAACAGTAAGTCTCTTTGAGGGCTTAGAATTCATGATGCGCTCCGGGGCTGGCTGGTTGAAAAAACGTTCCAGTCTGAGGCGCTGTGGCGCCAAGGATGAACGAGAAGTCTCTTCTGCGAGGGAGGGTGAAGCAAGCGAATTGTCGCCTCCCAGACAAGCCCGGCAAGCAGGAAAAAGAGCTTGCTGCGGGACAGATGTTGGTTTCTCCCTGAATGGTCCGTCCCTGTTCACATAGGCGCATCTTCGGTTGGATATAGTTGTGTGCTGTGCAGAAATCCTTCGTTCTTGAACGACTGAGGCGAGCCGCCCGTAACCTCCCAACGCGCTTAGCTAGGGAACGATGTAAGTCACTTGAGTGTTGGCGACGAGTCTTAGAAGGTCACGTTCGAGTCGTTCAAGAAGGGGCTAAACTCAAACACGTAGCGACGGTCTCCCGCGCTCACGGAAGCCGTGAGGTCTTTGCTGGTGAGGATGGCGGATTCCACCACTGCCGACGCAGATAGAGTCCCCCCAAAAAACACGAAACCAGTCTTGGTTTGACTGACAATAGTGTCGCCTCTCGAGAGCAGCCGATTGTGGATAAGCAATAGCCATTCGACAAGACGGGTAAGTCTATGGAGCGGCATTATTTCCGACAGGCTTTCCTGGCCGGATCGCACTCAGGGCCGCCATCAAGGCGAAAGTGATTGCCCTCATCGTGTCGCAGATTGTTATCACAACCCTGGCCTGTCGAGGGCGCAGCCACTGCCATAGGCCCATTCCTCGTGCGTTGACCACCGCGGCGGCAGCTTTCTCGACTTGCACTTGAGCCCCCGGCTTGAGTCGCGGATAATCGGTGGATGTCGTCGCTTCCGGCCGCATCGCATCCAGGCATGCCAGCCACCTTCCTGGATTTGGAACGCGTGCCCGAAGGGTACAAGGGCGAGATCATTGCTGGGGTTCTTTACACGCAGCCGCGGCCACGCCCTGCGCATCAGGACGCCTTGGGGACACTGTTTGGCGACATCGATGGGCCTTTTCGGCGCGGCAAGGGCGGCCCTGGAGGATGGTGGATCTTGGTCGAGCCCGGCATCGCCCATCCCGAGGCCGCTGAATCTTCGCCGGACATGGCTGGCTGGCGCCGGGAACGCACGGCGCAGCTTCCGCCAGGGCCCGTTGAGGTGGTGCCGGACTGGATTTGCGAGAGCTTGTCGCCGTCCAACCGCCGCTACGATCTCTTGGTCAAAAAGCGCTTTTACGCAAAGATTGGCGTGCAGCACCTTCGACGCGATGGAGCTTGATATCGCCGCTTGGTGGGCGGGAACGTCTTGAGGCTGGGAGTCACCTCGCCGTGCGTCGGCCCGCCATCACGCGCTTTTTACGGCACGCGTCTCACATCCATTGCAGGCTTCGCCGCCAAGCCTTACCCTTTTTGAGAAGCGATATCGCCTGATGGAAAAACAAAAAACGACCATTTACGACATCGCCTACCGTGCCGGTGTTTCGCAAAGCACTGTGTCGCGGGTTTTAAGTGGCAACACCAAAGTTAGCGACGACAAGAAGGCCGCTGTGCTTGCCGCCGTCGAGGCGCTGGGCTACCGGCCCAATTTGTTTGCGCAGCGTTTGGCGTCGGGGGGCTCTTCCACCATCGGCATTTTGGCCACCAACACAGAAACGCCGTTTTTCACGCAGGTGATCCGCGGCATTCAGGAAACGCTCGCGCCTTCACCTTATTTGCCACTCATCGTCAGCGTTCAGGGCTTCGGCGATCTCACCCGCGCCGTGGAGCTTCTGCGCGCCAGCTACGTGGGCGGCGTGTGCGTTGTGGGGCAACCGCTTTCACCGGAACTGCTCGATGATCTGCAGCAGGATATTCCCGTATTCGCCGTGTGTCCTGATACACCGGGGCTTGAAGCGCAGTGCCTATTGGTTGATAACGAGGGCGGCGGGTACCGCGCAACGAAGCACCTTTTAGACCTCGGCCACCGCAAGATTGCGCACGTTTCGGGTCCTCCAAACCACGGCCACGCCATTGCTCGCCTCAAAGGCTATCGGCAGGCCATCGAGGAAGCGGGCATTGCTTTTGACGACAGCCTCGTGGCCTACGGCACGTTTGTTGAGCAATCCGGAATCGACGCGTGCAATGAACTGCTGGCCCGCAAGCGTGATTTCACCGCCTTGTTCGCAGCCAACGACTGCATGGCATTTGGGGCACAGGTGGCATTGTTTCGCCAAGGCTTGATGGTGCCCCAACATGTATCCCTTGTGGGCTTCGACGACACCCCCCAGGCGCAGTTCCGCACGCCTCCCCTAACCACCGTTCGCCAGCCCGCTGTGGAGATGGGCGCCGCCGTGGCTCGCCAAGTTTTGGCTGCATTAAGCGACGACGCTGAACCTCAGCAAACGCCGTTCGATACGCCTTTGATCGTGCGCGAATCCACAGCGCCGTTACGGGCGGGATGAAATGAAAGTTGCCGCTGCGCTTGCTTGCGCTTTGGCATCTTTGCTGTCGGCGCACGCGTGGGCCGCGCCTTTGACTTGTGCCACCACACGCAATGGCGCGTGCATGGTGGCCGATACATTTTCGCTTGAGTTTGATGGCGCCGGGCAACCGTTGGCCGTGATGAACTTTGGTTTGTTCAGCGCCGTGGGCAACGACCGCTATCAGGCCGTGTGCGAAGAAGCTTTTGGAGGCAGCACGCCTGACAAGTTGACGATCGCCAGTGGGCGCGTGGTGGTGCCCGGGCGCGAAGGTCTGTACGTGAGCCAGGATGCAAGCTTGTGTGCTTGGTCGTTGGCCAAAGGTCTGCCGCCTGCCACGTACGTCCAGCAAGCCGTGACCGATCCCGTTGTGCCGTCACGTGTGTGGGCCTTGGTCGGTGCGGGCGATACGCGCGGCCTTTATGTTTCAGAGGATCAAGGCGGCTCGTTTACGCTTCGGCACGCATTTGCGCGTGGTGAGGTTTGGTGGCGGTTATTCGTGTTGCCCACCACGCCGCGGAAGATCTATGTGGCGGGGCCGGGGCTTGTGGGGCCAGCGGCGCTTTCAATCTCGCTTGATGACGGACAAACTTTCAGCGCTCGCGATCCCGTGCCTGATCTCGCTGATCCGTTGCGCACGCCCACGCTCTTGGACGTTTCAGCTGAAGCGCCCAACCGTTTGTTTTTCGCCCGCGATACGGCTGCGGGCACGGATGAATTGTGGTTGTCGGACGACGATGGCGTTTCCGTGAAGCGCGTGGCGGAACTGCCCGCGGGGCACTTTCTGGGCGGGTTTACGTTTGGCGCCACCCAACAGACAGTTTACGTAGGCACACGGGCCCCGCTGTTTACGGGCAAGGCCACCGACGCTGCCTTGCTGGTGTCGCAAGATGGCGGCCGCACGTGGGCCGCCCCCGTGTTTTCGCCACAAGACGGCCCGCGGTTTCGCTGCCTGAAATATCGGGAGGGCACACTTTACGCGTGTGGCGGCGGCATTGATGGTGGTGATGCGGCCTACGTCATGCAGTCCACCAACGGATTGGCGTGGGCTCCCACGATCACGATGGCGCAAGTGCAAGCGCCGCCCGCGTGCATCCGCTCGCTGTGCTTATCGACCGCTGCCTGGTTATGCACCGCCTATGGTGTTTGTGCGCCCCCGCAGCTTGACGCTGGCGCAAATGATGCGGGTGCAACGGCATCTGACGACGGCGGCTGTTCATGCGCCTTGGCAAGACGTGCGCCGCAGCCACCGTGGATCGTGCTGGTGGCTGGGCTTGTGCTTTACCGCCGCGGCAGAATTCGTCGTAGGCTGCGTTGATGAGCTTGGACCAAAAGTCGCCGCCGGTGCGGCTGGCGTATTCGGTGGACGCGGACGACGCTTTCATGTTTGCGGCGTTGGCCACGGGGGCGATTGACCTTGAGGGCTTGCGGTTTGATCACCTGCGTGCGGATACGGCGTCGCTCAACGACCTGGCCGTGAACGAAGGCGCCGATGTGGTGGCCGTTTCCTTGGGCGTCTATCCCAAGCTGGCGGACCGTTATCTATTGTTACCCCACGGAGCCAGTGTGGGCCGGGGCTTCGGGCCTGTTGTGGTGGCGAAGCGGCCCATGACCGTGGCCCAACTCAAAGGTTTGCGCGTGGGCATTCCGGGGTCCTCCACAACCGCGTTTTTGGTGCTGCGCTTGATCCAACCCGACATCGTGCCCGTGCTCGTGCCGATTTCACCGTTTTCGCGCGCGTTTTCGGCACTTGAGGACGGCTCGGTCGATGCCGTTTTGTTGATTCACGAAGGCCGCTTGCTCTATGAGCAGCGTGGTTATCACAAAGTGGTCGAACTTGGCGAATGGTGGCACGCCGAAACCAGCTTGCCGCTGCCGTTGGGTGTGAACGTGATTCGCAAAGCGTTGGGTGCGGCGAAGGTGGCGCTGGTGTCGCGCGTGTTGGGCAACGCCATTGCCTGGGCGCTAAGCAACCGGGACGCCCTCATCGCCGCCATCGCCAAGGAGGATCGCGGGGATAAGGCTTTGACCGATGCGAAGCTCTTGGACCGGTACTTGGGCATGTACGCCAACGAGGACACCCGCCACATGGCACCCGACGTCCGCAAAGCGATCGACGTTCTGTTTGGGCGCGCGCGGGCGGCCGGGTTGTTCGTTGGCAATGTAGCTGTTGATTGGGCGCCCTAGCGGCGGCATGTCTAAGCTGGTGTTTCTGAATTTCCCGCGCAGGTAATTGAATTTGTTTGGGGGCCGTGTCACCTTCCGCGTGAGTCGGCTCACTTAGAATGAAAATCGTTCGTCGAAAGCTTTGGTCGCGGTTCTGGGGTTTGGTGGCGTTGGTGGCAGTTGTGTCTTGTGCCACCGCTTTGGCCTTGGCCTATGAGCCGAATGTGGTTCGCGGCGTGAAGGTGCTGGGGTCCTTCCTTGAGCGCATTCCCGTGGTTTACAAGGCACCGCGAAAGCCTGCGCCCGCCAAGCTTGCGCCTGTGGCTCCACCGCCCGTGCCCGCCGAACCAGTGCCTGCGCCTCAACTGGCAGAGGGGCCCGCTGAGGAGCCTGAGGAAACGCCAACGGAGGTTGTGCCGGCGGCCCCTGCCGTCGCGGCGCCTCCGGCTGTCGTCTCGCCCAAAGCCGCGGTTGACGAAGCCGAAAGCGAAGCCGAAGAGTGGGACGAAGCAGACGAGCTGCACTCGGGCGAAGACGAGATGCCTGGCTCGCCCGATGAAGCGCCGTAGCGCCACCGCTATTCGTCGTCCGGGTTGTATTTGATCTGCGTGTCGTCCGGCAGTTTCTTGATGGCAAGGATGCGCGTGGGGTTAGGCTCTTTCCAGAACACGCCAAAGGTGAATTCAATTTTTGAGCCCACGCCAATGCCGCTCACATCAAGTCCCTTGGACAAAGTAAACGGCATCGGCATCGCCATCATCCCCACGGCCTTGCCCTCTTGATCCTTAAATTGCGGGATTGATTGGTGCAACACCACCACGGTCTTGCCGTTGCCTGGTTGCGCGATGGCCGGCCACAGCTTCACCACGCCTTGCACCGTGTGGGTGGCCGAAGGTGGCTCGTCGGGCTTGTGGCAACCGGATAGGGGCGGCAGGGCGCACAGGGCGAGCAAGCTGAGGGCAAGGCGATTCATGCAAACAAACTAGCAGCCGGCAAGCCCCAAGCCCGGGTGGAAGCCTATTCGGTTTTGGCGCGTTTGCTGCCGGGGGGCGGCGGCATCGGAGGTCTGGCTTCGGCGTCTTCGGCCGCGAACCTCACTTCGTCAAGCCCTTCGGCCAGGTCCACTTCATCAACCACTGAAATGATCATGTCTTTGTAGGAACTGTGCGGCAGCCCCAAAGCTTCGCCCAAACGGTGCACAAACTCGTCTTCCGCCAAATCGAATTCTTGGTCGGCCGCGTGAATGGCTGCCACCAACTCAAGCAGATGGCGCTTCACCTCGGGCGGATCGTTGACGAAGACCGCCGCGGCTTTCTTGAGGTCAAATGTGCCGGCGGCAAACTCGTCGATGCGAAAGTCGAGATCCATCGGCAAGGTTTCGGCATCAAGCAGTTGCTTTAACAATTGCCGAACGGCGGCCCGTTCGTCGCCCGCCAAGTGCTGATCGGCATAGGCCGCCGCCATCAAAATGTCTGCCACGTGTTCGATTCGATCTTTCACCGCACAACCATCCTCCGGCAACGGTGGGAACGTCAAGCCCCGGAACAAACTGGCGCCCTCTGCTGGCCGCGTTACACTTTAACAACGACGCCATATGCGGCGTCATAAAGGACCGGCTGCAGTGAAGGCGTTGGTAAAGGCGAAAGCAGAACCGGGGCTGTGGTTACAGGACGTTCCCATGCCCACTTTGGGCATTGATGATGTGCTGATCAAGGTCATGCGCACAGGCATCTGCGGCACCGATCTGCACATCTTCAAGTGGGACGACTGGGCGGCGGCGCACGTGCCCACGCCCTTGGTGATCGGCCACGAGTTTGTGGGGCAAATCGTTGAGGTCGGCTCAAACGTGAAGGGCTTTCACGTGGGCGATGTGGTCAGCGGCGAAGGGCACGTGGTGTGTGGGCAATGCCGCAACTGCATGGCCGGGCGCCGCCATTTGTGCGACAAGACGCAAGGGGTGGGCGTGAACCGCCCGGGCGCGTTTGCCGAATTCATCGCCTTGCCACAGACCAACGTGTGGTGCCACGCGCCTGGATTGGACAAAGACGTGATGTCGATCTTCGATCCGTTTGGCAACGCCGTTCACACGGCGCTATGCCACGACGTGGTCGGCGAAGACGTACTCATTACAGGTGCGGGGCCCATTGGGCTCATGGCCTCGGCCGTGGTGAGGCACGCGGGCGCGCGCCACGTTGTGGTCACCGATGTGAACCCCGATCGTTTGGCGTTGGCAAAACGCATGGGCGCCACGCTGGCGTTGAACGTCAGCACCAACACCTTGGCCCAGGCGCGCGCGCAGCTGGGCATGCGCGAAGGCTTTGACGTGGGCCTGGAGATGAGCGGTAGCCCGCAGGCGTTTGGCGATATGATCGCCAACATGTGTCACGGTGGCCGCATCGCGATGCTTGGTCTGCCGAGCAAGCCGTTCGCGATCGACTGGAGTTTGGTGATCTCCAACATGCTCACCATTAAGGGCATCTACGGCCGGCAGATGTATGAGACTTGGTACAAGATGACCGTGCTTCTGCAGGGCGGTTTGGACATTTCCCCCGTCATCACCCACCGCTTTGCGTACACGGATTTTGAAAAAGGTTTTGAGGCGATGGCGGCAGGCGATTGCGGTAAAGTGATTTTGAAATGGGCCAGCTTCTCGGCGTGAGGGGCGTATGAAAGACGGCCTGCGAGGCGGTGTCACATGATGAGCGGCATGTTGCAACACGTGGAAGCGGAACTGGCGGGCATCACTGCTGCGGGCCTGTGGAAAAGTGAACGCACGATCGTGACCCCGCAGGGCCCACACGTGCAAGTGAGCGAAGCGCCCGGGCGGCGCGTGGTGAATTTGTGCGCCAACAATTATTTAGGCCTTTCAGATCACCCCCAAGTGCTAGCGGCCGCGCGTGAGGCGATCGACCGCTGGGGTTACGGCATGTCGTCGGTGCGCTTCATCTGTGGCACGCAGGGCATTCACAAAGAGCTTGAACAGAAACTTTCTGCCTTCTTGGGCATGGAAGACACAATTTTGTATTCCTCGTGCTTCGACGCCAACGGCGGCCTGTTTGAAACGCTGCTGGGGCCCGAAGACGCCGTCATCAGCGACGCCTTGAACCACGCGAGCATCATTGATGGCATTCGATTGTGCAAAGCGCAGCGCTTTCGTTATGCCAATAACGATATGGCCGATCTTGAGACGCAGCTCCAGAAGGCGGCAGGCGCACGCTTTCGCTTGATTGCCACCGATGGCGTGTTTTCGATGGATGGAACGATCGCGAACTTGCAGGCGATCTGCGATTTTGCGGAACGCTACGACGCGATGGTGATGGTGGATGATTCCCACGCCACGGGGTTCATGGGCCGCACGGGGCGTGGCACGCCTGAATTTTGTGGCGTGATGGGCCGCGTAGACATCATCACCAGCACGCTTGGTAAAGCGTTGGGCGGGGCGGCTGGTGGTTTTGTCAGCGCGAATGCCAAGGTGGTTGCGCTGTTGCGGCAGCGGTCGCGGCCTTATCTGTTTTCGAACGCGCTGTCGCCCATCATCACAGCGGCGTCGGTTGCGGTGGTGGATATGCTGTCGCAAACGACCGCCCTGCGCGATAAGTTGGCCAGCAACACGAAGTTATTTCGCGAAGGCCTGTCAACGTTGGGGTTCAATGTAGTTCCGGGCGAACACCCCATCGTGCCGCTCATGCTGGGGGAGGCCAAGGTGGCGCAGCAGATGGCGGCACTGCTCCTGGAGCGGGGCGTTTATGTGGTGGGCTTCTTCTATCCTGTGGTGCCGCAAGGCAAAGCGCGCATCCGCGTGCAAGTCTCGGCGGCCCACGAAGAAGCCGATCTGCGTTTCGCCTTGGAACAAATGGCTGCTGTGAAGAGCGCAATGGCGTGAGTGACCCAGGCGCGCGCAAGTTGTGGCCTGCGTGGCTCGTGCCGGGGATGCTCTTCGGCGCTTTGGCGCTGCTGTTGCTCTTGCACGTGCGCCACTTTGCCACCTTTCTTTCAGACGATGCCTTGATCTCACTTCGCTACGCCCGTCGCTTGGTGCAAGGGCAGGGGCTCACGTGGACCGGCAATGAACGCGTTGAAGGATACACCGACCTTCTGTGGGTGCTGTTGACAGCCATCGGTGGTTTGCTGCACTCAAGTTACATCGGGTTTGCGCGCTTTCTTGATCACGTGGGTGTGTTCTCTGCGCTTGCGATCATAGGTCTTTCGCCGCGCACAGGACGATGGTCAGCCTGGCGTTTCGTGGGCGGCGGCATCTTGTGGGTGGCAAGTGCGCCCGTGGCCGTGTGGGCCAACGGTGGTCTTGAGCATGGGTTCATGACGGGCGTCCTGGCTTTGTTGATTTATCGTCTCGCGCGCGATCAAAACGAACAACTCGATATACCAGCGGCTGTGGCGGCGGCGGCGTTGGTGCTGCTGCGGGCCGACGGGGTTGTGCTTGTGGCCTGCGCCTTCGTGGGGGCCTTCCTTGCGCGGCAGATGCAACGCCAGCCAAGCGTGAAGCGTTTGGCGCGAACGCTGGCGTTGGCTGTGGTGGTGTTCGTAGCGCAGATGTTGTTTCGCCGTGGATATTACGGCGCTTGGCAACCGAACACGGCGCTGGCCAAGCTGGCGTTCAACCAGCAGAGAGTGCTCTTGGGGCTCACGCATGTCTGGCAGGGCTACCAAGGCTTGGCGATCTTGGTGGCCGCGGCCATTGCAGGCACCGTATGGCTGGTTCACCGCAACCGCACTCATGTGGTGGTGATGCCGTGGCTTGTTGTGCTGGGCTGGAGCGGTTATCTGGTGGCCGTGGGCGGCGACATTTTTCCAGGATGGCGGCAGCTATTATTCGTGTTGGTTCCGCTGTCGCTGCTGGTGGCGGAGGTGGCCGAATCTGTGGCCGCAGAACAAGCCACGCGAGTGGCGTTGACCTCCGCAGGGCTTGGGATCGTGCACTGGCAATGTCAGACCACAGACGCTGAAAACCAGCGAGCCAAGGCGGAAGTGTGGGAATGGGATGGCGTGGGTGTGGGACGCGATCTGAAGGCGGCCTTCGGTGCGCAGGCGCCTTTGCTGGCTGTGGATGCGGCAGGGGCTTTGCCGTATTTTTCGGAACTGCCCAGCCTCGACATGTTGGGCCTTATTGACGCCTACATCGCTTCGCATCCGCCGCCTTCGTTTGGCCACGGTGGCATTGGGCACGAGCTTGGGGATGGTGATTATGTGTTTCGCCGAGAGCCCGACATCATCGCGTTCAACAGCGCCGCTGGACAACGCCAACCACGATTTCTCTCGGGCGTGCAGCTGTTGCGAAACCCTGCGTTTCACGAACGCTACCAATGGATTCGTATGCAGTCCTTCAGTGTGGATCACCCTGTGCTGGCCGAGCTGTGGCTGCGTCATGATGGCGGCAAATTGGGGGTGCTCCGCGGCCACAATGACATCCGCATTCCGGGGTACTTTTTGGCGGGCGATGCATCGGCCGCCGTGGCGCGCGTGATCAAAGGACAGGGCCTCGTCACGGAAATCACGGACGCGCGCCCCGGCGTCGCACGCGTGAAGGTGCCCGCCGGGCGTTGGCAAGCCAATACAAACGTGGCCAACGCAGCATTGGGGTTGCTGTGCGATGGCTTATCGATGGGCGGTGGCACGGGCGCTGTGTTTGAACTGCAGGAGCCTCGCGAAGTGCAAATCAGCGTCGCGCCGGCGGCGTCTGCGGCGTTTGTGTCGCAGTTAACGTTGTCCCGCACCACGGCGGGGCCTCCGCATGTATGCGTGTCGCGAGATCGTCAGGTCGTGGTGGCTTCGGCCGCATTGGCCGCCGCGAAGCCTGAAGGCTTTGCATGGAACCACCCAAGCAACGTGCTGGTTGGCAGCGCCGGTTTGGTCACAAACGTGGACACCGCCGCCACCGTCACGCGCTTAGAAATGAGCACCGACAACAACGATGCTTATGCCGTCGAGATCCGGCGTGGCGAGGCCGCGCTGTGGACAGGTCAGGCCACCCCTGTGGTTGGCAATGGCCTTCACGTGCACGTGTTGCCTTTGCCTATGATCGCTGTGCAACCCGGAGACGAAATCCGAATCGTGCCACGCGGTGGCGACGGCCATTACAGTGTTGGCCACGTCATTTTGAACTAGAGCGCGTCCAACGCGGCCAGGAAGTCCGACGCCAGATCGCGGAAGTCTTCCACGCCAATCGATACGCGCACGAGATCGTCCGTGACACCTGAGCTTGCTAGTTCCTCGGCGCTCATCTCGGAATGGGTGGTGGTGGCAGGATGGCATGCCAACGTTTCCACGCTGCCCAGGCTGACGGCGTTGTGGCCAATCTTGAGTCGGCGCAGAAAATCAAACGCGCCACGTTTACCGCCCGCGAGCCGCAAAGAAAACACGGAGCCGGGGCTCTTGCATTGCGAGTCAAAGATGCGCTTTTGTTCGGCGTCCTCGAACAGGGACGGATAATAAAGTTTTACGACCTTGGGGTGTTTGGCCAAGGCCGCCACAACCTTCTCAGCGTTCTTCGCTTGCCTCGACATGCGCAATTCCACTGTGGGTAGGCGGCTGTCGAGCATCCAGCATTCATCGGGTTGCAAGATGTTGCCCAAGATGGCGCGCGTGCCACGCAGGCTGTCCAACAGATCCGGATCGCGCCCCAACACCACGCCGCCCAACATGTCGCTGTGGCCGGCAAGAAACTTCGTGGCGGAGTAGATCGCCAGATCAGCCTTCATTTGCAGGGGGTGCTGAAACGCAGGGCCCATGAAAGTATTATCCACCGCCACAAGCGGCCGGAGCTTTCCCCGCTGTGCATGCGCAAACGCGGCTTTCGCTGCGGCTTCTATGTCGGTCATCACCAACGTTGGGTTGGCGGGGGTCTCAATCAGTACCAACCGCAGGTTCTCGGCGCCAGCGATGGCCCTGGTCATCGCTTCCGTATTGCCTGCTGGCACGGGGATGCCCACCAAGCCCAGTGGCTCAAGCATTTGATGAATCAAATGTTGTGTGCCGCCATAGATGGGCGTGGTGTAGATGAACTGGCTGCCGGGGGGACAGAACGTGAGAAACACCGTTGAGATGGCCGCCATGCCTGAGTTGAAAACAGCGGCCGAGGAGGCGCCGGGCTCAAGCGGTGTGACCTGGTTCTCTAGAATCTCCGCGTTCGGGTGCGAAAGCCGTGAGTAGATCAGATCAACGTTTTCGCCTTCAGCAGGCTTTGACCGACCAAGGGCGATCGCGAACGCACGTTCGGCCGCTTCAGGGCTTGAGAAAACGTAGGTGCTGGAGCGGAAAACGGCGGGGCGTGCCGAGCCCACGGAAAGGCGTGGATCAAACCCGCGGGTCAACACCGCTGTGGGGGGGCGAACGAAGTAGGGCGTCTTGCTTCGGCCAGTGGTCATGTTGGCTCCCTTCACTTTCAGCGTGAGGCCGCACCGACCGATGCGCAAGAAAAGCTCGCGCTTACCAGCCGATACCCAGCTGTAACCCAGCCTCCAGCGGCCGGACGGAAGTTTCGGGTGAGTTCTCCAAGAAGGATCCATCCCCCGTATTTACGTCGATCGGAATAATGTTTTGTGAGAGGCGCAGCTCTGTGTAGAGGCGCGTTGACGAAAACCGCATGAACATCAAGCCAAATTGACCGTAGGCCGCCGCACGCACGCCACCATCGGCGCCGCTGAACATGATCTTGGGGCTAAAGCCCACGCCCACGTAGGGGGATGTGTTGCCTTGGCCCAGGTACAAGCTGCCGCCGAACTCTGCAAATAAGGCGCCCAGGTTGCGGTGATCACCGCCGGTGGGCAGCGCAAGCCCTGCGCCAAATTCAAGAAAGTACGTTTCAGACTCGAAGCGACCGTCGAACTGCAATGACATCATCGGGTTGAAGGTCACACCTTGCGCGAACGGCTGAATCAGTGCTGTTTTGAAGCCAATCACTTTTTCACTGTATGTGCGGTTGGGCCGCGAGGCTTCGGTGCGCGTGATCGAGTGCAGCGTGCGCGTGTCGTTGACGCCCACCCTGTGCACCAACGCTTCGCAAACTCGATCCGCGACAGGCGGCAGATCATCGAGCGAAGCCGCGGTCATTTCAACCGTGTGAATTTGCGTCCCGTCGGCTTGGCGAAGCGTGCCGCGGATCTGCACCTTCGATGACAGGCGTAGTGCCGAGATATCAACGTACTCATCACCCGTGGGCTGCCATGTGCCTTCCAAGCCGCCTTCCGTTTGTTTGGGCGGCGGTGACACGCGTGTGCCGGACGCGCGTGCGTAAGCATCGGCGAACAGCACGCCCACGGCTTCACATTCGGACGCCGCCAGATTCGCACAAGCGGGGGGCGCTATCGAGACCTGTGCGGCGTGGGCTTGTACGGCAACAAAAGCGAGGGCAACGCCAATCAGGGAGGAGGCTCTGTAATGCATGGGGTCTCCGGTGGGTGAGGGTCAGGGCCTGCATGTGCAGGGTATGTGCCAGGGCAGCGTTGCTCGGGCCGTTGGGACGCCGCAGTCGCCGCGGAACCCGCATTTTCGGCGATCTTTAAACAAAGTGGACGCTTTAGATGGGCAAACCCATGCCCGCGGCTGGCTGAACCCGACGCGCGTGTTGCCCTTTGCCTGCCGGTTCCTCACCACCTGGGCTCGTGACTGTTGAATTCCTAACAGCGAAACCAGCCCCAGCCGTCGCGCAGGCTCCGCGCGCTGCTTTATACTCACGCAAGCATGAACAAGATCTCGGTCGCCCATTTGCTGGCGGGAGCTTTGCCTCCCGGATCCCACGTGACAGTCGAAGGCTGGGTACGCACCCGGCGCGATTCCAAAGCGGGGCTTTCGTTCATTGGCCTCACGGATGGCTCGGGCTTTCACCCACTACAGGTGGTTGCCTCAGCGGATCTGGCCAACTACCAGTCCGAAGTTCTCAAAGCAGGCGCAGGTTGCGCTTTGCGGGTCACCGGAATTCTGGTGCCATCGCAAGGACAGGGGCAAGCCGTCGAGCTGAAAGCCGAGGAGGTGCAAGTGGTGGGGTGGGTGGATGATCCCGAGACCTATCCGATCACACCGAAAAAGCACAGCGTGGAGTTTCTGCGCGAGGTGGCGCATCTGCGCGCGCGCACCAACCTCATTGGCGCCGTCACGCGCGTGCGCCACACGTTGGCGCAGGCGATTCACCAGTTCTTTGATCAACAGGGCTTCTTTTGGATCCACACGCCGATCATCACGGCCAGCGATTGCGAAGGCGCGGGTGCCATGTTTCGCGTGTCCACACTTGATGCCGTGAATCCGCCGCGCACGCCTTCAGGCGGCGTTGATTTCTCCCAAGACTTCTTCGGCAAGCCAGCGTTCTTGACCGTTTCAGGCCAACTTAACGTTGAAACGTATTGCATGGCGATGAGCCGCGTCTATACGTTTGGCCCCACGTTTCGCGCGGAAAATTCGCACACGCGACGGCACTTGTCGGAGTTTTGGATGGTCGAGCCTGAGATCGCGTTTGCCGATCTCAACGATGACGTCAGCCTGGCCGAAGCTTTCTTGAAATTCATCTTCACGCGCCTGCTGGATCAACGCGGCGATGATATGGCGTTCTTCGCCGATCGGGTCGACAAAGACTGCATCACGCGCGTCGAGAAACTGGTGAACGATAAGTTCGAACGCATGGACTACAGCGAGGCCATCGGACACCTGGAAAAATCGAACAAAAAATTCGAGTACCCCGTCAAGTGGGGCATCGATATGCAATCAGAACACGAGCGCTACCTTACCGAAGAAGTTGTGGGGCGCCCGGTGGCGGTGATGAACTTTCCGAAAGACATCAAAGCCTTCTACATGCGCGTGAACGAAGACCAACGCACGGTGGCTGCGATGGACGTGTTGGCGCCGGGCATTGGCGAGATCATCGGCGGCAGCCAACGCGAAGAGCGTCTCGATGTGCTCGACGCCCGCTTAGACGAGATGAAACTACCCAAGGCTGAATACTGGTGGTACCGCGATCTGCGTCGGTACGGCACGGTGCCGCACGCAGGCTTCGGCTTAGGCTTTGAACGCGCGATTCAATACGCCACGGGCGTGGACAACATCCGCGACGTGATTCCGTTCCCCCGCGCGCCGAAGCAAGCGGATTTTTAGGGCGCTTATGTCACATCCCTTCGCGCTCTCTGATGAGTTGTTCTTAACCGCCTTCGCGCAAACGCGCGCCTTCTTGCTGGGCCGCCCCGTGCGTCCCACCATTACCCCGGATGGCTCCGAAGTCCTGTTCTTGCGCAGCGGTCCGCGCTCTTCGCGCCACGATCTGTTTTCGTTGCACATCGCCACCGGCCAGGAGCGCCTAATCTGCACAGCCGCCGATCTGCAAGCACCCGAGACGCTAAGCACGGAAGAAAAAGCACGTCGCGAACGCCAACGCATCACCGACACGGGGCTTGTGGCTTATGAACTGTCACCGGATGGCCGCAGCGTTTTGTTGCCGCTCGCGGGCGTGCTGTACCTGCTTGATCGCCAGGTCAAATCCATTCGCCGCGTTCTGCCCGAGTCACACCCGCCCGTGATGGACGCGCGCTTCACACCAGACGGTCACGGCGTGGCTTTCGTGAGCGATCACAACTTGTACGTCGCAGAGCTGCCTCCAGATTCGAAGAACCCCGTAACCATCTGTGCTTTGACGACCGAGGGCTCGGCCGAGCGCTTCTTCGGTATGGCCGAGTTCGTGGCACAAGAAGAGATGTCGCGCTTCGAGGGTTATTGGTTCTCACCTGACGGCACACGAGCGCTCGTGGCGGTTGTGGATGAATCGGCTGTTGAAGCGTTTGCGATCGCGGATCCTGCGCGCCCTGAACGCACGCCGCATAGCTTTCGCTATCCTCGGCCCGGCAAAGCCAACGCTGACGTGGGTTTGCAACTCATCTCCCGCCGCGCCACCGAACGAGCCATCTCCGTAGTTTGGGACAAGCACGCGTATCCATACCTAGCGCGCGTCTTATGGCAGTGCCCCGACACGCCGCCCGCCTTGTGGGTGCAAAGCCGCGATCAACGTCGTGCCGCTCTGCTGTCGGTGGACGTGGCCACAGGCACAACGTCACCGCTGTTCGAGGAATATGACGAAGCCTGGATCAACCTCGACAACCAGCTGCCGCGCTTTTTGCCGCAACAACGCGGGCTTCTGCACGTCACTGAAGCACCAGGCGCACGTGAGCTGCAATTGCGATCACCACAAGGGGCCCTGATCCGCACACTCGTTCCTGCAGACGCGGGCTTTTTGCAGTTCGTGGGCGCCGACGTTCGCAATGATCGCATCCTGGTTTTGTTGGGCGACGCACTTTACAGCCGCCCGGCCTGGGTGCCGCTTTCGTCGCAAGCTTCGTTTTCACCACGCTTGTTGCCTGCCGATCAGCAAACCGATCCAAGCGATCGAACAAGCTGCAGCTACTCCACCTCGGCAGGCCTGCTGGTGGAGACGCGCGTCTGCCCCACAACGTGGCCTACCATGCGCGTGTTAAACGCAGAAGGCGCGCTCAAATGCGTGGTGCCCGACACGGCAGAGGCCCCTCCTTTTTCGGTGAAGGTTGAA
The DNA here is from genome assembly GCA_033763315.1 of Deltaproteobacteria bacterium. Lineage (GTDB taxonomy): Bacteria > Myxococcota_A > Polyangia > Fen-1088 > Fen-1088 > JAGTJU01. Next base: position 129,480 of record JANRKS010000034.1, read on the forward strand.
CTCACGCAGGTGGCGACCGCGCAATTTCATGCGGCCATCGTACGCCCCCACAACTTTGACCCCACGCGCACCTACCCGGTGATTGTGCACGTGTATGGCGGGCCGCACGCGTTGCTCGTCAAAGCGGATCAACGTCAGTTTGTGTTTGATCAGTGGCTCGCAAACCAAGGCGCGATCGTCGTGGCGATCGATAACCGTGGGACGCCTCGTCGCGATCGCACGTGGGAGCGTGGCATCAAAGGCGCCTTTGGCGATGTGCCGCTGCAAGATCAAGTGGAGGCGTTGCAAGCCCTCGCGGTTCGTGTTCCACAAATGGATCTGAACCGCGTCGGCATCTACGGTTGGTCGTTTGGTGGCTTCATGTCGGCTCTCGCGGCCCTGCGGCGCCCCGACATCTTCAAGGTGGCCGTGGCCGGGGCGCCCGTGGTCGATTGGTTGGATTACGACACCCACTACACCGAGCGGTATTTAGGTTTGCCCGAAGAAGCGCTTGAGGCTTACCGCGGCAGCAATCTTCTCACTTTCGCTGAATCTCTCACAGTGCCGCTCCTCCTGATTCACGGCACCGCCGACGACAACGTGTACTTCTTCCATTCGCTCAAGCTGGCCGACGCCCTGCTGCGCGCCGGCCGCCCGTTCGACTTCCTGCCGCTGCCCGGCACGACACACCAGATCGGCGATGCGGTGGTGCGGGAGAGGTTGTGGGCGCACGTGGCGAAGTACTTGTTCGACCGCCTTTAACCCGAAATCCCGCAGGGGCTGGTTTTTCTTTTCCCGGGAGCGTGGAAGTCCGGTATTTTCCATCTCCCTCACGATGTCTGCCCCACCCACTTTCGAACGCCTCGCACTCCTTCCTCCTTACGTTTTGGGCCGTGTTGACGAGTTGAAGAACCGTCTGCGCGCCGAAGGCCGTGAGATCTATGACTTTGGCCTGGGCAACCCTGATGGCCCCAGCCCCAAGGCCGTGGTGGAACGGTTGCAGACGGAACTCGGCAAGCCCGGCTTTCAGCGCTACATGCCGTCCAAAGGCTTGCCTGAAACCCGCCAGGCGATTTGCCAGTGGTACCAGCGCCGCTACGGGCAAACGTTTAATCCGGAAACCGAGGCGGTCGTCACGATCGGCTCGAAAGAGGGCATCGGCCACTTGTTGTTGGCGATCGTGGGGCAGGGCGATTGCGTGTTGAGCCCCGACCCCGGTTATCCCATTCACCGCTTCGGTGTGTTGATAGCGGGCGGCGAACCTGTGCCGGTCAAGGTGGCCCCCGGTCTTGACCATTTTGCCGAGATTGAAGCCGCTTTGGCGCGTTCCCCGCGCAGGCCCAAGGGGCTCATCGTGAACTTTCCGCACAACCCCACAACGGCCGTTGCGGATCTTTCCTTCTATAAGAAGGTGGTGGCGCTGGCCCAACGCGAATCCCTTTGGGTTATTTCAGATCTGGCCTACGCTGACCTTACGTTTACCGGTCAGCAGTCGCCCAGCATCTTCGAGGTTCCAGGCGCCCGCGATCTGGCCATCGAGTTCTTCACCGTCTCGAAAAGCTATAATATGCCCGGTTGGCGCGTGGGTTTTGCCGTGGGCAATCCCACCTTGGTCGGCAGCGTCACCACCATGAAGGGCTACATGGATTACGGCATCTTCGCCCCCACCCAGCTCGCCGCCGCCACCGCCGTCACCCAGTGCGATGATGCGGTTCGCCAGATTTGCGACTTGTATAAGCACCGGGCCGCCAAGCTGGTGTCGTCCCTCAATGCTGCGGGTTGGCCGGTGCAGGCACCCGCCGCCACCATGTTCGTGTGGGCGCGCATCCCTGAGAAGTTCCAGGCCGCCGGCGCCGTGGCGTTTGCCTCAAAGCTGCTTGAAGAAGCCGGTGTGGCTGTGGCTCCGGGTGTGGGTTTCGGCCCGGGGGGCGAGGGCTACGTGCGATTCTCGCTCATCGAAAGCGACGCGCGGGTGGACGCCGCCTGCCAAGCTCTGGGCCGGTTTCTGTCCCAGTAACGGGCCCCAGCGGCCCCGGCCGCGAAAACTAGCACTTTCGCCTCCTTCCACCAAAAGATCGGTTTGACAAGGCCGATAACCACGAGTAGAAAACGCACCCCATGCCTTCAGCACCTGTGCTTCACCGCAAAACCATCACGGCCGAGCCCCTTGACCGGGAATGGTACGTGGCCGACGTTAAGGGTCTTACCCTTGGCCGTGCAGCCACCAAAATTGCGGCCGTCCTTCGCGGCAAACACCGCGCCCGTTTCGTTCCCCACCAAGACGCAGGCGACTTCGTCGTCGTTGTGAATGCCGACCAAGTCAAGCTGACCGGCAACAAGTGGGACAACAAGACCTACTACGATCACACGCTCTTTCCCGGTGGCCTCAAGTCATACTCGGCCGCGCAATTGAACGAGCGTCGCCCCACCGATCTGGTTGAACGCGCCGTTTGGGGCATGTTGCCCAAAGGCCCGCTTGGCCGTCGTATCTATAAGAAGCTGAAAGTCTATGCTGGTGCAGAACACCCGCACACGGCTCAGCAACCTAAGCCCCTCGCCCTTTAGTGTTTTTGGAGCTCATTCACGATGCCTGAGAAGCAGACCAATTATTACGCCACGGGCCGCCGCAAAGAAGCGGTTGCACGCGTGTGGATCCAGCCCGGTGAAGGCAAGTTCGCCATTAACAACCGCTCGCTGGAGGAATACTTCGGTCGCGAGACGTCACGCATGGTGTTCCGCCAAGCGCTTGAGCTCACGGAAACGATCGGCCAGATGGATGTGGTTTGCTCTGTAAAGGGCGGCGGTCTTTCGGGTCAAGCGGCGGCGATTCGCCACGGCATCTCCCGCGCGCTCACACGCTTTAACCCTGAACTGCGTGGCACCCTCAAGAAGGCCGGCTACATGACCCGCGACGCTCGTAAGAAAGAGCGTAAGAAGTACGGTCAACCCGGCGCTCGTAAACGCTTCCAGTTCTCGAAGCGCTAGTCGCTCTCGAAACAACCAGCGGCAACGAACCCACCCTCACCGGTGGGTTTTTGCTTTTCGAACCAGGAAGCCAAGATCGAGTAGTTCGGCCGCCGTGACCGGCTCTGTGCAGGCTCAGTCTTCGCCTACGGCGTACACCACTTTGGTGTGCGACGCGCGGTCGTGAAGGGCTTGCCGGTTGTCGTCAAACAGCGCCAACACGAACCCGGCAAGCCAAGGTATCACCAACATGGCGTTCGGCAGCAATAAGCGGCGCAAGAGGGGCTGCGTGGCCTCTTCGAGCACGGGGATCTTCGTGACACCCACCATGGCCCCCAATTGATCCGTGGCGGCGCCCAATGACACCACGCCGCTGGCAGAGCCGATTTCGAGCGAAATCATCGCCCCCGCCATCAGTGGCGCCCAAAACTCCACTACAAAGCGAAGCAACAAGCGCGGCAACGTGACCGCGCGGTCGGTGCCTTGCAGCTTCAAACCCAACATGCGCTTGCCCACGGTGCGCTGCCAAAACCGGTGGCACACGATGTAGTACGTGCCGAGAAGTCCCAGTGCAGTCAGGCTGCCCGGTGAATCCGAAAGCTGCAGGGTGCTGGTGACGATCTCGCTGGCCACAGCCACCAGACCAAGGTCGATGGCCAGCGCCGTGGCGCGCGCAGGTAACCCGCCGGCCACAACGGGTTTGGGGCGCAAGGCCATCAATCGTTCCAACAACTCTTCGTAGGTCGCGGGCCGCTTGAACGGGTCCGGTTCGATCATTTCGGCCACCAAGCGGCGCAAGCGCCACGGCGCCAAATCCTCCGGTATCGGCGGTCGGGGTGCGGCCATGTGCTTGGCGAACAAATCGGTCATCGATTTGGCGTCGAACGGCGCGCGCCCCGTGAGGATCTCGTAAAACGCGATGCCCAAAGAATAGATATCGCTGCGGTGATCGGGCTTGCGGCCGTCGATGCGTTCCGGCGCCGCGTACCGAGGCGTGCCTGCGAAATGATCTTCGGTGCTGCCAATGGGCGCCGCCAAACCGAAGTCAGCGACTTTGATCTCCACCTTGCTTGAACGGTAAAGGCTGCCGTGGCTCAGGAGAATATTCGAGGGCTTCACATCTCGGTGCGAAATGCCGCGCAAATGCGCCGCGAACAATGCGCGCGCTGTTTGGATCATGCACTCAAGCGCTTCACTCCACGGGATGGGCCCCGTTTTTTTCATGCGGTCTTCGAGCGTTTGCCCATTCACGAATTCCATCGCGAAGTAGGGCGCTCCGCGGTACCGGCCAACGTAATAAATCGCGACCACGTGGGGGTGCTGGATGCGGGCCTGGGCGCGCGCTTCCATGATCATGCGTTCCACGAGCTCCGGGTAATCCGCCAGCTCTTCACGCATCACCTTGAGCGCCACGGGCCGCTCCAAGCTTAGATCGTGCGCCAGATACACGCGGCCCATGCCACCTTCGCCCAGCAGGCCGCGCACCTCGAAGTGGTCGATGACGCTGCCGATCAAGGGATCGTCGGCCGCCGGCAGCGCGCGCTCCACGGGCGGTCGATCCACCGTGTACGCGGTTCTGTTCGCGGCCATGGTGGTCTCCGGAATGGTGGCGCTCATATCGGTGCGGCCATGCCGTGGATTCCCCACGGCTACGGTTTCGCCCAACGCCTCCTGTTCAGACCACGGCACGCGGACATCATACATTGGAAGAGCCTTCGGTTAAACTGATGGGATGAAAGCTTTTGCGGCGGGTACGAAGAACGCCCGCACGCGTTTTGTCCTGCCGTGGGGGCAACCGCGGGGTGCGCCGCGAGGCGCCCATAGGCGTCTTTCAAGACGTTTGGCATTCATCACACTTTTGCCCGTCACGCTGGGAATTCTGCTGCTGGCGGTTTTTGCGGAACGCCGCGCCCATTCGCTCCTTGAAGACGAACTTGGGCGACGTTTGGCGCTTTCGGCCGTTGGCATCGCGCTGCAGGTCTTGCCTGAGCAAGTGATTGCATTGACAGAAGGCGAGGAGAACTCGCGAACTTTCGCCAATGTCCGGCACAAGTTGTTGTCTGGGCAAATGCGTTTCGGGCTGCGTCGCGTTTTGGTGTTGGCGCCGGATTTTACCGCGCGTGGCGATAGCTCAGGGCGCTTGCGGCTTGGTGCCAAGGCGTATGAAGTGACCGCGGATGAGCCCGAGATCCGTGCGGCGCTCGCGGGGCAACCAACGGCGTCAATCTTATTCACGGGCCGCGATCGCCTTCCGTATAAGCGCGCGTACGCCGCCATCGGCGCACCGGCGGTAGGCGTTGTGATGGTGGAAGGCAACGCAACGTACTACGAGCCGTTGGTGCGCTTCCGCCGTTGGTTATTTGTGTGGGGCGGCTTTCTTCTTTTGGTCTTGGTGGTGGCGGTGGTGGTGATCGGCCAGCGCATCGTGGGCCCTGTGGGGCGTTTGGCCTTGGCGGCCGATCGCATCGGTGGTGGCGAACTGTCGGCGCCGATCGCGATCGAAACCAAGGACGAGATCGGTTTGTTGGCCGAACGGTTCGAGCAGATGCGGCGGGCGTTGGCGGCGCGCGATGAACGCATGCAAATGATGTTGGCTGGCATCGCACATGAGGTGCGCAACCCGCTGGGGGGCCTGGAATTGTTCGTGGGCCTTTTGCGCGAAGGGCTTGTGGACCAGCCGGAGCGCCTCGCAGAGGTCGCGAGCTTGCAGCGGGAGCTCACTTACCTGAACGCGGTGGTAAGCGAGTTTTTGGATTACGCACGGCGGCCGGTCTTATCGCTTGAGGAATTAAACGTGCGCGACGTCTTGCAAGATGTCGTGGCCGCGGCGGGCGCTACGCGTGACGTGGTGCAAGTGAACGGTGCTGCAGGATTGCTAGTGAAAGCCGATGCCGGGCAACTGCGCCGGGCGTTGCTGAACTTGTTGCGAAACGCTTTGCAGGTGGCGCCACAGGGGCCCGTGGTGCTGGCCGCGCGGCAGGAGAAGGATCACACAATCATTGAAGTGCGAGACGCCGGTCCGGGTGTGCCTGCCGAACTGCAGGAAAAGATCTTCACGCCGTTTTTTACCACGCGGCAAAAAGGCACCGGTTTGGGCCTGGCCTTTGCCAAAGAAATTGTAGCGGAGCACCATGGCTCGCTCACCGTTCATACGGCGCCCGAAGGCGGCGCCTGCTTTCGAATCACGCTATAACCGCAACTGAGGTCGCACACGCATGGCTCGCATCTTGATCATTGATGACAACGACACCATGAGAGAAGGCATGGCGGCCACCGTACGGCGCTTGGGCCACGAGGTTGATGTGGCGCCCAGTGGCGTTGTCGGCGTCGCGAAACTGAAGAAGGCCCAGTTCGATCTTGTCATCACCGATCTTAAAATGGATGGCATGACCGGTATGGCGGTGCTCGAGGCCGTGCGCGAGCTTGATGCGTCCATTCCCACGTTGATCGTCACAGCGTTCGGCACGGTTGAGGCCGCTGTGGAAGCCATGCGCTTGGGGGCGCTCGATTTTCTGCAAAAGCCGTTTGCCCCGGAGGTGTTGCGGCTCAAGGTGCAACGTGGGTTGGATGTGCGCCAAGAGCGTGTGGCGCGCGTGCGGGCTGAAGCCGAAGTGGAAGCCTTGCGCAGCGACGCCAATACAGCCTATGGGTTTGGCGAATTGGTTGGCCGCAGCCCGCTCATGCAAAACGTGTTTACGTTGATCGAGAAGGTGGCCGCGCGGGATGTGCCGGTTCACATTCACGGCGAATCAGGCACCGGCAAAGAACTGGTGGCGCGCGCGCTGCACGTGCGTTCACGTCGCAAGGATAAGCCATTCGTCAAAGTCAACTGCGGCGCGCTTGCCGAGACCTTGCTTGAATCCGAATTGTTTGGTCACGAGAAGGGCTCGTTCACAGGCGCCGTCAAGCGCAAGCTTGGCCGATTCGAGTTGGCCCATGAAGGCACATTGTTCCTCGATGAAGTGGGCGATATGTCGCCTGGTCTGCAGGTCAAACTGCTGCGTGTTTTGCAAGAACAAGAGTTTGAGCGCGTGGGCGGCGAAGAAAGTGTGAAGGTTGACGTGCGCGTTATCTCAGCCACCCACCGCGATCTGAAAACCGAGGTTGAAGCCGGCCGCTTTCGTGAAGACTTGTATTACCGCATGCACGTGGTGGCGTGCGAGGTGCCAGCCCTGCGCGATCACCGTGAAGACATTCCCTTATTGGTGGAACACTTCGTGCGTAAGCAAGGCCCGCGGCTTAACCCGAAAATTACGTCGGTGGGTCCCGATGCTTTGGCACGCCTGTGCGGTTACAATTGGCCGGGCAATGTGAGGGAATTGGAGAACGCCATCGAACAAGCGTTGGTGTTTGCCGAAGGCACTGTCATCGAGGTGGATGCCCTGCCGCCCGTTTTCCGCCAAACCTCGCCGAAGAATCTTTTGCCTTTGCCAGCAGGCGATCGCACGTTGCCCGAGATCTTGGAAGAGCTTGAACGCCAACTGATCTTGCGCGCCTACGATGAAACGAAGGGCGTCAAGACCGAGACCGCGCGCAAACTCGGGATCAAAACCAGCGCGCTTTACTACAAGCTTGAAAAATATGGCATCGGTGTGATTGCAGGGCGTGACGCTGAAGCGGCCGAGGCTGACGACGCCAAAGAGCCGCAATGACCACGCTGCTTGTCTCAGATCCGGTGTTCATGCAGCACGATCCGGGCCCTGGCCACCCCGAGTCTGTCTACCGTCTGGCGCGCATCGATGAGCGCCTGCAACAAGCGCCCATCTCCGGTGTTGCGTTGGCAACGGCACGCGCCGCCACAGACGAAGAGTTGCTCCGCGTTCACAGCGCGGCTCACGTCGAGGCATTGCGCGCTTTGGACGGGCAAGACGTGGCGATCGACGCCGACACGTTCCTCTCGCAAGGCAGCCATGGGGCCGCACGTGCGGCCGCAGGCGGCGCTGTCGAGGCGGTTCACAAGGTGTGGCGGCGAGAAGCGACCAATGCCTTCGTCTTGTGTCGACCTCCGGGCCACCACGCTGAACGCGAACAAGCGATGGGGTTTTGCGTGTTTAATAACGTTGCGGTGGCCGCCGAAGCGGCGCTGGCGGAAGGCGCCAAGCGTGTGCTGATCCTCGATTGGGACGTTCATCATGGCAACGGCACGCAGCATACGTTCGAAGCACGCGACGACGTGATGTTCATGTCGGCACACCAATACCCGATGTACCCCGGCACAGGCGCCCTGACAGACGTTGGCAAAGGCGCTGGGCGTGGCTTCACCGTCAACTGCGCGATGCCGCCGGGTCAAACAGACGCGGATTACGGCGCCGTGTTCGAGCGCCTGTTTTTGCCGGTGGCCGAGGCTTACGCGCCCGATATGATCTTGGTGTCAGCCGGCTTCGACGCCCACGCAGCCGATCCCCTCGGAGGCATGCGCGTGACGGAGCGGGGCTTCGCAGCGATGACCACAGCTGTGATGGAGCTTGCCGACCGCGTGGCCCATGGGCGCGTGGTTCTGCTGCTTGAGGGGGGCTACAACCTCACGGCATTGGCCAATAGCGTGCACGCCTGCACCCAGGTGCTCACGGGAGCGCGGCGCGAGTCCTTCCCGGATGGATCAGAGCGGGCCGCGCCCGCCGTAGCCGGCGCGCGGCAGGCGTTGGCTTTCGCATGGCCCGGGCTGTGAACGAGACCGCCAGTCGCAAAAGCCGCGTGTGACAGAGTGCTTTCGGTGCGATAAACGGGACCCCGGGCACCTCGCCCCTTAGCCCATGAAAAAAGCCTCGCTCGGAACCATCTTCCTCACCGTCTTTTTGGACCTGCTCGGGTTTGGTTTGGTTGTGCCGTTTTTGCCAGGCGTGGCCCGTGATCTCGGTGCCAGCGATCTGGGCGCCACGCTATTGGGCTCGGCCTATTCTTTGATGCAGTTCCTGTTCATCCCGTTTTGGGGGCGGCTTTCAGACCGCGTGGGCCGGCGGCCCGTGCTGTTGTGGAGCATCGCCGCCAGCGTGGTGGGGATGACGCTGCTGGGGTTCGCGAACAGCTTGGTGTTGCTATTTGCAGCGCGCCTGTTCAGCGGCGTGGCCACCGCGAACATCGCCGTGGCGCAGGCCTATATCGCTGACATCACGACACCGCAGACGCGCGCCCGCGGCATGGGCATGATCGGGATGGCGTTTGGTTTGGGTTTCATTTTGGGGCCGTTCATTGGCGGCGAGTTAGGCCATTTCGAAGTGCTGGGGCGGCAAGGGCCTTTGGCCGCGTTCGCGGCGGCAGCCGCATCCTTGGTGAACCTCCTATTTGCGTGGCGCGTGTTGCCCGAATCGTTGCCCGCTGAAAAGCGCACTGACGTCAATGCGCCCCGGCGACGTTGGCGTCCGCTTGATCTCGGGGCTCTTCACCAAGTCACATCAGTCCCTGGCGTGGGTCGCTCAGTTGCGTTGTCGTTCCTGGTCACTTTCTTTTTCGCCGGCATGGAGTTGACCTTCCGCCTGTTTACGGAGGACGCGTTTGGCTTGACGGTGGCGCAAACCGGACGCGTGTTTGGTTTTGTGGGCATCATCGCCGCCGTGGTGCAAGGCGGCCTCATCGGCAGGTTCACCAAGCGCTACGGCGAAGTGCGCTTGATGGGGTGGGGGATCTGGGGCTTGGCGCTGGGCTTCGCAGGTCTTGCAGCCAGCGTTTTGCCTGGCACCACGTTGGGCCTCGTGACTTTGATGGTGGCGTGCGCGTTCATCGCCGCCGGCAATGGCCTGACCGTGCCGTCCTTGTCCTCGTACACGTCTCGCCGCGCAGGGCCTGCTGTGCAAGGGATGACTTTGGGAGTGATGCAGTCGCTGTCGGCGCTGGCACGCGCCTTTGGTCCGTTCGCAGGCGGTTTGGCGTATCAATTCATCGCCCCGTGGGGCCCCTACGTTGTGGGCGCGATGGGCTTCGTGCTGGCGGCCGTTCTTGCACGTGGTCTGGCGCCGTTGGCAGATCACGCCCCTGCGGCCGAGCCGCAGCACTAGTACGCGGGCGGGGGGATCTCGCTCCGCTTACGTTGAGCCCGTGCCTCGCGCACCAACTCAACGTACGTGTGTGCGCGCTCAGCGATGACTTTGCGCCGCCCCGAACGCAGGGCCACCACATCGGTCAAGTCGCCGCCCACGCCCAAGGCGAACGCGCCCGCCTGAATGAACGCCGCGGCGTTGTCGAGCGTGACGCCCCCCGTGGGCATCAGTTCAATATGCGGCAACGGCGCTTTGATCGCCTTGATGTAATCGGGGCCGCCCACCGCGGAGGCAGGGAACACTTTCACAACGTCGGCGCCGGCTTGCCATGCGGTGTAGATCTCATTGGGTGTCAGCGCGCCTGGAAAGCACGCCATCCCGTGCGCATGGCAAAACGCAACCACGCTGCCATCAAACACCGGCATCACAATGAACGCGCCGCCTGCCTCTTGCACCGCCATCGCGTGATCCATCGTGAGCACTGTGCCCGCGCCCACGAGTAAATCAGGCGCAAAGCTCACGGACAGCTCGCGGATCGCATCTAAGGCGCCTGGCACAGTCAGCGGAATCTCAAGGCATTGCATCCCGGCCTGGCGAAGCACATCGGCCATCTCCAGCGCGTCCTCTGACGTGGGCGTGCGAAGGATGGGCACCACACCGTCTTGATGGATGCGCTCGATGATTTCCGCTTTTGCCATGCCCATGCCTTGCCCCTGCGCGAACGCGCCTTAGCGAGCGACGCGCGCGGCGCCGCCTTTCATCACGTGCTCCACCTCTGACAGCGTCGCCATGCTGGTGTCACCTGGCGTGGTCATCGCCAAGGCGCCATGGGCCGCGCCACACTCGACCGCCCATTGCGGTCCCTTGTTTTGCAAAAAGCCATAGATCAAGCCCGACGCAAACGAATCGCCACCGCCCACGCGATCGTAGATCTCAAGCCCCTCGCGCACGGGCGACACGCAGAAGTCGGTGGCCGTGGCGCACACGGCGCCCCAATCGTTAATCGTGGCCGTCTTTGCGTTTCGCAGCGTTGTGGCCACGACCTTGAAGTTCGGATACGCGCTGCGCACCACATCGATCATCTTGCGGAAATTGGCGGGGTCCAATTCAGAGAAGTTTTCATCAAGGCCTGGAACGGAGAAACCCAACGCAGCCGAGAAGTCTTCTTCGTTGCCGATCATCACGTCAACGTACTTCGCCAATTCGCGGTTCACTTCCTGCGCCTTTGCCTTGCCGCCAATGCCTTGCCACAAAGACGGCCGGTAATTGAGATCGTAAGAGACGATCGTGCCGTGCTTATGAGCTGCCTCCATCGCTTCTTTGGCCACAGCAGCCGTGCTTTCGGACAACGCCGCGAAGATGCCGCCCGTGTGAAACCAACGCGCGCCAAGCGTGCCAAACAACTGTTCCCAGTCGATTTGGCCTGGCTGCAGTTGTGAGGCGGCGGTGTGTCCACGATCGGAGCACCCGACGGCCGCGCGCACACCAAAGCCACGCTCGGTGAAGTTCAAGCCGTTGCGCACGCTGCGCCCTACGCCGTCATACTTGACCCACTTGACGAACGATTGATCCACACCACCTTGATAGATGAGGTCTTGCACCAAGCGGCCCACGGGGTTGTCGGCGAACGCGGAGACCACCGCGGTGTCCAATCCGAAGCAACGTTTGAGCCCCCGCGCGACGTTGTATTCTCCGCCACCTTCCCACGCGGTGAACGTGCGCGTGGTGGCAACGCGTCCGTCGCCTGGATCAAGCCTCAACATCACTTCGCCTAAAGCAACAAGGTCAAAGCGGCAGTTCGATTTGGGCTTGATGTTCAAGGTGGACATGGTCGAGGCGAACTCCTGTGAGAAAAACGCGTTGGGGACGAAGGATTGGTGAAGGCCGTGAGCGGCGACGCCGCATTCTGCCTACCTAAGCGCTTTGCACGATAGCCTACGCCGCCCCAGGCGGGTAGGGGCGCAGCGCAATTCTGCGCCTTGATTAGCCTTCGGTTTTGGGACCCGCGGGGTCTTCGGGCTTAGGTCCCCGCACTTTCGTTTCGGCCTTGGTCTCGGGGATGAGTTTGCCTTCATCGTTGGGCCGAAAACGAATCTCGGCTTTCACCTCTAACGTCATCTTCTGCAGCGCCTTGACGAGCTCCTTGTCCAGGTCCATCCGGTCGAGCCAAGACCGAATCTCTCCGGTGGCCACCCGCAAGATGTCGTCTTTGGAGCTCTTCGCGGCTTCAAACCCAGCGGAAACGGCACGGCGGAAAAAATCGGACACGCCGCGACCCTTCTCGTCGGAGGGTTCACCAGGCATGCCGTCGGACGCGATTGGTTCGGGCTCCGGTGGAACCGAAGAAGGAGACGCTTTGGGTGCAGGGGTGAACCGGCGGTCGGCAGCCATGACAGGCCCAGGATAACACCCAAACGGTGGCCTCGTTGGCGGACGGAGGTCACGCCAGGCTATGCTGCGGCCGTGGGCGCGCGAAATGACAAGACCGAGGAACTGGCGCTGAGCGACCTTGCCGCAGGGACAATCGCGCCGGCCGAACCGACTCGGCGCCCCACGCCACCGCCGCCCCCAGCCAGCGTCATCGCGGCCAGCCTGTCGCAACCGCATGCGGCTGCCGCCACGGCGTCCGAGCCGGGGGCCCAAGCGTCAGCGCCCGAACCGCCAACGCCGCCCCCTGCGCCATCGCCGGCCCAAGCGTCAATGCCGCCCCGGCGACTCACTTTGCCCGGATCTTCGCCGCGCAACGCCGTTCGCCGCTTGTGGCGCGTCTATTTTGTCACCTGCCAAGTCGCGGCTTCGTATCTTTGGCTGCGGTTGACCGCGCGTTTTCACTCAACCGACGTGGCCGCCGCGGCCGAGGAAAGCGCCCACAAGCGCAACGCCCGCCGCATCAAAGAAGCGGTGGTGGAGCTGCAGGGCCTGTTCATCAAAGTGGGCCAGCTGATCAGCATCATGGCCAATTTCTTGCCTGAGGCATTCCGCAAGGAGTTGGAAGAGCTGCAAGACAAAGTTCCGCCTCGACCCTACGAAGACATCGAAGCGCGTCTGCTTGAGGAATACGGCGGGCGCAAACCGCTTGAAGTTTTCGCTTCGTTCGAACTGCATCCCGTGGCTTCGGCTTCGATCGGCCAGGTTCATCGTGCGCGCCTGAACACAGGCGAGGACGTGGCCGTCAAGGTGCAATACCCAGACATCGAAGACATCGTGCGCGTCGATCTGCGTGCGCTCAAACGCATTTTCTGGGTGCTCAAGCGCTTTTTGCCGGATTGGGGTTTCGATGCCACGTACCGCGAGATTCGCGAGATGGTGTTGGCCGAGCTTGATTACAAACAAGAGGCCGATTCGCTGCGCGCCGTGGCCGCCAACTTCGCCGGACGCGCCGATGTCTTGTTTCCCGAGGTGATGCCCGGGTATTGCACAAGCCGCGTTCTCGTTACCACGTGGATGGCGGGGCCCAAAGTCGCCGATCTGCGCAGCTTGGAAGCCGAAGGCGTGGATCGAAAAGCTGTGGCGCGCTTGTTCGTGGATGCCTATTGCCAGCAGATCTTCATCGACGGTTTTTATCACGCAGATCCACACCCAGGAAACCTGCTGGTGCAGCGGCGCCCCAATGGCACGCCGGCGATTGTGTTCTTGGATTTCGGCGCCACCGCGCATGTGTCCGAAGCCATGCGCAAAGGCATGATGAACTTTCTCGCCGGCGCGATGACACGCGACACGGCCAAGTTGGTTGCCGCGATGAAAGACATGGGCTTCATCTCGCGCAAAGCGGATCCGGAAGTGTTCGACCGCGTGATCGAATACTTTCACGACAAGCTACGCGCCGAGGTCATGGTGGATGGCTTCTCGCTCAAAGACATTCGTTTCGACGCTGAACAAAAGCTCGAAAGCCTTTTGGATTTGCGGGAAATGAATGTCTCGCTTGGGGATCTTCGTGACGCCTTTCACGTGCCCAAAGATTGGGTGCTGCTTGAGCGGGCGCTGCTGTTGCTTCTGGGCGTTTGCACCACGCTTGATCCAGAGATGAACCCAGCGCAAACCATCAAACCTTACCTCGAGCGCTTCTTGGTGGGAAAAGGCCAAGATCTGGGCGACGCCGCCATGGACGCCGCCCGCGAGGCCGCACTTTCGGCCTTGGCGTTGCCGGGCGAATTGCGCCGCTTCTTAACGCAAGCCAACCGCGGCGACGTGAAAGTCACGGTCGCCAACCTGCAGGACAGCGCGCGGCTGGTGTACGCGGTCGGCCAGCAGTTGCTGTGGGGGCTTTTGGCGGCGACCTCGGCGGTGTTGGCCGTGGTGTTTGATGGTCGCGGGCAAATGGGTGCCCGTAGGTGGGCGATTCTGCTCGGGGTGTTCTTCGGTTTTTTCCTTACCACGAGCTTGTGGGGTGGCCGCCGCGCCAAGTCGCGGCGTTAGTGCCTCAAGTCACCGAAGCCTAAAGACGACCTGTAGTAGGATTGCCGTTGGTCCTCCGACTTGCCGTTGGTAGTGAACTGTGTGACAGTGTAGGCATGGTTGCTGTCATCGGAAATTTTCTCATGGGTGCTGCTGCTTTCGGACTTTTTTGGGCGACGCTGTCTCTCGGACGACGGGCCCAACAATCGAATGACAGGCGGCCGTTACACAGCTAAGACATTGGCTTGCAAGACACCTCGTGGGGCAACCCCCGAGGCCGTTCGATCGTACGACTTCAGTCCGTTAACGACCGTGAGTTCGCAAGAAACCCAATTTCAACCCGTTCCTGAAGGAACGAACGGTGACGCCGCGCCCTTGGCTGGGCTTGGACGCCCCGCGGGTGCTGTGCATGCGGTGACGGTTGACGGCGAATCACGTCCCCATAGAGCCTCGGGCCCCTTGGACCTGTCGGTTTTCGACAATTTCGACTTAGGCGACCTGGCCTCCATCCGCAATCTGCTGCGGGGTGGCTCCGTGATCGATTGGCACCGTGCTTATTTTGAGACCTATGAGCAGGTTGATCGCTTCTTGCGCGTCAACGAATTCGATCCCGTGCGGGTGGAAGACATCAATCGTCTTGAGGATCTTCGGGAACGCGCCGTTGAATACCTGGAGCGTCATCTAGGGTTCCGCATTCCTGATGAGCTGGCCGAAGGCATGCCGGCACGCGATTTGTTCTTGGTGGCGTCAAAGAAGGGCAAGCGACGCGCCCACGCCTGCACCATCTTGAAAGTGATGCACGTGCTGCAGCACCTTGAAGGGCGCGAGCTGTTGACGCGTTTGCCGATCACGGTCGAGCAGATCTTCCACCTGGTGGAGGAGAAGGTTCTGCGCACGGTGGAAGAGATGCGCGGGGCCGGTTTCGCCATCGTTGAGTTCGAGTGGAGCCGCAAGAACTCCAACAGCTTGCTGACAAAGTTGATGGCGAAAAAAGAAACCATCGCTGCCCACGTTTACGACAAGCTTCGGTTCCGGATGATCACGCAATCGGAGCCTGAGTTGATCCACGTTTTGCGGGAACTCGTGCACCGTTTGGTGCCGTTCAACTATGTGATTCCAGGGCAATCGGTCAACGACATCATCGACCTGCGTTCGGTGATTGAAAGCTCGGCACATCTGCAATCGTTCTTGCCTGAACTCGTGGATCTTTCACAGCAAGCGGCCGACAAGCGTCCTGCCGTTCAAAACGAGTTCTCTGGCCCTAGCTACCGCGTCATCAATTTGGTGGCGGACCTGCCCGTGCGCATCGACGCGTATCTCAACAAGACACCTGCCGACCCGGAATTCGAAGACGCGGGCCCGGTTGTGTACGTGCTCACCGAATTTCAAATCATGGATACGCGTACGGCGCAACGGAACGAGCAGGGCGAGAACAGCCACGCCCGCTATAAAGAGCGCCAAGCAAACCGGGTGCGCGCCCGGCTGATCCACGGTCTTAAAGACCAAGAGTGACCGCCGTCACGGTGATTTCTCAAGGCACGCCTGCTCGGTGTTTTGAGGGAAATGATCTTCACTCTTGTCCTGCTATGCCAGCAGCATCCAGTAAATCTGGCGACGCGAGCGACACGCAAAGGAACCGCTTGATGAAAGCTGCCCCGTTGGTGGCCCCCACGCTGTTCGCAGCCCCGTCTATCTCTCTGGAATCAGGGATCGACCCATGCTACAGTGGCCTCGCTTATGCCACAAGGTCCTACAGGGGCGCGTAGCCAAGCCGCTGACGGCGAGCGGCAATTCCCGATCCCGTTCGGGAATGTAGAGCTTTTGCGCCAACTGTCGACCGATCGGCGTGGCGAGGTCTACATCGCCTCACGCTTGGAGGGCCCCGACCGCCTTTGCGTGGTGAACATTTTAGGCGAAGCCCTTACGCGTCGCCCAGGCATGCGCGAGGAGCTCCGCGCCGAGGCGGCGTGGCTTGTAAGTCGCGTGCACGGCAATCTGGTGCAGATCTACGACGTAGGGTCCACCGAACACGCGGGTGGGCCAGCCCGCAGGCCCGAATCGTGGGTCGGGCCGTTGCCTCAATCGCCTGATCAAGATCGCCTGTTTTTCACGTGCGAATTGGTCGAGGGCCGCGATCTAGCCACATTCCTCAAGCGCGCCGAGGGCAGCGCCGTGCGCGTGCCGCCGGAGCTCGCGGTGCATTTGGCAATGGAAGTGGCGTTTGCCTTGGAGTTCATTCGCGGCAATGAACACAAAGCCACGGGCGTTCCCTCGACCTGCGTGGGTTTGCACGCGGGCGCCGTATTGTTGGGCGTCGATGGCGCCGTTAAGCTCACGCACTATGGCTCGTGCCTCGCCCCCAGCATCGGCGACCTCGAAGATGCCGACGTAGGGCGTGCGTCTTTGCTTCCGCCCGAAGTGGCGCGCGGCGAATTTCCGTCTGAACGGTCTGATGTGTTCGCGGTGGCCTCGCTTTTGTGGCAAACACTCACCGGCCGTCCGCTTGCCGTTAAAGGCACGAAGCCGCACATCGAGGCCATGCGGCAGGGCCATTGGGTGGCCGAGCCCCCTTCAAAGCTCGAAGGCCCCGTGCGATCGATTCCGAAGGAGCTCGATACACTGATCCTGCAGGCGCTTGATGCGGATCCTGACAAGCGTCCGGCGGATGTGGCTGCGTTTCGCGCCGAGCTCGCGGCCTTTCAAAAGGCGCGCAACGTGCCAGTGGGCCCGTCAGAAGTGCGCAGTTTCGTCGCCGAGCTTTTTGGGCGAGAGCTGTCTGAAGATGCGGCGGCTTTCACAGCGCTGGCCGCACGCGTGGAAGCGGAAAGCCCCGTGGCACCTCCCGGCGGCCGCAACACCACCAACACGCTCACCGATTTTCACGCGCGCCGCAAACGCACGCCGTTGCAAAGCGAACGCGAACTTGCGATTGGCGAAGTCATCCCGGGATCACGTTACCGCGCGCTTGCGAAGTTAGGTGAAGGCGGCATGGGCGTGGTCTATGCGGCCGAACACGTCGACATAGAAAAGCGTGTGGCGCTCAAGTTGTTGCACGCTGATTTGCTTGAAAACCAGCACGTTCTTCAGCAATTTCGGCAAGAGGCGCGGGCTGCTTCGCGCATTGGCAATCCTTACATTTGCGACGTGACGGACTGGGGCGAGGTGGCCGATGGCCGCGTCTTCTTCGTCATGGAGTATCTCGACGGCGCTTCGCTTTCGCGCGAGATCAAGCGCTGCCGGCGGTTGCCTCCTGAACGTGCCATTCCGATCTTGCGCCAAGTGGCCAAAGCGTTGGGCGCGGCTCATCAAAAGGGCATCGTTCACTTGGACATGAAGCCCGACAACGTGCTTCTCATCGAGAAGGATGGCCGCCGCGATTACGTCAAGGTCGTGGACTTCGGCATCGCTGGGTTGCTGGGCCAAGCGGGCATCGGTGGCAAAGTGATGGGCACGCCAGAGTACATGGCGCCCGAACGCACGATGGGTGGCGGCAACGATCGCCGCAGCGACATCTATGCACTAGGCGTGATGGCGTACGAGATGTTGGCGGGCGAAGTGCCATTTCAGGGCGTGACCGCGGTGGAGACCTTGGCCATGCACGCCACCGATGCTCCCGATCCCATCAACGAGCGCGTCACCAAGAGCATTCCAAAAGCGCTTGAGGACGTCGTGATGCGGATGTTGGAAAAGGATCCGCTTTCGCGCCCACAAACGATGGCTGAGGTCGAGGCCTTGTTGTGCGAAGCGCAGCTCGACGCGCGCGTTAAAACGGGTTGGGACGACTTGCCGATCCCGCAAGTTGATCCGACGCGGGCGGAACGCTTGGTGAAGCGTTATCGGTCGCACGCTTCGCCTCGCACAACGATGATCTTTGCCGCCGCTGCTGCGGTCGTGTTGGCGGTGGTGGGCGTGGCTGTCGTTGCGTTGTCCCGATCGCCCGTGCAGGTCGTTGTGGAGAACAACCCGGCTACCGTTCCCACCTCACAGGATCCCGAGTCCGTGATGGCGAAGGCGGCTGTCATTCCCTCAGCCGAGGCACCCAGGCCTCCCGCGGCTCCTGTGCCGCCGCCCGTGGTGGAGCCCGAACGACGACCTGTGGCGGCGCGGCCTCGTTCAAAGGCCGAACCCGAGACACCGCCTTCAAGCGCAAAAGCTCAAGCCGCAAACGCTGACGAGCCGCGTGAATCCGAAGAGGCGGGCAGCAAACGCTCAGGCGATCGGGCGCGTGCCAAAGAAGCGGCCGACCGAGGCATGATCGCTTTGGACTCCGGCCAATACAAATTGGCGCGGCAAGAGTTCGACGCGGCCATTCGCGCTGATGCCAACTACGCACCTGCTGTGGGCGGTTTGGCTGAAGTTGATTTTGAAGAGTCCAGTTATCAAAGCGCCGCGAAGCTCGCCAGCAAGGCGGTGCGCCTATCTCCGAACGTGCGCTACTTGATGCTGCTGGGTGACGCCTACTCGAAACTGAAACAGTTCGAAAACGCCGTCGGTGCCTATGAAAAAGCGCGCGCGTTGGATCCAGGCAACGCCGACATCACGCGCCGCCTGGAACGTGTGAAAGTCTTGGTTCCTTAGGGGCCAGTTTTCGCGGGTCAGGTTGCGCTGAACACGCCCGAGGCGTCTGCGTCTTGCGGCCACGGCTGGGGCAGTGATGTGTGGCCGACATTGAATGTAGAAGCGCGGTCCAACATGAACACAAGCTCGTCGTCCCGTAGACGCTTGGATTCCGGAAACACCAAGTAGACGAGCGCTCGTACATCGCCGCGTTTGTCGTGCACTGGCAACGCCACGGCGCTTTCCTCCGGCAATGGACTCAGCGGCGCAAAGCGCGTGGGACGCTTACGGCCTGTGCACGTGGAAAGAGCCGCGTTGCGCTCGAACGCCAGACCGGCCAAGCCTTGACCGCGGGAAACAACGCGTGCGCTTGCCACCACCAGCGGTGGCAGCTGATAAGCCGCGACCATCAGAAGAAGCCCGCTGTCCCCTCGTTCGTAAACGATTCCGGCCACGGCTTGATGCTCACGCACAAACTTCCTGAGCCATGCATCTGCGTCCACGTGTCACCCCCCAACTGCGGTCTTTCAGCGTACTCGATCTCTTGGCCATCCGAAAAGGCGAAATTGCGCGATAAAAACCGAGCAAATCGCGCGTTTATTCCTCATGGAGAAATGGTCGTACGTGAGCTTACGCTTGGCGATTTTTCGTGAGACGAAGGGCGCTCACGCCAGACTCAGGTTGGCTTTTGGATCTGCATCTTCTGTGAGCAGTGTCTGCGGCACGCCGTCAATGTAAGTCACTGTGTGGTGCATCTGTGCGGGCACGCGTGGGCCTGGTGAAAGGATGCCGGCGAGATTGAGTGGATCGCAGCCCGACAGCGTGACCCGGTGGCCGCCCTTTGGGCTGCGGCGCATGGCGCGCAAAGCCTCCAACGCTTCAGGCAGCGCGAACTGTTCGCCCACAAAGCCTTCGACCAAGCGACCGCCCCTGATTTCGCCGCGCATTTCCATCAAGCGGTAAGTTTGCACAAGGTCCCGCCACGGCGGCGCATACGTCTCACGCGCCAACAGATCTCGAAAGACGACGCCATAACGACGCAAATACTGGCGGGCCAAAATATCGCGCCGGTTCTCCTGCCCGTCGTCCACCCCCGCGCCCGAGTGGTGGTCGAGGTTGGCCTGCGCTTTCTGCACGGCGGGTGAATGCAGCAGGGTCCAGCGGCCTGCGCCAAACCGCGATGGTTTGGGCGTTGCCGCCGGTGTTTGGCGCCCATACCAACGGGTGCCCGCCGATGGCGTGCGTCGGTCGGCGTGCGGCAAAAGCGCCCGCAAACTGGAGAAACCGTCAGCGCTCACGAAGCCGGCTGCCACTAATTCCCACAGATCCTCTTCAGCGTCGGCGCGGCGCAGTTGTAGGGCGGCGGTGATGTCTTCAAGGAAGCTGGCGCCTGCGGAGCGTAAGAACGCCAGGATGTTCTTCGCGCCGGGGCTCAACGTAGCCTCGCACTCGCTGGCCGTGGCTTGGTTCGTTGTAAGCAACCACGGCAAATCGCGCCGCAAGACCAAGCCGATGGGAGCGGCCCGCGTCGCCATTGTGCTTGGATCTGGGCGCGGCGCCAAACGGCCCCACGACACGTGACCACCCAAACAAAGATCATCAAGCCACCCCGGATCATAATCGGTTAAGCGGGCGGGAAGCAGCGCGCTTTCCCACGCCCCGGCGGCCGCCTCGAATCCCTGCAATTGGCCTATGATTTCAAGCAAGCCGTCGCGCGATGACAATTGGCCGCCGCTGACGTGTTGCCATGAAAACAAGAAACGCATCAAATCCGCGGCCGTGGCCGGTTCGATGTTGCGGCGAAGGCCATCAACGGTGAGTCGGTTGGCGCGGGCAAGCAAGCGACGGTCTATCCATTGCGTTGCCGCAGCCTCGTTGTCCACGGCCGTCCAATGACCACGCATCACATGGCCCATGCCTTCCACAACCGCCAGCGCGCCTTCGACGTAGGCCGCATCAAGGGCAAGCCGCCGCGCAAACGCTGCCGTGGTGGTGGGGCCTGAAAATCCCATGTGCCCGCGCACAAGCTCCGCCAAAGCGCCCTCCACCCCTTCCCACGTGGGTGCACGTCGCAAAGGCGGCTCCTCAACCGCGGGTGCGATGTGCGCCTCGGGCCATAACGTCTTTGCCATGCCCAAGCGCTCGGCGGGTATCCACAGCGCCAGCCCTTCGTGCGTCAACGTTGCCGCTCGCCGCGTTTGCTCGAGTGCCGCGAACGCTGGCTCCCAACCGCGGGCGCGGCCTTCGTCTGCGGGCCACGCGATCACATCCAACAGCACGTCGTGCAATTCGTCGGGCGATCGCACAAGCGGCGCTGCCGCTTGCACCACGCTGGCCAGGGCGTCTGGATCAAGGCGTCCCAAGCCCGCCGCCAGATCCGCTGGCAAGCCCCGCCGCACGGCCACGGCGCGCGAACGGCGCTCTTCCAAAGGCGCGTCGTCCAAGAAGGCATAGGGGTTGGCGTTTAAGATCTCGTGTGCGAACACCGACGGTTCCGTTGTTTCCCTCACCACAGTCGCGATGCGCCCGGCGGCCAAATCGGTGAGCACGCGCTTGAGTCCCTCAGCGTCCATGATTTCACTTAAGCAATCGTGAACCGTTTGTTTCACCAGTGGGTGATCGGGCACTTCGATCGCGCCGCCGCCATGGTTGTCTTGGCAAGCCACTTGACCGGGAAACACGGCGGCCAGCAGATCTTGCGATCGCATGCGTTGGAGGTTGGGGGGCACGCGCTTGCCGTTTTGCGTGCGCCGCAAAGCCAAAGACCGCGTGGCGTTCCACCGCCAACGTGTCTCAAACATGGGCGCTTGCAACGCCGCTTGCGTGAGCAACTCATCCACAAGCTCGGGCCGCAACATCTGCAAGATCAATTCAAGCGGGAAGCTGTGCTGAGGCGACAGCGACAACAACACGCCTTCGTCAGTGGCCGCCGCCTGCAACTCAAAATCAAACGACCGGCAAAACCGCTTGCGCAAGGCCATTCCCCACGCACGGTTGATGCGGCCGCCAAACGGGGCGTGGATCACCAATTGGGTGCCGCCTGATTCATCGAAAAAACGCTCGGCCACGACGCACGTTTGTGATGGCACGGCGCCGAGCTGTGCGTGGCCCGAAGTGACGTATGCCTGCAGCAGCTTTGCGCCGCTTTCATCCAATGCGCAGGCTTGCATGATGGCTGCGGTTGCGGCCAAGCGCGGCGCTGTGTCGTCATCGGCGGGTACAAGATCGGCGCGCAAGGCTCCCACACCGTACGAAAGCTCGTAGGATCGCGCTGGCCCTTCGCCAAACCAAAATGGCACCGATGGTGGCGCACCAGCGGCGTCTTCCACGCGCACGCGGCCATTTTCAACGCGGCGAATGCGCCACGATGTGTTGCCCAGCAAGATGATGTCGCCCGCTTGTGAATCGATGGCGAAATCTTCATCCAAGGTGCCCACGACTGTGCCTTCGGGATCCAGCACCACGTCGAACAGAGCCGTGTCTGGAATGGCGCCGCCCGAAGTGATGGCCGTCAGGCGCGCGCCGTTGCGGGCGCGCAATTTGCGGTTCACGCCGTCGCGGTGAAGCAGGGCGCTGTTGCGGCCACGGCTGGTGGAGATGCCGTCCGCCAGCATGTCGACGATGGCGTTGAAGGTCTCGCGTGAAAGGTCTTTGTAGGGTGCTGCCAACCGCATCGTTTCGAACAGCGCGTCCTCGTCCCACGTTTCGCAGGCGCAAGCGGCGACGATTTGCTGGGCCAAGATGTCCACGGGCGCCACGCGCGGCAACACTTTGTCGAGTTCGCCTCGGCGAGCGGCGCGCACGAGCGCCGCGCATTCCACCAGCTGGTCCCGTGTCAGCGGAAACAAGCGCGCCTTAGGCGTGCCGCCCACGGCGTGGCCAGCGCGGCCGATGCGTTGCACGCCCGTGGCGATGGATCTGGGTGAGCCAACCAAACACACAAGATCCACGGACCCAATGTCGATGCCCAGCTCCAAGGAAGCCGTTGCCACCACCAACTGCAAATCGCCGCCCTTCAAGCGTTGCTCCGTGGCAAAGCGGCGCTCGCGCGACAGGCTGCCATGGTGCGCCCCCACGCATTCGGCCCCCAATCGCGCTGAAAGGTTGTGTGCCACGCGTTCCACCAACCGCCGCGTGTTTACGAACACAAGTGTTGAGCGGTGCTGGCGTGCAAGCTCCGCCAGGCGATCATAGAACTCCGTCCACTGTTCATTGGTGCACACCGCACCCAACTCATCGCGAGGCACCTCAATGGCCAGATCCAACGTGCGAGGCCGTGAGGCGTTTACAACGTCGGGTGGCGGTCGGTTGCCCACCAGAAGCTCCATCGCTGAGGTGAGTGGATGGATCGTGGCGGATAGGCCCACCCGCTGCAGCGGCGTTTCCACGAGCGCTTGCAACCGCTCAAGCGACAGCGCCAAGTGACTGCCCCGTTTGTCAGCGGCCAAGGCATGAATTTCGTCGACGATGACGGTGCGAACAAACTTCAGCGACCGTCGGCCCGACTCAGACGTAAGCAAAATGTAAAGTGACTCGGGCGTTGTGACCAGCACGTGCGGCGGCTTGCGAACGGCGTCCCGGCGTTCTTTGAGGCTCGTGTCGCCCGTGCGTACGGCCGTGCGGATGGGCGGCAACACGAGGCCACGCGCGGCCGCGAGCGCGTTGAGTTCCGCTAGCGGCGTCTCCAGGTTGCGGCGTACGTCGTTCGAAAGGGCTTTAAGGGGCGACACATACACAATGAACGTGCGATCCGGCCACCCACCCTCGTCGTCGCGGCCCTCGAAGCCTTCGACGTCCGCCGGTGACGCTCCAATGCCGGCCATTGCATTAAGCGCGCGCTTAATGAGCTCGTCCAATCCCGCCAGGAACGCGGCCAGCGTCTTACCGGACCCCGTGGGCGCCGTGATCAGCACATTGCGACCAGCCGCAATGAGCGGCCACGCTTCGGCTTGGGCCACCGTGGGCTGCCCAAACCTTTGGGCGAACCACTCTTGGACAAGGGGGTGGACCATTTGTTCAGCATGTTAGCCACGGGCGCGGGCAGTTGCAAACGTTCCACTGACGGCGACGTCAGGGCGTCAGGCTGCAACAAATCCTGTATGTTTCGCCGCGTGAAAGCGAAGCCGCGCGCCGTCCCTCTCGACCCTGCGACCACCGCTCGGGTCACGCCCCGGGGCCGCAGGCGCATCGAGGCCGGCCACCCTTGGGTGTTCCGGCAGGACGTTGAGGCGGGGCCCCTGGCGGATGCGCTTACGGGCGGTCCGCCGCTTGTGACCGTGGTCGACGACCGTCAACAGCCTCTGGGACTAGCCATGTGGGCGGCCACATCTCCCGTCGCTTTGCGCATCGTGACGCGTGCCGCCGTGCCGTCCCCGGCGTCCGGCGACCTTCTGTCGCTCGTCAAACAACGCTTCGCGGCCGCCATCGAGAACCGGCGGAACATGGGGATCGCGGCCGACCAATCCGCTTACCGTGTGGTGCATGCGGAGGGCGACGACCTGCCCGGCTTGTTCGTCGACAAATACGCACACGCGGCGGTTGTGCAGGTCGCCGCCACAGCTTTGGAACCACTGTTGCCCGCCATTGTGGAAATGGTCCGCGAGGCATTGCAGGTAAAAATGGTTGTGGGGCGCAATGACACCTCAATGCGCGATTTTGAGGGCCTGCCCCGCGCGGACAGCCTGCTGTGGGGCGAGGGCGAGACCACCATCAAGTATTGGTTAGGCCCCAATCAACTCGAAGCCGATCTATTGCGCGATGGCAAGACGGGGGGCTTTTTGGATCAAGCCGAAAACCACGCCTTCGTAGCGTCGCTTGCCAAGCCGGGCGGCCGCTCGTTGGACGCATTCACGTTCCACGGTGGTTTTGCTTTGGCGTTGGCCCGCAAGTCATCGCACGTGTTGGCGGCCGACGCGGATCTCGAGGCCAGCCGGCGTGCGCGCGCCAATGCCGCCTTGAATGATTTTTCACACATGGAGGTGCGCTGCGCCGACGCGTACCAACTGCTGTCGACGCTGGAGGCCAGTGGTCAACGCTTCGACACGGTGGTTTTGGATCCACCGGCTTTTGCCAAGCGATCAGGCGCCGTCGCTGCCGCTGAGCGCGCTTACCACGAGCTCATCGTGCGTGGGATTCGCGTGGCCGCCCCTGGTGCGCTGCTCGTGGCGTGTTCGTGTTCGGGCCAAGTGGATCGGGCGTTGTGGGATCGCTTGGTCGGCGAAGCCGCCGCCACCGCGGGTCGACCTGTGCAAGTGTTGGCCCGCCGAGGCGCAGGCCTGGACCACCCTGAGCGTTTGGGCGTTCCTGAGACGGGTCACTTGAAGTGTTGGGTGATGAGGGTGCTGTAAGCGGCATCGAAAGGTGGCAATGAAAGCGCTGGATCGAAAACAACATTTGTACTTGTGGTTAGGTGGCCTGTTCGTCGCCGCTTTGCTCACGGGCGACTTCATCGGCGGCCGACTGTTTCGCTTGGCTGGGCACGATTTTTCGGCGGGCATGTTGGCCTTTCCACTGACCTTTCTGCTCACAGACGTCGTCAACGAGTTCTATGGGCCCAAAGCCACACGCCGGCTCACGTTCGTGGGTTTGGGAGCGGCGGCGTTTGCGTTCTTGGTCATTAACATCGCATTGGCGTTGCCAGTGAGTCCCGAATCGCCGTTGTCCGATGCGGCCTTTCGGTCCACCTTCGGCGCGTCCTCACGCATCTACATCGCTTCGATGGTGGCTTACGTGGTGGGGCAGATGCTGGACATCGCCGTGTTTCAGGCTTTCCGAAAATTTACCAAGCATCGGTTTTTGTGGGCGCGCGCTACGGGCTCAACTTTGATCAGCCAAGCCAGTGACACGCTTATCGTCACGTTTATCTTTTTGGGTGGCACAAAATCAGCCGGCTTTATCTTGGGAGTGGCCCGTGACTCCTATGTTGTGAAACTGGTGGCGGCTGTGGCGCTTACCCCGCTCATTTACGGCTTACACGCGCTGTTCGGGCGTTTGCTTTCGATCGACGAGTCGCCCGCCACCTAGAAGGGGAACGCCATCACCACGTACACGTGGCTTTGGCCTCCCGCAGACAATCCGCGCGCCCACCCCGCCATGACTGTGCTTTCGGTGTGAAAGCCAAACTTCAAGTCGAGACGCAACTCAAGACCGGTGCCGAGTTTTAGGTCCTCAAACAGCTGTTTCGCTGCGCTGGCGTTGCCCAGATCCATGAATGCAGCGCCATGGAGGCGGCGAAGGTAAATCGGAAACACGCCCAGGCCGCGCTCGATCCACACCAGCGGCGCCCGGTATTCCGCTGACCCGCGCACGTAAGCCTGGCCCACCAAACTGCCCGCGCCGTAGCCCCGGAGAAACTCACAGCATTGAGGGTTGTTTTGGTAAAGCGATCGCAGCAGCGTTTGTGATTCATAACCACCTAAGGCGAACGCGCCGGCGCCGTCCCCTTGGCTCAATCCTCCAGAAGCCGCGACAGCCCACGTATGCAAGCGCGCCCACGGCCACGTGCCGTACTCCGTCCACGTGGCGCTGGTGGTGTTGACGCCGCGTTGAAGTGGGCCCGCGTGCTGCTCGTGTTGTAACGCCAGCGCCAGTTTTCGCCCGCTCTGCGGGGCGATGGAGCGCGTGTATGAAAGTGCGTTGTCGAAAGACGCCGTGATGTAAGCCGCCAGGGACGCGTTGGTATCGACCACCGAGGGTGGCGCTGCCCCATCCGTCGCGGCGTCGCGCCAGGCCATGCCAGCGGTTACATGGGCTCGCGAGGCGGGCGCTCGGTGAAGCGGCAACGTGCTGCTCAAAGACGCGCTCGTGCCATAGACTTTATAATCGTGCCCGGGGATGCCAACCACGGGATTGCCTTGCACCGTGTGGCCTTGCACCCAACGGGTGCCTGACAAGGCGATGGTGGGAAACCAACCCAGCCACGTGTAGCCAAGACGGATGGAGGTGTCAGCGGGCGCGGCGGCTGTGTCTACACGTGCACCAAGCTCATGCAGAAACAACGGATCGGACGCGGTGGTTTCTATGCCAACGCTTGGCCCCAACCCTAAGGCATCCGATCGGGCGCTCACGGTCCATGTTCGCGGGTATAGATGTGGCCAGCCTTGATAGGGCTCATTGTGCATCACAAGGTTCACCGATGTTTCTTGCGATGACGTTTGCAGGGGCTGTGACAACACGACTGGAGAAGCCACACGCCACGCGGTGTGATCGAAGGGCATTTGAAACAGGTCGAAGCCGCTGGCTGTAAAACCCGTATAGATCACAGTGTGGCCATCGGGTGAGACCACAGGTGCGAAGGCGCCGGCAAAAACATCGGTCACTTGCCACAGGCGCGCCGTTCTCAAGTCGAGTGCATAGATGTTGTAGGTACCGTCGCGGTCTGAGCTGAACACGAGATGGCGCCCGTCTGGGGAGAAGCGCAGGCCACTCAGCAAGGCCGCCTCATCATGCACGCAACCCGCTTGTCTGGTATTGAGGTCCATCACGTGGATACAGCGGCGGCGCCCGGGGGCCGCCGTCACGAACGCCACAACGTCGCCGGCGGGTGACCATGTGGGGCTGTAAGCGAGGCCCTGAACGCTGCTCCAGACCACTTCGGGGGCGCCGCCTTTGATCGGCACCATCACCAGTTGCCGTCGTCCGTCGGCGATTTGCACGGCGATGATGCGTTCACCATCGGGAGACACGTCAGGTTCGCTTAGCCGCGCGTTGTGTGTCAGCCGCTGTGTTTCGCCCGTGCGCAGGGACAGCGCAAACAGATCGTGCCCATCGGCAAAGGCATCCCCCAGCACCCGATGTCGCAGCGGCCGGAACGTCTGCTGCTCGTAGATCAACCGCGGGTTGTCATGGCTGTCCGTGACGGTGGCCATGCCTGCACCACGCATGCGCGCCAACTCGTGCTGTGAAAGCGTCCGAAGGTTCATTTCCACGAAGGCTTGTTGGCTGGTGCTGGCGTTGCGTTGAAACAACACCCGCTCGGACGAGCTTGGAAAAAAACGCGATACGAGGTTCGCAGTGGATCCTTCGCCCGTGAACGTCAGCCTGTGGCCCTCAATCCTGTGATTGCCCAGCTTTTGCCGTTGCAGCTTCACCTGCGATTGCAGATCGCTTTGCCATTGCGCAAACAGATCTTCCAACGGCTCGCCGAATGATTCTTGAGCCAACCGATCGAAGCCCAATGGCAACACGAATTCGCCGAACCGGTGAGCGAGGCGTGCCACCTTCGCCATGCCAAAACGGTCTGCGAGGTATTGCACGAAGCCCGCGCCATAGATGTAACGAGCGCTTGCGAAGGGAAACACAAGTGGATCGTGGGATAACTGGTCCAAACGCAGCAGCGCCCCCTCGGCCGCAGCGGTCCGCAGCATCATGGCGAACAGGCTGCTGTGAACGCGGCCCGCGCCCGTGACGGCAGATTCGTGTGCCACCGCGAGCCCCTCATTGAACCAAGCTGGCAGGCTTGCGTTGGGCGCCATGCGTTTGCCTTGCAGCACGTTGAACGCACGCGGAAGGCCATAAACAATATCTAGGTGCACCACGTGGGTGACCTCATGTGCCACCAAAAGCCCGAGCCAATCGTCGAAGTTCTGCAGCGATGAAAACGCGGGCGGCGGTGCGGCGAAGGCCACAACCGCATTGCGAGGCGTGACGGTGGCGTACCCGTTGGCGTCGTCCGTGGTATCGGCGATCGTGAGATCCATGCGACCACTTGGCTGCCAGCGTAAGCTCGAAACGAGCTGTGGCAGCGCCGATTCGGCTGCCCGCGCCGCGCGTGTGGCCAATGCATTGAGGCGGCGCTGGTGATGGATCCGGAAGTGGGGGGTGACAAGCGTCTCCCACGCCTCATCTGCCTCACCTGCCGCGGCCGCCTGGCTGAACGCCGCGAGCCAAACCAGAGTTAACGCGCGCCAAGCAGGCAGTCGAGGGCCTCTCCCGAATCCCACTTCCGTTTATTGATGAAGTAATGCTTAAGCTTGCCCTGGGCATCGATGAGGAAGGTTTCCGGATACTTCTCAGTGCCGAACTTCTTGGGCACTTCTTTGCTCTCATCCCAAACCACCGACAGTGGCGTGCCTTTGGGAAAAAAGCGCCGCACGGTGGCCCACTCATCATCCACACTCACGGCCAACACCACAGCGTCTTTGCCAAGCTGTGACGCCAACGCTTCCAGTGAGGGCATTTCTTCCACACATGGCGCGCACCATGTGGCCCAGAAATTCAGCAACACCGGCCGGCCCTTGAGATCTGCCAGCGACCACAATTTGCCGTTGGCGTCGGGTAGTTTGAAATCGGGCAAAGCCCCATTGGCCAACGCGGCTGGAAGGGGCGCAGGCGACAGCGCGCGACACGCGTTCTCGCGGGTAAATGCGATGGTGTCGTGCGCCGATAGGAAGAACCGCACGGTGATCCACCCCATCAAAACAGCCACCGCCGCCGCGGCAACGAGCCGCTTGCCGGCAAGCGGACCGGCGGACGTGGCTTTGGGATCAGCGGGCTTGGTCTTCGACGAGGTGGTCATGCGAATGCCCAAGCAGTCTGACACAGCCAAAAGAAAAAGGGGCCGCGTTTGCGACCCCTTGCCCTGCAACGGCGCTAGCCGTTAGCCTGCAACGTTAGCCCTTCTTCTTGGCCAACTCTTGGTCGACGATCTTCTTGAACGTTTCAAGCGGATAGGCGCCACCGATCTTGCGGCCGTTGATGAAGGTGGCTGGGGTGCCATTGACACCCACAGATTGACCCAACTTCATGTCTTCCTCGATCAAGGCGGTGTATTTGTTCGCGTCCATCGCTTGCTTAAACTTGTCCATGTTCAAGCCGATTTCCTGCGCGAACTTGTCCAGGCTGGCGCGGTCCAGGGTCTGCTGGTTTGCAAACAGCTTATCGTGCATCTCCCAGAACTTGCCCTGCTCGTTCGCGGCCAAAGCGGCTTGTGCGGCGGGCTTTGCGTTTTGGTGGAAGTCCAAGGGGAAGTTCTTGAACACAACGCGAACTTTGCCTTTGTATTGCTCCTCGATTGCGTGAATCGTGGGGTTTACGCGGCTGCAGAACGGGCATTGGAACTCGCTGAACACCACCATGGTGATCGGCGCGTTCTTCGGGCCACGCGAAGGCGAGTTACCTGGATCGATCTTCGTCACGGTTTGATCGTTCTCAGGGCCAGCCGCTTCGTTGTTCGCTGCGGCAGGCGCGGGGGCCGGAGCCGAAGCCGCTTCCTTCATGATCGCCTCGTAGACTTTGCTCTTGGGCGTGCCCTTCTTGACCAGCTCTTCGGCCTTCTTCAACTCCTCGTCGATGCGGCTCTTAAACGCCGTGTAAGGTTGGGCGCCCGACAGCAAAATGCCGTTGATGAAGAAAGCAGGCGTGCCATTGGCGCCAATCTTTGCCGCCAAAGCCGCGCCCTCTTCCACGATCTGCTTCACCTTCTCCGATTGTTGAGCGGCCTTGAACTTCGACACGTTCAAGCCCAGCTCTTGGGCGTATTTGTCAAAGTCTTCCGGCGACAAAGCCTGTTGATTTGCAAACAGCTTGTCGTGCATTTGCCAGAACTTGCCTTGCTCGCCCGCAGCGTGGGCGGCCAAAGCGGCAGGCTTGGCGTTCTGGTGGAAGGGCAGCGGCAGGTCTTTCCAAGCGAAGCGAACCTTGCCTTTGTACTCATCTTCAACCTGCTTGAGCGTGGGCTCTACGCGGCTGCAGAATGGGCATTGATAGTCAGAGAAGATCACGATGGTGACCAACGCATCGGCAGGGCCTTTGGTGGGCGCGTTGCCCACGGGCACCTGCAAACGTGCGCCAGCTGGCGGTGCGCCCGGTGCGGCCGCGGGGGCCTCAGCCGAAGCCTCGCTCTTGCCGTTCTTGATGATTTCAGCGTACAGGTTCTTGCGCGACACACCCGAAGCGATCTTGGCGTCTGCCTTTTTGATCTCTTCGTCGATCACCGTCTTGAAGGCGTCGTAAGGCTGCGCGCCGCGGAACACGCGACCGTTGATGAAGAACGAAGGCGTTCCCCGAGCGCCAAACTTGGCGGCCGCCGCCTTGTCGCGTTCGATCCGGTCTTTGACCTCTTTGCTGTCGTAGTCCTTCTTGAACTTGACCATGTTGAGGCCCAGTTCCTTCGCATACTTGTCGAAATCATCAACCGACAACGCCTGCTGGTTTGCAAACAGCTTGTCGTGCATCTCCCAAAACTTGCCTTGCAAGCGCGCGGCTTCCGCGGCCTGGGCAGCTGGGGTCGCGTTTTGGTGAAAGTCGAGCGGCAGGTGTTTGAACGAGAACGCGACGTCGTTCTTGTAGTTGTCTTCGATCTGCTTAAGCGTGGCCAACACGCGGCTGCAGAAGGGGCATTGGAAATCGGAGAAGGAGACGATGGTCACCTTCGGCTCTTTGGCGCCTTCAACCGGCGAGCCATCGATCTCAACCTTAAACACTTCGTCAGAAACAGGGGGCTTCACGGCGGGCGCGGCAGGAGCGGCCGCGGGGGCCGCAGGTGCAGCGCTGACCGAAGCCATCAACTTGGCGTACACCTGCTTCTTCGGGGTACCTTTGGCCACCAACTTTTCTGCGCGAGCCACCTCGTCATCAATGACGGTTTTGAAGCTCTCGAACGGCACGGCGCCTTCGATTTTGCGACCGTTCACGAAGAAGTTTGGCGTGCCCTGCACACCAATGGCGCGGCCGGCGGCCAGGTCATCTTCCACGGCCTTCTTGAACTTGCCGGAATCCAAGGCTTGCTTGAACTTGCCAACATCGAGGCCAATGTCTTTGGCGTAGGTGTCGAGGTTGTCGCGCTTGATGGCTTGCTGGTTGCCGAACAACTTGTCGTGCATCTCCCAGAATTTGCCTTGCTCGTGGGCGGCCAACGAGGCCTCAGCTGCCAATTGCGCGTCGCCGTGGAAAGGCAGCGGGTTGTGCTTGAACACAACGCGGACCTTGCCCTTGTACTCCTTCATGATCTGCTCAATCGTGGGTCCCACGCGCGAGCAGAACGGGCATTGAAAGTCCGAAAACTCCACAATGGTGACGAGGGCGTCTTCCGCTCCCTTGGACGGACCGTCGGCTGGCACCTTGATGCGCTCGACGCTGCCAACGATCTCTTTGTCCTCTGCAGAAGCGACGACGGCTTCGTCGCCCCCTGCGCCCCCCAGCTTGCCGCCGGATGATATGCGCCCCAAGGCAAAACCACCCACGAGGGCGATTGCCGTTAGGACGAACGCTGTCCCTGTCTTCACCATTTTATCGGTCTCCTAACCACGAGAGTCTGTATGTGCGGCCTAGTTGAATGTCGGCGGTACGGTAACCGAACCCCGCCATACCATCAAGGCCGGCCTTGCCGCATGAATTGATAGGATGAAACTGGGCCTGTGGGGTTTCTATTTCCGCGTTGCACACCCTTTACAAAGCTGACACCAAGCCCGCCGGTCGTGGGCGGACCCATGTGCAGCCTCAGAGTTTGCGGTCTTTTTACGAGATGCCTGCAGGACTGCTTGACGGCCCGCCGCTACCGAGGTACGAACGTTGCCCCTACGGCACCCACGCCGTAAGCCCAGGTAGCTCAGTTGGTAGAGCAGGGGACTGAAAATCCCCGTGTGGGCGGTTCGATTCCGTCCCTGGGCACACCTGTTCGTTTTGTGGCAGCCGCGAGTCTTTACTTGCAGCGGTTTTCACACGCCCGGCGTGATTTCTTCAGGCGGCGCCGGCAGTTTTTCGCCTTCGAGGCGCCGAATACGGCCGTCGCGGATGGCCAGAATCGTGAGGCGAAAGCCCTCGAGTTCAATGGCGTCGCCCGGCACCGGCCGGTCTGTGAGAATCGATTCAACGAACGCGCCGACGGTTTCAATGTCGGGCGTGGGTGGCGTGAGCGCCAGACCCAGGTCGCGCGCGGCCACATCTAATGTCACGCGGCCGTCCACCTCGAAGGTGCCGTCAGGGCGGATCACCATGGGGGGGATTTCTTCATAATCCTGTTCGTCGCGGATCTCGCCCACAAACTCTTCAAGCAGATCCTCGAGCGTCACGATGCCGCTGAATGTGTGTTTGGGACCGAGCACCACGGCGATGTGCACGCGCCGGCGCTGAAACTCGCGGCGCAACCATTCAAGCTGCGTTTCCTCAGATACGAAGATCGGCTCCCGCGCGAGTTCGCGCATGTACTGTGGTCGCCGCCCGCTCGCGAGCGCGGCGAAAATATCTTTCAGGTGCACATAACCGACCACGCGATCGCCATCAGGCACCACCAGTGGATAGCGGGTGTATTGATGGGCCAAAGCCACCGCGAGGTTCTCGTCAAAACTGCGCCCGGCCTCCAGAACCACGGCGTCGCGACGCAAGGTCATCACGTGCCGGGCCACCCGGTGCGTGTAATCGAACACGCGATCGATCAAACGTCGCGCGCCCGGCTCCATGCTGGCGTGTTGCAAAACCATTCGCATTTCTTGGGGGCTGTGCAGGAACTCGGCTTCGGTGGTGGAGTGCAGACCCAGCAGCTTCAAAAACAAGTTTGCGGCTGTATTCAAGGCCCAAATTAACGGAAAGGCGGTCCAATAGAACGCCTGAAGAAACGGCGCCGTCCACAGGGCGATAGGCTCGGTTCGCTGGATCGCCAGCGACTTCGGCGCCAGCTCGCCAATGACTGTGTGCAAAAAAGTGATGATTGTGAAAGCCACGCCCAGGGCAATGGCGTGGCTGGCACTCTCGGCCCATTCGCCGAGGCGGGACAGCCCGGGCACGATCAGGTGCGAAAGCGCCGGCTCGCCCAGCCAGCCGATGCCCAATGAGCACAGTGTGATGCCCAATTGATTGGCGGACAGGTAAGCGTCGAGCCGGCCCGTGATTCCCGCTAGCAATCGGGCGCGGCGGTGGCCCTGCTTCACCAGCTCCTGAATGCGGGTGGGGCGGATCTTTACGATCGCGAACTCCGAAGCGACGAAGAACGCGTTGGCAAGCAATAGCAGTACGGTCAGGGCCAGCGCGACGCTGGAAGTCATAATGGCGGCGCAGTTTAGCAGTCGCTTGCCAAACCTCGCGGCTTGGTTTTTTTACCTATTAAAATCAACGGCTTGCACGCTATTTCTGGGCCCAGCGACCCGCCCACGATGCCGGCCCTAGAGGTTCCACAATGAACTGAAAAATTGCGCCAATGAACCGGTTCATTGGCAATGCGATTGCCGTGCGGGCCGTCTGCGGAGGGGGCAAGGAAGGTAGCGTGGCGCGCCTGTCGTTGAGGCTATACTGCCGCCCTCTATGCGCCTCTTCATCACCCTCGTTGTTTGGCTTGGTGTTTCTGCGTCCGTCTGGGCCCAGGATTGTCCTTCAGGAAACCTATTGGCCGGCAAGCGGCCCGTGCAGTGGCAAGACACACAGAACGATCTCGCCTTGATCACCAATGGCGAGGTCACCCAGGAGGGCGCGATTTGGAACGCCCAACAGGCCGTGCTGCTGGATTCAGCCGTGGCATCGGTGACGTACGACTTGGGCGGCGAAATGCCTTTGGCGGCCGTGCACATTCAGGCCGACGCCAATGACGTCTATCCCATTTCTGGATCCTTGGATGGACGTGAGTGGAAGGTGCTGGGACAGCTCGAGATCGCCGATGGGGTGCATGGGTTGCGCAGCCGTTCATTAAACCTGGGTGGCGTTCGCACGCGCTTCATCCGCATTGCCGAACCCACCGGTGATGGCTCGTTCTCCATCAGCGAGCTGCAGGCCTTCTGCAAATTGCCCGAGGTGTTTCCACCCGCGCTCAAAGAGGTGAAAGCCAATTCTCAGAAGACGAATGAGCCGGCTTGGAACGACACCACGAGCCGGCAGTGGGAGATGGTGCTCGCGTGCTTGGTGCTTTCGCTTTTGTGGTGGGGGCGCATTTTGCGGCAAGAGGGTCGCCCCAATCACATGAAGAAACTGCGCGATCGGCTTTTGATCGCCACCCTGCTTGTCTCGTCGGCGACCTATGTGAACTTCTTCTCGTTTCACTTCGGCAATTTCATCCACGGGTGGGATACGTTCCACTATTACGTCGGCTCGAAGTACTTCAAGGAGCTTGGCTATAGCCGACTCTACGAATGCATCGCTGTGGCCGACGCCGAAGATCCCAAATGGCGGCGACGGGTCGAGTTGCGCAAGATCACCAACTTACGCACGAACGCGCTTGAAACCACGAAAGAGATCCTCGCACACCCCGAACAGTGCAAAGATCACTTCACGGCGCCACGTTGGCAGTCCTTCAAGGTGGACATCGCCTATTTCCGCGGACGCGAATCACCTAAGCGGTGGGACGACACCAGCACTGATCATGGCTACAACGCCACGCCCGTGTGGAACTTGGCGGGCTCGCTGTTGGCGAACACGGCCCCGGCCAGCCACACCCAGATCTTTTTGTTGAACCTCATCGATCCGCTCTACTACCTGGGCATGATCCTGCTCAGCCTCTGGGCGTTCGGTTGGCGGGTCACGGCGGTGGCGATGGCCGTGTTCGCCACCAACTTCCCCAGCCGTTTTTATTGGACGGGCGGCGCGTTCCTCCGATGGGATTGGCTGTTCTTCACCGCCGCCACCGTGTGCTTCTTGAAAAAGAAGATGCCCTTTGCCGCGGGCCTATCATTGGGCTATGCGGCGCTTTTGCGGGTGTTCCCCGGCTTCTTGGTGGTGGGGCCGGTTTTGGGATTTGGCATGCACGTCTACAAAAACAGGAAGCTGCTGCCGCTCGATGATTTGTCGAAGTTCTATATGCGGTTCTTCCTGGGTGGCATCTTGGCTGTGGCCGTTTTGGTGCCGGCCAGCTTCGCTACAAGCAATGGCGTCGCCAGCTACAAGGAGTTCGTCCAGAACTCGGTGAAGCACAAGGAGACGCCGCTCACCAACTACATGGGGCTGCGAACGGTGG
The DNA here is from genome assembly GCA_033763315.1 of Deltaproteobacteria bacterium. Classification (GTDB taxonomy): domain Bacteria; phylum Myxococcota_A; class Polyangia; order Fen-1088; family Fen-1088; genus JAGTJU01. Next base: position 165,222 of record JANRKS010000034.1, read on the forward strand.
TGGCGTACCGGCCAAACGAGGTGGGGCGCCTCATGCGCGACAACACGAAAACCGATCCCTGGGCGGGTTGGAAGAAGGCGCGCATCGACGGCTATCACAACGCCATGCCGGTGTACGTGGCCATCGCCTTGGGGTTCTTGGTGCTTATTGCCCTTGCCACGCGCAAAGCGGAACCGTGGATGGCCGCGGCCTTCGGCATCACCTTCATCCCCATTGCGGCGGAATTAACCTGTTACTACTACGCCTTTATCATCGGCATCGCCTACCTGCATGAGAAGAGCGAGGATGTGGGCATCGTCCTGTTGGCCCTGACGGCCGCCTCCGAGTTCATCTCATTGAGCCCCATCAAATACATGCCGACCTGGATTGATGAGCAATACACGTGGATCTCGCTAGCCACGCTTATTGCCTTCGGCCTCGTGCTTTGGTGGTTCCGCGACGGTGTTCCCAAGCCGCCCGCATTGCTGCCAGCCACCGCGCGCGGACCCGTTGGCACCGCCCAGGGCGCACCGGGGGGCCCCCAGGGCCCGTCAACGAAGGCAGGGGAGGGTGTGGCCGAGGATCACGCCTCTGCACCGCCCCGGAGGCCCGTGGGAGCACCCCGCCGGGGGAGCGCCGGAAGGGCACGCCGACCTAAACCGCGCAACCGCGGTTAGGCCGAAGGAGCTGCGGCGACGGTGCGTTGAGGAACGCAGCGCCCGCAAAATCAAAAGGCCAGCGTCGCAGCTGGCCTCTTTCTTTGCACCGGACAATGGCGGCGGCTCATTGCGGGCGATTGGGCATCAATGAAATCGGGCCGCTTTTGACGTTTTCCGCGGCGGCCAATCAACGGCGGCCTTCGAACGCACCACGAGCCCGGCCCCGAAACAGGAAACGTGTCCTGACTCGATGACCGGGCTCGTGACGCTGGCTACCGAGTTATCTCGGCGCCCGCGTTCTTTCCGGAAGAACCCGGAAAGACAAGTTGGCTCACTTAGCCTTCTTGGCCTTCTTAGCCTTCTTGGCTTTCTTAGCCTTCTTGGCCTTTTTTGCCTTCTTAGGGGCTTTAGCGGCCTTTTTGGCTGCCTTCTTTGCGGGCGATTTTGCGCTCTTTCGTGCCACAGTGGACCTTCTTTCGTTTTGTACCAATGACTCGTAAAAAAAGACGAGAAAAGTGCTTCTAATGAACCGACAGGGAGACGCCCGATCCGTGAGGTTCTGACCTTTCGGCGAACCTTTCGTTCCGATCCAGGGCGCGGATCACTCTGGCGAGGGATCCGGCAACGAGCCGCTTTGCGATCAAGTCGTTCTGCTTTTGTCGGGGCTTGGGAACTTCAGACGTCAACGATTCACACCTGTGTTGGCAACATCTGAAGAACTGTAACTCTGCTTTTGAATCGTAGTCCTTTGAACGCTCGTGTCAACAATTTTAAATTTGATTTCTGCCAAAAAAGTGCATTTTTCTGCATTTTCGGATCGAAATTCGACAATGAACCCCTGCGAAGTGCATTTGAAGGCCATTTCATCAGCGTGGATCGGGTGTGTGAATCCGCGTGTGCATGCACTTTCTGATCTCGTGCGAATGAATGAAGCACGCGCGTCGCTCACCAGTTCATCCAGTCGCATTCACACCCGCGAAGTCAGTGTGTTTGCTGCATGCGTGGCGGTCACCGCTTCACGTTCGGCTTCGCCACGTATACGTGTTCGAAGGTTTGTGAAGACAAACTTTCCGCGGTTTCCGTCGCGCCTGGATCGAAGTCGCTGTAGCGGGCAATGACCTTGAAGCCGGCTTGGTCGAGCAAGCTTTCTAGGTCGCCAGGCCAAAATTGTCGGTGGCAAAGCTTCACGACCTCCGGGGGGCCCGAATCTTGTTCGCGTTCATCCACCGGTTGGTAGACGAGTTGCACATGCAAGGCCTTGCGAGCTTCGTCAAAAAGGTGTGACTCGCCATAGCGGTAACGCCGCTGGGTCACAGGGTGCCGCACCAGCCGCTTGTTGAATCGCACTTCGCCGCTCGTGCCCAACCAGGCGGGATGGGGCGGCAAGATATCGAAAGCGAACCAGCCGTCGGGTCGCAAGCTCTGGCGCACGTGTGTGAAACACGCCAAGAGGTCGGCGTCGTTCACCAAGTGTTGCAAAGAGTGAAAGCCCGCCAGCACAAAGGCGACAGGCGTTGCTACCGCGAAAGCGCGCATATCAGCCCTGAAAAACAAGGCGTTTTCACGTCTCACGCGCGGCAACTGACGTACGCGTTTCTGCGCTTTGGCGAGCATCGCCGCGGAGCGATCGAGCCCCACCACAGCGTGCCCCGCCCGCAGCAGCGGCACCGTCAGTCGGCCAGAGCCACATGCCAATTCCAAGACGGGCGACGGCGCGCCAAAGCCCAGTCGCTCGTCTGCCAGCATCCGATAAAAGGCAGCGTCCGTGCGTCGATGCCTATAGGTGCGATCATAAAGCGCTGGATCCTGGTAGTGCTCCACCGCGCCCGCGTCTTCGGCATCAGCGCCAAAACGTTTCATCGCGATTACCCTAGAACACGAACACGGCCCGGCAGCAAGAGTTCCCTGCATCAGGTACGCTAAAGTTCCATCATGGGATCGGCGATAGTCTTATTGTCAGGTGGACTCGACTCAACGACCACGCTTGCCCAAGCGCGTTCGGAGGGAAAGGTTTGCCATGCGTTGGCGTTCCGTTATGGCCAACGCCACGCCTTCGAGCTGCAAGCCGCACGCAAGGTCGCTGCCGCGTTGAACGCCGCCAGCTTTCGCATCATCGACATCAACCTATCTGATGTGGGCGGCTCAGCTTTGACTGACGCTATTGATGTGCCTAAGGACCGCTCCGAATCCGAGATGTCGCACGACATTCCGGTCACGTACGTTCCCGCCCGCAATACGATCTTCGTGGCGTATGCCATTGCCGTAGCCGAGGTTTTGGGGGCTTCCGAGATCATTATTGGGGTGAACGCACTCGATTACTCGGGGTATCCAGACTGCCGTCCCGAGTGGGTAAGTGCGATGGCCGAAGTCGCGCGGTTGGGCACCAAAGCCGGCGTGCAAGGCAATCCGGTGAAGATAACGGCGCCTCTGATCCAGCTGAAAAAGGCCGAAATTATCGCGATTGGAGCTTCTTTGGGCGTGGATTACAGCCTCACGCACTCGTGTTATGACCCGAGCGCCGATGGCAACGCCTGCGGCCGCTGCGACTCCTGTCAGCTTCGCCGCAAAGGTTTTGCTGAAGCTGGGATCCCCGATCCCACGCGCTACTCCCCTTGACCCACATTTATCCACAATGAACCGGGTGTCATTGAGGATTATCCACAGGTCATTGGCAGATTTATCCACAGGCGCGCGGCCTGACAAAGCGCGTTTGCGCCACGCCTGTCAATCGGCGTAGCGCGAGCTGCTGGAAATGGCGCGGCCGAAGGTGCCATTGCCGAGGTAAGCGGGGCGCACGATCGCTCCGACAAGCTCGGGTGGCAAGGTGGGGATAGGGGGCAAATCGCCCGCCCCACGGGCCCGCGGCGCCAGACGAGGCAGCGGCGTGTCGGGTGAGGAAGCCACCACGGGGACGGCGGCGACCGGCGCCTCAATGACCGGCAAAGCCTCCATCTCCAGCGCCTCGGCCGTGGCCACAACCTTCACGAGCCAGGTCAGGTCCGTGGCCAGATCGCGGTTGCTGATGCGGGGCGGCCTGCGCCGCTGCGGCTGCTTGCTAGGGATGAAGTGCCGCATCATGAGCAGCAGCTGACGCGTGTTCTCGGCGTCTCGACGCGATATGCGCAGCTGCTCAATGAACGGGCGCAAACCGTGCGAGACCATGTGCCCCACGTCGCGCATACCGCTTCCGGGTGCCAGGGCTTGGTAAAGCCAAGGCATCAACAGGGAAGCAATGACCACCGCATTTGAGGGCGAGCCTTCCGAGGTGGCCGTGGTCTTGTCGAGCGCCGCCAAGTAGGTCCAAAGGCGCTGCGGATCAACGGGGCCCGCTTCCGTAGCCGGCCCAGCGCTGTCCACCTTTGCGTCGCCTTCGCTGGCGCCCGCGTCGTCGCCGACGCTGTCGTAATCATCTGGCTCGTCCTCAGCCAAGGTTGCAGCTGCCCGCGAGCCTGGTTTTGTGGGAACGCTTTTGCCCCGACGCCATTCATCCAACGCCGGCATAAGCACCGGCAGGAGGTTCAGCTCAACCAGCAGTTCCGTTGAACGATGGGCGGCGCCGGCGCGCAAAAGACGGAAGAATTCTTCAGAAACGCGTGCCTGGGCACACTTGCTGATTTCCTGCGCATGCTCCACCATTCGGCGCAGCGTTTCCGGTTCAATGGAAAGCTCGCAGCGTGCCGCAAACTTTACCGCCCGCAAAATGCGGATGGGGTCCTCGCGGAACCGAATGTCAGGATCGCCGATGGTGCGCACGAGGCGCGCCTCAATATCGGCCATGCCATTGACGTAGTCAGTGACCTGGCCAGACTCGGGATCCAAAAACAAGCCGTTGATGGTGAAGTCGCGGCGCTGGGCGTCCTGCTCGGCCGTGCCAAAGACGTTGTCGCGTCGGATCAGCAGATCCTCGCTTACGCCCTCGGCAGCAATTTTGTCGTCGTCTTCGCCTTCGCGCGGCGGCGCCCGAAAGGTGGACGTCTCAAAGATCTTCGGGCCGAAGAAAATATGGGCAAGACGAAACCGTCGACCAATGATTCGACAATTGCGAAAGGTGCGGCGGAGCTCGGGCGGCGTTGCGCTGGTAGAAACATCGAAGTCCTTCGGTTTCTTTCCAAGCAGAAGGTCGCGGACGCAGCCACCTACGAGGTAGGCTTCGTGGCCGAAGCGCCGCAGCCGTTGGACGACCTTGACGGCGTCAGGGTCGATTTGGCTGAGATCAATAGTCATTCAGAAAAGGCAGCTTTAAGTACGAGCGGTAACACGTTGATGGGCCCCCGGCAAGCGTTAGCCAGCGAATTGGGGGCAAACACCGTTAAAAGAATGTTGGTGGCAAGGGGGCATCGGGATCGGCGGGGCGCGACCGGCGCATTGGAGTGTTTGGTCCGCCAAGCGCTTTGGCCTTCGTAGACTTCATCGGAACGGCGGCCGGCGCGGCGGGAGCCGAAGGCGGAGCCCGTGGGGGCACCGGTGCCGCGATGGGCGGCGAAGCGGGCACCAGGGCGGCCGCGGGCGCGGCGACGACCGGCATGGGTGCCTTTGGGGGAGGCGTAGGGACTGCCTTGGGGCCGAAAAGCCACAGCAGCGAAGCCACCAGCAGGAAGCTGCCCAACGCGGCCACCGCCACGGTCACAGCCGGGCGAAGCCAAGGCGTGGTTGGCAGCAGCACGTCCGTTTGGGTCAACGGGACAATGTCCCCCTGGGTGTTTCGCCGACCCAGGAAGCGCGCCACGCCAGGCCGAGCGCTCTTGGCGGCGGTTTGCGGGGCTGGCGGCTTAACGGGCCGCGGCGGTGCTGGTGTGCGTTTGCGAGGCGATGCCGTCACCGCGGACTTGCGGGGATCGTTGAGTTGTGGGCTGCTTTGCGAGCCAGCAATGCGCGTCGCCTGCGGCACGCGTGGCTCTTGCGCCGGCGTGCCTGCAGGGGCGTCCGCCCCGGTGCGGCCGGGCAAGGACGGCAGATGCACGTCTCGCCCAAACACCGTTTTTGCCAAACGGGGCTTCTCGGCAGCCGGGGGACCGCCTGGCTCGCCGCCTTCGAATCCGAACCGCGTCGTCACAGACCTGCTGAGATTGTACTCGGTTTTCTACTGCGGCGCCTTGGCGGGTGCCGACGGGCCCAAGAAGCGTTGGCGGAAGGCCGTGGGGGCGTGTCCGGTTTCCTGGCGAAAGACGCGCGAAAAATACAACTGATCGGCGAAGCCAACGAGGAAGGCGACCTCTTTGATCGTGAGCGGCGAGCGTTCCAACAGGTGCTGCGCGTGTCTGATGCGCATTTCGGTCAAATAGCGCATTGGACTCACTCCCAATGAATTTTGGAAAAGCCGAACCAAATGGCTGGAAGACACGCGCGCGTGGCGCGCCAAGCGCGCGAGATTGAGTTTGGGGTCGCTGCGCCGCTCGCCCATAAGCTCGATGGCCCGCCGCACTTGCGCGGGCAGCGGTTCAAGCGTGGAGCCGCCATCGACGGGCGCGGCGGCGCGCACCAAAAGCGTGAGCAGCTGCGCCTTCACAAGCACATCGCGAAACGCCTGATCGGGCCCATGAAACAAGCGCGAAAGTTCGGAGAAAACGGCACGAAGGCTGTCAACGTCGGCCGCTTTGTGTTTGCAGACGCGCGGCCGCTCCGACCAAAACTTTGCGTCAGGCGCTTCGCTGGTTGAAAGTGAAATACATCCATAACGAAACGGCCCCTGCGTTTCTCGGCCGCGGTTTCCATAATGGGCATTGGCCAATGCCAGTTCGCCAGCGCTGACCGCGCATCGCTCGCCGTGCACATCCAGCTCCATCGCGCCCTCGGTGACGAGGTACAGCTCGACCAGCGGCTGCGCCGGCGTGAGCAGATCTTGCCGAAATCCGGGTTCAGCAAAAACCACGGGTGCCAAAGGGGCCACATTGACCCACGCCACCAACCGTTCGACGAGGATGCGAAAATCATCCATACCAGCACCGCGATAGTCCATGGCCGTTGCGTTGTCAACGCAACCGCTGCCCCCAAGACTCATTGAACCGGCAAGGCCCATGTTCGTGACCAAACGCAAATTTACCGACTGGGCTCTCTTGCTTGCGTGCAATCTGATTTGGGCAAGCCAATTTGTGCTCGTGAAGCTGGTCCAAGATCAAGTGGGGCCTGTGTTCGCGACGGCGGCGCCCATGCTGGTGGCCACTTTGGTGTTGATGCCGATGGCCTTGCCTGGGCTCATCAAACGCTGGGTTACCGGCGGTCGCCCCCAGCCTCCAAGCCTGGCAGACGTGTTGGGCTTCGTGGCTTTGGGCGTGCTAGGGCAAGTGGCGGCGCAGTTGTTCGTGACCTGGGGCGTTCGCATCTCATTGGCCTCGAACGCCGCTTTGCTGATGTTCACGCTGCCTGTGGTGACCGCATTGATGGCTTTCGTGGTGCTGCGCGAACGCATGACGACCACTCGCTGGGTGGGATTCGCGCTGGCCATGCTTGGCACATTGGCGTGTTCAGCTCGTGATTTTCGCGGCTTCGATTTGGGCGGCAGCTATTTATGGGGCAACGGGCTCATTTTCCTCGCGGTCGTTGGCAGCGCCTTTTACAACGTCTACAGCAAGAAGTTGCTGCAGACATATTCGGCGCTGCAGGTTCTGTTTTTAAGCTACGTCGCCGTGTGTGTGGTGCTGGTGCCGTTGACGTTGTGGCTCGAACCACAAGCGCTGTCGCAGTTGCGGCTCTTTTCGGGGCAAACCTGGCTCGGCCTCGCGCTGCTGGCGTTGCTGCAATACGCGTTGTCGATGGTCATCTTCTTGAGCGTGTTGTCGCGGCTCGATGCCACGCAAGCCGCGCTTTCGAATTACATGATTCCCGCGTTCGGGTTGGTGTTGGCCTGGCTGGTGCTGCACGAAAAGCTCACGTTCGCGGGCGTGGCTGGCGGCGCTTTGGTTTTGGCCAGCACGTGGATGGTCACCGTTGTTGAGAACAGGCAGGCGGCCGCCCAAGCCGCGGCGTCAGCCTCGTCTGTAAACGCATGAAGGAAAACATGAGCCAGCGATTCTTAGGAAAGCATGTTGTGGTCACCGGTGCCGGCCGAGGGCTTGGTTTTGAAACCGCCCGCCACTTCTTGCGCGAGGGCGCCAACGTACATTTGCTTGAACTCGAGGAGTCCCTGTTGCAGGCGGCGGTCAAGCAACTTCATGACGCTTTCCCGAACGCGAGGGTTGGCGGCACCCAGCTCAACGTTGCCGATAAAGCGGCTGTCGTTGCCGCCATCGCCAAAGTCGACGCTCAGCAAGCGGTCGATGTGCTGATCAACAACGCGGGCATCGCTGCCGAAACGCCTTTCCTTGAGATCGCAGAGACGGAGTGGCGTTCGATCATCGACGTGAACCTTACGGGTTTGTTTTTTGTGGCGCAGGCCGTGTGCACACACATGGCGTCCCGCAAGCGGGGCGTGGTGGTAAATATGGCCAGCAAAAATGGTTTGGCGGGCGAAGTGGGATACGCCCATTACAACAGCAGCAAAGCTGGCGTCATCATGTTGACGAAAACCATGGCGCTTGAGCTGGCCCCGTTAGGCATTCGCGTGAACGCCGTATGCCCAGGTTACATTCAAACGCCCATGTCGGAGGCGATCGATAGCCCCGAATTCGTGCGTGATTTTGTGGACCGTTACATTCCACTTGGACGCCCAGGTCGCGTGGAAGACGTCTCAGGGTTGTTCTTGTTTTTGGCCAGCGATGACTCTCGCTTTATGACGGGAGAATGTTTGTTGGCCGACGGCGGTCAACTGGCGGGACAAAAGCCTGCGGCGGCCTTGGCAGACCGCATGGTGGCGTCATCTCGTTAGCCAGTCTTTTTGCTTGCGCACAAACGAACGGGCCCGTGCGGGCCCGATTGTCACAAGTCGCGACGCTGAGCCGCTTAGAGTGCGCTTACAACTTCGCGCGTGACTTCAAGGGTTTTGGCGATGTCCCCCTGGGTGTGGGCGGCGCTCACCGAACCTTGTTTGCACGCCACAGGGAAATGGTAAATGCCTCGCTCGATCAGCGCACGCCGGTACTTGACGTCGAAGGCGGCCTCGTTGTGCGTTTGCAGATCGTGCAAATCCACGGGCACATGGTCCATGAAGTAAACGCAGAACGCTGAGCCCAGGCGGCTGATCGTAAAGGGCACACCCTTGGCTGCAAAAATGCCGCGTAAGCCTTCGGTCAACCCACCCGTGGTGGCGTCCAACTGGCGGTAAACGGCACCGTCGTTCGCACGCAAGATGTTGAGGGTGGCCAAGGCGGCCGCGACCGTAAGCGGATGCGCGTTGTACGTCCCGGCGATCAGCACCCGCTTGGCCGCATCGGGATGATCAAACAGATCCATGATGTCTTGGCGTCCACCGATGGCACCCATGGGATAACCATTGGCCAGCGCCTTACCAAAAACGGAAAGGTCGGGTTTGATCCCGCACACGGATTGATACCCACCCAAAGCGGCGCGAAATCCGGTTTTGACTTCGTCGAAGATCAACACGGATCCATTGCGCGTGCAAAGATCGCGCACCGCTTGCAAGTAGCCAGGCAACGGCGGCATGACGCCCACGTTTTGCAACACGGGCTCCGTAAGCACGCACGCGATTGGGTACCGCTTCATTACATATTCGATGGAGGCGGCGTCGTTGTAGTTCACGATGTGAACCCGCCGCGCCACGCCCTCGGGTACGCCCGCCGACGACGCAAGAAATGGATACTCTCCGGGGCTGACGCGGGGACCAACGGCCGCCAAGCTGGGCGCCACGGCACGCGCCACGTCGTTGTGCCAACCATTGTAGCCACCCAACGTTAAGACGATGTCTTCGCGGCCTGTGAAGGCGCGAGACAACCGGATCGCATGGGCCGTGGCCTCGCTGCCGGTGTTTGTGATTTGCACGCGGTCGAGGCTCGCCACGCAGGCGCGCAGCGTTTCTGCCAGTGCAATTTCCCAGGGCGTGGTGCCGCTGCCCATCAATGACCAGCCCGAACTCATCGCTTCGGTGACGGCCTGATTCACCTGCGGGTGGTTGTGGCCCAAAATGTAGGGCGCAAAGGCCGCGTGGTAGTCGATGAATTCACGGCCATCGGCGTCCCACAGCCGGCTGCCCTGCGCCTTTACGAAGGCCAAAGCGGGTTCGGTTTTGCGGTTCAACGACACCACGCCACCGGCAATCGATGCGGCGGCGCGTTTATTGAGACTCGCGTTGCTTTCTGCGGGAACGTTGAGAAGGGAAGTCACCTGCACATCATGCCCGCTGGCTGGGCGCCGCAAAGCCTGCGGACCATGGACGAAATCCCCATTCCTATGGAAGAAACGGCGGCCCCGGATGCCGCGCTTGGCGCCGTATCAGATCTGGACGTGGATCGGGATGCCGCGGTCCACGGACTCCTCACAGGCGTCGTTCATGAGCCGCCAGATGTGCTTTAGCTGAGCCGCAATGATGGAATCGTCGGCGAGGTCTTCGTCCTCCTCGTCCTCGTCTTCCTCTTCTTCTTCGTCCTCGTCGTCATCCTCTTCGACGTCGAGTTCGTCGCGCAGCTCTTCGAGTGCCGCGGCCAAAGCCTGCGATGAAGCAACTCGATAATCGCCCACGGTAACGCTGCCTTCAAAGTCCACGGGAACAAAAATTTCGGCCGCCACGTCGTGCGCTTCCAACCGGTCCAGGAACTCGGTCATGGCGTCCTCGCTGAGGCGCGCCGCGATCGTGCGGGAGGGGTGATCGGATTCAACGTCATATTTGGCGCCAGCTTGGGTCAAGCTACGCGTAAGGGTTTTGAGTTCGTCCTCATCGAACCTATCGGACAGCGGTGCAAGCTCGATCTCAGCCATGCCCCATACGGTGCCTAAGAAGGCGTCAGTCGTCAAACGGTCCCGCAGCGAAAAATGCGGAAGTTGATCAGGGCGTGGAGGGGCTGCCCTGGGTGAGACGTCGACAAAAGGCGCCGAACGGATTATTGATTGCTCTCCCTTAGCCCTATATGGCCTTTACAGGTTCATCCTCGTCGCCGTCCGAATGGATTGCAGCACGCGTCAAACAGGCGCGCAATGCAGCGGAGGAGAACCAACGCGCGGGCAAAGATGGGGTGGCCTTATCGACCGAGCTGACCGCCGCCCTAGATGAGGTGGTGATCACCGTGGCAAACCAGCACCTGCGGCACTCAGGCATCACCTCTGGTGTCGCCGTAATGGCCACGGGAGGCTATGGGCGAGGAGAATGGGCCCCTTATTCCGACCTGGATTTGGTGTTTTTGTGTGCCGAAAGCCCCGACGCCAATGTTGCGACGTTTGCCAGCGCGGTTCTGCACGACCTGTGGGATGCCCGCTTGGACGCTGGGCATGCCACCCGTTCGATCGCCGACACGCATGAATTGGCCGAATCGGACCTAACTGTGGCCACGGCTATGCTGGACGCCCGCTTTTTGACGGGCGACCAGGGGTTGGCGAAGGACTTCATCGCGGGCTTCGTGGCGCGCGCGGGGGCGCAAGGCCAGGGAAACCTCGTGGAACGGCTGCGCCAGGAACAAACCAGCCGCCATTCGAAATTCGGCGACACCATTTTTCTATTGGAGCCTGACCTTAAAAGCGGGCCCGGCGGCATTCGCGACCTGTGCATTGGGCGGTGGGCGGCTCATGCGCGGTTTGGCACCGCCGACTTTCGGCAGCTGCACGACCTCGGCGAGTTGACCTTGCGCCAATGTCAGGCGCTGCAAAGCGCCCGTGAGTGGTTTTTGAATGTGCGCATCGCTGTGCAGTTGGCAGCGCGCCGCAAGCAAGACCAGCTGCGCTTCGACATTCAAGAGCGCGTGGCGCCGATCTGGTTCAAAGGGCCCAAAACCCCGTCGGGCGCCCCCGCGGTGAAGCCAGGCGTTTCGGCTGCGGTGGAGGGCTTGATGCGCCAATACCAGTTGCACGCGCGTGCGGTGTCGCGTGAGACCGAACGCCTGATGCAGCGGGCGGCATTGGATCCAAACCACGAGCCCACGATCATCCCTGTGTCGTTGCGGTCGATGAAGGGCCGCGTCGATCCAAACTTCGTCATCCGCGACGGTCGCATCGAAGTGATGGATCCCAAAGCCTTCGTGGAACGCCCCTCCGAGATGATCAGGGTGTTTTCCGTGGGCATCGAGCTGGGGCTGGACGTGGGCTTGCGTACCACGGACCTCATCTCCGAGTTGTGTGCCGAACGGCCCTTGGCGGTGCAAACCGATCCCAATTCGGGTGCGGCGTTTCTTGAAATTCTGACTGACACGCGCGACAAGAAGAACCCTTCGCGGCTTGAGCAGATGCAGGATCTTGGCTTACTGACGGCCTTGATGCCCGAGTGGGCACCGGTTACGGGCCGTGTTCAACACGACACCTACCATGTGTACACGGTCGATCGACATTCGCTGTACGCCGTGGCCTTGTTGAAGACGTTGGCGCGGCGGGAAATGATCGACGAATACCCGCGCGCCACACAGGAGATGGCGTTCATCGAGCGGCACATCCCGCTTTATGTGGCGACGTTACTGCATGACATCGCGAAGCCGGTGGGCAACAACCACAGTTTGCGTGGCGTGCCTATCGCGTCCGCCATCGCCCGCCGTTTGGGCCTCTCAGACGACGACGTTGCGCTCGTGGAGTTGTTGGTGCGTGAGCATTTGACGCTTGGGCACGTGTCGCAGCGCCGCGATCTAAGCGACCCTTCAACGATCGAGAAAACGGCCGAGTTGGCCGGCGACGAAGAGACGCTACGCCAGTTGTTCTTGTTGACGTTTGTGGATCTTTATTGCGTGGGTCCGGGCAACCTCACCAGTTGGAAAGACGAACTGCTGCGGGAGTTGTTTGAGCGTTCGTTCTCATTCATGCGCCACGGCGCGGGTGTGTGGTCGGAGCAAATGCAAGAGCGCGTGCGCGACCGCAAAAGCAAAGCCAAATCTAAGCTATCTGAGCACATGCCCGAGCAAGAGGTGGATTCGTTGTTTGCGGGTTTGCCCGAGCGTTACTTCATCGAAAACTCGGTTTTTCGCATCACGCAGCAACCGCGTTTGCTGCGCGCCCGCAAGGGGGCTTGCGCCGTTGATTTCGTTCACCACCCCCGCCGGCAGTATTCCGAAATGGTGTTGGTGGCCGACGACGTCCCGGGTTTGTTGGCAACCGTGACGGGCGTGTTGTTCGCCAACCGCATCGATATTTTGGACGCCGCGATTTACAGCCGCGAGGCTGTGAACGAGGGCGAAGTCGCGGAAGCTTTGGACGTGTTTCGCATTCGGCGCGCGTTTCATGGCGCCGTGACGGACGACGCGCGGCTTGAATCGATCCGGCGTGATTTGCTGGCGACCCTTGAAGGGCGCCGCAGCGTGAAAGAGTTGGTGGCGTCGCGGCCCGCCACGTCTTCCATTCTTGAAGGCCCGCGGCCCAAAGTGCCGCCCACCGAGGTCAAGGTTCACAACAACATCACTCCGAATCACACGGTGATCGATGTGTTCACCGAAGATCGACCCGGTGTGCTCTACACAATCGCCGACATTCTCTACACGCAGCGGCTCGACATCCAGCGCTCTAAGGTGGGTGTTGAAGCCGATCGCGTCGCGGATATCTTCTATGTTCGTGACAGCGCCACGCGCGGGCAATTGACCGATCCGGTGCGAATCGCGCAGCTCATCGACACCTTGAAGGCCGCGCTGCACCGGCCCTGAGCCACCCCTGGTGGTATGCTGCGGCGATGTTCATCGCTGTCTTTGTGACGCTGTTGGCGGTTGCCAGTCCCGAGTTCGTGAACAGGCTTGAAGCCGGGCGGGCGTTGTTCAACGCCGGCAAGACGGGCGAAGCGCTCAAAGCTTTCGACGATGCGGCCAAGCTCGCGCCGGAAAACGCCAGCGTTCACTACTTTCGTGGCGTCGCGCTGGAAAAGCAGGGTAAGAACGCAGAAGCTTTGGCCGCCTACCGTCGCGCCGTGGCGCTGGAACCAAAGTTCGCGGAGGCACAAAACAATCTGGGTGGCCTGCTGTTGGCGGACGGCCACGTGGATGCGGCTGCCGCGGCGTTCAAGGCGGCGGTGGCGGCGAAACCACAAAACGCCCGCGCTCAATACAACCTTGGGGTTTGCTTTGAACGTCAGAACAACAACAATGCGGCGCTGCTTGCCTATGAAAAGGCGCTCAAGCTCGATCCGCGCGACGGCCAGACGGCGCTCAACCTAGGGGTGGCCCAGCGGCGGGCAGGGCAGGCGGATAAAGCCTTGGCCACGTTGAAAACGGCAACGCAACTGGCACCCAAGGAGCCGCAGGCGTGGATCAATTGGGGATTGGCCTTGTCCGACGCGAACCGGTTTGATGAAGCCCAGTCCTCTTTAACCAAGGCGACCGCGTTGGCTCCAGCCTCAGCAGCCGCGTGGCACGCGTTGGGCCGCATCGAGTGGAAACGCAAGCGACACAACGAATCGGTGGCGGCGTTGTCGAAGGCGGCCGAATTGGAGCCGAAATCGCCCGTCATCGCTGCCGACCGATGCCAGTCGCAGGCGGCCAAAGCGCCGGATGCCGAGGCGGAGCGTGTGTGTGAGGCGGCATGTGCGCTGGATCCAAAGGCGCCGTTGCCCCGGTATGTGTTGTTGAAGCTGAAAGCCGCCGCTGGCAATTGCGCCGCGGCAAAACAGTCATTGGCGGTCTTGCTCAAACAACCTGGCCTCTCGGAGCGGGTCAAAACTGGCGCGCAAGCGCTGGCCGATGGCTGCGTGCCGGCCAAGGCGGCCCCCGTTCGGCGCTGAAGCGATCGAAAGCAGACCGAATCGTTTGCCTACCGTTCATGACGCTTGCAGGTGAAAACCCACCTGTATAGAGTCCCGAGATGCTGCCCGAAGGCCCCCTCCCGATTGCTCTGACGTTCGACGACGTCCTGCTGGTTCCGGCCGAAAGCAATGTGTTGCCCAAGGACGTCGACGTCCGCACACAGCTTACGGCGTCGATCGCTTTGTCGTGTCCCATCATCTCGTCCGCGATGGATACAGTGACCGAATCGGCCACGGCCATTTGCATGGCACGCGAAGGAGGCCTGGGGATCCTTCACAAGAATATGGACATCGCCGCGCAAGCGCTCGAAGTCACGAAGGTGAAGAAGGCCGAAACAGGGGTGGTGATCGACCCCGTAACGATCACGCCGCAACAGCCTCTGTCGGACGCTCTCGTGTTGATGCGCAAGCACGACATCTCGGGCTTGCCGGTGGTTTCGGATGGCCGCTTGGTCGGGATCCTCACCAACCGCGACGTCCGCTTCGAACGCAATCTGGCGCAGCCAGTGGCGGAACTGATGACGAAGCAGCTCATCACGGTGCCTGAGGGTACCGGCATTGATGCCTCAAAGGATCTGCTGCACCGCAACCGCATCGAAAAACTGCTCGTGGTTGATAGCGTCGGCCGCCTCAAGGGCCTCATCACCATCAAAGACATTGAGAAGGCGCAGCAACATCCTTCAGCTTCGAAGGATGATTTGGGCCGCCTGCGCGTGGGAGCCGCTGTGGGCATTGGGCCCGATCGCAGCGAACGCGTCGAAGCCCTGCTGCGTGCCGGCTGCGACGTGATCTGCGTCGACACGGCCCATGGGCACTCGCGCTCGGTTCTGGATGCCGTGGCGGACATTCGCAAAACCTTTCCTAACGCGCAGATCATTGCGGGCAACGTTGCAACCGCAGAGGGGGCTTTGGCGCTGGCCAAAGCGGGCGCTGACGCTGTGAAAGTGGGCATTGGGCCCGGATCGATCTGCACGACGCGCGTTGTGGCTGGCGTGGGCGTTCCACAAATCACGGCCATTTCCGATTGCGCTCGGGCGGTGGCAAAGACCGACGTAAAGATCATCGCCGATGGCGGCATCAAGTACTCGGGCGATCTCGTCAAAGCCTTGGGCGCAGGCGCCAACGTCGTGATGATCGGCAGCTTGTTCGCCGGAACCGACGAAGCGCCAGGCGAGGTCATCCTTTACCAAAGCCGCAGCTACAAGGTTTACCGTGGCATGGGTTCTTTGGCGGCCATGAAGGCGGGCAGCAAAGATCGCTACTTCCAAAGCGAAGTCCCCACCGAGTCGAACAAACTTGTGCCCGAGGGCATTGAAGGGCGCGTTCCTTACCGCGGCAGCTTGTCACAGTCCGTTTATCAATTGGTGGGCGGCATCCGCTCCGGCATGGGCTATTGCGGGTGCGCCACCATCGACGAATTGCGGCTTAAAGCTAAGTTCACGCGCGTCACAACCATGGGGTTGCGTGAATCGCACGTGCACGACGTCATCATCACCAAAGAAGCCCCGAACTATCACATCGATCCGTAGTGATCGTGCCTGGGTTTATTGTCAGTTGATCCCTCGATTCGCGGCCGGCCGTTTATGTCAAAGCAAAGCATCCTAATCTTAGATTTCGGTTCTCAGTTCACGCAGTTGATTGCCCGGCGCGTTCGCGAGCAGAAGGTTTACTGCGAGATTCATCCTTTCAACCTGTCGCTCGACAAGATTCGTGCGATGGCGCCCACAGGCATCGTGTTTTCTGGCGGTCCCTCGTCGGTGTACGACGACACAGCTCCGAAGATTGATGCGGAGATCTTCAAGCTGGGCCTTCCCATTCTCGGGATCTGCTACGGCGTGCAAGTCACGTCTTTCATGCTGGGCGGCAAGGTGGCGCGTGCCGAGCATCGTGAATACGGCCGCGCCCAAGTTGAACTCAAGGGCGACAGCGAGCTGTTTGCCGGCTTCGGCGCCAACGAGCACATGTCTGTGTGGATGAGCCATGGCGACCGCATCGAAGCTTTGCCCGAAGGCTTTCGCGTCATTGGTACCAATCCAAGTTGCCCCGCGGCCGCGGTGGAAGCACCGCACCTTAAATTTTGGGGCGTGCAGTTTCACCCCGAGGTGGTGCACACCCCGCGCGGGGGCGAGCTGATCTCGAACTTTCTATTCCGTATCTGCCGCTGTGAGCCCACGTGGACGATGGCCAACTTTGTCGATGAAGCCATCGCGACCGTGCGCAAACAAGTGGGCACATCGCGAGCGATCTGCGGCTTGTCAGGTGGCGTGGATTCCTCCGTGGCCGCGGCCCTTGTGCACAAGGCGATCGGCGATCAGTTGACCTGCATCTTCGTGGACAACGGCTTGCTTCGCAAAGGTGAGCGGGCGCAGGTGGAATCCTTGTTTCGCGATGCCTTTCACATGGATTTGCGCGTGGTCGACGCCGCCGAGCGGTTTTTGTCGGCGCTAGCGGGTGTCACCGAGCCGGAGCAAAAGCGCAAGATCATCGGCCGTGAGTTCATCGCTGTGTTCGATGAAGAAGCGCGTAAGTTGGGCGGCGCGGATTTCTTGGTGCAGGGCACGCTTTACCCGGATGTGATCGAGTCGGTCTCGCACAAGGGCCCATCGGCCACGATCAAGTCGCATCACAACGTGGGCGGCTTGCCTGAGCGGATGAAGCTCAAGCTGACCGAGCCATTGCGCGAGCTCTTCAAAGATGAAGTGCGGGCGCTTGGTGAAGAGGTGGGCCTGCCGCACCACGTGTTGTGGCGTCAACCCTTTCCGGGTCCGGGCTTGGCCGTTCGCGTTTTGGGCGAAGTCACCGAAGAGCGTTGCGAAGTGCTGCGTGAAGCCGACGCAATCATTGACGAAGAGATTCGCGCTGCGGGCCTCTATGAATCGATTTGGCAATCCTTCGGTGTTTTGCTTCCGGTGAAAACCGTGGGCGTGATGGGAGATGAACGGACCTACGCCGACGTGTTGGCGATCAGGGCCGTGCACTCCAAAGACGGGATGACGGCCGATTGGGTGCCGTTGCCCTATGACGTGCTCGGCAAGATGTCATCGCGCATTGTCAACGAGGTGCGAGGCGTAAACCGCGTGGTGTACGACGTCTCGTCCAAGCCACCGGCAACGATTGAATGGGAGTGATCGGCCTTTGCCTTTCGGTGGGGTTATGGCTCGCCCAAACCCCCGCAGCGCCCGGCGCTTCACCCGCCGCCGAACCCGCCACCGTCACGGCCGAGGACACGGATGTGGCAGAAGTTGCCATCGTTGATGGCAACGTTGTGGGCGCCAAGAAGCGCGCTTTGGAAGAGGCGTTTCTCCACGCTGTTGATCGCGTGTTTGCCGCTGAGTTAGGCGACGCCGGCTTTGTTGAAGGTGCCGTTCCCGATGAACTCACAAAGTTCCGTGCCACATTTGCCACCAGCGCGCGCCGTTATGTTCGCAGCTACCGCGTGGTCGAGGAAGTGGAAGCGAACGGCAAGCTGAAGGTGCGGGTCGCCGCAGCCGTGGATCGGGTGTTTCTGCGGCGGCAGATCGAGAAGAGCCGCGCGGCGGTCCCCTCCGCAACCCCGGCCGCTGCAACGGCCCCCATTCAGATCGTGATTGCCGAAGGTACGCCGGACCTCGGTGTCGCGGTGGCCAATGCCCTACGCTCAAGCGGCCTCAACGTTGTGACAGCCGAGCCATCGGGGCCCCGGGGCGAGGCCACCCGCGTGACGGTGAAGGTGCAGGTCATCCCGCCCGAGGCGGTGAAGGGAGCAGGGCTGGTGGCTGTTCGCTGCGAGGCCACTATCGGTTTTAAGAAGCCAAATGCGTGGCTTGAATCATCGGTTCCGCGTACGGCCGAGTGGGGCTTTGCAGAGCAGGGCGCCACGGCTACCAAGGCTTGCGTGGATCGCTTGGCAACGGTGGCTTCGAGATCGCTTGTGCCTGTGCTGGCCGAATCCGTGTCACCCGTGGCGCGCAAGATGGTGACCGTGGTGCTTGACCTCGTGGAGCCACTCGCGCTCGAACGTTTTTTACGCAAGCTGCGCGCGGTGGGTGCGGTCAGCCGCTTTGAGCTGCGGCGCATTGCCGTGGGTGTGGCGGAGGTTCGCCTTGAAACCAACCTGGCGGCTCAGGCTGTTGCCACGACGCTCACGCAGGCCATGGCTGATGAACTGAGCGTGGTCGTCACCGCAGCGGCCGGTGACCGCGTGAGCTTAACGTTGCGTGTTCGCGTAGACGCCAACGCGCCCGGTGTTTTGGAAGAGGATGCGGTTGAAGGCCAGTGACGGGCAAGCGCATCGGTGCGGAGCGCCAGCCCTTTCGCTCGCGGTGGCTCTGATTGCAGCCTCGGTCGCCTGGTTTTCCGGCTGCGCCAGCTTACGGTTCGAGGGCGCGGCGGCCTTAAGGATCGATTGTGATGTGGCAGCGGCGCAGGTGTTCATCGACGACGCCTATGTGGGCCAAGCGGAGGAATGGTCAGTGGACGGGCGGCTCGTCAAGCCCGGGTTTCACCGTCTCGAGATCCGCTATCCCGATCGCTACACGCACTATGAAGAGCTCGAGTTGGCCAAGGGCGATGCCGTTCGCGTGCGGGCAAATTTGCGGCCTGTGCTCGAGTGGATGTGAAGTCCGCTCGTTACACTCTTGGCCCGCGGTTACATCCGCATGCCACGGCCCCCACACTGTCAACTCCGTGTCGCGTTCTGTTTATTCTGGTTGTTGAGGCCGGCAGCCCTCAATGTCGCGGTGGCAAGGCTGGCGGCACGTGGCCCAGAACTTGAAGTGCTGATCCTCACAAAGGATCCTTTCATGCCTGCCACCAATCCGAGTCTTCCCCGTTTGCCGAACTGCCGGTCTCCCGCGGCTATGCACGAGCGCGAAGAGGTCTATTCGTTTCTCGATGTGTGGGCTGATGAAGACACGCAGGTGTCATCGCCGGTGCCAATGTCCGAGTTGGTCAACGGCGCCGGCACCGAACCTCGCAACACAAACCACCTCAAAGTTGCCGACACAGCTCAATGTGCCGAGGCACCTTGTAAGGCGCCAGATAACGGGCGCAATGCTCAATGATGTCTTCGACGCGGCACGCGCTGGTGGGCACCACACGGGCCACGACCATCGGCCCCTTGTGTTCGTCGTAAACGATCCGAGCCTCCGCCTGTTTGACGAGAGCAAAGGATTCTAGGCAGCCCTCCACCTCTCCAAGGGCCACCCGGCGTCCCTCGACCCATACCAGGTCATCCTCGCGGCCTGTCACGTGCAATCGTCCGTCGACGGGATCCACGAAGCCAAGATCACCCGTGCGGAACCAGCCATCGCGATCGGTGCGCCCAATGGGGATGCCAACCGGCCCCACGGACCGAATCGCGCGCGGCAATTGCGGCACGGCGGCCGGACTTGCATTGTTGGTCTTCAGCCATAGCCGCCCCGCGACCCCCATCGGCAGCGTGGTGCCATCTTGCGAGGTCACACGGGCTTCGACACCGGGCAGGAGCCTACCGGCCATCGACTCGTCCTCAGAGACGCCCTCCAAATCCAGCGCGACGGGCCCCGTTTCGGCAGAGTGAAAAATGGGGATTAGGGCGCCATTGAACTTGGCTTTGAAAGCCGCCGAGGCGGCTCGCAGGCCGGGCGATTCGATGCAAAGGCAACGCGCCTTCGGTGTGGGGAGGGCCACGGTGATCGTCTGGCAAACGGCTGAATACTGCGCAGGCGTGCCGAGGACCAGATCCGCGCCGTTGTCTTTCAGCAAGCGAACGAGACCTTTGGCCGAGAACTCGTCTTCAAGCACCATCGTCAGCTGACAGCCGAGCCCCAGCAGCAGGCCCACATCGAACCCTGCGCTGTAATGAAACGGGGTGGGAATCAGGATCGTTTGCCCGGGTTGGGCATCGAGCGCGGTTCCCAAGGAGGCAGCGATGCTTTCCAGTTGGGCGTCGCTGCGAAGCACGCCCTTTGGATCGCCGCCGGCGTCTGCCGCGAACGCCACCATGGACGGCAGGCTGAGCTCGAGGTTCACGGGGGCGTGCTTATAGAAGTTCACCGTCAGCAGCGACCCGGCCAAACGCTTCTTGCTTTCAGCGACGTGCTTGGGCGTTGCCGCCTTGGTGACGTCCGTGACCCGCAAGGCCAGCGGTGTGGGCCGCGATCCTGGCCGTTGTGGCGCGGCCACAACGGGCGCCGTGCTGTTGGTGGCGGGACGGGTGACCAACGCGCGAATCGGCGCTGCTTCAAGCAGCATGTCGAGATCACGAATGCTGGTGGCGGGATCCAGCGGCACAGCGGCCGCGCCCAATCGATCCAATGCCAATGCGAGCACGACGAAATCGGGGACGTTGCCCAGCATTAGGCCCACGAGCGTGCCGGGGGTGACGCCCATCGAGCGCAGCTCTTGCGAGCGGCGTTCAACCCGGTGTTGCAGGCCGCGCCAAGACAGGTAGGCGTCCCGGTAAACCAGCGCCCTTTGACTGCCGTGGTGCCTTGCCGCCTCGTCGAGCCACTGAGAAAGAATGGGCATATGGAAAAACCCGGAGGGATAACGATTGTATCCTGGGGCACGGCCTTGAACAAGGCAGTAACGTACCTAATCCGAGTCCGACCCACCTTGTAGCCAAGGCGTGGCAGACGCGATAACCAGAGCGGGCGAGGGCTATTTTTGCGCCACCATGGGGTCTTCGCCGGCCGCTGCTGGTGAGGCCCGACGGGCGCTCCACGCGGCCAACATCTGCTGCGCGGCGAACGTGGCCTTGATGCGCCACTTGGCAGAGTTGCCAATGAGTACGGCGAAGGCCACCTCGGGTTTGTCGGCCGGAGCATAGCCGACGAACCAGCTGTAAAGCAGTTCGCCATCCGCGAGGCCGGCGGGTGGCTGTGGATCGTCGGGCCGGCCTCGGTAGTTCAACGAGCCCGTCTTGCCGGCCACACCAAAAGGCAGCAGCGGTCGGCCCCTGCCGTCAACGAATCCCGATTTGGCGGTGCCATTGCGGGTGGTGGTTTCCATCATGGCGCCCACCTCCTTGGCCACCGCCGGGTCGATCACACGGCGGGCGCGTCGGCCTGGCGCGGGCAAATCATTGCCGTGACGATCCACCGCCTTTTGAATCAGGCGCGGGCGGGGCATGAGGCCCTCGTTGGCAATGGTGGCCGCCAACAGGGCACCGTGAAGCGGCGACAAACTTGTGTGAAAAAAACCGGCGGACATGCGAGCGAACTCGAGCTTGTCGCGCGGCACATCGAGCGCGGAGGTTTCAACGGGCGCCACGAACGGCATGGGCAGACCAAACCCAAAGGCCATCGCGGTCCTCCGCATGGATAGAGCATCCAAATGCCGGGAAGCCATTTTGGCGACGATGGCGTTTTGTGATTTGCCCACGGCATACGCCAAGGTGTCGCAGGTTTTGTCCAGCGAAGGGACGTCTTTAAGATTGTCTTCGTCGATGCGGGCGAGGCCGCCGTGGTAGCAGGTCTTCGATTGCGCCGTCAGGCCACCCTCGGCCACCAGCGCTGCCGCAGAAACCACTTTGAACACGGAGGCCGCCGGCGCCCACGCCTTAAGCGCCAGGTCTTCGGGCCCAAGCTTCGCATCCAGCGCGGACCTTCCTGACATCACCAAAACGTTGCCATCCGCCACCGAAACCATAACGGCGGCGCCATAGGGAACGTGGAACTTATCGAAAACATCGTCGGTCGCCTTCTGCAGGGCGGGATCGATTGTGAGAACCGCCTTTCCGCCAGACCGCAAAGGTGCGACCAAGCCAGTTTCACTGGCGCTGAGCTTTGCGAGATCCAGTTCGAGCGCGGCG
The DNA here is from genome assembly GCA_033763315.1 of Deltaproteobacteria bacterium. Classification (GTDB taxonomy): domain Bacteria; phylum Myxococcota_A; class Polyangia; order Fen-1088; family Fen-1088; genus JAGTJU01. The sequence goes on from JANRKS010000034.1 coordinate 187,375, forward strand.
CCGGTGTGAGACGCTGTCGTAACGTTTGGCGTAACGCCTTGCGCGGTTCCCGCGTACAGCAGCGCCACCCCGACCAGCAGAAGCCCAGCCTGGCTGGCGCCGGGTGCGACCCGCCGAAATCCTTGAAAATGCTTCATTGTGACGCCCATGGAGCACAGTGTCTTACATGTGGTTGATGGTGTCAAAAATGCTTCACCTTTACGAGAGGGCCGTGCTGCATTACGCTGGACAATGAAACTTGTCTCGGAACACTCCAAGGCGCGGAAGCGATAGCACCGACACGGATCACGTTCGGGCTAAGACCGTCGTCACCAGCATCAGCCGCATCACCGAACGCGCTCCCGGCAAGGAAGCGTGTTTGGTGGTCATTTACGGGCAAGATCTGGGGCGAAAGTACAACTTGGAGTCGCCCACCTTGGTGCTGGGTCGGTCGTCTAAGTGCGACATTCAGATAGACCAAGAATCCGTCTCGCGCGCCCACTCTAAGATCATGAACCAGGGCAAGACCATTCGCATTCGCGACTTGGGCTCGACCAACGGTACCTACGTCAACGACGAACAGATCGAAGAGCGCACCTTGACCGATGGCGACCTGATCAAGATCGGCCGCACCATTTTCAAGTTTTTGTCGGGTGGGAATATCGAGCGCGCCTATCACGAAGAGATTTACCGTCTCACTACAGTCGACGGTCTCACGCAGATTTTCAATAAACGCTACTTTATGGAGTCTTTGGAGCGCGAGATCGCGCGTTCCAACCGATACCGGCGCGAGATGACGTTGGTCATGTTCGATATCGACCACTTCAAACAAATCAACGACACCTACGGCCACTTGGCCGGGGACCAGGTGCTCAAGAGCCTTGCCTCCACCATCAAGGCGAAGATCCGGCGTGAGGATCTGTTCGCTCGTTATGGTGGCGAGGAGTTCGCCATCGTGCTGCCTGAAATCGACGGCTACAACGCGCAGCAGTTCGCTGAGAAGATTCGCCGGATTGTGGAGATCACCGATTTCTTCTTCGAGGGAACGAAGATCCCGGTGACGATATCCATGGGTGTGGCCGTCTTGGACGCGGAAACCTCGGACGCGGGGGCTTTGATTAAGAAGTCAGACGAGCGTCTGTACGAGGCCAAAAAGGCCGGCCGCAACTGTGTGCGCGGTTAAACCGCCGCCTTTACAGGGGGTGATCGCGCCTATTCGGGCTCGAGGGCCTCAAGCACTTCTTTGAGGTTCGGAATGCCTTCACGGGCGCCTATCGAGCGGCAGCGCAGACCGGCCGTGGTGTTGGCGAACGATAGAGCCTTCTCTAACGGCCAACCCATAACCGTGGCATACGCAAAGGCGCCGCAGAACACGTCACCCGCGCCGGTGCTATCGGCCACGAACACATCGAGTGATCCCTGCTGGACAAGCTTGTCGCCTTCAAGGGCTATCGCGCCGTCGTTGCCCAATGTGATGACGGCTGTCTTGGGGCCAAGCCGTACGATTTCGGACAGGCTTTGCTCCACCTTGTCGGACGGTGCAAACTCATTTGCGAAGCGTTCGGAGCCGATCACGATGTCCGCGATGCCCAGCAATTCGCCCATGCCGCCCACAAGGTGGCTGGCGTTGAGCAACACCGGAACGCCCCGATCACGGGCCTTCTCTGCGACCACGGCTTGCACCGCGGGGTTGTAGCCGTCGATGCACAGCAAAGCCGCGCCATCGAGCAGCTTGCGCGGCAGATCCTTCGGGGTTAAGGGCGTCACGCTGCCGCGCGTGGTGAGGATCTTGCGCCTGCGGGAAAGCTCATCGATTTGCACGATGGAGAGCGGCGACATGGCACCGGGCTGCGGCGTGACCATCGAGCAGTCGACCTTATAAGCTTCAAGCCCGCGCGTGATGTAGCGCCCAAAATCGTCATCACCCACGCGGCCAAAAAAACGTGCGGGAGCGCCGAGCGCTGCGGCGGTGGCAACCATGTTCCCGACCGTTCCGCCCCCCTGCATGCTGAATACGGACAGCTCGACCAAACGATCGCCGATGCGCGGCGCCACGCAGAGCATGTCGACCGTGGCAAGACCAACGCCCACAATCAAACGCGGCGTCGCGCCGGCCGTGGCTTTCACATTTGGCTTCTGCGGCGTTGGCTTCGCGGCCTGTGGCTTCGCGATAGGCTTCGCCGTCCGCTTTACCGGCTTGGGCGCGACCGCTCGACGCTCGCCTGTGGCGACGGCCTTATGCTTGATTTTGGCCGGCTTCGTGGCTGAGGGCTTCGCAGACTTCGAGCGGCTTGCACCTGGCATGACGTCAGCGTATCACGGAGCGGCTTGGGTTGGCGCGCCTGCCGCGGGGCCGTCCTGCGTTCGTGGCGACGTCTCTGTCACGGGGCGATTGAAGGGAATTGTGGGCCTCCCGAGTGACGACTGCAGCGTCACGAAGCGTTCGAGATCTTCAACGGCGTGGCGGTGATCGGCGCGCGCGAAGCGGGCGCGCGCCAGATAATAAAGTGCCTCCGGGCGGCGTTGTAAGAACGCGGCGTCTTGCGCCAGCGGTTTGAGCAGCCCCACAGCGTCTTCGTAAAACTCGGCCTTATAGTGAAGGAAGCCCGCCAACAGGGCAAAGTCCTGGCTGGGATCTTTCCACAGGGCGGCGGGCCATTTTTCCAGCGCCTTGTATGCCGTGACAAACATCCGCTTCTTCACAAGGGCTTCCACTTCGGCGTATTGCCGCGCGATCACTTCGCCCTGCTGCGGGGTGATCTGGGCAGGCAGGTGCGGTGGCTCAAGATCGCCCTGGGGCGCCAGTGGGATCTCGGGATCTGAGCTTAAACGTGTGGCCACCAAGTTCATCAACAGACGCGCACGTGCGGCGGGGCCAGATCCCGGCGTGGCTTCGGCTTGGCGGGTCCAATGTTCCGCTTCGCGAATGCGACCGTTCGCCAACAACGACCGAGCGAGCGCGGCCGCGCCGGTGTCGGCCCCGGCCGGATCGCTGTTCACGCCCGAGATGATGTTGGCAAGGTGCCCATAGGGCCAAGCAGGTCCGTAGACACGGGTAAGATAAGGATCATACGTGCTGTATCCAAGCAGATCGCGCGGCGCTGCGAACTCAATCAGCGCGTTGTCGTCGGTGTTCAGCTCGGCGCCCGCAGAGAAGGGCAACACTTCATCGGGCGCCAATAGTACTTGAGCGAATACGTCATAGGGAGAATGCCACCCAGCGCGGGCCGCTTCGGCTTTGACTGCAGGGATGTCAAAGAGTTTGCGCATGCGTTCCGCATCAAGTGGCAGCGGCTTCATGCTGCCGATGAGAATCGTATCTGAGGAAAGATCTTCAGCTGAAAATACGGTGAGATAAGGAAACTCGCTTGCGAGCGTTCGGTAGATCGACTTCACATTCCACGGTGCCATCTCATAAAGTTGAGCCCACTGACAAAACACGCCATCAGGGGCAAGGCGGCGTTTGATCGATTGAAAATATTCGCGCGTGAACAAGTTCGACACGCCCGTGATCCAAGGGTTCGATGGTTCGCTCACAATCACGTCGAACGAATCGGTGCGTTGGCTAAGGAAGTTCCTGCCGTCGCCCACGCGCGCGGTGACCAGCGGGTTGGCCAAAGGTCGCTTGTTCACGTGTTCGAAAAACTTTGAGGCGCGGTAGACCGCGGGCTCAAGCTCGACAACTTCAAGTGAACGCAAGGGCGCTTGCGTGATGCTCCCCGCGGTGACGCCGCTGCCGAACCCGATGAGCGCCACGCGCGGATCTGGTTTGTGCACGAGCAGCATGGGCAACAGCCCCACCGACACTTGCGTGGGCATATCGGCATCCGAAGACGCATCCACTTTGCCGTTGTTCTTCAGTGAATACGTCTTGCCCCATTGTTCCACGGTCACCGTGGTGGCCACGCCGTCTTCGTAAAACACGAGCTGCGGACGTTTCCATTCTTTGTTGGCGTGCGTTCGTTCAACGTAGTCGCGCGCGATCGACACGCGGAAAAAGCCTTGCGAGAAGCTCGTCAAGTTCCAGCGGGGTAGCAACGGGCCACCAACCAGCGCCACAGCAGCCAAGCCAACGCCCAGCACTCTGTGTGCTTTACCGAGGGCAGGGGCCACCACAAACAACGTGGCCACCAACACGGCCAAGGCAGCGGCCGCCAAGTAGAGGCCTCTCTGCAGGCCGAACGCGGGCAGAATCACGAACCCTGAAAGAAACGATCCCACAATCGCGCCCACGGTGTTCACGGCATATGTGTTGCCCACGTCATGGCCCACGTTTTCAACGCTGGCGGTGACGACGCGCATCGTGAGGGGAAATACCGCCCCCATCAAAAGCGTGGCTGGCAGAATCACCAGACACGCCAAAATGAACTGGCACATCTGCACGGCGTTGGGGCCGAAACTTGTTGATGAAAGCAGCCACGCAAACACGAAGGGCAGCTTGTCCATCAGCAGATACGACGAGCCCAACGCCGCGACGGTGCCCAGGTGTACCCAAGCCAAAGCACGCACGGGGTTGATGAAACGATCCGAAAGCCGGCCCAACGCAGCGGAGCCCGCGCCCAACCCCACGAGGAACGCGAGCAAGATCAGCGTGAACGAATAGATTGATGAGCCAATCAGCACGGCCAAGGCGCGCGTCCACAACACTTGAATCACCATGGCCGCTGCGCCTGAGACGCCGAACCCGATCACAACCACGCGGCGGGCGCCGATGGATGTAAGCAAGGGCGCCTTATCTTTAGTTAAGGCAGGCGTCACCCCCGCTTGTGCGATGAGCTCGTCCAGATCCTGCGTGAGTGGTTGGTGGCGTTGCCACCGCGACAACGCGAAAATGGCTGCGGCCAACAAGACATTCACAGACGCGGCGATTTGATTTGTGTGCGCCAAACCAACACGCGGCAACAGCACGAAGCCAGCCATAAATGATCCGGTGAGGGCGCCGAATAGATTGAGCGCGTAAAGCGTTCCCAATTGACTGCCCACTTTGCGCAGCGCCGCCCCACGCTCCAACACCACCCGCGCCAAGATCGGCAACGTCGCGCCCATCAACGTGGTGGGCAAGAGCAGTAGAGCGGCTGAGGCCGCGAAGCGCATCACAGACAGAAGGCCGTAATGGTCGCCAAACGACGTCCATAGCCACCGGTTCAGGGGATCGTAATGCCCCACCAACCAAGGCACCACCAAAGCCCAAACACCGATGCCCGCTTCAGCCATCGCGTAGGCGCGCACCGGGTGTTTGAGTTTGTCGGCATAACGGCCGGCGAGCCACGATCCCAAGCCCAAGCCGCCCATAAAGGCTGTAAGCACAGTGGAGATGGCGAGCGTCGTCGAGCCGAACACCAACGACAACATGCGCGTCCACAGCAACTCGAACACCAACCCGGATGCACCGGATAAGAAGAAACAGATGCGGATGGCGTTGCGCATGAGGCGCCGCACTTTACACCGCCACGGGCGCTGTGCGCGGCTGGCGAATGGTGTGCTTAAGGCGCGCGCCGCAGACGGACCCGAACGCTGCCTGCGGCTTCAGGCGAGCCTGCGGGTGCCTCAGGATCCGGACCCGCTTCGATCACTTCAAGCATCTCTTGTCGCGGCCGCGAACTGTCATAGATGAACCGGATCGCGAGGCCTTCGGGTTTGCGATCCACCCAGACCGACCCAAAGCCCCCTTCACGCACGCGATAATGCCCGACCGGCAGCAATGATTTTGCCTTTGGCAGTTTCACCACCACGCCCGTCGGATCCTTGAGCGAATATTGAATCATCCCGTCCGTGGAGCCTGTGATGGCCACCGACGCCGTGGCGGTGGCTCCTGAAACGCGCAACGAGGGCCCCACGGGTTCGTCGGCCACGATGGCGGTTGCTGCTGCGGGCGCGGACGCGGATTCTGCGGTGCCGCTGCCGTGCTTGGCTGGCGTCCCTGGACGCCCCTGCTTCTCGAACGCCGCGGAGATCTCACGGTGAATGACGCCCTTGAGCCCCAACGTCGCAGCCTGAGTTGCCTCGGCCGCGCCCTTCGCTTGGCGGGCCAAACTGCGGGTCTCATCCAGATTCTTCCGCGTGTCTTCCAATACGGCGACTTGGCTTGTCAGACGCGCATCGATTCGTTGCGACACCATGACCCGATCGTAAATCAGCGCGGCGACCAAAATCGCTCCCAGGACCGGCCAGCCCCACGTCCACCACCAGGGGTTGCTGGCTCGACGCACCACCCGAGGCCGCGTGACACTGACGGTGGGCTCCAGATCGATGGGATCTTCGATGGAGGCTTGCAGCACCTCGCGTGAATCAGAGGGATCCCCCGTGCGCATGGGCGTGGGCGTTTGAGGCGTCGGCGCGGGACGGCGCTCGCGAATGCGTGTGGGCTGTTGCCGGCGTCGCGGGGTGCGCGAAGGCGTGTGCAGGGGCAGGGGTGTGTTTGCAGCGGCTACGGCGGTGGCGGGCGCCGTGGGCATCTCAAGCGGCATCGTGGGTGCCACGCCTTTGTGCAAGATGAGGGTAGGTGCCGAAGGGCTGGGGTTGTACGGCGATTCGGGTTGGCCCACGCTCGCCGCCATCGCCTCGGGAACAGCGCTGCGGGCGGTGGTTTCCTCGGGACCGAATTCGCCTGTGCGGGGCGTGGAATCCGCCAGAAATTCGTTCGCCAAAGGGGCGGCCGATTCCGGCAACGCGACGTCCACGGCCAACCGAGGAATGCCGTCGCCTGGTTCAGGTTCAAGGTGCACGCGTTCGAGCGTTCCGTGCGTTTCGACGCGGCTGTCGCCCGCAATGAAAGAGACGTCCACAGCCGAATCCAACCGCAGAAAAGGCAACGACGTTTGTAGGCGCAGGCCGTCTTTGGTGACCACCGCGCGGCTGCGCAGGGCCTCGGGCATGCCCTCGAAACGGACCTTCACCAAGCGTGAATGGTCGGAGCCGTTTTGCACCAAAGTGTGCAGGATGGCTTGATCCGCGGCTTCGAGGTTCTCAAAGCAAATGCCGAGGCCTGTGGCCGCCGAAGGCATCGACTGCATGCGCGCCACGCGGCCTTTGAGGTAGCGGCGGCCGCCCGGCAGAGGGATGTCGCACAGCAGGCGGGTGCCCACGGGGCAGTCGTTGGTCGCGCGGTGTTCGGCTTCGAGAAAAACGCCCGTGGGGCTGAGGTTCAAGGAGCGGGCACGGATCGGCGTCCGGCCTCCCGGCCTCAAGATATGCACTTCCGCCGCATAATCCACGCGGGGTTGGGCTCTTTGAGACTCTGTCCTCACAGCTTCCGTTTCCACTTTCTTGCGCCCGAACCTCCGGGGCGGCCGACAGTACCACAACTCCCACCTTTGCCTCCATAGCCTTTGCGTAACGTTTCTGGGTGGTTTTGTTTGTCTTATGTGGCTTGGCCCCCGGCGCTGGGGGAAGCGTCTTGCTAGCTTGCCCGGTGTATGCCGATGCCCACGGAAATCATTGGTCTTTTGCGCTCAAAGCTGACCTTCAAGTGGCCCGACGGCTGTGAAACGGTGATCGGTGCCCGGGATCTGCGCATGCGTTGCCATTGCGCTCAATGCGTGGATGAGCATACGGGTGAGCCCCTCCTCGACTCAGGCCGGGTGGGGCAAAACATTCGGGCCAAGAACATCCGGTTGGTGGGCCAATACGGCATCTCGATCGACTGGACCGAATCGCCGTGCGCGAACATCTATACGTTTCGCGACCTGCGGGCGCTGTGTGATTGCGATGCGTGCAAGGCCCTTCGCGCGCAAGGCAAAAAGCCGGGCGGCGCTTCCTAGGGCGCTTGCAGTGTCGTTCGCACACGTTCGAGCAATCGCTTCGTTGCCAAGATTCCCTCCTCTTCGGGCAGGCCTTGGCCTTCGTATTCGATGCCAACGTAGCCGCGGTAACCTGCGCCGAGGACGATGTTCATCATGCGTGCAAAATCGATTGAGGTCTCATTGCCCTCAGCATCGAAGGCGAAGCTCTTGGCGCTCACGGCTTTTGCAAACGGGGCCATGTCTGCCACACCTTGATAGCGATCGTAGGTTTCGGTGTCGCTGATGGCAAAGTTGCCGAAGTCAGGCAAGGTGCCGAGCCGCGGGTGATCGGCGTGCTTCATCAATTGCGCAAGCCAGGCGCCGTTCGACGAGAGGCCACCGTGGTTTTCGACCACGATGTTGATGCCAAAGTCGTCGGCGAATGTGCAAAGCGCCACCAGGCCGTCGGCCGCATAGGAAAGTTGTTCATCGAAGTTGCCCTCGCTGCGGGCGTTCACGCGGACGGCGTGGCAACCCAGGAACGCGGCGGCGGCGACCCACTTTTTGTGGTTCTCCACCGCCAGGGCGCGCGCCGCTGCGTTGGGATCGCCGAGCCTTCCTTCGTGATCGACCATCATCAGCAGGCTCCAAACGCCTTCGCCCACGGCACGGCGCTTGAGCTCGGCCAGGAAAGCTCGGTCCTGCGCCTTGTCTGCAAAACACTGGTTCACATACTCGATGGCGTCGAAGCCCAATCGGTTCGCTACGCCAGCGAATGCCAGAACGTCGAGTGCTCCGCTCTTGAACGCGCGGTGGAGCGACCATTGCGCGAGCGAAATCTTGAACGCCGGTTGTGTCATCGCAGTTCAAACTTTCCGTGTGGGTGGCTGTAGGGGTGCTGGATTGCCGTTGTTTACAGTGCTGGATTCGGCCTAAGTGCCACCAGGTGTGCTACCGTTTTCCACTCTTCGTCATGCGGTATGGCATCGTTTCCGACACACACGCGAACATTGAAGCACTTGAGGCCGTTTTCAAGGCCATGGCTTCAGAGTCGATTGATCGCTACGTCTGCTTAGGCGACACCGTTGGATATGGCGCCAGCCCCAACGAAACCTGCGATCTGATGCGCCAAAAGGTGGCGTTCTCCATCTTGGGGAACCACGACGCCGCCGTCGCCGGCCGCATGGATTACTCCTACTATTACTTCGCGGCTCGCCACGCGTTGGATAAACACGCGCGCGAGCTCAAGCCCGACCACATGGAGTGGCTTAAGTCGTTGCCTTACGAGGTTCGTGAGGGCGACGTTCACTTCTGTCACGGCTCGCCGCTGAACATAGAAGAGTTCGACTATATCTTTGCGCGAGATCAGGCCGCGCAATGTATGCAAATTTGGGAGACGATGCCGGCGCTTACGGTGATTGGGCACTCGCATTTGTGCAAGGCGTTCGCTTTGAACCCGAACCACGACCGCACCACATCGCAAGAGGTTGTGGCGCAGACGTTCGAGCTGCGGCCCGGCTGGAAATACATCATCAGCGTGGGCTCTGTGGGGCAGCCGCGCGATTTCGATCCGCGTGCCTCTTATGTCATCTACGACACCGACAAACGTGTGTTCGAGTTCAAGCGCGTGGAGTACGACGTGAAGTCCTCTGCCGACAAGATCTTGGCAACGGATCTGGAACCGAACTTCGGAACGCGCCTCTATTTGGGCATCTAGTTCGTCGTTACCTTGGATCCGGTGGCGCGGGTCAAAGCTGACGCCGCCAGATCAAAATCATGCACGGCCTGTAGATAGCGGGCGCGCATGGTAAAGTAGGCCCTCAACGCGTCAGTGACCTCGCGGGTTTCGGCCAAGCCCAAATCCATCTTCTGAACGATGGCGGTGAGCCATCGACGTGACAGTTTCTCGCCTTTGGCCAGCGTCTCTATGCGGCTGTTGGCTTCGTTGAGCTCGATGTAAGCTTTGGAGACCTCGAAACCGATGCCACCCAAGGCTTCACGGCGGCGAAAGGCTGCTTCCTCGGCGTCGGCCAACGCTTTGGCGGCGCGCGCGTTGCGAGGCCCGAAGTCGAGCGGCACGCGCAAAGCGGCTGCCAAGCCGCCCGATAAAGTGTTGTACGGATCGTTTGCGAATGCGTTCTGCGGGTTGTCCACGGAGCTCGCGTAAGCGAAGGTGGCTGTGCCCACGATGGCGATGTCAGGCAATTGCTTGGCCCATTCGAGATCGGCTGACTTGCGTTTGCTGCGCACGAAGTAATCAAGAGCGCGCACTTCAGGCCGCGTCAGGCGTGCTTGTTCTTCGTAAAACGAAAGCGGCCGCGTTGGCACGGCAAGTTTCTCGAGAGCTTGCGCGTCCACATCGATTTCGCGTGGCCCTTCAGGGCCGATGAGCGCGCGCAAACCAGCGCGTGCGATCTCAAGCCCGCGACCCACTTCCGACATTTGTGCTTCGACATCGGCGCGGGTACTTTGCAGGCGTAGCTTGTCGGTGATGGTCATGTTGCCGGCGCCTTCATCCAGATCTTTTTGCACCATGTCTTCGGCTTGCTGCACGTAGCCCAAGCCCTCTTTGAGCGTCGCTTGAAGTTCACGCGCCAACTTGAAGCCGTAGTAGGCGCGACGAACGTTGTAATCAAGCTCAGCGGCCATCGCTTGTTCACGCCCGCGGGAGGCCTCCACGCCGGCTTCTGCCGCTTCAACGCCTGCGGAGATCTTGCCGAAGGTGTAAACAGGCTGCGTGAACGTCAGTTGCGTGCGGGTGAAGACGCCGTCGAGTTTAAGCGTGGCGTCCCTGATGTCGGGTGTTGTGATGCAATTGTATGGATCGGGGCTGCACTTGATTTTGGGTGAAGGTGCGAGCAACGACGTAAGCTCGCCTGAAGGCAACCAATTGCGCTCGGCTTCACCCACTTGCGCACGCACCGACGCGGTGGCGCGATCGCCGGCGCCAAGGCCTGGGTTGTAGCGACGTGCAAGTGCCAACAAGTCGTCCAAAGTGTAGACGCCCGTGGATGCTTGATCGGCGGCGTGGGCGGTGATGCCACCGTTGGCAAGAAGACAAAGCAGCAGCGATAGGCCCAAAAGACCGATCGGGTTTCGCCGGGGGCGTGGCGCGGGTTTGCACATGACCACGACACTCTACACGCTAAATCCGCCGTTTGACCGCCCCTTGGGGGCGTGGTAGCCGATGCATGTGACAGATCCAACGGCGCCCGCTTTCACCCCACGTGCTTCGCAAGTCGAGGCGGCACACATCGTGTTGCCCGGCGAGACGAACGCGCTTGGCACCATTTTTGGCGGCACCTTGATGCAATGGATAGATGTGGCGGGCGCGATTGCGGCCGCTCGCCATGCGTTGGGCCCTGTGGTGACGGCATCCATGGATCGATTGCATTTTTTACGTCCGGTGCATCTGGGCGCTGTGGTGATCGTGCAAGCGCAGGTCAACTTCGCTTCACGCACGTCCTTGGAAGTGGGTGTGCGCGTGCTCGCCGAAGATCAGCGGACACGTGTCCGCGTGCAGGCCACGCGTGCCTATTTAACGTTCGTGGCGATCGATGAAGCAGGTGCGCCTCGGCCCATTGAACCTTTGATTTTAGAGACCGAGGAAGACAAACGCCGTTTTGAAGCGGCCTCGCGGCGACGCGCGGCACGCTTGGCAGAACGCCAAGAGGTATCGGGGAAACTCAATGGATAGTGCTGCTGCCATCAACGCCGCGCGGACACACGCCGCATTTGTGGACGCTTTGCCCGTCGACCTCATTCAAGGCACGGGCGGCGATCGCATCGCTTTTCTGCACCGGCTGCTTTCGGGCAACGTTACGGGTGCGTTGGTGGGGGGCGGCTGCCACACGCTGCTTCTCAATCCCAAGGGGCACATCGTCAGCGACATCCAGTTACTGGTGGGTGACAGCTTCGTGCGCATGATGGTCCCCGTTGGGCTGGGGCAAAGCACCGCAGACGCTTTGAACCGGTACGCGATCATGGATGATTTCGCGGCCGTGCCCGTGGCCGGTCAGCGCGTGATGGGCGTGGTCGGGCCCCAAGCGGCTGCCGTTCTGCAGCGCGCGGGACTTTCCGTGCCGGCCGGGCTCATCGACGGCGCCGTGTGGTCGCACCACCCGGTCGCGTTTGCCGACCGCGAGGGGTGGGTGGCCCGGGTGCCGCAATGGGGTGGGATGGGTTTGCGGGTGGTGTTGCCCAAGGCTGCGGCCGCCTTGCTTTCGGACGCGCTGACGAAGGCGGGCGCGGCTCTGTTGGACGTGGCGGCGGCCGAAGCCCTGCGGGTCGCCTCGGGCGAGCTGAAGTTCGGCGTTGAGATCACGCCCGAGCGGTTCCCGATGGAACTGGGGCTCGACGACGCCATCGATTACGCGAAGGGCTGCTACCTCGGCCAGGAGCCGATTGTGCGCATCCGAGACCGCGGACACGTGAATTGGCGGGTGGCTCGGTTGCGGTTCGGTTTGGGCGGGCCCGCTGTGGTTGCAGGCAACAAAATTGAGAGCGCCGTTCGGCCGGCGGCCGGGCATTTGACCAGCGTTGCCACCCTGCCGGCTGTGGGCGGGGAGCCGGCGGTGGGCGTGGCGCTTGGCCTCGTGCATGCCACGGTGCCTCCTGGGCCCGTGCGTTTGCTGACCGACGCCGGGGTGGTGGAAGCCGAAGTGCTTGCCCCCCATTGAGGAATTGAGCCTGTACCCGTATAACTGCGCGCTCGACAAGCCCCTGCAACCCTCTGCCCCCTGGGCACGCCCCGGCCAACGATGTTGCCCGGAGCCACTAGCGACCGAAGAAGGAGATCAATTTCATGGGAAAAGGTGACAACCGCGTTTCTCGCAAAATGCGCCGCAAGAACCGCCAAGCCAAAAAGAAGGCACGCGCGGCTCGCAAGAAGATCGCGAACAAAGTGCCCCCGAAGGGCAAGAGCAAGTCGAAGTCGGCCTAACGGCCTTCGCGCGCACGCGTAACTGTCGTCCTTCCCTGGGTTGCGTGCGGTGACTTCGTGCACCGCCGCTCCTTACGGACAAACCGCGCCCGTGGCACCAGAATCGAAAGCAGAAGGCGCGCCCACGGCGCTGATGCGCCAGTACCTGGAAGTCAAAGCCCGGTATGCCGATGCCCTGCTATTCTTCCGCCTGGGCGACTTCTACGAGATGTTCTACGAGGACGCCGTCTATGTGGCGCGCGCGCTCGGGCTCACGCTGACGTCGCGGGACAAGGGCAAAGAAGACGCTGTGCCCATGTGTGGTGTGCCTCACCACGCTGCCTCTGGATACATCGCCAAGCTTACCGAACTGGGCCATCGCGTAGCGCTGTGCGAACAGCTCGAAGATCCTCGATCCGTCAAAGGCATCGTGAAACGCGACGTGGTTCGCGTGATCACGCCCGGGGTGATCATTGACGAGAACACCCTTGATCCACGCACCCCCAACTTTGTGGCGGCTGTGGCTGGTGAGCCACGTGATGGGTATGCCGTGGCTTTTGCCGATGTCACCACGGGCGATTTTCGCGGCACGTGGGTGCAAAGCCGCGAAGCCTTGATTGACGAGCTGGCGCGCATCGAGCCCAACGAATTGGTGGTGGATGGCGACGACGAGCTGCCTGCGTTGGTGCGCAAGGCGTATGGCCGCTTGCCGCAATCGAAGCTTAAAGACGGCTTTACCGATAGCGCCGCTTGCATTGCGTTCTTGCAAACGTGCCTGGGGCCTGGGTGCGATGTCGAAGCGGTGACGAAGGCCCCTGCGTTGGCCTTGGCCGCGGCGCGGGTGCTCAAATACGCGCGCGACACGCAGGTGTCGTCGCCTTTGCCGATCAGCGCACTCGAGATCTACCGGCGCGATGATCACTTGATCATTGACGAACAGGCGCGTGCGCATCTTGAGCTGACTTGCACGATGACGGGCGGCCACCGCAAAGGATCTTTGCTGGACGCGCTTGATGTCACCTGCAGCGCCATGGGCGGACGCTTGTTGCGGCGGTGGCTATTGTTCCCGTTGATCGACGTGGCCGCGATCCGACGCCGCTTGGACGCTGTGGAGCGCTTGGTGGCCCACCATGGCGTGCGCGATGAAGTGCGCCGGCATTTGGCTGGGCTTGGGGATCTAGAACGCTTGGCCAGCCGCGCGCGTTTGGGCGTGGCCACCCCGCGAGATCTCTCTGTGTTGGGGCGATCGTTGCGTGATTTGCCCGCGTTGGCCGAGGCGCTGATGCAAGCGTCGCAAGATCTCGTTCCCGAAGATCCAGCGGGCGATCTATTGCATTTGGGCGGCGATTTGGAAGACGCGCTTGCCGAAGAGTTGACAGCCACGTTGAAAGAAGGCGCGGGCGCTCAAACGAAAGACGGCGGCTACGTCAACGATGGCGTCTCTGCAGAATTGGATGAACTGCGTTCGATCGCCAGTGGTGGCCGCGATCGCATCGTGCAAATCGAGGCGCGCGAGCGCACCCGCACAGGCATTCCTTCTTTGAAGGTGAAGTTCAACAACGTCTTCGGGTACTACATCGAGATCACCAAAACGCACCTCGCTGCGGTTCCCGCGGATTACACACGCAAACAAACGGTCGCCAACGCCGAACGTTTCGTTACGCCGGAGCTGGCGGAATACGAAGAGAAGATCGTGTCGGCTGATGATCGCCGTGTGGCGCTTGAGTTAGCCATCTTCACTGTGCTTCGAGACAAGGTGGCTGCGGCTGCCCCGCGGTTGCTGGCGCTCGCGGCCAAGGTGGCCACCGTTGACGTGGTGGCAGCGCTCGCCGAGCAAGCGCACCGCAATGGTTATGTTCGCCCCGAAGTCGATGACAGTGAAACGCTGGACTTCACTGATTCACGCCACCCCGTGGTGGAACGGCTGGCCGCTGCGGGTGGCTTCGTCCCGAACGATGTGCGTATCGACACCGAAAGCCAGCAGCTGTTGTTGGTGACCGGTCCCAATATGGCGGGCAAAAGCACACTCATTCGGCAGGTGGCCTTGTGTGTGATCATGGGGCAAATGGGCAGCTTTGTGCCCGCCCGCACCGCGCGCCTCGGCGTGTGTGACCGGGTCTTCACGCGCGTGGGTGCGGGTGACAACCTGGCGAGGGGCGAATCCACTTTCTTGGTGGAGATGCGGGAAACGGCCCACATCCTGCGCAACGCCAGCCGCAAGAGTTTGGTGATCTTGGACGAGATCGGCCGCGGCACCTCCACATACGACGGCGTTTCCATCGCGTGGGCGGTGGCCGAACACTTGCACGACCGGATCGGCGCGCGTGCCTTGTTTGCCACGCATTACCACGAGCTTTGTGCGCTTTGTGAGCTTCACCCTAAAGTGGTGAACGTGGCGGTGGCCGCCCGCGAATGGAACGGTGAAGTGGTGTTTTTGCGCAAGCTCACCCCCGGTGGCGCCAGCCGTTCTTTTGGCGTGGAGGTCGCGAAATTGGCGGGTTTACCCGCGGCCGTGGTGGCACGCGCGCAAGACATTTTGCGATCGCTCGAATCCACCCGCGGCACCGCCGCCGGGCCCTTGATGGTTGTTCCCCGTGACGATAAGGCGCCACAGCTGGGGCTTTTTGATCGCCCGCCGCCGTCAGTGGCGCCGGCGTCTTTGGCGCAGGCGTTTCCTTGGGCCCACGAGGTCATTGAGCGGCTTCGAAACGCCGAGGCCGATGATTTATCGCCACGGGCGGCGTGGGACCTGGTGGCCGAATTGCAAAAGAAGTTGACCTCCACAGATTGATCCGCACCATAAACTTGTGGTGCGGCTGCGTTTCCCTCGTGCACTGATGCTGGTGCTTGCCCTGGTTTGGCCGGGAGGCATGGCCTCAGCGGCAACACCGGTGAAACGCACGTCCGCCCCTGTGGCGCGTGCCCGGCCGTCGACAAAGGCTGCCTCTGCCTCGTCGCAGGGGGGGGTGAGCCACAGCCGCACGCGTTCGGGGCGTTCCACCAAGGCCAATGCGTCCGCTCGGCGATCGTCGCCGAAGAAGCGTCCCCGCTGGGCACCGGTGGAGATGTTTCACGTCAACACGCGCGAAGTGGTTCAGTTGCGCATCGCCGACAGCCGTGGGCGCGCGATCAAGGGCGCCAACAAACGCTACGATAAGTTCTTTCGCTGCCATCACACGAACCACCAGCACAAGATGGATCCGCGGCTTGTGCGCCTGCTTTACGAGGTGGGGCGGCACTATGACGGCCGCCGCATCGAAGTGATCTCGGGCTACCGCGACCCGGGAGTTGCGAAGAACCCGAAGAGTCCCCACAAACTGGGCCTGGCCTGTGATTTTCGCGTGGTGGGGATTCGCAACCAAGAGCTGCGCGATTACCTGCGCAAATCGTTCGACCACGTGGGTGTAGGTTATTACCCGAACTCGTCGTTCGTGCACTTGGACGTGCGCACGGGCGGGTCGGCCTTTTGGATCGACTACTCGTCACCGGGGGGCAACTCGCTTTATTCCGAAAACCCCAGTGAAGACCTCAAAACGGGCCGTGCTGACACGTTCAAGCCGACGGCCATCGATCCCGCCTGGGCCAAAGAGGGGGCAAACGACAGCGAAGAAGGCAACGAATCAGATAACCCCGCTTGCTGTGAAGAAGTGGCGCCTGCCACTGTCGCGGCTCCGCCCGAGGCGCCCAAACCTGCCGAGTAGAATATTTTGCCCCTCGCCAACGCCCAAGGGCTGGGTGTTTGCTGTCGTGAGGGGGGCCACCCCGATGGTCTTGCTTTTCTGGCGTGGCGGCCAATGCTAAAACCCTGTTAACTTTCGCGCGTCAGGAGTTCATTTCATGAAGCGTTTTGCCCGTTGGACCGTGGTGTCGACTTTGGTGTTGTCACCGTTATTGGCCTCGTCTCTGCCCGGATCCCGCGGATCTGAGGCGCACGCTGCCCCGAAAAAAGCTGCCAAGGCGGCCAAACCTGCCAAAGCCGCGGCGGCGCCTCCCAACGCCAACGCCGAGGAGATCAACAAGCTTAAGGGCGAATTTAAGTGGGGTATGCCCGTTGAAGAAGTGCAAAAGGGCATGGAGCAGCGGGTCCGCGACAGCTACGCCGAAGAATTGAAAAAGGCGATCAAGGATCCAACGCAGTACGCGCGCAAACGTTCTGAGATCGAAAAGGAGGTCAAAGCCATCAAGGCGAACTACGTAAAGTTCGAAGGCAAGAAGACCGGCTACGATTCTTCGATCGTCGACCAGGAATTCGCGCACAAGACGGATGAGTCGATGCTGACCTCGCGTGACGACAAGAACACGCGCTACTACTTCTTCGTGGACGGCAAGCTCTACAAGATCTTCACGGCGTTCAGCAAAGAGGTTTTGCAGGACAAGTCGTTTACCGACTTCGGCGAGCTGATGCAGGCGCGCTTCGGCAAAGCCAAGCAGGTGATGGTGGAGGAAAAAACGAAGGCTGGCGTGAGCACCAAGCTTGACCACTACGAGTGGTCTTCGGCCTCTGGTGATGGTTTGCGTTTGGTCGACCGGAGCGAGTTCTACGACGTTTACTGCTTGGTGATCTACGATCGCAAGGTGGCCGATGCGTTGGCGCAAACGCGTGAACGGGTGCACCCGCACGCGACCGGCAAAGATTCATTGGTGGAAGCGGCACTGACGGGCGATCGCAGCGGTGACGACGTGAACGCCAACATCATCGATCAGATCGCAGGCAAGGATTACGCGAAACCCGGTGCCGCACCAGCGGACATCGTGGTGCCGAGCCCCTCGGGTGTGGCGCCCACCGCGGCGCAGGTCAACGCTGGCAGCAAGAAGGAAACCGGAGGCGGCAAGAAATCCGGCGCCACCAACAGCAAGAAGAGCGCTAGCGACGAGCTTGAGCTTTAAGCGCGTTTAACGGCCAAAAGAAAAATAAACGGGGTGAGCCTTCACCCCGTTTTTGTTTTTAGGCCACCGAGCCCCCGTAAAAACAGCCTTCGGCAAACGGGGCGCGGCGGGTTTCCTTGGCGCGCATGCATGGAACTACTTTGCATGACAACATGCTAGTGACCTCGAGCGGTGAGGAGCAGGTGCGTACGGGCTCTACATGCATGGTACAAATGCACCACGCTTGCGCGGCACAAACCTCCTTAAGTGAGAAAATTTGCCGATAAGATAAGACGCCTTGTCTGCGCGCGTCTCACAGTGTGTTCGTCTTGTCACCCTTGCTGTGCTGCTGTGGGCTCACATTCGCTGCGGTTTGGTCCACGCCGCAGACACCCTGGTGACGTCCGAAAGCGCACGGCGCTTCCCGCAGATGCGACAGGTGCATGCCATCACCCAGGACGCGCATGGCTTCCTGTGGTTGGGCACCGAGGCGGGCCTGTGGAATTTTGACGGCACCCATTTCCAATCCGTCTCTGCACCTCGGTTTGGCGCGGTTGTGGCGCTGGCCGTGGACGGCGTGGGCAACGTGTGGCTTGCGAAGCGCAAAGACCTCGATGGCGCCGTTTACCGCTTGAGCAAGGGTGTACTTGCTGAGCAGCCCGACTTCGCCCGCGTGACGGGGGCCGAGATCGAAGATCTACGGGTGGACGGACGCGATCGTGTGTGGGTGCGTTCGAAGCGCGGGTTGTTCATGAAGGCCGAGGGCGACGCCGTGGTGCAGGTGGGGCCGTCGCAAGGCCTTAAGGGCGACGTGGTCACGGCCTTGATGGTGCACGGAAAGTCGGTTTGGGCGGCCACGAACGCAGGTGTATTCGCCACGCAGGACACGCAATTTGTGCAGAAGGCGGACGACGTTGACATCACAGCGATGTGTCTCGACAACACACAACGCTTGTGGCTCGCGCATGGGGCAAGCCAACCACGCCTGACCTACCTGGAGCGCGGGGCACGGCAGGCATTGCCTGCAAGCCCTGATGTAGATCTGCCACGGGTGACGTCACTGGCGCCTTTTGACGGCGGGCTCGTGGCCACGAGCGTCTATGGGTTTTGGTGGACTGACGGCAAAGAAGTGAAGCCTTTTGCGTTTCCTGATGTGGGGCGCGATGTGAACGCTTGGTCGGCGTTTGTGGATCGAGATCAAAACCTGTGGGTGGGAACGGACTTTGATGGGCTTTTGCAGGTGCGCCGGCAGCCCCTCGTCCGCACCAAGTCGGTGGCATCACTGGGCCACGGCAGCGCTGTTTTTGCGCTTGCGAAAGACAAGACCGGGGCCGTGTGGGCTTCACTGCCGCAGGGCCCGGCTCGCAGTTCAGCTCAAGGGTGGGAGGTGTTCCCCATTCCTGCTGCCTTGCGAGTGTTCACCCCTCGATCACTGTCCTTTGGAACCCATGGAGAGCTTTGGATAGGCACGATGAGCGAAGGCGTGGTGCGTTTGGTGAACGGGGAATTTACGCATTTTACCGCGCCCTCAGATTTGCCCTCAAACGCGATGCCCAACCTCTTCCACACGCGCGAAGGCGCTTTGTATGTCGGGCAAGCGGGTGGTGGCTTGCTCACGTTTTCCGATGGCAAGTTCACTGAGATCAAGGGCTCGCGGCAGGTGTGCCCCGCCACAGTGGCGTCGTTTGATCAAGCCGCAGACGGCGCGCTTTGGTTTGCCACGGCGGGTGCGGGCCTTTGCCGTTACGACGGCACTGGCATCGAAGCCTGGACGACGAAGGAGGGGCTGCCCGAAAACGATCTGCGTGCGCTTTACGTGGATAACCACAATGTGATTTGGATTGGCACCAACCAGCTGGGGTTGGCCGTCAAGCGGTCCGACAAGATCGAGGCGGTACCGTTGGACCTCGACCTCAACCTTGAGGAAGTGGCCTCGATCATCGGTGACAACGAAGGCAACATTTGGCTGAGCACGCCGATCGGTTTGTTTCGCATCAATGCCGCCGACGTGTTCGACGTACTGGATGGCAAGCGCGCGTCCATCCGTTCTTTGAAGATCGGCATGGAGGACGGTTTGCTTAGCGGCACATTCTTGGGGCAATGGACGGCCAGCGCGTTGCGCACCGCAGAGGGCAGCTTGTGGTTTCCGAACTTCCGTGGATTGGTGCAGGTGCCTTCACCGAAGATTGCCACCACGCAGAATCTGCCCAAGCCCCACGTTGACCTATTTTTGATCAATGGCAAGCCATTGGATCCAAGCCAAACGCTGGAGGTGCCGGTGGGCGGCGGCAACGTGGAGGTGGCGTTCTCGGCCGCCGAGTTCATGTACCCGCACCGCCTGCAGTTCTCGCACAAACTGATCGGACAAGAATACAAAGTTGACGAGCGGTGGCGTGCCACGGGTGAAAAGCGGTCGATCTTTTACGCCAACCTCGCTCCGGGGCACTACGAAATGCACATCGTGGTTGGCACAACCGATCGCGACGACAAGCAGTCAGCGGTTGTGCGTTTTCGATTGGTTCCCCCGCTATACCGAACCACGCCGTTCTATCTGGGCTGCGTAACCATGTTTGCCCTGCTGCTTTATGCTTTTTATCGACTGCGCATGTGGCAGGTGCGTGATCGGTTCAATGCCGTGATGAGTGATCGCGGGCGCATCGCACGCGACATGCATGACACCCTCGAACAAGGGCTGATCGCCATGAAGTTGCAAACGGAGTCGTTGCTTAAGAACGCACACAACCACGATGAGGTCACATCGCGTGCAGCGCGCATCCAATCGCTTATTGGTGAGAGCTTGCGTGATGCCAAGAGTTCTGTGTGGGCCTTGCGTGCCGAAGCGTCAGGCAACACAGATTTGGCCACGGCGTTGTCGGTGTCTGTGGGGTGGCTGCTGCGGGGCACGGAGGTGAAGTTTGAGTCGGAACTGAAGGGGAAAGCGTGCAGGCTTGAACCCGAGGCACAACAGCAGATTGTGCGAATCATTCAAGAGGCCCTCAACAACGCTGTCAAACACGGGCAGTGCCGCAGTGTGAAACTTGTTCTGGATTTCTCACAAGCGGACGTTCGCGTGGCGTTGAGCGATGATGGGCGTGGTTTCGACAACGCAGCCGGACCCGCCGAAGGTCATTTTGGCTTGTTGGGTATGCGCGAACGCGCCGACCAGGTGGGTGTGAAACTGGCCATCGACAGCGAAAGTGGCGTGGGTACAAAGATTTTGATCGTGGTTCCCAAACGTTTGCGGCGCGCCACTTTGGCGCAGGATTCGGAGTAACGTCATGTCAGTGCAAGAGCAGCGGCGCATTCGTGTGGCCATCGTTGAGGATCACGCCATCGTTCGCGATGGCCTCACGTCCGTGATTGGGTCTGAACCCGACCTCGAAGTTGTGGCCGCATACGCCAGCGGTGAAGAAGCCATCAACGGCATCGAAAAGGATCAACCGGATATTGTGATTCTTGATATGCGCTTGCCTGGCCTTGATGGACTGGCCACGCTGTCGCTTCTGCAACTGCGCCGGCCTGGGCAGCGGGTGCTGATCGTTTCGAGCCAAGAGGGCGACGAAGCGGTTTACCGGGCGCTTAAGTCGGGGGCTGTGGGTTATGTGTTGAAGAAGCAGCCCAGCGAAGATCTGCTGGCAGCGATTCGGGCGGGGGTCACGGGCTCTGCGCAGCTGTCATCCGAGGTGGCGGCGTTGCTGTCGCGGCGTCTCGGCTCCAGCGATCTCACGGCGCGGGAGCTTGAGATTCTACGGCGTGTGGCCAATGGGCACAGCAACAAAGAAATCGCGGCGGCGCTCGGGATCTCCCACAACACGGTCAAAAACCACATCGTCGGCGTCATGACCAAGCTTTCCGCCTCAGATCGCACCCACGCGGTCACGATTGCCTTGCAGCGCGGCCTTATCAATATAGGCTGAGCGTTCGCCGGCCTTAAGCCGCATCGTGTCGAGGATGCGTTGGCGGCTGCACTTGGGGGGTGACTTGCCCTTGACAAGGGCGGCCCACTTCACCAAAATCCCCGACTCTTCAAACCGACCCGAGGGTTCCATTGGCCAATAAGAAGTCAGCTGAAAAGCAAAATCGTAGCCGTATCAAGCGCACCGCGGCTAATAACTCACGCCGTTCCGAGATGCGGACCGCCATCAAAAAAGTCCGGGCCGCTGTGGCCGCCAAGAAGGGCGACGAAGCCCAGGCTCTGTTGAAAGAAGCTGTGAGCTTGATCGACCGCGCTGGTGGTCGTCAACTCATCAGCAAGAACACGTCGGCTCGGTTGGTTTCGCGGCTTACCACGGCTGCAAACCAAGCGCGCGCTTAAGCAGACAACACACGCAATCCAGGCGCCCCGCTCGTCAGAGTGAGGGCGCTATTGTTGTTTGTGGGCCCGCTCAACGCCGGTTGAGTTCATCGGCCAAATCACGCACCAATTTGGTGACCAACAGTTCGGGTTCAACGCGTGAGGATTTGAGCAGCCGGTCGGCGCGGTAAAGGTGATCGAAGCTTCGCTTAAGCGCCGGCACGGACACGCGCCGGGCTGGGCCCAAGATTTCGTCGAGGGCAAAAGGCGGCACACCGATCGCGCCTGGCAGATCGGCACGCGGCGTGTTCGCCGTGAGCAATTCCTTGGCCCGCCAGATTTGCCGCAGCTGTCGCAGCAAGGCGCCTTGAATCAACAGCGGCGGCTCGCGATCGCGCAGCAGTTGCCCCACAAGTGCCAACGCCTTGCCAGGTTGACCATCGGCCAACGCGCGCGTGAGTTCGAACACCTGCCGCTCACGGCTCTCTGGAATCAAGGCTTCCACGTGTGGCCGCTGGATCTCTTCGGGATCGCCGCTTTCGGTGCGCGCAAACAGGGTCAATTGCCCCAGCGCTTGCGACAAACGGCCTAGGTCGGGCCCTGCCGCCTCGGCGAGGGCGCGTGCGCCATCGGGTGAGATGGCAATGCTTTGGCGTTTCGCCTCCTGCTGCAACCAGCGCGCGAGTTCGGAATCGCGCAGGCGCGCAAACTCATGCAAAACGCCGAGCTTCTTGAGGGTTGCAAAGGCTTTGAGGCGACCGTCAACTTTGTCGGGCTTGTCTGCCACGAGCACGAGCACGGTGGTGGGGTTCGGATCTTGGGCGTAGGTGACCAACGGCTCTAAAGCATCGGCTTTGGCTTGGTCGAGCCCACGCGCCACCACGAGCATGCGCTTGGCAAACATCGGCAGCGTGCGGCAAGCGTTGATGACCGCGGGCACACCCGCTTCTTTGAGATCAAAAATCTCCTCGTTGAGCGCTTGGCCTTTCGTGTTGCCCACAACGTGGCTGCGAAGCGCATCCAAGCACTGCTGGATGAGGTGGCGTTCGGCACCGTGAAACGCATACACGGCGTCTAGGTCGCCCGCCATGATGTTTGATAGGACGTCGCCACCTTTGGCGGCGGTTTTGCCTTTGGGGCCCGCCGGCCCACCTTTGCTTGCAGCCACGGTGAGGTTCTACACCAGCCCCTTGAACCCAGCCGCGAAAAACGCCAGGGTCACACACATGGCGGCAACGCGCGCGGGCTTTGCGAAATCCCTTTTGTCTTGGTACGACCGCGAACGCCGCGACCTACCTTGGCGGGGGCAATCGGATCCCTACCGCGTGTGGATCTCGGAGGCCATGTTGCAGCAAACGGTGGTGGCGACCGTGATCCCTTATTACCAGCGCTTCTTGCGGGCGTTCCCCACGGTGCAAGCGCTGGCCCGTGCTCCTGAAGGAGATGTGCTGCACGCGTGGGCGGGCCTTGGTTATTACAGCCGCGCTCGCAGCTTGAAACGGGCCGCTCAGATGGTGGTGGAAGAATTTGGAGGCCGCATGCCTGCCACCGAGGCACAGCTGCTGCGCCTGCCTGGCGTGGGGCCTTACACAGCGGCGGCGGTGGCCGCGATTGCGTATGGCCACCACACGTTTCCTTTGGACGGCAATGCCATTCGTGTGATGGCGCGGCTGGCAAACGATGACAGCTTCATCGACGACGACGCGACGAAACAGGCTTTGCGTAACGTGGGCCAAGCGCTTGTGCCACGTGGCCGTGCGGGGGATTTTGCACAGGCGGTGATGGATTTGGGGGCCCGTGTCTGTTTGCCCCGCACCCCCAAGTGCGATGTGTGCCCCGTGGCTCGGTTTTGCGAAGCGCGCGTGCAGGGCACGGCGAAAGAGCTGCCTCGACGTAGGCCACGTCGCCCGAAAAAGCCAGTGCGCCTCATGTGCATCGCGATGTTGTGCGATGACGACGTGTTGCTGTTGCAACAGCCGTCCAAAGGTCTATTGGGCGGCACATGGACACTGCCGTCAGTGACGATGGCTGACGATGAACCGGTGCCCGCGGCGGCGTTACGCATCGCCGCTTCGTATGGCCTGCGTGCGCAAATCCAGGTGTCGCCAAGCCTTGTTCATCACGTCTTTACCCACTTAGATGTCAAAGCCCATGTGGCTTTGGTCACGCTGAAAGCGGCCACAAAAGCCAAGGTTTCTAAAGCCTTCCCGCAAGCACGATGGATCCCTTGCGCTGATGCGTCTAGCTTGCCGCTGGCGTCGTTCACCAAGAAGCTTTTGGCTTGTGTTGGCGCGCGCTAGCCGCTTTGATACCCGTCACAAGGAGTTTCGTTTGCAACTGATTCAGAAAACGTTGTTCGCCACAGCTGCTCTATCGCTTCTCACGTCGGGGTTCGCGCTCGCTGCAGACGCGCCTGAGAAAGCAAAGCCCGGATACACAGACACGCCGTTGCAGCCAAACGGTAAGTGGCACGTCCACGACTCGAACCGTGCACGGCCGCCCGTGATCACGCCCGGTGAATTCAGCACAGAGGCGAAGGTTGGCAAACCGCCATCGGATGCCGTGGTGCTTGTGGGCTCCGGCAGTGATCTGTCAGCGTGGCAACATGAAGGCGGCGCCGCGCCGACGTGGAAGATGAAGGGTGGCGTTCTGCAAACCGGAAAGGGTTACCTGGAAACGAAGCAGTCGTTTCAAGATTTCCAATTGCACATCGAATGGGCCAGTCCGAAAAAGGTCGAGGGCGACGGGCAGGGGCGCGGCAACAGCGGCGTGTTTTTGTTGGGCAAATTTGAGGTGCAGGTGCTTGATAGCTTCAACAACGAAACGTACGCTGACGGCCAAGCCTCGGCGATGTACGGGCAATACCCGCCGCTTGTAAATGCATGTCGGGCGCCCGGCAAGTGGCAGGTTTACGACATCGTCTTTAAGGCCCCGCGCTTCAAAGGCCCCAAGGTGGAAAGCCCCGCCACGGTCACTGTGCTTCACAACGGTGTGGTCACGCATGCGGGCACAGCCTACTTCGGGCCCACTTCGCACAAGGCAAATCCACCTTATACGCCTGCCGATGCCAGTGGGCCGCTGCGGCTGCAAGATCACGGAAACCCCGTGAGTTACCGCAACGTCTGGATTCGGCCGCTTAAGAATTACGACGAACCATAGGCCGCCGCGATGGTGGCCCCCGCTGGAGGAAGCGGGGCGCCATCAAGCGATGCTTTCGGCCTGCCGATGGGTAGGGCTTGAGGCAGAATTAAGACTGTGGACGTAAGGCGGGACATTGAGCGGGGACTCGCTTGTTATGGCCGGGGCGCTGTTCTTGAAGCGCTTGAGGCTTGGCGCAGAGCTTTGCACGACGCCCCTCGCAATGAAGAAGCGCAGCGATTGGTTGAGCTTGTGGAGCGACGCTTGGCAAGCCCTGCGCCTGCCGAGCCCACACTGCAGCGTCGGCGCCCTACGTCGCCTGGCGCGGCACCGCAGCGTATGGTCGAAAATGATCTAACGCCTGTATCGCCGCTTTCGGCGTGGTTGGCACCCAGCACCCACCCCACCGAGCTTGAGCTTATGGTGGCCAACGAAGACGGCGCGCCCGTGAAGACGACGCATGAGGTGTCTACGCGGCCCGTGATGACGGAAGCGCCGCCCTTGGTGCGTCGTCCGCAATCGTCGGCGGCGGATCGCGCTCAGTTTCAGATAGACCAGTGCCAGCGTTTCTTGGTGCAGGACGATCCGAAATCAGCGGCCGCAGCGGCGGAGCTCGCGCTGCAAGCGGCGGAGGCCGCGGATGATGCACAAGCGTGGGCGTTGCTTGGGCCGCGTCTGTCCTTGATTGAGCGAGCGTTTGCCATGTCGCTTGGACCCAAGACGGGAATCCCATACCTTGTGCGTGGGTTAAGCGCGATCGATAGCAAGACGGTTGATCACCGCGTGGGCTACTTGGCTTCGTGCATCGATGGGCACACCGATTTGGCGTCGTTGCTGGACATCTGCGGCATGCCTCGGCTTGAGGCGCTGCGTGCGTTGGCGCAGCTGTATTTCCACGGTTTCTTGCGGCTTCGCTGAACGTGATTGGGTGCTAGCCCTGAGCGGCGCGCGGCAGGTCATCAATCCAATCGTTGCTGCGCAACTCTTCGGTGACGGTGCAAAGCTGTGTCACGAGTTCACCGCCGGGGTAGAGCGCCAGGGCCGCTTGGGTCAAGTTCACCTTGGCCTCCATCTGGGCGGGCAACAGCGCCAAAAGCTTGCGTAGCTTGGTCGCTGTTTTATCGATCAAGAATGTGACTTCGGAAGCCAGCTTCTGCGCTTGCGCCACCGGGAACAAATCGAAGGCCTCATCACCAGGCAGAGCTGGCACAGCCGCCAATTCTGTTGAAGACACGAACGAAGGCATGTACATGCGCAGCGTTTCTTCTTCCGTGACCATGGCAGATGGGGCTGCCGGCTCGGGCGCCACAATGTCTATCTCGATTGACACCTCTGTAGGAGTTAGCGAGCGCTCCTCAAGTTGCTCAAGTTGCTTTTGCAGCTCTTCATCTTGCGGCCGAAGATCGAGTGCGCGGTGAACCGTGTCAAGCGCCAGGGCACGTCGACCTTGATCACGGTGAACTTGCACAAGCGCCTTAAGCAACGTCACGCACTTGTCGGTGTTGCCAAGCAGAGCGAAGGCTTGTGCCAGCAGATCCAGCAGTTCGGCGTCTTTCGGTGTTTCGTCGTAACACATGCGCAAGCGCGCCAACGCGAAGCGGCCGTTGTTGCGCACGATGTAGCCCTTGGCGATGTCGCGCGCCAGCACCGTGTTGCGGGGCTCTTCCTTCAAGATCTGCTCGGCCACGCGCAGGTATTCATCGATGCGGCCCGCGGCTTTAAGTGCAATCGCGGCCGAACGCAGTGTCTCAATGGCCTCCGTGCGAAAGCCCAACGATAAGGCCGTCTCGGCAAAGTGCAGCTGTATGCGCACGTCGTGAGGGTTGAGCTGCAAAATGCAGCGTAGGGCGCTCAACGCTTCGGTGGAGCGATCTTGCAGTTGGCAGGCCTTGAGCAGCGCCTCGTATTGCAGCGTGGCGTCCGAAAGCAACCCGAGGTGCCCCGACAGCTCCGCGACGTTTTTAAGCGCGTCCAAATCATCGGGAACAAGCGCCAGAACGTTCTTGTAAAGCGCAAGCGCATGGCGCTGAAAGCCTTTGCGGGCGTGAATCGCGGCTGCGTTGCGGTAGGCTTCCACAGCGTTGCGCCCGTCGCCTGTGCGGGCATAAAGCTCCGCCACGCGCAGCCATGTGCGTGCATCGTCTGGATCCCGTTGTACAACGGCCAGGAATTCATCAAGGGCTTTGTGAAGGCTGCCACGTTCAAGTTGGTGGCTGCCTCGGACGACGTGCTGTTCGATGGTGTTCCTGCGCATGGGCGTTGGCCGCCAGTAACATCGGTTTGTGTGGGCGCGCAGTTGAGCCCATCGGACGACGTTTGGCGCCTCCCATCACGGGTAGAGCGCACTTTGATACTGAAGGGGCACCGACACACCAAAAACGCCAAGGCACATCTCGTTTAGGGTTCCTTCACCAAGTTCTACGTCGACAGGAGCCGTTTTGCCTTGGTCTTCTAAGATATGGGCCAGGGCAGGGTTGTCCAACGAGTTGTCGTAAGTGCAGCGAAAGTGCAGTTCATCGCCTGGGTAAACGCTGGGCACGTCTGCCAACGGCGCGTCGTAGGTGTAGCCGCGTTGCCAGTCAAAGTCCCACTTCGGCGTTTGCACCAAACACTCTTGGGAGGGCAGCCCTTGCGTGGGAACGGGACGCACGAGATCAATCTTCATGTCGCGCCCGAGGTAATGCATGTGTGTGCCCACGGTCCACAGACGCACGGCGACGCCGTTTTGACGAGCCATGGGGCTGCCGGGGATCTTGAATCGCATCGACTCCACGTGGCTCTTGGCGCCGGCGGGGATGTGGAATCTCACCTGACCTCCGTCGTCGTTCGGTCCCGGAAGCAACCCAAATCCATCTCCCCCCGCCGCTGCGATGTTGGGCCTGCCGA
This sequence comes from Deltaproteobacteria bacterium, assembly GCA_033763315.1. Taxonomy (GTDB): domain Bacteria; phylum Myxococcota_A; class Polyangia; order Fen-1088; family Fen-1088; genus JAGTJU01. The sequence goes on from JANRKS010000034.1 coordinate 215,180, forward strand.
AGTTGCCGATGAGTGCCAAGCGTCCCGCGTTCTTGGGCGGCGTCGTGGACCACCGCAACTGCATCGCCGTGTCGCTGTCTGTTTGTACCGAACCCGTAGGATGGTAGTGAACGTTCATGATGATGCGCGAGCCGGCCTTCAACAAGATGGCCACATCGGGCGGCGTGGTGGAGGGCAGGGCGCCTGGAGCCCACGCCCCAATGAGTTCCGCGGCCCCTGAGATGCCGGGACCACCGAAGCATGGGTAATACCCCGTCGCTCCCGCTTTGGCCGCTGATTCGCCTTTGGGGTCCACGTAAAGCAACACATGGTGAACGATCGCTGGGTTGCCAGCCGTGATCTGCGAGCCATCCACCCACACATCTTGAGTCACCTGCGGATCCAAGCTGAAGCACAGGAACTGATCTTCTTTGCCATCAATGTTTACGGAGGTGGGAAGCTTGAGGCGCACGTTTGCGTTCTTGAGCTCCAGATCCGGCGCTTGTGGAAGCGCTGCGGCCTGGGATGCGTCGCCGGCGGGCTTTCCGTCTGCGAGCCATCCCTGCAAGATGGCTCGATCGGCTGCAGACACACGCAAGTCGTCTTTCCAGCCAAAGCGCGGCCGGCATTCAGCCGTTTCCTGTGCGCTCCATGGCGGCATCTCGCCGGCTTCGACCGCCTCGACTGCCGCTTGTGCCCAACGTTTGGCGCCATCATAGTTTGTGAGATCGAACGGAGCGATGCCGTTGGGCTTGTGGCAGCCTGCGCAGCTTCTTTGCAGGATGGGCGCAACGTTTTGGTAGTACGTCATGCCACTGGGTAAAATTAGGCCGTCAACGGCAGCGTCCGCGACGTTGTTAGAAGGTCTTGTTTCAGAACACCCAGCAACGCACAGCCCAATCAACACGCAATGCCGCATCACTTCGCGCTGATAACGATGAACAAGCCGCATGACGCGCCTACCGTAACACGTTTAGTAGTGCGGCGGTGGTTCGTTTGCAGGGCCGGACGGCAATGCCGCGTCAATCACGGATGTGCGTAATCTGATGAGCTCGCGTTCCAAAACCTCCACGCGCGCGGCAAAGGCCCGAACCACTTCATCGAGATCTGCAATGAGCCTGTCCTGATAGGCGATCCGTTCTTCAAGCTCGATAATGTTTGCCACGGGCGCAGACTAGCCGAGGGTGGCCCACGGCGCACGCGCCCGCCCAGGTTGAACCACGACACGCCGCTGAGTTCGCGTTCTTGACGCAGGCCTCGCTAGGCGTTGAGGAGCCACGCTTGCATCTGACGTTCACCCACCAAGCCCGCTTGCTGCGAAACCAGGCGGCCTTGCTTGAGCACAGCAAAATTGGGAATGCCCTGCACATTGAAACGCGCGGCCAAGGACGGATGCTTCTCGGTATCAACCTTGAGGACGATCGCTTTGCCCGCCATGTTTGCTGCCACGTTTTTCACGGCCGGAGCGGCCATGCGACAAGGCTGGCACCACGCCGCCCAAAAATCCACGAGCACTGGCACCGTGGCTTCGCCGACCACGTGATCAAAGGTTTCGGGATCGACATCTAACGGTTCGGCCAACGCGGAGAGGGCGGCTTTGCAGTGACCACAGCGACCGTCGTCGGCAAGGTGTTTAGCAGGCACGCGGTTCTTACTGCCACAGCTCGAACAAGTCCTGATGATTCCGTTCGTCATTCCGCTCGTCTCCTCCCATTAGAAGCCGCCTCGTGACCAAAGGATTCGCGGGAACGGCCGGACCGTGTGATAGCCTACCGCTATCGATGAATTTTGCTCCTCATCCCTTTACGCTTCGACAGCTGCAATACGCTGTGGCGGTGGCCGAAGAGCTGTCTTTTCGCCGCGCCGCTGAACGTTGCCGTGTGGCGCAGCCTTCGTTAAGCGCGCAGGTGGCCCAGCTTGAGGACGCGTTAGGCGTTCAAGTGTTCGAACGGACGCAGCGCAAAGTGATCGTGACGGCGGCGGGGCACCACGTGCTTGAACGCGCCAAGCGGCTGCTGCTCGCGTCGGACGATCTGGGGCAAGCCGCAAAGCTGGCGGGCAACCCGCTTGAGGGCACGCTGCGTTTGGGCATCATCCCCACCATTTCGCCTTATCTATTGCCCAACGTTACACGCAAGGTGCGGGCGCGCTTTACAAAACTGACCTTGGCATGGGCCGAAGAAAAAACCGAAGTCGTGGCGGCGCGCTTAAGCGCAGGTGAGCTTGATGGCGCGGTGGTGGCGCTCGAGGCTGACATTGCTGATGTTGATCGCGAGATCTTGGCGCGCGATCCTTTCGTGCTGGTGACGGCCCCCGAACACCCCTTGGCCGCGAAGACGACGCCCGTGACGGCGCAAGAACTCAATGGCGAAGAGATGCTGCTGCTTGACGACGGCCATTGCTTTCGGACGCAGGCCCTTGAGGTGTGCTCGACGCTCCGGGCGCGTGAAGGCGAATTTCGCGCGACCAGTTTGTCAACGTTGGTGCAGATGGTGGCGGGCGGCGCTGGCATCACGTTGTTGCCCGCACTGGCGGTGCCCACGGAAACCAAGCGGGCGCGCTTGCACGTGAGGCCGCTGGCCGGGCGCGCTGCTTTCAGAACGATCGCCATGGTGTGGCGAAAACAATCGCCCCTGGCCGCGCCGTTGCAGCAACTGGCGGCCGTCATCAAAGACGCTTATCCCACGTGAAGCGCTTTTGCTGGCCGAACGAAGCGCCAGCGTTCAGACTGGCCGCGTGGCAAACGCGAAGGACCCGTTACACGGCGTCACCTTAGAAATGATCGTCACCGCATTGGTTCACCACTTCGGCTGGGAAGAGCTGGGCCAGCAGGTGAACGTGCGCTGTTTTACGCACGACCCAAGCGTCGCCTCCAGCTTGAAGTTCCTGCGGCGCACGCCGTGGGCGCGCCAAAAGGTTGAGAGCCTTTACCTATTCATGCTGCGCGAGCAGGCACGCCGCGCGCGCGGCGAACAATAACCGCGCAAGCCCGCGCCGAAGGGCTAAACTGCGACGCATGATCTACCAAACAGTACAGCAGATGAAGAAGCAGTTGCTTCAACTGAACCAGTGGTTCGACGCCGCTGTGGCTCACGCGGACGCTAAGAAGTTTGATCCGAACCTTTATTTGGGCTTCCGCCTGGCGCCCGATCAATTTGGCCTTGTGAAGCAGGTTCAAGTGGCGTGCGATACATCGAAACTGATGGCGGCGCGTTTGACCGGCAAAGAGGCGCCCAAACATGCGGACGATGAAAAAACGTTGGAAGAGTTGCGTGCACGCGTGGCGGATGTGGCCACGTACCTTGGCACGTTCACTGAACAGGATTTTGCCGGCGCGGCTGAGCGTGTGATCACGCAGCCCCGATGGGAAGGCAAAGTTATGTCTGGGGCTGACTACTTCCTGGAGCACGCTGTTCCGAACTTCTTCTTTCACCTCGCCCACGCTTACGCCATCCTGCGCCACAACGGCGTGCCGCTTGGCAAACGTGATTACCTGGGGGCATTGACGCAGCGCCTGCCGTAACGACGTTCACCGGTCGGGCCGCATTTTGGGGTGGCAAGGGCTCTTCAGGACGACTACAGTCCAGGTCAACGCCTGGCTTAGCCACGCGCGGTGGTCACCTGATGAGCCTGCCTTCCCCTCTGCTTGCGACGTTCGACCTGCACAAGGCGTATGCCCAACCCGTCCTTAGGGGGGTGAACTGGGCCGTGCGCGCGGGCGAGGTGCACGCGCTGGTGGGTGAGAACGGGGCGGGAAAAAGCACTTTGGCGCGCGTGGTGTGCGGCATGACCTCGCCAAACGCAGGGCACATGCAACTGGCAGGACGGCCTTGGTCGCCTTCGTCACGCCGCGACGCCGACGCCCAAGGGGTGCGCATGGTCTTGCAAGAGCTTGGCGCGATCGGCACCTTGACAGTGGCCGAAAATATCTTTCGCGGCCGGCTGCCCACCAAAGGCGGCGGCCGCTGGGGCGTGATCGATCGCAAGCGGCTTCACGAGGAGGCGCGCGTGTGGATGGCGGCCGTGGGGTTGCAGGATGTGGCGCCTGACGCGCTGGTAAGTTCGTTGGGCGTGGGTCAAAAGCAACTGGTCGAGATTGCCGGGGCGCTGACGAGCGATGTGAAGCTGCTGATTCTTGATGAGCCCACAGCGGCGCTGACGGGACCCGAGACACAGAAATTGTTTGAACAGATCCGCCGCCTTTGTGCCGGGGGAACCGCGGTGGTTTACATTTCGCATCGGCTCGAAGAGTTGCAGGAAATTGCAACGCGTTTGACGGTGTTGCGCGATGGCGTGATGGTGGGAACGCACAACACGGCCGATCTGAGCATCGACAAAATCATCAAGTTGATGGCCGGGCGCGCTCTTTCTGCGGATGAGTTTGCGACCGCACAGCATGGCGAAGATGTGGGAATTGAGGTGCGAAATCTACGCGTCAACGGTGTGGTTCGCGATGTCTCATTTTCGGCCCATAAAGGCGAGATCTTGGGCTTTGCGGGTTTGATGGGCGCTGGTCGCACCGAAACGATGCGCGCGTTGTTCGGTGCCGACGTGCGCGACGCAGGAGAGGTGTTCATTGATGGCGAGCCCGTCACCATCCGTCACCCGCGCGACGCTGTACGAGCGGGCGTGGCATTGTTGACCGAAGATCGTAAGGAGCAGGGCTTGTTGCTTCCGCTTGGGATCACAACCAACGTGAGCGTTGTCAATTTGCCTGCCCTCGCCAAGCACGGCGTGATTGACGAAAGCAACGAAGCTTCGGTGGCCGAACGATTCAGGCAAACGCTTGCTGTCAAAGCGCACAATCTATCGCAGCCCGTGGGTGAACTTTCTGGCGGCAACCAGCAGAAGGTCCTGATCGCGCGGTGGCTGTTTCGTGATTGCCGCGTGTTGATCTTCGACGAGCCCACGCGTGGCATCGACGTGGGGGCGCGTTTCGAGATCTACAAATTGATGCGCGACTTGGCCCACGCCGGCAAAACAATTTTGGTTGTGTCGTCGGATTTGACTGAACTCATGCAGATTTGCCACCGCATCGCCGTGTTGTCGCGCGGCGAGCTGGTGCAAACGTTTAGGAGAGATACATGGACGCAGGCGTCGATCATGGCAGCGGCATTCTCGGGCTATCTGGGAAAGGCAGCCACCGACCAAGCCGAAGCTTAAGGCCGCGCGTGCCCAAGCGTGTGGCGGAGTCACTGCGTCTTGTGGTGGCCTTGGGTTTGTTGTTGTTGGTCTTCTCGGTGATGGCCGATCACTTCTTCACGAGCCGCACATTCAGCTCGGTGGCGAACCAAATCCCCTCCTTGCTGGTGGTGGCGGTTGGCATGACCTACGTCATCGTTCTGGGCGGAATCGATCTTTCGGTGGGCTCATTACTGGCGTTGTGCGGGGGCGTGATGGGCGTGGCCACCGCAGGGCTGCACTTGCCGTTGCCGCTGGCTGTGCTCATGTGTTTGGCGGTGGGCGCGGGCGTGGGCGCGGTGAACGGAATGGTGATGGTGCGCTGGAGGCTGCCCGCTTTCATCGTGACTTTGGGCATGCTGGAGATCGCTCGCGGTGGTGCCTATTTGGTCACGCATTCGCAAACGCAGTACATCGGGGCGTCCATTGAAAGCATCTCGGAGGTTGCGGTCTTGGGGCTTTCGTTGCCGTTCTTTTTGGCGCTGGCGTTGGTGTTTGCTGCGCAATGGACTTTGGATCGCACCGTGTTCGGACGTTATGTGGTGGCCACGGGAACGAATGAAGAGGCGGTGCGGCTCTCGGGCGTCGATACAAGCAAGATTCGCGTGGCCGTCTATACTTTGTGTGGTTTTCTGGCCGGTTTGGGCGCGATCATTCACACCGCGCGGTTGGGAGCCGCCGATCCGAATGCGGGCGGAGGGCTTGAGCTGCAAGCGATCGCGGCGGTGGTTGTGGGCGGCACAAGTTTGATGGGCGGGCGAGGCTCAGTGGTGGGGACGCTGTTTGGTGTTCTGATCATCGCGGTCTTGGACACGGGGCTGGCGCAGGTGGGGGCACAGGAGCCAGCCAAGCGAGTGATCACGGGGCTAGTTATTGTGGGAGCCGTCATCTTAGACAACTACCGTCATGGGCGTCGCCATGGTTAAGCACAGAAGCAGGGTCAAACGGCGCACGCTGCTGTCAGCTGCCGTTGCGGCGATGACAGTCAAAGCGCGAGGCGCGCGGGCGGATTTTCCCGATGACCCCAGCAAAGATCCTGTGCGGCGCTGGGGCGCGGGTGCCACGCCGCTGTTGGCGGTGAGCCACGTCGGGTTCGTCCCGGGCGTGGGTCAAAAGAGTTTGGTTGTGCGCGCCAACGGGGCCACAGGGCCAACGCGCGTGGCGTTGTTCGATGCCCACCACAACACACAAAAACCGGGCGAGGAGCCCCTGCGCTGGTTGCCGCTTGCACCGGTGACGTGTGACTTCGGGCCGGCGCAAGTGGCTGAGCTTGGCAACGTGCCCGAGGGCCGGTACCACCTTTATCTGCCTGGCGCCAATGATGGTGAGTGGTCGCCCACCTTCTTCGTGGGGCCACGCGTGTGGCGCCGGTTGCTGCATTTGGCGGTCAACTATTACACCGCTCAAAAGTGCGGGGTGGCGGTGCCTGGGGTTCACCCGGCCTGCCATTTGGACGACGCGATTGTTGAAGCCACCGGCAAACACGTGGATGCGGTTGGTGGATGGCACGACGCCGGTGATCACGTCAAACAGGCCGTGACGATCCTGAATGCGGTGGCGTTGGGCACCATGCTGCGCGATCTGCCGGCGTATAGCGGCGATGATCCCGATCGACGTTCCACCCTGGCTTTGCTTCGCCACGGCAACCGCGGGATCTTGGCGCAACAAGATCCAAGCGACGGTAAGGTGTGGGATCAAATCTTTCAAACGCGTTGGACCGACAACAAGATCGGCACCGCGGACGACCGTCGGCTTGAGACGCAAAAGACGATCTTCGGCAGCTGCATGTTCGCGGCCGCCCAAGGGTTGGTGTCACAAGCGTTTGCGCAAACGGATCGGGCGTATGCACAACGCTGCCTCAAAGTGGGCGAGAAAGCTTTGGCCGCGTATGCCGAGCCAAGCGCGCGCACAACGGGCCTTGCGTGGCAGGTGATGGCCGCCGTTGAACTGACACGCGCGGGCAGCCGCGCCGGCGTAGAGCGCGCGGTGGCCTTGGGGCGCGTCTTGGCCGCGCGCCAATCACATGCGGCCGGCACGAAGGGGTGTTTCCTCGACGCCGACAAGACGTCTCCCATTCTCGGCGATCCCGGCGAGTGCGAAGTGACAGGAACGGCGATGCCAGCTTTGGCATTGCTCGCTCTCATTGAGCGCTGGCCCCGGCACAGGGACGCGGGCGTGTGGCAAGACGCTGTGGCGGCCTATCTTGAGCACGTTGTGTTTGCGTTGTCGGCGCGCAATGCGTTTGCGGTCTTGCCGCTTTCCGTTTACACGCAGCCAGCGACCAAGGAAACCTATCGTCGCACCGAAGGGGGCGTGCTTTACCGATACTTCTTCCCGTCGCGCTTGAAGAAATGGTGGCAGGGCACCAATAGCCATTACGCCGCGCACGCGACGCTGTTGGCCCGTGCCGCGAAGCATCTGCCCGGTGTGGATGGCGGCCGCTGCATCAACCTGGCTTATCGACAACTTGAATGGATCGTGGGGCGCAATCCCTTTGGCGCTTCTATGATGTCGGGCGTGGGCGCGCGCAATCCATATCCCTATTCTGGGCAGGTGGGCATGATCAACGGTGGCGTGATCAACGGCATCGCCGGCAACGATGCTGACGAACCCATCTTAGACACACGCTTCGCGATGGATTGGCGCACGACGGAATACTGGGGGCCGGGTGTTTCGTATTTGGTGAAAGCCATCACAGCGCTCGAAGGCGTGGCCGTTTAGGCGAGTGGCCGGCGCTACGTGCGTAGAACTTTTGCGTCGATCAAATCGATCGGCGTCTCACGGTCGTCTGGCGTCGAATGCCCTTGCAACAATTCGAGCGCGTATTCGATGCCATACACAGCCAACGCGTCGGCGTGTTGATCTGCGGTTGCCAAGACTTCGCCTGCCTTGATCAAACCTTGAACAGCGGCGATGTTGTCGAAGCCCACCACTTTGATGTCCCGCGCCTTTGAGGCGGCTTTCACCGCCGCGGCCACGCCCAACGCCATGTTGTCGTTGGCCACCATGAAACCCTTGATCTGTGGGTGTTGCGTCATGATCGCGTTTGCGATGTCATGGGCGCGCCCCATGTCCCAATTCGCGGCTTGCGAGACGAGCAACGTGAGCCCTGCGGCCTTGATGGCGTCCTCAAATCCGAGCCGCCGCGAGATGGCACTGAAGGCGGTGGGCATTCCTTCGATGATGGCCACGGGCGCGGACGGCGGCAGCTGCTGCGCCAACGCGCGCCCCACCAAGGCGGCGCCCTTGCGGTTGTCGGGCCCAACGTAGGGAATCTTCAGACGCCGTGCGGATAACACGTTGGCGTCGAGACGATCCACGATGTTTACCACCACCACGCCCGCACGCATGGCGCGCCGGCATGAGGCGATGAGAGCGCGCGCGTCCGCGGGCACAATCACGAGCGCGTCCGCGCCCATGGCCACCGTTTGATCAACGAGATCACTTTGGCGGGCGACATCCTGTTCGTCCTTAATGCCGTTGATGATGAGCTCGTATTGCCGCGCGTGCTGTGCTTGATGCTTGCGCGCGCCTTCGGCCATCGTTGTGTAAAACTCGTTGGCGAGCGACTTCATGACTAAGCCAATGCGACGAGGCGCGCCTGCCTTCGGTTGCCGGGTGTGGCAGCCCAAAAGAGCAAGCGCCGGGGCGCTGTACAAAAGCGTTCGTCGCAACATTGGCTTATACGGAATTGTCCTGCAGGCCGCGCCGCACGGCCAACGCGACGCCGCCCAACGTCCCCGCTTGGTCGCCGAGCAGCGACGGTTCAACGCGGATGTCGTCGGTGGGAAACATGCCAACGCGTTCTTTGATCACTTGCCGCACCGTCGCGAACAGGGGCTCGCCCAAACCTGCCACGCCGCCGCCGATGACGATCATTTCGGGATGGATTGTGGTGATCGTGTTGGCGATGCCGATGCCCAAACACTGCGCGGCGCGCACGAGCGACGCTTGCACGCGATCATCGCCCGCGGCCGCGGCCTCGCCCAACAGTTTCACGCTGATTTTGCCAAAGTCGCCGCCCACCATGTCGTAAAGGCGGGGGGCTTGGCCGGAAAGCAAGAGCCTCACACCTTCGGCTGTGAGGGCGGGGCCCGAGATGTAGAGTTCAAGGCAGCCGCGGTTGCCGCAGCCGCATCGCAAGCCGTTGGGATCAACCGTTTGGTGGCCAAGCTCGCCCACCGATCCCGAACGGCCGAGCACAAGCTTACCGTCCATCACGATGCCGCCCCCAACCCCGGTGCCAAGCGCGTAAAAGGCAAAGTTGCGCACGTGTTTGCCATGGCCATAAGCCAATTCCCCCAACGCGGCCATTCGGACGTCGTTGAGCAGATAAACGTCGCAGCCAAGCCGTGGGGCCAGCCACTGGCGGACAGGCACGTTGCGCCACTGTGTGGTGAGGTTTGGCAAGAACAGCGTTTCGCCGGTCTGCAGGTTCGCCATACCGGGCACACCGATGCCCAACGCCGCAGGACGCTGCCCCACCTTTTGAGCCAACGATTCGATCAAATCGCCGATGCGCGCCACCACGGCTTCGGGGCCTTCATATGAAAGCGTGGGCATGGTGCCCCGCGCGGCGATGCGGCCCTCTTCGTCCGCCAACACCGCAGCGATGTTTGTGCCGCCGAGATCGGCGCTGGCGAACAGCGGGCGTGATGCAGCAAGCGTCATGGTCACACACCCATCGGGTGCCACACGGTTTTCGTTTCAAGAAAGTCCGCGATCGACCACAGCGAAAGTTCCAAGGCCGCGGCCTCATCTTTGATAATCACGCGCTTGACGTTTTGACTGGCCGCTTGGGCCAACGCCACCCGCGCTTCGTCGTCAACGCCCGTGATGTCGATGGCATTGACGTCCATGTGCGCCGCCAAGCCCGGTGTGATCTCGGATTTGATGCCGCTGATGATGTTCACCACACCCGCGGGCACATCTGACGTCGCTAAGATTTCGCCCAAGGTGATCGCAGCCAAAGGCCGCGTTTCCGATGGAATCACGACCACCGTGTTGCCGCACACAATCGCCGGCAAAACGCGCGCAAGCAACCCCTGCAACGCTGGTGTTTCAGGTGCCACCACACCGACCACCCCTGTGGCTTCGGGGAAGCTGAAGTTGAAGAATGGCCCTGCCACTGGATTCACGGTGCCGAGCACCATATGCACTTTATCGGCCCAGCCAGCGTAATACACGCACGTGTCAACGCAGGCTTCCACCTCGGCGCGCGCTTGTTTATCGGTAAGGCCCATCGCCATCAACTCTTCCGCAAGCTCGGCGCTGCGCGATTCGAGGCCCTCGGCAAGCCGGTACAGGATCTGCCCTCGGTTAAGCGTGGTGCGAGACGACCAATCGGCAAACGCTTTGCGCGCAGCTACCACGGCGTTGCGGATGTCTTTGCGCGAGCCTTTGCATGCGTTGGCCAGCAACTTGTCTCCCTTGGGTGAGCGAATGGCGTAATGACGGGCGGATTCAGTGCGTGGGAACTGCCCACCGATGAACAACTTATAGGTCTTGCGAACTTGAAGGCGCATGGGTGTTTCCTGCCGTTATGAAAGTCGTACGTAAGGGTGTAGGCCCGCCATGCCGCCTTCGCGACCGAAGCCCGATTCCTTGTAGCCGCCAAACGGCGACGTTGGATCAAACTTGTTGTACGTGTTGGCCCAAATGACGCCAGCGCGCAGTTTGGAAGCGATCTCGAGGATGCGTGAGCCCTTGTCCGTCCACACGCCTGCCGCCAAACCGTAGGGGCTATTGTTGGCGCGCGTGAGCGCTTCTTCGGGTGTGCGGAAGGTGAGCACCGAAAGCACCGGCCCAAAGATCTCCTCTTGAGCGATGCGGCTAGCTTGGGCCACACCTGTGAGCAACGACGGGCGGTAGAAGAAGCCCTTGTCAGGCAGGGGGCACGAAGGCTGGTAAAGGTCGGCGCCTTCATCCACGCCCACTTGCACCAAGCTGCTGATCTTATCTAACTGAGCACGCGAGTTGATCGCGCCGATGTCGGTGTTTTTGTCCAGCGGATCACCCACGCGCAGCGTGGTCATGCGCGCTTTGAGTTTGGCAAGAAATGCATCGGCGATGCCTTCCTGCAAGAACAAGCGTGAGCCCGCACAACATACGTGGCCTTGGTTGAAGTAGATGCCGTTGATCACGCCTTCCACAGCCTGATCCAGTGGTGCATCGTCAAAGACGATGTTGGCGCTTTTGCCGCCCAATTCCAAGGTCAATCGCTTGCCCGTACCAGCGATCGCCTTTTGAATCAATTTGCCAACTTCAGTTGAACCCGTGAAGGCCACCTTATTGATGTCGCCATGCTGAACGAGCGCCGCGCCTGTGGCAGGGCCGCCGGTCAGAATGTTCACAACGCCTGGAGGTAGATCGGCCTCTTGAATGACCTCTGCCAATAGGAGAGCCGTCAAAGGCGTGGTCTCCGCGGGCTTGAGCACCACCGTGTTGCCCGTGGCCAAGGCGGGCGCCAACTTCCACGCGGCCATCAACAACGGAAAGTTCCATGGGATCACTTGGCCTGCCACACCCAGGGGGCTCACAGTGCGTGCAGGGAACGCGTAAGGCAACTTGTCGGCCCAGCCGGCGTAGTGAAAGAAGTGGGCGTTTGCCAGCGGAATGTCGACGTCGCGCGATTCCTTGATGGGCTTGCCGCCGTTCATCGTTTCAACCAACATGAAGCGCTTGGCTTTTTCTTGGATGATGCGTGCGATGCGGAAAATGTATTTGCCGCGTTCAGCGCCGGGCATCTTCGACCAGTGTTTGTCGAACGCTTTGCGTGCCGACGCCACGGCCGTGGCCACGTCGGCGTCGCTGGCTTGCGCCACTTCGGCCAGCGGCTTTTCGGTGGCGGGGTTGATCGTGGTGAAGTAGGCGCCCGACTGTGGCGCGACGAACTTACCGTCGATGAATAAGTCGTAGCGCGGCGCGATCTGCGCGTCCGCGGTTGACTCAAGAGACGGGGCGTAGCTCCACATCTCACCTGCTGCACCGGGTGCCACACGTGCCAGGGTGGCCGCGTCGAGTGCAGTCTTGCCGTTGCTGCCGTTGTGCGTTTGTTTATCAAGCATGAAGAAGCTCCGGGGGTGAAGTGATAGCTAGTCTTTGGAAAAGTAGTCGGGCGATTGGTACGCGCCTGTGGCCTGCGTGTGAATCTGCATCAGCAGATCGTTGACCAACGTGCTGGCGCCAAAGCGAAACAGATCCGGCGTCATCCAGGGGGCGCCCAGGGTTTCATAAACCAGCACCAAGTAGGCGAGGGCCGTCTTTGTGTCAGCGATGTTGCCGGCGGGCTTCATACCAATCATGCGGCCTGTGTAGCCGTAGAAGTCGCGGACGGCTTCCAACATCAACAAGGTGATCGGCGCCGTGGATTTGCCGTCGATCTTGCCTGTTGATGTTTTGATGAAATCGCCGCCCGCGCACATCGCGATGAAAGACGCTTGGCGAATGTTGTCGAACGTGCCGAGCTCGCCTGTCTCAAGGATGACCTTGAGGTGCGCGTCGCCGCAGGCTTCCTTCACCGCGGCGATCTCGTCGTAGACCGCTTGGTATTGGCCCGAGTGAAAGGCGCCACGGCTGATCACCATGTCGATTTCTTGGGCACCTGCGTCCACCGCTTGCCGCGTTTCCTCAAGCTTGATCGCCAGCGACGTTTGCCCGCTGGGAAAGCCCGTGGCCACCGAAGCCGTTTTCACTGTGCTGCCGGTGAGGAACTTGCGGACCAGCGGCACCATGGCCGGATACACGCAAACGGCAGCGCAGGATGGCATCGACCGGTCGAGCGGGTCGGGAGCGATCGCTTTGCGACACAACGACTCCACCTTACCGCGTGAGTCTTGGCCTTCGAGCGTGGTGATGTCCACCATGCTGATGGCCAGCTTCATGCCCCAGATCTTGGATTGCTTCTTGATCGAGCGCTTCGACAGCGAAGCGGCACGTTCCTTCACAGCCACAGCGTCCACGGGGGTGGACCAATTGAGCGCTTGCGTTAAGCCGATGTTCGGCAAAGGTGGCGTTTGGCTGTGGGGAATCACGGCTTTTCCGGCTGTGGTTTGAAGCTCAATCATGAAAAGGCCCTTCGCAGCGGGGTTAGGTACGACGATGTGGCTAAGCCACGTGTCCTGTTATGCGGTAGCGGACGTCACCAGTCAACGACGAGGTAACGACGGTTCTCAAAAAGTGGCACCTGCGGTGCACGTGCGCGCTGAGCAAGCACGATGGCTTGGGCTTTGCAGCCTTGGATTCGCTATGAAAAACGCCAGCTTTGGGTTTGCAATCTTCGCCTTGGCCGCTCTGGTTGCCTGTGGCAGTGACGACGGCGAAGGCGATTCTCCCTCGTCGCCGAGCGATCCGGGGCCGGTGCAGGGGCCAGTGGCCGCGACGGGCGCGTCGATTGAGCGTGGCCGTCCCGAGACGACCGTGGCCGGAACGAACCCAGGTGCAGGTGGGTCGGGTGAACCTGCACCCTCGGCCAACGGAGGCAACGGTGCCTCTGGCACAGGCCCCGCGTCGGACGCTGCGGCCAACAATCCCCCGCCGGCTGGCACCCCCCCGCCTGCCACCAATCCGCCCCCCGCCAACAATCCACAGCCCGTGAGCGATCCGCCGCCGGGCACCAACGAATCGGACCCCGCGTGCGCGGGTAAAGCGGAAGGGGACGTGTGCGGCACTCCGTCTTGTCAAAGCGAGACGCACACAGTGCAAGGGCGCTGCGATAAGGAGCTCACCTGCGTTTACGTCAAGATCAAGTGTGACAAGTCGTGTGAGGGCGGGGTGTGCGTTGATGAGAAGCCCGGCAATGGCAAGGACGCGAGCGGCGGAAAGTCCAAGCCGTAATGGCGCGGAAACGAAACGTGCGGCTTGGTTGTATGTCCGTGAAGTGGAACGCAAAGGTCGATCCCCAGCCTGCCAACCACTGAACGTGGTATGGGTGCGGGTTGCCGCACTTTCTCGAACCGCAATGTCAGCAAGTTGAAGTCTGCGCTCCTGTGCAGATTGTCTGCAAGCCCAGTCCCTCTATCTGCAGAGAGCGGCTGGCCGGTGAACGCAAAAGCGAAGCGGCCAGGCTTTGAGAGCCACTCGCTTGGGTGTTGGGGCGCTTCTTGCACGTGCTGGGGGCGTTTTGGTACCCAAAGATTCCCAATCTGGCCTTCAAGCCGCTGTAGCACGCGCTCCACTGGAAGCGCCCTTTCGTTCAGAACTTTTCAGCGTTAGCCAACTCGAACACCACGCTCGAAGCTTGGCCGCCACTCATGAGGTGGGGCGCGTGGGCCGCGAGGCGGAGGATCTTTTGGGTCGCCTCGGCACAAACGCGCGCGTGCTCGCGCAGGCGTATTCGCAGGTTAGCGAGGCCATCACTCAGGGCAAGCGCATCACGCCCGCCGCTGAGTGGCTGCTGGATAACTATCACCTCATTGAAGAACAGGTGAGAACGGCGCGCCGGCACTTGCCGCGTGGTTACGTTCGTGAGCTGCCGTGTTTAACGAATTCAACATCGCCGGGGCGTCCGCGCGTCTACGACATCGCCATTGAACTTATCTCGCACGCCGATGGGCGCGTGGATATGGAAGGGGTGCAAGCGTTCATCACGGCCTATCAAACCGTGACGCCGCTTGGATTAGGGGAGTTGTGGGCCATCCCCATCATGCTGCGTCTGGCGCTCATCGAGAACCTTCGCCGCGTCTCTGTCGATGTGACGGCGGGGCAAAATGAACGCGCGCGCGCGTGCCTGTGGGCTGATCAGATGATCGCGATGGCCGCAAAAGAGCCGGGCAAGGTGGTGCTCGTGTTGGCGGACATGGTGCGTGACGTGACGTCACCCAGCAACGCCTTTGCCGCGGAGCTTGCGAGCCGCGTGCAGGCGCGCGGCCCCAGCCTGGCCATCGCGATGTCATGGCTTGAACAGCGCTTGGCCGAGCACGGGCAAACCGTGGAGCAGGTGTTTCAACTGACCAGTCAAACGCAAGCGTCAGCGCAAGTGTCTTTTGGCAACAGCATAGGCAGTTTGCGCTTTCTCGGTGCCACCGATTGGCGAGAGTTCGTTGAGGCCACCAGCGTGGTTGAGCACGCCTTGCGCACCGATCCCGCCGGTGTTTACCCGCAGATGGATTTCGCAACCCGCGATCGCTATCGGCACGTGGTGGAGCAAATCGCGAAGGCGAGCGATGTCACGCAAGCACAAGTGGCCTCTTGTGTTCTAGAGGCAGCGCGTGAACGCGATGCCGCTGGCGACAAGCGTGGTGCACACGTTGGCCATTTCTTGATAGGCGAAGGGCACCTGCTTGTAGAGCGAGCCGTGTCTGCTCACTGGCCGTGGCTTCGCCGCGTAGGAAGCGTGTGCGAGCGGTTGCCCTTGCTGGTGTACCTTGGTGCCATCGCGGCCACCACGGCCATTGCCACAAGCCCGTTGGTTTGGTGGGCCAAAGAACGCGGCTTCGATCGCGTGAGCTTGATCGCATGGTCCTTGTTGATCGCGTTGTGTGCCAGCCAAACCGCGTTGGCGTTGGTGCACTGGGCGGCCACAATTCTCGTCAAACCGCGGGTCTTGCCACGGTTGGATTTCTCCGAAGGCATTCCCCCGCAACACCGCACGGTGGTGGCGGTCCCCGCGCTGTTGACCGATCTGCGCGAAGTGGACGAGCTGCTCGAAGGTTTGGAAGTGCGCATGTTGGCCAACCGGGACAACAATGTTGTGTTCGCGTTGCTCACAGATCTTCGCGACGCCGCGGCTGAATCGGTGCAGGGTGATGCCGACGTCGTTGAGCGCGCGCGCGCGGGCATAACGACGCTCAATGAACGTTACGCAGGCCAAGCGGTGTTCTTCCTTTACCATCGCGATCGTCGCTTTAACCCGCGTGAAGGCGTGTGGATGGGATGGGAACGCAAGCGGGGAAAGCTTGAACAGTTTAACGAGGCCCTGCGCGGCGATGACAGTGGTTTCGCCCTCATCGTGGGGCCCAAAGCACAGATGGCCAACATAAAGTACGTGGTGGCGCTCGACGCCGACACACAGTTGCCGCGCGACGCTGCACGCTTGTTGGTGGGCACCCTGGCACACCCCTTGAACCGTCCTGTGTTTGATGACGCCGGGCGCGTGGTTTCGGGTTACAGTATTTTGCAACCGGGCCTTGGCATCACCATGCCCAGCGCGCGGCGATCGCTGTTTTCACGTTTGTTTGCCGGCGAATCAGGCATCGATCCGTATACGCGGGCGGTCTCCGACATTTACCAAGATCTGTTTGACGAAGGATCGTTTGTTGGCAAGGGAATCTATGATGTGGATGCGCTTCGCAAGGCGCTACGCAACCGTTTTCCAGAGAACCGCATCCTGAGCCACGACCTGCTTGAGGGCGCTCATGCACGCGCCGGCCTGGTGAGTGATGTGGTGCTGTTCGAGGACTATCCTTATGCCCACGCCGCGGACGTCAGCCGTCGCTCACGTTGGATCCGCGGCGATTGGCAAATTACGCCTTGGTTGTGGCCGCGCGTGCCGTCCGCAGCATCTGGGCAACGTCTGCGCAATCCGTTGTCGGGCCTTTCACGTTGGAAGCTGTTAGACAACCTTCGCCGCAGCCTCTTGCCTGTGGCGTTGTTGGCGGCGCTGGTGATTGGCTGGCTGCTTCCGGGCGCGGCGCTGCTGCACACGCTCATAGTCGTTTCCATCTTTGCGTTGCCGGGCTTGCTTACGGCGGCCACCGATCTGGCCAGACGCCCCAGCGACCTTCCGTTCAACTACCACGCGCTGAGCATCGCGCGCGCCCTCGCTCGGCAACTTCTGCGCGAGCTGTTCAACTTGGCGATGTTGCCTTACGACGCCTTTATAAGCATCGACGCCATCACGCGTACGGGCTTTCGTGTGTTGGTGAGCCACAAGCGCCTTTTGCAATGGCGCACGGCTAGCGACGCGCAACGCTCAGCCCACGCGGACGTCGCGGGTACCTACGTGTCCATGTGGAGTTTGCCGATCACCGCCATGGTTTTGGCCTTTGTGATCTTGCAACGCAACCCCGAGGCTTTGCCGGTGGCCGGATGTTTGTTGGCCCTGTGGATGTTCGCGCCTGCAGCCTCTTGGTGGGTGAGCCAACCGCTGCGGCCGGCGCAACCAGCGATGTCGAAAACCGATGTCGCGTTCTTGCGGATGGTGGCGCGGCGCACGTGGCGCTTCTTCGAGACATTCGTTGGTCCTGACGACAACGACTTGCCGCCCGACAACGTCCAGGAAGATCCGCCGCAGGGCATTGCTCACCGAACGTCCCCAACGAACATTGGCATGTCGCTGTTGGCAAACCTGGCCGCGTTCGACTTTGGCTACATCGCTGGCAAAGAGGTGGTGGCCCGCACACAGCGAACGCTGGCGACCATGGATCGTTTGCAGCGGCACCGGGGCCACTTTTACAACTGGTATGATACCAAGACGCTTGAGCCCCTGCGCCCGCTTTACGTGTCAACGGTTGACAGCGGCAATTTGGCAGGTCATTTGCTCACGTTGGCCGCGGGCCTCCGAGAGATGGAGACGGCGCCGGCTTTCTCGCCCGCCCGCGTCTTTGAAGGCCTGAGCACGACGCTTGAAGTGATCATCGAAGTGGCTGGCACGCTTCCGACAGCGTCGGCTGAAGCTCTATCAGCGCTGCAGTCACAGGTACAGACGCAACCGGGCACGTTGCTGCAAGCCCACAACCAACTTCACACAATGGTGTCGCGGGCCGCCGAGCTGGCACAATCGGCTTTGGACGTGGTGGGCGACGAGACTCATTGGTGGATCGACGCGTTTGAGTCGCAATGTCGTGGTTGGCTGGCTGAACTTGAAGCCTTGGCACCCTGGCTTTTGCTGTCGCCTCCGGAGATTCTGCTTGAACTGCCGGGTTTGACGCCGTTGGCGCTCGCGCGGCTTGAAGTTGGCAACGAAGCCATGCCCGCGCTGCGGGATGCCGTGGCTGCCAGTGCCGAGCGCGCCGCTTCACGCTTAACAGAGCTGCGTGCTCTGGGGGCGCGCTGCACTGAGCTTGCCGACCTCGAGTATGGCTTTCTCTACGACGACGCCCGCAGGTTGTTGTCGATAGGCTACAACGTGGCCGACCACCGGCTCGACGCGAGCTTCTATGATCTGCTTGCTTCAGAAGCCCGCTTGGCCAGTTATGTGGCGATCGCACAGGGCAAACTTCCCCAAGAACATTGGTTTAGCCTGGGACGTTTGTTGACCACCTCCGCGGGCAAGCAGGCGCTGCTGTCGTGGAGCGGATCGATGTTTGAGTATTTGATGCCGTTGTTGGTGATGCCCACCTACGAGCAAACGCTGCTCGATGAAACCTATCGAGCGGTGGTTGAACGGCAAGTGGAGTATGGGCGCGAGCGAGGTGTGCCGTGGGGCGTATCTGAATCGGGATACAACAAAACCGACGCGCACCTCAACTATCAATACCGCGCGTTTGGTGTGCCAGGACTGGGCTTCAAGCGCGGCCTGGCCGATGATCTGGTTGTGGCGCCATACGCCAGTGCCATGGGCTTGATGATCAACCCGACCGCCTCATCCGCGAACCTACGCACGTTGGCGAAACAGGGCATCTTCGCGAGCTACGGCTTTTATGAAGCCATCGATTACACAACGCCGCGTTTGCCTCCCGGGCAGGACAGCGTGGTCGTCAAGTCGTTCATGGCTCACCACCAAGGCATGGCCCTTTTGTCACTCGTCTATCTGTTGTGTGAGCGGCCGATGCAACGGCGCTTCGCCTCGGACCCAGCGTTTTTAGCCACCGATCTTTTGCTGCAAGAGCGGGTGCCGAAGGCGACGGCGGTGTTCCCGCATTTGGCGGAGGTTGCCGCCTCGCGTGGACCGGCGGCCGAAAACAAGCCGAATCTGCGGTTTTTCAACACCTGGAACACGGAAGCACCCGAAGTTCACCTGCTTTCGAATGGGCAGTATCACGTGATGGTCACGAATGCGGGTGGTGGTTCAAGCCGCTGGCGCGATCTGTCTGTCACTCGTTGGCGCGAAGATCCCACGCGCGATCACTGGGGTACGTTCTGCTACGTCCGCGATCTGCAAACGGGAACGTTCTGGTCGGCCGCGCACCATCCGACACGGAAAGCGCCGTCAGGCTATGAGGTCATCTTTTCGGAAGGCCGCGCCGAATACCGCCGCCGCGATGGCGACATCGAAACGTTTATGGAGATCAGCGTCTCCCCCGAAGACGACCTTGAATTGCGGCGCATCAGCATCACCAACCGTGGTGCCACGCCACGCCGGGTGGAGCTCACCAGCTACGCGGAAGTTGTGTTGGCGATGGCGGCTGCCGATGTGGCACATCCCGCCTTCAGCAATTTGTTTGTGCAAACCGAGCTACTGACGGACCGCCAGGCGATCTTGTGCACGCGCCGGCCGCGGTCCGGTGGCGAGCGGCCGCCGTGGATGATGCACTCGATGACCGTTCACGGCACAGCCTCGGGTGGCACATCCTTCGAAACGAGCCGCACGAACTTCATCGGCCGCGGCCGCACTGTGGCCGATCCCGTCGCTTTGCACGAACCTACGCTTGGCAACAGTGAGGGATCGGTGCTCGATCCCATCGTGTCCATCCGCAACACGCTGGTTGTGCAACCTGATGAGACGTCTCACGTTCACATCGTCACGGGCATGGCCGAAACGCGTGAAGGCGCTTTGGCCCTGGTTGAAAAGTATCAAGATCGGCATCTGGCTGATCGTGTGTTCGAGCTGTCGTGGACGCAAAGCCAGGTGGTTCTGCGTCGCCTTGACGTGACAGAGGCTGACACACAATTGTTCGGTCGCTTGGCCAGCAACATCCTTTACGCCAATGCTGCGATGCGGGCGCCTGCCAGCGTGATTATGCGCAACCGCAGTGGCCAATCGGGTCTGTGGGGGTATGGCATTTCGGGGGATCTACCGATTGTGTTGCTGCGCGTGGCGGATCTTTCGGCGCTGCCCCTGGTCAAGCAGCTTGTGCAAGCGCACGTGTATTGGCGCCTAAAGGGCCTGGCCACGGATCTTGTGATCTGGAACGACGATCAATCTGGTTACCGGCAAGAGCTGCACGATGGCATCATAAACACGATCGGCTCGTCGGCGGACGCCAACCTGTTGGATAAGCGTGGTGGCATCTTCGTGCGCCGCACGGATCAGATGTCCGACGATGATAAGTTGGTGATGCAAACCGTGGCACGCGTGATCGTAGCGGATACGGGTGGCACCTTGGCCAACCAAATGGATCGCCGCGCCCGCGGTGACGTGCGTGTGCCGCCTTTGGCAGCCACGCGCAAGCGTCGCGCGGAACCCTCGGAAGCGGCGAGTCCGGCGACGCCATCGACGCCGCAGTTATACGCGTGGAATGGCCTGGGTGGCTTTTCACCCGACGGGCGCGAGTACGTCATTACCACCGGGCCGGGCTTGGCCACACCCGCGCCGTGGGTCAACGTGATCGCCAACCCATGGTTTGGCACGGTGGTCAGTGAAACAGGGGCCGCCTATACGTGGTGTGAGAACGCGCATTCTTATCGTCTGTCGCCGTGGCACAACGATCCCGTCAGTGATCCGAGCGGTGAATGCTTTTATGTGCGCGACGAAGAGGACGGCCGCGTGTGGTCGCCAACGCCGCAACCAGCCCCCGCTGCTGCGCCCTACACAACCCGCCATGGTTTTGGATACAGCACCTTTGCGTGTGAGGAGGGCGGCATCGCGACGACGCTCACGACTTTTGTGGCGACGGACGCACCGGTCAAGTTTGTGGTGTTAAAGGTGAGCAACCGTTCGGGCCGTCAACGGCGTGTGTCGTTGATGGGCTTTGTGGAATTGGTTATGGGGGCCGAGCGCGCCATCAATCTGCCGCACATCGTGACCGAGGTGGATCCGAAATCAGGGGCGCTATTTGCCCGCAACGCCTACAGCAGTGACTTTGCGGCGCGCGTGGCGTTCATGGCCGGCAGTGAGCCGGCGCGGTCCGTATCGGGCGATCGCCTAGAATTCCTTGGTCGCGCGGGCGCTTACGGCGCCCCGGCATGCATGACGCGTTCGCATCTGTCAGGCCGCGTGGGGGCGGGCTTCGATCCGTGCTTCGCGATGCAGCTGACACTTGATTTGGGTGACGGCCAAGAGCGCGAAATTGCGTTTATGTTTGGTTCGGGCCGCGACGTCACAGACGCACGGACGTTGGTGACACGCTTTCGTGGCACAGGGCCAGCCCACGCTGCGCTTGCGTTGGTCAACACGTATTGGCAGGCGACGCTGGGAGCCGTGAGCGTGCAAACGCCCGATGTGGCGGTGAACGTGTTGGCGAATGGCTGGTTGTTGTACCAAGTCCTCGCTGCTCGTTTGTGGGCACGTAGCGGCTTTTATCAATCCGGCGGCGCGTTTGGATTCCGAGATCAGCTGCAAGATTCATTGGCCTTGGTGCACGCGCAGCCGCAACTGCTGCGCAGCCAAATCTTGCGCTGTGCTGAACACCAATTTCGCGAAGGTGACGTGCAACACTGGTGGCATCCGCCCTTGAGCCGGGGCGTGCGCACGCACATTTCTGACGATTATCTTTGGCTTCCCTTTGCGGTGTGCCGTTACATCGGGGCCGTGGGTGATACGGGCGTTCTAGAAGAACGCGCGGCTTTTCTTGAAGGCCGTGTGGTCAAGCGCGACGAGGATAGCTACTACGATCTGCCTGGGCGCTCCGATGAGCTTGGCACCGTTTACGAGCATTGCGTGCGCGCCATTAAACACGGGCTCCGCATGGGCGCCCATGGCTTGCCGTTGATGGGCAGCGGCGACTGGAACGACGGCATGAACCTTGTGGGCGAGCATGGCAAAGGCGAAAGCGTGTGGCTCGCCTTCTTCTTGTTCGACGTTCTGCAAAACTTTTCCCGGGTGGCGCAACAACGTGGTGACGAAGTGTTCGCGCAAATTTGCGTTGCCGAGGCAGCCAAGCTCAAAACCAACATCGAGGAACACGCCTGGGATGGCGCGTGGTACTTACGTGCGTTTTTCGACGATGGTCAAGCGATGGGGTCTGCCAGCAGCGTTGAATGTCAAATCGATTCGTTGCCGCAAAGCTGGTCCATCCTGTCGGGGGCAGGGCAGCCGCAACGCGTTCAACAAGCGCTGGCCGCCTTGGATGAGCGGTTGGTGAACCGGCCGCTGGGCTTGATCAAATTGTTTGATCCCGCGTTTGATACATCGCCGCAAAATCCGGGCTATGTGAAGGGTTACGTGCCCGGCGTGCGCGAGAACGGTGGGCAATACACGCACGCCGCGGTGTGGGCGGTGATGGCATTTGCCGCGGCGGGCGACGCTGAGCGTGCGTGGGAACTGTTCGGCCTCATCAACCCGGTGAACCACGGCAACAGCGCCAAGACCATCTCGGTTTATAAAGTGGAACCCTACGTGGTGGCGGCCGACGTCTACACCAACCCGCAGCACGCGGGGCGGGGCGGATGGACGTGGTACACAGGCTCGGCCGGTTGGATGTACCAGCTGATCATCGAATCGCTGCTAGGCTTGCACCTGGAAGTGGATCACTTGCGTTTGGCCCCGTTGCTCCCGAAGGCCTGGCCTTCTGTTGATGTGCGCTATCGTTTCCGCAACACCACGTACCACATCACCATGAGGCGACGCAGTGGCAGCAACTCGCTCACGCGCGTGGTGTGCGATGGCGCTGAGCAGCCGGATAAGACGGTGCCGCTGGTCGACGATGGCGGCAACCACGAAGTGCAGGTGGACTTGGGCTGAGCCGCTCACAAAAGCGTTCACCGCCGGTGACACAAAATCGGCGGCGCGGTGTTTGTGCCGGTATGAAGCACTCACTTACCGTTGCTTTCGTGGCGCTGTTGGCGGCTTGGGCGCAGCCCGAATATGCCCACGCGGCCGATGAATCACTGGCCGTTTACGTCCAAGGTATGGGCGGCTCACAATCCAATAACAGTGGGGTCTCTTTGGGAGGCTTCGGCGTTCAGGCCGGCCTGCAGGTGCTGTTTCTGGAAGCCTACGTCAGCCAAACGTCCTTTGGTGCAGACACAAGCGTCACTCGCGCGGTGGCAGGCACCGTGTTCGACGTGAACTTTGGCCCGTGGGAGTTGTCATTGCACCTGGGGGTGGGGGCCATCGCCGGTTCGGGTGACGCCTTGCTGGGCCCAGGAACATCTGGCGATCAGAGCGGGGCCGTTGCGCGCGTCGGCCTCGGTCTAGAGCGCGACTTGGGTGCTTTCTTCGCGGCCGGCGCGAGCTTGGAAAGCGAGACTTATTCAGTCAAATCCGCATCGGGTGACGACCGTTGGTCGGGAGGCTCGAGCGTCTTCCTGTCGGGACACCTCAAGTTTGAGCTCGGCATTTAGCCGCACCATCACGCCGCGCTTCGTCACGCCTGCCACGCGGCCGCAAAACCAGTACACTGCGGTTATGAGCCCGCCCGACGAACACGCCGTTCCCTTTCCCGCGCCCTTGCCCGGGGCGATGAAGCTTTCGACGCAGCGACGTTTTGATCGCACGGCGCGGCTCATCGGCGATGCTGGGTTGGCCAAGTTGGCCGCCTCCACGGTGACGATTTTTGGCGTGGGCGGCGTGGGATCGTTTGCGGCCGAAGGCCTGGCACGCGCAGGCGTGGGGCGCTTGATCTTGGTTGATTTTGATCGCGTGTGCGTGACCAACGTCAACCGTCAGATCCACGCCATGAAAGGCACATTGGGCAAATCCAAGGTGGCCGTCATGGCGGAACGGTTGCTGCAAATCAATCCGGACATGCAGGTGCAAACGCGCAGTGAGTTCTATAGCGAGCGCACATCATCCCGGCTGCTCACGCCTGAGCCCGACGTCATCATCGACGCCATCGATAACGTGACGGCCAAGATTCATCTGTTGGCCACGGCCGTTCGCGAACGTTTGCGCATCGTCACCGCGATGGGCGCCGCCGCGCGCATGGATCCCACGCGCGTGAAAACCGCTGATCTGATGCTCACAAGTGGCTGTGGCTTGGCACGCGAAGTGCGCTCGTTGTTGCGAAAGAACTACGGCCTTGGCGAGCCCAACAAGGCGATGGGTGTCACCGCCGTTTACTCAGATGAGCCGGCCATCGCGCCCGTCCCGCTTGGTTATGACAACGGCGGCTTCGAGTGTGTGTGCCCGTCAGGCGACAATGGCTTGCACGATTGTGACTCGCGCATCGTTATCAACGGCAGCTCGCCGTTTGTGCCCTCGGTGTTCGGCATGACAGCCGCGTCTGTGGCCGTTCGCATGATCACCGGCACATACGTGCCCTAGTCTTTGCTGGGCTTCGCCGCTGGATCGAACCGCGCGATTTGCAATGAAGCTGGATCCACTTCATCGACCCAACCGGCCTTCGACGTGGGAAACGCGTCTGCGTAGGGGATATAGGGTTTTACGTCGAGGATCGGCGTGCCATCCAACAAATCGATGCCCTTGACGTGCAAGTGGCAGCCATCGACGCGCATCAATCTCACGACCGACAATCCAATCGGGTTGGGACGATCGGGGGAACGCGTGGCGAACAGGCTGCGCCGCACGCGTTCGCCTCGCGGCGGGGTGACTTGGGGTGACCATGTGCCACCCCGGTGCAGCCAACTCACCACCCATACCCGCTCCATGCCTTGCAGGTCGGCGAGGGACTCGGGCGGGATCAGATTGGGGTCGAGCTCGAGCACCGCGGCCTGATCGGAATCGACGGCCGTGGCCTGCTGAGGCGTGCCAAAGCGACGTTCGTAGGGTGAGCGTACCCAACCGATGGGCGATGCCACGAAGGGACCTGCAGGTCGAGAAGGTGAATCCGGCGCCGTCATACGTTTGACTTATGCGATGTGAACGCAATCTTCAAACGCCAGATGACGACAAGCGCTCTGCGTGGGAAAGTTTCGTACTCCTTTACCCAATCCGTGGCCGCCTCCGACGCAAAGCCTATAAGCTCCGAAACCCTTCGTGCGGCCGCACGTGAGGCGAGGTTTACGTTGGTGGGTTTCGCCGAACCATTGCCCATCGACGGGGCGCCGTTGCGCGCGTGGTTGGCGAACGGGCACGCGGCCGATATGGATTGGATGCACAAAAATGTAGAGGAGCGGCTAGATCCTTCGCTGGTTGTGCCCAACGTGCGCACGGTGATGGCGCTGGGCATTGGCTACCGCCGCCCGGCCAATGAACGTTCGCGCGTCGCCAGCTACGCGCGTGGCCGCGACTACCATTACGCTCACCGCGATCGCATGCGCAAAATGCGTAAAGCGCTGATGGATTTGGATCCCACGATGCGCATCTACGCGTGCGTCGATACGGGTATGGCCATGGAGAAGGTGTGGGCTGAACGTGCGGGCTTGGGTTGGATCGGTAAGAACGGTTTGCTTATCAACCGCGAGCTCGGCTCGTGGGTCACCTTGTCGGTGATGTACTTTGATCGCGCGGTCGACGTTTACGATAAGCCGCACGAATTTCTGTGTGGCGATTGTGTGCGTTGCCTCAACGGCTGCCCCACGGGCGCCTTCCCCTCACCTGGCGTGGTGGACGCGCGGTTGTGCCTTTCTTATCAATCGATCGAGAACCGCGGCGAGGTGCCGGAGCGTTTGCGCCGGGGCTTCGTGGGCCGCATCTTTGGGTGCGACATTTGCCAAGACGTGTGCCCGTGGAACCGGGATGACATTCCTGTTGGAGATCGTCGTTTCGAGCCACGGCCGCTGTCGTCGCTTTCCCCG
Source organism: Deltaproteobacteria bacterium (assembly GCA_033763315.1). Classification (GTDB taxonomy): domain Bacteria; phylum Myxococcota_A; class Polyangia; order Fen-1088; family Fen-1088; genus JAGTJU01. Next base: position 241,019 of record JANRKS010000034.1, read on the forward strand.
GCACAGATCGCGGCGCTCGGGGAGGAAGAATTCAAGGCGTTGTCTGCGGGCATGGCGGTGGCGCGCGCGCAATATCACGGCCTGCGCCGCAACGCTTTGCTCACGTTAGGCGCGCAGCGAGATCAGAAAAGCCGCCCGGTGATCGAGCGGCTTTGCGATGACGAAAGCCCGATAGTTGCGGAAGCGGCACGCTGGGCGTTGCAACGTTTGGGTTGAGTCAGCGATCGGCCAGGCGGCTAAAGCGCTCCCGCCGCGCGGCCCCGCGTAACCCAGGTGCCCCGCTTCCATGCGACCACAAGCAGCAGGGCGGCAAAAACCGCGGGCATCACAGCCATGGGTGCAGCGCCCATCCGAACCGTGGTCACGACGGCCCCCACCATGATGATGAATAAACCTACCGCTGCCACGGGCGTCAGCGCCGGTTTGATGCGCAAGAGCAGAGGCAGGATCAGGCCCAACGCGCCCAGGATTTCTGCGGCGCCGATGAAATGAATGAAACCGCCGGAAAAACCTGTTCCTTTCGTCATTTCCTCAACCGGCATGAGGAATTTGGACACGCCCGAGAACAGGAACATCGCCGCAAGCACCCCTTGAATGATCCACAAGGTGATGTTGGCTGCGCGTGAAGGCGAGGGCGATTTTGATACGTCGTTCATGATGGGATCCTTTGTTGGTTGCCCTTATACGACGAACGGCTCGCGCTTGCCTCGACACGCCCTGATGGCGATTATCATTTCTTGCCCCAATGCTCCGGGTGCGTGCAACCATCGAAATGATCTCGCGCCACGTTACCGACGTAACCAAGCTCTTGGTGAATGCCAATGTCGGTTGTGTAGTAGGCCTCGATGGTGGCCGCCTTAAGCTCGACGAAAAACAGCTCGCCCTCGGATGCGGGAGCGGCTTCAGCTTTGGCCAAGCTCGCCAAAACGGCGTCTTGAGCTTGCGGGTTCAGGCTTGTAAATGCCTTGCCCGTTTGGCGACGCGACTCCTTGTCGAACGCCTGCAACCCGGCGCGCCATCGTTGCTTCGTCTTGTCAATGCGCGCTGCCAATAGATGATCAAGAAAGGGGGCCACCAACGCGGCGCGGGCGCCGCCTGAGTGCTCATCCGCAGGGATGATTCGTTCAGTGGCGGCGTCTAAAATCGCATTCTCAGCTGTAGTGAGAACGTGGCCACCCGCCATTGCCAGCCGCTGTCGAAAGGCCAACGCGCTCGGCGCCAAGGCGCCGCTCGCTCCGATGATCTGCAACGCACGTCGTCGTGAGGTTGGTTCCATCACAGCGCCCTCCGGCGGCTTTGGGCAAGAAGATGGCGGGCCGCGCGCACGGACAGCGCCATCAACGTTAACGTTGGGTTCTTCTCAGGGAATGTGGGAAACGTGCTGCCGTCAGCCACAACGAGGTTGGGCACGTTATGCACTTGGCCCCACCGGTTTACCACGGATGTCTTTGGGTCATCGCCCATGCGGCAAGTGCCCGTCTCGTGGCTCGCGAAGCCACCAATGCGATTGCCACCAAACATCAGCTTCGCGCCGGCCATCTCGTGAATCTCGCGTGTCACGGCCATCATATCGGCGAACAGCGCGCGATCTTCGTCGCAGAACGAAAACTGCACGGTCGGCAAAGGAATGCCGAAGGGATCCGTTCGGTCTTTGTCAACGCTCACGAAGTTTTCGAATCTGGCCATCACCTTGCCGAAGGAGCCCATCTGCAACATCGCCGGTGCCAAAGAACGCACCTTCGCCTTCCATTGCGCGCCAAAACCAGGAACAGCGGGCGCGTGGTGAGGAAAATCGTAACGCGCAAACTGCGTTTGAATTTGAAAGCCGCCCTTATAGCCTTTGGTTTGGCGCGCGAAGCGCGGAATAATCGAGTGATCCAACGCGCCATCGTTGTTTGTCATGGGCGCATCGCTCAAGGCCTCAAGATAGCCGAAGAAGTCAGCTTTTGAGTGGCCGCACAGCCAGCGACCAACCAGGCCATTGTCGTTGCCCACGCCGTTGGGAGATTGGGGGCTGACCGAGTTCAAAAGCAAGCGGGGCGTCTCGATGCCTCCACAGGCCAGAACCACAGCTTTAGCGTGTAGCTCCTCTTCTTTGCCGGTCACGCGATCAATGATGGAGACTCCGGCGGCACGGCCTTTTTCGTTCAAGATCACAGCCCGTGCAAGCGCATTGGTGCGCAACCTCAGCCTTCCTGACGATTCAGCCGCGGGAAACAGCGCATTGGTGGTGTTGAAGATGGATTGGGAATGGCAACCCGACATGCAGTGGCCACAGTAGTGGCAGGCGCCACGCGTGCCGCGGACTTTGGTTGATATCGCCTTGCGCGTGGGAATCATGCGAATCTTGAGTTTCTCGCAAGCACGCGCCGCCAGAACCTCAGCGCAACGGAAGGCGGGTGGTTTTCCCCAATAGACGCTGTCTGGCACCACCTCCAAGTTCTCTCGCGTGCCCACGATTCCTACGGTGCGTTCGACGTATTCATAGAACGGCACAAGTTCATTGTAGGAAAGTGGCCAGTCCACCTCGATGTCGTTGACCGTGTTTTCACGAAAATCATCCTTCGAGAACCGCAAACACACTGCGTTCCAGTGCATGCTGCGCCCGCCAAGCGTGCGAATGCGATCCACAGCGACGTTATCCGTAGTCTTGTAGACCACGTCGCCAATGCTCTTGTCATAAAACGGTGAGGGGCGGCGGCGATCAGGCAGCTCGTAAGGATAAGCATGCGTGTCTAGCTGCGACAGATCCACTTTGGTTCCCGCTTCCAGGAGCAACACATTTACCCCGGCACGCGCGAGTTCATACGCGGCGAACCCACCCGTGGGCCCCGAGCCAACCACAATCACATCGAAATCTGACTCTTTCATCGCTGACCCCCATGGGCGTTTGTAACTGGATTCTCGAGCCAGTAAAGCCCCGACTTTCCCGGACACACAAGATCCAGATCACCGTCCTTGTCCAAATCCACCGGAACCAGATCCAAGCCGGTGCCGATGCTGCCGGGCGGAAAATCCCTCTGGGCGTCGCGCCGTTCTGGATCGGAGGGCGCTCGACTGGCTGGCTGCCCCTCGTAGATCAATTCGCGGTGAAACGCACCGACGCTGCGATCAAATGTGTAGGCCACAATCACGGGAGCTTCTGTGGCGCCGGCCTCAGCTTCGTGCGCGTAAATCCGCTTGCCGGTGACCACCGATGGGCCGTGGCCCAGATCCGCAATCATCAAAGCATGTGCTTGCGTGAACGACGTATCGATCACCTGCGTTTGCCATTTGGTTTGCAAGCCGCCCTTTGCAGGCATTTGCCTTGCCCAGCTCACCCCTCGGTCGTGTGCGTGGCCCCAGAGCAGATCCGAAAGGCCATCGCCGTCAAAGTCGGCCACGAGAATGGGAACGCTGGCGGTGCCCAGGCTTGGGATCGCGTGGGGCACCCAGGCTTGCTGGGCAGAGCCCGCGTACCAGCGCTGAGGCACCACCACGTCGGCGTAGCCGTCGCCATCGACATCGCCCAGGCCCACCCCGTGGCCGCCTTCGCCCACCACATGTTTGACGAAAAACGGCGCGTGCGGACCGATGTACTCGAAATAAACGGCCGTATTAACTGTGTTCGGCAACAAATCCACGTCGCCATCGCCATCAATATCGGTGAGGCGGCACGTTTCGCTCGGGCCCGGCGTATCGATGACGTGCTCACGCCACAGACCGGCGACGACGCCACCAGGATTTTCGACCCACGCCACGGACTTGCTGAAGTAGGCGCAGGTCACAACATCAATGTGCCCGTCGCCGTTGACGTCCAAAGGCAGGTCGCCAAAGTCCTCACTGTAGTGGCGGTTTGGCGAAGCAGGGATCTGCCGCACTTTGCGAGGCCGCCAACCTGGCCCAACGTAAAGCGTGTCGCCGCTGATAATGTCCAATTGCCCGTCGCCGTCGAAATCGGCCACCCCGGCGGCCTCGTAAACGGAAGTGGCAGCCACTGTGTGCGGAATCCAGGCCGCGGGCGGCGTGGCCTTTGGCGTGCCCGCAGCCACCGCACAGCCCCCTGTGCAAAGCGCATAAAGCAGGGGGGCTCTGGCGGCGGCTCGGTGCAAAGAAGCAATTTTCAACACGCCCCCACGTTATGACTCAAGTGGCTTTGTGGCTTGCGCAGATTCGGCGTCGTTTTGTATAAAATCAGCATCCCTATGCCGCAGGCGCCATCAACCTCACAGAAACGGCGTGGCTCCGCGTCATCCGTTGGCCAAACTCCGCACGCGGCAAACAGTTGGTTAGAAAATCTGTTCGACTATCTGCCCGACGTTGTGTCGTGGGCCAAGGATTTGGAAGGCCGCTTCATCACGGGAAACGCAGCGTTGCTGCGACTGCTCGGCGCCCCGCGGCTCGGCGACGTGGTGGGCCGAAGGGACAGCGATTTTTTCCCCGCCCATCTTTGCGAAGCCTACGCCAGGGATGATGCCGAAGTCGCAAAGACTGGCCGCGCCATTGTCGATCGCATCGAGCCGGTGCGAGACGCTGGCGGGCGGTTGGTGTGGCAAAACACAACGAAGATTCCCATACATAACGCCGATGGCGTCGTGGTGGGCGTGGCAGGCATCACGCGCAGCCTCAAGCGTGTGGCGCCGTCGGCGGCCCGGTTCGCGGTGTTGGGGCCGGCGGTGGAGGCCATGATGAACCGCTATGATGAGCCGTTGACGATGACCTCCTTGGCGCGGGCGGTGCACCTTTCCATTAGTCAATTTGAACGCCGGTTCGTGAAGCATTTTGGCACCACGCCGCTGCGGTATTTGTCGCGTGTCCGTGTGGCAGCGGCTGGCCAACTGCTCGTGGGCACCAAGCTGCCGTTGTCCGAGATTGCCTTGCGCACGGGCTTTTGCGATCAAAGCCATTTTTCTCACCAGTTCCTGAGGCACACGGGGCTATCGCCCGGCCGTTACCGGGCGCGTTTTGACCAGACCGAGCCCTAGGGCTTGCGCCAACGTCTGTGCGCCTGCACCGGCGGATCCTTGGGGATTAGACGCTGCCGCGTGGCGCCGCCCGTTAAGGCCGGGCGCGAAACCTCCGATGTGGCCGTCGAATGCTGACGTTTTCACCCGATGCCATGACCGCCGAAACGCAGATGAGGGCGGTGCTCTTCTACCTCACAACCTTCGGCTACATTGACGGTGATTTTGACCTTTCCGAGAAGGCGTTCGTCAGCGCCTACATCGGCCGCCTGATCCGCCACCGCATCGATACGTCAGCTGCGCCGCCACAAGGTGAACTGCGCGAGGAGCTGATCGCCAAATATACGAAGCACTTTGCAGAAGTGTTTCAAAGCATCGACGCGCAGGTGAAGGATCTGTTTACGGAGTCGGTGGCCGAAGGGGAGGATCAAGACCAATTTGTCCACGCAAAGCTGAAGCTGCGTTGCTTCGAGTTCTTCAAAAGCTTCGACAAAGCCAACCAGGAACAGTTGATGGAGACCATCGACGAACTGGTGGCGGCGGACGGCCAGGTGCATCCAGCCGAAGAAAAATTTCGTGGCGAGCTCGCTGAATTGTTGCAGGCAGATCTCGGGATCGAGTTGCTTGACGAAAGCACCGACCTGCCCCCCGCCGTGGAGGTGCGCACCGCGGCTGTGCTGCCTCCCGCAACTGAGAATCATCCCTTCTTCGAGCAGTTTGAGCATCACTACACCGCCGCCCCCGATCGGTTGCAGGCGCAAGTGGCTGCGGATCGAAAACTCATTGATGACGTGATACAGGCGCTTGCACACCAACGGGCGGCAGGGCAGGGCAAGCTGGCGGGCAAGGACAGCGTGCTCGACTTTCTGAATCAAACGCCGCCCGTGCAGCCGTTTCTCGATGGCCATGTGCACGTGATCCCACCGCAGCCTGGTGTCAGATATGAGCTTACGGTGCTAGGCGATCTGCACGGTTGCTACAGCTGCCTCAAAGCGGCACTGATGCAGTCAGACTTCTTCGGTAAGGTGAACCGTTATCGCGCCGACCCAAGCAAGCACCCCTTTCCCAAACTCATCCTGCTTGGCGATTACATCGACCGGGGCCTGTTCAGTTACCACGGCATTTTACGCGCGGCCATGCAGCTTTACTTGCGCGCGCCTGAGCACGTGGTTCTACTGCGGGGAAACCACGAGTATTACATTGAGCATCAAGGCCGCGTCTATGGCGCCGTGCGACCAAGCGAGGCAATGGATACCTTGAAGTCGCACTTTTCTGTTGAAGTGTTCCGCCACTACATGCAGCTGTTCGACGCCTTGCCGAATATGGTGTTCTTCGATCGCTTCTTCTTCGTTCACGGCGGCATTCCACGCGATCGCACAATGAAAGAGAAGTACAAGGATCTGTCGAGTTTGAACAACTGGGACATACGGTTCGAGATGATGTGGAGCGATCCAAGTCTTGCAGACGTCATTCCTGCGGCCCTGCAGGAACAGACCGCCCGATTCCCTTTTGGCCGTTTGCAAAGCTTGGCGTTCATGCAACGCATCGGGTGCCACACGCTGATCCGGGGCCACGAAAAAATCGATGAGGGTTTCCGACGCGTGTACGAAGAAGATGGCCAGTTGCTGATCTCGTTGTTTTCGTCCGGTGGCGCTGACAACGAGGATTTGCCTGAGGACAGCAGCTACCGCACGGTCACGCCGATGGCGCTCACCTTGACGTGGCACGAAGGACAGGCGCAGATCGTGCCTTGGCCCATCGATTACCGCCCCTACAACGATCCCTCGCGCAATGGCTTTTATCTAACCGACCCAGAGATCGAGCATCGGTCCACGTAGTGTCACGCAGTCGCCTGCTGCACGCGCGGACCGTTGTGGGGCGCAATGAAGAATCCGCGCTTGCCCGTGCGCACGGGCGGCGTCGTTAGGCTTAAGTTCGTTCGTGAAAAGATGGTTGCCAGCACCACCTTCATTTCGGTTAGGGCGAAGGCCATGCCCAAGCAACGGCGCCCGCCGCCGCCAAACGGCATCCACGTATACGGCGGCACCTTGGCGTTTAAAAATCGCTCCGGTTCAAAAGCCAGTGGGTTTGGGTAGAGGTCGGGGCGTCGATGCAGCACGACCTCTGAGTTCGCCACAAACACACCCGCTGCAAGCGTGTAACTGCGAAGTTGTAGATCGCGGCGCAACAGCCGCGCGCCCGCCGTTGGCATAATCGGCCGCAGGCGCATCGATTCCTTGATCACGGCGTCGAGGTAAGGCAAGCGTTCCAATGCTGCGCCATCAAGTGGTGTATTGTTGATGTTGGTGTTCAACTCGATCCGCAGATGTGCCAAGGATTCTGGCGACTCCAGTAAGCAGCTGCACGCCCAGGCCAAGGCGCTTGCTGTGGTTTCGTGACCCGCCAGCAACTGGACGATCAATTCATCGCGCAAAGCTTCATCTGAAAGTGGTCGGCCTTCTTCGTCCTTCGCCCGCAGCAACATCGCCAAGATGTCGGTGCCTTCGCCGCTTCGTGAACGACGCCGGGCAATTTCTTGATCGAGGGCAGCGCGCGTTTGCTTAAGCAGGCGAACGATCTTCCCCCACGGGCTAAATCGGCCAAGATTGATCTGCAACGGCTTCAACAGCAACAGCGGTGACGCTGCCGCTTCGGTCGCGGCGCGCGCCAAAAGGTGCCGCAACCGCGCGATCTGATCATCGCCTTCATCTTCAAGGCCAAAAACTGCCCGCAAAATCACTTCAAGCGCAATCTTCTGCAGCTCTTCGTGCAAGGAAAATGAATCACGCGTGGGCCAAGTGGCGACGGCCTTCTTCGCCACGTCTTCCATCAGTGATATGTAGCCCGCCATCCGGTCGCCTTGGTATGCGGGCGTCACTGCTCGGCGGCGTTTGATGTGGGCTTGGCCATCCAACGTAAGGGACGTGTTGCGTCCCGTGATGGCGCCGAACAGTCGGTGGTTGGGCTCCCCCGCGTGCGCGTCATCTGGCGCTTGATTGAACATTGTGCGCAGATCCTCAGGGTTGCTGAGGTGAACAAGTGGCCCGTATCCCAAAATGCGCAAGGTGAAAGCATCGCCCCACCGATCATGGCACTTCTCGACAAGCCCGATCGGATCGCGCACCAGGTGCATCGTTTGCAAAAAGGCCGGAGCCGCAGGACCGGGGGGAAGCTTCGTAGTTACGGCCAATTTCACTGTTACCGCAGTTTATCCGACTTGTTACCTAAAGGGGCATACAGGGTGCTGACCCGCAAGAACGTTTCGATTTGACCACAAAAGGACCTCTCATAGCGCCCACGCCTTCGACTTGCTAAACGCGAGAACGGTGAAACGAAGGGCACCAGCACGTGGCGTCTGTGGAAACGAATCTTGAGTTTCTCGTTGGCGGCGGCGCTATGGGCGAGCGCATTCGGTCACATGACTGGGCAAGCACAGCTTTGCGTGAACCTCGATTGTGGTCACAAGGCCTTCGCACAGCCGTCCGCGTTCTGTTAACGACCCAGCATCCAATGTTCATCTTTTGGGGGCAGGACCATATTTGCCTCTACAACGACGCGTATTCGCGCTCGCTTGGTCCCGAGAAGCACCCGTCGATGCTGGGCGCGCCGGGGCGTCCCGCGTGGCAAGAAATTTGGCCGATCATTGGTCCGCAAATCGAATACGTCATGCGAGGCTTCGGATCCACCTGGCATGAGAATCAATTGGTTCCGATCATCCGCCACGGTGCGCTTCAGGATGTGTATTGGACCTACGGATTTAGTCCGATCGATGAACCCGAAGCGCCAAACGGCGTGGGCGGTGTGTTGGTTATCTGCACGGAAACCACGGAACAGGTGCTTGCCAAGCAGCGGCTTGCAGAAGAGCGCGAACGTTTCGTTCAGCTGTTCGATCAAGCACCGACCTTCTTGGCCCTGCTCAAGGGGCCAGAACACGTAATTGAGTTTGCCAATCCCGGCTACCTGGAACTCGTAGGCCACCGGCCTGTCGTAGGGCGCAAGGTGGCAGATGCGCTTCCAGAGGCAGTGGCGCAAGGCTATCTCAAGCTCTTAGATAGCGTTTACCAGGGTGGAAAATCATTCTCAGCGCACGGTGCAAAGTTTGTGGGGCAGACGTTACCTGGCGGCCGGAGCGACGAGCGGTACATCGATTTTGTCTATCAACCCATCACTGACAGCGATGGCCGCGTAAACGGCATTCTCGTGCAAGGCGTTGACGTCACCGCGCGGGCCGCGGCCGATCGTGCACTGGAATTGAGCCGCTCCAGATTGGACTACGCCACGCGCCTCTCTGGTGTTGGCTTCTGGTACTGCGATCTTCCTTTTGACGAATTGGTTTGGGACGATCGGGTCAAAGAGCACTTCTTCTTCCCGCCGGCTGCGCGAATTACGATCGATGACTTTTACGAAAGGATTCACGAAGAGGATCGCGCGGCAACGCGCGCCGCAATCGACGCATCGATTCAAGGCCGAACTCCGTACGACATCGTTTACCGTACGGTGGATCCGGAGACGGGCGCCGTTAAATGGATTAGAGCGCTGGGCGGGGCTGATTATGCAAATGACGGCACGCCATTGCGCTTTGATGGCGTAACGGTGGACGTTTCGGCGCAAAAGCTTGATCAGGAGCGCCTGTCGAAGTTGAACCACCAACTGCGCGAGCAAGATCGACGAAAAGACGAGTTCATCGCGACGTTGTCGCACGAGCTGCGCAATCCATTGTCACCGATTCGTGCGGCCGCTGCCGTCATCGCTGCCCCGCAAGTGGCGCCCGCGCAGTTGCAGCGCGCACAAGCGATCATCGAACGACAAGTGGGTCACATGGCCATGCTGCTCGACGATCTGCTCGACGTTGCACGGATCACGCAAGGAAAACTGCAGCTCAAGAAGAAGGTTGTGGCGCTGTTTGATGTGGTCGATGCGGCCGTTGAAGCGATACGTCCCACGTTGAGCAAGAAGGATCATCGACTGTCGTTGCGCTTGCCGACCGAACCCGTGTTGCTTGAGGCCGATCCGGTGCGGCTGTCGCAGGTCCTATCGAACCTGTTGATGAACGCCGCCAAGTACAGCGACCCCGGCAGTCAGATTGCGTTGGCTGGTGCGATCGAGGGGAACACCTTAGTCTTATCCGTAAAAGACAATGGCATTGGCATTTCGGCGAAAGCCATCGACGGAATCTTCGAGATGTTCTCGCAGATCGAGGGAGTGATGGGCAGGTCAGACGGCGGGTTGGGCATCGGCCTGGCGCTGGTCAAGGGGCTAACTCAATTGCACGGCGGGACGGTTGAAGCACACAGCGGTGGCATCGGTCATGGCAGCGAATTCATCGTGCGCCTTCCGCTCTCTTCGCCGACGCTTGTGTCAACAACAACGATGGCCGATCCGACAGCAACCTCGCGCACGCGTCGTCGGATACTCGTTGCTGACGACAATCAAGACGTGGCGGAAACACTTGCGATGATGCTGGAGCTTGCGGGGCACGAAGTGCGCACCGCACATCTGGGCCGAACGGCGATCGCCGTGGCTGAATCGTTCTGCCCTGACACTGTGCTGCTCGACATCGGTATGCCTGACATGTCCGGCTATGAAGTGGCTCGCCACTTACGGCGTGAGCCTTTGGGTGCCAAGCTTCATCTAATTGCTCTTACTGGTTGGGGGCAGGAAGAAGATAGGCGGCGTGCCTTCGAAGCGGGGTTTGATCACCATTTGACAAAACCGGTTGATCCTGCGCAGCTGGAAACCTTGATCGCTAGGGCTGGCTCGCCTTAAAATAGGCTGGATTCGTGAAGGGAATGACTTGCTTCACTTTCCAGCCGTCTTCTGTGGTGAGTTGCAGATTCGCCAACACTGAGTCGCGTCTGGCTCGGCTACAACAATCGAAACTTGTCTCTACCACCTCGAATAACACTGTGGCATCGCTTTGTGAAAGCGCGCGCAACTCCATCCGCACATAAAGAAAGTCACCGTTCCAGCTGGCGATTTGCGAAACTTGTTCGGGCGTCAGCACGAGAAAATTTAGCTTGTCTAAGGTCGGCAAGATGGCCGCTGTGATGTAGTCACTGTCAGCCATCACCACCACATATGGTTGCTTGCGTAGACGCGAAAGTCGAAGCCCCTTGGCCACCACGAGCTCGCGCAAGGTCGCTTGCAATACAGGGTCTAACGCTTCGCTTGCGGGCTCGGCCTTTGTGGGCTTAAAGCGTCTTAGCGCTGCGCTGCCAGAGAGTGCACATCCACACAGGGAAACGATCAACACGATCGCGAGCGTACGTCCCATTTGCATACGCTTTTTGACCGCGTGCCCGGTGGCTATGGTCAACAAATGTTGTTTCAGAAAAGATTGACCCGCGGGATGTACGCGAAGGTCTAAAGCATCCCGGCATTGTGCGGTCCTGGCACACGCTTTGGTTAAGCGTGTTTCCGTGCCGGCCGATGTGCCTCGCGCTCTGAGTCGTCAGCGCACGTTCTGCCTCACGATAGGATCGTGTTTTTTGTTGCCGGGTTTGCCGCTGAGCGCGGCTGTTTTTAGATTCACGATGTTCTTGAACACATAGGCGCTGCCCCACTTTGGCTCGGGCGTTTGCGTGTCCCACTGCAGGTCTACGCTCTGCAGCTGTAGCCCATCAATAGATTCGAACACAAAGCCGTGCGTGGCGCGCTTGTCTGGCTTGTTTTCAGGCAGCATGCGCACGTAGACGTTGCTTATCTTGATGTCGCTAAGAGGTCGATCTGCGTGTCCTGCCACCACTGAGGTTCCCCGGGCCGAGCCTTGGGCGCCATCAATTGTGATGTGCTCAATCTTGCCGAGGGGGGATGTTGGTTCGCGACGCTTCAGCACAAACTTCATGAGTTCGGCGCTGCCCCACCAGTTCCAGTGCCGTCGGTTCGTCTCGAAAGTGATGTTGCTGAACCGCACATCGCTGACGGTGCCACCGTCTTGCACGTTGATGCCAATCACCTTGTTCGAGTCGCGAACAACGATGTTTGAGAACACCACGTGCGAAATGTTGGCGTGCGTTTCAGTGCCTATCATCATGGGCGTGGATGATGAACCCAAGATGCTGTTGGTCACCAAGATATTGTTGACTGGGTTCGCGGGCGCAGATTCATCCTCGAACGCAACCGACTTGATGCAGATCGCATCGTCCGCCGTTATCACCGTTGAATCCGAGATGACAACGTTTGAAGACGAAACAATGTCAATGCCATCAGAATTGATGCCTTTTTCCAGGTCGGAAAGCACCGTGACGGCGTGAATCTTCACGTCGCTGCAATCTTGCAAACGTACATTCCAGTAGGGGGCGTTCTTGACGGTCACTTGCTCAAAGCGAATGTTGTGGCTGTCTTGGAGTAAGAAAAGGTACTTCTGTACCTCTCCCGTTCGATAATATCGCTTCATCTCGACGCCTGCCGATTCGGCAAGCTTCTGTTCTTCCGCGATCTCCACGTCGGGGCGGCGCACGGGTTCGTAAGCCCACGTGGCGGCGCCATCGAATGTTCCTCCTCCCGTTACGGCCACGTTCTCCACGCCCTTGGCGTTAACGAGCGCCGGAACATCTTTTGGCCAGTCCGCAGGCGCACGGCTCATCTGGACGATGGCACCATAGTCTAGATGGAGCTCAACGTTGTCTTTGAGCCAGATGGGGCCGCTGATGGTGAGACCCGGCGGCACAACGGCCACCCCGCCACCCCGCTTCGCACACGTGTCGATCGCCGCTTGAATGCCGGCGGCGTTGCGCTTCTCCACACGGCACACACTCTGGGCACGGGCGGACGCAATCCCAGCGCAAGTGATTGCCGCATACAAAACGGCACTACGGGAAACCTGAGTGAACAGTCTCGGCATGGTTGGCAGCCATTGTGCCAGATGGTCTTCCGAGAATCAGGGCAAAAGGGGCATCACTTTTAAGAGACGCGACGACTAGGACTAAAGACCCTCCCTTTGGTCGGTTGAACTAGTGGTGGGGCCGAGCTTCGAGCACTTGCTGAAGTTTTTGTGAAAGCGCGCTGTTCAACCGCTCAAGTTCGGCAAGTCGGCTCTCAAGCGCCTCGATCCGCGCTTCAGGTTCGATTAAGTGAATCGCCGGGTCGTGTAAAGAAATTCTAAGCTCTTTTTTCCATCGAAAGAGGAGCGTAACGGGAATGTCGTAACGCCGGCCTATCTCTGAGATGCTCTTGTACTGCGCGAAGCCTTGAACGAGGATGTGTCTCTTTTGATCGTTCGTAAGACGCCGTCGTCGACCAGGGATAAGCGGAGGGATGTTCACTTCGTCATTAGACAACGTCGAAAATCTCATAAGTTCTTCCTTACACGACGCAGGCCACTCTTTCATGCTCTACGACGTGCCTTGCATGAAAGCTGGGACCTTAGTCCCGCGTCGTCGAGGCCAATCAGCCATCTCGAGGTCCTTTAAAGGTGTGAGTTCGCGATGAGATTCATGCATGAAGCGGGATCCGTACGGTCAGGCGAGTGCCGCCTGCGGGCCCCGGCTGCAAGTCGAACGTGCCCCCCACAAGTTCGGCGCGCGCGCGCATGCCACCGACACCTAACCCTCGCGGCGATCCCTCGCGGCTTGGACGGTTTCTGGGCAACCCAATGCCGTCATCTTGCACAATGAGCGTCACAACCGCGTCAAACTCAAGCGTGACCTCAACATGTGTTGCCTTTGCGTGCTTGATGACATTGGTCACGGCCTCTCGACATAAGTAGAAGATTTGCGTCGCAACGATGGCGGGTAAGATGGCCGTTTGCCCTGATGTTGCAAAGCTGAGCTGAACGTCGCCTGCCTGCGTGATCCTTTGCAAGCGCTGTTGAATGTCTGATGAAAGGTCAGCCGCGTTTACAGTGCCGGCGCGCAAACCCCAAATGGCGCTGCGCATGTCCGCCATGCCATCGATCACCAGATCTGCGGCCCGCGCTAGGTGTTCCCGTGCCTGGCCTGCATTCTTGTCCAACCATAAGCCGGCCGCATCGACGTGCATCTTCACGCCGGTAAGATCTTGTTCAATGCTGTCGTGAATGTCGTGCGCGATCCGCGTGCGGTCCCTCTGCAGAGCTCGTTGCAACCGCAGTTCGCGACGACGACGCGTAAGTATGCCGACGGCTCCCATTGCCACAAACGTCAGCGCCGCGGCAAGCACGAACCACTTGCGCAGGTATACAGGCGGCAGCAAGACGATGCTCGTTGCCGCCTGCACCTGCAGGTCAGGACGATCGACGTTATAGGCTGCAACCTCGAAGGTGTAGCTTCCCGCCCTCAGGCGGGAATACGCGGCGTCTGTGCGAAGGCCCTGCTCAAGCCATGTTTCGTTCCACCCCTTGAGTCGAGTCCGGTAGCGAAGGCGGGAGGCGTTCCACAACGTCGGTGCTCGGTACGACACAGATAAGGCGCCGTCACCGACAGCCATGGGGCGTTGAGTGTCGTTCTGCGCGACTCCATTGAGCGTCAATGTATCAATGTGCACAGATAAAGGGGGAGGGGCTTGCACCAGTGATGGCGGCCTTACGCCCGCGAGTCCGGAAAGCATCGAAAACCACAAGCGGCCTTGGGGGTCCTTGCTCGCGGGGGGAGAGAATTGGCGAGTCGCTTGAGAATTTCGCAGACCGTCGGTGGTCTGGTAGCTGATCGAAGTGACCGTGGCCGCCCATCCATCCAGAACCGATTCAGCCTGCGCCCGCGAGATGCGAAAGATGCCGTGCATGCTGCTGAACCACAGCCAGCCATCGCCATCCTCCAAAACCGCGTGCAGATGATCATCCCACAAACCTTGCTTTGTGGTGATGCGTTCCATGCGGCCTTGCTTGATGCGTATCAGTCCGGCCCCGTCCGATGCAGCCCAAATGGTACCGGAGGCGTCTTCGTGCAGACTCAACGGGTGGGCTTGAGAAGGCAGCGTGAACGTCGAGACGCCGCCGCCCAGCAGCCTAATGATGGTTCCGTCGCTGCGGGCGGCCCACACGGCCCGATCGCGAGCCTGCAAAACGTCGAATACGAGATTCTTGGTGTTCTTGGTGCCTTGGTAGATCATGTCGAAGCGGTGGCCACTCTTTTGACCTACGCCTCCGTCTTGGAGTCCCATTAGAAGTGACCCGTCCACCGTCGTGCGCAGCACATGAATGCCAAAGTCGGCTGGTTGATTTTCAAGTTGTACGGGCGAGAAACGTTTGGCTTTCAGATCAAGCCTGACCAATCGGTTTATTAGGCCCGCCGCCCAGACGTCTCCGTCGGGGGTTATCGCGACGGTTCGCAAATCGATGTGCTTGAGGCCGTTTGTCGCATCAAAATTGTACACCCGGCCTTCTCTGTAGCTGGTCAAGCCATAGCCTTGCGTAAACCACACGGTGCCGTCACTTGTGGTTGCTACCGAGAATGCAAAATCGCCATTGACGCCCTCCGCGCGCCCAAGATTGAACAAAGGCGGATCCAATCGAACCTGGGCGAGTCCTTGCACGGTTCCCGCCCATAGACCCTGTGCATCGCGCATCATCGACGTGACGATCGGGTAGGGCATCCCTTCTCTCATGGCTAGCTCGTGGGTTGCGTCGCCGCCGGAGAGTGGAAAAGCGCGAATGCCGTGATCCTGTGCTAGCCAAAGAAGCTGGTGGTCTTCGTCCACAAGGATGTGATAGGTGGCGATCGTCGGATCGCCGTAGCTTTGTGATGCAATCGTCCCATCGGGCGTGAATGAATATAAGCTGCTCGTCTTCGCGGGAGACGTAACGACGGCGAACGCGCCTCCCGTGGCTGACACCGCGACAAATCTGGTGGGCTCATTGAGGATGGTGCGTGCAACTCCGTCCCAGCGAATGAGACCTTGGTCAGTCGCCAGCCACACAATCTTGTTGTGTCTGGCAACCTGGTGGGCCGACGCCTTGAATAGCAAACGCGGGGAACTTGGCGGCGCCCATGCGAACGTTCCGTCTGCAGTGGCGATGAAGACGTCGTCTCCCTCTGCACCGACCAATGCCTTTGCACCAGGCATTGTGAAAGTTTGAACGGCGTGGGCCCGCACTTGGATTAGTGTGCCTTCCTCGCACAACGCGGATACGTAGCCGTTGGGGGCGGCAATGAGTTCTGTGCGGCAGTCGTGACGAAAGCACCACCAGTCAAAACCGTTGAAGCGGCACAATCCCATGTCGCCCGACGACCACAAAAACCCATCGCCGTCGATGGACGTAGCCACCACACCCGTTTGTTTCTCGTGCACCTTCACTTCACCCAGCAATGGCGCGTTGGCCAGCGCCGGCGGCGAAAGAAGCAATAGCGAACACACCAAACCTAATCCGACGCAGCCCAGCGCCTTCGCGTGCATGCGCCTTAGTCCTTGTGGCGCTGGGGAAGTTCGATGATGCCCCGTTGCAGGGCGATCGTCACGGCGTGCGTGCGATCGGTGGCGCCTAGCTTTACGAACACGTTCGACATGTGGTTCTTCACTGTCTTCTCAGCGAGGCCGAGCGAACTTGCGATGTGCGCGTTCGAGAGGCCCTCGGACACGCCTTCGAGCACCTCTATCTCCCTCGCCGTTAGGTCAGATGAAGAGGCGCGCGCGCCCAAGCTCGCCACGGCACCTGCTGACAAATACTTTCCGCCGCGCGCCACACATCGGATCGCTTCTAACAGCACCACAGCGGGCGCCGACTTAAGAACGTAACCTCGCGCTCCAGCCGCCAAGCACGTTTCGATCGCTTTGTCGCCGTCTGCGCTCGATAACATCAAGACGCGCACGTCTGGAAAGCGTTCGCCCAACACCTGCACCCCGCTCAGACCGTCCATCTGTGGCAGTCGTAGATCCATCAACACGATCTGCGGATGATGTTGACTCACTGCTTCGAGGCCTTCGCGCGCTGTGGCAGCCGTTGCCACAATTCTCATATCATCCTGCGATGAGATGATGGCCGACAAGCCATCGCGCACCACAGCGTGATCGTCGACTAGCAAAACGCTTATGCCTTTATCGTTCGCGGAACTCTTGTCGTCACCCATGGGACAGTCTCCTCACCTCTGCGGTTGCGTTCGCTTGACAGACACTCGGAATGTGAGCCGGAAAGTCTTGTCGTGCTCGTTTGGGGCCAAAGACCTATGTCCTTTCTGTTGCGAGCGAAGCCATATAAAGGGAACTCCTCTGAGCCGCACGAACTGCATGCCAATCAGGAATGCGCTTCGGTCACGGCAAGAATCTTAGCGAAAGAAGTGCCCAATGCGCCACAACGTATACCTGATCTTATCTCTGCTGACCGCGACGTTATGTATGGGGAACTGCTCCAGCAGCTCGTCAAGCGATGATGGTGCAGGTGGCGACGGCGGTGGGTCTGCAAGCGGAGGTAAAGGCGGCGGAGGCGGTGGCAAAGGTGGCTCGGGTGGCAAAGGTGGCTCGGCTGGCACTGCTGCAGGCGGTGCAGGTGGTTCGTCTTCCACTGGCGGCAGTGCAGCGGGCAGTGGCGGTATGGCTGCAGGCGGTACCGCAGGATCGTCGATGGGCGGTGCGGCTGGCTCGTCGCCGATGCAGGGTGGCAGTGCCGGCACGCCGCCTGCGATCAGCGGTGATGGAGTGTTCTTCTCAGGTCGTGAGATGACCGTGTCAAAGCTCGTGGCTGGCGATGCGATGCCAGGCTACTTCTACGCAAGCCCCAGCGCTCCCGCGGGCGTCGTGGTGGAGACTGTGAGCGACCCCGCGTTGCCCGAAGGAACGAAGTACGCCGTTACGGCCACTTTAGATCCCTCCTTGGAAGGCAATTTCATTTTCGGATGGAACTTTAGGCAAAACACAGCGGATTTAAAGTGGAACTATTTCGATGCCAGCGCCTATGCCGGCCTTTCATTTTGGGTCAAGAGCGAGACCACCGCGGCGGCTTTGGTGTTCACGGGTTACTTTCAGTACGACGCAAGGAACTTCACGCCCGCGTCGGAATACGGCGGTACTTGCAGCACCGAACCGTGCGCGGCTTTCACCGAATACCCCGCCGTGGTGGCACGCAAAGCGACGTGGACTCGCGTCGTACAAAAGTTCTCGTATCAAACGGCTGGTGAACCAATGCTCTCCGCGCTTGGCCGGATCGATCTGCTTCAACTTCGATTGGGCACCGGTGGACCGGCTGCAAAGGTCTTCGTTACTGGTCTACAATTGCTGAAGGAAGCTGACCTTCCGCCGTCCCCATAAGCCCAACGCGCTCGACCTGTTGGTTGTTGGTCCGTTAGCAAGAGGAGAAAGTAATGCAGGCAGGGTGCGCTGTTTATGTCGCTGTTTGCTTTGCCTTTGTTGCCTGTTCCTCTGCACAGCAGAGCACAACGAACGGTGAGAATGAAGCCGGGTCTTCGCAAGCGGGCGCGGGTGGAGCGGGGCAAGGTGGTGAAGGCGACACCGCAGGCGCAGCAGGCCTACCGAACGATACAAACGGCGGGCGTGGTGGCTCTGCTGCCGGTGGTGCGCCCGCTGGTTCGGGCGGTGCCGCCGCTGGGGGCGGCGCTGCTGCAAATGCGGGCGGCACCGCAGGAAAGGCCGCCACCGGGGGCACTTCGGGTGCTCCCGGGAGCGACTGCGGTAAGCTTGCCGACTGCGACACTTTCGAAAGCTACACGCCTGGAAGCCGCCCTGGTGGCCCTTGGACCGGATTCGAGACAACCAACGGGAGCGTCACCGTCGACGAAACACGCGCATTCAGGGGAAGCAAACGTTCCGTCAAGATCTCGATCAACCCCGCCGCCGAGATGACCGCTCGCATGCGGCATGCAGGCACTGGTCTGCTGCCCGCGGACGAGATCTTCATGCGTATGATGGTATGGATGGATGCCCCGCCGCGTGGTTCGGGCCACTGGAACTGGATGTGGGGCGAAGGCACCGTGACTCAGAAGAGTGGCGGCAAATTGATTAATGCATTTATCGCGTCGGGCGGCAGTCTGAGCGGCGGCACCTGGATGCTCTACGGCGGATCTGCCAACAACGGGTTTCAAGATTGCTTCGCACAAGCCAGTACAGCCTTTCCTGTAGGGCGCTGGGTTTGTTACGAAGCGCACTTCAACGGAAAATCAAACTCAGCCGAAACGTGGATCGACGGAAAGCGAGACGAGCTGCTCAGCGTTGAGGATGCGCAACCATTAACGGGGCAGTGCGTGCCGGGATTCAACTACACAAACAACTTGTGGTACATCCCGCGCATCGAGAAGGCGTTCTTCGGATTCAAGGTCTATCACACGCTCAACGCTTCAGCGACCGCCTGGATTGACGACGTTGCGATTTCCACCACGCGCATCGGCTGCCCGTAAAGTCAGATTCACGCGCTCGTAAGGCTTTGCGGTCAGTCAATCACGAGTACAATTTGAGGGCTGCATGTCCCCCAATTCGCGTCCGAAGATCAAATGTCTGGCGGCGTTCATTCACTTTGGCCTGCTTTCATTCTTCATTGCGTGTTCAACAGGTGCCGGCAAAGGGAGAACGGCCGCTCGAAACGAGCTTGAGCAACCGACGGGTGGGATGTTGACAGGCGTTGTGCCCTGCTCACGGCCGCCAGGGTTCTGGCCGTTCGCAACGGACGGAGCCGTATCTCTTACGTATGATGACGCTTTGAAAAGTCCTGTGCGCCATGCGTTGCCCGCGCTTGATGCCCACGGCTTTAAGGCTACGTTCTTCCTGACGACCGGTAAGCGTTGGGAGCCAGCGCTTTGGAAACCCTTGGCGCGAAACGGGCACGAACTCGCCTCCCATTCCGTCACCCACAACTCGACCCTTACGCGAGCGGCGATGGAGCAAGAGGTTGTGACCAGCCTGGCATCCATTGCGGCCTTGGAGGCAACACAGCCTCACTTTAGCTTCGCGTATCCGAATGGGCAGCCAAACGGCGCAGATGGCTCTTACGAACCCGTCGTTCTGCGACACGCGCTGGCGGCCCGCGGGCTCAACGGCGCCTCTTTGGCGTTGGGGACGCCTGTTGATTACGGAAACATCCCCGCGCGCATCTTGGGCGCCAGCGATGATCTAGTGGCCATCATCCACGAGACGTTGGAGCGACACCAGTGGACCGTGTTTGTGGTGCATGGCATTGAGGACGATCTCTATCTCAACATTCCGAAAAAGAAGCACGACGAGCTCGTGGCGCTGTTGGCGCGGAAGAATGTTTGGGTCGCTCCGTTTATCACTGTCGCGGACTACTTAAAGAGATGCCAGGCGCGCGTCAGCGAAGTGGCGGGCGATGCATCTGGATGAACTGTATCGCGGGTGCAGAATCCCCCGTGGCTGTAAGGCTAACGTCGATGACGTAATACCCCAACCTGTTCGCGACGCTCGGGATCTGAGCGTAACTCTCTCTTGTCCTCCGAGGCTCCACCATTGACAGTCACGTGATGTGTCTGTTGCATGATCTCGGTTGTTGTTCGTCGCCGCACCAACTGCATGATGGCGTCGTACTCGAGATAATTCCCAGCCGTGTAGCTGTGGTAGATCATGAGGTCCGGATACCAAGGATTTGGCATGGGGCCGATGGCGGCAAGAGCGACGAACGGCATTGAGTAAGGATAACTGAGTGCGTTCACGAAACGAAGGACCAAAGACCTCGACGGCAAGGTGCCGAAAGGCCCATGTCGCCTAGGTCGTTCACGGGCCCACGAAACGTCGACCCGGGTCATGTGTCGACGGGCCTAGGCCTTGGGTCCCTATCGTTGAGCAAACGCGACGCCTAACATGTGTTGAAGGGCGCCTATGCGAACGCATTGGGGACCATGGAGGCATTCCGATGTCATCGCCCGACGTCATAAACGTTGAGATGCCATGATACGACCGCTCAATGCTCGTCGCTCGTCGCCATCCATTTGCAGTATGGAGATGGAGAAAGCGGCAGTGGCCACCAGACTTGATTTTCTCGTGCGCGCCGTGCGCGCCGGGGACTCCCGACGTTTCAGCGAAGTGGTTTCGCTGCTGCAAACGGGAGTGCGAAGCATTTTGGCGGTGATGATCCCCGACACAAGCCTCGTCCCCGACCTTGCGCACGAAACCTTCGTTGTGGCCTACATGAAGCTAGACGAGTATCAAGAAGGCACTGACTTTCCGGCTTGGGTAAAGGCCATAGCCCGCAACCTTGCCAGCAATGAGCGGCGTCGGTGGATTCGGGAGCGGCGCTTTTCTTCACGCTACGCCACCGCCATCGAGAACGGCATCGTCGGCCCCATGTTCGATGAGCTGACAGAGAAACTAGAGCTTGAACAACAGACACAACTTTTGGCGTCGTTGAATGAGTGTTTAGCGGAGCTTTCGCCAGGGGCGAGGAAGACGGTCGAGCTGTTCTATTTGAAAGGCCAGTCCGTGGCCGATATCGCCGCCAGCAGCGGACGCTCAACAGGGGCCACCAAGTCCCAGTTGTTTCGCGCCCGTGCGGCTTTGGCCGAATGCTTAGCGGCGAAAGGATGGTTACGACTGGTCAAAAACGGACGGGTGCAAACCCCAAAGGTGGTTCAAGGTCGGAACGGGCACTTGAAGGTCTATTGATCAAGGCCTGCGAGGGTTCCCTATATGAAGAGAACCATCTTTGATTGTCTGAACAACACTATCGCCAGGTTGGGACATTTCAGCTTCCTAAAAGATCGGAATCGAGATTGCCCGTTGAGTATTTAGGGTTGCCGAACTTTGTGGCGGCCATGATGCCCATGGCGTGCTGAAACGTGACGAAGAGATTGTTGTGAGGCACATTTTTCGCCGTAAAAAGCCGCCCCGTGCGGAACATCTTGCCCCCCGCGCCGCTGGCTACAACCCATGGATAGTTATCGCGCGAGTGGATGTTTCCCTTGCCAAGCTCATTGACCCAAACAACCGTCGTGTGATCGAACAGGTTGCCGTCGCCTTCGGGCACTGCCTTCAATCGCTCTATGAGCCCAGCGAACTGCTGCGCGTACCAAGTGTTGATCTTCACCAGGTTCGCTCGCGCGGTGGCGTCCGAGTCTCCCGCGTGAGAAATGTCGTGATGCTGCTCAGCGATGTTTAGCCAAGGGAATGTGAGATAACTCTCAGCAAACGACCATTGCAGGCTTGCCACGCGGGTGAGATCACATGCAAGCGCCATCGTGAGCAGGTCCATTTGCAGCTTCCCTACGGCTTCGTAGTTCTTGGCCGATCGAAAATCAATCGTGGGCGGTGTGTTTGGCTTTTTGCATGCGTTGGGCATCGATCCCTTTGGATCGCCACCCGGCTGCAGTTGTCGCTCAATGCCCCGCAAGGAATCTAGGTGCGCTTCTATCTTCCGGCGATCGGCAGCACCCAGCCGTTGGCTCAGCGTCTGGTAGTCAGGAAGCACCAAGTCAAGCACCGATTTGCGCTGTGCCCTTAGAACATCTGCCGCTTGCCGTGCCGCGTCCGCCGTCGGATCGTTCGCTGTGGTCAATTCCCCAAACACGCGGCGAAACATGGCCGCTGGATCACTTTCGGGTGGCAGCCGCTTGAAGGAACCCTCGTAACACATCGCGGCCGCCATGTGTAAGACGGCCACGGGAAGCGACACCACGCCAAACTCAAGTGAACGGAATTTTGTGGTTGTTCCAATCGTCTTTGCGATCTCCTGATCAATCGAGGGACCGCCTGCCGATCCATCCACGAGATGCCCATTGGCGCCGGTGCCGCCGGGGCCCACAACAAGGTCAGTGCAGGTCAATAAATGTCCCATGGCAACGTCGTGCGGGTTGTCGCCGGGACCCGAATTTCCCGATAGGCCGTGCACACCTTGCAGCAGCAAGAGTTCATTCTTGTGCGCCTCGAGCGGTGACAGGATGGGGCCCATCTTGAAGGATGAATCAGGGAGCCAGTCTTTTGCCACGGTGCCGTTGGCGCTGAAGAACAGAACGAAGCGACGAGGAAAACCGCCGACCGCATGCATGGGATCAAGCGTCGCCGCGTAAGCCTTGCGTGACGGCGCCATCGCATCGAGAAATGGCAGCGCAATGGCGATGCCGCCTGCGCCTCGAAGCACCGTGCGGCGGTCAAGAATGTGGCGGCTCATAGTTTGTCTCCTTCGTTTTGAATTCGTCGGTATCGAAACGCATCTGTGTTTACCGTTCCTGCGATCAGCTCGCGCAGGCTGCCGTGGCCCGCCGCCTGCGCCTTTGCGAGCCGATCCAAATCGCATGTATCGGCTTGCGTTTCCGCGCGTCCCATGGCGAACCGGAACCACTGCGAAACCGCGCAAGCACTCACCTGAGCGCTGGTCCCCAACTTGCGCCCCAAAGCGAGCGCGCCCACGAACGGTCCGTCGACGTCGGTTTGGACGAGCTCTCCGCTCGCATCCACAGGCCGCCCGCCCTCCAGGCTGCGCCAATGGCCTACGCCGTCATAGTTCTCGAATGCCAGGCCCAATGGATCCATCAGCTGGTGGCAAGGACGACAGGCCGGATCAGTTGCGTGCTGTGTGAAGCGCTCCCGCGTGGTGAGCTTCGGATCAAGATCGGGCGGTTTGATGTTCAAATTGGCGGGCGGCGCGGGTGGGTGTGTACACAAGAGTGCCTCACGAACGAACTTGCCCCGCGCCACGGGTGAGCTTTGATTCGTTTTTGCATGCACCGAAAGCAACCCAGCCTGTGTGAGCAACCCACCTCGCTGTGCGGGATTCAGCGAAACCTTCTGGAAAGCATCGCCCGTGGGGCCGCCTTCGAGGCCATAGAACTGCGCGAGCCGCTTATTAACGAATGTGTATGGCGCCGTGAGCAGCGTGCCTATCGTTCCGTCGCCCTTCCAGATCGCCTCGGTCACGAATTGGTCTTGTTCTTCGCGCAAGAGGGGCAAGAGGTCGGACGTGAAAGCGGGGTAAACGGCGGTGTCCTTTTCAACCAGGTCAAGCCGGCTGACACCAAGCCATTGCGCAAAGAAGTGATGGACGGTTGCCTGCGCGCGCGGATGAGCGAGCATGCGATCCACTTGCTGCCCAAGGCCAGCCGGCGTCGCCAGTTTGCCCTGTTCAGCTGCCTTGAAGAGTTCGGCGTCGGGCATGGTGCCCCACAAAAGATAAGACAGCCGAGAGGCCATCTCCCAGTCATCTGGGGCAACCACGCCTTCGCTAACGGTGACGGCACTGGTCTCGACCCGGTACAAGAAGTGAGGGGACGCCATTAGCGCGTGCAGCAAAAGCTCAAGTGTTTTTGTGTGATCGTTGGTGGCGCGTAAGGTCTTATAGGCACTGTCAAAACGACCGACTTCCGCCGCGGCCAGCGGTCGACGCCAAACGCGGCGGCCGACTTGTTGAACGAATGAGGTGCCACACGTTGCCTCTGCGGTCTTGGAGGTGTCGCAGCTAAAGAACGTGGACAGCTTTTTCATCGCGCGTGCCGCGATTTGCTCCGCGGCGGTGAAATACGATTCGGCCAGCAGCGGGCTTGTGCCAAATGATTCGGCCGCGTTGTCGAAACCGTACGGCGCTTCTTCTGTGGGGAAACCGGCAGCAGGTTTCGTTGTGTCGCCGAACAGATCCTCCAGCGTGCGATCGAACTCGAAGCGCGTCAGCCTGCGCAGCGGTGAGCTTGCTGGCATTGGGCTTTTGCACGTGACGGCCTGACCGCCGCCGTTCGACGACGAGGAGGAGGGGCGGTCGGGCGCGCCAGGGTTCTGACCGATTGCCCCGGTGCAGTTGACGCAAGCAGCGAACAGAACGACGAGCGCGACATGCTTAGCCATAAAACCAAATGTCCGACGCACGCCCCAGGTTTCGTTCTTTTCCTTCCAGCAGAGGTTACACAGCAACGACTACGGCCCGGATGATGACAATGGCCAACTTGCGCGCAACAATTTCCCCGCAAAGCGATGGGTGTGCCTCGAATGCAAGTCCCCATCTCCGTGATGTCGGAGCATGGCATTAACCACTGGAAGTATGGTCAGCAGTGGCTCACGGCGGGCGCCAGGAAGCTTACGTCGGCCTGATCTTCTGCCGAAACTGCTCTGGCGTGACTCCCACCTGGCGACGGAAGAACTTGACGAAGTTCGTGGCCTCAGTGAATCCCAACTGTTCAGACACGCGGGCGGCAGGCCATGCCGTGTGCGCGATGAGCCGTTTGGCTTCTAATGCCACACGTTCGTCGATCACCGATTTCGGTGTTTTGCCGAGAATTTGCAGACACGCACGCGACAAAGTCTTTTGTGAACAACCCAACGTGCGGGCGTAATCGGCCACCGCACGAGTCTTGGCCAGCTTTTCTTCAAGCGCCAAGCGAAGCTGCCGGACCACCATCAGGTGTGGGTGATCTTGCGCCGGCCACGCGGGCCCCTCGTTCTTCGCGCTGCCAGCAAGCGCAAACAGCAGTGCGTGCAGCAAGTGGCCGATGACACGCTCGCCGCGTTGGGAGCTATCATAGGCGTTGTATTGTTGATTGACCGCAGAAAACAAGCTCTCAAGATTTCCGCGCTCTTCGCGCGCAGGCGTGAGTTTGACTGGCCAATCCTCGACATTCAAAGGCGCGTCGGCCGATGCGACGTCATTGTGCTTGATTGCCTGTGGGAACAAGAAGCGTTCCTTGAATATGACGACGATGCCATCGATACGATCACGTCCATCGAATATGTGAACTTGGCCCGGGCTTACTTTGATGATGTCGCCGGGTGCGCAGGCATAGTCGACGAAGTCGACCGTGTGCTTGCCCGCACCCTTCGTTACCAGAAGAAAAAAGTGGAAGGTGATGCGCGTGGGCAGCGTTAGATCATGGTCGAGCTGTCGCTGGTGAAGGTCGTGAAGCCAGAACGACTCTACAGCCAACGTCGGATGGCGAGGCTGCTTGAAGGCCACATCCTTGATGATCGCTTGAACGGCAGTGTTTTGAGCTTTCATGAGGTTCACAGACACCAAGGACCTGCTGCAGGAACGTGCCTCGGCGGCACGCGTGTGCATGAAGGTATGCCCTACATTTGGCCGAAATCCTCGCCTTTATTTTCACTGGCCAGGTGCGCCGTGGTTCATCCAACGTGTGTCACATTTGTGGCTCAAAAGCGCCTGCAATTCCTTCCAGCGGTGCATTGACCGCGCAAAGTGGTCTTTTACTTGTCCCTTGACGTTCCACGTGTGAAGCGTCACCGAGCGTGAGAAACCCGCACGGCGCAGCGGTTGAAGCCAGGCTTTCCCCACGTCCACGTCACCTTCGTCAAGCGGCAGGATCGTCCGCGTGAAATCCGTGACCGCAAGCCCATCCTCGCGATTGGTGCCATTGATCGTAGCCGCGACGGCCAGGTGTGCCGTTTCTTCAATGGTTTGCGCCCAGTCCTTGAGCCTGCCACCTTTTTGTTCTTGAGCCATGTTCAACGCGAACCGCACGTTGGCGTGATTTACGCCATTGATGACCGAAACCGCGTCTTGCGCGGAAGCAACGCTGTAGCCGACGTGAGGGTACAACACCAACGTCACCCCCCGGGCCTCAGCCATGGTGGCCAGCTTGCGAACGGCGGCGTTGAGGGATTCGCCCTTGAGACCATTGATTGTGACCCACAGCTCAGGGACTTGGCCTTGCATGGCCTCAAGCAATTGTGCCGTTTTGACATCATCGTCCATGGCACCATCAATGGCTGTTAACACCGCTTTGATGGCAAAGGCATGGGAGCGCACGGCGGGGAGCGCAAGATACTTTCGAATCTTGGCAGCATCGGGCCACGGTAGCACCAGGTGGTCGTAGCCAAGCGATTGCAGGAACGGCACCCGTTGATCAAACGGTATGTCGTAAAGCGTAAACTCGAACGTACCCAAAGATGTGGATGCGTGAACGGGCGCGGCGGGAGCATGAAAGTCATAGCGGCCCGATTGCACGTCAAATACCGCAAATCCTGGCTCTGGCGCCAGCGGCGTTACCCCCGGCGCGACGCTGGCGGGGCGACCCCTTTCCGTCACCAGAGCCGGCGCGCGTGACGGCACGAACACGCGTGCGGTGGCGTGCACCGGCACTTCGACGGCCAGCGAGACGCCTTGTTGATTGCTGGTCCAGCGCGCACGGATCATTCCACGCACCGATGCGTGCTCTGCCGTTGCAGACGTGATGCCGCCGCCCGGTACGGGGCGAATGATTACGCGCTTGAACCCCGGCGCCTCGGGATCGCTCGCAATGCCGGCGACGTTGGGATAGATCCAGCCGCCCACCGATCCGAGCGCATACTGATTGAGGCTGTTCATGTCTCCACGGTTTTCGGGGCCTCGGTTCGGATCATAGCTGTCCCAGCGCTCCCATAGGGTTGTGGCTCCTGCGTTCACGGCCTGCAGCCAGGAGGGATATGTATCGCGCATCAGAAGGCTGTATGCGAGATCATCTCGTCCCGCGCGCGACAGCGCGGGCATGATCGCCGCCGTTCCCAACAACCCCGTCTTCAGATGCCCCGTTTGTTCCACAAGTTGCGCGAGCTTCCGCTCACCCGCTTGTCGCAGCTGCGGAGGATAGGCGTCGAAGTGTAAAGCCACTGCGTAAGCGGTTTGCGTGTTCACGCCCATACTGCCATCGGCAGCGACAAACGCCTTTTGATAGGCGCGGCGAATGTCGTTTGCCAGCGTGTTGAAACGCTGGGCGTCCTCTTGTTTCCCCAGGAGCCCTGCGACCTTGGCCACGAGCAACGCAACATGTTGGTGGTAAAGCGGCGCGAGAATTTTGTGCGGCGTCTCTTCAAGCGACAACCAATCGCCAAAGCTCCAGTCTTTGTTCAGCAAGTTCGGGCTGCGGCTGGTTTTGTAATCGACCCAGCGAACCATAGCGTCGTAGCCTTGCTCAAGAACACGTTTGTCCCCGTAGCGTTGGTAGAGCCACCACGGCAGCATCACCCCGGCGTCAGCCCAAGCGTAGCTGCCGTGCGCGAGGAACGGCAGGCTGGGGGCGACATCGGGGAACGATCCATTGGGGAGCTGCGCGTCCCGCAAATCTGTCGCGTATTTCGATAAAAATGCCGCCAGATCGAACGAGAACGCCGCTGCCGGCGCGAACAACACAATGTCGGCGGCCCAACCCATGCGCTCGTCACGTTGTGGGCAGTCCGTTGGAATTGAATGAAAGTTGTTGCGAGCGGTCCACGTCATGTTGGCATGCAGCTGGTTGAGCCTGCGGTCCGAAGTCTTGAACGTCCCGACGCGCGGCACATCTGTGTGGGTCACCACGCCCTGCAAGTCCGATCGCTTCATGTCGACGGCGCCTTCGACCTCGACGTAACGAAACCCGTGATATGTGAAGCGCGGCTCGAACAGCTCCACCCCCGATCCCTTCGCGATGTACCGATCCGTGCTGCCTGCCGTGCGCAGGTTGCTCGTGAACAAAGAGCCATCGGGATTCAGTACCTCAGCGTAGCGAAGCGTCACTTCACGACCTGCCGGTGCCCGCAGTCGAACTTTGACGTTGCCCGCAATGTTTTGTCCTAGGTCGAACACATATTGTCCGGTCTGCCCTTTCGTGACGCTCACCGCGGGGATGATTTGCGTGATGCGCTCGGGCGCCTCTATGGGTGCCTGCAGTACGCCGACCGTTGGATTGAGTGGTACAACGGCCCGCCACCCTTCGTTCTTGGTTACACGTGCGCTCCAGCCTGGCAGCTCACGACGTGCGTCGTAGACCACGCCATCGAACAAATCGGTTGAGCGGTAGGGGCCGGTGTTGCCTTGCCAGTCATCGTCTGTGGCAATGACCTGCGTGCTCCCGTCGTCAAATTCGAGATGAAGCTGTGCCAACAGCGCTTTGTGTACGCCCCAAATGTTCTGCCCCGCGCCGTTTCGGCCAGAGAACCACCCATCAGCCACAATGACCCCAAGCACATTGGTGCCTTTACGAATCCTGGTGGTGACGTCGTAGGTTTGGTAACGAAGGCGGGCGCCATAGTCCGTCCACCCCGGAGCCAGGCGGTGATCAGAGAGCTCGGCGCCATTGAGGTGCGTCTCATAGACGCCTGTTGCGGTGATATAAAGACGCGCGGTTCGCACGGAACGATTGGCCGTGAAGGCTCGCCGCAGGTACGCGGGGGGCACCAACTTGTCCGCCCGTGCAAAGCTAGCGTCGCCATTTTGCGGCTGCCCGAACGGCCCCAGTTCGCGCGCAGGCTGCCACGCAGACGTTTTGCGGTTTCCATCGCCTGTTTTGACGGAAGGGCCGTAGTTTGTCATCCACGTGTCGTCGCTGTCGATGCGTAGACGTGTCCCATTCTCCATATCAAGCATCAATACGGCGGCCGCTGCTTCTTGCGGTGCAAAGGGTGACTCGATCGTTAGGACGTTGTCCCCCGGACGCAGAGCTGAAGTCACGTCAAAGCGCCGCGGATCGTCGTGAGGCGATGAGAATTTCGGATAGCGCCGGCCGTTGATATCAATCACATGAGCGGCGTCGTCCTCCCAGGGCATGCCCACCCGTGGCCCCACGTAAACGAGCTCTGCCCGGCGCACCACAGCCGTGGGCGGCAGCACAAAGGTTTTGCGCAAGGCCACTCGTTTCGCGCTGGCGGCCTGGCTCACGTCGCGCAGCCAGATCCATTTTGCACCCACGAGCGGCAGACGCTCATCGGTGTTAAGGGGCGAGATGCCTATCCACTTCCCCTTCCAATTAGAGGCCTGCAACAACCCCATCTCGAAATGCGCGGGGCGCGACACCGCCACGCGACCGTGTTGATCCCACACGCGAACCATCCAGTGGTAGCGCCCCCGCGACTCAAGCGGCGGTCCGCCGTACTCGACGTGCACGTTGTTGTCGCTATCGACGCGTCCGCTGCTCCAGATGGCGGTCTGTGAGCGAGGGCCTGGCGGCGTGTTGCTGTAAACCAAAACCTCATATGCCGTTTGTCGCGTGCCGCGTGCGCGGCTGCTCGCCACCCAAGAAAATCGAGGGATACGCGCGTCAATGCCGAGCGGGTTGGTTTGGTATTCGCAGCGCAAATCGCCGACATTCCATTCCGACGAAGCCCATGCGTGTGGAGTTGGTGGCGCGATCAGAGCGACGAGGAAGAAGAAGGCAGCGATCTTCATGCGACGACTATGCCCCAATGAGATCCGTCCGAAGTAAAATGCGTGCGCGTGTCGCGCGTTGGCACACAACGCTGCAAGACACGCGACCAAGCGGCGCTGCGTGTCTTGCCTGGCGTGCGCGAGACCGTTAAAGCATCCCGTTTAAGTTCTTCGATTCCGCCGGGATCTCCTGCACAACATCCCAGTGTTCGGCGATCTTTCCCTTTGCGATTCGAAACAAATCAAAGAACACGCTGTGTTTGCCACCTATGGTTCCACGACCCATGGTGAGCACCATGTTGCCTTCACCAAGCATGTACTTGACTTCGTTGTAGCGAATCTCTGCGCCCGCTGCCGCCGCCGCCGCGAAGCCCTTTTGCAATCCGGAGACGCCATCTGCGATCATCGGGCTATGCTGAATGTACTTGTCACCATCAAAGAACTCTGGCATTGCGGCAAAATTTCCGCCGATGATGACTTGTTCAAAGAAGTTCTTGATTAGGGCCTTGTTCTGTTGTGTCAGCTCTGCATCTTCTATCTCTGTGGGGCCATCCAGCATTGTGTGACCGCTGGCCGTGTGTTCCGGTTGCGGTTGTGCCGCAGACCAATGCTCCATCACCTTGCCATCGCGCAGTCGGAAAACGTCGAAGGCCGCCACCTTGCCGCCCCAAAAGTAGTCGCTGTGCATCGCCACCATGTTTCCGTCAGTGATGGTGCGTACGCGTCTGATTATGGGGCGCTGCTCTGGCGGGGCCTTGCCGATCTCTCCCATGAACAAGAGAAGGCCATCAAGGCCATCGGGCGCCGTGGGATCGTGTTGGATGTAGTCCTTCACAACAACAGATTTGACGAAGTCGATGTCCCCTTTGCCGAATCCATCTAACAAAAGCTTTTCTGCGATCTGCCGGTTGTTCATCTGTTCCTCCAGGGGTGGGTGAGGGTGAATGCAAGATAAGGCTGCCTGAAGGTTTTGGCCTTTGACGCGGATCACTCTCAAGGTCACGACCGGACAGTCGTGCGGTCAAAGTGCGCAACGGTGCTGTTTGTTCACGCCAGACACACGCTGCGCTGCTTGTTTCGTCGTTGCGCAACGATCATCGCGCTCTACGGGCATGGCCTACCCTGATGACTGGGTGCCGCCGAAGCGTCATCACGGGTTAGGAGTCCCACGCACGGCCGCACCTCGGTGGGGCGCGGGTCACTTCAACTTGAAGTCGAGCGGCTTGTCTTCCAGACGCCTTTTGGCCTTCACTAGGGGCGCCGTCGCTTTGGCGCCGCCTGCCTCCGTGAGAGCGGCGCCTGCACTGGCAGCCGCAGCCGTGGTGCTCTCACCGTGTTCTGCACGTTGCGCGGCTTGCATTTGCGTTCTGTCTTGAAGAGCGGTACGCGCGCGATCACGCAGCAGAAATCGCCAAGAAACAACAGCGGCGACAAACAGAAACACAGTGGCGAGAGACAAGTTGCGCACCGTGAGCACAGTCTTGGCGCGTGCTGGGTTGGATCTGTGGAACCCCATGAGCGAATGCGCGTTGACGGCCACGCTGGCGTCACGATCTTTTGCGGGTAAGGTTGCGGCAAGTGCAGGGGATCCGGCTTTGCTCACCAGCCCCTTGGAGTTTAGTGTGATGTTTTCGCCGGAATCCGTTAGCGTATCCTCGGTCCGAGGGCCGCGCGCGGGGTGAATCGACTCGAACGCATTGATTCTCCCAATCCACAAGGCGGTTTCAGTTGAGGCGAAGGGTGAAAGCGCTTGAGCCAAGGCGCCCGCGGAGGGGTAGCGTTCTTCCGGCGCGCGAGCCATCACTTTGCACAGAACCTTCTCCAGGCCCACTGGCACGTCGGGGCGGAAGTCAGAGACGTTCGGCGGGTCGCGGTTCATAACGGCGGCGCACAACTCACCAATCGTCGCGCCATCATAGGGAACCTTGCCGGTCATCGCTTTGAACAGCGCGGCACCGAGTGACCACAAATCCGATCGTGCGTCCACCGACTTGGCAGACATGAACTGTTCCGGCGGCATGTAACTTGGCGAGCCCAAAAACTCGCTCGAAGCCGTGATTTCGGCGGGTGAGTCTGTCGTTAACGATGATTTAGAGACACCGAAGTCGAGGATTTTCAGCAGCAAACTTCCATCGTCTCGTTTGCAGAGGAAGAGGTTCGCAGGTTTGATGTCGCGGTGGACAATCCCCACGGCGTGCGCTGCCGCGAGGCCCGAACACGCCTGTACGCACAAGTCTATAACTAGGCCGATCGGCAGATGACCTTCGTTCACAATCATCTCGTCGAGGCTCAAACCCGCGAGGTGTTCCATGACAAGGTAGCGCGCGCCGTCGTCAAGGATTCCCGTATCATACACACGGACGACGTGTTCGCTTTGAACGCTGGCGGCGGCGGCCGCCTCGCGTTGAAAACGCTCTAAGGATGCGGCGCGCGCTGCGTATTGTGGGCGCAAAAACTTGATGGCGACAAGATGTCCCATATCGATGTGGCGAGCAGAAACCACGGTACCCATGCCGCCGCTGCCCAACACGTCCAGCACCTGGTATTTACCGGCGATCACAACACCTGGTTGTGCAGGGAGCGGGGTATCAAGTTCGGCCGAGCTCTCAGTGACCATGTTTCTCCCTACAATGGCCGCGGCCATCAGCGAAGTGAAATCTCTTTTGAAAGTACGGTTTTTTACTATTTCGCAGCGGCACATCTCGTCGCGCTCAGTTACAACCTGGGCCATGTATCGTGGCAGCCAACGCAATCAACCGACGCCATGTCGCAGGCCGTCGCTGTCGATGATGGCTTTTTGCCTGCTGTTCAACATGGCAAGCACGCGCCTTGTTCAAGCGGAGGCTGGATCGGGCGAGGGGCAAGTTTCGGACTGGGCTTCACAGCTGGGGGAAGAGGCGAAGAAGGACTACTGGAAGGGCAGGAAGCTTTACGAAGAGAACGAGATGGAGCTTGCTTTTAAGGCGTTTGCGTCGGCATACGAAAGCTCAAGAGATCCTCGCTTGATCTGGAACATGGCGCTTTGTGCTCGAGGTATGCGCCACTTTGCTCATGCGAAGCGGCTCGTGAAAGAATACGTCAAGGATGCGCGCAGCCAAAACGTGCTGTCGCCACAGGATGAAGCCACAGCCGATGCGTTTGTGAAGGCCGTCTCGGGGCGCGTGGTCACCGCGGGGTTCTCGCTTGCGCCGAAGGACGCCGTGGTGCTCATTGATGGCGAGGTGCTTCCGCCTGTGCCTGAGCCTGCCTCCAGGGATGTGGACGTGGGTTCGCACCACGTGGAAGTTCAGGCCAAGGGGTTTCGCACGCAGGCGTTTCGGCAGAGCTTCGAGTTGGGAAAGCCGAATCAAGTGGATGTGAGCTTGGAGCCTGAAGGTGCGCCCGTTTTCATGTACACAGCTTCAGGCAACTCAATTCATGTTGACGGTCGCACCGTGGGCACGGGCGCTTGGTCAGGTACCCTGACGCCCGGAAGCCATGTTCTTGAGGTGCGAGATCCCGTAGGCAACCTGGAGCGTCGCGAGGTTTACCTTCAGGACCGTGAGAAGCGGATCTTGGAACTGTGGCCAAGTCGGTCCGTGGCACCTTGGGTGTGGGCCATGGGCGCATTCGTGGTGGGACTGGCGTTTGGCTCAGCTGGTGCATTAATCCTTGAGAATCAGGGTGTTCTTTAAAGTCACTGTGTTGCGATCGTAAAATTGAAAGCGGGTCTTCATGCTCATATTTCTGCTTCTAATCATTGGTGTGGCGGCGTTCTTTGGCGCGATCATGCTGTTGTTCTTTGCCGCCACCGGAGAGCCGCCCACGCCAAGGCGGATGATTGTGCGGCTCACCGCGCGGGTGAGGCGTTTCTCACAAACGATCGGCTATGGCCCGTCGCCGAAAAGCAAAGATGGTTCGCCATAAAGGCCGTGTGCGCGATGTTCCAGCCGGGAGAAACGATCGCTGATCGCTATAAGGTCGTCCGCAAGATCGGTGCAGGCGGCTACGCTGAAGTGTTTGAGGCGCACGAAGGCTCAACAGGTGCGCGCGTGGCGCTTAAGGCTCTCCTGCCGTCTTTCTCTGAGGACGACGAGGCGTTGGCGCGGTTTCGTCGCGAGGCTTCAATCACTGCCAAAATAAAGCATCCGAACGTCGCTCGCACGTACGGTTTCGCCAGCCTTCCCGATGGCAGGCCGTACATGGTCATGGAGTATCTACAAGGACGCGATCTTGCAGAGTTTCTCCGCACAGAGGTCATTGCCCCCGCTGCGGCCGTGGAGGTGGTGCAGCAAGTGGCTCAGGGCCTTGCCGCCGCGCATGCGTTGGGTTTTGTGCATCGCGATCTTAAACCTGAAAACGTGTTTATCGATGACCGCCCGCAGGCATCTGACGGAACTCCCGTTCGCTTCAAGGTTCTTGATTTCGGCGCCACTCGAAGATCCATCGGTGGCACGGCTTTGACCGCGACGGGCGAAGCGGTGGGAACTCCCGAGTACATGTCGCCAGAGCAGGCCACAGGCGCGGAGGCCATTGATCACCGCACCGATCAATTTACGTTGGCCGTTTTGGCCTTTGAGTTGCTTACGGGGCGATCTCCCTTCGCAGCGCCAGACCTCGTGGGCACCTTGCGAAAGGTGGTGCAAGAGGTGCCTCCCGCGTTCGCAAGTTGCGGCGTCAACCTGCCTTCCACGATTGAGGCCGTCGTTGCAAAGGCATTGAGCAAAAGCCCTGCCGAGCGATTCCCGAACGTCACCGCGTTTGCAGAAGCTTTGGTTGCGGCCGCAGCGCCGCTGGGGCCACCGGATCTTTCGTGCTTCGTTTCGCGGCCGCCCCTCACGCGAAAGCGCCTCGCCCTGCTCTTATGGTTGGCCGCCTTGTGCGTTGCTACGTCCGCAGGTTGCGTGTGGGCGGTGCTTGCGTTGCGCTGACGTCATGGCTAGCCCATAAAGCCTGCCAGGCCGCCACGACCTGCGTCTTGCACACCCCACGTCTCCTCGGGCAGCCCCATGGCGTTCAGGATGCTGACAAGCAGCCGGTTGTGCTCAACACCTAAGCCCTTGCGTGGTTCCCCGGCGCGGATGTATTGCCCCGTTTTTACGCCAAGGTTTTTGCCACCGATGGTCATAAACTGCATCGGGTAGCCGGCATGATCCTGCCCGTGTTCCGAGCCCACCACCACAAGCGTGTTGTCCAACATCGTTCCGCCCGTCTCCGGGATCGAGCTTAGCCGCCTGCACAACGCCGCCACTTGTTCTGACATCCAGATCTTCGCACGTTTATAGTCTTCGACGCTGGGATCGTTGTGAGATAAAGCGTGCCAACCTTGGGGCAGGTTGATGGGTGCAAAATTTGATGTCGCATCGTGATCATCTCGCCCCCAATTCTTGAACTCCACCACGCGGGTGAGATCACAAGCCAGCGCTGTGACCGTGATATCGATCATCATATTCATCACCTTCGGAACGTCATGCGTGATGTGGTTTGTCCAAACAACGTTGGGCTCAAGTGCAAGGGGCCCGCAAGCTTGGCCTGATCCAGCCGTAGCAAAACCAGCAGAGAGCTGTTTTTCAAGTGACCTGCACGTTTCAGCCTGCGCCTCGGCGCGGGCCCGATCGGCCGCACCCAGCCGCTTCGCAAACGCCGTGGCTTCCTTGGCGCAGTAGTCGAGCACGCTTTTGCGGTTTGCCAGCCTTGCCATCACTTGCGGATCGGGTTGCGTCTTCGCTGTGAAGAGGCCATCGAAAAGCCGCGTGTATAGTGCATACGGATTTCGCTCGATCGATCCGCGGACCTGGTTCCCGGTGTAATCGTGAACATGCGTTTGGTCGGGCTGCACGCCAAGTCCAAGCAGGGGACAACGGGGTGTTGCGAGTTTTCCGATTTTCTCGCTCATGTGGAAATCAATCGAGGCATTGCGCGCTTTGCCCCAGGACGGGTGAGGCGGCACTTTTTCGGCCTCGGCAGAGCCCGTCCAAAGCTGGATTGAGTAGTTGTTGTGGCTACTCGTGTCCTTCATGGGGGCGTTCTTCTGTTCAAGGTTCTGTATCACGACCATTTGATCGCGAAACATTTCGAGCGGCTTGAGCATGTGACCAAACACGCCGGTGGCGTAGGAGGTGCCGGCCTTGTAGTACCAAGACTCAGGAATGCTTTGCCCACCGCCTGGCAGGCCATTGGGGTGCTCGAAGAGAATCACCCGGCGTGGAGCCCCACCTTCGGCTGCATGCGCCTGCGGCAGGAAAGAACGGCCGAAAGGCCGCAGCGTGGGCGCCGCACCAGCGCCAATCAAGAGGGTTTGTAAGACGCTTCGTCGCGTGGCTGATTTCGTCATCAAAGGCCTCCTGGAAAGTTGCGTGCGTCGCGATAAAGGAATGAATCAGTGACGGTCAACGCTGCCAGAACATCGATCAGAGCCTCGCGGGGGACCTCTGCCGCAACAGCGGCTATCGATCCCTTGTCCACGGGCAACCTATCGTCGATGTTGCCGGTGTCCCGCCCCAGCATAAATTCAAGCAGGTGGCTTACGAAGCAGTCATGCACCATCTGGCTGTTTGCCAGCTTGGTCACAAGCTCCGGTGCACCCTCAAATGTCCCATCCACGTCGGTGTCTACAAGCTTGCCCCGCGCTGATAGCGCCACCGTTCGGTCGCCAACCTTTTCGGTGTCGCGATCGCGTCCGATGACGTCGAATCGTTCAAACGCCCAACCGATGTCATCAATGCTCTTGTGGCAGGCCTGACACGAAGGGCTGTCGGAATGAGCCGCAAACCGCTCGCGGGTTGTGAGGTTTGGGTCGATGGAAGGTGGCGGTATGCCCGGTGGCGGCTCGGGCAGCACCTGGCAAAACATTTTGCGACGCACGAAGACCCCTGGAAATATCGGCGAAAACCGTGCTGAAGACGTTTGCGCTGCGATGAAAGCCGGTGTTGTTAGGAGCCCCAAACGCCGTGTTTTGTCGAGTGTGAGTGGGTTAAAGGTGGACCCTTTTGTGACTACGCCCCCGTAAAGTTGGCCAACGTTGCCGTCGGCGAAGGTGTTAGCCGCTGTGAGCAGGTCAGCGAAGCTACCTTTGCGGTTCCCGAAGGCGACGTCCTCGATCAGCAATCGACTTTCCTCCAACATCGACGTCACCAGGGCAGGTGAGAACAGGAGATCGTTTTTGCTCACCCCCCGTGCAATGTCGCTGATTTCCAGCCACTGCCAGAAGAAATCGCGTACGGCCCCGCGGGCGCGGACGTCGCCGAGCAACCGGTGCGCTTGTTCGAGAATGCTGTTGCGCGTTCGAAGGCCGACGTCCGCGGCGTCGAGAAGCGCATCATCAGGGCCCGAGCGCCACAGAAAGTACGATAAAGCGCTGGCGATCTCCTGTGAGGTCAAGGGGCTCACGGCCTCCCCAGGCGCTCCACCGATCTCTGTGCGGAACAAGAAGGTAGGCGAATGCATCATGCCTTCGACCACCACACCCATCGCTGTGGCAAAGTCACCGCGCGGGCGCGCTTGGTCGTAAAGGGCTTGCAAAGCGGCGCGCTGATCAAGCGTCACTTTCCCACGAAACATACGACGCCCATAGCGGGTGATGAACTCACCAAGACAAGCGTGCTCTTGATCTTGCGCGATGTCCTTGGCGCATGGCAACACCGTCGGTAGCATCTTGATCACTTGGCCTGCCACGGCCTCGGCGCCGGTGGCCAACTGAAGGGCAAAGGGGACCGAGACATCGAGGCCTTCAAACACATTGTCGAAGTTGTGGCGCGCAACTTCGTCGATGATGTTCACTTGAGCTGGTTGGCTGCCTGCAAAGAACGCGTCCCGCACGCTGTTGGAGATTTCTACGGCGGTTAGCCGGCGAATGTGCGCGGGCGCGGGGCGAAGGGTGGCCGGCGGCCCGTCTGGCCCGTCAATTGGGCTTTCATTTTGCGGCGGCCGCGCGGGACCGACGTCGCCAGCAGATCCCTTCTCGACTTGCGTGGGGGCGCTGACTGTGCCCGAGCAGCCCGCAGCCAGAGCCAACCCCAGGATGATGCCGGCGTACCAGGGCCGTTTTTGTGCTGATGTTTCATCAAGCTTGCGCGTCTGCGGACCCATGTTCCCCATGTCGAAAACCTCTCGTGGCGGGTGAGGTAGGTTGGGTCCACGACCACTTGAAATCGGATCAGATTAAGTTTCTTCGTCCCGGATGACGATTCCCTGATCCGTTTTGCGGCGCTGGTGAGACAAACAGGGGAGCTCTTGTGCGCGGGTTCCTGCCGCGTGGGTTGGGCCGCAATCATCATGCAATCTCACCCGCAGCCTTTCGGGGCCCCAGAGCGCGAACCCACGGATGCCCATCTGGTGCCGGCGGCGCGCCGCGGTGATGTGCTTGCGAAGGAGCTGTTGTTCCGACGTCACGTCAATATGGCCTTTGGCATGGCGCTGCGAGTGCTGGGAAGGCGACAGGACGTGGAAGATCTCGTGCATGAAAGCTTCATGGAGGCGTTGAGTTCGCTTCACAAACTACGTGAAGATATGCACTTCGGCACATGGCTGGGTCGCATCGTCATCAACCGCACATTGAAGCATCGGCGCAGGGAACGTTTGCGACAAAGACTGGGCCTAGACGCTTCTCAATCTGTGGATGTTTCAGAATTTGTGTCTGAAGCGGCGCCGCCCGATGTGCTGGCCGAACTCAATGCGATCTACGTGCGGTTAAGCGGTCTGCCTGAGCGTTCGAGGGTTGCCTTGATCATGCGGCGTGTGGAAGGGCGCAAAATGGAAGAGATTGCGGCGCTGATGGGCGTGTCCCTTGGCACGGTGAAGCGGCTGCTGACGCGCGCCGAGGATATGTTGGCCAAGGCGCTTGCCCCAACGAAGCGCGCACAGGCGGGGCGTGCAAGCGGGAGGGGTGATGGAGCCTAAGGATGTGACAGCGTATCTGCAGCGCGCGGGCTGCTCCGACATCGAACAGACGCGCATGTGGCGAAGGCTTGAACGCGCGCTCGCTTCGACCGATGCCCCCCCACGCGCACGTCTTGCGGCACGGTGTTGGCGTGCAGCCACGATGGTCTTGTTGCTTGGGGCCGGTGGTGCAGCCACAATCTTTGGGATGATCAGCGCTCGCAACAGCGACGCACCACAGCCGTCGGAGCTTGTGGCACAGACCATGACCGGGAAGGTCACTACGACGGCCGGCGATCGCGCTGAGATCGTTGTGCTGGACGATGGAGCGCGCGTGGCTTTATCCGCCCACGCCCAAGCCACCTTTGCAGCGACCGAGCATGAAACCATCGTACACCTGCTTCGCGGCGACGCTTCGTTCCAAGCCGCACGCGCGCACGGCTCTGACAGACGCCCAGAGCGGCGGCACTTCACCGTGCATGTACAGCGGCTTGCTGTGGTTGTCGTGGGTATGCGCTTTCGCATAGATACGTTGGTTGACGAAGGCGCGGCAACGCGCATCACATGTGAAGACGGACACGTGGAGGTGCGTGGCAAAGGGCGTTCGCCCATGGTCTTGGCTGCAGGCGAGACATGGACAGCGGCAACAACAGCGATGGCTCCTGCACCTGGGCCTGCGACCGCGCGCAAGCCGATGGCCGCTGCTGTGTCCTCACGGCCGCACACCAAACGCACAAGCGTCATAGCATCCACAAGCTTGTCAAAAGAAGAGGCGGCTATCGAGCCGGAGGCATACAAAGCGTTCGAGCGGGCTGACCGTGCGTGGGTGCAAGGGCGCGCAGCCGAGGCAGCAAACATGTTCGATGCCGTTCGACGTCGGTACCCCAACGACGCCACGGCACCATTGGCTGCTTTTCAGCTGGGGCGCATCCGCTTAGACGCGCTTGCAGATCCGCGCGGCGCGGTTGAGGCCTTGCAATCGGCGCGCGCGCGCGCGGGGGACACGCTGCGCGAAGACATTGACGCTCGTTTGGTTGAGGCGTTCGATCGAAGTGGGCAGACGCAGAACTGTTTGCGGGCGCGGTCGCGCTACCTTGCGGCCTATCCCGCCGGGCATCACCGTGACAATGTGAGCCAGCGTTGCCGCCAACCTTGAGAGCCCGGCTGGTGCTCGCCTGGATTGCGGTAGCCGTTGCGGCTGGGGCGCGGCCGCGCTGCCTCAACGCTGCCGACGGAACCATTTGCGTTGCAGATGGCAACGAGCGCGTGGCATTGCGAGTGCCACTAAAGGATCCCTTGTGGCCCCTTGTGCCGGCGGTTCTGGCGCACCTTCAAGTGGAGCTGAAAGAAGTGGGCGTTTGCCTAAGCGGTGACGGCGACTCAAACCGCAGGCTGGTTGTGATGCGCAGCCTTGACTTGTTGGCTGCCGACGTCGAGATCGTGGTCGCTGATGGTACAGGAATTCCGCGTACACGCATGCTGGAGCTTCGGGCGGTTCCAGTGCACGCAAGGCCGTTGACGCTTGGAATTGCAACGATGGAGTTGCTTGGCGCCGTTGCGACAAAGCCGCGTGCACGGGTGCCGGTTCCGCTGGTGGCTGCGCCTGCGCCTGCGACGCCCGAAGCAACGGCGCGCCTGCACGTTGCCTTGGGTTTTGCCGCGCAGTCGTTCATGGGCGGCCGTGGCCACGCACATGCGGGTCCCGATGTCGAAGTGGCACTGGGCGTGACGGAACGGAGCTCAATCAACCTACACGCCGCCTACCTCATGGCACCCGATGTACACACTTCATATGGCGCCGGCTCTGTTCGGGCTTTTGTGGCTGGTATAGGTGGCACACGCGTTTTGACGTCTTCGGCGCGCAGCTGGGGCGCTGCCGTTCTTGCGGAAACTCATATGCTTCGCCTGGCGGCTGTGGGCCACAGTGTGGATGTCGACGCCAGCGGACGCGCGGGATCGGCTATCGCGTGGGTCGTCGATGCTGGACCGCGTGCGTGGATCAGCTTGCACCCGCGCTTGCGGATGGAGATGACGCTCACGGCGGGGATCGTCCTTCGCAGCGTGGCGCTGACCGACGGAGAGCAAGTCGTTGCACAAGCGTCCGCGTTCGCGGGCACGGGCACCCTGCGGTTGGCAGCCGCCTTTTAGGGCTTCATCAGGGGAGCCCTGCCGCCAAGTGTGCAACCTCCGCTGCAGACAAGGGCCGATCGTATATTCGTGCGTCGTCGAGCCAACCTGTGAATGGCTCGCCCTGTCCTGGTGAGTTGGCAAGACGAGCCACGGTGGTTGGCCCCGTTTGTGCCGGCGTGGTTGAACTGCCCACGAGAACGCCATCGACATAACAAGCGTGAAGCGTGCCATCGAAGGTGTAGGCCACATGGTGCCAAGCGTCTTGTGACGGTAAAGGCCCTTCGCAAAGGTGCACACCAATACGTCTCCACGCCGCAAATGTGACAACGTTCGATTCGGGTGTGTCACGGCGAATGCCAAACTGCACGGCCGAAGTTGTGATGTCGCCGATGCCAATCACGTCTTGTGAAAGCGAGCCAACGTCTTTGGCCAGATAGCGAAACCAGACCGCAAGCGTCTGAGGCCCGTTGACGCGTGGATACTGGCCCGTCAGATCCACCTGCTGCCTGCGTGAGCCATCGAAGGCCAAGCTGCGTGGGTTTGCGAACTGTAGCGGCGCTGTGATCAACGACGGTTCGGGTCCGTTGATGGGAATGCCGTGGGCGTTTTGGGATGAGGAGTCAAGCACGGGTGATCCAGGGCTGGTTTCGTCGAGCCGGAAGTGGCCCCGCAGCCCCGCCACAAGCGGCTTTGGAAGCGAGCCCGCGTCACGGGTCATCAACTCAAACAACGGCAGGCGTGCCTCCCCACACGCCGAAGCAAGGATGGCGATCAATCTTAGAGCCCGGATGTTGTCGCGAACGCGTGTCATGTGACGTTCTCATCGCGATTGTACTTTGTCGCGACGCCACTTGGTGAAAGTTGTCGGCGCTTTAGCAACTGCGTCGAAGCAAAAATCTTGAGCCACGATCTCATCGGCCCGCGTCTAGATGCCTTATGCGAGTTCATTCACCTCAGTTCAATGTGACCGTCCTTGTGCTTCTGTTGTCGATGGGCTGTGCGGCTTCGATCAGCGATGACGATGGTGCGGGCGGGACGGGGGGTGAAGACGGCAAGGGCGGCGAGGCAGGGGCTGGTGAAGGGGGCGAGGCCGTCGTCGACAGTGCTGGCCGTGGTGGGCAAGCGAGCGGCGGTGCGTCGCTTACCGGTGGCGTCGCGGGAACCGCCGGACCGCAGGGCGGCAACACCACAACCCCCATAGGCGGCAACGGCATGTCCGCTTCGGGGGGCAACGCTGCCCCGGCGACGTTTGATGTCCCGAAACATCTATTGGCCACGGCCGAGGGCACAAAGAGCGAAGCCGCTCCGTCTGGGGTGCCCGCAACATGGAGCTGGGTTGTGGGCGCGACGGCACCGAAGTTATCGCCTCCCACCGCGGCTCACACACACGCCAATTATTGGGGTGCCGTGTTTCGTGGGCCGTCGAATAACACACCGAGCAACACGCACGTTGAGATTCGTGAATGCCAAGCTTGGGTTTTGTACCGCGGGTCCACGCAATGGGTGCGCATTGACAATGACGTGGGCCTTGGTGGTTCGACTTTTTCGCCCACCTACGCTGGTGGTGGACCAGCGCCTTTGTTGACGAAACAAACAAGTGGAGCGGATGTGGTACCTGCCCCTGGGTACATTTGGCACTACTGGCCCTCGAACAGCTACCAAGCCATTCGGAGCACGGAGGTGCGCGAGGTCATTTCGAATTGTCAGACGCGGCTGGCTCTGCGCGACCCCAAAGGTACGGACGATCGGGACACCGCTGATTACATCAATCATGTGGGCATCGATTGGCGCGATCCCGCAGATCCAGCGTGTGTCAACAGCAACCGAGTGTGTCCAAGCTTCGGTGTGAGCATGTTCTTCAAGGTCGGCAAAGAGTGGCGCAACAACACGTTCCATAGCGTTACCAAGGCCGATATCGATGCAGGTGTGCCTCTGCCACCGGCGTCGATGTTCGCCGTGAGCTCTGCCGTGACGCCGCCAGCCGCGGGGGGGCCTTTACGCATCGTCATAATCGGCGATTCAATCACCGAACAAGTGGCTTCTTGGATTCATCCGTTTCAGCAGAACTTGATGTCGGCAGGATGCGCGTTTGAGCTCATCGGCTACGAACGCAGTCCGTACAATGGCGCTTACGTCGCACCTGCGGGCCTTTCGGCTCGTCGCATCGCTGCGGGTGGCTTTTCAAGCCGCGGCATTCGAAACTGGATCGATGCGAACGGCCGTCAGTTTGGCGGGGTTCCTGATCTCTTGATCGAGTACTTGGGCGTCAACAACGTGTACGGAGGCTTTTTGGA
This sequence comes from Deltaproteobacteria bacterium, assembly GCA_033763315.1. Classification (GTDB taxonomy): domain Bacteria; phylum Myxococcota_A; class Polyangia; order Fen-1088; family Fen-1088; genus JAGTJU01. The sequence continues at coordinate 284,137 of JANRKS010000034.1, forward strand.
TGGAAAGTACAATCCGGATGTGAAAGCCGACGCAGCAGGCGCCTATGTGACAGACACGAAAGAAATTCTTGGTTGGGCTCGTCTGCAAAACCCGCGTGTCGCCGCGTTCTTGATGAAGATTCAAGACAACCTTTTGGCCCAGATTGGCGTAGCCATCGAGCAAGTGGTCAAAGAGGCGAGCACAGCCGCGTCGGTGGTGCAATCCGTGGTGCCCGCCAGCGGCGTGTCCCGCGGCACGGATGTGCATCCGGACGCCGCCGGAGCCGCCCGGTTGGCGACGCCGATCTCCGAAGCCGTAATCGCCTTTATGAAGAACGCCGGTCGCTGCCGCTAGGGTGGGGCCTCAGTACATGGTTGTTCTTCGCAGCACCCACGCGCTTGTGCGCCGAAGTTAGGGTTGAGCGCATCCTGCCGATGTTGTTTAACGATGCCTCGTGTCCACAAGCAAAAGCGCACCGGCACCAGGCTTGTCATTTATTTGGCGCTGCATACCGTTGCTTGTGGGCGGTTTGGCTACGAACTGCAAAGCGGCGCCAACGCCGTGGACGCGTCCTTGTATGACGCGGGTGACGAAGAGGTTAGCTCGGCGAATGACGCAGCCAACCCCCCAGATGTTTCGCCCAAAGACGGGGCGATGATTGAAGATGCCGACGCCGGAACAAGTGGAGTAGGGGGTGCAGACCTCGACCTTGCGCCGCTGCTTGAACAAGGCTGGAAGGTCGTGTTCTCGTCCGACTTTAGCAGCCATTCCTCGGACTTCCCCAGCACGAAGGTGACTGAGTGTGGCGCGTTCGGTTCCGTCTTGGGTGGCGTCGACGTCTTGGGGCTCAAAGACAAGATAAACCTGCTGCTGAGTTTGCCGACGCACAGCGAAGTCCAGGTCATAGCCGATTTTGTGACGATCGACTCATGGGACAACGAAAGGGCCTACCTCGACATAGAGAATCAACGCATGGTGGAGATCTCATGTGGAGGCGCAAGTAGCGCTTCTTGCAACCGCACCGCTGACCAATGCGGCAATGTCATAGGTGCCATCGGCCTTGATGGCCAAGTGCGCATGCAGGCCACCTTGCCTCACTCCGCCTATAAAGTGCAGATCGTTATTGGTGCCGTTTTAGACCAGCCGCGGCTCGATGAATCGTGGGGAGTCAACAACCTCGCTGTTCTCGTGAGGTGAGCGTCAAGAACGTGGTCGCTTGTCTAGAACGATAGCTGTGCCTGAATCTTGAAGGCCGACTGGTCAGGCAGCGTCTCAAGCGGAACTTGGCCCGCGCGCAACTGAATGCGCTCGCCGTAGCCGTAACGTGAATACTGCAAAAAGATGAGGCCTTCGCCCATGAAGCGCGCACGGAAGCTGAGGCGCGGCGATAAAATGCGCATGCTGTTCGCCTCGTCGTCCACGTTGAGAACGACTCGGTCGTAGCGAACTGAAGCGCCCACCCACGACGTGGGCCACCAGGCCACATCGGCGCCCCACTTGAACGATCGACGCCCGTCACGATTGATCATTGGGTCCAGATCTGCCTGTTTGCTGGCGATCTTCGTATACACGCCAAACACACTCAGCAGCACGTCTTTGCCGCGACGAAGCGCATCCTCTTGGCCGCGAGAGTTTCTAAGCAACGCCGCAAGGCTGTAGTCATATTGAAACGCGAACGTGTTGAGGCCGCCCGTGCCGTTGTCGCTGGCTTCGCTGCCAAAATAGTTGTCTGTGAGGCCCTTGCCGCCGTATGAGTGCATGACCTCCAAAACGGGTGACATGTACTGCGCACGCGTGGCTGATAAGTGCGAGTACGCCACGTATAATCTTCCCGCGAAGTCATTGGTAAAACGCGCGTCTATGCCCGTCACATCCAAGGTCGCTTCTTTGATGTCTTTGAGTTGGCGCAGATCACTTTCGCCCGTGTCTAGACGGTAGATACCCACCTCATATTTCTGGTCATATGCCAAGCGAACGGCTCCGTACCGCAACGTGGCCAGGCCTTGGCTTGCTTCAAGTTGTTCAAGGTGGCTGCCTACCCCCGCTATCAATGACAGGACGAAGTTTTTGTATTCGAGGTCTGTGGCTGCCTGCATGCCCGCCTGGTGGGTGCGGCCAAAGACGTAAGTGTCGTATTTGGCAAGGTACCCGAAGCGGTCCCAAAACGATCCGCCTTTGAGACGCACGCGTGCGTGTACGTCCGCCACTTGGTGCTCATATCGCAGCGTCACGAAGCCTTGTGCAATGCCTAGTTGCCGCTGTGAATCCGGATAAGCGGCGTCTGAAAACAGTGATCCGAAAAGGCCAACGGTGCCCGTGATATATCGGTTGCCACCCATCAGAAAGATTTCTGAATAGTCGGTCTCTTGGTTGCGCGTGTACGCAAAACCAGAGAGATAGTAGTCATCATCAATCAACCACGGCGAGCGCAAATTTGTGCCCGACCCATCCTCACGCGCGCGCGAGGCCAGGCGCATCGGTGATCGTAGATATCCATGCCAGCCGAACTTGAAATCCAGGCTCTGGTTGTCGTGGCCGGGCGCGGGGCGATCTTCGGGGAAGAAGAATGTGCCCCATACGTCTGTCGCGGTGGAAGGTGTGGTGGCCGTGGGGGCCGCGGCGTCGGCCTGCGTTGACAGTGTTTCTGTGCTTTCGTCGGCGCGCAACGAAGTTGGGACGCTGACCGAATGTAGGATGATACAGGTGATGGTTATGAAGGCGCGAATCATGATGGCGACCTTCAGCGTCGGCGCCCGCGGGCGACAATGGCGGCTACGAATGCCAAGGCCACCAGCATCGCCGCGGCTGCGGGCTCGGACGGCGTGCCTACCGTACATAAGCATGCACTTTCATAACGGGCGCCTGCCGAGGGAGTGTCACCACCTCGGTTCTCGCCACCCGTCGCTCCACCGGAGCCATTCGCACTACCGGGAGCGGCGCCTTCGCCTAGGCCCGAACCACCGTTGTTTCCGCCTTGGCCCGCCTCCCCCGGCACGCCGCCGTCTCCGGGTGGTGGGGCGGCACCGAGCGGTGGGGGAAGGCGTGGATCGCCTCCGTCGCACGTGGCCAATGGCATTGAATAACCATCGCCGTCACCGCAGTCGTTCGGCTCGATGAGGCCCGCTCGATCGAGCAGCGTCATCATGTAAGCGCCGGCCGCGTAGCCCACCATCGGAATGCTACCTGTGTAGGCCCCAAGCGTGCCCGTGGAAACGGCGTTGTAAAGCTCAGGGACCAAGTTGAAATTGACCATCGCCTTTTCAACGACAATGTTCACCAGATTGTCTGCGTCTTTGGTGCGCCCGGCGCGCCGCAAACCATCGGCGATTCGCAGATCGAGCAGCACCCACTCGTTGTTGTCGTAGGGATCGTTGCCCACATTGCGACGCTTGAATCCACCGCTCGCTACGCGCAGCCGCTCAAGAAGCTCGAACGTCTTTGTGGCCGTGGCGCCCTTATAGTCCCGTATCAGGTTCCATGTGAACAGCTCGGCCACGGCGCCGTCCTCTGGCCTCGTTTCGAGATCTTCGAGGTTGCCGCCAATCTCACCACGACGGTTAACGAACAGAGTCGTTATGGCAGTCCGGATCTTTGCCGCCATATCTTTGTACTTGGTTGTGTCTGCCTCTTCGCCCAACTTCTTGGCCAGAGCACCCAAGTCACACAGGCCGCGCGCAGAGGCGGCCGTGGTGTAAAAGTAGGTTCGTTTCTTGGCCTCGTGCACCTCCCATATAGAGGCATCGGCGCGCATCACATTCTTATCGGTGAGGTTGCCTGCAATGGGATCGGCAACCTTCTTGATGATCCAGTCGTAAACCGTGAGGTTTGGATCGTGAAGAACCTTTGATCGCAACCACTCGACATCGCCCGAGGCTTCGACGTATTGCCGTGCGGCCCACAGAAATCCTCCCCAGCCATCTGTTTCGGGATTGGGGCCATCTGAGTTCCAATCCGATTCTTCAACGCCATTGCCGAAATACCGCGTTAGAGACAGGCCATAGTCTTTGTTGTTGACGTAGCTTTTGTACGCTCCCACGTTGGGGCTTGCGTTGATGAAGAAGTTCAAGGCCGCGCGTGCTTCTGTGAAATGTCCACTCCGTGCCAGGGCCACTATGGCGTAGTGCGCATCCCTGACCCACCCCGTGTGCCATTCACCGGGCGGCAAGCTGGCTAGAACCATGCCGTAGTTTGTGCGGCCTGGAATGTTCGGTTCGCGCACTTGACCCATGCGGAGAACCGCCTCCATCTGACGCCACAGTCGCTTTTCCGCGTCCGTGCACGCAACGTTCGGGATCGGCTTGCGCCAAGCCTCCCACTCCGCTTGTGCGTCTGTTAGAACTCGGTTGGCTTGCCGGTCTGCCAACCACGCCTTCATTTTGGTGATCGTGGCCGTCACCTTGGTGGCATCGTCCACAAAACCAACCATCACGCCCATCCATCCATCCGCGCCCAAGGCCTTTTCAACGGTGGGTGCAACATCGCCGGTGCACGTCAGATCGTCCGCTAGAGCTTCGCCACGAGCCACCTTCGCAAAGCCGCCGCAATCAGCGTGATCCATTCCGCCAATCGCCAAGTAGATCATGGCGCCAGTGCCTGAACCCGTTTCCACGACAGCGCCTTCTTCAAGCCTCAGCTTTTCGTCCTTTGCCGGCGGATTGTCGCCAGTCCCGGCCCCCATTCTGAAGTTGAGATTGAGCGTGCCGTGGGTCGCGCCGGGCGCTTTCAGTAGTGCGACCACCGCGTTGCCTTCGTAGCCAAAGGGCGCAAAGTAGATGCTCTCGGCGGCTTGTCCGGACAGCGTTATAGGAGCGCGAATGATGTTGCTGTCATCAATGTATTCAGGGACCTGTGCGGTGCCGCCGCGCAGCCAACCGTTGCCCTTCGGGCCTCGGACGCCGAAGCCAACCTCAAAGGCCAAATCGCGCCGAATGGGCCCTTCACTTTGCAGGGTGGGCCCCGGTCGTAAGAACCTGTAAGGGTGCTCCAGAAAGCCCGACAGCATTTTGGTGTTCGCGTCGTAAAGCGCAAAGCCGTGGCCGTTGCCGGTGGTTAACCAGTTCCAGCTGCGCTGGTATGTGGCAGCCTTGGCAGATCCCATGGTGACTGCACAAACGACAAGAAGGACGGGAAGCCTTTGCAGCGTTTTAGATCGCATTTCGATCTGGGTAAGTGGAACGCCACGGCCAAAACAGCTCGCTCGGTTTTACTTTTTAGTCAAGGCAAGGCAACACGGGTCAAGATACGCAGCTCGCTGATGGACAGTCTGTTGCTCGGTACGTCGGTGCCGCCGTCCTCTGTGTAATCTGCGTAATGAGCAAGTTGCGACATATTAAAGGTCTGCAGCGCCTCTTTCACGCGGATCGAGTATGTCACCCCACGTTCGAGCTCAGCGACAGCGAAGGTGGAAGGCGTCAGCCAATCCCAGCGCCCGCGCTGCGCCACCACCACCACAGCGCCCCCCACTCGAGCGCCATCACTTGCGCGTTCGACAATTAGATCTTTGACCGCGCAAGCCACACCGGTATCCACAGGGCCAGCTCCGTTGCTCGCCACGATTTGAAACATGTGTTGGCCGCTGGCGGGCGCGACGAATGCCGGATATAGGATTTCGTCTTCGGGCGCGCCCCACCGATCAAGTACAGCGATGGTGCCCGCAGACGTCCTAACCGTCGAGCGCTGACCGCCCGTGGCCAGCAGATCCTGCACGGAAACTTGATGCACGCGCGATCTTTGGACCGTACCCCAAAAGCACACCGGCGCCGACGGGTGTGAGCGCAGGCCATTCCTGATGAAGCGCGCTTCGACCACATAGCAGTGACTGGCGGCGGCTTCGCCGGGCGCGGAGGTATCAACAAATTGCGCGGTGTCTGCTGGCAAATCACGCGCGATAAGGGCACCATCACGCCGCAGATCGTAACGAATGAGCGAAGGATTCTCCGGCGGTTTTGCGAACTCAACTTCCAGCCAGTTGCCCCGCGTCACTACGTTGGTGATGCTAGGTGTGGCTGGCGCAAAGGTATCGTCAATTGACGTCGGTAGCGGCATGGATGGCGGCCGGGGCGCGCTTGCAGGTGCCGTGAGACGAATGACAATCCGGTTGCGTGGTGCGAACTCTGCGGCAGCCAAGGGGCGATCGCCCACGAGCACACCATTGACTGTGACAGCTGCGATTTGGTAGGCGCCTTGAACTGTGGGGTCTAGTGGAGGAAGGTCGATCACAATCGAAAGCCGGTGGCCGCGGTAGTGCAAATCCCCCAAAGCCAAAGTACGCGTCCCGGAAAACAGCGTGCGGTGGACGTTGGCGGTGACGTACGGTCGAAAGCGAACCGCGCCCTCAGAGAGTTCAAAACCGAAAAGGCTCTCTTGCACCATCGATAGATAGGCTGCGGCGGACCACAGCTCTTGACGGCCGCTCAGAATGGGTGGGCGTGGATCACCGGTGAGAAAGTCGAAGCATTCGACGTTGGACACGTTCAGTGCAGCTGCGCGAAACAGCGCGATCAAACTATTGTCCGCGAACGCGTCGTGGCCCACGATGCGCGCGGCGCGCAGAGCGTGGCCCAAGACGAACGGCCACACAGCCCGGTTGTGGAACACGGGTACGTTGCGGCTTTGGGGCCATATCACCGGTGCGCCCACAGGCCCCTGCGGATACGCAGAAAGCCGCGCACGTCCTTCTTCAATCGGCCATACACCAGCTTCAATCGCCAGCGCCAGGCCCAAGAGATCCGTGCGACCCACGGGCGCAGGATCCACCAGCGAGGGGATAAACGCGCCCACACCGCCGGCTTGATTTTCAAAGCGGGTCGCCAGCGCTAGCCGGAGCGCCTTTGCCCACGCAGCCAAGGTCTGCGCTGTGAGGATATCACCGTGCTCTTGCGCCAGCGCCACCGCCGATTCCAACGCCTGAAGTTGCAGCACGTTGGTGGACAGTGCGTAGCTGCCGGCCACCTGTGTTGGCTCTGAACTCATCCAAGCGGGGTATGATTGTTCGCGGCCGTTCAAAAACGTCGTTTCGCCACGATACAAGCCCAGCGTTTGATCGAAGGCGTTGGCGCGATCTTGCATCACCGTTTCAACCAGTGCGGCCTTGGCCAGAAGCGAAAATCGCTGCCGTGCCTCACCCTGCAAGAGCGCCAGGAGCCGTCGCGCACCGAGCGCCCACGTTGCGCGATCAATGGACAGGGGATAACCCCCTCCCGTGCCGAGATCTTCAACGACGGTCCTGCCAGGTTGACCGTTTGCGCGCGAAGATAGCTTGAAAAGCAAAGTGTTCTGCGCGCGCACAAGATCGAGAGCTGGGCCCGCGAGGTCGATGGCGTACCCGCTGTTTCGCGTCCACACCCAAGGCCAAGCGTCACCCGTCTTGTAACACCCTTCGGCGCCGCAACTTACGGGCGTGTTGCCCGAGGCGGGACCACTTGCAAAGTTGACTTCCAAGTCTCGCAGTTCGGCCAGAGCCAAGGTATACAGCGCATCGAAATACACATTGCCAGTGCGCACGAACGGATCACCTTGACGTTCTGCAACGACACGACTTGTGCCGACCTGCTCGCCAAGCCCCACCCGGACGGGCGCTGTGGTTGCCAGCGTGTAAGTGCGCTGACATGACGTACCACTGGCGACAACCGTCGCTCGCCCGCGGGCGTCTTGGATCGTCATGGACGACAAGGAGGCTTGCGTTATAGGAAGCGTGCAATCGCGCGCACCAGTGCCGAACACCTGGGCCGTCTGTGTGTCGCAAGCGCTGACGCCGAACGCAAGACACACAATCGCCGTCATCTGTGTTCGCCGTTTGCTTCGCCCTCTCACAGCGTGTACCCCAGCGCCAAAAAGGGTTGCACCCAAAGGCCCGTCACGCGTCCCAGCTTGAGGCCGTCGATGCGCGCCTCAATGGGGCGTGCATGAGCACCGCCTTCAAGGCCAAACGCCGCACTGAACGAACGCGTGAAGCTGTAGCCCACCTGAACGAACGCTGCAGGCCCCCATGTGAAGCGAGTGGTGGTAAACCCGTTCACGTTGGCTTCTTCGGGCCGTCCCTGCAACCGCAGATACCCAGCCCGGAGGCCCAGACCGGCGCTAAAGAGAACGGCTTTCACTTCGATGAGTGGACCCACAGAGGCTCCGATCACGAACCTGTCCACACGCACTTGTCCATAGTCAGTGGCGAAAGACAAATGGGCAGCCTCGGCTTGTAGGCGTGCGTTCACGATCCGAAGGACATGCCGAGACAGCGACAAGCCCGTCGCGCCTCGTGACGTTGAATCCACTCGGCCCCATTCTTGTCCCCACGAAAGCTGCGCACGCCATGCTTGCGCTTCGGTATGTGGGCGCGGGGCGATCGCCATGACGCCTGCGGGGGCGGATGCCGTTGGTACGTCGACGATCTGGGCTCGGGCGCCGCTCACGACAGCAGCCATCTCGACCAAGCTGAGCGCCAGCAATCTGGGACGGGCCGCCAGGGGGTATGCGTCGTGGGCCAGCTGCCGTTCCACATGTGCGCCCGTATGTGGCGCTTGCACTTTGAGACGTAAGCCGTTGGAGGCGCAGTTAACAGTGGCGATTAGGGCTTGTGGCCGGGTTGGCGCCTGCGCATCGGCAAACACCAAGGCCTGTTCAAGCGTCACGATTCGTGTGACAACGTCGACCTCAACGCCCACGCACGGATCAATCACGACGCGCATGTCCCCAGCAGGCTCGTCGAGGTTTGCTGTTGGTGCCTGTGCCTTTGCGACACTCATCCACAAGACGACGCTTACACACCCCATGGCCGCGCCAGCAGCACGCCGCGATCGAGCGAGCCTAAGGACTGCCCTCACTTTACGTGGCCGAATTCACGCACCAGATCCGACCAACGTCCGTGCGGATACGTTTGCAAATATAAACGCGCCGACGCTTCGGCTTTGAGACGTTCGCCTGCGCGCGACCACGATTGGACCTCGCGTGCCAGAGCATCTTCTGACAGAACCTGAGCGCCGTCCCGCAGGCGTGCCTCGGCAAACGCGGCGGCTGCCAACTGCGGCTGTTTGAGGTGATGCAGCAGGAGGCTGCCGGCTGTAAAAGCGGCCATCGATGAACGTGGGTCATTGCCGTGCCGCTTCCGAATGCGGTCGAGGAACCCAAGGGCTTTGTCGGCATGCCCAGACAACCGTGCCGCGTCCGCAGCCAGCAGCAGATCATCCACGTCGTCGCGCACGGTTGCCACGCCAGCTTGTCTCAGACTGCGGTAGGCCTCTTCGTAAGCGCCTTGGGCCGCCAACGCCCGCCATGGTTGTGACCGTCCGATGGATGGTTTGGGTGCGACGGCGGGGACGTTAACTATAACTGCAGGCGCTTCGGATACAGAAGGCAAAAACCTTCGCTTTTCGCCCGCGGCCAACGTGGTCACCGATCCATCTGCGCGCGCAACATCGGCATGGCCATCGTGAACCTCAACCCAAAGCGCCTGTGTGCTCTGCTCGCGCCACATGGTCACAGCCATACCCTGCACAACAACTTGAAAGTGCTGCGTGTGAACCTGCAACGGTCTCGCAAGCGACGTGCGTTCAAAGTGGGCGCCTCCCCTGTTGAGCCGCACAGTGACACCTGCCTTCGTTGCGGCCATGACGACGAGTTGCGTGTTTGGGGCCACTGGCACCGCCGTCACTTCGGGCGTTAGAACGACGGTACGCGGATCAACCGCGGAGGCAACCGGTTGCGGGGGGGGGCTCCGCGTGGTGGCGGCGTTGCGAGACATGTGGTGCACAGCCGAACCTGCACACAACACCGCGATCATGGCGGCGACGCGCTGTGCACGTTTGCGGCGGGCCTGCAACCGCTGGCGACGACGTGGAAGCGTCAAAGCATGAAGTTCCAACTGGCTTTGACTCCAGTCGATTTGGGTGGCGCGCCGTACGTCGGCCACATTCACTTTCTCTGCCGCCTTAGACATCCGCAACCACTTCATCCATCACGGCATTGGCTTTGACCAATCGTCGCTTCACGGCGGCCAGCGAACAACCTGACAACTGGGCCACCCGTTCAAGGGGGTGCCCCTCCAAATGGCGTAGCACCCAGGCGATCCGCACGGGCACAGGCAATGTGTCGAGCGCGGCGAATACGGGGGCCAACAGCGCACCGGTTTCAGCCGAGGCGTTGGGATCGGCTAGATCGTGTTCGTCCAGCGTCTCGGTCAGGCCAAAGAACGACTTCAATCGCCGTCGTCGCAAGCGATGACGAGCGGTTCGCACTGTGATCGTGGCCAGCCAACCGCGCAGGGCTTCGGCGCTCCGGAGCGTGGGTAACGTTCGGTGGACCTCTAAAAACACGTCCTGCACGAGGTCCTCAAGCTCGTCACGCCTCCCCATGATGCGAAAGGCGATTGTGGCCACATAGCGGCCGTACTGCCGGAAAGCGTCGCCCGCGTCCGTCGGGACCGCCTCGCAGTCTTGCGGCGCGGCGGGCACGAGTTGCAGATGGCGCGGAGGGGAAAGCACGGCGGTCGAGGGATAGTGGGCGCAATGATCAAGATCGACTCGCACATTTTCTGAAAGCGCCTTCAAGATGGACGGTTGAGGGACTGGCGATGCAATCACTCGAACTTGATTCCGCTGGTCGAGGACGGGTCAATGACGAAGCGGCCGACGGAAATGGCATTCTGCGCTGTGATGCGAACGCCCCCAACGGTCATGTTGCTGATGGTCACGTTTTCTACGCGGCCACCGTTGTCGCCGCGAATCACGTTCTCTATGCCTTTGCCGGAAAGGTCGCCACCCAAAGCCTCGACAGATAACCCGCGAATGGTCATGCCACGGATCGTCTGACCTTTTGGCGAAAACAATCCCACGGCGCGCAGTGTGGTGCCCTCCATCCGGATGTTCTCGAACACGCTGTCAGCCAGCACGCCTGTGCCCTTAATCTCAACCGTGTTGTCCCAGTGATAATTGATACCGCCATTGTTGGTGTTCGCGCTCCAAATCCATTCGGAATGGATGACGTCGATGTCAGATGCGCGCAGGCCACTGATGTTTTTCATCCACCATCCCAACTGGATGACAGGTCCGTTGTGCATGTGCCACGCAACACAGCGGCGCACGGTGCCGCGGCTCCAATACATTTTGAACATGTCATCGTTAGATTGCACGAAGCAGTCTTCGACGATGGAGCCCTCGCCAATGTCTGGGCCATCGGAGTTCCAACGCCAGTTTCCTAACATCTTGAAGTTTCGCATTTGCATGCGTAGGCCGTCTGACTGAAAGTTCCAATAAGGGGCTTCAACGATCGTGACACCATCAATGACGACGTCGGGCACGTCTTTGATCTCAAACATTTTGATGCACGTGTCCCAACACTCTCCTGTTTGGTGGAGCAGCGTTTTTTTTGCCGCCCGCCAGACAAATTTCTTACCAGAAAGCACCCCACGACCCGTGAGATGAAAGCGGGGCCGTGGCGACACCGATAGCGCTCCATACACCACGGCGCCCCCGGCCACATACACGTGCTCAATGCCAGCGGGCACAATCCACTCCGAAACGTCATGTGCGCCGGGGCGAAAATGCACAGCACGGGTGCCGGCCGGAGGCGCAAAGTTTGTACCCGGAGTGGGGGCATACACGCCCACGCCCTGCAGAGGAACAATGGTGGAAGCACCTTCAGGCGGATCCGCGAACAACAACAATGCATTCGTGGTCTTGCCGTCGAATTCGACCGATAATTTCGAACCTGGCTTGCTAATCGGAATACGCAACGTGCGTTGATCGATCCTCTTTGCCACGACACCAGCGCTTAGCGGACGGACAACGACGGTGTTGAAAGTTCCCGTTTTCAGCGTCACCTCAACCTCCACCGGCTCGGACATATTGAACGTCACCCAATCCATGGATCGCCGGGGCGTGCGGTGCTCGTTGCTACCGTCATCTTCGGGATAGGGCTTCTCGGGGGCCACAGAGCGGTAAACAAATGCGGCAAGACGCTGTCCGTCCGCAAGCACGTGCACATCAAAAAGCGGCGATCCAGCCACATCGGGCGGCGCGGGGTAAACCTGTGTCGTTGCGGGCAGCACAGCGTCCGCGACGCCGCTATCGAAAGACGTTTGTTCCATGGCATCGCGCAGGAGCGTGGTGCTCGATGCGTCAGGCTTGGGCGTGAAAGAGGCTGCATCCGCAAACGGCGATGGAACTCCCTCGCCTGCTTGCGGACGTGGCATGGGTTCGCATCCGATGAGGAAAGCCAAGGCCCCCCACACCCAAGCGGGGGATTTGTTCGTGAACGGCACGGCCATGACTGGGTGTAGTGGCCGCTTTGCTCCCAAACGGCTCGCTCCGCTCGTGATTTTCGAGAAGACCAAACGCGTACCCTGCCAAGAAACGCCCATCAGACCGTTCTCAGCCGTCAACGCCGAAGAGCCGACCTTATGGCCGGCTCTTCGGGGGCTCTTTGTGGGGCTTATGTTTCGAGGACCAGGTCGTCAATGCAGTTGCCCGTGGGGCCACTGATCTCGACCTTAAGCAGGTTGCCCCAGCCTAGATTGACAGCCGTGCCCGTGGTTGACGGTGAATAGACCGTTTGCAAGCGATGTCATACCGCCCGCCGGCGTCCACGCGTTCTTCCGGCCACGCCATTTGCGGGTCACCAACGTTTACTATTTGGTGGACTGGCTGGCGCCAGACTTACGCTTGCTGTTCGGACAAGCGGGTCTGCTGCCGCTGTTTGCAGCACAGCCTCTGTTTGAGCGGGGCCAGCTTGCCGCTCCGCGGACTGCACGAATCGTCAAGCTCAGTGACTCCGAATGCAACCTCGTGAACGCGGAACTTTCAGCCATCCACGCCGAGAACGCGCGCCAGGCACCGTCGGGCATTTTTCTAAAGTCAGCGTTGCTCAAAGGCGCTTGTCACGTTGAGCCGTGCCATCGTTGGCGCCACGGGATCCCTCGAAGGTGTCACGCTGCCGCGTCCCATCTGGCAGGTGATCGATACGATTGAGGAATGGCTGGCTTCGGGATCTCCGTTTTCTGCCTCGGCCCTTGCCGAGATCACCGCGGGGCCGTTACGTTGGGGGCCGGCGTTAGGCTTGCGCCGACGTTAGGGCTGCAGCTTGTTGAGTGTGTAGTCGGCCGTTGTGTGCACCAACGTTTGATGTTGGGCGTCTCTGACCCCGGGCATTTTGAACTCGAACAACCTGGAGGCCTTGAGATCAGATAGCTCCAAAGACACGCGCCGGCGATCAGCGGCCACACGTGCGGCCAGCACTTTCACCGGCGTATGCCCTTGCGAGGAAACGCCATACGTCTTCGAGTACGGATAGAAAAAAGTGCTGCACGCCATAAGCTGCCACGTCCGCTGCCGTGTTGACATCCACATCCTTGGTGAAGATCAAATCAAATCCTCGCTTGGTGAGCTCGATGTGATGAACCTCGAACGGCACCTTTCCGGTCCAGCTCAGCTTCATGGGTCTTTCGTCCCTTGCGAATCCGGTGTTTCCGCGAGCGTCTTAGACGCTGTATCCGAGCCGCGCCAATGTGCTTCGATCCGGCTTTTGCCCGGCCAATTGCCCACCATCGGCCGTCAAACACGCACCGGTCACAAATGAAGCGTCGTCGCTTGCCAAGAACAAGAACAAAGGTGCGATCTCCTCAGGGCGCGCGACGCGTTCTTGTGGAATGTAACGTTCTGCAAAAGCCGTAGTGACTTCAGCGCTATCCAGTTCCGCGGCCAACGGCGTTGCTACATAGCCAGGGCACACCGCATTGACGCGAATGCCGAACGCGGCCAGTTCAAGCGCCATCGTCTTGGTGAGCAACACCAAGCCGGCTTTGCTGGCGTTGTAGTGTGCGTAACCCGATTCGCCGTCGAGACCGTTCTTCGAGGCCATGTGAACGATCGCGCCACGTCGACGAACAACCATCTTTCGCGCCACCGCCTGAGCCACGAAGAATGCGCCCGTCAAGTTGACGTCGATGATCCTTCGCCACTCCTCTTCTTCGATGTTGAGAAAGCCTGTCTCGTAAGCGATCCCCGCATTGTTCACGAGCACATCGATGGGCGCGTCATCGTCGGCAGCGTGCACGGCCGCAATCACATCCGAACGCTTGGTCACATCCACAACCACACCTGTGACGTCGGTGCCCCCGGCTTGCAAGCTGGAAATGGCCTGGGCCAGGTCGTCCTCACGCCGGTCAAGCAAACGCAGCCGCGCGCCTTCACGCGCGAATTGCCGCGCGATTTCAAAGCCGATGCCACGCGCGGCGCCCGTGATGATGACGTGTTTGTTTTGAAACCTTGCCATGGACCTGTCAAAACACGCCGTACTTGGCCCACACGTCGCGTATGCGCATCCCGCTGAGGAGATCGTGGCGTGCCCCGTCTTCAAGTTTTCGTTTGCTCTTCACGAGTTCCGCCGCGTCGCGCACGGCCGCGCGTGGAACCACCACAATGCCGTCTATATCAGCGACAACCAGATCACCTGGCGTGACTAGCACGCCCCCGACCTGCGCCATGGTTCCGTGTTCGGTCACGATGGCCCGGGCGTACGTGTCAAGCGGCGTACAGCCACGCGCGAAGGTGGGAAAGCCAAGCTGGTGGATCTGCCGCGCGTCCCGCACCAGCCCATCAACGATGGCGCCGCGGGCACCACGACCGATTGCGCCGCAGGAAAACAATTCCCCCCACGAGGCCACCCGCAGACCTGGTTCGACGACGAACAGCGGAACATCGCCGGGCGCTAAACCGTCAAGCGCGTTCATCTCGCCGTCGTAAGGCCGTTCCGGTTCACGGCTATCACCGATCACTAGTACTGGTCGCGCCCAGCCAATCACAACCGCTTCATCCCAAAGCGGTCGAATCGCCGGATCCATCGCTCGTTCAGGTTGTCGCAGCCCCAACTTATCAAGCGCATCGGAGACGATGGCCGATGTGGCGCCGCGGAATTCCTCAAGCAGGTCCATGTCAGTCTCCAAGCATCCAGCCACTGATGAGCCCGCGTGGCAATTCAGGCTCACGTTCGCCTGGCAGTTTGCGTAGCACGTCTAGATCGGCTCCCTCGTGCGCTTGCAACACGTGCCCGAGAAACAGTGATTCATACCCGCGGCGGTAAGCCGGTGGGTGCTTGGGCCGTGCCGCCAAACGGCGTGCAATTTCTTCGGGCGGCACTTCCAGATTTAAAGTCCCCGCTTCGACATCCAGCGCAATCATGTCGCCCGTTTGAACCGCAGCGATCGGACCACCCACCGCGGCTTCGGGCGAAACGTGCACGATCATCAAGCCATGCGAGCCGCCGCTGATCCGCGCGTCGGATAGGCGGATCATGTCCTCGACGCCCATGGCGCGCAGTTTGCCAGGCACGGGAATGTGTCCCCATTCCGGCATGCCGGGGCCGCCTACGGGCCCACCGTTCTTCAGAACAATGATGCTGTCCGGTGTGACTTCAAGATCTGGATCGTCCAGGCGGCGGTTTAAGTCCTCAACGTGCTCGAACACCAAGGCAGGCCCTGTGTGCTTAAACAAGCGTGGATCGGCCGCGCTACGCTTCACCACCGCGCCCGATGGCGCCAGCGATCCGCGCAGCACCGCGATCCCCGACACCGACGAGACCGGGTTGCTTCTGGGGCGGATGACATCGTGATCCAGTGACTTTCGCCCCGCGATGTTCTCTCGCACCGTTTGGCCGGTGATTGTTGGCAGATCCAGATGCAACAGATCTCCCATCTCCGCCATCAAGGCGGGGACGCCACCGGCGTGAAAGAAGGGCTCCAGCAAATGTTCGCCCGAGGGCCGCAGGTTCGCCAACACGGGGATGTGGGACGCGGCACCAAAGTCGTCGAGCGTAATATCAAGACCAAGACGGCCGGCGAGCGCCAACAGATGGACCACCGCATTCGTGGAGCCGCCCACGGCCATCAGCACGCGGATCGCGTTCTCGAAGGCGGGTTTTGTCAAAAGCTCGCTGGGCTTGGGCCCGCCGCGGGCGCCGATCTGCACCGCCAACCGCCCCGTGCGTTCAGCAAGCACCTGGCGGCGGGCGTCGACGGCCGGAATCGATGCGTTGTCGGTCAGCGTGATCCCAAGCGCCTCACCCACCACGGCCATCGACATCGCGGTGGCCATCTCCATGCAATACCCCTGACTGCGGCACAAACTTCCCTCGAACTCGCGGTATTCGGCAACCGACATACGCCCAAGCCGCACTTCGTAGCTGTAGTGCCAAAAGTCGGTTCCCGAGCCCGCGGGCTTGCCGCGAAAGTGGCCGCTGATCTGAGGCCCGCCGGTGAGCAGTATCGTGGGAACGTCGGCGCTGGCCGCCCCCATGAGTACCGCTGGCGTTGTCTTGTCGCAGCTCGAAAGCAACACCACCGCATCCAGTGGATGCGACTTGATCATCGATTCCACATCCATGGAAGCGAGGTTGCGATACATCATGGCGTTGGGTTTCATGAGCGTTTCAGATAACGACAACACAGGAAACTCAAGCGGCATGCCGCCGGCTTGAAGGACGCCGCGCTTCACCGATTCTGCAAGCGTTCGCAAGTGAACGTTGCAACCAACCAGTTCGCTCCACGTGTTGCAGATTCCGATGACGGGTCGATCGCGCAACGCTTCGTCTGAGAAGCCATTGGGCTTGAGCCATGCGCGGTGGTTGAACGCGTTGATGTCCTCGCCGGCAAACCAGTGCGAGCTGCGCAGTTTTCGAGGCTTTCCGTCATCATCATTGGTGGCCATGATTGATCCTGTCAACAACCGTACAGCTGTACGATTAGCGATTTATACCACCGGTTCTGTCGGGATCAACGACTTGAGCGTCAGAATCGGCAGAAGGGGATGGCTCGATGGCAAGCGCTGCACCCGCCGCGAGCGATAAGGCGATCGCCAGCGCCTTGTAGGCCGAGAGGCTTTCGTTGATGCTCGGCCAGCACACCGATAGCACCACCGTGACTGCAGGATAAAGTGCTGTCACGGCGGTGACGACGGCCGCTTTTCCACGTCGATAGGCTTCAAAGGACGTCCATAAACCCAGGCCCATCAAAAGGCCGTAGACGAACGCCAAGACCCAGAATGGGCCGCGAGGTGGCAGGTCCGCTGGTTGCACAGCGGTTAAACTCAAAGTTGCGCCCACAAAGCCCATTGACCATCCTGTAAGCGCGGCTGATGCGGGGCCGTGTTTTGTTGCCACCTTCATCGATAGCCCGCTTGCGCCGAAAATGAGAAACGCCAGCGCCGCATAGGGGATCCACGCAACGATGGGACCCGACGTGGGGGAGGCGCCCTCCGCTCCGAACGCCGCCACCGCCGCGCCAAACAACAGAAAACCGACCTTCTGAACGGCGCCCAACTTCTCACGAAGAACGAGGCGAGCGCCCAGCGCGGTGACCAAGGGGTACATCGCGCACAAAGGCGTGACGAGCGACCCTTCCCCTCCAAGCGCAAACGCGTGCAGGATGGCCAAGGTGCCAAGCGCGCCCCCAAGGCCCGTGAATAATGCCCAAAGCACGCCGCCCCGGGGTGCGTGCCGAATGCCACGGATCCCTCCTGTGACAAGCAGTGCCGTCAACAAACCCGGAAGCGCCGCCAGCTGCACGGCCAGCGGATCGGTGGGTGCGAGAGCAGGCAGCTTCGGCAACATCTGCCAAATGCCAAAAAGTCCCACCGTGGCCAGGGCATACGCCAACCAGGCCCGGTTGCGAACGGGGACGAATTTCACCAGCGTTGTCTCCCGGTAGGTGCGGTCACTATCGTACGATAGTACGATTGGAGCCAGCGATGACAAGCGCATTTCAAATTGTGGCGCAAACGGATGACCTTTGCGGCGAAGCGCCGGTGTGGGTCGATGAGCGCGAAAGCCTCGTATGGGTGGATCAGGGACGCAAGCTGGTGCGAGACCTTGCGGGTGGCACACCGAAGGTGATCGTTCGCGGTTTTGCGGCGGGAGGCATTGTGCCGGTGCAAGATGGATCGCTGCTTCTGGCGGGGCCGGATGGACTGGCGCGGCTCTCCTTGGGTGGTGTCTTCAAAAGGTTACCGCTTGATCCGCTTGGCGCGGGGTGCTGCCTAAACGACGTCTGCGTAGGGCCGGATGGCGAGCTGCTGGCCGGCGTGATGGCGCTGCGGCCGGATGGCACGGACGTAAGTCGAGCGGGGGCCCTGGTCCGCATTGAGAACAGCGGTCGGGTCCAGACACTGGATAATGATGTGATGCTTCCCAACGGTATGGCCATGTCGGCCGATGGCCGATGGCTTTACGTTGTGGATTCGGCCCGGCGCGCGGTGTTTCGTTATGCGAGCGATGAATTGCGTGGTTCGTCTGTTAGCCGCAGCGTCTTGTGTGTTCTGAGCGCAGACGATGGCGTTCCCGATGGTCTCGCGGTGGACGCGGCGGGCAACGTGTGGCTTGCTCTGTGGTACGGAGGGCAGGTTGTTCGTGTGTCGCCGCGCGGCGAGGTCGATCTGCGCGTGCATTTGCCCTTCGCTCAGATCTCAAGCCTTGCTTTTGGTGGGCGTGATCGTTGCGACCTCTACGTGACCACGGCCGCAGAGCCTTGGCACAGCGTGTTCGCGCCATCTCAATGGTCGGCTCTGGCGCCGCAAGGCGGTTCCCTCTTGCGGTTGCGGTGTGACGTGCCAGGCGCTCCCGTGATCCGCAGCCGCTGGGCCTTTGGGCCCATGGTTGACTCCCCTCGAAATGACCTATCGTAGTGACAACTCAGACGCCAAAGGAGTTCAGGCGATGCGGTTTCTTTTGTCAGCGGTGCTATGCGCGACGTTCGCGCTCTCTTTGGCGTGCACAGGGCGAATTGCAGGTGCCGGCGGCGATTGGCCCGACCATGACGGCAGCGGTGGCCAAGGCGGCGATGATGCCCAACCAGGCGGTGGTTCCGCGAGCGCATCAGACGCGTCCGTTGTGTCGTCTGGCGCGAGGCTGTCGCGCTTAACGCATTTTCAGTGGCAAAATGCGGTTCGCGATTTGCTGCGTCTGAAAGCCTTGCCGGTGGTGCCCCAGCTGCAGGCGGACGCTGTGCAAGGCTTCGACAACAACAACGCGGGGCCCGCTTTAGATGTTTCGCTTGAACTTCGCAGCGATTACGAGCAGGCATCCGAATCTATCGCTCGCGCGGTTGTCGCCGACGCCAACGCTGTGGCCGGTTTGATTCCGAAGTCAGCGCCTAGCGATTTCGAGGGCAAATCACGTGCGGTTATACGTGCCTTGGCCGAACGTGCCTACCGCAGGCCCCTGCGCGGCGACGAGGACAGTGCCTTGTGGGATTTGTTTAGCCAGGGGCCATCCTTGGTCAACAACGCAGATCGGTTCAAAGCAGGTTTGGAAGTGTTGGTCGGCGCGTTGTTGCAGTCGCCCATGTTCCTCTATCGCGTGGAACTTGGTGAGGGCGAGAATACCGATGACTTTTCGCTGACACCATTTGAGCTTGCCACCCGTTTGGCTTTCGCGCTGACCGACACCATGCCCGATGACGAATTGTTCGAGGCCGCGCGCGCGGGACGTCTTAAAACTGCGGACGAAGTTGAACGGCAAGCCTCGCGCTTGCTGCAGTCCGGCGCGGCAAAAGCCAGCGGCCGGCATTTTCACGAGCAACTCTTTCGGATGGCCGCGTACGACAGGATCAGCAAGGACCCGAAGTCATTCCCTACGTTTTCGCCTGACTTGCCACAGCTGATGAAAGAAGAAAGCCTTCGCTTCCTTGACGACATCCTGGCAGACGAGCGTCCGGCAGAAGCGATTCTTAATGGAGACACTTCGTTTGTGAACGCGAAACTGGCGGCGCTTTATGATGTTTCGGGATCCTTTGACGATGGCTTCAAGAAGACGACACTGAACACCAAGCAGCGGCGTGGCTTGCTTACACAAGCCGGTTTTCTGGCGGCGAATGCGGATGCGCACAACCCGGACCCCATTCACCGCGGTGTTTTCATCAGCCACGTTCTACTGTGCAAAGTCTTGCCCCCGCCGGCCATGAACGCTTCACCCGTTCCTGTGTCCGAGACCAAGACAAACCGCCAGCGGGTCGAGGCTCACACCGGCAAAGGGACGTGCGGCGCCGGTTGCCACGCAACGCTGATCAACCCGCTGGGGTATGCGTTTGAATCTTTCGATGCGATGGGCCGCTATCGAACGAAGGACAATGGCGCAGATGTAGACGCCAGCGGAGAGTACGGCGAGCTTTCAGAGGGCCCCATTCGTTTCTCCGATGGCATTGAACTCAGCGAGCAATTGTCTCATAGCCGCGATTTTCACGAATGCTACTTTGACAATTGGCTGCAATACCTGTGGGCACGTGAGCCGCACGAGGGCGATTCGGTAGCGCTGGCGGCCTCTGTGAAGGCGTCTTTGGATGGTCAAAGCGTTCGTGATGTTCTGATGGCGATGATTACCAGCCCATCGTTTCGAAGGTTCGTACGATGAAGAAATCCACGCGTCGTCAGGTGCTCAAAGGATTGGGTGGTGCCACGCTCGCCTTGCCCGCATTGGATATCTTTGAAGGCCGAGCCAAAGCGGAAGACCCGCCCACGTACGCGGTGTTCGTGGTCGCCTCGAATGGTGTCGTTCAAGATCTCGGAAGCGAGCCAGAACTTTTTTGGCCGAGCCGTCCGGGCCCCTTGTCACGCGCAGCCTTGGAGGCGGAGCAGGGGACCCGCGCCACCGCAATGTTGGCGCGCCACGCTGATAAATTGCTTGTTGTCCGTGGTGTGAACCACGCCTTTGAATCGCGGAATACGTGCGGTCATACGTGGGGCAATAACCAGTGCCTCACGGCACAGCCAGGCTCTGAAGACCTTGATGGGCCAGCCACCAGTTTGGCAATGGGCGAATCAATTGATTATCGGATCGCGCGCGAGAAGACCGTTTCGGGGCGTGGACCGCTTACTTTGCATGCGGGTCTGAACGCTGCCGGGGGCGACGGTTACGGAAACCCTGGGTATGTTTCTTACAAGGGCCCGAAGCAGCCCATGAGCCCTGACTCAAGCCCATGGGCGGCCTACCTTCGTCTCTCTGGTTTGAGCAATGCCGACCCTACCTTGGCGAAAATGGTGGTTACCCGCCGAAAGAGCGTTAACGACTTCGTGCGGTCTCAGATCAAAACCTTGGAGTCGCGCAAGGATTTGAGCGCCGAGGATCGGCGCCGTTTAGACGCGCATTTATCGGCTGTGCGTGACCTAGAGCTAGGAATGGCCACGACGCTCTCGCCGGCGACGGCCAAAGAAATGGAAGCCCTCGACGGTAAAGACGTGATGATGCGCGTCAAGGTCAACCTAAGCGAGAACCGAGAAGCCGTAATTCGCTTACACATGGAACTCATCGCATTTGCGTTTGCGGGCGATTTGTTCAGATCGGCCACACTCAAGATTGGGGACAACAATGACGGGTGGCAAGCCGTCATCGATGGCGTTCAACAACCGAGCTTCCACATGATCTCGCACGGCGTGCTGGCTGACGGAGGCGATGGCCCCGTGATTGAAAACGCTGTACAGATGCATGCGAAGATTGTGCGCATCTTCATGTCGCAGTTCGGGATTTTGGCAGACAGACTGGCTGCCGTATCTTCCCCCTCAGGCTCCCTTTTGGATCGAGGCTATTGTGTGTTTGCGAATCAGGTCTCGAATGGCAATCACGACTTGCGCAACATGCCCTATGTGATTGTGGGCAAAGCCAACGGTCGGCTCAAGACGGGGCGCTTCGTGGACCTTGGGGGCGTGCCGCATAACCTGATGCTCAATGCCCTCCTCGCGGCCGCCGGGGTCACGAAGCCTGGTGGAGCACCGGTGGACGACTTCGGTGCCGTGTCTTTGAAGAAGGGCATCCTCACCGACTTGCTCACTTAGCTCCGCAAGGAGTGCGCTCGATTGGTAGAGGCACAGCGGTGAGCTGATCATGCATCGAATCGCTCCAATCGCACACGCGCGCGCCGTTATCTGGCGTACCCGACGAATGAAAAGCCCGTGGCGCGACGAAAGAAACGTGTAAAGGTAGAAGTGCTATCGCAGCCACGCTGGCCACCTCAGCTACGGATACGGTGCTCGCCAAGTCTTTGGGAATGTAGCGGCAGATGCGATCCAGTGGTTCAACGTCGCTATCGCTCAGTGCAGCTGTGGCAAACGTGGCGGTGGATAGCCGTCGTGAACCACGACCACGCAACAAATGGGCTCACACCCGCATCAGTTGAGCAAGCGTTCCGCTCCCCGGATCGTTGTCACCAAATTTCTCCACGGGCATGCCGAACACCTGCGCGATCGACGTGAGCAGGCGGTGATGAACCACCCACTTTGCAACTTCTGGTTTGCTGCCCGGCATCGCGCCGGGGCTGGGCAACTTGATTGATTGCCCAGTTTTGAACGCAAAGTTCCCACCGCCGGCCATCCACAAGGGAAACCTGACGTGTTGATGAGGCCCAAGCTCAAGCGACTGCAAGGTGGTGGTATCGGAGCCAAACAATACCAGCGTGTTGTCGAGAACGGTGCCGTTGCCTTCCTTGATGGAATCAAGGCGCCCGAGCAGATAGGCCCATCGGGCTGCATACCAGCGGTCGAAGTTCTTGTGGGCTTCGATGTCAGCGGGGCGGCCTTTACCGTCCCCGACCGCGTGTGTCGTGCCGTGTTGGTCTCCGCCTGGCACAGCTTCGTCCATACCCCCATCACAAATGCCAAGCTGCAACGAAGCTGAGCGCGTGAGATCGCATGCGAAGGCCGCGGCGATAAGATCCATCTGTATGTGTACGCGGTCTTCGATCTTTGTTGGCACCGAGAACGCAGGCTTGGCGCAGCCTTCAGCGGCTGTGCCTGGCGCGGCCTGCGACGTGCCGCCCGAGGGGGCGGATGGTGTCGTTGGCGTCGCGCCGCCGCCCATCAGCTTGAGACGGTTCTCTAGGCTACTGATGCCATCGAGATGAGCGTCAACTTTCCTTTGATCTTCACTGCCCGCCAACTTGCGCACGCGCCCTAGATCGTCCTTCACCAAGTTCAAGACGGACTGCTGCTGTTTGCGCGCGCGCTCCAAAGCACTCGTATCAATGGGAGGAGAGGGGGTGCCGGGTGTCGGTGTGCCCGTTCCTCTGTCTGGCAACGTTGGCCCTGTGAATCCCTTGAACAGCATGTCGAACGCCGCTTGCGGGCTGCCCTGCGCTGTTACGGGCGTCTGCGCTTTGCTGAAGAACACGCCCGTGTGAGGGGCAGGTGCGCCGGCGTTCACGCCCAGGGCCAGCGACCGAAACTGCGTTTTCGCCTGTCCGTATTGGAAGTCGGCCACCGCCTGTTCAATGGACGGGCCATTCGCGAAGCTCGCCTTCTTTGCGCCCGTGAATACCATTGTCCCGCCCGACGCGTGCTCGTTGTCGTCGTTGCTAAAGAACCATTGAGGGCCGTAGAGGGCCAACCCGTCCAAGTACAACAGTTTGCTCTTCCACTGGTTCAAGGCCGTCATCGTTTCGCCCAAAGTGAAGCTGGCGCCCGAGCCCGTGGGCCAGAACGAATTCTCCAAGTATCCAAGCGGACTGAAGACTGTCAGAATTCTCTTTGGAACGGTGGCTCCGTAAAGCGATTGCGGCAGAAACGGCGCAAGTCTGGCTGCGCCACCTGCCGCGGTGACGGCTACCAACATTCTGCGACGAGAAAGCGAAAAGGTGCTCATACTACTGCCCCCTGTAAAAGCGGAAAGAATCGCTGGCCACAAGCGAAAGGACGGCTGACTTGATGTCGCCCTTGCCGCTCAGAAACGTCTTCGTAAGGTCGTTTATAGAACACGCATCCTCACTTTGAGGGTCGCGTCCCAACGCAAACTTGATCCACTGCTGCGACATGCAGGTACGCACTTCCGGGCTCTTCGCCAAGATGCCCGACATCTCCTTTGCGTTCGAGAACTTGCCGTCGCCTTCGATGTTCACGATTTCGCCGGATCCATCGATGTCGTGACCGCCGCCATCCTTGGTGCGGAACGCGCCCATGGGGTCGTAGTTCTCAAACCCGAATCCGATGGAGTCCATCAATTGATGGCAGCCTTTGCACGACGGGTTTTCTTGGTGAATGCGTAAGAGCTCTTGCGCCGTTTTTGTTTCGGCGTCTGGCGGAAGCGTGAAATCAACTTTCACTGTGGGCGGAGGAACAACCTCACAAAGCACGTCGCGACGGACCAAATGGCCCCTGTTGACGGCTCCGCGAGGTGAAAGCTGTGCGGGGTGCGACGCTAGCACCCCCGCCAACGTCAACAAACCTTGTCTCGAACCATCAGACACTTCAGCGCGACCATCATCGCTGGCCTTGATTCTGTCGCCATACACACGCGCCAGTGGCCCTTGCGGAAACACGTAAGCCCCGGTGAACATTTCTTCCACAGAGCCACTGCCCTTGGTCATCACGTAGCCGACGAACTTGCGCGGCTCCTCGGCCATCGCCTGACGCATCTCCTCAGTGAAATCGGGAAATCTGCCTGATTTGCTCACTTCAGCCGTAGTCACAGCGTCGATGCCCAGCAGCTCTACGTGAAACTCCTTTGCGACGTCGATGAACCTATCCGTGGCGATGAGCTTCTTTGCATAACTTTGTACGCCTTCGACGGTATCCAATTTGCCGTCCGCGGCTGCGGAGAACAAATCTGCGTCCGGCATCGTGCCTGTTAGGGTGTAGGCCAAGCGCGAGGCCATTTCGTAGCCATTTAGCTTGCGCATGCCGTTGTCGTCGGGGGCGCCCGCTTCCACCAGATAAAGAAAGTTCGGCGACGACAGCATGGCTTGCACCACGAGGCGGATGCCCGAAGCAAAACTCTCTTCCTTGCCCGTCATGTACAGACCGGCGAACGCGGATTTCTCGTCGCTTTGCAAGGGCCGGCGATAGGCGCGAGCGCCAAACGTTTCAATAAACCGTGTGGCGCAACGGTCTTCGCCCATCGTTTTCGTGTCACACGATAACAGCGACGACAGATCTCCTGACGCCTTCTCGGATAGCGTTTTGGCCAAGGTGTCGTAGGCGCCCACGTCACCTTCTTCTACGGGAAACAATGCGTTTGTTTTGAACGGCCCCGTGCGCGAATCACCAAGGAGAATAGACGTGTCGGGGGCTTGCCCAAGCAGTTCCTTCACCGTGGCGGCGTATTGGCGAGCGGTTAGCCGACGCCATCGACCGCTGCCCACCCCGCGCGATTCACACGCGCTTGGCCCCGGACCGCTGCCGCCATTGTCTACGTCGCCGCCGCCGGCGCCGCCGCGATCGTTCCCGTCACCCTTTGAGGACACCGATCCCGTGCAGCCTGCAGCCAGCGCGGAGATAGATCCTGTGGCGAGGCTGAATGCGAGAAGTTGGCGTGAGAGCCACCGATGCGGATTCGCCGCCTGGCCGTAGCTATAGAACTTCCTGCCCATCTCATCTCCTTGGTGCGTCGATCCAACTGGATCACCAAAGAGGATGAGTTGTTTCGATGTAGAAGGACATGGGCCGTTGGTCCCGATGCTCCCTTCCTTCAGGGGGCAATGCGCTGTCAGCCCGCCACGAGCCGCTCAAGCGCCTGCCGCACGAGCTTCTTGGCGCGCGCCAAGGTCATGGCACCGCCGCGCACAGCCACCTGAAAGCACACGCCGTCTATCAACGCAACCAGGCTTCGCGTTGCTTCTGTGATGTTTAGGTCATTGTGCAAAGATCCATCTTGAACGCCAGCCTTGATCAGCCGCGCGACGATCGCGTTCCAAGCGCGGTAACGGCGTGCATGCGTGCGCGCCAGGTTCGGTTCATAAACCGCGCGCGACCAAAAGGCGATCCACAGGCGCCACTGTCGCATCGTCTCCGCGTCATCAGGCAGGACGGCGTCAACAAGGGCCGTTAGGCGTTGCAGCGCCGAGCCCTCGCGGCTTTGGCGAGCCAACGTTTCCGTAAAGCGGACGGATTCTCGCTCCAACGCTTCTGCCAGCAATTGATCCACGGAGGCAAAGTGGTGCGTCACTGTGCCGAGCGAAACCTGCGAAGCCTCCGCGATCCGGCGCATCGTGGCCGACAGCAGACCCTCATCAGCGATTACGCGCGCGGCGGCCTCTAAGACCATCGATCGGCGCACATCTGCGGAATGCCGGGCCACAGGCTGGCTATCTTCGGAGGTCGTACGTGAACGCTTACGCTTTGGCATTGGCTAGCGCGGGATGAGTCGAAAAGGCCTTGTCATGAAGGCATAGTAGCTGTCTTTGGGGGCAGGCGGTTTCGTAAATTGTGAGTAGTCGCCTGAGAACAGCAGCGTGCCTTGCATGCCGTCGGCGCTTAACCACTTCGACGGAATCTGCGGCAGATAGGCCACATGCTCACCTTCCCACTTCGGTTCATGATGCACCAAAGCCCAGGGGCCCCACGGGGTGGGGCCTTCAACGATCGTTAGTTGGCGCGCTCGATGCCAGGTCTTTGCTGCAACCTCGGGCATGGTTGCCAATGAATGTGGAACCACATCGCTGAAGTAGGCAAGCAGGAAGCGACCAAGCCCCGCGTTCCAGGTCATGCTCGGATGCCCAACCTTTCCCGGATCGCTCAAGATCGGACGCGCGCGAAACTCTTCGTTTGTCCATGCTGGCTCTCCGGCAACGCCAGCGTAAAACTGCCATGCGGCACGATCCAGAATGCGTTCTCGCGGCACGCGGGCCATGAAGATGTTGTTTCCGGTTTCCCAGTTTTCATCATTCGACAACGCGTAGACATAAGGTTCCAAGTTCTTCGGAACGTCTGTGTATCCAGGCCCAAATCCAACAAAGGCCAGCCCGCCAAAGTTGGGGCCGAGAAAATATGGTGTGGACGCATCAGGAATGTTCTGCCAGGTGTTACCGGCATCATCGGAATACATGATGCCCGCCACGCCCGCGTGCGACGACACCGCGTCCAACAACATGGTCGCGGCATCCGGCCGAATCGGGTTGTTGCTCTGCTTTTCGGTCAGTCGCCAACGCTCGTTTCCAGGAAACGAATAGTCGTAGTCATACGCCGCCACATACAACCGTTTGTCCACGGCGAGCGCACCCGAGACGTACCGAACCTTGGCCGTGTTTTGTCGCCTCAAGCCAGGGAAGCGCGAAATTTCTTCTACCTTGTGTTGGGGCGGAACACCGGAGACGCGCAATAGATGTGCGAAGTGCCAAGGGTTATCGAAGTTGTGGCCATCGTCGTCAACGACATAGAGCTCCCCGTCGGCGCCCCATGTCCACCAGTGCATGTCCGTTGCCGTGCCGGGGTATTTAAATGCCGGCCCCGTAAACTCGAAGCCGCGGATTAGCTTGCTTTTCGGCAAGGGCGGGGCGCTCACGGGCCGCGCCGGGGATGCGGCGGCGTCTCGCGTGGGCGCATGCGCGCAAAGCGACGTCAAAAGGCCAGCGGATCCATAGGTGAACGCTCTGCGATTCATATTGCGATGGGCCATGTTGCGCTAATCGTACCAATGTACGACAAGAATTCAACATGTGGCCCGCAGAGGCGCCTTTGCCGCACGGGGGACCTTTGGGGGGCGGCCTTTATTCCGCCTTGTCTTCAGCTTTGACGCGGTTGCGGCCCGAGCACTTTGCTGTGTACATGGCGCGGTCCGCACGATCCATCAAAGCGTCAATCGATTCACCGGGTTGCCACATTGCCAGGCCAATGGAGGCTGTGACCGGAATCGCTTGTGCGTGCCCGTCATTGACGGGCAACTTCTCAATTGCCAACCGGATGCGTTCAGCTGCCACCATGCCTCCCAAAAGATTTGTGCCCGACAACGCGATCACGAATTCCTCCCCGCCCCACCTCGCCACAAGATCAACCTTGCGTGCCTCGCAGGCCAAAAGCTTGCCAAGCGCCGCCAACACGGCGTCGCCGCTGGCGTGGCCACGCTTGTCGTTGATCGCCTTGAAATGATCGACATCCAGAAGAAGCAAGCTCATGGGAAAGCCTTGCCGGACGGCCCGCTCAAGCTCGATGACCAATGACGCTTGAAAAGCTCGCCGGTTCATGAGTCCCGTCAACGGATCTCGCGTCGCCATCCGCTGCGCTTCTTCCACGAGGGTGGCCATCCGAATGGGCCCGCCCAGCTCCCGCGCAATGACGGCGAGAAGCTCTTGGTCCTGCTTCTGCAAAGGCTCTTTGGCCGCAATCACAAGCTTGCCGATGACTGTGTCTAGAAAATTCACGGGCCAGGTTTCGGGCGCTTGGCCATTTTCGGCGTCCAGTGCGTCTTCGTCCTCCACGAGAAACAAAGGCGCGTGCTCTGGCACCTGCAATGCCGCGCGTGCTTCGGCTTCGCAACTGGATCGCTGGCCCGGGTGGGTGTGAAGTGCGAAGCGGTTGGGCACGTCCGTTTGCAAAGCCAGCCAGCGATAGTTGACCACCTGGCAGACGAACTGGGTGAATAGATCAAAGAGACGGTCAAACGCTCCACACAGAGAAAGCGCGCGAATGTCAGAGGCGATGACTGCCTCAAGTAGCGCCGCATCAAGGTATGAAGCGATCCGGTCTCGGATGTCCATCGTTTCG
Organism: Deltaproteobacteria bacterium; assembly: GCA_033763315.1. GTDB lineage: Bacteria > Myxococcota_A > Polyangia > Fen-1088 > Fen-1088 > JAGTJU01. The sequence goes on from JANRKS010000034.1 coordinate 312,553, forward strand.
CTGGGCAGCTGGCAGAAGAACGCGTCCCCCTCTGGTGTGTCTTGTATGGCGCGGCAAAGCGCGCGCACCAAGTCTCCCATGCGGCCCTTCGCCACGAACGCGCTGGCGCCGGCGCGTTCGGCCCAAAAATGGTTTCTGTGTCCCTCCGGCCCCCTCAGCACAACAGGAACGGCGCGGGTGGCGGGCTCAGCTTTCAACAGCCTGCACAGCTGAAGCCCCGATATGCTTGGCATCCACAAGTCGGCGATCACTGCAGCAGGTGGGTTGGATAGCGCCAGGTGCGCGCCTTCCGCCGGACCTGCGCAGGCCGTGACCACATAGCCTTGCATCTTCAGGCGCTCGGTCAGCACCTCTCTGCTGCTTTCAATCGGGTCGATGAGAATGATGGCGCTGGAGGCTCGCACGGGTGCCTCTTACATCGGACGAGGCGGATCCCCACTGAAGCGTTTGAGGCCTGTCCTGACGCGCGATGGGTGTTAGGCGCGTCTCCGTGGACGTGCAATCCCTCGCCGAAGGCTGCTTAGGAGGGGCCTGCCTGCTGCCGAAACTTCACGGATTTACGCCGAGGTGTCTTGGTGTTTTGTGGCCTGGGCCGCCGCAAGCTGCAACTTGGCAGCTCACGGCGCTGTGGCGCAGATGCCGCTACTGAACGGTGACGTTGTCGAACGTGGTGTTTGACGAACGCATCCCCACGCCGACCTTACCGGACGTGAACGTGGAATTGACGACGTTGTTGAACAACACCGTCGTGACGCCCCCGGTGAGCGCTGTGACTTTAAAGGCATTGCCCGCCAAGGCCGAAACTGTGACCTTCACCGTTTTGCCTGCGGTTGGATACGTACCCGCATACGTTGCGATGGTGGCATCCACACCTGCCACCCGCTTATTTAAGGTGACGGAGTTGGCGCCCGGTGTGTTCGCGTTGCTCATTTGCAAATAGAAGAAGTTGTTCGCGTCCACGATGTTGAACGCAATTCGTGAGGCGTTCCAGTCGCCACCGGCGCCTCCATTCAGCAAATCAACTTGATAGGTGTACGGAGGTACAAATGATTTGCCGTTGTAGTAGGACAACTGAGTGGTTGACCACGAGCTGAACACGAGTGCTTTGGACGCAGCGGAGCAGTTCGTGCTCAAGATCCACCCCGGTGCCGTGCCAGCGGTAAACGCTTCGCTGTAAGCGTTGGGGTTAGAGACAGCGCCGTAGTTTGCCGTAAACGTTGTGGCGGTCGCAGGGGCCGCGATGGTATGCAAGGCCGCGCCACCGTCGGACCAATTCGAAAATTGGTACGAACCTCCTGGCAGCGTTGCCGTAGCGGGCGCTTCAAGATCCCACTTGATGCCAACCACGCTTGCAAAGGCATAGGGCGTGGTGACGGACACGCCATCTAGCTTCAGCGGCAAGCCGCTCGGCGACGACGCCAGCGTCAAGTTCACAAGGTTGGGCGAAACCTCGGTCACGGCTTCGGCGGAAGCGCCTTGCGAGTCTGTTACGCGAAGATGAATTAACAACGAAACATCCGTGGATTTCTCGTCGGTTTGCGAGGGCACGATTGAACCGCTGGTGATGCCGGAGGTTTGCGGCAACGCGCTGTGTGTGTGCGTGTTGTGCCGAAACTCGATCCACCAAGTGAATGCCGATGCGGGGAGGGTGCCATCTTCTGGATCCGTTCCCGTACCCGAGAATGAAAGTGTTTGCCCAGCGTTGTATTTGGCCCCCGCCGCCGGCGTCACGATCTTGGGAACAGGCACGCCGTTGGCGGTCACCGTTAAGGTGGCCACGGCCGTTGAGGCGGTTCCCGCGCTGTTGCTTGCCACCGCTTGGAATTGGGCACCGTTGTCGCCGATCACCAACGCTGGCGTCGTGTAACAAGCCGATGTGGCGCCGCTGATGTTTATCCCGCCGCGCTTCCACTGATAGGTGGGCGTGGGGCTGCCCGTGGCGCTTGTGCAGAATGTGGCGGTTTGTCCAACCGATTTCGTAACGCTTGCGGGTTGTTGCGTGATGGCAGGCGCGGTGCTGCCAGCGTTGTAAGTCACGCGGTAAAGCCCCGAGGTTGAGGGCGTGTAGCTATCGCCCCGCGACAGATAGTAGAGGCTGCCGTCGGGCGCCACGTCGATGTCCACGGGATGCAAAGCGAGATTCGTCGGCGAAAAGATAACAGGTGCCGCGGTCAAGTTTGCAGGATCCAAATATTTGATCCAACCGTTGACGTGGTCGGTGAAAAAGTATTTGCCGACGTACGTTGCTGGAAACTGATTCGTCGCGGGTTGATAGAACGTGGCCCCAACCACTGATTTGCCAAAGGCGTCGCCGTCACCATGAGCGTACGTGTAAGCGGGCCCCAAATAATCAGTGGGAATGACGGCGCCTGTGTTTCCTTCGCGATCCGGCCAGCCATAGTTGGCCTTCTTTGCAAGCACGTTGATCTCTTCCCACGTGTCTTGACCGTTGTCGTTGATGTACAACGTGCTGGTGCCAGGCTGCATGGCGCCCGTGAACGGGTTGCGCAAACCACGCGCCCAGATCGCGCGGTATTTTCCTGTGGCTGTTGTGTAAAACGGATTGTCGGTGGGAATGGTGCCATCGGCATTGATGCGCAGCACCTTGCCGAACGTGCTGGTCAACGCTTGTGAATACTCCCAGTGATCGTTCGGCGATCCCGTTTGGATATACAGCTTGCCATCGGCGCCAAAATTGATGCCGCCACCCATGTGCGTGGTGGAGCCCGTGCGGTCATCCAATTGGAACACCAAAATTTCGCTGCCGGCCATGGCCACATCGCCATTGGCGGTCAAGCGGCTGATTCGTGTGTGGCCAGGCGTTCCAGCCACCGCATAGAACACGTAAACGTAATTGTTGGTGGCAAAGTTTGGGTCAAAAGCCAAGCCCAGCAAACCGTAATCCTGTGTGGAGAACACATTCGACAAAGCCACGAACGGCGTGGGCATTACCGCCCCGTTCTTGAACACACGAATGGTTCCCCCTTGTTCCAAAACAAACACACGGCCGTCAGGTGCGATCGCCATTTGTGTGGGGCGATCAAAATTGGTTGCCACACGCGACGTCGCAAACGAACCCGTTGAAGCCGCCTGCAGGGTCAAACGCGCCCACGTTGATGTATCGGTCCAGTTGTTCGCCGTGCCAAAGGCCTGCACTTGGCCATCGCGGGGGCCGCCGCTGTCGTCATCGTTGATCCCAACGTCGAAGCCCACCTGCGTTCCGGCCGCTCCCGCGATGCCAAGGTTGGTCCATGGCACCGCGTACCTCACAGTCAAGGTGTTGCCCGAAACCGTTGCGGTCTGCAACACGCCACTACTTAGACCGTGCTGCTCAAACAGAGCGCGGCCTGATGTAACGACGAACTGACGATCAAACGAATCGTACGCTACACCACGGTTGTTGTTGGCGTCGATGTAAAGCTCAACCGAATCGTCGTCCCACAGGTTGGTGGAATCGATTGAAATGGCCGTCGTGTCTGCAAACACGGTTTCGACGCCCAGATAACCCGCGTCCCACCACACACGGAACGTGGCGGTGCCCGTAAATGTTCCGGAGGCAAGCTTGGATACTGCCGTTGCCGTGGTGGCGGCAGGCGCCGCTTGAATCACGCCTGCAGACACAACCGCGCCAAAGGGGGCGACGATGTCCGTGGTTACCGGCTGCTGGATGCGTTCGGGCGCGGGGTTGGTGGTGGGCTGACATGAGGCCACACAAAAGGCCCCAAGGAGCAATGCAGTTGACGTCCTTGGTTTGAGCATTTCTACCTGCCGCTTTTGACATGCAGGCGCCTAATGCGCCATGGCACTGTTCGCTTGTTGTGCTTGGTTAAGGCTCGCGGAATCATCGAGCTGCCTCGCCGCGCTGGCGCGTAACGCCCTTTGTGGCACAGTGGTTTCACCGCATGCGTGTCTTCGAGCGAGGATTGTGGTTCTGCCTTTTGCTTTGCCTCGCGCCGCGTGTTGCGCGCGGGGCGACCGCGCCACCCATGCTTGGGCCTGTCCGCGTGGACGCGCGCCAAGTGGGTGTGCGCCAGTTGGCGATCGATGCCGTCGGAAGTCTATGGGTCATCTCAGAGTCGGGTCTATGCCGTTTCGACGGCGCCGAATGGGAGTGCCCCCGCTCGTCTTGTAAGTCTTTGGTTCACGGCGATGGCCAAACGTGGGCCGCGTGTGAGCCTGGGGTCGTGTTGCAGCTTGAGGGGGAAAACATGCGGCCGCACGCGCTGCCTTCAGCGATCAAAGACGCAAATCTTTTGGCTGTGGGTGCGGGCGAATTGTGGTTCACCGCACCTTCGGCAACGCTTTCGTGGAAGGCTCGTGAAAACCAACCGCAGCAACGGCTCAGCACCCGAGCCACCTCGATCGCCTTTGTGGGGCCAACCGCATGGATCGCGACGAACAACGGCATTTATCAGCACACCCATCTTGGGGCCACGCTTTACAGTCCAGTTGTTGCGCACAAGCTGGCTGTTTCGCAAGGTGGGCGTGTTCTTGCGGCGGTGAAGCAGGGCACCTATGACGACATACTTGATCTCTCCAAGGCGCACGACGGTTCATCACCATTGGCGCCGCAAATAGCCCCTATCACATCAATGTTTGTGGACGATGCGCGTGCCCTTTTGTGGGCGACGGGCGGCGGCGTTCAGGCCTTCTCTTTGAGTGACGGCGGTGCACCCTTGCTTTCTATGTCAATGCAAACGGGGTTGCCGTATCCCCTTATAGACTCACAGGTGCATGACCCGAGCGGGGCTTGGTTTGGCACGCAGCAGGGGCTGGCACAGATGCGAATCGACACGCCCATTTTCAATTTTGGTCAACCCGAAGGTATGAGCAATTACGCGGGATTCGCACTAACAACTGACGCCCAGGGCGCTTTGTGGATCGCTCAGGGCAAGGGCCTCACAAGGTACCTTCCAAGCTCGCTTGAAAATTTCGATGCTTCACCCAGCCTGGTTCACATCGATCTTCGTTCCATCGCCGTAGGCGCGGATGGCGCCATATGGTCGGCAGGCATGATCAATCCTTTGGTCAAACTCGACACGAAAAGCCGTCGTTTCGTGCGGATGCCCTTGGCGGGACAGCCAGAGCCATTGCAGATTCAAACGCTGCGCATTGGCCCCAGCGGCACTTTATGGATGGGGCTCGTCAATGGCGGCTTGGGAAGAAAAGCGGGAGACAAGTTTGTTTCCGTATTCCCAGGTGGCGATGGTGAGAACCGCGTTCACGACGTTGTTGAGGGGACCAGCGGCACCGTTTGGTTGGCGCGTGGGGATGGCACCGTGGTTGGGCTTGATGGTGAACGGCAAAACACATACGCCGTGGCCCCCGGCGTCAACATCTTGTGCTTACATGAAGACGCGTCGCGAACGTTGTGGGCGGGCACGGGAGGAGCTGGTCTTTACAGAATAAAGAATGGGCAAGTGGCTCGCCTCACGAAGTCGCAGGGCCTTTGGGATGATCGGGTTCACGCAATCACCGACGATGGCAAGGGCTGGCTGTGGATGTCGACCGTCACGGGCCTATCGCGCGTGGCTCAATCGCAGGCCGAGGCAGTGATGGACGGTTGGGCGTCCCGTGTGGACTCGATCGCTTACGAAGTCGAAGACGGTCTGCGCACAAACGAAGCCTCACGCGGCTTCTCGCCGTCCTCAGCCAAGGATCGCCAGGGGCGCATTTGGTTTTCGATGGTCACAGGGGCGGTCTCTGTGGATCCCCAAGCGCTGGAGCAGGCCTCTCCACCGAGCGCCGTACGCATCGACGCTTTTTACGTTGATGGCGTTTTACAAAGAGACGCGCAGCGGTTGATTCCAGTGGGGCGCGGCGCAATTTCGTTTTCATTGGCGGCCACGGAGTTGTGGACTCGCTCGCGCACCCGCTACCGCGTTTTTTTGGCCGGAAGCAAAGAAGGTTGGCGCGAGCTTGGCAAAGAACGTCACGCCGAATACGCGAACCTTCGCCCCGGCAAATACCATTTCATTGCACGCGCCTTTTCAATTGATCGACCCGATGCTTTCGTTCAAGTGGAGAGGCGCTTCGAGTTGCTACCTGCGTTTTACCAGCGCGCTTGGTTTCTGGCTGTCTTGGGCCTCTCGTGTGCAGCGGCAGCCACGATTTGGTGGCGTAGCAAACAGCGTCGCGCCGCGAGACTGCAATCCGTCCTGATGGCCGATCGAACGCGCATTGCCCAAGACATTCACGATTCGTTGGAACAAGATCTTTCGGGGATCAAGATGCAAGTGAGCGCGGCCAGCCTTTGGATGGCCAAAGACCCTGAACGAGCCTTGCGGCACTTGGACAACGCCGAGAAGTTGGTGATTGATGGCATGGTCGACATGCGAAGCGCCATTTGGGGCTTGCGGGCCGGTTGGGTCGACACGAACGACATGTGCACGGCGCTGCAACAACGCTTGGGGCGAATCGCCGCGGCTGCGGACATTCAACTTTCATTCGAAACGAAAGGCGCCGCACAGCCGGTGGCATCCCTGGTGGCAACGCAATTGTTCTACATTGCGCGCGAAGCTGTCACGAATGCGATCAAACACGCCCACGCCAGGCAAGTGACCGTGACGATTGATTTAACGCAAATTCAGGTCATCACCCTACTGGTTGAAGACGATGGTGTTGGATTCGCCGAGGGTGCGCACACCGGCGTGCGCCAAGGTGGCCTGGGCGGAGGGTTCGGCCTTGAAAGCATGAGAGCACGCGCGCAATTGGCCGGCGGCACGCTGGAATTAAGCACAAAGGGCATGGGGACGAGCCTCAAGGTTGTGCTGCCGCGTAGGTAGTCCGCTTCTCTTGGTGCCGGATGCCAGCTCCAGATGCGCTAACGCTCGTTCTTAGCGGGCACCACGACCACCATCATCGGTTGATTCATGATGGTGGCCAGCGATTTCAAAGTGGCTTGGCCCGTTGTGGCATCAAGCGCAAAAGACATCAGATTGTTCGTGGGTTGCTTTTGGTTGGCCACAACCAACAACGTACCATCGGGGCTGATGTTGAAACCGCGCGGCTCATTGCCCACTTTGACGAAGTTGCCAGGCGCCAACGTGCCGTCAGCCTTGATCGCAAACCAACCCAGATACCCTTGCGTGGGCGTGGTGTTGGCGCCGTTGACGGTATCTAGACGGCTGGTTGTGTATAGAAATTTTCCGTTAGGGTGGACGAAGCCCTCCGCCGCGCGGCCTTTGAGCGTGTTGCCCGCCAACATCGTCTTCGCATCGGCGGGCACGGTGGCCATCAAGTTGGCGGCGCCGGTGTCCATCAGCGTGCCATCGTTCCTGTTAACCTTCAAGACGGCAACAGAATTCGCGTTTTCCTGCACGAGATAAGCGAACGTCCCGTCTTTTGAGAACGCCATGTGGCGTGGGCCCGTGTTGGGTAGTTTCAGAGGGTCAGCGCTTTTCGTCAGCTTGCCTGTGCCAGCGTCGAACGAGAATTGATACACGTCGTTGCTGGCCATGCACGGCACAAACACACCCTTGCCCGAAGGCTCAGGGAAAACGCCATGGGGGTTGTTGCCAACGGGCTTTGTGTCGCTAAGCGCGCCCACTTTGCCATCGCTTTGCAGTTTGAAAACATCCACGCTTTTGCCGTTGAAATTGGCCACGAACAAATACTTCGCTGTTGTATCCATCACCACGTGTACAGAGGCAGGACCTGACGAGAATTCTTCGTTTAGGTAAGTGAGGGCGCCGCTTTTTTGATCCACGGAGATGGCGAACGCACGGCCAAAGCCGCCGTAGTATTCGTCGATGCCGTACACGATGTTTCCCGCCGCGTTGGCCGTAATGTACGAAGGCACCGACACATCCATCAAAGCTGCTTTTTGCAGCTGCGATTTGGGCGTGAGTGTGCCGTCCAAACCCATTTGAACAGCGTTGATGGCAGACACGTTGGCAAAGTCGCCGCCCGCGGCCAGCACCCACCATCCCGAAGGTGCGGCCACACCCGCGGCGCCTCCCATACTGCCACCGCTGCCCCCGCCTCCGCCCAAGTTGGGTTGCCCGCCTTGACCTGCGCCGCCCGCCTGCCCGCCGCCACCTTGGCCGGCCTCCGCGTCGCCACCGGCACCACCTTGTTCACCGCCAGCGCCATCACCCGGCTTGCTGCTTCCTCCGCATGCCGCGGCCGATGCGCCCAAAAGCAGAACGAAGAGTGCAGGAAAAGGAGTGCGCGTCGATTTCATATTGTTCCAGTCCGAAGGTTGTCGTTCAGTTAACGACGACTGCAGCCCTTTGGACCATGAGGCTGAAGACCTATGTCTGCTCACAGAAGGCTCGGGGCTGGGCCGCTTCCGGGAGCGGCCTCTGCCCACGTGTGGAACGCGCGTGCGCCCTTGAATCCCTCACTGCGGTGGGGAGCGATCTAGAACGTCACGGATTTTCCCGAGCAAAGCGCTGGTGGTGAAGGGCTTGGCTAGGTACTCCACTGTTTTCTCGGAAAGCCCGTGTGACTCAAGCACATCGCCCGGGTACCCGGAGGTGAACACCACCTTTAGCCTGGGATATTTTTCAGACAACCGCTGGACCATCGTCACGGCGGACATCCCGGGCATGATGACGTCGGTCACAACACAGTCGATCTTTGTGCCATTGAGGGTTGCCGCCACCTGCATGGCTTCCTCGCCGCGGGCGGCCTGCAGCACACGAAACCGCGCGCCTTCAAGAATGCGTACCGTTGTTCTTCGTACCAGCTCTTGGTCTTCCACCACCAGAACGGTTTCTTCACCCCGGGGTCGAGCCGCAATGGCGGGCACCGATTCTTGTGGCAAAGGCAAGTCTTTGGTGGTGCGCAGGCGAACAACGAAGCGCGTGCCCTTGCCCAAAACTGAACTCACCTCCACCGTGCCTTCTGCCTGCTTGACGATGCGTTCAAGCGTCGCCAGCCCTAAGCCGGTGCCTTTTGATGCATCCTTCGTGGTGAAGAAGGGCTCGAAAATTCGCGCTTGGGTCGCGGCATCCATGCCTGTGCCGGAATCGCTCACTGTCAGCGCAATCCAGCCTTCGGATTCGCGTGTTGTGACGATCTCAAGACGTCCTCCCATCGGCATTGCATCGCGTGCGTTCACCGCCAAGTTCATAACAACCTGTTCAAGCTGTGAAGGGTCTATCTTGGTGTGGCCTGCGGTGGGCGAGAGGGTCAAAACCAATTCAACGTCAGCTCCGATCAGGCGTCGCAAGATTCGCGCGATTCCAGAGATAACAGTATTGACGTTTACAACAACAGGTTGGCTGCCGCCGGGGCGGCTGAACGTTAGAAGTTGACGCGTCAGCGTGGTTGCGTGGGTGGTGGCCTCTTGAATCACCTCTAGATCCTGCACAGCGAGCGGCATGGTCTTGAGGCTTTCACGCAGAAACCACACGTGGTTCCCAATCACCATCAACAAGTTGTTGAAATCATGCGCCACCCCACCAGCCAGGCGACCCACAGATTCCATTCGCTGGGCGGCCCGCACCTCTTCTTCTAGGCGGATGCGTTCTTGAAGATCCAAAGCGCTGACCACCACGGCGCCCATGTCGTTTTCGTTTTCAGGGATCCGTGCGGTGAGAAACCACCGCACATGACGCCCCTTGAGGGTCTCGATCGGAATCTCGCTTTGAAAGACTTGGCTGCCACCCATCACGCTGCACGCCTGCGTGGCCAACTTGAGCACCACGAGAACGAGCTCCGCGCCGCACAGGCGCGCTTGCGTGCGGCGCAAGTGGATCTTGAAACCCGTGTGGCAGAACGCACGGCCGAACTGGAAGCCATTTCCGAGGAGTTGGAAGCGTTCTCTTACAGTGTGTCGCACGACATGAAGGCTCCCCTGCGCCACGTGCGCGGTTTCTTGCAAGCGTTCCTAGAGGAACATCCATCTAAGGATGAAGACATCTCGTTGGTTGAGCACTCGTTGGCACAGGCTCAAGAGCTCACAACCTTCATCGAGGGCAAGCTTCGGGACGGCCGCCTGCAACGACAGACAACTGATCGGATGGTCGCAAGTCGATAGGCGAGGCAGATGTCGTCACCGGCACCTCGGATGACGCGGACTGAACCACAAAGGCCCTTTCTGGGGGAAAAGGGGCAGGGTCGCCTGGGAACTGCGAGATCTCTGGTGGGAGGCTGCGGATCTCCGTTGGGTCGAAAGGCGCGGCGCCAACACCCCCCAAGGCTCCCTCTTCCGCGGGTTTGCGAATAGCCATGGCCCGTCTTGCATTGGCCCTTCACGTGCAAGCCCTTGAAGATGCTGTGCTTAAAGCTTCAGGTTCTGATTTAGCCAGCCTGCGCATCTTCGCCGGGCTTACTCTGGTTGTGTTTTGCGCTTGTGAACCGCCGTCCAAAGGCATCTTCGGCTTTTGCTCTGATGCCATTCCCGACGCTGGCGCCGATGCGGTTGTGCGCACGGCGCCGCTCACCTACCAACGTGACATCAAGCGCATTGTCGACGAGCGTTGTGTTCGCTGCCACCAAGAAGGCGGCATGGCACCGTTTTCGTTGGCGTCGTTCGACGACGTGTATCGGATGCGTGCGCTATCTCGCAAAGAGGTGAAGGAAGGGCATATGCCGCCATGGTTGCCGGCGTCTTGCTGTTCTCCGCTCGAGCAAGACTGGTCGATGCCCGCGGCCGAGAAGCAGGCGTTTCTCGATTGGATTGACAGCGGCGCGCAACCGGGTGATCTGACGGCGCTGCCTCCCACGACACCGGCCCCCGAACTTCTAGGCCGCGTTGACGTGACGGTGACCATGCCCGCGCCCTATCGTCCCACCCCGCCGCGCGCAAAAACAGATGACACACGGTGCTTCGTGGTCGATTGGCCAAGGACCCAAGATGCGTTCGTGACTGGAATGAACGTGATTCCGGGCAACCGACGCGTGGTTCACCACCTTTTGCTTGCTGTTGTGTCGGGCAAAGATGGAAACGATTTGCGTAAACGCGAAGGCAAAGATGGGCAGCCAGGATACGATTGCCCTGGTGGCGCGTTCGGAGCGAAGGTCACGCGCTACATTGGCGGCGGCGTGGGGGGCGCCGAATACCCGCGTGGCATCGGCACCAAAGTGACTGTGGGGTCAAAGCTGGTGCTGCAGGTTCATTACAGCACCATCAACGATCCCTCAGGGCAAGCCACGGATCAAACCAGCGTGCAACTGCGTGTGGACGCCACCGCCCGTGAAGGCAAAGCGATCGTCATCACCAATCCGTTTTGGATCGCGGGTGACGCAATGAAGGTCAAGGCCAACGACGCGAACGCGGTCTATTTTTATCGCTATCGCCCCACGGTGTTTACTCAAGGCAAACGGGTGCTAATTGAAGGTGGCTCACCGCACATGCACGCGTTTGGCTCGCGGTTCTTGATGGGAATCATTCATGCCGACGGCACGCGCGAATGCATTCTTGAGATTCCGCATTGGCACTTTGGCTGGGAGCAAGGCTATTGGCTGAAAACACCGAAGCTTTTGGCGCCCAACGATGAAGTTTATGTCGAATGCAACTTCGACAATTCAGCCGCGAATCAACCCATCATCGATGGTGTGCAATCCAAGCCACGTGACTTTGCGTGGGGCGGCGACAACCAAGATATGTGCGCAGGGTTTCTCACCTTCACGGAGGCGCCATGAGTTTGCTTTGGCAACGCGCCATGGGTTGGGCCATGGCGATGTGCTTTGTGGCCTCTTGCGCTCCCGTTGCAGGGATTGGCCGTGCACGAACGTTGGGCAAAGGGCGATACGAAGTTGGCGTGGGGCCCGACGTCACAGTGGTGACCGGTCAACTTTCAAGCGGCAAAGTTCCTTTGCCATCTGCACAACTTGTGGCGGGGGTTCGTTATGGCGTCAGCGATGATGCCGACGTTGGTGGCAAGGCGTGGGGTATCTCGCTAGGAAAGTATCTGCTTGAAAGTTGGGGTGTTGCGGGCGAGGTAAAGTGGCAATTGCGGCGCGCGCCGTTGGAGCTTGGGCGGCGTGGCACTGACGTCGCTTTGGGTCTGCAAGGCACGTTTCACAACGTTGTGTTGGGCGGCACTCCTGAGCGCATGCTGGGCGCTTCGATGCCTTTGCTTTTCGGATGGCGGGTGGGCGCGGCCAATCAATTGGTGGCTTCACTTCGTGTGGACTACCAAGTGTGGACGGGTGAAAGCCAAACGCCGTTGGCATTGGGGCTGGCCGGAGGCTCTGTTGGTTTCGTGTGGCAATGGACCGAACGTTGGTCTTTTATGCCTGAGCTTGCCGTCCTGTGGTCGCCCCTGTCGTTCAATGGCGAAAGCGGTGGGCAGGACAGCCGAGGTTTATCGATCCTTTCCTTGGGGCTCGGGATTCACTACCGCAGATGACGGCCCTGTTTGCTCGATCCCTTCAAGCGGTTCACGATGAATATGGCCAATAGCGCGGGGATGCCGCGCATTCGTACGGAGCAATTGGGTCTCGCACTGAAGCATTAACAGGCGGCGTGTCGCGGCTCCTGCTCCAAAACCTGCTACACGAACGTGTAGAAATGACCACGGACGCCCTTAACGTACTGCTTGTCGAAGATGATCCTGACCTCCGCGCGACCCTGCACGACCTGCTGCAGGATAGTGGTCACACCGTGGAGGCGCTCGATAACGGGCAAGTGGCCGCGGAACGTGCGGCGGCATCTTTCTTCGATGTTGTGCTCAGCGACGTTCAGCTTCCAGGGATGGGCGGCCGTCAGTTGTTGGCACATGTGCGCCAAACCTCGCCTGACACCAGCGTCATTCTGATCACAGGCTATGGAGACGTGGCGCAGGCCGTGGCAGCGTTGCGCGAAGGCGCCTCCGACTACCTGACAAAACCTTTCGACGTTGACGAACTGCTCAGCCGTCTTAAACGCGTGGCCGAGCGGCAGACCCTTCGTCTTGAACTTGCGCGTGCCAAGCAAGCCTTGGCCACCGGACTGCCCGAAACGAGCTTCATCGGCGACTCGCCTCCGGTGCGCAAACTTCTGCACCACATTCATAAAGTGGCTCCCAGCGGCTCACCGTGTTTGATCGTAGGCGAAAGCGGCACCGGCAAAGAACTGGTGGCGCGCATAATTCACGAACAGAGCCCAAGGCGGGATCGGCCCTACGTGACGATCAATTGCGGTGCCTTGGCCGAGCACCTCGTCGAAGCCGAATTGTTTGGTCACGAGCGTGGTGCTTTCACCGGCGCGGACAAGAAACGTGAAGGGCGGTTTAAGGCAGCGGACGGCGGCACTTTGTTTCTCGATGAAATAGGAGAATTGCCGATGGCGGCACAAGCGAAGTTGCTTCGCGTCTTGCAGGAAGGAACGTTCGAGCCTTTGGGCAGCAATGCCACCGTTAAGGTGGACGTGCGGGTGGTGTCGGCCACACACAGAGATCTTCGCAAGATGGTGCGAGAACGCTTGTTTCGCGAAGATTTGTACTACCGAATCAACGTTGTGGAGGTCCCCATTCCGCCGCTGCGGGATCGCATGTCGGATCTGCCATTGCTCGTGCAACACTTCTTGTTGAGGCAATCGCCCAACCGGCCGCCCAACACCCTAAGCCTCGAGACGTGGAACGTACTAAAGGGGCACTCATTCCCGGGCAACGTTCGCGAATTGGGGCATGCGATCAGCCACGCCGTGATTATGGCTCAGGGTGCGGAAATTAGGCCCGAGCACCTGCCCGCCGCGATGTCGTTCATTCGGCCCGCGGCTTTAGCAGCACAGGACGAACAGATCGTGCCTCTGATGGAGTCGATGAAGAAGCACGAACGCGAATGCATTCAACGTGCGATTAACGCCAGTGGCGGCGTACCGTCCAAGGCCGCGGCTTTGCTGAAGATCAGCCCCAGTAGCTTGCAAACAAAGCTAAAGGCTCATGGTCTTGTTATAAGTTGAAGTGGCTATCGGCGCGCAGAAATGCCATGGCGGGCGTCGTCGGTGCCCGTGTGCGTCTTCAACAGATCCGTCCACGCTTTCCTGCCGGCCCATGGCCCACGGGATTTGCGCCCACCCACCGTTCGTCCACGGGCTCGTCGGCAAGTTGATATCGTGAGTCTGAAGACAAACGAAAATGCGTGCTGCGATTGTCCAGCGCTGCGTGTACGAGATACATATTGAAAATAAGTACATCGCCCAACTGATAGGGCGCCGTGAGCCATCGCCCCTTCAAGCTTCGCTGTAGTTTGACAGGATTGGTGCAAAGCCACCCGTTGAGGCCGTTGGCCGTGCGTGATTTGTCGCCAGGCCGGTTTTCGCAGTAACTGTCGACGTCGCGTTGCCCGTATCCTGCCCGTAGGCGCTGGTTTTGGTGAGATCCTTCCAAGATCATCAAGCCGCCCATATCTAGATCGATGTTAGACAGTGGTGTCCAGGCGGTGAACAGGCGCTTTGTGCCGCGGCCCATGTAGACGATGTCCGCGTGAGGCGGTGTTCCGGCCTTGGGGGCCACACAACGCAGCCAGGTGAAATCAAAGTGGCGCACCCGGCCACCCAGGAATACAGAGAAGAACGTCATCAGTGGGCCATCGACACGGTAAAGGAGCTTCTGCAGAGGCTCATTTTGCAACGCAAGGTCAGGCCGAAAATACGTTTGCGCGTTGGGGGCGGCCTCGGCCTCTTCCACCGCGCATTGATTGTTCAATAGCCCCTCGCTCGCAAGCTCATTAAGAATGTGGCGCCGCGCCGCCAATACCTCAGTTTCCAACAGCAACTTTGGCAGCAGAAGATAGCCGTCCTCATCCATCCGCCGCCTCAATTCAGCAAAGTCCCCTCGTGCGTCAGCTGAAGATCTCAATGCGCCAAACGCATGTTCACCAGCATCGAGTGGTTGGCCGAGTGATGTCAGCGGGATCTGAGGTCGCATAAATCGATTTTTGACGAACGTTGCAGCGACGTCCATGCGCGGATTGGGCGATTACTTGCGCGTTTTGGTACATCTACGTTTCAAATTATGACGGGATTTTACGTGCAATATCGCGCCTATATGTGCAAAATGGCTTCGACGGTCGCGCGGGAGAGCGCATGGACTTTCGGCACGCACAAAGCAACAGCCTCGGTCGGCTGACAGAAGCCGCCCGGATCAACAACAGCCAGGGGCCGGCCGATTGGCGCAAACTAGACAAGTTTGCGTTGGTGTTCACGCTTTCTGGCACCGCGCGCTTTCGTGATGAGTTCGGCAACGACTTTCAGATGAACCGCGGCGATGCGTTGTTGCTCGTGCCTGGTGTGTCGCACGTTTATGGCCCCTTGCCCGGACACACGTGGAACGAGTTCTACGTCATTTTTGAAGGACCAATTTTTGATTTGTGGCACGCAGCAGGGCTCATCGATCCGCAAACACCGCTTTACCAATCCCCTGCGCATCATGAGAACTGGCTCCACGACCTCGAAGGCGCACGCCTAACGGATCAAGGCCGCACTTTGGACGAAGTTTGCCGGTTGCAACTCTTCCTCGCCCGCCTCCTTGAACACCGAAACCACGGTCAGGATGCTGATGCGGATAAGGTGAAGAAGGCCTGCGCAATGCTTGAAGAAGATGTCGCTCTTCCGCTGCCGAGTGTTGCCCGCCGCTTGGGGTACAGCTACGAGTCCTTTCGCAAGCGATTCCGTGCAATCATGGGCATTTCGCCGGCCAAGTACCGAGCCGCACGCGTGATGGATCAAGCCTGCGAGCTGATGAGACGAAGCGACCAAAGCGATAAAGCCATCGCCAGCGCGCTGGGGTTCTGTGATGAATTTCACTTTTCACATCGCTTCAAGGCCATTGTTGGCTGCTCGCCTCGGCAGTTTCGACAAAGGTCTTCGCGATCAGGGACGCAGACAGCGGCGTCCACGAAGTCAAAGATGAGGTCACCATGAGCGAGGGCAACCCACTTTCTCGTTCTTCACCCACCCTCACGATCATTCGACATTTGTGGGGGCTCGACGGCCACTGGCGTGATTGGTTAACCAAGATCAAAGCCAGTGGCTATGCCGGCGTCGAGGGCCCGCCGCCAGCTGACTCCGACGCGTTCGCCGCCGCCTTGCGCGCTTTGGATCTTCACTATGTGTGCCAGATTGTGACGCATGCGTCTGATCGTTCGGCCACAGGCCACTTCCAATCTTTCAAATCTCAGATTGAGGCTGCCTCGCCGCTGTCGCCGCTGTTTTTCACCAGCCACAGTGGCGTTGACATGTGGCCGCTAGATGAATCGAGGCGGTTCCTCTCCAACGCGCTTACTTATGCGGCGAAGCAAGGTTTAGACGTGAGCCATGAAACCCATCGAGGTCGCATCTTCTTCAACCCTAGAGACACCTTGCAGCTCCTAAGCGAGTTTCCCGATCTGCAGCTCACGGCTGATCTTTCCCATTGGGTAAACGTATGCGAGCGTATTCCAGACGACGCGACGCTTGGCCTTGCACTCTTGGCGCCACACATCAGGCACATTCACGGCCGCGTTGGTTACGCACAGGGACCACAAGTGCCCGATCCCCGCGCTCCAGCTTATGCATTAGAGCTTGCGGCACACGAGCGTTGGTGGGCCGAAATTTGGCGGATCCGCATCGGCGCGGGGCAACGACAACTGACGTTGACGCCTGAGTTCGGTCCCCCGCCTTACCAGCAAACCTCGCCCTACACGGCGTTGCCTTTGGCTGATCCGTGGGATGTCAGCTTGTGGATGGCCGCACGCCTGCGCGAGCGGTTTGCACATACTTTCCCCCAGGGAGAATCGCCCCTTTTGAAAGGTATGTGACCACATTGCCTGCACTAACTGCTCATCACCGTAACGCTGCATGTGCGCCGCTTTCAGGATGACGAACGATGCTCACTCGCGAAAGATCAAAGCGCCAACGGGGCGCCATCATGTCCCACCGGCAGCTTCCAACCGTTCTTCGCTCGCGCGACCAGCCTGCGTTCGGTGGCGTCGAGCTGGAACAGGTGCAGCCACTCGTTCTGCACCAGCTCTTTGATTTTTGGATGCCTCTGCAGCACGGCGTCGATGGCCGCTTGGGAGGCCTCAATGAAAACAGCGAGGCGCACCGGCGTGTGCACCCAACGCTCGCCATCGTGGAGGGACTGAAGTGACAGGCCGATGCGTAAATCGCCGCCGTTGCCTTCAAGCACGCCCACGTGTCCGCCCACAATGTTGTGAAGCACCTTATCGCCGCAGCCATAGCGTGCGTTGTCGACCGTGGATGCGTAATACTGAAAGTTGATCCAATGGGCAACCACCATGGGCCCGGTCATGATGGACTCAAGGACTGCGTGGTCTTTGTCGTCGGAGAATCGGTAGTCATGCAGAAAGGCACGTCCTTCAAGATCCACACCCCGGGTTCGCTCGCGTGGCGCGATGATCAGGCACGCGTTGCCTGCCAAGCCCCACTCAGGACGCACTTCAGCCCAGTTGCGCGCACGCTGAACCGCAGCCGCCTGCAGTTTTGCGTCTGAAAGGGCGGACAATCCGTGCCGCGCCGCCCGCTCACGGCGTGTGGCGACGCTGGCCCGACGAAGCAGCGTTCTTACTTCCATCAGATCGTGCACCGTCGACGCGTGATGTTCGGGCAAGAGCGTCACCTCGTCGGTGGTCGTGTTGTGCAAAGCCGCAACGAACAACGTGGCCGATGGTATTGATATGTCACGCAGCTGAAGGGCCGCGCGAACGTCGGCGTCGTTGAGCAACGCTGCCGCAGCCCGAGCGTTCACGTCGCCCCTTTGGCCACAACACGCGCCGCAATCGAGGCCCGCGGCGTGCGCGTTGTTTTGCGTCTCACTTCCATGTGCCACGAGAAGAACAAGGGGAGAAAAATTGCTTGTGAGCCCTATGGAGCGCAAAAAGTTCTCAGCCAATGGGGCACACTCTTGCGTCGAGACGGCCGTGCCGTCGACGTGGCTTGTGATCCGCGGCATACGCGTTTTGTTTTCGGCCGCCGTAAGCCCCGCATCATCATGATGCGGCGTCGGTTGATCTTTTTTGCCGAAGGCGTCGTGATAAAGATTGCCCACGAAAAACAGCCCCATTGAATCCACAAACGCCAAACTTGAAAGCGAGCTCGATTTAAAGGCCTTCCACGCGTTGGCAGCGCCCAGACGATCCCGTCTGGTTTTCTCAAGATCCGGCGCCACACGTGTATCTGTCACGCGGTACTTCGGGGCCAAAATGCCAGGGAGCTGCGGGCGCGCGTGCGTGGCGCCGATCTGCAAGTATTCGATGGGCAGGCCGAAAAATCCGGCGGCTCCGAAGGTTTGTATGTCTTCCGCCTCGGCTTCCAACGCACGTCTGAACACCTCCGAGCGTACGTCAATGCAAAATGCCGCTTGCAACCTGGGCCGTGTCGCAGGTCGTTGCGCACTGAGGCCTTGCAGCAGGCCCGGCCGCACACGCGATAGCCATGCCAGCTCAAGCGCGCGCTGAAGAATCCAATCTTCGGAACGCGCCAGCTGCGCCGCGCGGTCGATGGCAGGCCAACTTGCCATCGCAAATCGCCATTCTGCCGCGATCGCTTCGTCACTCGACTTGAGCAACAGCCACTCCCAGGCCAGCCGAATCGCCAAAAGCTCTCGGATATGAACATCGTCGCTGCCAGCGATCCGAGCGCTCCAGCGTAGGTAGGCACACCATGAGGCCCAGCCATTGACGTCAAGCAGAAGTGCTGAAAAATACCGTTCGCGCTCCTTGAAGGAAACCCCGAGCTCCGCAAAGCCGAGCTCCAACATTTCGTCAGGTTGCTTGGGTAAAGAGTCAAGCGCCGTTCGATACCCATGCAGATCCATGAAGAGCGCCGGCATGTGATCATGCTTGGCTTGGTTCAGCCATGTGGCGTAAAGACCATTGGATCGAGGCACACTTACTTGCGCTTGACCGTCATCAAAATAGGACGCACACAGCCGGCTGACTCGTTCCATGACGAAGTCACGCCACGAAAGCTCGTGTTCGCTGCGCCGCAAAGTCTCAAGCACGTCGACCACCAGGGGGCGCCGGTGCGACGTAGGCTCGCGGATCCAGAAGCTGGCCAAAACATCTTCCTCGGTGATCTTCGCACCGCTTTCTTCGATGGCTTCGCGTAGATGCTCCGAGCGAAGCCTTCCTGCGCGCCACTCCTCGGCATACCAGGCGCGAGGCATCAACAAGCGCCCGCCCGAAAGTGCGGCAAGATCCCCGGCCACTTCTTGCAACGGTTTATGTGTACGCGGCCAAAACGGATTGACGGCGATAAATCGGTCAAGGGGCCACGATGGGGCGATGCTTGCGCACGCGCGCTCTACGGCTTCGTGAAGTTCGGTATTCATTGTCGCAAGCCGGGAGGCCACAATCGAAACGTCACACGCGTGAACCAGTCATCAATGTAAAGGCCGCTCACCAGATGCGGTTGCAGCCAGCGCGAGAACCATCCGTTCGGGCGGGTTTGCAAAAGTGATTGAGCCACATAAAGGGCAAGCAGCCCGCAGACGACAATGGTCCATTTCGTGGTCGATGCCTCCATTCCCGCGTTGATTTGCGGAGCCAAAGACTCAAACAGGATGTGCCAGCCGAAATAGGCAGCCGAGGCGCCCAACGTGAATAGGGCGGCGATGCTGAAGGTGCGTCTTCCGCCGGCGATGGCGCGCCCGAACATGGGTGCGAAGCTTAGACCCAGCAAAAGCACAAGTGGGCCCATGGCTTCGGGAAGGCGCTCCACGGGTAGCACTGTTTCAAAATAGAAGGGGGCGGCCGGAATGCAGACCAAGATCGTGGCAGCAAAGAGGTGCCATATTCGCATGCGGGGATGGTGCAGAATGTGGCTTGCCCGCCACTGTTGCACGATCGAACCGGAACTCAAGAATGTATGAGCCTTGTAAACCGAATGTGCCAATAGGTGCAAAAGCGCCAGATGCCACGCGCCCAGCCCGCATTGAACAAGCATGAAACCCATCTGCCCAATCGTGGACCAGGCAAGGACACCCTTGATGGCCACACGTGTGGTCATCACCAACGCCGCCGTGATCGTGGTGAACAGACCCACGCCCAAAAGGATGCTTTGTGCCACGTAGGCGTGTGCCATCAGCGGAGACAAGCGGATCATCACGAACCCTCCGATGTTAACGACCCCCGCATGCAACAGCGCCGACACCGGCGTGGGCGCCTCCATCACAGCCTGCATCCAACCGTGAAATGGAATCTGTGCGGTCTTCAGCAGAACACCGAAAACGAGCAGGCAGGTCGCAAGATGCAGCGTGGGAGGCAGCGTTGCGCTCGAACGCGCCAAATCGTTGACAACATCGATGCGCAGCGATCCGAAGGCGCCGCCGATGATCAAAATTGAGGAGACGAAGCAGGCGTCGGCGAGCCGGCTCAACAGAAATTTCTTGTGGGCCACGATTATGGCTTGGCGCCGTGTCCGGAAGAACGTGAGCAGCGAATGCAGCCCGACGTCCGTGGCAAACCAAGCCACCACGAGCACGGCCAGGTGGTTCGACGTCACAAGCACGCTTACTGATGCCACTGTGAGCAACAAGGAACGAGCAAACCGATCAAGCTCACGCTGGCCTGCCAGGTAGGTGCGCGAATAGCGAACAACCACAAGGGCAAGCGTGGAGACCAGCACAAACATCGCACTTGAAACCAAGTCGAGCTGAAGCACGTCGTTCATAACGGACGCAGTCGCGCGCGTGCGGGCGTCGAACCCCAGCCATGACAGCACGGGCCGAAGCGCGACGGCAAGGTAGGTGACCCCTGCGGTGGCGGTCGTGGTGACCATGGCGACCGTCAAAAAGCGATTTTGCTGACGTGACACCATGAACGCCGCAATGAAAAGGCTCGTGGGCACCAGTGCAGCAAGAAACAGGGGCAACAGGGAAAGCAGCTCACCGCTCGTCATGCTGTGCAGCTTTTACCATGGCGGCGCGTTTTAGGCGCTAGGGGATAACGCTGGAAGGCCGTGCCCTCTCTCTTCGCCAAATTGTAGCGAACCATTAACGCGCCGCCTCGCCTGTAGGCCGAGGCAAAATGACGTTGTTGATGGACCCAAAACAATCTTGCGAGCCCCGCTGAGCCACCGGGACGCTATCGCCAAAGGGGCGCGACAATTGGCCCGCCGTTTGGCTCCTCGCGGCTGTGCGTATACGATGGCGGAGGAGGGCAGGAGTGGACATCATGGTTTCAGCTGGGGATCCGAGATGGTCGGACGGGGTCCTTCGATTCCTCAATTCAATGTCGGAGCTGGTGGCGTGTTTTGAGACGGACGGTCGGGCGGTGTTCGTAAACACGGCCCTTGGCGAGTTTCTCGGTGTCCATGGGACGTCCCTGGTGAACCAAAGCCTGCGGTCATGGCTACGACTTGCACAAGACGAAGCTCTTTTAGACGCCTTTGCCCGCATTGTAGCCTCAGACGAAAACCAATCCCTCGACACCTTCGACGAGCCATCTCAACGGTGGTACGCCATCGTTTTGTCAAAGGTTGATTCGCTAATCTGGCTTCGGGCGCGCGATGTAACCGATGAAAAACGAGCGATCGCAAGGCTGAGAATCCTTTCAGAGGCCTCAAAGGAATTTTCGCAAGCGATGAGCGAGGGACAGAAACCATTTCAAGTGATCGCTCGCCACGTCGCTGAACTGTTGCGCGACTTCTGTGTCATCCGGCTTCGCTCTTCAGACGGCACCAGGTTCGAGGCGCCCGTAGGCAAATGGGACGTCGACGAACACTACCGAGCGATATTAGATCAGCTGCCCGCCGTGGGGGCCGACCAGTCGATTGGCCGCGAGGTGATTGATGGCATGAGGTCGCTGGTCTTGACTGATCTGACCGCAGATTCTGCGGCACTTCGTCTTGCGCCTTTGTCTCACAGGCAGGTGGCCACAAGTCTCGGGGTTCACAGCATTATGGTAGTGCCCCTTCGCACACAAGACCAGGTGCTGGGGGTGATCAGTGTGGCTCGCCGGAACACGGGTACACGCGCCGCTTTGAACGCTGACGATCTGGCGCTGCTGGAAGAATTGGCAAGCCGTGCGGCCCTCGTTGCCCATCAATGGCAAGCTTTGCATCTCTTGGAAACAGCGCGCCGCCGGTTGACAGCCGTCAGCGATTCTCTGCCTGTGCTTGTTTGCTTGATTGGGGACGACTTGAGGTATCGCTTCGTTAACGCCACCTATGAAAAGTGGTTTGGCATTGGCAAGTCAGAGATCGTGGGCAAGTCGATGCAAGAAGTGCTGGGGCAGCAAGCGTTCAGTCGGCTGCAAGACTACGTAAACGAAGCGCTGTCCGGTCGGTCCGTCACCTTCGAGCAGCGGGTGGAATACCAGGCGGGCGGCGAGCGAGTCATCCGCGCTACGTACCTGCCCTTTGAAGTTCAGCCTGGCGTCTATCAGGGATTTGTGGGGCTTGTCGAGGACATCAGCGAGCGTTCGAGAATGGACGAGGCGCTCGTTCGCTGGGAGCAGCTTTTTCAACATGCGGGTTGGGGGATTGTGATGACGAGGTTCGATACGGGTGAAGTTGTGGCGCTGAACGCTGCTTTCGCGCGAATGCACGGTTATGGGGTGGAAGAGCTTATCGGCACCAATCTTTTTGATGTCCTCACACCGCCGACTCGGAAGAAACTCGAAGTGGGGGGCGGCCCCGGCGATCCTGAACACTATCAGTTCGAGTCTGAAAACATCAGAAAGGATGGCAGCCACTTCGCCTGCTTAGCCGACGTGGTGGTGTTCAAAGACAAGGAAGGCACAGCCATCTACCGCGCGGCCAATTTTCAGAACATTACCGAAAGTAAGCAACTGGAAGACGATTTGCGTGCCGCCATCCGGGCGCGCGACGAGTTTCTGTCAATCGCCGCACACGAGTTCCGTACCCCCTTGACGGCCTTGCAACTGCAGTTGTCTGCGTTGCAGCGCGATCCGGTGCTAGGGCAACAAGAGGGCCTAAAGCGCGTCAATGATCGTGTTTCCAAAGCTGTTCGTCAGGTGGGCCGCTTGACAAGCCTCATCGATAGTCTTCTGACTTTCTCAATTTTTGATGAAGAAAAGGGCCTTGAATCGCCTGAAGATTTTGATCTCGCCGTGCTCATGCGCGAGGTGGTTGAGCGCCTTGACGAAACGGCGCTTAAAGTCGGTACGAAGATCTTACTAACGATGGATAATCCAATCACAGTGCACTGGGAACGTTCGCGAATGGATCAGGCTATTACGAACGTACTCTCAAATGCCATCAAGTATGGTGCCGGCAGGCCTGTGCGCATCCAGATCGCGTGTGAAGCCGACGGTGCAAGCGTTGTCATTGGCGTGCAAGACGAGGGCATCGGCATTGGTGCCGAAGACTCTAAGCGGATCTTCGGGCGTTTCGAGCGCGCTGTATCCACCAATCATTATGGTGGATTTGGTCTTGGCCTCTACATTGCCAACAAAGCGATCGTTGACCACGGCGGCACCATCACCGTGGACAGCGAGCCCGGCGCCGGTTCAACATTTACAATCCGGTTGCCCCGCGTGGCGAAGTCGCCAACTACGTTGGAAAGGGCGTAGAGCCCGATGTAAAGAGCGTCGTCCGCTCGACCAAGCGCGAGCGCGGAGACGCCGTGAAGGAGGGCGCCGAGTTGCGCCGATGCGTCGAATGTGCCTCCGGGGTTTGGCAGTTGGCCGACGCCGGGCGCGGGGGCGAGGCTCGGTCAAGTGATAGCCCAGCTTGAGCGGAGGCTCGGTGAGCGGCATCGGGGCACTTGTCGCCGCTCGCGCAACAGGTGTTGTGTCCCGCACAACAGTGACAACGCAACTCGTGAGTCAAATCTCAACGGAATCGCGGCCGCCGTGACTCGGCCATGTCTGGCACGGCCCCTGCATAAGGGAAGAACAAGGGAATTTTCCCGAAAAACGGCAAACCGCGGGCGACCGCGCGACGCAAAGCCGACGGGGCTCACTGAGCTGGCCGGGTTTCCGAAGGAGAAATCAAATGACGACGCGAGCGCTTTGGCATTCACTTGGATTCTTGGTGGTGGGAGGCGTTGTCGGGTGCGGCGCGGCAGGGAACGAGGGTACATCTCTGCTGCAAGACGACCCCGTTACACAGGGGATTACGTCTGAGAACGGCCTGTCAGCGATCAATGGTCTATCGGCCATCAATGGCCTGGTGGCCTCGAACGGTTTGATGACGGCCAATGGCCTTTCAACCATCAACGGCCTTTCAACCATCAACGGCTTGATGGCCTCCAATGGCTTGATGACCTCGAACGGTGGTCGCTCGACCGTTGAGTACATGGCGAAATGCGCGCTGTCTAACGGCGACTACATCGACAAGCAAGACCAAAACGGCACCTGGTACCGGTATCACGGAAAGCTGGGCATTGGCACGGGTTGGAAAGGCGGAGCGTGCGATACGGCGTGCCAAGAGCGTATCAGCGCTTGCATGATGGCGCACATGAACAGCACGGGTAACCACGTGCCCATCTTCATCAACGGCGATCCGAATGTGATGCCTTCAGTGGGCATGAGCATGCCGTACCAAGCGGGCAGCGATGCTGCCATCATGGAAGGCGTGTTCATGGGCAACATGTTGACGCAAAATCCTCCGAAAGCCTTCTATGTAAAGGGTGATGGCTTCAAGGCGAGCATTCCAGGCCGGCTCGGCGCCAGCTCGTCGAACCCCTACACCGCATGGACGGGTTACCGGCCTGATGACTCACGCTTCTTCTCGGGTGTTGCAGACGCGCTTTGTTACCGCATGGGTGTTGGCGACGGGGAACACGAGTCTTATAGAAACTGCGGCCGCTCAGATTACGCCTACGGCCCGTACACGACGACTTGGAACTCCGTGCTCACCACGTATGTCAACCGGAACTACAACAGCACTGTTAACCAAGACTATGTTGAACGAACGCTGAACTTTGAGGGTGAAAGCATAGGAAACAAAACGTTTAGTAAGTCGGACATCTGGACGACAGCCTACAACTTCGAGTTTCAAGATACGGTGAGCGGCTACGCAACGGGCATCGTCGGCGTAGAAAACAGCGCGAACAGCAAGCGTCTTTGCACCGCCAACGTCGATCACATTGTGATTACGAAGAACACAGGAGAGCCCTTTTCAGTTAAGAGCCTCAACATTAACGATCAGTACGGCAGCGGCAACGGGCGCGGCGTGAAGATCACCGGCTACGTACGTGGCAGCACCACACCCCGCACCACCACTGTCTACTTAAATGGCGTGGTTCCCACCACCCTCAACTGGGACAATCTGATCAAAGTTGAGATCAAATCCTATGGCGGTTGCACCTGCATCGACGACTTAGTCGTAAAAACATAAAGGGTTGTTTCACAAAACCAGCGGGGTCTTCACGGGCCCCGTTTGGCTTTTGTGGCAAGCGCTCAAACTAACGCTGAGAGAGTGTGAACACAGATGGTTCGTCCAAAGTGATCCTGAACGCCTCGTCATCGCGCCTCAATTGCTTGTCGGCCCGCTCACCGTTGCGGCTGGGCGTTGTGACCGTGAGGTTCCATTGCCCACTTAGCAATCGCCTTCCGAGTGGGACCTCAACAGTCATAGCGTTGTTGGCGACGCCTACCACAGTGACCCTACCTTTGTGAACGAAGGTTTGCACCGTGAGGTCGGCGTTGTCACTGGTGGAGGCCACGCGCTGGGCTCCCGGGCGAACAAAGCGATAGAGTTGGCGTTGGGCGTAGAACCTCTTCTTGGGCGCATAGACGTGATTCTCGTTGGCCACCAGGCCGTAGAAAGTCATCTGCTTGTCGTGATCATGATAATTATCGAAGGCATCCCACCAAAGGCCGGCTGTGGCGCCCATTCCCAATAGATCGAGGATGCGTTGGGTACCCTTGATACAAAAGCTTGTCCACTCGTTGGCGGCTGAGCGATCTTTGTCGTTCAGGTCGCCGTACTCGCTAATCCAGATGGGTACATCACGGAAGGCGCTGGCGCCGATACGCTTGAAGTGATCGGCGTAGCCCTCGGCCAACTGGCCGTACTGGTGTAGTGTAAAACGCGCCACCCGTTTCATCAGATCTGGCTCAGAAAAGATCGGCGAAAAATAGTCTGAACCGGCCCCCGCCTGGTCAGCGAACACGACGTTCACATCTGCCAATCCCTCACGATCGAGAGCGGTCAGCACCTCTTTCATGAGGCGTGGCGCTTCATCAGGATCCACGCGTGGTCCCTCAATCGGATAACAGTTTGTTTCGTTTAGGGGGCCGAACCATTCAAAGCGCACCTTTGCTTTGTTCCGCGCGTAGGACGCCAATGCCACAACGGTTTCGGCGAACTCGGCATACATATCGCTACGCAGATGCGAAGGACGGTTGGTGAAGAGGTGCACTGGGTTCGGCTCTTTGCGACACGTGCCAGGCACCAAAGGCTTGCCCTTGTCGTCCAACATCCAGGCGGGCACTGTGCCGCTGACGTTCAATAGCACCCGGATGCCCCGTTGATTGAAGGCACGCATGGCCGCCCAAGAGGCCTCGAATGCGGCCGTTGAAAAGCGATCATCGAACACTGACCAGTTGATGTGGTGCGGATCCCCGTCGTCGTTCTGAATTTCCCAGTCGCTTTGCCCGAACGGATCGAAGCGAACGATCGACGCACCCAGATCGTCGATCAGCAGGTCAAGCAACCGCTTTTGTGCTTGGCGATAATACACGCCATTGAAGTTGACTCCGAACCCCTCGATCGTTTGGAACCTTTGCGTCGTGTCCACTTTCACGGTGGCCGTGGCAAATTCGGCTGCAAGTCCGGTTGTTGCGCTTTTTAGGAGAATCGCAGCCATAAGGGCGCCGATTGAAAGGTTCACGCGGCATTTTCGGCGAAACAGACTTGCCATCTGACGTGTGTACGCGTTTGGCGCCTTTGTTGCAAGCGCTAGGCGTGGCGGTTGAAGTGGTGATGCCTCGGTTGCTCACTGCGCTAAGCAATCTGCGCAGCCTTGCGTGTCTTATCCAACGACGTTGCCAAGAAGACGAAGCGATACGCTTTGAGACGAGACGGCGGCCTGCGCTCGACGTTTCGAGGTACCCATATGAAAGCCCGACAGCCTGTGGTTCTGGGTTTGTTGTTCTGTGTGCTGCCCGTCGGGTGCATGGGGCGCGTGAGCGACCATGGTGAAGCGCTTAATGAGGGCGAGTCTGATCCGGCCGCGGGCGCCTCCGGAGGCGCCGCTGGAACATCGCCTTCGGCCGCGGGCGGTCGCTCGCAAACGCCCCCCGTGCCAGAGGTTCCGGGCCAACCATTCGACGATGGGATCGCGGGCAACTTACGCCGGCTGACCATCCGCGAGTACCGGAATACCATTGTTGATCTGCTGGGTACACCGGAGTACCTGCTTTACCCCACCGAAGGCTTCGCCCCCGACGGGCGAGCATGGGTTTTCGAGAACAACCGCAACCTACCCACGAGCGCCGCCATCGCCTTTGACTATCTGGCGGCGGCAGAGGTGTTTGCCGAAGACAGCGTGACTCATCGTTTCGAAAGCCTGTCTACGTGCGATTTTGCAAAGACGGAAGACGCGTGTGCGAAGGACTTCGTGGTGCGCGTGGGCCAGCGCGCCTTGCGGCGTCCTTTAACCGACCTCGACACGACCGAATTCATGGCTTTGTACAAGGCAGCGCGTGCCGCGCCTGAGGCGTCATACAGGGAGGCCACGCGCGTCGTGCTGACGGCTTTCCTGCAAAGTCCCGAGTTTCTCTATCACTTCGAGGTGGGCGATGAACCTCGCGCGACCACGGCCAGCAAGACGCCATTGACCGATTACGAAGTGGCGTCGCGACTGTCGTATGCGTTTTGGTCCTCGATGCCAGACAGCGAACTGTTTGCGGCCGCGGCGCGTGGCGAGCTGCGAACGGTGGAGGGCATCACGAAGCAAGTGAATCGCATACTCGCGATGCCACACACGCGCGAAACCCTGATGAATTACTTCGCGCAGTGGCTCGATTTCGATCACACCATGGAGCTTTACAACAACCCTGCTTATGGTGAGGTCAGACCGTTTATCATTCCTGAGATCAAGGCCTTCATACAATCCGTTGTTTTTGACGGTGACGGTCAATTGGCAACGCTGCTCAAGGCTCCCTATTCGTTCCTGAACGAGCCACTGGCGGCGATCTATGGCGTGGACGGCCTCGAAGGTGACACCTTGAAGCGCACGGCGCTTGATCCCAACCAACGTGCCGGCCTGCTGACGATGCCTGTCTTTCTCGGCAACACTTCCAACCCCGACGGTTCGATTCGCCCGGTGATTCGGGGCAAATACGTGCGCCAGCGGTTGCTGTGCCAAGAGATGCCGCCACCACCACCCGAGGCAAACACCAAAGCCCCTGAGGTCAAAGAAGGGTCGACAACGCGGCAAAGGGTGGAGCAACACGCGGCAGATCCCTTCTGCGCTGGCTGCCACCGCCTGATGGATCCCATCGGTTTGATTTTTGACCGTTATGACAGCTTGGGCCGGTATCGGCCGGCTGGTTCTGATGGCACGGACGATCAAGGCGAGCTTGTGGCCACGGATGTAAATGGCAAGGTCAATGGTGTGCGTCAGTTGGCTGAACGCCTCAGCATGAGCAAGGATGTGCAGGCGTGCGTGGCTTCATCCTGGTTTCGCTTTGCGCTCGGACGCTCGGGGGAGGATCCATCGGATGAGATGCCGCTGCGCGCTTTCATAGATGCCTTCGCACGTAGTGGTGACATGCGCGGTCTGTTTCGTGGTCTCTCCACCTCCGATGCATTTCGCTTCATACAAGCACCAAAGGGGCAGTGCCGATGAGTCAGCCAATCGTTCGCCGCGATCTTCTACGCATGGCTGGGTTGTCGACCATGGCCTTGCCGCTCGGCGCTTTATGCCAAAGCGCGAGGGCCGCCGCCGCGTTTCCAAAACGGCTTGTCATTGTGACCAGTGCCAACGGAACGTCGATGCAGCACTTTTGGCCAACGACGGGCGTCACGGGTAGCCGCATTCTTGAGCCTCTGGCGCCACACGCCAGCAAGCTTGTGGTGATGCGCGGCATCGACGCCGAGTCGGCGCACAAAGCGCCTGTGCCTCCAGACCATGATCCCGATTACCGCAACCTGCTTACGGGCTGGCAAGCCGTTCCTCAGGGAACCGATTATGTGATCGCTGGCATCTCCATTGATCAGCACATTGCCAACGCCGTGGGGCGCCAGACCAAGCTTGCGTCATGGCATCTCGGTGGCGGATCGCGGTTGCATAGCCGCGGCTTCAACCAGCCCATCGTTTCGGACGAGAACCCCAAAGCGGCGGTCGACCGTTTGTTTGGGGATCTGGCCATCGGTGCGTCTGAGCTCACCAAACAGCGTCGCGAGCGCGCTGCCGTGATGGACGTGGTCGCGAATCGGATGAAGCGGTTGCGATGCCAATTGGGTGCCGCCGACCAACAAAAGCTTGATGCACATTTCGAAGCCGTGAACGATGTGCGGCTTCGCACGCAATTGGTCTTGCCCGCGGCCTGTAAAGCGCCCGCCGTGGCCAAGGATATGGATTACCCAACAACCATTCGCACCTTCATGGATTTGACTGTGGCGGCTTTGGCGTGTGACGCCACGCGTGTCGTGACCGTTGATCTCGACAATAGCCACACGCAGCATGGCTTCATCGACTACCCGGGCTTGGATGTGCCGTACCACGCAGGCATTGCCCACGATGGTAGCGTCGACGGCTTTAAGAAGGTGGCCGAGATCGAACGCTGGGTGGCCGCCCAGTTTGCGTATTTGTTGTCTCGCATGGATGGCGTCAAAGAGGGCGATAAGACCCTTCTCGACAATAGCGTTGTT
Source organism: Deltaproteobacteria bacterium (assembly GCA_033763315.1). Lineage (GTDB taxonomy): Bacteria > Myxococcota_A > Polyangia > Fen-1088 > Fen-1088 > JAGTJU01. Next base: position 342,221 of record JANRKS010000034.1, read on the forward strand.
GTGTGGCTAAAGGAGCAGTCCAATGGCAGCACCCATGCGCGACGAGACTATCCTGTGGTGCTGGCGGGAGGCGGCGCCGGCGCCATACGAACAGGTCGAACCCTGCATGCCCAGGGCAAACCACACAGTGGCTTGTTGATCTCCTTGGCCAACGCGATGGATGTGCCAACCAAAACGTTTGGCGATCCACAGTTTTCGAACGGGCCCCTGCCCGGGTTGTAACGCCGTTTTTGCCTGCAGAGCTAGTCATTTCCCGCAGCAAAAGGACGCCGTCGCCTCGGATGACTTAGCTCAACACTCGTTACATTCTATACGTGCTCATCGCGATCCATTTTCGCCTGTGGCGGCAGCAAGGATGTTCATGCGCTTCCGAAAGAATGCACTTCGTGTATTGTTAACAGTGGTTATCTGGGGCGGGCTGGTTGGGCTTTGGGCGTGCGCTTCGTCAACGGAGTCCTGTAGTGGCGACTGTGAAGAAGGTGGTCAGACGGGAGAAGGTGGGCAAGGCGGCGAGGGTGGCTTTGGTTCCGGTGGCTCGAGTGAGCAAGGCGGAAAAGGGGGGAACGCCACGGGCGGCAGCGCGGCCTCAAGCGCTGGCAAAGGCGGCACACCAGCCGGTGGCAACGGCACATCCTCCGGCGGCAGCGGCACATCCTCCGGCGGCAACGCCGGCAGCGTTCCCGATGCGGGCGTCGGCGGAAGCTCACCCGATGGTGGCGCGATCAACAACGATCCGAAGTCGAAGAATTGGGTGTTCTTGCTGTTGGGGCAGTCGAATATGGCGGGGTCATCTCCCATGGAGAAGGAGGATCAGTCGGCGCCCGCGCGGGTTTGGAAATTGAGCCGGGACAAAGTCTGGGTGCCTGGGGCCGAAGGCTCGAACATCAACCCCTACGTTAAATTCACACCGACCAACTATTTTTCTCCCCTGGGGGAAGACAGCTTGAGCCCCAGCCGAACGTTCGCCATGGATGTTCTGGCCAGCACTTCAGACGCGGCCGTCAACATCTACATTGTGAACGCCGCCGTCAGCGGTTCGGCCATCGAAAGCTGGGAACCTGGCAAAGGTGAGAATTACCAGTTCATGTTGCCCTACCTCGAGGAGGCAATGAAGAAGGGTGTTGTGCGAGGGTTCCTCTGGCACCAGGGTGAGGCAAATGGCGGGATGGCTTCGCGCACCTACGCCGATCGACTCAAAGCCATCTTGGCCGCCATTCGCGCCAAGGTTGCGGATCCTTTGCTGCCCATGGTGGCAGGCCAGGTGGGCATCACGGCCGATGGTAACGTCAACGGCGCATTGAATCTCATAAAGCAGGAGGATGCCCGGTTCGGCATCGCCTCGTGCGTGGGCCTGACAAAGAAGGTGCCCGGCGACGCTCATTACAGCTCGAGTTCAGAACGCGAATTTGGCAAGCGCTACGCCGCCGCGTGGCTCGCAATCCAATCGAAACCCTAATTAGAGGAAGATCGAATGCAGTTTCAACCTCGGTACATACTATGGGTGTCGGCACTGGCTGCCGCGTGTTCTGGCTCGGTGTCCGGTCCGGGTTCGGGAAATGGTGGTCAAGACGATGGCGAGGGCGGTGAGGGCGGGGGCAGCCTGCCGCCTGAAGTTGCCGAGGCGTGCTCAGATCAACCGAACGTTGGTCCGAGCAAGTGGCGACGTCTTTCCACCACACAATACAAGAACGCGGTCACCGACCTGCTTGGCGTTGCACCGGATACAAAAGGGTTCTTGTTCGATTCCACCACGGGGCCATTCGCCACCAATACGACGCTGAATCCACAAGATGTGGACATCGCACAGTACGCTTCGGCGGCAGAGGCATTGGCTGCCAAAGCCACGGCCGATGTCAACAAGCTCATCGATTGCGATCCCCGCACGCAAACCGAGGATGCATGCGCAAACCGCTTCATCGACAACTTTGCCACGCGTGCCTTTCGTAGGCCGATCGAATCGACCGAGCAAAGCAGGCTTCGCGAGCTCTACAAGCTTGGAAAAGCGCAGAGCTTCACCGACGGCATTCGTTTGGTTTTGCAGGCCATCCTGCAATCGCCGAGCTTCTTGTACCTGGTTGAGCGCGGCCAAGGCGATGGCAAAGGCATCGTACCGCTGACCGACTATGAGGTTGCGGCACGCCTTTCGTTTACGCTCACGGCCACTTTACCTGACAGTCAATTGCTTGCGGCTGCCAAGGACAAAAAGCTTTCAACCGCGCAAGGCCTTCGATCAGAGGCCATGCGCCTGATGAATTCGCCCCGCTTTAACGAAGCCTCTATCACGTTTGCCACAGAGCTACTGGGCTTGCCCTCACTCACGCGCAGCGGATTTGTCACCAAATCGGGCGGCGATGCGGCCACGTTCGACGATTCGATGCGACAGGCGATGCTGGACGAGCCGAGAAAGTTCGTGGATTACGTGATGAACAAGGGCAGCGGTACGGTGGAAGAGCTGTTCTCGGCGCCATACGTTTTTCCCGCCGGCCCCTTAACCAAAATCTACGGCCCTTCGCTTTCGCCTGATGGTGACGGACGCGCGGTGATCTCCGACGGCTCACGTCTGGGCCTGTTGAGCCTGGCTGGTGTGCAAGCAAGTCATCCGCACGTGCCCACAATTTATGGTGCGGTGGTTCGCGGCAATCTTGTCCGTCGCGAACTGTTGTGCATGACAATCCCACCGCCCAATGTGGCTGTGAAATTTGAGGCACCCCCCAATGCGAGTCAAATGTCGCCACAACAGCTGCTGCGAGCGCATCAGGACAACGACACATGCCGTCCCTGTCACGAGCTGATGGACCCCATCGGCTTTGGCCTTGAACGCTACGATGGCGTAGGAAGGCTAAAAGAAAAGAATGGCGATGGTTCGCAAGTGGATTCGTCCGGCGAGATTTTAGGTCTCGAGAACGAATACAAATTCTCTGACACACAAGAGCTTTTGAAGACGTTGGCGACCATGCCAGAAGTCAGACGCTGCATGGCAACTCAACTTGTACGCTTCTCACTTGCACGCGAACCAGACGACGCGGATGCGTGTGCTGCACGGAAGCTGCAAAGCGTTCTTGCCGACGGCAAGGGCAATCTTCGAGACGCCATTTTGACCCTCGTCACGAGCGATGCATTTCGATATCGAAAAGGGGAATGAAGATGTACCTCAACGGAATTTCTCGTCGAAAGTTTGTCGCTGCCCTCGGTGCTGCTGGTGCGGCCAGCCGATTGGCACCGTTTTTACCTCACGCTGTCCGCGCTGAGGGCGCGCCAAAGCGGCTCTTGGTTGTGTTTTCACCCATGGGCTACTTGGAGAACTCGTTTTGGCCCACAGTGAACGGTTCCGACTTCACGCTTGGCGAAACGATGTCGGTGCTCCAGCCTTACAAGAGCAAATTGCTTTACCCCGATGGCCTCATGGTCTATGGCGCGCAGTGGTTCTTCAAGAACGACGACAACGAACACGCTTCGGGCCAATCGATGGTTTTTACTGGGTCGAAGAAAGATGGGTTTTCCACGGGCCCGTCTGTTGACCATGCGGTTGCGGACTTCGTCTACGCACAGACGAAAACCAAGTTTCGTCACCTGGCCTTGGGCGTGAACGCCCCGTCTCCTGTGCCACATAACGCGTGCTTCTTCTCAAAAGCGCAAACGCCGGTCAATGCGCAAAACAGTCCCGCGTCGGCGTTCGATATGGTTTTCAAAGACTGGACTCCCCCGAGCGCAGGCACGCCCATTGACACAACCGCCATCGATCGTGCGCGCAAACAAAGCCAAAGCGTCATTGACTTTGTCAAAGGCGATCTCGATCGCCTAAAGGGCGTCGCGGGCAAGGACGATCAAGAAAAGGTTGCCGCCCACTTGGATGGCATTCGCATGCTTGAGGCCCGCCTATCCCAATCTGGCGGCGGCAGCCCTGGGGCGGCCTGCACCAAGCCGAATGCACCTTCGGGGGCCGGCTTGTCAGGGCAGGTTGAAGCACAAATGGATGTCATTACAGCTGCATTTGCGTGTGACCTCACCCGCGTCGCCTCGCTTCAACTAGGCTTTTGCGACGGTGGCCTGGAGGAGATCCCTGGGCTCAATCATCACGACGTGACACACGCGGTTGGCGACACCAAAGGCGCACAAACTGTGCTCGACAACCATAAGAAGATCGATCGGTGGTACGCCGATCGGTGGTTGCATTTGCTCACGAAGATGGATTCGATCAAAGAGGGCAACGGCACGTTGCTCGACAACACCCTTATTCTCTTTGGCTCGGACACCACCACGGGGCAATCCTTGGAACTGTCCCCGCACTTGCACTGGCGGTTTCCGTTGTGGCTTGCCGGTGGATCCAATTTCGCGTTCAAAACGGGTCGCACCATCAAGTTGCCCCAGCCGAGGGGCATGGGCAGTCCAGCACAGTCTGCTCAATGGGTGGTTCACAATCGTTTGTTGACCTCGATTTGCAGGGCCTTCGGGATGGATGTTGATACGTTTGGCACCAACGATCCCGGTAAGGGGCCGCTGACGCAGCTAGGGTAAAGCTGAATCACGATTGGATGCAGAGCTGGGATGCCAGCCAACGCTGCTCATCGAGCCTGCCTCGGACTGAAAAAACAGGACGCTCGGGCATAACTGCCACCGTCACCTCAGAAATGTGAGGCGACAAGTGGCCGTCTGTGGGACCTTCGGCGGCGTGTGCCACGCTTTTCGCCAGGCACATGTTTTGCTTCGGGCTCAACAGATGAAGTTCATGATCAATTTTCGTATCACGTGCCTGTGTTTGTTGGCATGTGGGGCATGCACCGAGGATTCCAACGACATCGGGGAGAAACGTGACGCCGGCGCCGTTTCCGACGCCGCCACAGATTCCTCCAAGATCTCGGACGCGCAATCGGGCGACTCAAGCCCGCCTAAACAGGACGCCAGCGGTGATACCGACGCAAGCCAGTACACCGCCGTTGTGGGCGCGAGGTGTGCATTGCCCAACCGTTTGGGGGCCATTGAGGTGCAGACGGTCCAAGGCAAGCTTTACGCCTCGTCATCGGTCTTCACTGAAAAGAACCCAGGCCTCGGAAGCTGGAAAGTGCAGGACAGCGATTGTCGCTTTCACCAACAGTCCCCGCAGCCCACACCGTTTATGCCGAAACGCCCCAAAGACGCCAAGCTTGTGCTTGTCGCCAACGGGCAAGAACAAACGTTCCTGGCAGGTTCCGAGCGAGGGGAGATCGATGGCGAGATAATCCTACCGGGCCAAGCATTTTCAGGCCGCTTCTCGTGGTCGGGAGTCACCGTCTCCTTCCCGGCCATCACGGTGCCAGCGGAGCTTGTGGGGCTCAAGGGTAAACTGAAGGGATCGAGCGAGTCGCCTGAACAGCTAGACATCACCTGGGACAAGCCCAACGCCAATTCACAAGTTCACACCATTGTCCCCATCAATCACCACGCGGGGGGCGATACCTTCACCGAATGCGACGTACCTTCAAGCAAGGGAAATCTTAAAGTGGCGGGGGCGATGTTGAAGCCGTTGGCGGTGATCACAGGGCTTGAGTTTCAAGGCATCAACCACGTCCGCTTTGCAGCGGCGGAAACACCTTTAGGGTGCATTGAGATCCAATTCTTCACGCGGTTCATTGGCATGCCGCCCGCGCCCTAGCAGGCTTGGCATCACCCGTGGCCCACGCTGTCTGGGCCGAACGTACCCGTGGCATGGCTGCCGTTCCAAGGTCAACCCCACCTCCTACTTTGCAACCTGTGTTGTTCGCTGCATCACGATCGAAGGATCCAACGGATAGCGGCCGAAGCTGGCACCGTAAACCGCTAGCCCCGTAGGTCGCTGGTCGGCCACCTCAAGTCGAACCTCGAATGTGCCCGCGGCCTTGCCGCTCGCCAAGGCCTTCGCCGTCAGCGGCACTTCCAAGCGGTAACCGTACGTGCCGGCGTCCCACAACCGCTTCTCGCCTGGTTGAAAGTGCCACGAGAGGATGCCTCTGTGATCCGCTGGATCGTCTGGCAGATCGAAGCGTCCTTGAAAGTCACCGTTGATCCAAACGTTCACCGCCCCTGCATCCACATAACGGTCCGTCATGGGATAAGCGTTTTTGTTCAAGGAAGGATCGTGCGCACCCGCACCGCGCATGTAGCTGCCCAGCGCCTCTGTGTTGGTGCCACGGTCTTTGCCAAGCGGCGGGCGCGTCGATACCTCAGCCAAGAACACGGCTGCGTTTGCCATTGCGCCGCCTTTGGGCAGCGGAATCGCGTACGTGACGGAGCCCGTGCCAATGCCGGCGAATTTCTTGTCCCCCAGCACCACGTGGTGACCCTGGGAGAACTTTGCATCCTTAGCGCTGCCCACGGGTACCGTGCTTACAGTCAAATCCCGATCTCGCAGGCTTGCCTTGCCATCAGCGGGCACGACGAACGTTGTGAAATTGCGCGCCAACACCACGCCGGCCGCATCTTCAAGTGCCACCGTGAACACCGCCACCGCCCGTTCATCGGGCATACGCACTTGCAAGGCGGGCAGCGGGCCAAACTGCCACGGCACAAACGTCAGCGGCCGCGTCGATTCGCTCCACACACGGTGGCGGGCGAGAGCATCCCATCCGTGTAGTTGTGTGCGCAAGTGAAGCTGCTTGCCGTGGCGGGCTTCGCTTTCGTAAAACGACGCCCACAAGGGCACTTGCACAGTCTCACCCGGCTTGCGCTGCTCACTCAACGTTTCACCAACCACAATGTAAATCGGCCTGTGCAGGTCGCGCAGGCTCATGCCTGGCATCAGCTCTTCAAGGCCTGTCTCTTTCGGTGTGCGATCAAAACGATAGTAGCCATTCCATTCGTTGATCACGTCGTGGTGTTCCGTGTAAAGCCAACCCGCCACCTTCGGATGCCGTCGAAAGGCATTGAGCCCCATGTGGTAATCCCAGCTCCAGTCGCAGTCACCCGTGTTGCCTTCGTAGCCCCACACGTTGCCGAACTCGCTGTTGAGCAGCGGCTGGTGGCCTTGCGTTTTGCCGGCAACGAAGTTCCAGGGCGAGCCGGGGTGCGTTTGTTCCACAACCTCCGCGATGTGCCGCTGCCAACGCGGACCAGCGAGATACTCGTGCCACGTGTTTAGATCCGTCACCACGTGATCGCGCAGGTTCGCGCTGTTGTCCTCGATAAGCCGGGTCGGATCCAGGGCCTTGGCTTGCGCGAACACCTCTGCCACACGCGCCTGCGTGGCGGGCCGATACACCTTCTGCACGCCGTCCTTGTGCAGCAGGCCCCAGGTCTCGTTAAACAACACCCACGCAAAGATCGCAGGGTGGTTAAAGTCGCGCTCCATCATGCCCCGCATGGCCGTTGCGTGATCGCGAAACATAGCGTCGTCCGGATCGCCCCAGGCGTTCGGCACATCCGCCATGATCAAGACCCCTAGTTTGTCGGCCCAGTAAAGCTTGCGCGGCAGGGGCACCTTCACGTGCACGCGCATTGTGTTCAGCCCCAGGCGGCGCGTGCGCTCGACATCTTCGCGAATGAAGTCGTCCGATGGAAAGGTGTAAAAGCCCGTGGGGTGATACGCCTGATCAAGGACCATTTGCAGATAAACGGGTTTACCGTTGAGCGCCACGTAAGGGTGCCCTTGCGTCGGCAAATCGACCACGCTGATCGTGCGCATACCAAAGTAAGTTTTCACCACATCTGCAGTGCGGCCCTCGGGTGCGCTCGTCACTTCGCAGGTGTATAGATGCGGATCTTCTAGAGTCCACAACCGTGGGTTGGGTACATCAAGCACGAGCGATGCCTCTTTTGCGCCCACGGGCACCGACGTCAGCGTGTGCAGTTCACCGCAGGTCAATGTCACTTGGCATGGCTCACGCGTCGCCTCTTGCAACCGCACCTGCAAGCGCACGCGTTCGTGCGCCGGTTCTGGATAGAACGCGATCCGCTGCACCGGCACGGGGCCCCGCGCTTCGAGGTAAGGGGTTTGCCAAATGCCACGAGCCTGCCCATAGCCCTGCTTGCCTTCGAGCTTGAAGGCCCGCGGGGCGTCGTCAACGTGGATCACCAACACATGCTCGCCGGCCCCGAACTGTGTCAGCTCAAACTCGAAGGGTGTGTAGCCGCCCTCGTGTACGCCAAGCTTTTGGCCATCGAGCCACACCGTGGTGCGCCAGTCGCTGGCGCCGATTACGAAGAAGACTCTTTGTCCTTCCCACGCCCCAGGGATCGTTATTCGCTTGCGATACCAAGCATAGTCAGCTTGCCCTTCGACGCCCGAAAGCGGGGCCGCCCACGAAAACGGCACCATGATGCTTCGATCAAAGGCCGCTCCTCCTCGAAACCACTCGTGCGCTTCACCTTCATTGGCCGGGTCAAGCGCGAAATCCCAAACACCATTTAGGTTCACCCAGCGCTCGCGTTCGAAATCAGGGCGCGGGTGTTCGGGCAGCGGCTGCGCCCGCGACACGGTTGCACGAGCATCGGGCAATGACGCCTGCGGTGCAGGGAGCGCCGTCCGTGCCTGCGGCGGAGTTGAAGTGGCACAGGCCGCCAGCGCGACCGCGTAAACGTAGAGCCAAGGGGGGCGGGTCATCGTGTGGAACGTAACATACGAGCGCATGCTGAGCCGCGCGGAGATCCGAGACAGTGTTATGCTCGGTAGGTGTATTTTCCTCGGCTTTCCCTTGCGTTGGCTCTCGCCTTCATAGGTACCAAGGCGGCGGCGGCCAGCGACGCTTTCGTTGTGCAGAGCTCGTGGCACCGCACGCAAAAGGTGTTCGCTCTTGAACAAACGGACGATGGTGTCCTATGGGCCGGCACTGACGGCGGGTTGATACGTTACGACGGCAGGGATTTTGTGACCCTGACCTCCTCGCAGCACCCGGAGTTGCGGAGCAACGTTGTCACATCGTTGTGGAAGGACGCGGATGGGGCCCTTTGGCTAGGCCTAGACGACGGTCAAGGCGTTGCGCGTTTGTCCCAAGGGCGCGTTGAATCCATAGACACAGGAGACGCGCTTGCGGGCAAGCGTGTGCTTGCCCTCGTGGCCAGCGGTTCGCGCTTGTGGGTGGGGACTTCAGCGGGCCTCTTCCAGGTCGATGTAGGGAGAAAACCCGTTTGCCGACAGATGAAGGAAGTGGGCAACGTGGCCGTGTCCGCTATCAAGCCTGTTGCGGACGGAAGTTTGTGGGTGGGGGCGCAAAGCGGTCTGTTCAAAGCGCAGGGCAACACCTTTACGCGCACTGGTAACTTCGGTCCCATCCAGGCCATCACCGCGGACCATCTCGGAAATGTGTGGGTTTCGGACGCTGAGGTTGGCGTTTATAGAATCACCCGCGCAGGTGAGGCGACTCTGGCGATGGCCACGAACGCCGCACATTCGGGTGGCGCTGGATTCACAGCGTTGGCAACCGATGGTAAGGACAACGTGTGGGTCGGCTGGGAGGGAGGCTTTGGCAGGCTCGCGGAAGGCGAGCTGGCGCAGGTGTTCTCGAACGGTTTGTCGACCGTGGCGCTGCTGCCCGATCGCGAAGGGGGCGTGTGGGTGGGCACGTTCTGGGGCGTCGTTATACGTGTGTTTCGCCCGCGGGTAAGAACGGAAGTCCACGCGGCCGGCGACGAGCCCAAGGTCGTCTTCGGTTTGGCCGCAGACAAGCAAGGCGCGCTTTGGCTTGCGCAGGTTAAGTCCGTTGTGAAAACGACACCGACCGGCATACGTCGTTATGAATCCGGAAAGGATTTGCCCACTTGGTGTCCACGCAGTCTCTATCCAGCCCGAACAGGCGGCATGTGGCTGGCCACCTGTGACAAAGGATTGTTTCGCATAACCGGCGATGCCTTTGAATCACTTGGCCCCGACGGACCAGACGCGTTACGCAACATCCAAACTCTCTTCGAGGATGACGAAGGCGATCTTTGGTTGGGCACGGTGGCTGGGGAGCTTTATCTGCGCAGCCACGAGCAAACCACACTCATGCCTTTGGCAAATGGCACGTGTGATCCAAACCGGCGCAATTTAGGAAAAACGCCGCGCGTGGACGACGAATGCAGGTTCTCTCCCACCGCCATCATTCGGGCCGAGGCGGGTGGTGTGTGGGTGGCCTTGCGGCGCAATGGCCTGCGCCGCGTCTGGAAGGGAGGCAGCATCGCCTTGTCGAAGAGTGAGGGGCTGCCAACGAACGATCTCAATGCGCTGTATGAAGATCGTGCACACACCTTGTGGATCGGCACGCAAGCGCACGGCTTGGTGCGCTATCGAGACGGCGTCTTCAAGCTTTTTGATCGGGCCTCCGGCCTGGGCGCGCAGAGCGTGCACGGCATTGCCGAGGACGATCGAGGTCAGTTATGGATGAGCGGAGAGAACGGTGTTTTCCGCGTGGCAAAGCAGAATTTGGAAGACTTTGCTGCGGGGAAAACCGATCGGATCATGAGTTATACCTATGGCACCGCCGATGGTTTGGCTTCTCCTATCACGGTGCAGTGTTTCACCTCGCCGCTTGTTTTTAACGCGGGCGTTGTCGCTGTTCCCCTCGATATGGGCCTTGGGCTCATCGATACGAACGCGGTGGATCAAACAGCCGGCTTCGCAAAGGTCATCCTCGAATCGGTTCGCGTCAACGGTGTTTTGTCGACGGTCACGCAAGCTCAGAAATTCGATCTTCCGCCGGGCGCTTTGGGTGCGCTTGAATTCAAATTGAGCGTGCCGAATTTCGACGTGCCCCACCGCGTGGACATCGAATACCGCTTGCTGCCGAAGTATCCCAAGTGGTTGCAGGCCGCGGGCGAACGGGTGGTTCGTTTTTCCGATCTGCCACCCGGCAGGTATCAGGTGGAGGCGCGGCCGGTTTTGGATGGGCGTTCATGGGGAGACTCGACGCTCGCGCCCGAGGTGCGCCTGCGGGGCTTCCGTGAACGGCCCATGTTTTGGCTGCTTGTCGCCGTGGCGTTCTTGCCCGTTCTCGCCCTGGTTGTGATCTTGCGCTTGCGCTATCTGCGCATCAAAACCGATGCCATCTTACAAGAACGCGGTCGTGTGGCGCGTGAGCTTCACGACACGCTTGCACAGTATTTCACCGGCATTTCTTACCAACTGGCTAGGTTGACGGAGGCCATCCCAACGAATCCCGCGGTGGCGGACAAGATAGCCGAGGACACCAAGATGATCTTATTGCAGTGTCGCTTGGAGACGCGACAGGCGATCCACGATCTGCGTTCATCGGACACCGACGACCACAGCGTGGTGAAAAGCCTCAAACGCCTGGCCGACGAAACGCGTTTGTCAGGAGACATCAACGTGGATTTCGTTTTGCGAGGGGAAGAGTGGCCATTCGAGGAGCGCGTCTTTCGACAACTGACGAGGATAGCGCAAGAAGCCACAGTCAATGCGTTGTCTCATTCGCAAGCGAGCTGCATCACGATGACGCTCGACTTCTCGCCGAGCGAGTTTGTATTGCAAATCAGCGACGATGGTGAAGGGTTTGATCTCGGCGCGGGGGCCAAGCCGCTGCATTTCGGCTTACAAGGCATCAAAGAGCGTGCTGACGTTATCGGAGCGCGGCTTTCCATCACTTCCAGCCTTGGCAGCGGAACCGAAATCAAAGTCACGCTTGTTGCTCCAGGGCAGCCTGTTGAATGACAAGTGTTCGGGGTGCCCGTTGGTTCTATCGCGGTTGGCTCTAATTCACAGGTGTTAAGTCATGTGCGCTAATGCATGACTTCCGCTGTGACGGCGCCTGGGCAAAGCACTACCATTGTCGAAGAACCTCACTGAGGAAAGGCTTCGATATGGCTTCTTTTCCTACAACCATGTCTGTTCCAGCGTTGCAGAAGGGGCGACGTCGGCGCTTTTCGGAAGACGAAAAGCGTACGCTTTTGACTGAAGCGTTTCTTAACAACGAAACGCTTTCCGAACTTGGGCGACGATACAACATTGCCGTGGGCCTGCTATTTCGGTGGCGGCGACACTTGGGCGTCACCCGGGCGTCTGTCGCTGTGCAGCCGTCGGCATCCGAAGCGGCAAGCCAGGCCGCGGACCAGCGGCTGGCCGCGCTTGAGCATCGTTTGAATGTCTTGATGAAAGACAATTCCGTATTGCATCAAAGGTTGGCACACATGGAGTCGGTTGCCCAGGCCGGCCAAAGCCTAAGCGCATCGAGCGAGGCATCGCACTAGACATCGCCCTTCGCGCTTCCCGCTGTTCAACGCAGAAAGTCGCCTCTGGCAATCTGGCCGAGGAGGCGAAGAGACAACCCCCGTCTGGAGATCTACGCATGATGTTTCGCGTACTGTTTCGGCTCGCTCCTATAGTGATCAGTTTGTCGGTGTTGAGCTGCGGACGTGGATCCGATGCCGGCCCGGAGGGCGATGGTGGAGGGGGTGGAAGCGGCGGTGCAGAAGGTGGCCAGGGCGGCGAAGAGTCGCCCGCGGGTTCGGGCGGTATGTCAGCCTTGGGTGGGGCAGCAGCCGGCCCAGGAGGCGCTGGTGGGGCGGCAAGTGGCGGCACGGCCGGCAGCGGCGGTGTGGCGGGCGCGCCGGCCATTGGTGGGGTCGGTGGTGGTGGTGCGATGGGTGGAGCCGCAGTCGCGGGCGCGTCGAAGTGTGGCGCATTCGCGGTGTGCGACGACTTTGAATCCTCCGTGCCAGGGCCGTTGCCGAGTGGCAAGTGGCAAATTGAGGGCGGCGATGCCAAATCGTATTCCATCACGGAGGAACAGAAGCATTCTGGATCGCGCAGCGTGAAGATCACGAACGAAGCATCGTCGCCCGATCGTATGCTGAAGATCTCTGGTCTCGACAGCATGGTCGCGGGGGGGAAGACCGTGTTCGGGCGCGTTTGGATGTATTTTCCTTCGCTGCCGCAAGTCAGCCGAGAAGGCGCAGGCCCACACTACCGCTTGCTGCGTTTTTTTGAGCTTGGACCAACGGGCGCGGGAGCCGTGGTTTCGGCAGGGATCGTTGGCAGCGATCGAGGTCGTATGCTGTATTTCAGAGCGGCTGGATTCAAGGATTGCGCAAAGGATGCCGCCACGCTGCCTTCAGGCAAGTGGGCTTGTGTTGAGCTGCGCGCCGACGTGAACGGATACGAAGCCTGGATCGATGGAAAATCCATGGGTGCAGCCAATGCCGTCGCGGGCGATGAATGCTGGCAAAAGCACTCGAAGGTGACCTCCGCTGGCTTTGGTTTTCAGTTTGCCGCTGGAAACCTTGATAAACCGTTTACCTTCTATATGGACGACATTGCTCTTGATACGCAACGCATCGGCTGCAACTGAAACAGGGTTACCAAGTGTTAATTAACGAGTTGCCGCGCCGCCGCTTCTTGGTGCAGTTCCTGTAACGCAGGCTTAGGCTTGATCCATGCAGCCGGTAGTTCGAGGGCTCATGGTTCTGTCGTTGTTTGCCTTTGTGGGAAGCGTCGTGCCTGCGTGCACAGGGACGGTCAGCGGAACGTTATCTCGGGATGGCGAAGATCCCGAAACGGAAAACCCTGACAATCCACTTGGGCCCAACCCCGTTGACGGCGATCCCAGCGATCCCAATTTCGTGCCGCCACGGTACACGTGCGACGCAAAGGCCAGCCCCAAGCAACAGCCGTTGCGACGGCTCACGCGCACCCAGTTCCTGAACACCATCAACGCTGTTGTCACTGAGATAGCCGGCGCCGGCGCGGCAGACGTGCTTAAAGCTGTGGCCGCGCAGCTCGATAAATTTCCTCCGGATAAATACACCTCGGAACACAACAAGGGTCGCGATGGCTTCCTGCGTGCCGACATGGAGGTTTCACAACTGCACGCTGACGTGCATCTTGATATCGCAATAGGGCTCGGCAAGGCGTTGACCGCCACGGCCACGCAAAGGTCCGCTTTGTTTGGTCCCTGCGCCACCGACAGCAACACGGCCAACGACACGGCATGCGTCGATGACTTCATTCGCAAGGCGGGGCCGATCATTTTGCGTTCACCCGTAATCGATGCCGACGTGGCTTTGTACCGCAAGGCCATGCGGGGCACGACGGCCTCGCCCGAAGCGCTCGCGGACGTTGTGGCGCTGTTGTTTTCGTCGCCCCGCGTTCTTTATCACGTTGAAAGCCAATCCACCGTAGATCGACTTCCCGCCTTCGAGCTGGCGTCGCGGCTCGCGTATCAAATTTGGGATGCACCGCCAGACAAAGAGCTGCGCGAGGCAGCCGCGCGCGGCGCTCTCGATGATTCAGACGGATACCGCGACCAAGTCGTGAGGATGCTGGCTTCGCCATTGGCCGGTGCAACCATGGAAAGGTTTGTGGAGCAGTGGTTATCGCTATACACAGCGCCCGACCTCACGTCGGCGCTCGGTTTTGCCGATTACAAGTCACTGGTGGGTGATGCCGCTCCCACCAAGAGCGCCACGGAGGGAATGCGGGAGGATGTCATTGGACTGGTTCGCGCCATTTTCGAGGAAAAGCGCCCCATGATGGAGTTGCTCACGGACCGCCGCGTTTACACAAAAGATCCGTTCGTAAACAAGATCTATGGCACCACGCCAGGCAGCCCGGCCTTACCGAACTCAGACTTGCGCGCAGGCCTCGTCACCCGCCCGGCGTTCGTCGCATCAGGTGACTATTCGACGCATCCCATTCTCAAAGGCGTTCGCCTTTACAAACAGGTGCTTTGCCAGCACATAGCCGATCCTCCGGCCGACGTGTTCGATAACATCAAAGCGGCCCCGCCCATGGGTCCCATGTCCTCGCGCATGGAAGCCGAGTCGCTCACCGCGCCGGGCGGCTGTCAAGGTTGCCACCGCGTCTTGAACCCGCTTGGTTTCGCCACAGAGAATTTTGATAGCTTGGGCCGCGAACGCCGGGAAGAACGCATCTTTGACAAAACGGGCAAGCTCGTTCAAACGATGCCGGTCAACGCAAGCATTGTGACGGAGATGGAGGGCTCGGGGCAGGTCACCATAAATGGACCTGTGGATCTGGTGAACACGATCAGCCGCAGCCGCATGATGGAAGCGTGTTTTGGAGTGCAATACTTCCGCTATACGTTTGGCAAGGTGGCCGAGGACCCCGACGTCGATGGGTGTGCGCTTTCGGCTCTTGAGAAAACCGCTCGAAGCGGTGGCACCTTCCAAGACCTCATCGCAACGATGGTTCAATCACAAGCCTTTGCTCACCGGGGAGTGGATTAATATGAACCAGCCATCACGACGCTTCTTTCTCCGTGGTTTGGGTGGTGCATCTCTTGCGATACCCACAATGCCCTCGCTGCTTGGCACCCGCGAGGCGAAGGCGGCACTGGCCGCCGATGACAAGATCTTTATTGGCTTCATGAGCCATTACGGAGGTGTGTGGGCAAAGAAAATGTTGCCCATACTGCCCTCAAGTGGGTCCACCGTGGCGATGGACTACGCTGGTAAGAAGGTGCGCAAAGGCCCCCTGGCTGCGACCGTTTCTGGCGGTATCACAAAGGTCTCGGATGTGCTGCAGGCACCAAGCAACGTGTTCACACAGTCGATTGTGGACAAGATGACGGTTTTGCAAGGCATAGACTTACCGTTCGATACGAATCACCATTCATCCGCCACGTTCGGCAACTACGCCCAAGGCGATGGCAAGGTGAAGATCGCGGGTGGAGCGGGCCGCGCGACGATCGATCAAGTGATCGCGAATTCGCCAGCGTTCTATAAAAACTTGGCGGGCATCACCCAACGGTCGGTGTTCGTATCGCAGTTTGGCGAGCTCAGCTACAAACAGAAAGTACCAGGCAACATCAACTCGGGGGTCGACAAACCACCCACGTACATGGATCCCGTGGCGTTGTGGTCGGCTTTGTTTGGCAGCGCCAAACCGAACGTTCCTGCAGCAGCGCGGCCTTCGATCGTCGATTTGGTCAAGGAAGATTACACGCGCCTCAAGAATGCGCCCCAGCTTGCGGCTGCCGACAAGGTGAGGCTTGAGGAACACGTCAACCGCATCGCGGAGATTGAGCGCCGCTTGGCGGTCACCATTTCATGCAACACGCCAAGCCGACCCAGCAATCCGGCGAACCCAGTGTGTGGCCAACCAAGCACTGATGTTGCCTTTTACGAAAGCTTCCTCGACATCCTCGTGGCGGGGCTTTCCTGCGGGCTCACACGCGTCGCAACCGTGCTTCACCAAGGCTGGAGCACGACCTTTGGCGAGCGTTGCAATGATCCTTGGCACCAAGAGGTGTCGCACAAGGTGGACGCTGCCGGGCCGCAAGAATCGATGGCGTCGTCGATGCGTACGCAGTTTTCCCGTGTTATCGCGCCGCTGGTGGCGAAGTTGGATGCCTCAAAGGATGCGAACGGCAAAAGCCTACTCGACCGATCGCTTGTGTATTGGACGCAAGAGCACGGCGTGTTTTCGCACGCACAGGAGAACATTCCGGTTGTCACGTTCGGATCGGCCAACGGTGCGTTCAACACGGGCCTGCATCTTGACTATCGCGACCTCAATCGCATGATCCCCAAAGGGCAGTTCGGCGACACGCCCGGCGATCAACCATATGTGGGCCTTACGTGGCATCAGATGCTTGGCACGATCGCGCGTGGCTTCGGGATTCCGCAGACCGAGTGGAAGGAACCAAACCATGGTGGCTTTGGCCTTAAGCCAAGTAATCTTTCAGCGTCTTCCTACAACAATCGTTACAACTTCTGGGGCACGCCAGAGTGGAATGCGGCCGCGGACAATCTGCCATTTTGGGTTAAGGCTTCGTAGGGCGATCGTCAGATGTGAATTAACGAAGGTTAATGTGAGGACATGACTAAAGGGCGTATGTCCGTGGAATATTTCCAAAGGACAAACGACGATGCGCTCAAAAATTTATGCCTGTTTGTGTTTGTGTTTCACCCTCGCGGCGGCCGTGGTCGCTTGCAACTCTGACACCTCCCGTGATGAATCAAACAACGGTGGCGAGTCCGGAAGCGCCGGCGGTGGTAAAGACGGTGGAGGTGCGGGGGGCAAAGCTGCCACCGGTGGCTCGGGCGGCAGCTCGGGTGGATCGGGCGGCCAAGGCGGCAGCGCCAACGTTGCGGGATCGGGTGGCACGGCATCATCGGGGGGCATGGGTGGCACCGCACCCATCAACGTAGCGGCTCCGCGCGTGTATGACTTCGAGGTGGACACGCAGACGTGGGGGCTTGCGCTTGAGTCCAAAGATGCACCAGCGTCTTCGCCTGACGCCGGCGCAAGCGACGCAGGAACGGTTGAGCCCTTAAAGGCGCCTGTGCAAAGCACCACGAAGGCGTTGACGGGCACCGGCTCGTTGCGCGTGGACATTGAGGGTGTGGCGGGCACAAAACGTCAAGTGTTCGTTGGCTTGCAAGGCACACCCTCGGACATCGGTTTTGTTCGACCCATCACGAAGGTGACCTACAACTTGTGGGCTCCCACAGATAGCGCCTTGAGCTTCGTTCAGGCCTACGTCGTAGGCTTCGGTAACGAAACGCCTGGCTGGAAATCTGTGAGCAAACTGCCAACTCCTGGCGCTTGGACCCAGTACGAGCTGATTTTCCCCGAGCCCTATCCCGTCAGCCCCTACGGCATGTCGGTCGGCTTTCAGCTGGAAACCAAGACGGCATGGAGTGGTGCGGTCTACATCGACGCTGTGAAAGTCGAGTTCATGTGACTTGAGCGGACTTCGTCACTTTGTCTCGTCAGGATTAATAAGCGTTAACGGCGTTCACTCCATGTGTGTGTGAACCTAGGGCTAGCGTTCGTTATCACGTACCGCTTCACGCCCTGGTTCAAACAAGGAGATCCCTCCATGCGTTCGCAGTTCGCTCATGGTGTTCCGATGGTTTTGCTCTCGACGTTGGTGATCGCTGCCTGCAGCTCGTCGAGCAATCCGAGCGACGATAACGGCTCGGGCGGCGGCGGTTCTGATGCGGGCGGTGCCGCAGGCATGGAGGACAAAGCGGGCATGGGAGGCGCATCTTCCTCCGCTGGAGGAAAAGGCGGCAGCAACGCCGGTGGCAGCGCCGGCAGCGCTTCAGGCGGAGCCTCCGGCGGCCAACCGGGCACGGGCGGCATGGCGGGGGCCGGTGGCGTCACCGGTACCGGCGGTGCCATCCCCGCAACTCCACCGGCGTTCGCGATCGATTTCGAGAACGCCACCGTGGGGCAAGGACCTCCCACACCCTTCACGGGCGGCGGCCCGGGAAAAGCCGTCGTCGATGCCACGCGCGCTTGGAGCGGAAGCAAATCGATCAAGGTCACGTCCTCCGCCAACTCCACAATGTTCAACTTGAATGTGGCCAAGTACATCGCCACCAACAAGAAGACGGCCTACGCGCGTTTCATGCTCTACATGGACAACTTCCCAGGCACCATGGCCGGTGGGCATTGGGACGTCATCAAGATGCTGGGCACCATGCGCGGCGGCGACTTCAACGTCAACGGCTTCCTCTCGTTTGGTGGCTTCGCCGACGCGCAACAAAAGCTCCATATGTTTGGCGACGACACCGCCGGCAAGGGCCGACAAGACTGTGTCAAACAAGCGCCCATGGTGTTCGAGCCGAAAAAGTGGGTGTGCGTTGAGATGAAGGTGGATGAAGAGGACATCGTCAACTACGGCATCTCGTTGGATGGAAAACCCATTCAGCAGTACAGCTTCTTGTGGGATAGCGCCGCTTCTAACTGCGTGCCGGAATGGAACATCATGCAAGGCAAGTGGTACTTGCCCGAGGTGAACGTGATGACGTTTGGCTTCAATCACGTCCATACGCAGGCCAATCCGGTGACGCTTTGGATCGACGACATCGCCGTGGATAAGAAACCCATTGGCTGCCCCCAAAAATAGTTCACCAACTTAACGATTCGGAGCTGACATGAAGAAGATCTTTGGTTTTGTAAGTCTTGTTGCCATTGCCGCCGTTGCCTGCTCTTCCAGTGAGGGAGGCGACGACAAGAACAACGGAGGCGACGCAGGGCAATCATCTGCCGGCGGCAGCAGTGATGGCAGTGGTGGCAAAGGTGGCAAAGGCGGCAACGGTGGCAGCGGGTCGGCAGGCCAGGGATCGGGGGGCTCAGCGGCTGGCTCTGGCGGCGCCGCTGGCATGTCTTCCGGCGGCTCGTCCGGCAAGGCAGGTGGCAGTGGTGGCACGGCGTCTGGCGGTGCGGCGGGCATGGCTGCCGGTGGCAGTGGCGATGCTCCTGCAGAGACGTGCAAGAATCTCAAGGCCAAGGTTTTCGACTTTCGTTCTGACCATCCCGACTTTCAGCCCGAAGGCGCAATGGTCAATGCACTGATCAACTTCGTGAAGGAGGAACTGGATGCAGACAAAGACCTGCAGCTGGTTCCCGGCGTGACGGACTCTTACGTTAAGGACGCTGCATCTCTTAAGCAATGGTATCGCCCGACGGAGAACGTCAACAAGGTGATCGATGTTGATCTGACGATGTTCAAACGGTCCGCCTTGTTGTGGGCGTTTGGCAGCGACAACCCCGAGGGCGATTGGTACCCGATCGATGCGAAGGGCTGGGGAAATCTCGACATCATTGCGCCGCGCATGCACAAAGACGCCGACGAAGCCACGCTCGACAACGCGCACAACCAGTTGTTCACCGCCAAGATCGAAGCCTCTTTCTATTACCGTGGCGGCAAGAACGAGCTCATCATTTCCGAAAGTGATGACGACTCGTGGGTTTTCATCAATGGAAAGCTTGCGCTCGACAACGGGGGTCTAAAGGGTTTTGCGCCCGCAAGCGTGAACTTGGATGCTGTTGCCGTGAAGCTCGGCATCCAGCCCGGCAAATCATACCCCATCACGTTCTTTTACGCCGAGCGCAACTTCGGTGGCGCGCGCTATCGTGTCTCGCACAATCTGGTGTTTGATAACTGCAAATAGGGGCATCGCAAAGACGCGCCCCCCCCCCGACCACTGACAGAATTCGCCACTGTGGCACACAATCGTTTGATGACACGCGCACGTCTGCTTTGCTCGGTGCTGCTCCCGCTAATGGCTTGCGCACATTCCGGACCGGCGGACGTTGCGTCTTCCGCGCCGGCTTCGCCGTTTGATAACAAGGACGACGCTGAGCGCTCGTTGCAGCGGTTGGTCACACGGGGTTGGAACACCTGGAACAACCCGAGCTTACTGTCGCACGTGCTGATGCCTGAAGGTTTGGCGCTCAACCTTGTTTTCCGCAACACCCGCGGCGGACCTTATTGGTTGCGCGAGTCGTACGTGCGGAGGGTGCCGGTGCCTGCTGACCGGGAGCTCATTCGCCCAGGCCTGCGCGCCTACGATGGCAAGTACACGGAATTGTCCCTGGAATGGGTGGGAGTCAAAGCTGATGTGCAATCCGCCACGATCGGCGATGACATCGTCATCCTCTATTCGCCGCACAAAGACTCTTCGGGCGATCGTATCTTGATATTGGAAACGGCAATGTTGTGGAACCGCAGGGGATCGCTTCTGCAAACGGGAGGCGCCATCGATGCGGTCACCGCCAACCGAAAGCTGCGCATTGGCGCCACGTCACCGAGTTTGGGGTTGAACTTCCCGTTGTCCTCGCCTCACTTAACGTTTCGGTCGAACCAAGAAGTTGCGTTCTTCACCGGCCCGAATCGCTCGCTCGCAGAGGTCAAAGCGCTTATCGCCAGCAAGCGCAAGGAAGTTGAGGCGCAGTCGGCCAGGTTTGGCGATTTGGCTGAGGCGCATCAGGCAATGCGCAATGTGACGGCATGGAATTTGTTCTACGAAGCGCAGGGCGACAGAGCCGTGGCCTCGGTATCCCGCACGTGGAATGAGGCCTGGGGCGGGTACATTTTGTTTGATTGGGATACGTACTTTGCGGGCTGGATGATGGCGGTCGATGACAAGAACCTGGCTTATGCAAACGCGATGGCCGTCACGCGCTTGATGACCGAAGACGGCTTCGTGCCCAACGTGGCCGCCGCCTTCGATTCTAAGTCCCGTGATCGCTCACAGCCGCCTGTGGGCGCAATGATGGTGAAAGCCTTGTTCGATAAGTTTCATGATCAATGGTTCGCTGCCGCGCTGTTTGATGACCTGCTGCGCTGGAACCGCTGGTGGGACAAACATCGTAACAATCAAGGCTATTTGTCATGGGGTTCAGATCCAAACACCCGCGGCATGGATGACCCAAACTCCCGCAAGGCTGCCATCTTAGAGTCCGGACTCGATAACTCGCCTCTTTTTGATGATGCCGCCTTCAACGAATCCACGCACATGTTGCAGCTGGCTTCGGTGGATCTCATGAGCCTCTACATTGCCGATTGCCAGTCACTGCAAGCGTTGGCCAAGATCTTGGGGCGGCAAGGCGAAGCCGCGGAACTGGCAGAACGAGGCAAACGTTTTACCGCCAAGCTTGCGGAGCTTTGGGACGAAGAGACGGGCATCTATCGCGATAAAGATCTCGTGACCGGGAAGTTCAGCAAACATCTGGGGCCCACCAACTTTTACCCCTTGCTCGCCCGAGTGCCGACGCAGGCGCAGGCTGAACGTATGGTCAAGGAGCACCTGTTCAATCCAAAGGAGTTTTATGGGCCATGGATGTTGCCGTCGATTTCGCGGGACGATCCGGGTTTTGGCGATAACGAATACTGGCGAGGGCGCATTTGGGCGCCGATGAACTTCTTGGTGTACCTGGGCCTTCGCAACTACGATTTGCGCGAGGCTCAACACGTTCTGGCAGAAAGCTCGGTAAGGCTTTTGCTTAAGGAATGGCGCGCGAACCGCCGGGTGCACGAAAACTACAACGCAACCACCGGCGCTGGCGGCGACGTGAATTCGAGCGACGGCTTCTATTCATGGGGAGGCCTTTTGGGGCTGATAGGCCTCATCGAAGGGGGGCATTTTTAACCTCACCCCACTTGAATGCGAGCTTGCTTTCAGAAAAGAGGCTCGCGCCTTGTTGTGAATTAACGATCGTCAACAGTCCCCAACACGTTCGTCTCCTAGCATTGGCTATGGTCGGGCCTGCACGAGCGGCTCCTTTGCTGTCTGAGGGGTGTCTATGATTCGCATCACATTGAAACGAACCGCGTACGATTTGGCACGCGTGGGCTTGGTGGGTGTTTTAGCCGTCGGATGTACGGGTGGCGCCGGCAAATCGGCTTCGGCGCCGTCTGACGATGACGGAACGGTCATACCCCCGGCCGATGAGATAAAACTCGACCGCAACCCCAGTCACCCCCTTACCTGCAACGACAGCAAGAAGGTTGTCACAGGGTCCACGCCGTTTGTGAGGCTCTCGGCAACGCAATACGCGAACACGCTTCGCGACCTGCTCGCGCCGCTAAAGATGCCTGGCGCGCCCTTGCCGCCCGATACGTTGCGCCCGGGCTTCGCACCCGACGATGCCTTTGCCGCGGGCACCGACGTCGTCGAAGCCGTTAGCTCGCAGGCCACCAACCTTGGAACCCTCGTGGCGTCGAACCTCGATAAGTTGGGTCTGGCGGGGTGCCCCCCGGCCAACGCAAATGCGGAGACGGCCTGCATGGATGGTTTCATCAAAGGATTTGTGACGCGCGCATACCGGCGGCCTCCGTCGGATGACGAGCGCAAAGCGATCGAAACTTTGTTCGCAAACGCGCGCAAGAGCGGCGATTTTTCACAAGCCATCGGCACGGTGGTGGAAGGCGTGCTGCAAACTCCACAATTTCTCTATCGCCTTGAGATAGGTGGTGGAGCGCAGGACGGAAGCGCCAAATTGAGTGGCTACGAGATGGCCTCGCGGTTGTCGTATCTGCTTTGGAATAGCATGCCCGACGCCGAGCTCATGACGGCCGCAGGCGAGGGCGCCCTTGACGACAGCAAGGGCATCGCGAGTCAAGTGCAGCGTATGTTAAAGGACGAGCGCGCCAAACAAATGGCAGGCGACTTTGTCGACGCTTGGCTTCACCTTGATCTGCGCCTCTCCCGCGCCGCTGGAAGCGCCAAAGACAAAACCGCATTTCCGAACTACTCAGACGCCGTATCGAAGGATCTCGTGAGCGGCCTGGACAGCTTCATCGAAGATAGCTTGCTTGGCGACAAAGGCGGCATTCGGAAGCTGCTTGGTAGCCGAAGCGGTTGGGTGAACCAAAACACCGCGCCAATCTATGGCGCCACCAGCAGCGGATCGCAGCTCACCAAGATTGAACTCAATGGTGACCAGCGCCGTGGGCTTCTAACTCAACCCGCTCTTATGGCGGCGTTGGCCAACCCCGAGAAGCACGCGCCAGTTCGTCGCGGGGTGTTGGTGCTTGAGGGCATCTTGTGCCAAAGCCCGCCACCTCCTCCCAATGGAATGATCCCTCCGCAGCCGGCGCCTGACACCAGCGTAAAGCGCACCACACGTGAGCGCTTGATCGCTGAACACGAAAGCCAAGGGGGAAGCTGCAAGTCCTGCCATGAGGTGATCGACGGCGCGGGCTTCGCGTTCGAGAACTACAACGCCATTGGACAATGGCAAGACAAGGAAGACGGCCTTGACGTCAATTCATCGGCGGTGATCACAGGCACCTACGATGCAGATGGAAACTACAAGAACGCCGTCGAGATGATCGACCGTTTGGCCCAAAGTGAGCAGGTCGCACAGTGTTACACCGAGACGTTCTATCGCTACGCCATGGCCCGAGAGCTGACCGAAGATGACGGATGCAACATCGGCTATCTCACGGATCGCGTGATCAAGTCCGATTCCGATATGGCGTCCTTAATCGAAGCTTTGACAACCGCACCCGGTTTTAGATACCGCAGCGCCTTTTAGCGCCTACCCCCAGCCAGTTCGGAGCAGTCTCATCATGCCCATCACGTTCAACCGACGACGACTTCTGGAAACCTTTGGTATGGGTGGCGCGGCGTACTTTTTACCGAGCCTCCGCCCAGCGCACGCCGCCACCCCGCCTCAGCGTGTGGTGATTTTCTACAGCCATCAAGGCACATTGCCATGGATGTGGAAGCCCACGGGTACGCGGACTGATTTCAAACTCGGGCCGTTGCTTGAGCCCTTGGAGCCCTACAAAAAAGACCTCATCTTGTTTGACGGCGTGGATTTCAAGGCCCTGGAACTCCCCAATGGCAAGGGTGGCAACGATGGCCACGCCACAACACAAGCCTGCTCGATGACGGCGAACGTTCAGATCAACCACCTCACGAACGATCCCAAGTCGCGCGGCAAAGGGCCCTCGTTCGATTGGTTCCTGGGCCGTAAGCTCGAGGCCGCCAATGGGGGCCGGCCACCCACACCGTTCGGCGAGCAACGCTTCCGTGTGTACGATCGTTTGGGTGATAACCCCAACTGGTACCGTCCGCTTGAAGACGACAAGAACCAATGGCTGTTGCCCTCGGTGGATCCGGGGCGCTCGTTCGATACGTTGTTTGGCGCGGCCATGCAAATGAGCGCTGGCGGCGATACGGCGGACAACGCGCGCATTCTGCAACGCAAGAGCGCTTTGGATTTTGCCGTGGGCGAATTTGGGCGTGTGGCGAACAAGGTGGGTACGTTCGAGAAGCAGCGCCTCGATCAGCACGCTGAACTCGTTCGCGGGATCGAGAAGCAACTGCAAACGCGCGCGGACAGCGCCAAAAGCTGCACAGCCCCGCCTCGTCCGCAGGGCGCCCGGTCCGCGGCTGGTAACTGGGATTTTTCGTGGAAGGGCTTTAGCGACCTTTCAGTGGCCGCGCTGACCTGCGACTTAAGCCGCGTTGTTTTCATCCATGTGGATGAAGTTGCGCCAAAGCTTTACGGCGGCATCAATTCCGGCAGTCTGGGCGGCATCGACAACCTGCATGACTTGGTTCACGCCATCAACGTTGGTAGCAAAGACAACCAAGACGCGAACCGGTTGAAGACCGTGAAGGGTTACTATGGCGCCCACACACCCGTCTTCAAAGAGCTGCTCGATAAATTGGCCGCGGTGAAGGAATCGGATGGCAAGCGTCTGCTTGACCACACTGCCGTGCTTTGGTGTGGCGAACTTCCGCAACCCGGGCATTCCCCGCACAACAACAAGTGGCTTACGGCGGGCAGCTGCGGTGGCAAACTCAAGACCGGCCAGTGGCTTAACTATGACGGCGATGGCATCGTTTTCGGTGGCGTGCGCAACAACGTTCCATCTAACGGTGACGTCTTCACCACGCTCGCCAAAGCCATGGGCGTTAATGAATCTTTCGGCGCACCAGGTGCCACGAAAGGTCCGATCTCCGACGCCCTGGTTTAATCCACCACGGGCTCGGCTCGTGCTGTTGATGTGCGCCTAAGCCCACGCAGGGCGTTGCCCTGTGCGTGAGTGAGGGCGCTGCCGCGTTTTGCGCCGGCACATCAACCGAATGACGGACAAAAGGGAGGACGAGGAACGTCCTCCCGTGACAATTGCGCAGAAGCTTGGTGAGCCCTAAAGAGAGAGTCTACTCCGAGTAGATCTCGGGCAGGCCGCCGTTGCACCACTGCGCATCGCCGACGGTGTCTTTGTTGAGGCCAATCGCCTTTTGCACCGACACCCAAAGATCAGCCAAGCTCTTGTTGCTTGCCTTGCGTGATTCTGCCAAGGCCGCCCCTTGAAAGAAGTCTTTTCCGGGCGACGAGAACGGGTAAACGATGTTTTGGTTGAGCTTGATGCCCAAGTTGCGACCTCCCGCCAGCACGAACACCATATCGTTCTGGTTGTGGTTCTCTGAGATACCACTGCCCCACACCACCACCGTGTTGTTCAGGGCACCCACGGACTTCATTTTCGCCACGAAATAGGCGAAGCGATCAGCGTACCACTTGTCGATGTCGATCCACATGCTTTGCGGGGCTGAACCGTGACTTACGTCGTGGTGGCCGGGCGCAGGTGCGACGGGGTTGAGGCCGCCCGAATCACGTTGCCACACCAGCGTTCCGACACGACGCGAGCCACACGCCATCGCTGTGGCCGCGATGTCCAGCAAGGCCTCGCCGATGGCTTGAAACTTCGGCACATTGCCAGCCGTGGCCTCGGCGGCGCTGGCTTTGGATGCGAGGCCGGCCGGGGCGCAAGTGCCCTCCATGGCAACAGGCTTGTTGTTGGCGAGCTTGTTTTCGATCTCGCGGATCGACGTGAGATAGAGATCCAGGTTTTCGGCGTCTTTGCCCACGAGCCGGCCTTGCAGACGCTGGATGTCACCTTCCAAGAAATCAAGCACGCTCTTGCGCTTTTCAAGCAGCAGGTCCGTTCCGCCCGCGGTGCCTCCCGGCATGATGCCGCCCGAGAACGCCTCAAGGTGCGCAAGTGTTGGCGAGAAGATCTTAGTGTCGGCTTTTCCCGGCCCTACCCAGCTTACCTGCCCGTAAATGTCGCCTGTGCCTCCCCCGGGCGGCACGCCCAGCGTCAACGGCGGCGTGTTCAGGAACTTTCCGAGCTCATGGTCGAAAGACTGCGCGTACACCGTGGTCTTGTCACCGGAGCCGTGCACCATCGACAACAGTTTGCACATATCTTCGTGGCTGTTGAAAGTGGAAGACGTCTTATTGCAAAGGCCGCGTATGACCGTGATGTCTTCCTTATAGGGTGTGAGCTTCGCCAACGAGCTCTTGAACGTCCACGCGCTGCCGGAGCCTTGTCCACCGAACGCCGAGCGCACGAAGCCATTGGGCGTGGCAACGAGAAAGAAGTTGCCAGCCGGGGCCGCATCAGCGAGCCGATTCTTTACAAATGGCGATAGTAAGAATGTGCCGGCACCGATGCCACGAAGAAGTCTGCGGCGCGAAATTTGATGACGAGTTGTTTCCCACATGTGAGAGCTCTCCTGCCGAAGTTGCTGACGCGTTGTTGTTTAGCGGGCCCGGCTTACGAAACCTTCATCCGTAACCCCCGCCACCATCAGCCCCTCGATGTTGAGGCCGTCGTTTGCGAATTTGCGGCCTACGTCTCGTGTCATACACGAGCTTTCGGCATCCTCGATCGTGGTTCCCATGACGTAGGTCATGTAGCGCTGCACGAAGCAATTTCGTCCGCTGGGACTTGCCAAAATTTGATCCACCAGGTCGCCGAGGCCATCGAACTTTCCCGACCAATCGTTGGCACCTTCGATTTCACCGTCGGTGGCGATGGCGCGGCCGTATTCGTTCTCGCTTCTAAATTTGCCTTTGTCGTCGTATCGCTCGAAGGGAAAGCCCAGCGGCTCAAATTGGCGGTGGCAGGCAGCGCATCCGCCGCGCTCTTGCACGAACACGTCCCATTTTTCCCGCTGCGTCCATTCTTTCGGCGTTTGGGGAAGCTGCATGATCAAGTCCCCCGCGTTGGGCGGTGGCAACGGTATGCCTTGGCACAAGAACATCTCTCGTATGACCTTGCCTCGGTGGATGGGGCCGTGCGTGGCCATCAGCCATCCTGGTTGGGTAAAAACACCAAAGCGTTCCCCCTCTTTTAGCTGTGTGCGCTTAAGCTCCGTGCCGCCGCCGACGCCGTAAGCGGGGGCGAGATTCGAATCCACAAAGGAAACAGGTGCCTTGTAAAGCGTAGTGAGGGTGGGCTCTGAACTTTGCAGAACGTCCTTGGCAAAGGCATCCACTTCGGCAATGGCTGAGTTGACAAGGCCATCGCCCAGATCGTTGCGCTTGTCTTCCAACTTATAAAGGCCCATCTGCCAATATAGAAACTGCGCAAACTTCGTTCGCGCCTCATCCGTCTTCACCAGGCCTTTGGCAAACGACTCGCGCTCCTTTGGATCCGACAAGCGCCCTTCTTCGGCGGCCGCCAGAAGCTCATCCGATGGTGGCCGATCGGTGAGGCCGTAAGACAAGGCCGACGCGATTTCATAGTTATCGAGTTTGGTCTTCGCTTCGCCGTTGCCCAATTCGAAACGGTAAAGCATGTGCGGTGACATCAAGAGGGCCTGAACCAGAAGTTCAGCCGCACCTTGAGCCTTCAAGGTGCCCACCTTCGCTTTGTGCAGGTCAACGAACCGCTGCTGCTCTTCCGCAGAAAGGGGGCGCCGGAACGCCCGTTTTCCAACGCTGCCGACGAAGTCCTTTACGCAGCTTTCGCTCACGGAGCTGGCGAGCATGCAGGGCGTGCGTTGTGAAAGAGCCTTAACAGCTTTGGCGGCAAACAGTTCTGTTTGGTTGAAGACGGCATTCGTGAGGGGGCCGCCCAAGAAGGCGCTTTGCGCGCCATTGGCGAATCCAGTTTTCGCATCACGTGGGTCGGCTGGGAAGCTCTTGGCGTCGAACTCATTCAGGCCAAACGCCGCGTTAACAGTCCGTTTGTATTGTTCCGGCGTTAACCTCCAAATCCGCGGCGCAATCTTCTGCTCCTCGCACGCGCGCTCTTCCGGGGGGCCATCTCCGCCGCCACCGCCGGCACCGCCCTCGCCGTCGGCGGGGCCGCCGCTCACGGAGCCTGCGCACGCCACCAACGACACCAAAAGACCGACCGTGAAGGGCTTGTGGGCGGTTTCGACGCCACGACACCAAGCATGAGCCAAAGACATGAACTTCTCCTTTGGGTGGGACGATGGCCGGGGCAGCTGCGGCGCAGCGGAACGGCTTAGGAAAACCTACAGACTTCGTACACACACGCCAACAGTAGAACGACTGTATGCGGCTCAAGACTTAACGACTGTTATGGCTCGCTGCTCTGGCTGCGACGGCGTCTGTGAGCTGTTAATTGCAACCGCCGCTTGGGTTTCACCGTTAACAACTCACTTCGCAGCTCATCTGCCATGCAAAAAGGGCCGCGCTCTGGTTGAGCGCGGCCTTCGGCAAACGGTGTAGATTGAATCAGCCCGGAATGATTTCCACGCCGTATATGGCTGTGTTTATCGGTCAGCGGTTAGCGACGCCGTGATGCAAACTAGGTCTGCAAAAGCATGGGGATGCGGCCCAGCAAAGCAAAGATGAACCCAAACGGCTGCGGTTCGTCATAAAAAACTCCTTATGGCGGTCTGCAGGCAAACTCCTGCCCCAGACCATGAGTGCGAAACGATTCCCCCCTAGAACGCCGCCAACGGGAAAACGAGGCGACAAAACCAACATTGGCCTGCGTAGAAACTCACGATCGTTAACCAGGATTGGTACGCCGATCCGTCGCAGCCGCGCCGCGAAGCCGCTGGCGCTATTTCTTCAGGGACGAAAGATACGCGACGAGATCACGTAGTTCCCGTTTGGTGAGAATGCTTCCGAAGCCATCGGGCATACCCGATGCGCCTGGCTCTCGGCCGGCGATTTCCTTCTTTTCAAGCGAAAGTGGGCCTTCTTCAACAGAATCAAGCATCAGGGCTTTCGTCGTTTCCCGCTTCACCGTGCCTCCATGAATGGAGCCGCTTTTCATCGTGACCAGAACGGATTCGAAACCCTTCGCAAAGTGCTTACTCGGATAAACCACCGCCTCAAGCAGGTATTCACGAGAGCGGCGGCGGCCCACACCGCTAAGCTCCGGGCCCACTTCTGCACCATGGCCCTCAACACTGTGGCAGCGGCGGCATTGCACCTGCGTATGGAATGTAAACACACGCTCGCCCAACTCCGCGTCACCGCCGCCAACAGCCTCGACAAAGGGCCCCAAGTCGGTTTGTGGCCTGGCTTCTTCATACTGCGCGATCTTGGCTTCAAGCGTGGCACTGCCCTTGAGCTTGGCAGCCTCAAGAACGTCCAGGATCAGCGGCTGGGGCAGTTTGTTCGCAAGCAGATCATCCAACAAGGCGGACAACCGTTGCGAAGCCTTCGGATCTTGCAGCCCCACCAACAGTCCCACGGCGGCCTGCTTTTCCACGATGTCTCCGCTGCGCAGCGTCTCGTCTATGAGGCTCACAGCTCTTGCCGGTTCGGCTTTCACTTGCGCCTTTAATCCCCACAGGCGCACTTGTGGCGATGGATCCTTGGCGGCCACCGGAAGCACTTGCGCCAACTCGGGCGCCTCAAAGTCCGAAAGCGCCTTAAGGGCGGCCATCCGCACCTCGGGCCCATCCCAGCGATTGATCACAGCTTGCGCCAACGCCGGTGTGGCGTTGTGCAGCTGCATTTGTGCCGCGGTAGCCGCTGCGGCAACGAACACAACAGGCTGTTTGGGCATCAATAGCTTGTCGAGCACACGCGTCAACGCGGACGCTGCGACGGCAGAATCCCGCAGCTGCTTGGAAAGCAAAGGGCGGTGGTTTCCCGTCACACGATCTCTTGGTTGAGGCGACGCCCAAGAGCCCAAGGCAGTGACGGCTTCACGGCGCAGCTTCGCATCGACACCGCTATCCGTGGCTATTGTGGCTAGCAACTCCGCCGCGGCAGTTGTGCCCTGGCGGAAGTTCGCATGAATCACGCGCGCTGCAATGGCGTTGTCCTTGAGCAGCCGCGGATCCTTGCCGAGCTCCGCTAATGTGGATGTGGCTTCTTCAATTGGCACGTCGTTGATGGCGCGTGCGGCTTCCCGCACCACCAACAGGTCCTTGTCTTGAAGAAACGCTGAAAGCAGACCAGATTCGCGCCGACGCAAGGCCACAACCGCGGCCAACCGCACAGACACCGAAGGGTGCTGCGCCAGTTGGGCAAGAGCGTCGACAGATGCCCCAGCGGTCAGGACCTGAATGCCGGCATGTCGAACAAAAGGATCACGATCCGCATTTTGTTCAATCATGGCAATGGCCGCAGCGGTGGTGTCAGGCGCAGCAACACCCAAGCGTGCCAGGCTTTGAGCCGCAAAGAACCGGACGCGTTTATTTTCGTCAGATAGCGCCTGCGTGAGCGCCGAAACGAAATCCGCGGACTTGTGATCTCCCAAAACCTTGGCCGCCTGCGCGCGCGCTTCATCGTCGGCTCCCGGCTTCGCTTGCAATCGGGCCACGAGCGCCGTCTGCACGTCGTGCGATTCGTTTGCATTCGCACCAGGCGCTCCACGCAAAATCTGACCCAACCCCCAAATCCCATGCAACTGTGCAAGCAACGGCTTGCCAGGGCCAGACGCCTGCATCAGCAGGTCACTCCTCCCCGTGCGCACAAGTTCAAACTGAGCCTCCATGCGCACACGCACGTCAGGATGGGACAACAATTTGGCGAGCGAATCGGGCGATCGATCCCTCCAGTCACCAGCAAGAATCGCTTGAACGCTTTCGCCATTGCTGGGCACCGTGGGCTTGCTATCGAATACACGATGTATGCGCCCCTTGCCTGTACCGGCCCAACCCATGACCCAATCTGAAACGTAAAGGGCACCATCGGGGCCGAAATCGACGTCCGTGGCCAAGACGCCCCAAGCAAATTGCTTGCGGTCCACAAGCTTGAAGCTTACGCCGCGCGGCTCAACGCGGAAGCTGTCCACGCCGCTGCTGCTGGGTTGCCCGCGAAAGTCGGCCAAAAAAAAGTGGTTGCGGTAATTCTGCAGCTGCGCACTGCCAGGATGATAGGTCAGGCCTGAAGGGCCGCTTGAGATGTTATCCACCGGCGGCAGAATGTAGGCGGCCTGTCCCGTGAATTGTGGCGCCCACATCTTTTCAGCGTTCCAAGGGCCGCGCTGCACGGGACGGTTCAGGTATTGGAAACCCACGCGCCATCCATAGTCAGCGCCCAGCACCAAGTGAATGAAACGGGCCTTGTCACCGCCGTCCGAATTGTTATCGCCTGTGAACAAATTGCCGAACTGATCGAACGCAAGTTCCTGCGGGTTGCGCAGGCCTTCGGCAAAGACCTCAAGACGGCTTCCGTCGAGCTCGCAGCGAAAGACAGCGCCCCGATCAGGAAGCGACAGCACTTTGCCTTCGCGCGTTTTCACGGACGCGCCGCGATCGCCAATGCTGAAGTACATGCGGCCATCGGGGCCCAAGCGTAGGCCGTGCATATCGTGGCCCATAAAGGCGTAGCGAACGCCGTAGCCCGTGGACATGATTTCCCTCTTGTCGGCGGCGCCATCATTGTCACTGTCGCTGACACGCCAAACGTTTGGGATGTTTGTGATCCACACCTGTCCCTGCCGCGCGAGCACGCCCGACATCAACCCATCCATAGGTTGGTTGAACCCGCCAGCAAATAGCGTTGATTGGTCGGCCACCCCGTCGCCATCAACGTCCACGAGGCGCTTGACGATGTCCGAGTCTTTCGAAAAGCGATCCAAATCGCCTTCGAAGTATGTGCGAACCAACCGCTCTCGCTCGGCAACCGTGCGCGCCGCCAACTCAGCATCAATGATCTCGTCATCGATCTGAGCCAACCGTTGCGGTGAGGCTTTGCTTCTGAACGCAGCCGAGGGCCAGCTATTGGCGCTGCGATTGTCTAAGACCGCCGAGCCAATGCGCACCCCTTCGGCCACAAACATGCGCCCCTTTTCATCGAAGGAAAACGCAACGGGGTTCTCCAGCAACGGCTCAGCGGCCCACAGCTTCGCTTGCACGTCCGTTTGCAGCTTGATCTGCCTGGTGGCCTGACTGCCCTCAGCGTTCGCAGCCTGAGACGGCTTGATTGATTCGGGGGGCGCCGCGTAAGCCGGGGAGGCAGCGAGCCCAATAAACAAAATCAGTGAGGTCAGCTTCCTCAAAGAACACAGGGGAGTGCGATGCATGGGCCCTTAAGCTTAACGGTAGCGAGTCCGTTATCGCCAGCTCAAGGGCACGCTCCACCAACGCTTCGTGCGTGCTCACGTCACTCGAGATAACACCTGTTAAGTTCACGGCAGGTGGGTTGAATGTTGTAAGGGGCAAAACGCATTCTAAGGGCGAAGCGCCTGAGGATGCCGAAGCATTTCCGTTGTGGCTGTCAGCCGGATGGCACGAACGTCAACTTAGACTTAGGTCGAGCGATCCACACGACCGCTGAGGCAACCAGCGCGGTGCCCGCAAGGATCGCCGATCCGGCGCCAACGGAGTAGGACCAGCCCGATGTGACATCCGCTTCACCTAGTCCATAGAACACGCCACTTGCGCCAGCAAAAACCAAGCCTGTATACAGCAACCCTCGGGGCATAAAGGTCCAAGCTTGGTGAACAAGGTCAGCGTGAACCGCCGTATCCCGACGTGGCAAGGAAAACCAATCACTTGGCTGGGCGGATTGATTGTGTACGCGGTAAAGTTCCGGATCGCTCGCGGGCAGTACAGCCACACAGGGCGTCTCACAAACGAGATAATAGGCGACGGTATCTGAACCAGCCGGCGCGCGGGCATCCACGCTTATGCGCCGTTCAAGCGCTGCCTCTTTGTTCGCGGAGACCTTGAGCTTGATCCGTTGCCCCGCAATTCCCATGAGGACCCTATCAAGGGAGGTCTCCGCGTTGACGTTTGTAGCCGCAGGGGAGGCCGCCGTGGCTGAAGGCCCATCACTTCGCCGAACCGCGGCTATCTCTTTTGCTGGCAACCTTCGCAGTGTGCCTTGCGCATCTCGGATGACCACATGACTTTTGGGTACGTATTCAGTGACGACGCCACGAATGAAGCCACCGCCAACCAACTCAACGGTATCGCTTAACTCGGTCGCGGCGCCTGACTCTGCCGCGGCTGCGGGGCGTGCACCTTCCATGCGAAGGGGCACGCTCCACAAGGCGAATATGATGGCCATGCGGCCACGCCAACGCCGTTCTGGGTCACGCATCACTCGCCAGTGACGATTACGCAGTAGGTGGAATAGATGCCGAGGATGTTCGTGTTGTGGCCATCTACGGAAGCTACTTTTGTGATGCCTGCCGCTTTGGCTGCGGTAGCAACCGAAGCATCGCCTGTTGCCACAACGCCCAACACCGCGCTGGCGCAGGACTGGCCTTGCTTCATACCCACAGCGTTTTGACCCTCGGTGCGCTCATTGAACTTTACATCGGAGTAAGCCCAACCGGCGCCATAGGGCTTGCCCATGATCGGTGAACAACCCGAAACGCCGGCGCCAACCACCAAGCTAATAGCCAAGACTTGAGAGAATTTCATTCGTGCTCCTATGTTCTGTCGGTTTGTAAGCGCAGGCCCGCTGCGCGCAGGGCATCATAGGATCCACGTTGCGAAGGTCAATCTGTCAAACGAGGATGTTGCTAACGAACAGTGGCGGCACGCGAGGCGTTTTGAATTCGCGAACGTTTTGCGTGCGTGGCGCAGGGCCGCGCATACATGGCACCCTTTGGCCCCGTTGTACACGCGGCCTTCGTTGGATCAAGGTTGCTCGGCCAGTCTTGATGGCGAAGCCCTTGTTGAACGTACCCTCTCCCAGCCGTTTCGCGCGCGCGGCCCTTGGCCTTTGCTTGGCCGTGGCTACGCAGCAGATACGTTCGGCCGCGCATGCTCAATCTTCGTTTGAGGTGGCGCCTTCGCCGGAGCCTCCCTTGCGGTTTGCCACCACCCATTGGTGGCGAATTGCGACGTTGGAGTTGGGCGTGATGGCGGCAGGCACGGTTTGGTTGCGCTTGACCCCCGGATCTCACATCCAGGTCACATTTTTTCTGAGCCCTTTTTCGACGCCGCGGTGACTTTACAAGGGTGAAGCCGTTACTGAAGTGTCTGCTCTTTGCCGCCCCGTTGCTCGCCTTAGCCTGTACTGCAGGGACCAATGACGGAGAAGATCGGGCCAGCAACGGGGGCGTCGCAGGCTCCACCGATGAGGGCGGCGCCGGTGGGCGGGGCGGACGATCGGGGTCGCTGGACGCACGAGGTGAAAGCAATGGCGGCTCAACGAACGCGGCTGGTGCCGGCGGTGTCGCGGGCAGCAACACACCAGACGCGCGATCCGCGGACGCGCCACGCGATTCGCTAACCCCTTCCGCGGACGGTTGCGGTCAGCCCCCCGCCGAGCAACTGTATGTATGGCTTGCCGCGGGCCAAGGCGTCACTGCCGACGCGCAAGGTGTGGTTAGCGCGTGGAAAAATCTGGCAGGCACACAGGTGGCGGTGCCAGCACAAGGCGGCGGACCCAAGGGCCGTCCCACGCTCGTGAAGAATGCGCTCAATGGCAATCCCATCATCCGGTTCCGCGGGGATCCGAGTCTTGGGCTTGATCCGCAATCCGATCTGCTGCAAATGCCTGCGGTTACAGTGAAGGGCGATACCGAGTTGACTTTGGTTGTGGTGAACGCCAGCGGAAAGCGCTGGTTGCCGGCACCTGAGTGGTGCATGCGCGCAACGCCCACGGGCTGCAGTTCAACTTATCAGTGGGTATTTGGCTGGAATGGTGTCGAATCTTGGAGCGGGGTGTTCTTAAGCCCACGCGACGAAGAGGTTGGCTTTCGTTTCGGAATAGGCAAGGGGATAGACCACCACTGCTTCGTTGGCGATAAAGTCAGTGCGGCTGATCCGTGTATGAAGTACCCGCGCCCGGCTTCAATCGGAACAAAATTTTCCGTCACCGTCGCCGTTCACACGACGCAGAACAACCGAATCTACGTCGATGGGCGCCTGGTGCATGAAGCGCCAATACCACACGGCTTGCCCGCGGTCTCGAGCGATCCGCCCCTGAACATTGGCAACAATACCTTTGCACACAACGGCGGTGGCGACCTCGCCGAAGCGATGGTCTACCGTCGCGCGTTGCCGCAAATGGAACGGGCCGCACTTGAAGACTACCTCCTGTGCAAGTACCTGCCCGAGCGGCGGATACGGTAACCTTGCTTTGCGAGCGTTCAAGCTCAAAGACACGCTTGAATCTGACGGCTACGGCGACCGTTAACCAGCTGGACCGATGCCGGGGCCATGCCTGGTTGGGCGCTTACGAGTTCTTTACTCAAGATAGGTTGGTCGCTACGGCAGCTCTTATGGCTTGCCATGCCTTAATCCTGCTTGAACTTGAACTCAACACGTCCTTTGGTTTTCCCCACGATAGGGCTCACCGTAAACAGCCGCGCCCCGACGTCCGGCGCTTGTTTGGCGACAGCTTCTTTCACGGCGGCGGCGCGCTTCATCGCCAGTTCGTTTAGGTCGCTGTCCTTCACCACAATGTGCGAAGCAATGGCCTTCTCCATCTCGGGCGTCGGCAAGGCTTTGATGCCGCCGAACACCGTCTTGGGTTTTGCGAAGGGCTCTGCCTTGTAAACGCGCTCGATGAGTGGTGGACGTTCAGAAGCCGAAACGGTCACGTCCTCAATCGCCTTTACGCTGGCGCCGCTTTTGACGAGGTCATCCAGTTTTGCGGCCCTTAACTTGCGTTCCAAGAGTGCGCGCCTAAGTACCTCAACCTCACCGGTGGCGTCAGCGCTGCCCTGTAGCTCGAAAGAAAGTCCGGGGCGGTCTTGCAGCGCCTTTGCCAGCTTGGAAAGCTTCGCACGCGCCTTGGCGTCGGGCGTGGACGAGCCGGGCGCAAAGTCAACGAACGCCGATTCATCGTCGCCCTCGAACGCGGAGGCAATCAACGAAAACGGCGCGGTGGCCGCTTTGACCACCAGGTTTCCTAACACCTTCAACACGGCCGCAGCAATTCTGAATTCCGGATCGTCGAGCGATCCCGCGATGGGCACGTCGAGATCGATCACGCCGTGGCGGTCTTTCAGCAGCGCCACCGCAAAGCGCACGGGGAGGTTCAACGCGTCGGGACTCGCGACTTTTTCACCGAAGGTAAATTGATCAAGAACAAGATGATTTGTGGCCTTAAGCTTGTTGTTGTCGATCTTGTAGTTAAGTGAAAGTCCGAGTTTGCCTTTGGCAATGTTGTAGCCAACAAACTTGCCCGAGAAAGGACTCGCGGGTGGCAGCTCGACTTCGTTAACGTCGACTTTGAGATCCAGGAATAAGTCTTTGGCCAGCGGGTTCGTGGCACCTGTGATCGACAAGCGCCCCGCGTGATCGATGGTGCCAGAGATCGCCACCTCGGCACGTGTATCCTGGCTTGATGACAATCCCTTGATCGTGCCGTTAAGTTGCGTGATCTCAGTGAAGTAAGCCGGCTTTACCGTTTGATCGTCGTACCGGACGTGGCCATTCGAGATCACCACGCGCTCGATTGACACCGGCGGTGGGGGTGTGGGCTTGGCGCTTTCGGGGGTGGCCGTAGCGGCTTTTTCTGCTGGCTTCGCTTCGGGTGTTGGCTCCGACTTGGGGGATGTCGAAGCCCGCGCTACGTTTTGTAAGTTCGGCTTGCCGTCGGCAGAAACGCTGACATACGCAAAGAAGTCAGCCAAAGCGATCTCACCCACAGCCACACGCAGGGGCGCGGGCGCGCCCTCGTTTAATCCCACATTCAGTTTAGCAATCGACAGCTTTTTCCAGCCAGCCAAGGGCTTTGCGTCCGTGCCTTCGACTGTGACGAAGTCGGCCACGTCGATGCCCCCTTGAAAGCCTGCATGTGCCCCTGCCTTCGTGGCCTCGAATGTTACGTCCCCATTGATGGCCAACGTGCCGTCGGTCAGGGTCATATTCACTTGGTCGGAAAAATAGGGTTGAAAGGGCACGAGCTCTAAAGCGTTCAGGCCAAGCTTGGCGTTTAGGTTGACGGGATCGAGGCCAGCTTGGCCCGCGATCGACAACCGGGCGCGCTTGTTGATCACAAAGCGAAAATCGAAGTCGCCGCGCGTGTTCTTGCGGTTTGTCAGGTTGTTCGCTGTGGCCTTCGCAAGGTCAACGGCAAGGGTGGCTGCGGGCCTAACGGTTCGATCGTGTAGACGCACGGACCAGGCGGCAACATCGAGCTTCTGCAGTGTGAAGGCCCAGGTGGGCGAGGCTGGCTGGGCTGGCGGCATTGGTGCAGCCGTGGGGGCCGCGGTGGCGACCAAGGCCGCCAAATCAAGCGAGCCGTCGGCAGCACGCTCTGCCTTTAGCGTCAAGCCCTGTGACGCCACGGAGCCCACGGTCACTTGTGTGGTCTGGGGATTCACGGCGACGTCGGAGACGGACAGACTCTTGACGCTGAAGAACGCATCATTGGGTTGTGCACGACGCTTTCGCAGTGAAAGCTCGCGCACTTCGAAGAATGCTTTCGTCAACGAAATGCTGGGCGGGTCGGCCTGCGTGAAGTTGAAGTCGGTGCCGAGGCGAAGCGCACCGTTGGTAATGTCGAAGCCCACCAGTGTTTGGAAGTAGGGCGCGAACCTTGCTGGCAACAAGTTGTCGACGGCGACGCTGCCATCAACTGTGAGAGGCTCCACCGAGAATGTTGCGCTGCTGCGAAGCGAAAGCCCCACGCTTGACGAAAGCGAAGCCTGCATGCGACCGCGTTTGCCCGGCGCGGTGCTGACATCGAACACCGAGACGTCAACCGGGCCGATGTCGGCCTCGAAAGTCGGGCTTACCGCCTGGTCCGTTAGATGAATGTGCGCCTGTTCAATCTTTAGCGCGGCCACATCGACTTTGGGAAGCGCGCGCTTGGTCTCCGGTTTGGGTGTGGACGGCGGCCCCGACGGTGGAATCAAGTCTAGGAGATTGAGGCGGCCGCTTGAATCGCGGCGAAGCCCCACGTCGAGACGTGAGAGGCGAATGGCGTCTACGGCAAAGGCCATGGCGGTCACATCAGCTTTGCCAAGCAAAATCTCGAATACATCGAAGGCGATGACAGGTGCTTTGCTCGCGTGCTCTTGGAGCGATAAACGCTCAAGGGCCACACGACCCTTGACGAGCAACGAGGGCGTCGAGGTGCGCACAAAAGCGGCTTCCAAATCAAGATCCAAAAACGCTGACGTGACGTCGAACGCAAACTTCATCGGCACGTAGCTCACGAACTTTGTTAAGTCGAAATCGTCGACCTTAAGCCGCACAACTGTTTCAAGCGTTTCCTTAAATGGCTTGGCCTTACCGCGCACCGAAAAGGGAGCGCCGTCGACAATGACGTTCAAACCCGGCTCAACGAGGTTCTC
Source organism: Deltaproteobacteria bacterium (assembly GCA_033763315.1). GTDB lineage: Bacteria > Myxococcota_A > Polyangia > Fen-1088 > Fen-1088 > JAGTJU01. Next base: position 380,824 of record JANRKS010000034.1, read on the forward strand.
GACGAAGACGGGCAGGTTCGAGACGAAGGGGATGCCAACGTTTAAATCAGCAATGGTGTGGGTCTTGTGTTGCGGCCGATCGTCGAACGTGATCTGCGCATCTACGAGCCCGATGTTGTTCACGGAGAATTTGGGCGGGTCTGAGGATGCAGGAGCGGTAGTAGGGGAGGGGGATGGCGCCGCAGACGCGAAGCGGTCGAGAATGTCCGAAAAATTGTAGGCGTTCAGGTCGGCCAGATCATCGGGGGTGGCCTTTAGGCGCACCACATTTACGCGCAGGGATTCAAGACTCACCTGCTTTACAACTGGCGCCAGTCGAAATACCGATGACAGTTGGGCGTTCACATAAAGGCGGCGAAAGCCCACGAAAGGCGTCGCGCCGTCGGGCTCAAAAATCGTGAAGCCCTCCACCGCCAGCGAAAGCGCGAAGGGGTTCACCTTCACCTTGTCAATCGCAACCTTGCGGCCGAGTTGCTTAGACAATTGCGATACCGCCACACGTTTGGCCACGGCCGGGATCACAAAGAATCCCAAGACAGCGATGACGACCACGGCCCCCGCCAACAGCTTGCTGGTTGTAATCAACCGCCGTTTTAGCTTAGGCGTATTTGCGAAGAAGTTGGTCATAAGGCCTCAGCTTAGGATGCGTTGAGATGCTGCAAGAGCGCATGTTGGGACGAACTTTCCCGTTTGTCATCAACTACTGAAATGCAAAAGCCGTTAACGATAGGAGCAGCACGGCGTTAACAGCGAAGTCGCAAAGAACATTCTCGTAAGCCAAATGATCTGCTGTAAGTTCAGCGCAAACTGAAGGGAGTTGCCAATGGATTTCGATCTCAAGGGTTTAGCCGCTTCTGCCGTGGCGCAAACGACCGTCTTAGCTACCACGTACGTGCCGCAGGTGTTGTTGGCTCTCGTAACCCTGGTTATAGGCTTATGGGCTGTAAGGGTGGCAACCAACATGCTGGGGAAGCTGCTGGGCCGACGCGGCATTGATCCGACCGTAGGCAATTTTCTGCGCAGCCTGATGAGTTGGACCTTGAAGGTCGTTCTCTTCATCAGCGTCGCCTCAATGGTGGGGATCAAGACGACCTCGTTTGTGGCCATACTGGGGGCCGCAGGGTTGGCTGTGGGACTAGCCCTGCAGGGCAGCCTCAGCAACTTCGCTGGTGGCGTGCTTATTTTGATCTTCCGGCCTTACAAGGTGGGCGACCTCATTGAGGCCCAGGGCCACTTAGGTGTGGTGAAGGAAATTCAAATCTTCACCACCACGCTGTTGAGCCCGCAGAACCAGATGATCATTGTTCCGAACGGCCCGATGGCGAACGGCGTGATCAAGAACTACACCGGGGCCGGTATGTTGCGTGTCGATCTGAATGTGCATATCGCTGCAGGTGCCGATCTGGCCGCGGCCAAATCGCTGCTTTTGGAGACCCTGAGCAAAGACCCGCGCGTGCTCACGAACCCCGCACCTACGGTGGCTGTTGAAGCGCTTGAGCCCGGCGCCGTGAAGCTGGCCGTCCGCCCCTACTGCACGCCCGATAACTACTGGAACGTTTATTTCGATACCCTCGAAGCGGCCAAGCAAATTCTTGAACAGAACAACATTGCGGCGCCCCGACGCGATTTGCATTTGTTCAACCATTAAGCCGTTCCGCCAACGTCTTCGCCTCCTGCAGCGCGTGTCGGGGGCCTCGTTCGGGCTGCCGGGTTCTGGGGGAATGCGACCGAGCGCGGCAGTCGTCGCGAGTCGCGGAGGTTCTATCTGAAGAAGTCGGCACCCTTCACGGGCGTCGATTTCCCACTTCCTTCCTAGTTCGGAAGGCGCCGTCGAGCTCGGTGCCAACGCGGAGCCGATTGAGGTCGCCCCGGTATACGAAGGAGCGATAGTGCGGAGGCCGAGCGCTGTTCGTGTTTGCTGGCAAGCGTGGTCACTCGATGAAGATTCTCACTTGGGCAAGGCCACCCTCGGGTGATGTCAGATCCACAACCCGTCACATTGGGCAAACCTTTGACCATCATGATTCGAAAACCGGCCGACCTTGAGTGGGCCAACACCGAAATCGTCGTGGCGTTGCAATCGCAGTCAACGGGGTACATTGCCTCAACGATCGATTTACGCTTATCGCCCAACAATCACTGACTTCATTGTTGTCGGTAAGCCCCGAGCGAGCCGCACGGTTTGCCGCAGCGCTGGGATACTCAGAAGTGCGTCTCGTGAAGCTGGCCCTGCAAAACCTGGTAACCCGCGGCGGTTTGCGCTTTCAAGTCGACGTCAAACCGGTTTAACGTCGTCAATGAATTTCCTCAGGTGATCGTCGCATGCTTTGCACAAAACTTTCCGCCATCCCCTTGGTCGCTTTCGCTGCTGCTTCGTTGGCGCTCTCGCCGGCGGAGGCATGGGCGCTTTCGTGCATGGAGGCCGATTTCGAGCAACACTTCAACACGTCGGCGTTGGTGTTTGAAGGTATCGCGGTGAATACCACGGCTTCAGCCTCTGCCAACGTTTCGCAGACTGCCGAATTCCGAGTGACCCGCGTTTGGAAGGGAGGCGTCCAGCCCACGCGCCGGTTGAGGATTGATTCGAATTGGGGCCCGTTCTTCACGGCGGGCACTCAATACATTGTTTTCGCGGCAGAGGACAACATCGGCCCTTGCTCTCTGTTGACCAAGCCCGTGGCAGATTCCGGTGCCACTTTGCAACGACTTGGTGCCGGGCAAGTGGTTGTGCAATCCGTGGGTTTGGATGCGGCTGCCGACGCCTTAAGCCCGACGGACGCGCTTCGACTTGACGGCGAAGCTGGTGCTGGCGACACCCCACGTGGCAAAGATGGCTCTGGCTGCCAGATCGGGCTTGCCACAACGCCAGCTTCAGGTTTGCCTTGGCTGGTGCTGGCGTGGGTACCATTTGTTTTGAAACGCCGACCACGTCGTTGAGGGGGCTGTCAGACGTGGTCCACCGCTAAGGTGTGAGCACTCTTTTGCAACCATTTCCGGGCGGATGGCCCGTGTAGACAAAAGAGAGCACACTGCGCAATGGTTGCGCGATTCGCGATTCGCGAATGCAGTAAAGGATGATGAAGCCTCGGGATTTTGTCGTGGCGATCCGCCTCGCCACACCCGGGACCCGCATTTGGACCTATCCCGACCCGTGCGGATTCTGTTTGCGATGGGGGCGGACTTCCGGGTTGGATGTTTGTGGACGCCATCGACGGCGTTGATGATCGCGGCCTTTGTGTGCTTGGCCAAGAGCGCCGCCGAGCCCGCCTGGACGTGCCGAATCACGATCACATCGGGCGCCATGGCGTCGATGTTTTTGGCGGTATCAATCAGCGTTTCGCCCTTGCTGGGGGACGATGACGATCCTGAAATGTTCTCGCACAAATCCACCAAGCCGATCGTAACCCATGCGCATGTCCACCGGTTCAAGCGCGATGTAGATCGGTAAACCCATAAAGTTCACTGCGCACCTCGCGCGACGCGAATCAAGCGTGCAAGTGCATGGTCATCGAAGTTTGCGTCCAGCTTGAT
>JANRKS010000035.1:0-238290 GCA_033763315.1 Deltaproteobacteria bacterium
GTGAATTCGCTCAGGTTCTACCGTGAGCCGCATTACATCTCGAGGCTGAACTTGGCTTTCGGCGGGCAGACGAGCCACCAAATCACCTGCGTTGCCCGCCGTGAAAGTGACGTCCACAGCCTCACCGAGGGGCTCGACGACCTCTGCCGCGGCGGCAAATCCTGCCGCGGCGTCGCTGGTCAATTTAAAGGCATGAGCCCGGATCCCGGCGACCACGCTGGTGCCCCCGGCGATCGATTGCTGCGGGGGCGGCAAACGCAGGCGGAAGCTTCCTTCGTCGAACCAAACGCCTCCATCGGCGATCGCGATGCGCCCTGCAATGAAGTTCATGGGCGGCGTTCCCAAAAAGCCCGCCACAAAGCGATTCACGGGCTTTCGGTAAATGTCGAGCGGCGCCCCGATCTGCTGAACCACGCCGTCTTTCATGACCACCACCCTATCGCCCAAGGTCATGGCTTCTTCTTGATCGTGGGTCACATAAATAGTGGTCGCCCCCAGACGCGCTTGAAGCTTCTTGATCTCCGCGCGCATTTGCACGCGCAGACGTGCGTCCAAGTTGGATAGCGGCTCGTCAAACAAAAAGCACTTGGGATCACGCACCACCGCGCGCCCCACAGCCACACGTTGCCGCTGCCCCCCTGAAAGCGCCGCCGGCCGACGTTCCAGCATGCTTTGCAGCCCCAGAAACTCTGCCGCGTCTTTGACCTTCTTATCCACTTCAGCTTTCGGCAAACCGCGAAGCTTCAAACCAAACGCCATGTTTTCGTACACGGTCATATGCGGATAAAGGGCATAGTTCTGAAACACCATGGCGATGTCGCGGTTCTTCGGAGGCACGTCATTGACACGCTGATCGCCAATCCGCAGTTCGCCTGAGGATATATCCTCTAAACCAGCGATCATCCGCAGCGTCGTTGACTTGCCACATCCCGAAGGACCAACGAAAACCACGAACTGCTTGTCTTCGATCTTCAAATTGAAGTCGCGAACGGCGTGATAACCGTCGGGGTATACCTTTTCTACGTGACTAAGTGTGACCTCTGACATACAGCGCCTCCAAGGCACGACGACCAACAACGGCAATTGACTGTGAACTCAACGTCGGTGAATCGTCTGATTGCCAAACGCACCTGTGATGGCGTATCAACAATTACCGTTCCGTATCTAATCCTATCGCCGCGCATGCTTCAAGACTTCGTTCGCCGTTCGTTGCCGTTCGCATTTGCGGCGTTCGCGTTGAGCGCGGCGTGCCGCAAAACAGCGCCACAAGGCGCAGGTTCAGCCGCACCAGCGAAAAGCGTTTTGCGCCTCTTGCACATTGAGGTCGGCACCCGGCGCGCCACCTTGCAAGACGTGTTGACGACCTACAACGCGCAACACCCCGGCGTGCCCCTCGTTGAAGAAAGCATCGCTGGCGGCGGCAATCTGTTGCTGGGCGACAAGGTGCGAACAGATCTGGCTGCGGGCAATCCACCGCATCTTTTTCAGATGTGGCCCGGCGAAATCGTGGGTCCATTCATAGATGCGGGACACCTGCGCCCCATCGACGATTGGTTCGCAAAATACCATTGGGACGACGTGCTGATCCCGTGGACGCTCCGGTCCGTTGAACGCTACGGCAAACGTTGGGCGATCCCTACCGCCAGCCACGGCATGACGTTTTGGTACCGCAAAGACATCTTCGCCCGCTTGCACCTGACGGAGCCGAATACTTATTCAGAGTTGGAGCAAGTGTGCACCACGTTGCGCGCCAACGACATCGACTGCATTTCGTTGGGTGGCAAGTACGGCTGGCTCACCATGCGTCTGCTGGATTTCTTTATCGAACACACATGCGGCCCCTCGGTGCACGACCAACTCAACAAGCTTGAACAAGACTGGAACCAGCCGTGCGTCGTCGATGCCTTCGGTTTGTTGGTTCGGTGGATCGACAAAGGATGGATCACAAGTGACTTCTTGAACGTGGCGCCCAACGATGCGCGTCTACCGTTTTACCGAGGAACGGCGGCCATGACCTTCGAGGGCGATTGGATGGAGTCGATCCTCACGCAAGAAGACGAGCAAGACATCAATCGTTACGATTTCTTCTTGCCGCCGAGCGATCACACCCCACGGCGCTTCTGCGGGTTCGCAGAGATGTTCGCTGTTGTGCGCAACGCGGGCAATGAGGATCGGGTGGCTGACTTCTTGAACGAATATCTGCAAGAAGCTGTGCAAGCGAAGACGTTGGCCGGCGTCGATTGGACGGCGCGCCGAAACGTCCCTCTGGATCCGGCCAAGTGGCCACGCACAAAGAAGTGGCGGCAGTTCATCGACAATGGCGCCACTTACCCGCCCACAGATCAGGTGTTCCCGCGCAAAGTGATGGATGATTGGTTCGAAATTCAAGATAGCGTGGCGGCTAAACGCACGCCTCCCGCACAAGGCGCGGCCGCGCTTGGCAAAGCGTTGGACAACTACCGCACTTACCGTGCGAAAATGGCACCCGTTTACGAGGATCGTGCCACATTTGGACCGCAAGGCAGCAGCAAGGCCCCGGCACCATGAACGCGGCCAGCAACAAGCTCACGCCCTATCTTTTCATGGCCCCAGCCCTCGTGCTGTTTTTGGGCTTCTTGGTGTACCCAATGATGCACTCGTTGGTCGTCAGCCTCACCGATTGGGATGGCTTGTCGGCCACGTGGCATTTCGTTGGTCTTTCAAACTACGTCACCATCTTCACTGACCCCGCGTCGCGGGCCGCTTTGAGCAACACACTCATTTGGTCGGCTGTGATGGTCACCGTGCCCACGATTTTAGGCTTGGGCATGGCGGTGACACTCAACCAAAAGCTGCGCGGCCGCACCTTCTTTCGTTCGGTGTTTTACGGGCCCACGATCTTGCCGCTGTCAGCCGTCGCGCTGATCTGGGTGTGGCTTTATAACCCTCACTTCGGCCTCATCAACGAGGTACTCAGGGGCATCGGTCTCAAGAGTTGGGCGAAAGGGTGGCTATCAAACTTCGACACAGCGTTGCCTGCGGTTCTTGTCACGGCCATTTGGCACGGCGCCGGGTTTCCGATGTTGCTTTACCTTGCGGGGCTTCAAGGCGTCTCGCCTTCGCAATACGAAGCGGCGGCGCTTGATGGTGCGGGCCCTTGGCGCCGCTTCATCCACGTCACGCTTCCGGGCCTCAAAGAAACGCACATCGTTGTGTTCACGCTGGCCATCATCGGGTCTGTGCGTTCGTTCGAGCTGATCTACGCGATGACTTACGGCGGGCCGGGCCGTTCCACGCAAGTGCTGGCCACCTGGATGTACTTCAACATCTTTCAATACAACCAAGCGGGCGCGGGCTCAGCGATTGCGTGGTTGATCGCCGCCATATCGTTGGCCGTCACTATCCCCTACATTCGTTTGATGTCACGTCGGTAGCCATGGCTGTAGAACGTAAATCGTGGACGCGGAACACACTGCTGCTCGTGGCATTGGCGATTGCCGCGGCTTTTTGGCTGATCCCTTTTGCGTTTCTGATCCTCACGTCGCTGCGAGCGCAAGGAGAACTATTATCGGACGGCGTGTTTTCGTGGCCGCGCGAACTGCGCTGGACCAACTTTGCAGCCGCGTGGAACGTGGGCAATTTCTCCACGTATTTTGCCAACAGTGCTTTCGTGGTGGCGCTCAAAGTGCCCGTGGGCATCTTGGTGGCGGCTCTCGCCGCGTATCCCTTGGCGAAGATGAAGTTCGCCGGGGAACGCTGGTTCTTCACGCTGTTCTTGATCGGATTGGCCGTTCCCATGCACGTAACGTTGTTGCCGCTGGCGCAGCTGTCGCAAAAGTTGGGCTTGTCCGATACTTTGTGGGCGCTGCTGCCCCCCTACATTGCGTTTGGTCTGCCGTTTCAGATCTTGGTGTTGCGGGGTTTCTTCCGCACGGTGCCCACCGCGCTGGTCGAGGCCGCGCGGCTCGACGGCTGCAGCGAGCTCGGGGTGTTCTTCCGTGTAATGCTTCCGGTGTCTAAGCCCGCCTTGGCCACGCTGCTCATCATCGACGTCGTCGGCACATGGAACGAGTTGATCATCGCGCTTGTGTTACTGTCTTCCGAAACCAGCCGCACAGTGCCCTTAGGGCTGTTGACGTTTCAGGGGCAATTCGGTGTGAAGTTTGCCCAGCTCTCTGCGGCCATTGTCATCGGCATCGCCCCGATGGTGATTGTCTATGTGATCTTTCAGCGCCACCTCATCGCCGGGATGACGGCTGGGGCGCTCAAGGAATAGGCCAGAACACATTCTCCGCTTAATCGCCCGGCAAACTTGCGAACGCCGCAAAGCGTTTGATACTTTCCCCCCATGCCGTTGCGACCGACCCTGCTTGGAATGTCCCTTTTCGGGATCTGTGTCGGCGTCGCAGCGTTGGGAGCCCAAAGCTGCTCCTCTGGCACCGGCCAGCAGGACCAGTATTACGACACCGACGTGGCTGCCGATTACGGCGGCCCTGAAGTGGGCTCCCGGGCCGACAGCTCAACGCAAAGTGACAACGACGCCAATGCAGGCGATGATGCGTCAACGCAGAATTTTGACGCGGGTTCGAAGGATACCAACGAATCCGCCGATGCTACTGCTGACCTGGGGGCAAGCGACGCTGCCTCGAGCCTTTAATTTCAAGATCACGCAAGAACCCCGCGGAGGAAGACTGTGCAAACTGCCCAAGGAAACGCCCTAGAATGGGAGGGCGGCTCGATCGACGACCTCGTCGCCATGTTGGCGTTACCAGCCCTCGCGGTGCGTGTTGAGGTTCGGACGCCCGCGGCTGGTAAACCCAAAAAGGTCGGCGAGATCCACATGGTGGCCGGAGGGGTCTACGAAACCATCGCGGGTGAATTACGAGGCGACGATGCCATGGAGCATCTGCGCGGGGTCTCGCCGTTGAGCTTCCGCCTCCAACCACGCCTGCCCAACCCCGACGATGGGGGGCTTCTGATTCCGGGCCCCGGCGAAGGGACCCTTGCCGAACGTCCTCCCGCTGAGCTCATGCGCTACTGCGAGCTTTATGTGCTCACGTGCGTTCTCGAGATTTGGCGCGACACCGACCGCGCTTCCATTACCTACACGAAGGGCGAGATCGGCAGCACCATCGTCAATGGCAGCGAAGCGTCTGATCGTCTCGCTGAGGTGATCAACTGGGACAGCGGCGGTTACCGCATCGTTTTGGCGGATCTATCGCTTCCCGAGCCGGCCAAGCCTACGCCCAAAGCGGCACCTGCGCCCGCCCGCACCATGTTTGGCTATCCGGCCTCTGGCTCGACTTCGCAGCCCGTGGCCGTGCAAACCGCCTCGGCTCGAATCACGCCCGCGGCCGCCGAACCCGTGGCCGAGACTCGTCCTTCCACGCCAGTGGCTGCGGCGCCTGCGATTGTAGACGCACCTGCGCCTGCAGCGGCTCCCGTGGAAGTGGCTCCCACAAAGGTTGCCAAGCCTGAACCGGCCGCCGAACCAACGCCCCAGGTGGCGGCGCGCGAAGCGAAGCCCGCCGAGACCAAGGCGGCCGAGGTCAAACCCGCGGCCGCTCAAGCCGAGCCGAAAGCGCAGCCGGCCAAATCAGCCGCCAAGCCCAAAGAAGCCAAACCTGAGCCCAAGCAGCCAGAGGCGCGCAAGACCGAACCCCGCAAGACGGCTCAACAAGAGACGCGCAAAACCAAGAAGAGCAAGATCCCAGAAAAGCGGAATGAAGAGCTGGCCACGGTTCCCGTTACGGTACCGGAAGCGCCAAAGAAGAGCGAGGGCAGCATTTGGTCTGCCATTGCGTTGGGCTTGGTGGTTGGCCTCGCGTGCGCCGCGATTTACTGGATCATCCAGGCAACCCGGGGCTGAGCGTAGCGAAATACCAGCATCGCACTGGACATAGAAGGCGCGGACATGCAGAACTTGCCCGCGCCCGCATGTTCGCAGCCATCGCCGACGTTTACCATCGCACGAAGAAGCCACAAGATCTGGCCTTCAACCGCTATGTGGCGCGCCCGGCGGCAGCCGTCTTGGTTGCGGCCTTGGCGAAAACACGCGTCACCCCCAACCAAGTCACGTTCGCTTCGTTGGCCCTGTTCACGCTGGCAGCGCTTGGACTGGCCTTAGGCCCCGGGTGGCTTTGGCTGCTCGCAAGCACCGCTGTGCTTGAGTTTTCTTATGTAGTCGATATGGCCGATGGGCAGCTGGCCCGCTGGCGTGGCACGTCGTCGCCGGCCGGAGCCCACCTTGACTACATGGCCGATGAGTTCAAAGCACTGCTGCTCATCGCTGCGTTGGGCGTTCGTTTGTGGTTGGCCACGCAGCAAAGCTTGTGGTTGGTCGAAGCCTTGTTGGGTGTTGTGACGGTGGCTTGTGCGATCACATTGACGTCCTTCCTGAGGCGTCCAGAAGTTGTGGCGGCCACGGGCAAGCGCGCCTCGGCGGCGGCAGGCGATTATGGCGATGGCTTCGCCGTTGATGCCCCGGTGGCCACACAACGCAGTTTGCTTGGCAAGCTGATCGGGGCAGCGGAGTCGATCGGTAAGTTCATCGTCCACTACCCCACGTATTTGTGGTTGGTGGCGTTGCTTGATCGCATTGACGTCTTCGTGCACATCTATCTTTTTATGAACCTGGCGTACGCTGCGCGCTCGATGCTGGTCGTGGTCTGGCGCTTGGGTCGTCGAACATGAGTCCCGGTTTGCATGAATGATCATAACGAACGCGACTGGTTGCTTCGGCTTTCGGCCGAGGATTGGCTTGCCGCTGCCACCAATGAACTCAGCCACTGCAAAGACGCCCTAGAACGCCGCTCGCACCGCACGGGTGTCACGCACGCAAGGCGCGCGGCTGGCATGGCTTTAAATGCTCTTTTGCGCGTGCGTTTCAAAGCCGAATGGGGTCGCAGTTACATGGATCACATCGTCGCTTTGGCCCAAGATGAACGCGAGCCAGAGTCCGTGCGCGCTGATGCGCAAACCTTGGTGGACACGAAACCGATGCCACCTGAGCTGGTGGCTTTAGGCAAACCCGACATGCGTTCTTTGCATGCTGCGGCGAACATCACGACCTGGGCCAAGACGCGCATCGACAGTGTGCGGGCCGCGGCCACCAGCAACTAACTGAGCTCGAAAGGATACGTCACCACTTGGCTGCCGCCCGACGCAGGGTAATGCAGGCCGGAAACGACCTCCTTCACGCAACCGTATAGGCCACCTTGCTGCAGAATCGCAGGTGCTTCCACCCGCACGCCGCGAATCTGCCCGGTGCGCTGAATGCGAAACTGTATGTTCACGCGGCCCGGAACAAAGGTACTCGGATCGGGGCGCGCCTTGTCGATGCAGTCAAGGATGGCGTCTTGGCGTGCGCGAAAACGATCGTCGATCTCATCTTGCGACAGTTCCTCGGCCGCGCCGTTGGCCATGTCTAGATGAAGCACATCAGGCTTTGACAGATCGTCGCCTTTGCCCACCGAGCGAAGCTCCGCCGCCGTCAGCTTGCGCTCAGGCTGTGCAGGCGCCACCGCTGCCTCCGACCCAGGAGCCTGTGCAACGGCTCGACCCCGGCGCTTCACCCGCCGCGCGCGCTTGGGGGCAGGAACGTCTGCCATCGGGGCCACCTGGGGCGCGGGCGCCGCGGGCTGCACCCGAAGCACGAAATAGTAATAGGCACCCACCCAGCCCGCCGACGCAACGATAAGACCGAGTAAGAAACCTCGCATGGCGCGTTGCAGACTATCAGGCTCATCCGCAACGGACAAAGGCCCCGGGGGCTTTCCTGCGGAAGAAATTAGCCACAATCGCCTCAACTCGCCCCTCAAGACGACATGGCCGCTTGACCAGGTCAACGTTGCAGGACTATGTTTACGGTCCAGTGGGCGGCAACCGCCCTTTTCCGTTCTGCGTCGAATTGTCCGTTGATACGAGTCCTTGTAACCCGTTGCAGTTCCAACCTCGCCGCACGAACTAGTCCCTCAGGAGAGTTTCCCCAGTATGAAAAAAGCAGACCTCGTCGATTCGGTGGCCAAGCAACACGGCATTGCACGCCCCCAGGTCGAGACGATTGTCGATGCCGCCCTTGAAGCTGTTGCAGCTGCGATGGAACAAGGCGAGCGTATTGATTTCCGCGGCTTTGGCGCGTTCCTCGTGAAGGAATCGAAAGCCCGCACAGCACGCAACCCGCGCACGGGCGAACCTATCGAGATCGCAGCGAAGCGTGTTCCCACCTTCCGCCCTGGAAAAGAGCTGAAGGACCGGATGAACAAGGCCAAGGCTTAACCAGCTTAACGTCAACCAATCCTAAGGAACAGCGCTAGAGGCACGACCGGTCATGGGTACCCGTCTTTTCGTTGGGAACCTCTCTTACAACGTAACGGAGCAGGAGCTGCGAGACGCCTTCGTCAATGAAGGCATCGCGTTGCGAAGCATTCGTGTGTCGCTTGATCGGGAAACTGGTCGGCCACGCGGCTTTGCATTCGTCGAAGCAGCGACTGAAGACGACGCAAAGAAGGCTCGGGAAACACTTTCCGGACGCTTGCTGCAAGGCCGCGCCATCATTGTCGAGGAAGCGCAAGAGCGCGCCGCTGGAGGTCCCCGTCCGGGTGGCCCCGGGGGCGGCCCAGGCGGTCCCCGGCCCGGTGGCTACGGTGGCGGCGCTCCGGGTGGCGGCTATGGCAGCGGTCCTCGCCCCGGCGGCTATGGCGGCGGTCCTCCAGGCGGAGGGGGCGGTTATGGCGGCGGTGGCGGTGGTGGTGGCTATGGGGGCGGCGGTGGTTACCGAGGCCCAGCAGGCGGCCCTGGACCTGGTCCTGGCGGTGGCGGTGGTTACGGTGGTCCTCCGGGCGGCCCGCCTGGCGGTTACCGTGGCCCTCCCCGTGGGCCGGCACCCGATCCCAATTACAGGCGCGATCCGTTTTCTGGCGGAGGCGCCGATCCCGGAGGGGCACCTCCTCCCGGTCCCGACGGTCCTCGCGGCCCTGGGTTCTTGTCTCGCGATGACGACGACAAGAAGAAAGCGTCGAAGAAGGATCCCAAAAAGCAGTCCACGCGCCCGAAGGAAAAGGAACGCGGGAACTGGCGTTGGAATGGCATGGTCGACGAGGACTAGAGCTCGTCCTCCAGATCTTCAGATTCTTCGACCAGCGGGAGCCACACTCCCTTGAATGTAGAACCCGCGGACATGACTTCGCCGGAATTGCCCGGCGAGGACACTGAATCAAGCGGCGACATCATATCGCTGCGGATTGCGGTTCCGCCCATGTGCGACGGCTGGCGCTTGGACCACTTTTTGAAGTGGCGCATTGATCGCTTGTCTCGCACCCGCATCCAAGCTGTGATCGCTGAACAGATAACGTTCACGGATGGCCGGCGCGTGAGACCAAGCTCGCGCGTGCGTGTGGGCGAAGTGATCCACCTCGATCGCCCCGCCCCTCCCGAACCAGACGTGCCCCGGTACTTCGATGTGCTGGCCGAAGACGAACACTTCATCGCCATCGATAAGCCCGCTGGTTTACCGATGCACACGTCGGCTAAATTCTGGAAAAACACGCTGACGGCGGTCTTGCGCGAACGCTATCCCAACGAGGCGGTGCAAATCTGCCACCGCTTGGATCGCGAGACGTCAGGCGTTCTGCTGGTGGCGCGCAACGTGGCGGCGTCAGCCTTTTTGATGCAAGCGTTTGAACACCGACGGGTGCAGAAAGCCTATTTGGCGTTGGTGCACGGGCGGCCAGAACCTGCCACAGGCGTGGTTGACGCCTCGATGAAGCTCTTGGACACGCCCACACACCTCATGATGGGCGTGGTGCCGGGCGGCCTGCCGGCGCGAACAAAATACACCACCGTCGAGTCTTATGAGGCACATGCTCTGCTGTTGGCGGAACCAGAAACAGGCCGACAGCACCAGATCCGCGTGCATTGCGCGCACATGGGGCACCCGATCGTCGGCGATAAGCTCTACCGAGCCAGCGAAGCTGACTTCATGGCCTATTGTGACGATGGCATGACGCCTGAGCTGCTGGCCAAATTCGACGGACTTAACCGACACGCTCTGCACGCGCATCGGTTAACGTTCCCGCACCCGATCAGCAAACAAATGATCACGGTGCAAAGCCCCTTGCCCCCAGACCTGCGCAACTACATCAACGGCGCGGTGTCGCCCAAAGAAACCCAACCCTAAACCGAGGAGATTTGTTATGTCGTCAATCAAGACACTTCGCTTGTTGGTGCTGGCCTTGCCGCTGACCCTTTCTCTGGCCGGTGTGGCGCAGGCCAAAACGAAAGCCAAGGCCAAGGCCGCAGCACCAGCGGCTGCCCCTGCCGCGGCCGCACCTGCAGCGCCCGCGGCCGCGCCGGTCGAAGAGGTGGAAGAGAAGCTTGAAGACATTCCCAACCCGGATAAGTCGTGCAAGAAAGACAAAGAGGCGTTTTGTGCGGCGGTGAAGCCTGGCAACAACCAGCTTGCCGCGTGTCTTCGCACACACAAAGACGAGTTGGCCGACAGCTGCAAAAAGGCGCTTTACGACTACTTGAAGAAGCGCTTCGAGCAGGCGTGTAAACCTGATGTGAAAAAGCACTGCCAAAAAGAATCCACACAACAAGGCGGTCTGATGCCTTGTTTGCAAAAACACGGCGAGGAGCTTTCGCCGGCCTGCCAAGACATGATTGGCATCAAGAAGCCGGCCGCCGCTCCTGCCAAATAGAAACGAAATAGATGAGGAGAGAACGAATGCGATTATTAGCCATGGGTGTGGTGCTGCCGCTGATGTCAGCGGCATGCGTAACCACAGGAACGTTCGATAAAAAGGTTGCCGAACTCAAAACCTGCGAGGAGCGCGAAAAAGATCTGCAGGGTGAGCTCGCGTCAACCAAAGACACGCTGGCCAAACGCACAACCGAGCGAGACGAGCTTCAGCACCGCCTCAATGACACCACCGCTTTGGCGGGCGAGTTGAAAACACGGCTCGAAAAGCTAGGCCAAAACGTGGATCAGCTGACCAGTGAGAAAGGTCAGCTGGCGGCGGGGCTCAACGACGCGAAAGAACGCCTCGAGGAGCTGCGCAAACAAAAAGCCGCAGCGGAAGCCACGGCAGCCACCTTTCGAGGGCTGGTGGCACGTTTAAAGGCGATGATCGACGCGGGTACGATCAAAGTCACCATCCGCAACGGCCGCATGTTGCTGGCGTTGCCAAACGACGTGTTGTTCGATTCGGGCAAAACCGCCCTAAAAGAAGAAGGCAAAGCGGCCTTGGTACAGGTGGCGCAAGCCTTGGGCACGATCAACGATCGGCGCTTTATGGTGGCGGGCCACACGGACAACGTGCCCATCAAGACGTCGCGCTTCCCCTCAAACTGGGAACTCTCCACCGCCCGCGCGGTGGAAGTGACACGCTTGTTGATCGAGGCGGGCATGAAGCCCGGCGTGCTTTCAGCGGCCGGCTACGGCGAATTTGATCCCGTGGCGCCGAATGACACGCCTGAGAACAAGGGGTTGAACCGCCGCATCGAGATCGTGTTGGAACCGAACCTCTCGGATCTGCCTTCGTTGCAGGGTTTGTTGCAATAACATCAAGGGGCGTTGGGGAGACGCCGTGATCAGGGCAAGGGCGCTGCCTTTGCCAACGTCGCACGAAGTTCAAGCGCGGTGGTCACGGGCAACTCACAGCGCCCTTGTTCGCATACGTAGGCGGTGGCTTGGCCGTTGATGCACGCTTTGCCCGTGGCAAAAGGCACAACGGCCGCCAACGCCGCAAGCTCCGGCCCCTCTTCCGCGAAGACGAAAGCGCGGTTGGGCAAAAACATGCGGCGGCACTCGTTGAGCATCTCTTGTGCAGCGGCCCGTTTCCCTGCCGGCCACACCACCAGCACCTCGCGTGGCGTATCCAAGCGATAATCGAGCGCCACGAGTGCCTCGGTCATGGCGGGGCCACTTGATTCCAGCGTGTCTTGCAGCTCTTCAAAGGCCGCATCCGCCACCCTGCGCCACGTGTCGTCGCCTGTGAATGTGCTTAAGCGAAGAGCATTCAAAAGCGCGACAGATGTGCCTGAAGGTTCAGCGCCGTCGTAGCGAGGCCGCTCGCGCGCAAGCAGCGCTTCACCGTCGTGTGCCGTGGCGAACCAGCCCCCACGCTGTTGGTCGCCGAACAGGGTTTGCGTGGCGTTCGCCACTTGCAACGCAGCCTGCAACCAGCGTGGCTCTTGCGACGCCTCGAATAGATCCAAGAGGCCCGCCGTTACGAAAGATTGGTCCTCCAAGAAACCTTGGGGTTGATGCCGACCATCCTTGTAACTGCGAACGATGCGTTCGTTCTGCCAAAGGTTCGACAGCAAAAACGATGCGGCCCGCGAGGCCGCCTCAACGTAGCGCGGTTCATCAAACACGCGGCCGGCCACGGCGAAAGCCGAAAGCATCAAGCCATTCCACGCCGCCAAGACCTTCTCGTCGCGCAACGGTGGCACACGCCGCTGCCTGATTTCATAAAGCTTTGCGCGCGCGGGTGCCAAAGCCGCCCACGTGTCTTCGTTGGGGAACGGCACCGACAAAATATTGTGGCCTTCAAAGTTGCCCGCCGCGGTCACACCATAGTGGGCGCAGAAGGCCGCCGCATCGGCACCAAGCGCGGCCTCGATTTCGCTCAAGCTCCATACGAAGAAGCGACCTTCTTCGCCCTCGGAATCAGCGTCCGTGGCCGAATAGAAGCCGCCTTCGGGCGCCGTCATCTCGCGCAATACGTAATCAAGAACTTCGCGGGCCACACGTTCGAAATCTCGTCGCTTGGTTTGCGCGAAGGCCTCAACGTAAGAGACCACCAACAGCGCGTTGTCGTAAAGCATCTTCTCGAAGTGCGGCACGAGCCATACACCATCGGTGGAATAGCGATGAAAGCCGCCGCCCAATTGATCATAGATGCCCCCTGCGGCCATCTTCTCAAGCGTCAACGTCGCCATCTTCAAGAACCGTTCGTCGCGCGTGCGTCGGTGGTAGCGCAACAACAAACGTACGGGCAGGTTTGACGGAAATTTCGGCACCCGACGCAAACCACCATGCTCGGGATCAAATGCGCGGCGAACGTAATCGACGGTGTTTGTGATGGCCTTGGCGCTGGGCAGCTTGCCCCGTTTGGCGGGGCTTTGGCCCTCCATGCTTTGCTTGACGGCCTCCACCAACGCCACCGCCGCCTCGTTCACATGTGCAGGCTCGTTCACAAAGGTATCGGCGATGTCGCGCAACATAGACAGAAAGCCTCGTTGCACGCCGCGCACGCCATCGCGCGGCGGAAAGTATGTCCCGGCGTAGAACGGCTCGCGGGCCGGTGTCAACCACACGCTCATGGGCCACCCACCACCACCCTTGAGCCGTTGCAGGGCGCTCATGTAAACCGCGTCAACGTCGGGGCGTTCTTCGCGATCCACTTTGATGCAGACATAGTGCTCGTTTAGAAAAGCGGCGATCTCCCCGTCCTCGAATGACTCTTCCTCCATCACGTGGCACCAGTGGCACGTGGCGTAGCCAACCGACAAAAACACAGGACGCCCCAACCGCTTGGCTTCGTCGAACGCTTCGGCCCCCCAGGGATACCAATTCACGGGGTTGTGCGCGTGCTGCAGCAAATAGGGACTGGTCTCGTGGATCAGGCGGTTGGTGTAAAGCGGCCGACCGTTTTCAACATGCTTCGTGCGCGGCACGTAATCAGGCCCTTTGGCCGCAAGCGCCGCCGCCAGGTTGCTCACCACTGCATCCCTGCCTACCGAAATCGTCGTGCCCATGGAGAGGCAGCATAGCAACGCGGCTCTGCACTCAATTTCGCAAAATGCTATGCAAGTCACAATGACTGGCACCTTGCCACCCGCCCCGGCGCGCGTTTTGGATCTTGGCCGCATGGCGTATGCCGAAGCGTGGGAGATTCAGAAAACGCTGCTTTTGCAGCGACAAAACGACGAGATCGTCGACACGCTCGTTCTTGTTGAACATCCCGAGGTGGTGACGTTGGGCCGCGGCTCGCACGCCGAGAACGTGCTGGACGTGGCAGGCATACCAGTGTTCGAGGTCGAGCGAGGCGGCGACGTCACGTACCACGGCCCCGGCCAATTGGTGGGCTACCTCATCTTCAAGTTGCGTGAAGGGGAGCGCGACTTGCATCGCTATTTGCGGAACATGGAAGAAGCGCTGATCCTCGGGTGCGCACAGCTAGGCTTGGTGGCCGGGCGCAATCCGGGATGGACGGGCGTGTGGACGGAGTCAGAGCCCCGTCGCAAATTGGTTTCCATGGGCGTAGCGTGCCGCAAGTGGGTGACCTTTCACGGCTTCGCTCTGAACGTCAGCACAGATCTGTCCCGCTTTGCGGTGATCAATCCCTGTGGCCTTGAGGCTCAAGTGATGGGCTCGCTGTCATCGGTGTTGGGGCGCGATGTGAACTTGCAAGAGGTCAAGGCGTTCGTGATCGAAGGCGTTGCGGCAGCGCTCGGCCGGTACATCGACTCCAACTTGGCTCAAACGCCGCCAAACACGAGCCGTGAAACGTAAACCGCTCTGAGACTTTGCCCGGGGACCTCTCGGCGCAAGCGCGCGAGCAGCCGTGTTTTCGTTTTCTCCAATTGCCGGCTGCCGCGCAGTTGTTCCGGACCTAATTTTGAAAGCACCTCAATGGTGGCGTCATGAATGCGAAGAAGCTGCGCTTTGACAGCCTCTTTGTCGTCTTCGACGGACACTTCCAGATCAAAACTGGCCTCCACGTATAGATCTTCATGACCCTGTAAGCGCACAAGTGTGTCTGGCAGACGGACCACTGGGCCCACGGGCAGGCCGTCATCACCCGAGCGGTTGGCCTGCGCGAGGCCTAAGTGACTCTTAAGCCAGCGTAAGGCAGGCGCCCAGCCGCCCTTTTTCTCCTGACGCATGAGGAACCCTGTGCAGAGCAACAAGTTAAGCAGCAGGACAACGCCGAACAAACCACCCCTGGAATTCGGAGCGTGCGTCGTTTTACGTTTCGGATTGGCCATAGCTCGTCCCCAAGCGCTTGGCCCGTCAACCGTCCATGTAAATAGTAATATAAATTACTTAAAATGCCACAAAATAGCTGTCAGTGACACACTGATCCGTTCCCGAGGGTGCGATGCCCGCAAGATAACGTTCGTGGACTCCCGCGCACCTACTTTGGGCGAATTTTAGGAAATGCAGATTACGTATTTTCAAGATAAGCCGGCGTTCTCCCGATGAAACGAGTGGGGAGAATCCATCTTGAGCCGAAAGACACCTTCTATAGCGATGCTCTTGGTGTGCGTGCTGGCAAGTTGGCCTGCACATGTTGTCGAGGCCCGGGTGTCACCGCTGACCTTGATCACCCGCCAGATCCAAAAGCCCAACATGCTGATCGTGCTCGATACGTCGGGCTCGATGAATGGTGTGCCTGGCGCCGCATTCACCTATGCAAGTGAAGTGGGCGTTGATTGCGATAATGGTGTCAATTGCCGCGGGTGGACCGCGACGGCGGGTTCATGCAGCGCCAGCGGTCGGTCATGCGAGACCAACGCCGATTGCCAGACGCGATACTGCAAAGTGGGTAAAGGAACATGCACATCCGATGTGGATTGCCCCACACAGGGAACGTGCAGCAAGGGCAAATACGTTTGTAAGTCCGATGCCGATTGTGCGCCCTATGAAGAAGGCGCGTGCTCAGCCTCTGGCACCCGCTGCAACTCAACAACCAGTTGCACCCCACGCGGCAACTGCGCCGAGACCGCCGAAGGTTGCTCTAACCCGGGCAAGGCCTGCAAATCGGGGTGGTGCCAACACACCAGCAAATCCAAAGTCTACTGTCAGTCCGACAAGGATTGCGGGGCGTCCGGCAAAGGCAACTGCGCGTACGGCGATACCCCAAAAGGCGGTTGTACGTTGGATTCAGAGTGCCCCACCGTCAAGTCTTGCTCCACGGGAGAGACGTGCACCGTTAACTCCAACTGCCCCAAGATCACGGTGGGTACTTGCAAGTATTCGAAGGCGACCTGCACCACGACGGCAGATTGCAAAGCGGGGGACGTGGCCAACGACAGCTACGTTGACACATGCCAGATCCCAACGAACACGTGTTCCGGCAACACGAACTACTGCGAGGTGGATTACAACAAGTGCATCTACTCCGCGGGCAACACCTGCACGGAGGTTACAAACACATGCAAACCGAACTCGAACGTTTGCAACATCCCGGTGATCAACGCCTGCCTGCCTCCTGACACCGGTGACGTGTGCGTGAAGGGAACGCCCGCTTCAGCGTTGAAGATGTGCCAGATAGCGCAATCGCTGTGCAGCACCAATGCCGACTGCCCCGCCGGTGACGTGTGCGGCAATCCAACGTCACGAACGGTTGTGGCGAAGCGAACGTTGTCCAAGGTCATTGAGCAAAATTACAACGTGCTTAACCTGGGCCTCACCACGTTTTACCAATCAGGTTATTACCCCTATTACTCGGTCTCGAATCCCGTGCCCGTAACGGAGACAATCTATCTCACGGCGTTTCAAATGGGATCTTGCTACTCCGCCGTCACGGGCCCCAAATCGGTCTGCAACTACAACGGCAACGATTACAACCTGGCTTCAGGCGCCAACTCGCAGTACCTCGTGGGCGACAAAAAGAAGACAACCACCGTTGACGCCGCTTGGTGCGGCGATCTTTGTTCCATTCCAAACGTGGGAACGGGAAATTACCAAGGCAGTCGGTATACCCGCACGACCACGTCTGGCACGGCCACCACAACCAAAAAGACATTTGCCACCTACGGTGGCAAAAGCATGGTGTCGGGCGGCCTCCCTTACACATATTTCACGCCGCTTCCGAATTACTACAACGGTGGGGCGGCACCGCCCATCGCCGCGCCCGATTGCAGCAGCAATCAGTGCTCCGCCAAGTGTGGTGCCCGTTGGGACAGCGGCCTCTCGACGTTTATCGATCCCAACGCCACCGACACCGATTCGGCCTTGGCCGCCAACAAGATGTTGTCGTGGATGGAGAAGGCAGCCAATGGTGGCATCCTGACCTACGGCGGGACGCCGTCGGGCTGCACGTTGGAAAACAACGTCACAGCCGCGAAGGAAAGCAGCGTCTACCATTACATGAAGACGCTCAAGCAAAGCGACAGCATCGCTTGCCGCCAGAACTTCGTGTTATTCATCACCGACGGTGAAGCCAACGGCCCTGGCGACACTGAGTGCACCAAAGCGGCTTGCTCAGCGGCCGATCCTGAAGCGGCGGGCTGCACCTGCAAGGTCGTGTTGGCGGCGTGGCACTTGCGCAAAGATCTCGACGTTCGCACATTCGTGATTGGTTTTTCATCCGACGTAGCGGTGGGCGCTGCACGAGTGATCAATGACAACGTGGCGAAGGCGGGTGGCACTGACCAAGGCAACGACGCCAAGGAGCCGTACGCATTCGTGGCCACCAATGAGGCGGACCTGCTCAGTTCGATACAAAACGCGATTTATGACGCTGTTGCGGGTAGCTATTCAACGGCGCCGGCCACCGCATCATCGGGCACGCAACTATCGGGAAGCGTCAAATCAGGAAAGTATGCACTTGATTCTCGCGTTGACTTCCCTTCGTGGGAAGGACACCTCTTGGCCTACGACATCACAAAGGCGCAGCCGACGTTGGTTTGGGATGCAAATGCTGAACTCAAAAAGATGGACTGGCACGCACGCAAGCTGTACGTGGGCACCAAAGACGGCAACGTGGTAAAGGTGAGCATCGACAGCAAAACCGGCAGCGTGCTCAACAAGGACACGCTAAGCGCTTTAGGCCTTGGGTCGGACGGCGCAGAGGCCGAGCAAATCATCCAGTTCACTCTCTCAGCTCCCGGAGCGGGAAACCCTGCGGTTCTGGGCGCGCTGATCAACTCAACGCCCATAGATGTTGGTCAGCCGGGAGACAGCCCCCTGCCCGGGGGTCATGCGTTCTTCTTGAACAACAAGACCCGACCGAACTTGATCTACGTCGGCTCAAGTGACGGGATGTTGCACGCCTTCTTTGCCGACGACACGAAAGTCAACGGCACCATCTATCCCGCAGGCTCGGAAGCATTTGCCTTTATGCCGTACAGCATGTTCCCCGCCGTGACGAAAATCTTCGTGCAGAAGGGGCAACAGGCGAACCCAACGAAGCACGTGTTCGGCCTGGCCAATTCACCCAAGGTGAAAAACCTTTGTGTGCAAAACTGCGGAAACGCCGACCAGGCGGTGTGGAAGACTCTGCTCGTTATGAACGAGGGGTTCGGTGGGGAGCACATGTTCGTCCTCGATATCACCAATCCACTCGGCGACTCTGGATTCACAGAACCTCCCTTGATGCCCGTGTGGCACTCAAGCGATCTCAACCTTGCTTCTTCGTACGCGGCCTCCGTTGGTTTAACCACGTCCGTGCCTGCGTTCTACTTCAGCAAGAGCGATGCGATGAATGATTTCAGGCTGGTGTTCGGTTCTGGATACAAAATCAACCCGCAATCGACGACGCAGGATCGCCGTATCGTTTCCGCCAGCGCCTCGACGGGGCAGATACTCAATGTGCAAACCGTGGCACCTGGGCCCGCCTGCACACAGGAGTTTGGCATGATCGCGGACGTGGCCACCGCCAAGGACTATTCCAAAGGAGAGGGCGGAAAGTTAAGGGCGGCCTATGTTGGAGACACCTGGGGGACGCTGTGGCGATATGACGGCTCTACGACAACGAAGGTCGCGGGCTGGGGCTGCTCACATCCGCTGCATTTTGCGCCCACCGTCGTGCAATTGGACCGCGATGATCCCAGCAACAACGCGGGCGTTTCCTATCTGGTGCAGGTCACAAATTCGGCGCTCGACAACGACACCATCAACTTCCCGGCTTCGAAAATGATCATCCGTCGAGAGGCCAAAGACCAGGCGGGGGCGGCCACCGCCGACACGTCGTTTGGTTCGGGTGGCGAGATTGCGCTCACCGTGGGAACAAGCGAACTTTGTGCCGTCACCGACGGCAAAACAGGATGCAAGGGTTTACTACCGGCGCACGCGCGGCCGATGGCCACGCCGTTGGCCATCTTAAAGAAGGATGGCAGCGGATTTATCGTGCTTTCAACTTGGTATGCCCAAGAAATGCTCGGGTGTGGCAAAGGCGCAACCTGGCTGGCCATACACGAGATCAAGGGCGATACGGTCTCCCAGTTGCAAGGCCTCAAGGTTGCCGACGAGCCAGTCACCAGCCCGGTCGTTTCGGGTGGACGCATTCTGGTGGTTGGCACCAACGGAACCGTCGACATTGCGGCAAACATTGAGGCCACCGTCTCGGCGGGAACCTCCACGCCCACCCAGGGCGTGGGATCCGGTATCTATCGCCAGCTTGGATGGACCGAGCTGCCCTAGTCACGCATGAAGTGGCATGTATAACCGCCAGGGTTCTTCTCTAAATAATCCTGGTGGTAATCCTCGGCGTCGGTAAATTCACGCTCGGGCACGATCTCTGTGACCACGGGACGCTTCCATTTGCCGCTGGCGTCCACACGTGCTTTGACTTCTTCAGCCACGCGCTTCTGTTCGTCTGACGTATAGAAAATCGCCGAACGGTACTGCGTGCCGATGTCGTTGCCTTGGCGGTTGGGCGTTGTGGGATCGTGCATGCGGAAGAACCAATGCTCAAGCAGATCCGCGTAGCTCAGCTTCTTTGGATCAAACACAACCTTCACCGATTCGGCATGCCCCGTGCGGCCCGTTTTTACGTCCGTGTATTTGGGCGACTTAAGATCGCCGCCCGTATAACCCACGCGCGTCTGCACCACGCCAGGAATCTTGCGCAGCAGATCTTCCATGCCCCAAAAGCACCCGCCCGCCAACACAGCGATCTCGAGCGTCGCCTCACAGCCAGCGGCGCCGTCGCCCACGGCGCACGCGTTGTTGGTGTTCACAAGCTCGGCGCTCTTGCCACCCGCAAACAGGTTTGCGTATTCGCCGTAACCTTCCGCCTGCAGCTTTGCCACGGGGATAAAACGCAGCGACGCGGAGTTGATGCAATAGCGTTGGCCGGTGGGTGCAGGGCCATCGTCAAACACGTGGCCCAAATGTGATCCCCCCGCTGCCGAACGCACCTCCACGCGGCGCATGCCGTAGCTGCTATCGACTTTTTCAACCACGCGGCCCGGCTCCACGGGCCTCACGAAGCTCGGCCAGCCTGTGCCGGATTCGAATTTGTCGGTCGAAGCAAACAAGGGCTCGCCCGATGCCACGTCAACGTAAAGACCCGCTTCGTGGTTGTCCCAAAACTCGTTGCGAAAGGGCGGTTCAGTGGCGTCCTCTTGCGTGACCTTGAACTGCAAAGGCGTCAACTTCGCCTTCAGCTCTGACACGGGAGGTTTTACGAATTTGCGTTCTGACATGGTCTTCCACTCCCTATTCAAATTGGTGGGCGGCGCCTTGGCTGTGGCGGTTCGCTTTGCCGCACACGCTCCGCCAACCGGTAAGATGACGATCAACAGCAACCCGATCCAACTTCGCAGACTTATCCGCAGCATTGTTCTTCCGCCTCGCCTTCACAAGCGGATACGCGGGTGCCCAGTGTTCGGTTTCGTAGTTTCGTCCGCAGGCGCTCTTGCGATGTTAGCCAGCGCGGAACTGGAACTCGCGGTTGCCCACGATCTTCCCAGAGTCGGGATCCACGACGAAGGCCGTGCCTTCACCCACCATGCCGTTGAAGTTACGCAGGAACCACACTTCCACAGCCCAGGCGTTGTGGCCGGTTTCAGCGGGCGACACCCATTGCGCGGCTTCGGGGCCACCTAGGCCCATCGGACGCTCTTTGACGCCCTCACGCAAGGCCTTGTATTCCGCGGAATCGCGAACGATCTCTTCGGCGCGACGACCAACCGTGGGGGCCACCGTGTGGCGCCAAGCACTCATCAGGCGGTATTTGGTTGGGGGCTCGCCTTTGATGTCGAACTCAGCCTCGTAGGCTTCATCCGCTTCAAGGCCGGAGAAATCAGGTACGTCAAACTCGGGGAATAGATCCTGCCGCGCGATCGCCTCGGCGCGGGCCCGGAAGCTCTGTTCGCCGGCCGCCAGGCGTGACTGGTCGTAGTAGGCGTAAAGCCTCAAGATCAACTGCTTCGAGGGTAAGCGGTGGTCCCAGTCCAACACCCAAAAGGCACCGGCGAAGGTGCGTTTGTCGAAAGGTGCAAACTGCGGCAAAGCGGCCGCCACGGGCGCCAGGGCTTCGGCATTTGCCAAAAGTTTCTGGTATTCGACCCGGGGGTGGCGCTTGCCTCCCTGAACCAACCGATCTTTGAGGTCAACAGCCCCCATGGGTCCCTGCATTTTCACCGGCCAGCCGGAAAGGTAAAGGGAACAAAGCAGAAATTGCGGCAGAAGCGGACATCAGGCGCCATTCCCTTCACTTAAACGGGCCAGGCTAGAGCACGCGCGCCAGTTGGTCGACCAATCCGTCGATGCGGCCTGCCATAAGCCTGCTGGCGGCGCGCCCCACACAGAGGCGGGCGCTGACCTGCATGATGGTTTCGACTTCGCGAAGGTTGTGTTGGCGCAGCGTTTCACCGCTGGAAACCAGATCCACGATTCGGTCAGCCAAGCCCACGAGCGGCGCAATCTCAATCGAACCATACAGCTTTATTATCTCGGCAACCTGGCCCTGCGCCTGCAGGTATCTTCGCGTGATCTCCACGAATTTCGAAGCGTACCGCACGTGCAGGTGGGTACCCGTCTGCAGCGGCCGGTCCGCAGGCTCGGCCACCACCATGCGGCAGCGGCCAATGCCGAGATCCAGAGGCTCATAAAGGTCGCGTCCCTGCTCGTCGAGCACGTCACGGCCTGAGATGCCGATGTCAGCCGCGCCGTATTCCACGTAGGCCGGCACATCCGTGTCGCGCACAATCAAAACCGTCATATCCGCGGCGGGGACCGGCACAATCAAGCGGCGGCTTTCTTTGGCCGCCAACACGGCGCCCAAATCAATGCCGGCCTTACCGAAAAGCGCAATCGCCTCCTCCATGATGCGCCCGCGCGGCATGGCCAGCACCAAAGGACGCCCCGGACCCCGTGGCAGCGGCGTCATCTCGGGGTATTCCAGAACAACGGGGGCGGTGGCCAGTTTGGCTGCCGTTTTAACGGACCGGGCCTTTGGAGCCGGCGCAACCTTCGCGGCGTTTGCACCTTTCGGTCGTTTGGCTTTGCTTGCGGCTTTCGGGGTTTTGCTTTTCTTCGTTGGCATTTACTGTCCTTTGGCCTTAGCACGACGAATGTCTGCACCAAGGGCCCGCAGCTTCTTCTCGAACCCTTCGTAGCCGCGGTCCAGATGATACACGCCGTGAACCTCCGTGGTGCCCGCGGCCACCAAGCCCGCAAGCACCAGTGCCGCTGCCCCCCGCAGATCCATCGCCCTCACCTGCGCCCCAGTAAGTTTGGCGGGCCCGCGCACCACCGCGGTGCGCCCCTCCACTGTGATGGTGGCCCCCATCCGCTGCAGCTCTGGCACGTGGGAAAAGCGGTTCTCGAACACGGTCTCACTGAGCACCGATTGGCCGCGGGCGCGGCACATGAGGGCCAAAAATGGCGCCTGCAAATCGGTGGGAAAGCCCGGGTGAGGCCGCGTAACAACATCTGTAGGCTCCACGGAGCCAAAGCCGCGCACCCGCACGCCATCAGCCTCCACGGTCAATTCGGCCCCTGCAGCGCGCAGCTTCGCCATAACGGCCACGAGGTGTTCGGGCACACAGTCTTGCACAAGCACATTGCCGCGGGTCATGGCTCCCGCCACCAACAAGGTGCCGGCCTCCACGCGGTCGGGAATCACTGCGTGGTCGACAGGAAAAAGCTCGGGCACACCTTCAATGTTGATCGTGCGAGTGCCGGCGCCGGCGATCTTGGCGCCCATCTTGTTCAACACACACGCCAACTCCTCAACCTCAGGCTCACTTGCGGCGTTTTCAATGGTGGTGTGGCCTTTGGCCAAAGCGGCCGCCATCATCACGTTCTCAGTGCCCGTGACGGTCACCACATCAAAAACGATCATCGCGCCTTGCAAGCGCTTGGCTTTGGCAACGACCACACCGTGTTCGAGCCCAATCTTGGCGCCCAAAGCCTGCAGCCCCTTGAGGTGCTGATCGATCGGGCGCGCACCAAGGGCGCAGCCGCCGGGCAACGCCACTTTGGCAATCCCATAACGGGCGACGAGCGGCCCCAAAACCAAAACGGAGGCGCGCATGCCGTTGACCAAATCGTACGAGGCTTCGCACGGGCTGGATGGAGAGCTTTGCACTGAAACAACCTGCCCCTTTGCCTTCACCTTGGCGCCCAGGTTCGACAGCACGCGCAGCATCGTCTGCACGTCCTGCACGTTGGGCACGTTCCGGTAATTCGACTTGCCGGCGGTCAACAACGACGACGCCAAGATGGGCAAAGCCGCGTTCTTGGCACCCGACACACGCACGGCCCCCTTGAGCTTGTGTCCACCATTGATGACGATCTTCTGCATGGGTGCGTTCGCGTACGGTCCGGCAAGCCTAAGCGGCGGGGCCAGGGCGCTGGGGACCGGCGAGGATGGAGGACCCACGCCAGCGAGTCAAGCGCGCACGCACCACCCGGTGCCAGAGCGCGCGCGGTTGCATAAGGTGGTAGTTTTGAGGTGTGCATACGTCCCGCAAGTTGCCCTCCGCCCTCGCCCGCTGCTTTTCCCCTCGACGCCTCACATGGCTGGGCTTATGGCTGCCGCTCGCCGCAGGATCGGTCGCCGCCTCGGCCGCGACGCCACCGGCCACCGCCGACGGCCGCTTGGTGGTGCTCAACGCGCTCAAAGCTGAATTGCAACGTTCGAAGGAAAAGTTAGCCCTTCCCGATGAGCCCGGGGCCTACTTCATTCGCTATCTGGTGCGCGACTATGACGAGCAAGATCTGGGCGCGCGGTTTGGCGCTCTCATCGAAGACAGCCGCCAGCAAGCTCGCCACGCGGCCGTTGAGGTGCGCGTTGGCAGTTATGGTTTTGACAACACGGCCGATGACGGTGCCGATCGTGCGTTCGATATGGACGACTTCGAGAAATACGATCCACCGATCGTCGCGCCGCTTGAAAATGACATCGAAGCCATCCGCGGCTCCCTGTGGCTTCAAACAGACGCGCGCTATAAACAAGCGCTCTCGGCTCTGCACAAAAAACGCGGCAAACGCGTCAGCGAAGTCGTGGAAGACGCCACGCTGCCAAGCTTTTCAAAAGAGGCGGCCACCAAGCACGTTGACCCTGTTTTGGCGCCCGCGTGGAACCACGACGCATGGGTCAAACGTCTCAAGACGGCATCCGCGCAGTTTCGTAAGGATCCGAAGATCTTCGACTCAACCATCAAGTTGAGCGTTAGCCACCAGACACGCACCATCGTGACCACTGAGGGCACGGAGCTGGTGAACGAGCGGCTCATCTATGGATTACACGTGATGGCCACAAGCCGCGCCGACGATGGTTTGCTGCTCAACCACTCGAAGAGCTTTTACGGCGCCAATGAAAGGGAATTGCCCGACGACGCCGCCTTAGAGAAATCCGTTGAAGGGTTGATGCGCGAGATCGCGGCCTTGCGAAGCGCGCCGATGTTGGATCCCTACAATGGCCCCGCCATCTTGCTCCCCGAGGCGGCTGGCGTGTTTTTTCACGAGGCGCTCGGACACCGCCTTGAAGGTGAACGGCAAAACTCAAACAGTGAAGGCGCCACCTTCAAGGGCCAGGTGGGCAAACCGATTCTGCCGGGCTTCATCAGCGTGCTTGATGATCCCACCGTTGCACAGGTGGGCACTGTATCGCTAAACGGCCATTACGGTTTCGATGACGAGGGGGTGGCCTCCCAATCGCTGGTGTTGGTGGACAAGGGCGTGCTGCGCGATTACCTGAAAAGCCGAACACCTGTGAAAGATTCGTTGAAGTCGAACGGCCACGGACGCTCGGAAGGCACCGCGGATCCGATCGGGCGCATGGCCAACACGATGGTGCGATCGACCAAGCAAGTTCCCTACGCCAAGCTCAAGGAAATGTTGTTGGCCGAAATAAAACGGCAAAAGAAAGATTTCGGTTTGATCATCGCTGACATCACAGGCGGCCAAACCAACACCACCACCTATGACTTCCAAGCCTTCAAGGGCATGCCCCGCATCGTGTATAAGGTCGATGCAAAAACGGGGAAAGAAACGCTCGTTCGCGGCGTGGAGTTCGTGGGCACACCCATCGGATCGCTGAACCGCATCGTGGCCGCGGGCGACAAGGCAGGCGTTTTTAACGGCTTTTGCGGTGCGGAATCAGGATACGTTCCGGTTTCAACAGTGGCGCCTGCGTTGTTGATCAGTGAGATCGAATTGCAACGCACGCGACGGGCGCTTGAACGCGCACCCATCTTGCCCGCGCCTTGGGCCGCAGGCAGCACGAAATAGGGAGACACACCGTGCGCGACGCTTTCATAGTTGATGCTGTGCGAACCCCGATCGGGCGCCATGGTGGTTCGCTGGCCGGCGTGCGTCCCGATGACATGGCGGCGCACATCATCAAAGCGTTGCTCGATCGCACAGGCGCTCCCGCCGACGAAATCGACGATGTGCTGTTGGGTTGCGCCAACCAAGCCGGCGAAGACAACCGCAACGTCGCACGCATGGCGCTGTTGCTTGCCGGTTTGCCTGTGACGGTCCCGGGGGCCACGGTTAACCGGCTGTGTGGCTCGGGCCTCATGGCTGTGGCGGATGCCGCGCGGCTCATTCAAACGGGCGACGCCGATCTGGTGATCGCGGGTGGCGTTGAATCTATGTCACGCGCGCCACTGGTGATGGCAAAGGCCGACAGCGCGTGGGCACGCGGCAACAGCACCTTGTTCGACACCACGTTGGGTTGGCGTTTTGAAAACCCACAGATGCGAGCGCTTTATGGGTGTGATTCGCTGGGGGAGACGGCCGAGAAAGTCGCCGACCTGCACAACGTGACCCGCGATGAACAAGACGCCTTCGCGTTGCGCAGCCAACAAGCGTGGGGTGCCGCGCACGCCGCAGGCCGTTTTGCCGATGAATTGGCTCCCATAACCGTGCAGGCGGGAAAAGCCACGCAATTGGTGGCGCAAGACGAGCACCCGCGCCCAAATGTCACCGCCGCCGACTTATCGAAGCTAAAGCCTGTGTTTCGTGTGCAAGGCACCGTGACCGCGGGGAATTCCTCGGGCATCAATGACGGCGCCGCAGCTGTGCTCGTGGCCTCCGAGGCCGGACTCAAACGCCTGCAAGGTGCGCGAAAGCACCCATTGGCGCGCGCGCTCGCTTCGGTCGTCGTGGGTGTTGAACCTGCCTTGATGGGCCTGGGCCCGGTTCCCGCCGTACAGAAGTTGTGGGGAAAAACAAACCTGAACGCGACGCGTGTGGATCTGTGGGAGTTCAACGAAGCCTTCGCGGCGCAAAGCGTCCCCTGCGTCAAGCAACTGGGAATCGATCCGAATCTGATCAACGTGAACGGCGGCGCGATCGCGATGGGACACCCATTGGGATGCTCGGGCACCCGCATCACCGTGACGCTGTTGCACGAACTGGCACGTCGGCGCGGCGCCGTTGGTGTGGCGGCGATGTGCATCGGGGTGGGCCAAGGCATCGCGATGGCCTTCGAACGCTGTTGACAGCTTACTTAAGCCGGCAAAGACGGTGTGTTAATCTCGAAACGTGCCGCCTCGCGATCCCAAGGTCACGCCCATCACCCGCCATGAGCCGCGCAACTTCTACGCCACGCGGGTCACGCGCACGCACGGCAGCGAAGCATGGGACTTGTGGAGCGTCAGCGATGGCCGCCGGGTTGGTTTCCTATCAGTTGTTGATGATGGCCACGTGGTTTACGCCCTCGCCACCGTCAAACGCGGAACCGCCCATGACGAGGTGGTGGATCTCGTCGAAGGATTCTTTTCTCCCTCGGCCACCGACGCGCAAAGCCTGGAAATCATTATCAGCGATTACAGCGATGAACCTGCGCTGTTTGAGTCCGCGCTGCGCGAAGCCTGAGGCGGCCGGATGGCCTGATGCCCTCAGTTGACGTCTTTGGGCCGGAAATCCGACCAGACGTCATATTCATCGGCGTACATATCCGCGGCGCGCTCAAAAAAATCGATCTCAACCGGGGTGAACACCGTCTCTAGTTCAGGCGGCGGAGGAACCTTCGAGGCTTTTCGCTTGCGCGTGTGCGCTCGGTGCGGCTCTGGCGCTTCGTCTTCATCCACGCTGCGCAGCGCCCTTGCGCTTGGACGATGAGCCGCCGGCTCTGGTTTGGCGGTGGTGCCGCCGCGCTTGGCTGGCGACGGCGTTTTTGTTTTCTTCTTCGCGCTCAAGACGTTTGTTCGCAGACGACGTTGGCCAGGTAGTCTGGCAGATGAGTCCGCCAGGGCCAACCCACCTTTGCGGGTGCCCCCGGGGCCGCGACGGGTGGCCTGGGGTAACCGCCCTCGGCACCTACACACACGCCATTGCAGCCGAATGAGCAATGGCACCGAAGCGGCACAAATTGCGCATGCCGCCGTCGTTTTTTCCTGTGCGAACAGGCGGGGCCGGATATTCTCGCACGCGATGATTCTGTCAGGAGTGGTAGCGACGGGCCCATTTCGGGGTGCCCTCCCCTTCGATGAGTCAGGCAGCAGCGTGTTCTTTGGTCGCCAAAGCGAGCTTGAAAGTCTGTACTCACAAGTAACGCAAGAAGGCGTGAGGGTTTCAGCGCTCACCGGCCCCTCGGGCGTCGGCAAGACGTCGCTGTTGCGCGCCGGGCTGCACCCCATCCTCGCCTCTGAAGGCATGTTGGGGATTTATGTGGGCGACTATGAAAACCTCGACCAGGAGGTGACCCAGGCCGCCAGCCGCAGCCGCGCGCAGCCGCCGGGGCAAGGCGAACTCATGTCCGACTACGTGGCTCGCCTCGCGCACGCGGCCCCCGGTGGCGCGGTGTTGATGTTGGACCACCTTGAAACCGTTGTGTCTGACGCCGCGCCAGCGGGCTCGCGCGAAAAACTGTCAACGTTCTTGGCGGGCGTGTTGTCGGCGGGCGGCACCAAGTTGCGTCTGCTGTTCTCGGTGGACTCTGACGCTTACCACCTGCTGGGGCGTCTGTTGCCGCGCAGTGTATTGGCAGCTACGGGCTCTACGTTCGAGCTGCGTAACTTCGACGAAGATCAAGCCGCCGCTGTGATCGAACAAACGGCGTTGCAAACCGGCACGTTCATCGAAGCGGGTTTGGCCAGTCGTATCTCCACCGATTTGTGCCGCAAAGGCCGCTGCTTTCCACTGGATTTGCAGATGGTGGCACGCACCATGATGGATCTGCGCCTCACCTCAATCCGCCGCTATGAACGCAGCGGTGGCGCGACGATGCTCTCGCAAACGTTTTTCGACCGCGTCGTGGCCGAGGCGGGCGGCCGCACCGGCCTACGCGTGTTGTTGGACGTGATTGGCCACGGCCTATCAACGATCGATGAGATCGCCACGCGCAACCATCTTGCCAAAGCCGAGGTGGAGCGCGCCGTTTCCACGTTTGTGGGCCGTGGTGTGTTCGGCAAACGCGAAGGTGAACGCGCCGATCGGTTTGCGTTCTTGCATCCAGCCTTGGCGGAACGTGCCGCGGCCTATTGCGCGCTTGACCGCGCGAAAGTGGATCGCATCCGAAGGCGGCTTCGCCAGCGCGTGCTGGCCGGCCAACGCTTGACGGTTCCCGAATTGGTTTCGGTGTGGCGTCATTTGGGGCGCGCGCTGTCGGTCGAAGAGCAAAACACATGCAAACGCAGCATTCGGCGCAAGGTCTTCAACGTTAGCCTCACCGGCTTGGTGCTGGTCGCCTTGGTGGTGGTGCTGTTCATTGAACTGAGATCGTCATACTCACTTGATTTTGAGCCTAAGGAGTCGCTGGGACAAGCGCGCGTGGTGGTGCGCATGGGCCGCCCAGGGCGACCATTGGTATCGATGCTGCCTCACGATCCGCCGTTCGGTTCGATCGTGGCCGACACGGGTTTCGCGCGCGCGGGCCTAGCCGAAGATCTACGTGAACGCATCGATCAGGGCCACGTCACGGGCAAACTTGATCGCGCCAAAGGCCACACCGTGCCTGGTTGGTTGCAAACGGTCTTAAGCGGCCTGCGCCCTGTGCAGCGTGGCAGCGCGGCTTTGCTGTTGGGCGAGCCCACAGGCATCAAGGCATTGCAACAAGCATTCGCCGATCCGGTGGCGCGGCGAGAAACTCTGGATGTGCTCGAAGTTGTGGGCCAAGGCGGTGCGGGCGAGGAAGAATTGCTGGCAGCCGCTTTGTCAGACACAACCCCTGAGCTGCGCCGTCGCGGCGTTGAAGTGGCTGCGGCCATCGACCGCCGCCTCGGCAACGGCGCGCACGCGGCCACTTTGCGTGCAGCGCTTTCTGATCCTGATCCGTTGGTGCGCAATGCGGTGCTAGGAGCGTGTGCGGTGCTGCCGCCGTCTGAAGCGTCTGATGTTCTGCGCGTGGCTCTAACACACGCCGAACCTGGCATGCGCCATCAAGCCGAAGACACTGTGCTTGATTTGGCGGTGAAGGCCCCCAAAGAGGCGGCGATGGCGGCGGCTTCGGTGGCGCAATCCACAGACGCACCCACGCGTCGCAATGGCCTTGAGCTGCTTGAGAAGGTGGCCACCAATTCCCCGAAAGGCACCGACGAAGTGCTGCGACAGTTGGTGAGCGATGCCGCGGCCCCGGAAGACACCCGGGTGGTGGCGTTGCGGCTCTTGCGACTGGGTGGCGCTTCGCCTGAAGGCCTACGCGACATCGTGGCACACGCGATTGCCAGCGACGAATCGCCGCGGTTGCGGGCGGCGGCCCTACCGATTTACGCACGCACGATCGAACCTGAAGCCGCCGAAGAGCTGGCTCACAACGAGAACAAGGGAACAGTGCAATCTCGCGCGGCCGCCACAGCGATCTGGGCCGCGTTGGTGCAAAGCCGACCCGAAGCCGCCAGTAAAGCATTAAAGGCCGCGCTGTTTGATCCGGCGCCTGAAGTGCGGGCCGAGGCCGCGCGTGCGTTGGGTGCCCTGCGCCGCGACGCGATCACCGTGCTGCCGCGCACGCTGCTGGATCCGAACGTCGAAGTTCTCCGTGGGGGGCTTGAAGCCTCCGTCGTGATGGCCACATCCAACTTTTATGCGGTCGTGGAAGCGTTAACCAAAGGGCTGCGCGTGGTGCGGCCTGGGTGGCGCAGTGACATCGTGCAAACATTGGGGAAGGTTGGTGAAAAACGGGCCAATTCAGTTTTGCCACCACTGATGCGCGTGTTCAAGGAAGGCCCCGCTGACGCCAAACGCACAGTGGCCCGCACGCTGTGCAACTTGTCTCGCTTTGAACCGCAGGTTGTATCGCCCTATCTTCGCAGCGTCGCGCGTGACACAGACGCTTCCGTGCGCTCCGCCGCAGCCAATTGCCTAGACGTGTTGGCCGCCAGCGACCCGAAGGGCGCCGCACGTTTGGCACGCGAGTTGGCTCAAGCAGAAGATGCCACCGTGCGGCTAGCCGCAACGCAAACGCTGGGCAAGCTCGCGCCACAGGCCCCCGAACTCGCGCTGTCGGGGCTCTTAGAGCTGGTCCGTAGCCCTGAAGCAAGCACGCGCCAAGCCGCGCTCGCGGCGTTGACCACCGCTGGCAAAGCGGGCGTGAAAGTCGATAAACCGGATGAAGCGATCAAGACTTTGGAGCCGCTGCTGGCCAAAGGTGATCAGGTCGAGCGGCGGCAAGTGGTGTTGGCCGCGTCGGCCTTGCAGCTGGCGCCATTGGTTCGTCTGGCAGCGCTCGACCGCGACGATGCCGTGCGCATCGAAGCCTTGCGCGGGGCCGCGGCGTTGGTGCCGCCCGCGATCGATTTGTTGCGCGCCGCCGCCGACAACGGCCCGCCGCAGCTGAAGACCGAAGCGATGACGCTGTTGATCCACACCGGTGGTGAAGCGGCCGCTCAGGTGTTGCCGATCTTCGAGGGCATGGTGCGGGCTGGCGATCTGGAACTGCGCCGCACAGCTGCGCTCGGGTTGGGTGAGCTTGTGGGCGCTGAAACCGAAGCTGTTCAGGTGCTGGGGCAATTGATGAACAGCCGCAGTGAGACGATCCGCCGCAGCGTCGCCGAGGCTCTATCGGCCGTGGCGGGCCGCCAAGCCACGTTGGCCCGGCCGTTGTTGGAACAAGCGTTGACAGATCCCGCTCACGACGTGCGCGAAGCGGCGAGCCGCGGCCTAGCGGTGGCGTGGGCCAACGATCAAAAGCCGAACGACTTGGCGGCGGTGTTGATCAGCTCCGAAGCTGACAGCCGACGCCGCTTCGTTGCGCTTGAAGCGCTCGTGCGAAAAGCAAAGAACGCCCAGGCGCGGCCTGAAGTGGATAAGGCGCTTGAAGCCGTCGCGCAAACCGGACCGCCCTTGGCCCGCTTGGCGGCGCAAGTGGGTAAGGCCTTCATCGATAGGCCCGCAAGTGAGTTGCGCGCTTTCTTAGATCGCCTCCTGGGAACATAAGGCGTGGTTGAGAGATTGGACGACTGGACGACCGCGCGCTAGCGTCGAGCCCGTGGGCAAACTCGACGAGCCGGGGCTTGATGCACTTGTGGCCGCTGGATGCACAGCGTGTGGCCACAAGCGCCTGCTTTTTCGCTCGTATTTGGATGCACACTTGCCGCTCATGGGCGGCGAGCCGGTGGGCACCTATACGTGGGCGTACGATGGTGAGAAGTTTATCGACGGTGTGTTCGAGGTGACGTGCGCCTCATGCCAACACGTCATGTTCACCGACGGCGATTGCCCGCGCTGCCATGCCGTGGGCCTGTTGCAAACCGCTTTGGCCAGCACCAACCGCTGGCCTGCGCCCCGCGTGTGTGGTGCTTGTGACGGCGAAGAGTTTCGCTTCACCGCCATGGTGCCCGCGCGTGTGGCTTACGAAGGTCGACGCGCCGAAAAGCCGCACACAACCACCGAAATGCACGAAGCCGGCTTTCACGCCTATGCCGCCACCTGCCTTGACTGCGGCGAAGCTTCGCTGGCAAACGGCGCCTGCCCGCTGTGCGATCAGCCGGGGCCGCTGCGCGAGCGGCCTTGATCGGCAGCTGGCGCGTCCGCGCTTTCATTTTGCCAGTTCAGCCATCTCTGCGCCTGACAGAGCGCGCTTGTAAAGGCGTAGTTCGTCGACCAGCCCGTTGAACGTTTCCGATAACGCACCACTGGCGTCGTTCTGGTTGGCGCACACAACCACCGCAGAGGTGCTGGTGCCGAAGCTCCCGCTTGCGTTGCCGATGGCCACCTGGGTTCCGTTGACGTAAAAGCGCAGCATCGTGCCGTCGTATGTGGCGCCGAGGTGCGACCAAGTGCCCGTGGCCAAGGCCGAAGGTGATTGCAGCGATCCCACGTCTCCAATGAATCCAGGCACGGCGTTCGTGAAACCAAGCCAGTAGTGCTCCGCCAATCCGGTGCCTTTTTGCCGCGAAAACACCACGGAATAACGGTTCGTCAGAGCAGCGGGCTTGACCCACGCGGCAATGGTGATCGCA
Source organism: Deltaproteobacteria bacterium (assembly GCA_033763315.1). Lineage (GTDB taxonomy): Bacteria > Myxococcota_A > Polyangia > Fen-1088 > Fen-1088 > JAGTJU01. Next base: position 32,518 of record JANRKS010000035.1, read on the forward strand.
TTTGTGACTTCATTGAAGCTCGTTGAATTGTTGGCCGTGAGCCCGCCTATGCCATCGCACTTCACAGCACCGGCGGATTTGCCTGCCACCCAGGCGCTGCTGGGCTGCAGCGTCACAAGGGTTGCGTCGTTCGCTTTGCCCGAATCGTCTTTCGCCACAGTCGCTGTGCCAGTTTGATCAAACTTCCAATACCCGATCAGCCCTGCGGCCAGCGTTGATGCCCCACCCATGTTCATGGCGCCGCCCGTGTTCATCGCGCCACCCATGTTCATCGCGCCGCCGGTGTTCATCGCGCCGCCGGTGTTCATTGCGCCGCCGGTGTTCATTGGTCGACCGCCCCCACCGCCGCTGCCTGCCGCACCTGAGGCGTCGCTTGCGACGCTGCCATCGGTGAGATCGTCGACCCCCGAGGGACGGCCCTCAGGCGCGCACGCGATCAGAGCGAACAACAACGGCAGCGTTGGTGTCAGGCTTGGTAACCACTTTGACAAGTCCGAACTCCTTGCAACGAGTCGTCAGCAGCGGCGAGCTTCTTTTTTGCTCAACGTCCCATCATATCACAATTTGTAACAGAGGTGTCGTATCGAAGAGGCCTCCATGCCCAGTCCAGATCTTTACATTGGCGCACCGAGGGCAGCTCCGCCGTCGTAAAACGCAAAAACGCGGGCAAGCTCGCATGAGCCGCCCGCGCTTTTTGAAACTGAGACTTAGTTACCGACGGATGCGTCGGCGCCGCTGGCCGCGCCACCGCCGAACACGCTGCACTGGCTGGCAAGGTTAATCGTGCTTGAGCAAGCGCCGAGGAACGGATCGCACACGAGGCCGGCAGCACAGTCACCATCGCCGGTGCACTTGTCGCCCGTGGCCAATCGTTCTTTACACGCGCCTGCGACACAACGAAGGCTTTCCAAGCACGGCTTTGTTGCGTCGCAGGCGCTGTTCGACGCACCACGCGCGGTGCACTTATAAAAAGCATCCGCCTTGCCACAATACTGGCCCGCGCCACATTGCTCGCCAGGGTTCGAACAAAGCGCATCAATCCCAACCACCTTTGCGGGGCCACAAACGCCTTTGTCGCAAATGAGGCCCGCTTCGCAATCAAGTCCGATGTTGCAGGTGTCGCCCGCCTTGCCCACGCCTTCGAAGGTGCGGGAGCAGGTCTCTCGCAAGCTTTGCCAGTTTTGCGCCGTGATGATCGCGGTGAACAAGCGCTTGCTGTCCGAAATGCACTTGAGCCCTTTGGCCTCTCGGAACACGCGCGCGGGCGGCATCTTGAGGGCGTTGGCTTCTTGCACGCAGTTGCCTTTGCGTGTGGAGATGCAGGCGGTTTTCTGCGAATCGCTGAAAGCACAAGCAGCCAGGCCGTCACATTCGGCCGCAGCCCTTTGGTTACAGTAAACGTCTTCGGTGAACGGTTCGCCGCTGTCACCACCACCACATGAAGCAAGGCTCATAAGCCCCGCGATTGCTGAAAGCACGATCTTTGTTTTCGTCATGATAACTCCCAATGATTAGAGGGGTCGATTTGACCCCAAAGGGCATCCAAAGGCAAGGCGGCCCCAAAAGCAAGCCTTGCCCTGCATGCGTGTTCCACTGCGTTTTTTGTAAGTCGTTTATTTTGCGTAGTCCGTGGCGCGCGTTTCGCGCACAACAGCCACTTTGATTTGACCGGGAAACGACAGCTCTGATTCAACCTTGCGGGCGATGTCTTTGGACAGCAGCCGGGCCTGATCGTCACTGATCCGGCTGTTTTCAACCAAAACGCGCACTTCGCGGCCCGATTGAATCGCGTAAGCCTTCGATACCCCGGGGAAACTGGTTGCGATGTGTTCAAGATCGCCCAAGCGCTGAACGTACGATTCCAACATCTCGCGCCGCGCCCCCGGCCGCTGACCAGACAACACATTCGCCGCATCAACAAGATGGTCAAACACATCAGTGGCCGCCACATCTTGGTGATGGGCTTCAATCGCATGGCAAACCACGGGTGGCTCGCCAAACTTTCGGGCCACAGCGGCGCCCACCTGCGCGTGCCCACCTTCCATCTCCTGCTCCACAGCTTTGCCCACGTCGTGCAAAAGGCCCGCGCGGCGAGCCAACTTCACATTAAGGCCCAGCTCACCCGCCATGGTGCCAGCGAGGTAGGCCACTTCGATCGAGTGCTGCAAAAGGTTCTGCGCGTTACTTGATCGGAACTTCAAGCCCCCCAGCAAATTCAAAAGCTCGGGATGCATTTTTCCCAAGCCCAGATCAAACAGCGCTTGTTCAGCGGCGTCGCGACATTGCTGCGCGACTTCTTCTTCCGCTTTGAGCACCATCTCTTCGATGCGCGACGGGTGGATGCGCCCGTCAGCGATCAGCCGTGTCAAAGCAATGCGTGCGATCTCTCGGCGCACGGGATTGAAGCACGAAATGACAACGGCCTCAGGCGTATCATCGATGATGAGATCGATGCCCGTGGCCGCTTCAAGCGCGCGAATGTTGCGACCTTCGCGACCAATGATCCGCCCCTTCATATCATCCGAAGGCAGCGGCACCGTTGATACCGTGCGCTCGGTGACGTACTCGCTCGCGTACCGTTGAATGGCGGCGCCCAGCACCATGCGCGACTTCTCTTCAGCTTCCTTGCGCGCGCTATCTTCAATGCGCCGCACGTCGGCGGCCGCCGCCAGACGTGCTTGTTCACGTTCTGCTTCTTCCAAGGCGGCGCGCGCTTCTTCGGCGTTCATACCGGCCACACGTTCAAGCTTCGCGCGTGCTTCGGCCGATAAAGCGGCGGCATTTTTCGACACCGCTTGTGCGGCTTCTTCTCGCGCTTCTAGATCTTTGAGCTTGCGACGCAGGCTTTCTGATTCGGACTCGACCTCTTTTTCGCGTCGGTCCAAAGCGTCGGCCTTGGCTTGTGCTTCGCCTAGTTGACGTTGCACCTCGGCTTGTTGCGTACGCAGTGACTCCTCGAGTGAAGCACGCGTTTTTCTCGCGGCTTCCTGCGCGTCGAGTTCCGCTTGTTTGCGGATCGTCTGCGCCTCGGCGTGAGCCGCCTCAAGCAGACGGCGTTTTTCTTCTTCGCCTTGGGGCATGGGCTTTGGCTTGCCTGCACGGCCAGCCACGAAGGCCACGAGGCCCGCGAACATGGCTGCCACGGCAGCCACCAGGAATGTGAATGCGGTCATGATGATCGTTCAGTTAATGGTTTTGAGTTGGCGCACCGGATGACCTGTTGGTCTGTGACAACCCAATCAACAAATACATCCAACGGTTCAACGGGGCAGCGCGCGACAATCTGAAAATCGAACCCGACGCCCAAAAGCAGCGGCCTAGCCAGGGGTGGCAAGCGCCCTAAGGCTTCGTCATAGAAGCCTCCGCCCCATCCCAACCGGGCCCCGGTTCGATCGAAAGCGAGCCCAGGAACCAAAATGGCGTTCAACGACTCAATCGGCACCACAGGGGCTGAGGCCACGGGCTCGCGTAGACCGAACGGTCCTTGCGTCCAATCGCGGGGCCGACACGTTCGGTGAAACATCAAGCGCGGGCGCGATGCCGCCACGCGAGGCCAAGCCAATACGGCGCCAGTGCGTTGACGTTGCAACAGCGCTGGGTCTGGATCGATCTCGCGACGGATGGCCTGAAACCCAGCCAAAGTGCCTGCGTTCTTGAAAGCCGCAATCGTTAACAAATTTTGTGCAAGCGCCGCCGACGCCGTTTGCACAAAGGCCGACGTGCACGCCTGCCGTCGCAGAGACATTTCATCTCGCAGGCGACGTTTCAGTTCGGCAACAGGATCGACCAAACGGGTCGTGCCGACAGGCGTAGAAGAAGCGGGAGGAAGGGGCATGGTGGTATCGGGTCAGTGGGAGGGAAACCCCACGGACGGCCCACTTTAGCCTCGAACCCCCGGAAAACAGAACACAAATTCGAGCAAAGGTGCGCCAACATAAAGTGCTTTTGGGCACACTGCCAACCGCAACAAACGTGTGGCGGCTAAACAACGGCGTTGCGTTCGATGAGCTTGAGTAACGCGTCTCCTTTGGCCCGTACCTTCGCCTTGAGCTCGGCCAGAGCCTGCCGTTCGCGGTCGAGCTCCTCGGCCAGTTGCAACGCCACCAGTATCGCCACCTGCTGGGTGTCGACGCCGCGCCCCCCCTTTTGCACGGCTTTGAACCTCGCGTCCACGCCGGCCGCGATCTTGCGCACCTGCTTTTCTTCGCTGTCCGTTCGCAGGCCTATCCGCTGGCCCGCAATTTCCACTGTCAGCGATCGTTTCATGGCGCGCCGAACACTAACACCGGCCGAAGAGCCGCGAAATGTGGATGTTTAAGCGTTTCCGAGCGGCTTTGCCGAGACGTTTGTGGCTTCAGGCAAATTGGGCAAACTCGCCAGCAGCACACGCTCGGCCAAGCTAACGTCCATGAGGCGAATGCCCATGCCCGCGCCCATCGGCGAATCGTTAACCCAACGAACCTCGCCGCGCAGCTCGAGCGGCTCGGCTTGCGTGGGTAGATAAACCCATAGTCGTGCCATTTCGCCCTGCGAATCAAGGTATTCACTTGAAAAGAACAGGCCTTCGGCACTGACGTCTGTCACCGAGCCTTCAAGCGTGAGATTGGAGCTCACGTAGCGAGCGGTCACCGAAACACGACCGCGGCTGACCCTGCGTTTATCGGCGGATCGAGAAAAGGTGGGGTACATGCGGCTCCGGTGGCGTGTGGCCATTGTGACCAGAGGCATCTGTGCGTTCAAGTGGAATGTTTGGGCACCAGTACCCCACCTACGACACCGGCCCGGCAGGAGTTGCCCAGCCAGAGCCTCTCTCGACGCCGTCCAAAGGCGCGGTACGCGGGGCCGCCGGCCGAGTGGAACGCTATTACGCGCAGCGCTAGGCAAAAACTTCCCACCCCTAGCAAACATCGCTTATAATAGTAAGGACGATTTCTTTCAGCTCGGTCGTTTTTTCCTAGCAGCGGACGAGGCGAAAGCGAAACGCCACTCGGGTACAGGTCTTGAGTTTCACCATCACATACGGAGCGGAACGGTACGCAACCACGTTGCCTACCGCGGCGTCTGCGCAAGCGGTGGGAGCCTTGTTGCCGGTGGCCGCACTCAAAGGCATTCGCGAACTGGCAGATCCCCGCGGCGAAGGCACCAACGGGGTGGCGCACCAAGTGTTTGGTCGCAAGCGCGCCGCGGATCTCGTCGCGCGCAGCCGTGCCGCGGATCTACAAGCCACAGCCGTGGCCACGAGTGACGCTTCGGATCGCGTGATCACCGTGCACCAAACCGCCAAAGCGGCCGCCAGTCTCTCTGCGGGGTTTGCACAAGGCGAAAGTCTGCAAGCCGGATCGCTGTCGTTTGCGATAGACGGCCGCGACTATTCTGTGGGCATCGCACGCGGTGCTTCCTTGGGCGACGTGGCAGAGGCGATTCGCGGCACCGGCGCCGACGTCGATGCATCGGTGTCAGTGGAAGATGGCCAGCAACGCTTGTCGTTGGTTCGCCGGTCCACTGGATACCTCACAAGCCTCGGCGCCGAAAGCGCCTTGAGCATTCGTGAATCCTTTGACGGCGGCGAAGGGCGAACGCTGGATCTCGCTCCCGTTCAAACAGCGCAGAACGCACGGGTCACCGTTGATCAACAAACCATCGAGCGCCGATCAAACACAATAAGCGACGCTGTGCCCGGCACAACGTTGCGGATCGATGAGAACACGGGGCGCTCGCAAGTGCTTGAGGGGCGCGACGCCGCCACGTTGTCCCGCGGGGGCAGCGTGAGCGCGTTCACGGTGAGCGTGCAACAGATCGCGGCGGCCGCTGAGGCGCGCTCAACAGAGTTCGCGTCGCCGTACGATCAGGTGCAAGGGGGCAACGTTCTCATCAAGGTCGATGGTGGCCAGTATTGGATCCCCGTCAATGAAGGCGCCAGTCTTATGCAGACCGCCGCAAGCATCAACGCTTCTGGCGCGCCCGTACAAGCAAGTCTGCAACGGCAGGACACCGGGGTGTCCTTGGCCATCACGGCAAAGCAAACGGGCTTTGAACCGGGCACCAACCCGGGCGATGCCTTGCAAGTGTCATTCGAGGCGACGGGCAGCGCGGGCAAGAGTTTGACCTTCGCTGTGGTACGGCAGGCACAAAACGCACAAGTGTCTCTGAACGGCCAGGCCATCGAAAGCCGCTCAAACGAATTGGCGAGCGCCGCGGGCATTCCTCGCTTGTCATTGAAAGAACCCACCAGCGCGCCTCAAACGCAAGGGGCCGCGCCCGACCCGACGAAGCTGAGTGAACGGCCGACCGCCGCAGCTCAAGTCGCGCGCCTGCTGCAGGAACAAGTCGTGGCGCTTGTTGCACAACCCGTCGAGGCTGGGGTTGCGGCGGCACAAGCGAAAAAGCTTTACGCGGCCGTTGACGACAAGACCGCGGGCCCGGCCAGCAAAGCCACGGCAAAGCTCAAGCCGCAGGACAAGCCCACGGATGCGAACGCTTCACGGTCTGCTTCGCCGACAAATGCCGACGGTGCCAACAGTGTGTTGGCAAGTGCTTTGGCCGAGTCCGCCAACGAGGCACCCGTCGAGGCCGTGGCGCCCGTTGGCGCTGAGGACACCCAACCCCAAAAGGGCGCTCTAGGCGCCCTTCTTGAGCAACTCAAGAACGGACCGCCTAAAGCTGAACGCAGCAAGCCGTCGCCTTACGCACCACCCAATGAGGAAACCAAAGCGGGCGGGTTCAGCAAAGAATCTCTTTATGCCAGCCACAGGCACGCGCTTGGCCGCAAAGCCAAACACGCCTACGCGCAACACGCGGCATAAGTTGCGTGCTTTGCACCCTAACCAGCCAGCCGCTACGCTGGCTGAACGATGACCCCACCACGCACGCGTTCGCGAATCTGGCTGACCCTAGCGGCGCTAGCGTCTTTCACGGTGGGTGCCGCTGTGATCGACAGATGGACGGTGCAGGCGAGCAGCATCGTTCCCAAGTTAACTTGGTTCGGCCAAGCGTGCTTTTTGATGGAGACGCCTCAGGGCACCCGCGTGTTGATGGATCCCACCTCGACAGCCGCCACGCAACCCTTGCCCGAAAGCATCGCCGCGGACCTCGTGACAGTGAGTCACGAACACGGGGATCACAACAACATCAAACTGGCCTTCGGCACACCCAAAGTGCTGCGTGGCCTCACGCCCGACAAGAAGGGGTGGATGAAGATCAACGAGAAATATCGTGATCTCTCTGTGCGCACCATTGGCGTGTACCACGACGATGAGCTTGGGCGCGAGCGCGGGTTGAACTCGATCTTTGTCTTCGAGGTGGCGGGCATGCGTATCGCGCATTTGGGGGATTTGGGGCACACCCTCACCGATCGCCAACTTTCTGATCTGGGGCAGGTCGATGTGGTCCTGGTGCCTGTGGGCGGCACGTTTACGATCGACGCAGAGCGTGCCGCGCGCGTGGTGGATCAGATCCGCCCGCGGCTCATTGTTGTGCCCATGCACTACGCCACCAAAGGCAGCACCAACAAAGACCTGGCCTCGGTCGATGCGTTCATCGCAGGCCGCCCTCACGTCCGGCGCGTGGACAGCAATACGTTGGTTCTCAATGCCATCAAGAAGCGCCCCGGCGCCGAAGTGGTGGTGATGAACTACAATTGAGCCGGCCGCGCGCAGCCGGTTTGCGAGCGACGACTTGACGTACTGGCGCACAATGCCCAAGCTGGCTGGTTGAGGCCCCGTGACCTTCCCCACAATCGACTTCATAACAGCGGCCCGAACCAGAACCTCGGTGGCAGCCGCCTTGGCCCTGGCTTGCTGCGTGTCAGGCACATTCGCAAACGCTCAGTCAGAAGCGATCTCGTCGACCGCACAGGGTTACCGTTCGCCAAAGCACTGGGCGATGGAGCTTCGGATGGGGCCCTACCGCCCTGACATCGACAGTGAGTTTGGTGACGTACCCGAGGCCCAGCGGCCGCACCAACTCTACTTTGGCAACAAACGTCGCCTGCTCAGCCAAATTGAACTCGACTATCAAATTTGGAACGGTTTCGGCTCCCTCGGCATCGGCGCGCAGGTTGGTTATTTTCGCGAAACCGCCAAAGCGTTCGTCGCGCCCACTGACGGCAGCGTGCCAAGCGTACGTTCGGGCGATGACACGCGGTTGATGCTTGTGCCCACGTCGTTGTCGCTGGTGTATCGCCTTGACGTGGCGGCCGTGCGGCTTGGAATTCCGCTTGTGCCCTACGCGAAGGCCGGCATCGATTGGGTGTATTGGTCGGTGGCCAACGGCAACGGCGGTGTGGCGGCGGACAAATCGACCAACAGCAAAGGCCGAGGCGATGCCACCGGTTATCACGGCGCCGTTGGGTTGTCGCTTCTGCTCGACATCTTTGATCCAGGCGCTTCGCAAGAATTCGATGCCGAAACAGGCGTGAACCACACGTACCTGTTCTTCGAGCTGGCTCGTTATGAGATCAACGGGCTCGGCTCAAAAGCTCAACCCCGTTTGGGCGACACAACGTGGTCTGCCGGCTTTATGTTCGAGTTCTAGATGGAGGAAAAGCGCGTCCTTCACAGAACGCTTCGCTTGGTGGTGGAGTACGATGGGACTGATTTTTGCGGGTGGCAACGGCAAGACAACGGGCGCACCGTTCAACAGACGTTGGAAGAAGCGTTCGAGATCATACTGAAGCATCCTGTGACCGTGCGCGGGGCTGGTCGCACGGACGCGGGCGTGCACGCCTACGGGCAAGTCGCGGCGGTTGACATCGACGAGACGATCCCTGCCTATGGTTTCTTGCGCGGCCTCAACGCCCATTTGCCAGAAGACGTGGCCATCGTTGAGTTGGCCGATGCCACACCGGGGTTCGATCCGCGGCGCGCGGCGCGCGGCAAGATCTACCGCTATTCGATCTGGAATCACCCCTTACGCTCGGCGATGAACCGCCGGACCGCGTGGCACGTCAAACCGACGTTAGATCTGGAAAAGATGCACGTAGCCGCAGCGAAGATCGAAGGCGAACACGATTTCAAAGCGTTTCGCGCCGCCGACTGCGAACGACCGTCCACGCGGCGGCTGATGCGCCGGGTGAGCGTGCGCCGACAAGGCGCTCTCATCACGATCGAAGTGGAAGGCACCGCCTTTCTCAAGAACATGGTGCGCATCATCGCTGGCACATTGGTGGGCGCCGGGCTCGGTAAGATCGCGGCAGAGCGCATCGATGAGGCGCTGGTCACAGGCGAACGCACTTTGGCGGGCGTCACGGCGCCACCACAGGGGTTAGCCCTTGTTCACGTGCTCTATTAGACAGCGAGCTCGGTGACCGCAGCAGGCGACTGGCGCAAAGACGCGTTCCTATCCGGCCCAAGGCGCTTGGCGATTTCGGCATGAACGCGCTCAAGCACCTCTTCCCGATCGGCGCCTGTGAGTCCTGCGGTGGAAATCGGCGGCGCCAAAACCACCTCGACGCGCCCCGGACGAATGCGCATGGTTTTGGCCGGGATGAGATCGAAGGTGCCACGCACCACCACGGGGACGATCGGCACCCCCGCGGTCAACGCGAGGTGAAAGCCGCCCTTTTTGAACTCTTTGAGACGGCCGTCGCGGGCCCGCGTTCCTTCTGGGAACACCAACACTGACACGCCTTCACGAATGCGGCGCGCGGCTTCGTCAATGCTGCGCCGAGCGGCGTGCGGGTTTTGACGATCGATGAACACAAAACGACCACAGCGCAGAGCCCAACCGAAAAACGGAATGGAGCCGAGCTGTTTTTTCGCAATCATCCGCACGCGCATGGGCAGAACCGAAAACAAAGCCCAGATGTCCGCTGACGAGACGTGGTTCGACATAAAGACATAGGGCTGGTTCAGATCAAGCTCTTGCTCGACCGTCATGTGAACCTTCATGCCTGTCACGAAGGCCAAGGTTTTTCCCCAAGCGCGCGCAAGGTCGATCACCTTATCGCCAGATTTATCGATCAGCCGCGCGCCGTACGCCAAGAAGCAAAAGACGAACGTGCAGACCGCAACAAGGCAAGTGTTAAGAACGCTTCTAATGAACCCCAAAACGCCGTAATGCTAGCACCTGGGCGTTCCGGGTGAAGCCGGCAAATGCGCTAAAAACGCGGGTTTCGCAGCCGTTTGACGTCCACGCCGTCCAACATGCCGCGGACAGTAACAAGCAGATCTTGTGGCGAAAATGGCTTGTGCACGAAGGTGTCGTTGTCGCCCATTTCGTTGGGATCAAAAATACGGCTGTCGGAGTAGCCAGACATGAACACCGCGCGCAAACCGGGCTGCCGCAGCCGCAGACGGTTGACGAGATCGCGCCCGCCGAGCCCGGGCATAACCACGTCGGTCAAGACCAGGTTTACGGTGCCAGCCTGTTGCAGCAATTCGTCCGCCTCAGCGCCGTTGCGGGCTTCAAGCACCTGGTAACCCTGCTGCAAAAGCAGCCGCTTGGCCAGCTCACGAACCAGGGCTTCATCCTCCACAAGCAGCACCGTTTCCGTGCCGATCGGCAGCGATGCAAAGGGTGGTGACAGGGCGCTGGCCTCCGCGCGCGGCGCGCTTTGTTGACCCACAAAATGCTGCTGCAAAAGGCGCCGCTCGGTTGAATCGATGCCCATGCCGGCGAGCAACGCCGGTCCCTCGCCATCCTTCAACGGAAACTTCAACGTGAAGAAGACACGCGGTCCTTGCGGCGTGGGCACCACCTCTTCAACAGCTTTGGGCAAGCCCGTGGTGAGGACTTCTAAGTCGCTCGCGCGAATGGGCACTGAAAATTCGAGCGGCCACAAATCCGCATCCGTTTTGCCGTGCCATTGCCCCGGCGCCAAACCAACCCGCTGCATGAACGCCGGGTTCACGTAAACGAAACGGCCCTCTTCGTCCTTGAGAAAAGCGATCGCAGGGCTGTTCTTCATGAACGCCTCGAACCGCGCTTCACTGGCTGCAAGCGCGGCCTCTGCGGTTTTGCGGCGGGTGATGTCGATGCAATAACCTGTGCATTCGAAAGGCTCGCGCATCGGATCCATATCGGGCAGCAAGCGCACTTCGTTTTGCAACCAGCGGTAAGAGCCATCGCGGTGGCGAATGCGGTACTCCCACAAACGGGCGCCTTCGGCGAGCAGACTCACGGCGGCGCGTTCAGGAAGGGCACCGCGATCTTCAGGATGCACGCGTGACAACCAAAAGGAGGCGTCACCAAGCACCTCGGAAGCCTCGAAGCCCAAAATGCTGCGGACGTTGGGGCTTAGGTATGAAAAGGTCCACAAGCGACCCAACGTGCACGTGTAGACGATGGCCGGGTTGTGCTCCAACAAACGGTCGAGCAGTTGGCTGCTTACGCTGCCTCGGCTCCCCGCACCCCACCCTCCGCCCTCAGACATCGATCACTTGCCTTTTGTCGCGGGAGCCGCAGCTGTTGAACCGCCATCGTCAAGCTCAACGAGGACACCGTAGATGATGCCCACCAAGGCGCCAAAGACAAACGGGATCTGAACCAACGGCAGGCCTTGCACACCCAAAGAAGCGGGCAACGGCGCCGTGACCCGCCCCAAAAGCTTTTGGCCACCAAAGTACAACAGGCTGCTGAGCGCCGCGCCCACCAGGCCTTTGACCACGGGGGTCCACAATGTCTCTTGCCGCCACAGCGGTTTGCCGCAAACAACGCCCGCCAGAAAACCGATTACGGCGTAAACGAGATACCCCATGGCTCCCTGCCCCAGGCCAAGGCGAAACGCGCCGTAGCCTACGCCCGCACCAACGATGCCGCCCTTGAGTAAGCCAGTGATGATTCGGAACATGGGGAACCGAGTATAGCGCCGAAAGCCTGCAGTCGCCTCGCGTCGCTACTAAACGTTAAAGCGGCGGCTGGACTGGCGCCGACGCGACGTTCTTCTCGTCGCCGGCGGATGAGTTGTGCGCGAGTTTGGCGTCCAGGGCATCCAAGGCACGCACCTCACTGGCAATGGCTTCACGATAAGCTTTGGGTCGACCCACAGGGTTGTCCCGCATGCCTTTGACCTTCATCGGATCTACGTAGCCACCGTTTAAGGTCAGGCCAAAGTGCAGATGCGGGCCTGTGGACAGCCCCGTGGTTCCCACATAGCCGATCACCTGCTTTTGTTGAACGCGCGCTCCCGCCACGACGCCCTTGGCGAATTTGCTGAGATGATAATACCGCGACTGGTATCCGCTCTCGTGACGTATCACCACCGTATTGCCCGAGCCGCGCTTCATCGACGCTTCAACCACTTTGCCATTCGCTGCGGCCCAAACGGGTGTGCCGGTGGGAGCCGCATAATCGATGCCCAGGTGAGCACGCGTCATGTGCAACACGGGGTGAAACCGCTTCAGATCGAATTTCGAGCTCACGCGAACGTAGCGCAGCGGGGTCTTGAGAAAGCTTTTTGCAATGGCCTGGCCCTTTTCATCAAAATAACCTTCGCGTTTTCCCTCCACGTACCGAAAGGCTCTAAAGCGACCCACTTTGCCGCCGTATTCGGCCGCCAGAACGTGCCCGTAACCCTGAAAGCGCCCTTCAAGATAGCGCTTCTCGATCACGACCTTCCAGTGATCGCCCGGGTGTTGGTCGGTATAGAAGTTGATGTCCCAGGCGAACAAATCCACCAGCATGGCGACCAATGCGGGTGACTCGCCCGCGTTCTGAACAGAGCCGTACAGCGAAGAGTCGATGCGGCCCACAACATTCTCGACACGCAATTCGACCGGCTTTTCATGCTTCGATGCCACCCATGTGCCATCCGCTTGCCGAGACACAACCACCGTGACGACTTGGCTGGGTCGATACTCCATGCGTTCGGGTTGGCCGGATTCATCAAACGCCAGAACATATTTGTGGCCTGGCCAAATCGTTTTTGGATCTACGATTTTCGCCAGCGCCGCCGAGACAGTGAGCGCGACGTCACCAAAGCCTTCGCGTGCCAACACCGTGCTCAGGGAATCTTGTTTGCCAAACTCACCCTCGATCACGCGGCTTTGGTTGTCGCCCGCGGCAATGGCGCCGGCGGCGGCTTCTTTGCGCTCGGTGCCCGGGGTGGCGGCCAATTCACCCGCGTGGCTTAGATCTGCCAACCGTTCGGCTTTTTGGTCTACCAAAGACTGGCTGAGCGAGGTGGGCGCGACCGCGACGTCAGGTTTGCCTTTGCGAAAGTAAAAGACATAGACGTTAACAGCCGTAAGCCCCACGAGCAGCAGGACCAGCCGCGTAGATCCCCGCGACGCCAAGGGGCGACGACGGCGCTTTGCAGGAATGGGTGAGGCAGCCACGCCCCCAAGACGAGCACGCAAGCGAACCGACGTCAACTTAGGGCGACGAGGCGAACGCATGACCAAGCCAACGATGTGTAAGTGGGGTAACAAAGCCTACGCGCGGCGACGCCCCTTGAGCTTTTCGCCTCGCGCGCGCCGCAACATCTGGCGTGCGTGCTCAGCCGCTTCGGGGGTGGGCTCAACACCGCCCAGCATGCGCGCCATTTCCTCCTCGCGCTCCGCTTCGTTCAACACGCGCACTTCGGCCACCGTGCGGCCATCGTGGACATGCTTTTCAACCTTGAGGTGCCGATCAGCGAAGGCAGCAATCTGGGCCAAATGCGTGACGGCAAACACCTGCCGCTTCGTTGCGATAGACCGGATCTTGAGACCGATGACCTCAGCCACCGCGCCGCCAACGCCGGAATCCACCTCATCGAACACATACGTGGAGGTTTGATCGGCCTGGGCCAAAGCTTGTTTGACTGCCAACATGATGCGCGACAATTCACCGCCCGAAGCAATTTTTGCAAGCGGTCGCGGCGGCTCCCCTGCGTTCGGCGCAAACTGGAACGTCACACGATCGCGGCCCGTAGGGCCAAGGCCGTCACTGCCCCGATCTTCAACCTCAACCGCCACACGCGCACCCTTGAGGCCAAGCTCCGAAAGCGTGGCGTCGATGGATTTGCTTAGGCTTCGCGACGCTTGCCGACGTCGCGCCGCGAGCTCCTGCGCCAGAACGTTCGCGCGATCCCGTGCCACGCCCAAGGCTTGGCGTCGTTCAGATAAAGAATCTTCGTAGCTGCCAAGCTCCGCCAAGGCCTTGGTCAGCTGATCGCGGTTCGCAATGGCCGTCTCAAGCGAGCCGCCATGTTTCCGCGTGAGCCTGCCGATCAAATAGAGCCGCTCTTCAATCTGCTCCAGCCGTTGTGGATCGAAGCGAACCGTCGAAGCGTAGCGACCCAGATCGCGGGCCACATCTTCGACCAACGCTTGCGCTTCAGCCAAACGTTCTGCAGAGGCGCCGAAATCAGCATCCAAACGGGCCAGAGCCTCGAGTTCGCGCACCACACCACCAATTAAGCCCACCGCCGCCACCTCAGCCGAATACAACACCTGTTCGCCACGAGCAGCGGCAGCCAAGAATTTCTCCGCGCCTTTTACGCGTTCACGTTCGAGCCGCAGCGATTCATCTTCGCCGGGAACGAGGTTGGCTTCTTCAAGCTCACGCACTTGAAAGCGCAAGAAATCTTCGCGCTCAGCCCGCGTGCGCGCATCGGCCTCGAACGCGGCCACCTCAGCGGCGGCCTTCGATAAGTGAGCATGCGCCTCAGCCATTTGATCGAGAAGATCGTGATTGTCGGCGTAGCTATCGACGATGGCCATTTGGCTTTCGGGATCCATCAACGACTGCTGATCGTGCTGTGACGTAATGTCGATCAGGCTGCCCACCACTTGCGACAATTCACCCGCGGTGGCCAATCCGCCCCCGAGGTAGACGCGCCCCTTGCCCGTCTTCGACAAAATTCGACGCACGAGAAGGCCGTCATCGACCTGCCGGCCTTGCGCCGCCAGAGCCTCTAGACGGGAATCGCCCTGCCGCAGCGAAAACACGGCCTCGACCTGTGCCTCGTTGCTGCCCGACCGCACAAGCTCGGTTCGCGCGCGCCCCCCTCGCAGCAAACCAAGCGCATCGACCAAAATGCTTTTGCCTGCACCGGTTTCGCCGGTGATGACGGTGAAGCCTGGCCCCAACGACAATTCGAGCTCATCAATGAGGGCCAACCCTGAGACGCGGAGAAATGAAAGCATACTGATTACCCGTTCACTGTTTTTCTGTTCAGTATTATCGGGCAAACCTTGCCAAAAGTTGCTGTTTTTTTTTCGATCGCCGGTAACGCCTGAAGAACACTGCGCATTTTCAGGCGGCGGCGGCCGGGATGGATTAGCCCTGGCGTTCCCCCCACCGCAATTTTTGGCGAAGGATCGCAAAAAATGGGTTACTTGGGCGGTAGAGCCGCAGCGGCTGAGCCGCCTTGGAGATCTCAACGTGGGCGCCCGGCGGCATCTCGCGCGCCCACTGCCCATCGACCGTCAAGGTCACATGGTAGGGCGAGACATTGCGAACGGTCAGACGCCGGTCGGCGCGCATCACCACCGGCCGATAGGTCAGCGTGTGCGGGCACACGGGCGTCAGCACCATAGCCTCAAGCTGCGGCGTTAAGATGGGACCACCTGCCGCCAGGCTATAGGCCGTGCTTCCCGTGGGCGACGCGATGATGAGGCCGTCGGCCTTAAAGGTTGCGATGGGCGCCCCGTCAGATTCAGCGTCCAAGTCCAATAACCGAGCCACCGAGCGTTGGGTTAGAACCGCTTCATTCAAGGCGCTTCGTTCGGCAACGATTTGGCCACCTTCAACAAGCGCCACCTGCAGGCGCATGCGCTCCTCAATCTCCAGCTGCCCCTGCGCGGCCGCGTTGACGACGCTAACGGCTTCGTTAAGTGTCCAGTGGGTCATGAAACCCAGCGAGCCCAAATTGATGCCCAACAGCGGCACCCCTTGATCCGAGACGAGCGAAGCGCCCACCAAGAAGGTGCCGTCGCCCCCCAAAACCAAAAGGCTGTCGATCGACTTGCCCAGCTCCGCCTCAGGGACAGCGATTGTGCCGGGCAAAGACGGCTCACCCGGTTGGTGCACCGAAACGAAGTCGCATACGCCGGCAAGGGCAGCGATCAACCGCTCCGCCAGTTGCCAGGCCTCTGGCTTTCCCCGTTTGAGCAGCAATCCGAAGCGCATAGAGGGGCATCATGTCATGCCGGGCGCCCGCGTCCCACTTCATGCTGCAAACGCAACAAAACCCCGAACGCAAGCGCTACGGGGCTTTGATTGCGGATTCTCTATTTCTCGTAGAACAAGGTGATGGTGAGACAGTGGAATTCGCTGTCCGAACTTTGAGTGACCACTTTGTTGGTCACTCGAACATCGGGGTTATCGCGCAGCCACCGGGTGACTGTTTCACCCAATTCGTCCCGCTCCCTCGCCTTGGTCGCTGTAAATACCTTGGCCCCCAACATGTCGTGCTCCTTTTCTTACTCGCTGCCTCCGCCTGTGCGGTTCGCGGTACATACCGCAATCTCCCCCGTTGAGTAAAGAAATTTACGTTAGGGAAAATACATATGCCAGCACAAGAGAGGCTACTAGGTACGATTGCGTTTCCCCCCAGCCAACCCAGGTCACCAACACCGACCCGACTGGGGGATACGCCACCTCTTGGACGTCCACTGACAGGACGCCCAAAGCCAGCGCACATGTAATGAGATGCTTTCCAGAGATTTTTCGGTGCTGTTTTCCGCTCACAAAAGACTGGATCGACCGCGTTGTAACGAAGGGACGGGCTGGCTGGGCTTGACCGCGTTTTGTGCAGGTGCTTTACTGCCGAGCTCACTCTTTCGCCCACCGCATTAACACTGCATTTGCCCGGAGTTCTTGTTTGGAGACACTTGTCGGAAAACCCCTCGAGGTCGAGGTACGGGATTCCATCGATAAGGCTGTGAAGATCTTGAAGCAACGTCTTTCTAAGGAAGGCGTCCTGCAAGAGCTGAAGCGTCGTCGGTATCACGAGAAGCCTTCTGTGAAGAAAAAACGCAAGATGCGCGAAGCACGCAAGCGTCGCCGTCGCGAAGCCAAGCGTAAAGTTGGGCGTTAAGGAACTGGGCCACCGTCATGGATCAGGGCTCGTTCGCGGGCCTGTCCACGCTGGCGGTTGCGGCAGGCTCGCATGAAAATCGACAGGACGCGCTGGGACCGCACGGTGAGCGGCCCCATGTGCCTCCTGTTTTTTTGACGTCGAATTTCGAGTACACGGGCTCGCTGGGCGCGGACGCCGCGGCCGCTGGCGACGCCTACATTTACTCGCGGTACGCCAATCCCACCGTGGAAGCGTTCGAGACGGCTGTGGCGCAGCTGGAGCGTGCCGAAGCCGCGTTCGCCTTTGCTTCTGGCATGGGTGCCATTTCGGCCACACTTTTGGCATATGGCGCGGGCGGCCCTGTTTTGGTGTCGAACGGCATCTATGGCGGCACCACCGAGTTTGTGAACGCGATCGGCGCGCCACTTGGGATGACGCCTTCGTTTGTGCCCGCCTGGGACACCGACGCCGTGGTCAGGGCGTTGGCCGCACGCCCCAAGGTGCTGCTGGTGGAGACGGTTTCGAATCCGCTGCTGCGCGTCGTTGATGTGCCCGCGTTGGCTGAGGCCTGCGCCAAGACCGGCACCGCGTTGGTTGTGGACGCCACCTTCTCCACGCCATGTTTAAGCCGGCCTTTAGAGCAAGGTGCCACGGTGGTGGTGCACAGCGCCTCAAAGTACTTGTCGGGCCACGGCGACGTCATCGCAGGCGTGGTGGCGGGCCGCCGAGCGTCGTTGGCAGGCGTGGCTCAACACCGCAAACTTATTGGCGCGAACCTGGGACCGTTCGAAGCGTTCTTGGCTTTGCGTGGGTTGCGGACGTTGGCTTTACGCATGGAGCGCCAATGCAGCAGCGCCAAGCAGCTGGCCGCATGGCTTGCGCAACACAAGGACGTGCGCGCCGTGCATTACCCTGGGCTGCCACGGCACGCTGATTTTGATCGTGCGCAACGCTTGCTCGCGAGCGGCGGGGCCATGGTGACTTTTGAACTTGCGAACCTGGAGGCCGCGCGAAGATTTTATGATCGTCTTCACGTGATACGTCGTGCCGCGAGCCTGGGCGACGTGGCGTCTTTAGTGACGCATCCTGTTTCATTCTCTCACAAGGGTGTGCCCGAAGCCGTTCGTTTGGCCGCGGGAATCACAGACGGCCTGCTGCGTGTCTCGGTGGGGATCGAAGATGTGGCCGATCTTCTCGCGGACGTTGCACAAGCGTTGGCCTAAGGATTTTCATGTGGACTGAAGTGCAAATTGAAACGACTGAAGAGGGCGCAGATCTGGTGGCGGCCACTTTGGCTGAGCTCACTGGCGGCGTTGAGATCCGCGACGCTCAAACATTGATCGCGGCTCAACAAGGGCGCTCCGTGGTTGTGGCGTTGTGCGTGCCTGAGGCGCAAGACGAGGTGCTTGCGGCTGCAGAAGAAGTATTAGGCTTTGCGCGCGAGGCGGGGACGATGGTGGATCCCGTTGCCGTGCGTACGCGCTTGGCGCACGAAGAAGAGTGGCGCGACGTTTGGAAGCAGTTTTTCCGCTCCACGCGCATTGGCCAGCGTTTCGTGGTCCGGCCTTCGTGGGACCAAGGCAGCACCCTCGTGGGTGATCACATCATCGACCTCGATCCGGGCCGCGCGTTTGGCACGGGCGCACATCCATCGACGCGACTGGTGATTGCTCTGTGTGAAGGGCTGGCCGATCGCGGATTCGCTCCACAGCGCGTTTTGGATCTCGGGTGTGGCTCGGGGATCTTGGCCATCGCGGCGGCGCGCTTGTGGCCTACCGCGCAGATCTTGGCCGTGGACAACGATCCAGAAGCCACGGCTTGTACTGAAGAGAACCTGGAGCGCAACCATGTGAACACCGTGGTCACGGAAACGGCGGTGCTCTCGCGTGGCATGGGCACCTTCGATGTGATTTTGGCCAACATCCAAGCCGATGTTTTGTGCCCTTTGGCGGAAGACTTTTGGGCGGCCACTGAACCGACCGGGCACGTACTGCTGTCAGGCATTTTGATCGAGCAGGCGAACGAAGTGGCGGCAGCCTTCGGTGCGGCAGGTTTCATCGTGGAAGAACGCCAAGATGAAGGTGAGTGGGCGGGCCTTCGCTGCGCCCGTCCGTGAGGACAAGGCCGGGGCATGTCGGCACGGCTTTTCGTCCCAGCGACCCGCGTGCCGCCCGGCACCACCAAAGTCACGATTGAGGGCGACGCCCACCGCTATGTGGGCCGGGTGCTGCGCATGCGCGTAGGCGAAGGGTTTGTGATTTTCGATGGCGAAGGTGCAGAGATCGACGCAACCTTGGAGTCGATCACCGCCACGGAAGCGCAGATCAGTTTAGGGCAACGCCGCAAGCTTGACCCTCCCCACGCGCGGGTGACATTGCTGCAAGGGGTTCCCAAGGGTGAGCGCATGGATTGGGTGCTGCAAAAAACCACGGAGCTCGGCATTGCGTGCCTCGTGCCGGTGATGACAACGAGGGTGGTTGTGAAGCTGGATGCCGAAGCCGCTAAGGCGAAACAGCGACGGTGGCAAGCGATTGTTCAAGAGGCGGCCCGCCAGTGTGGGCGCGCCGATGTGCCGCAGGTGCAGGCGCCTTGTTCACTGGCGCAAGCCTTGGCCACGTTGCCCGCGGCAGAGCGCTTCGTGCTGTGGGAAGAGCCGGGGGGACAACCTTTTGTGCAAAGCCTCAGCGGCTTGGCGCGGGCGCGAACGGCGATGGACGCGCAAGAGCCGTTGCACGTGCAACTTCTCGTGGGTCCCGAAGGCGGCTTTGCGGCCGAAGAAGTGGCGCTGGCGCGCGCTCACGATTTTGT
Source organism: Deltaproteobacteria bacterium (assembly GCA_033763315.1). Lineage (GTDB taxonomy): Bacteria > Myxococcota_A > Polyangia > Fen-1088 > Fen-1088 > JAGTJU01. The sequence continues at coordinate 52,271 of JANRKS010000035.1, forward strand.
GCCTGTGACGCTCGGTCCGCGCGTTTTGCGCACCGAAACCGCGGCGGTGGTGGCAGTGACACTGGCACAAGCGGCCGTGGGTGGTTTCGCATGAAAGGCGGTTCGAGGTGGGCGCGGCTGCCGACACATGCAATCTTTCGATGCGAATACTTGACCCGCAGGCACGATCGTCTTGAGAATCAATGACATGACCTCTCACGCCGCCACATTCGCGGCCCCCACGAGCCAAACCGCCACGCAATCTGATCGCGTGCTGCGCGTGCGTGCAGCCGCGTTTCCCGCGCGCGCTGTGGCGGTGGCCATCGACGCGGCGCTGATCATCGGCGCCACGATTGGCGTGCTGGCTGTGGCCGCTGTTGTCATGAAGCTGCCGTTGCCCAACCTCAAGGAGCTTGGCCCTGACTTACTGGTGGCGGGCGTCTTGGATCGAAACCCACTGGCTGTGGGCGCGCTGGGCGTGCTGCTGGGCTTGGGCGCGCTCTATCACGTATATCTTGCGGGCGTGACAGGGCAAACGGTGGGTTTGCGCTTGATGGGGCTGCGGATCATCTCGGTGCGGGGCACCCTGCCCGGCCCTGTGCGAGGCTTTGTTCGATACGTGGCGTTGGCTCTGGCGGTGTTGCCTGCAGGCCTCGGCTGGTTGTGGTGTTTGTTTGATCGTGAACGCCGCGCTTTGCACGATCATTTGGCCGGCACGTTCGTGATCGTCGACCAGTAGGTAGAACAATGGCCGGCAGAGGCCTTGAAGAACGGCTCGTTCAAAGCGGTGCGCTTCGCCGCGAAGCCGTTCACATGGCCAAGCGGCGGCAAAAGGTGTACGGGGGCGGCCTGGACACCGTGCTGCTTGAGATGGGGCTGGTGGACGAAGGCACGCTGTGGGCGCTGCTCGTCGAAGACACGGGGCTGGCCCCCTTGCCGCCTTCGCTGCTTGAAGGCCCGGTGATCGAGCCCGACGTTCTGATCGGCTACGCCGAGGCACGCCGCTTGGGGGCGTTTGCATTCGAGTCGGACCGCGCGGACACAGATGCCCCCCAGGCGATCGTGAGGCCCGGTTTCGACGCTGAAGCCTTGGCAGGTGTTTTGGGAGGGCGCCCGGCCGAAGTGTTTATTGTTCCGGAGGTGCGCTTCGAAGCTCTCTTGAGCGCGTTTTACGTGCAGGCCATTCCGCCGCGCTTCGTTTCGCTGCTGGGTCGGCTGATGGGCGCCGAACAACTGCGCCGCTGGGCCGCCACACGAGCGCCACGCCATCGCTTGCCCACGCCCCCCGTTGACGTGGGGCCGAGGCTGATCGCGCACGAGGCGCCCGCTTTGCCGCCGCCTTCCCCGATAATCGCTCTGCACACAACGCCCTTAACGGACGTCGCACCCGCATCGACGTTTAGCGACGGGGCCACGCTTGTTCCGCAGGACAACCCTCACACGGAAGCAGTTGAGCCCGTGGATCCGCCATTGGTGGAGGCTCCGTTCGCAGCGGTGCCACCCGCCCTCTCGGACGCAACAGAGGCCGCCCGCGCCCCGACCGCGACGATGTCACTCTTGGAATCGTTGCCTCACGACGGCGCCGATGGGCAGGACATGCTGTTGGCAGCGTTGGCGTGGCATGCCGAGTTGGAAGGGGGGCCGCGGGCGCACGCGGTTGCGGCCGCGATAGCCACGCACTGGTCGGCAGCCGATATTTTCGATCGGTTGCCCACGCTGGCCAAACGAGGCGAACACGTGGCGCGCACGGCCTTGCCCTTGTTGGCGGTGCGAGCCAATGTGGACCTTCTTGGCGAGCGGTTGCGGTCGCCTGTGCCGCGGCACCGCGTTTGGGCGGCGCAGACCTTGGCGTTGTGCTTGCGCAACAGCGCGTTTGAAGCCGAGGCCTTCAAGCAAATCACAGCATGGCTCTGCCTTCGGATGGAGCAGGATCCCGAACCCGAGGTGCGAGCCGCCGCGGCGCAGGCCGTGCGCGGGATGGCGGCGCAGCCCCTCTTGCAAGCGTTGCTTTCACGAATCAGCGCGTTGGTCGCCGACGCCAGCGCATTGGACCCAGCGCGCGTCGGAGCGGCCCTGCTTCTGGGGGAGATGCGGGCCGACGTGGATGTTGCAATACAGGCGCTGATCGCGGGCGCGGGCGCCAAGAATCAACCCGTGGCGGACACGTGCCACGCAGCGCTGGTGCGCATTACGGGCCACGAGCCCGGCCGTGGCCGCGCGGCTTGGCGGCGCTGGTGGAAAAAACGTGGCAACGCGGGGAGGCCCGCGTGGCTTGTGGCCGCGTTGGAGGCGCGGCGGCCTGATCTAAGGCTGGCAGCGGCGAACGAACTGGCGGAATTGACGGGACAAACGTTTGGCTACCACTTCGATCTCACGCCCGGGCAGCGAGAGGCGGCGGTGGCGCGGTGGAAGGCGTGGCTTATGCAACAGACTTCGTAGGTGGATGCGGGTGTGACGCGCCGCCAGGCCGCAAACACCTACACGCTGTGGTACAGTTCCCGCCCCAATGTTTGAGACGCTTACAAAAGGCTTTCGCTCCGCACGTCAACGCTTTGCTGGCTTGGCTGAACTTGACGAAGCCACGGTTGATGAGGCTCTAAAAGACGTTCGCACCGCTTTGCTTGAAGCGGACGTCGGTTACGACGTCGTTCAGGACTTCTGTAAGCGCGTAAAGGAAAAAGCGGTCGGCGTCATCGTTAAGGTGAAGGCCTCTTCCAAGGAGAAAGTGCGGCGGGTGAGCCCGGTCGACCACTTCATCAAACTTTGCAATGACGAGCTCGTTGAGTTGATGGGGCCCGTCAACAGCGACATCCAGTTCGCGAAGAAGGGCCCCACGGGCATCATGATGGTGGGCTTGCAAGGGTCGGGCAAAACCACGACGGTGGGCAAGCTGGCCATGCTTCTGAAAAAGAAGCACAAGCGCCCCCTACTGGTCGCGGCTGATATCTATCGCCCCGCCGCCATCGAGCAACTCAAGGTGCTGGGCCGCAACCTGGACGTGCCGGTCTATTCAGAGCCGGGCGCCAGCCCCCCCGACATCTGCGAACACGCGATGAAGTTTGCCGCGCAAAATGGGCGCGACGTCATCATTTTCGACACCGCCGGCCGCTTGGCAATCGACGAGCCTTTGATGACCGAGCTTTCGGAGATCAAGCGCCGCTGCAACCCAGCCAACATCTTCTTCGTCGTGGACGCGATGATCGGTCAAGACGCCGTGGCCACGGCCAAGACGTTCAACGATCGATTGGATTACGACGGCGTTGTGCTCACGAAGCTGGACGGCGATGCGCGCGGTGGTGCGGCGCTCTCCGTGCGCGCCGTAACGGGCAAGCCGATCAAGTTTGTGGGTATGGGCGAGTCGTCCGAGCGGCTCGAAGAGTTCCGCCCTGATGGCATGGCCAGCCGCATCTTGGGCCAAGGCGACGTGGTTGGCCTGATTCAACAATTCGAAGAAGTTGTTGATCAAGAAAAGGCCGAGCAAGACGCCATGCGCATGCTCAAAGGGAAGTTCGACATGAACGACTTCCTCGATCAGATCGGCGTGCTGCAGAAGATGGGATCGTTGCGGGACATGGTGGACATGATCCCGGGCATTGCCGACCACATCCCAAAGGACGCTCAGATCGACGACAAAGAGCTGGTGAAGATCAAGTCTGTGATCTCATCAATGACCGAAGACGAACGGCGTTTCCCTGAGCGTTTCATCGTCAGCAGCTGGGAAGAAGTGATCGAAGGCGACCGGCGCAAAAAGAAGCGCAGCGCGTTTTACGATCAGCGGCGATTGCGACGCGTGGCCAAGGGTTCGGGCCGTCGTGAAAACGATGTGGCCGACATCCTGAACCGCTTCGCGATGATGCGGCAGATGATGATGCAGCTGGGGCAATCGACCGGCTTGCTGGGCAAGATCCCAGGCTTTAAGCAACTGGGGCAATTGCGGCAGATGCAGCAAATGGCGAAGTCTGGCGGTTTGGATCTGGGCCAGCTAGCCAACATGATGTCGGTGCCTTCGGCGGAACGAGGCACCTTCTCGGCGCCCAAGCGCAACCACGACAAAGTGAAGATGAAAAAGAAGCGCCTTGATCAGAAGAAGGCGCGCAAGAAGAACGCCAAGAATCGCTGAGGGGTGGCTGGCCGCAAACGTGGCTCAGCGATCCCAAGGTGGCCCGAGCGTGGCCGTGCGAATCCGATCGAGTGGCACCTTCGGGCGGCGATCCGCATAAAGCAACCCGTTCGCCTCTTGGTACGTGTCGGCAAATTGCGTGTAGCAAAACCCTGTGAGCATCCCAAGCGAGCGGACAACGCTGAGCAGTTGTGCGTATTGCCGCTCAAGCTCGCTGGCGCTGCGTGTAGACGAGTAACCCCAGCTTTTGGGATCGTCTGAAAACGCCATGCCGCCGAATTCGGAAAGCACCACCGGGTGATCCGCGTTCTGCTCCTCGCCCACAACCAAACGGCGGCCCCCGGGTCGTTCCTTTTTGAGGAGATGCGGCAGCAACCGATCGGCCTTATACCGATGCGCCAATCGTTCAGCCGCGGCCTCATAATCGTGAATGCCGATGATATCGGTGGCCACGCTTTCCCAACCGTCGTTGCCCACCACGGGGCGGGTGCCATCCACGGTCTTCGTCAGATGGTAAAGCCCCTCCACGTAATGACGTTCGATGACGTTGTCGGGCAGGTTTGGCACGCCCCAAGATTCATTGATCGGCACCCACGCAACGATGCACGGATGTGAGTAATCGCGCCGGATGGCCTCAATCCACTCGCGCGTCACGCGCTCGACCGCCGTTTCGGTGAAGCGATACGCCGAAGGCATTTCGCCCCACACCAGCAGACCCATGCGATCCGCCCAATAGAGGTAACGAGGATCTTCGAGCTTCTGGTGCTTGCGCACACCATTGAACCCCATCGCCTTTGTAAGCTCGATGTCTTGCTTGAATGATTCGTCGTCGGGCGCCGTCATTCCGCCGTCGGGCCAGTAACCTTGATCCAAAACCAACCGCAGCGTGTAAGGGCGGCCATTGAGGATGAAGCGATCGCCTTCGATGCCGATCGATCGCAAGGCTGTGTACGTGCCGACTTCATCGAGCACATTGCCGGCGGCGTCGAGCAGCCGCACCTCGCCTTCGATCAACTTGGGCGACTCGGGCGACCACAACAATTCGTTGCGAAAATCGTCGATGCCAGGATCGGAGAGCGCCACGCGCCTGTGCACTTCATCCGCAACCACCGTGTACACGTCTTTGGCCAACAAGCGCTTGCCACAGTGTAACGTCAGCTCAACACGCAGATCCTGGTTGCCGCTGCCGGTAACCCAGACGCCAAAATTCAAAGCCCAAGACAACAAGCTGGGTGTCCACGTGATGCGTTCGATGCGCGTGGCTGGCACAACTTCCAACCACACCGTTTGCCAGATCCCCGTGGTGCGTGGGTACCAGATCGAATGCGGCTCAAGCTGCCAGTCTTGCTTGCCACGTGGTTTGGCCAAATCGTGCGGATCGTCGAAGGCGCGCACCACCACGGTCTGTTCACCTTGGGGCAGCAGAAAGTCTGTGACATCGAATGAAAAAGGTGTGTAGCCGCCTTGGTGGATGCCGGCAAACATGCCGTTGACCCACACGGTGGCGTGGTAGTCGACCGCGCCGAAGCGGATGAAAACCCGCTGGGCTTCGGTGCGCGGCGCGATCTGAAACCGACGCCGGTACCAGCACGCACTGTAGAAACTGGTGTCGCGCACACCGCTTAATTTCGTTTCGGGAGCGAACGGCACGGTGATGGGAATGCATTGACTCCAATCGACGTCTGTGGGACGGGAGATCAACGCGTCCTTGTCTTTGACAAATTCCCAGGTGCCGTTGAGTGGCTGCCACTGCGGGCGCGTCATCTGCGGCCGGGGGTAACCTCGCTGCAAGGGTTCGGCGGAGACATCGCCTTGTGGCTCGGTTGCGGTCATGACGAACGTGCCTTTCGTTGTGACAAAATAGCGGCGGGTTCTGCCACCTCGCGGGCGTGACGCGCAAATGCACTTTGCAACGAGGGAAGAACGTGTCCGTGTTTGCTCGTGAGAGCAGAGCCAACGTGCAACGCGGCAAAGGAATAGGCCTTGGTGCCCACGGCCGCACGCACCAAACTGTCGTCCACGCCGTGAAGCGCGGCCCACATCTGCATAACCTGCAGCCATGACACCGGATCCTGATGCGTGAAGTGCCACACGCCCTGTTCCTCATCAATGAGCAAGTCTAAAGCGACGTGGGCCACGTCGAGGGTGAAAGCGGGGGCAACGAACACATCGTCTGGTGCCACAACCACCGTGCTTTGCTTCCAAAGCGACAGCGCTTGCGCAAAAGCATTCTCCTGTGTGGTCGCACCAAACAACGGGCCTGAGCGAACCAGCAACGCGTGCGGGCACACCTGCTGCACCAATGCCTCTTCGCCAAGCTTCGCCACCGTCGCCTCGTCTGAAAACGCAAAGAGGTGCGATTCATCAAAGCTCAAGTGCGGCTCACCCTGGGTGACCAGATCCGTGAAGAACGTTAAGAAGGGAAGGTTGTGGGCCGTGGCAAACGCGGCAGTGGCACTTGCCTGTGCGTGAGCGGCATGCACAACGGCCCACGGCCGCATGCCGCTGGTGAGGCGAATGTTGAGCTCTTGGCTGATGCGCTGCAGTTCGCCAGGCGAAGACAGTGAATGCTCCAGTTCGCGATCCTCGCAGGCACGGATCAAGCTGCGAGAGAGTGGCCCACCATCGGACACGATCAATAGCAGCTGCTGCGCGGCCAAAGGATCTTCGTTCAGCAGATGCAGGAATCGTTTGGGCGCAGCTTCGAAGCAACCCGAACGCCCCTGGTTGCCCGACTCGTTCAAAATCCTCGTTTTGGTGCGCCTCCACCAGCCCTGGCCTCGCATGGTGGGGTGCGAAAAAGTGCCGGTGTCACTTAAAGACTCAATGGCGCGAGCCACTGCTGTGGGCCGTGGCTGACCACTTCGCACATCAAACGGGCCCGACTCGTAGTGCTTCTCATCTTTTGTGCACAGTGAGTTCCAGTCATACGCGCCCAACAATGACCACACGGTCACGGCTTCAACGGTGGCGCCCTCGGATTTCACGAGGTTGGCCGCTTGCCACGCCTCGTCCAGCCAGCGAAGCTGCTCTTCGCGATGGCAATCCAAGTGCACCTCTGTGATGGCGAGGGGCAACCGATAACGTTGCCACGTGGCACGAAGTTGATTCGCGTGGCCGTTGATGCCCGTTGGCGTGCGCACCGCCTCAATATCAACGTACGCATCGCGCCCATTGCCTCCATGCATCGATGCAGGGTAAGCCCCAAGATTGTGATCTAAGAAGCGATCGCTGGTCACGTAGTAGTTCACGCCGATGACATCGGGCGGACACGGGTTTTCGCAAAAGAATGCGAGCTCAGCCTCCGAAGCGCCCTTGCACATAAAATCATAAAGGGGGTGGTCGGGGTCCACGCGGCCGCACAGCAGATCGAGGCTTAACCATCGCCTTTCATTCTCGAAGGCCGCTTGGTAGGACAGGCGACGCGCGCTGGTCACGGTGCCCACGTCCTCGGTTTGAATCAAACGTGCTCGTGGGTTGACCGCTCGGATCTCCTTCATCGCCAACACTGTGGCGCGGGTTTCATTCACCAAAGCCCGCACGAAGCTGGCAGAACTGCGGTGATGGGGATACCAAATGCCGTAGAGGCCACTGAAACGCGCGGTTGTGAGCGGTTCGTTGATGGGTGTGTAGTCGGTGATCCACGGGTACCGTTCTGCACAGGCGCGCGCGAAGCTGGCCAGGCCCGGCGCAAACGACGAATCCAACAGGCTGGTGTGTGACGGGCCGCTGCCATGATGAACAAGACCCGCGATTGGCTCCAAGTTAAGTTCACGCAGGCGGCCAAATCGTTCATCGGCCCACGTCCAATCGGCGTCCTGAACGCCGTTGGGCGCGTTGGTTTCCCAAAGCAACGGGTACCGTATTTTTCGAAGGCCAAGTTGGGCGAAGCGGTTCAAGTCGGCCACGCGGTCGATGTGGCCTGACTTGAGGAGCTGCTGGCAATACCGATCTTGAACACGGTTAACCGTACACTCCACCCCACCCCACAGCTGCACCACCGCGGTTTCCGTTGATTTCTCCATGGCCGTCACACGCTACGTGCCAAAAGCTCCTTCTTGCCAGCGAACCCGGCAAGCCGGGACGCCGAGGTGAGCGCTTGGGCCACCACCTGATCCATGTTGTAGTAACGATACGTGGCAAGACGACCGACGAAATGTACGTTCTTCATTTGTTCAGCCAGGTTTTGATACTTGCGGTATAGCTCTGCATTTTCGGGACGCGGCACCGGGTAGTACGGGTCACCTTCGGCGCGCGGATATTCATAAACCACGCTTGTTTTTGCGTGTTTTTGCCCCGTGAATTGTTTGAACTCACTCACGCGCGTGTATTCGTGGTCGTTCGGGTAGTTCACCACCGGCGCGTCTTGAAAGCGTTCCTTGCCGTGCGTTTCAAAACGAAAATCGAGCGAACGATAAGGCAGTTTTCCGTACCTGAAGTCGAAGAACGCATCCACGGGACCGGTGTAGATGATCTGCGCCGCCGAATAGCGTGCCAGAAGGTCTTTATAGTCGGTTCCTAGCGCAAGTGTAATGTTGGGATGATCAACCATGCGCTCAAACATTTTGGTGTACCCGTGTTTCGGCATGGCCTGGTACGTGTCACCAAAATACCTGTCGTCGTGGTTGGTGCGCACTGGCACGCGTGCGATCACAGAAGAATCCAACTCCGAAGGATCAAGGCCCCACTGCTTGCGCGTGTAGAACTTGAAGAACTTCTCGTAGAGATCCTTGCCAACCTTGCTCACGATCACGTCTTCCGACGTGCGTATGTGCTCACGAGGCTCAGCGACCTTTGCAAAGTAGCTGGTGAGTTCGTCCGATGTGAGGCTCCAACCATAAAGGCGGTTCACTGTATCCAGATTGATCGGAATGGGCAAGAGCTGGCCCTCTACGAAAGCTTTGACCCTATGTTCGTACTCCCACCACTCGGTGAAGCGAGACAGGTAATCAAACACATCCTTAGAATTCGTGTGAAAGATGTGGGGGCCATACTGATGAATCAAAATGCCACTGCTGTCGAGGCAGTCGTACGCGTTCCCACCGATGTGCGCTCGTTTGTCGCACAGCAAAACGGTTTTGCCAGCCACAGATGCCAATTGCTCGGCCATCACGCTGCCGGCAAAGCCAGCGCCAACAACTAGAAAGTCGTATGCCATAAGAGCTTGGTTCCTCCCCTTCGCTTCGAGCTAACCAACCTGCTTCATGGCGCCGGATTGCCGTTGAGCCACAGCTTCAACAAGCTCATACATCTGCTGCCAGGTGCGATCCCACGACATGTTGGACAAGAAGCGATCCACCTTGAGCAACCAGGCGTCGTTGCATCCAGCTAAACAAGCCTCCACTGCTTTGACGAAGGTTTGTGGTGTGTTTGCAATGCGGACCAAGCCTTGCTCACCGTAGGGCTTGACCACATCGTGGATAGGCGTTGAAACAACGCCTTTGCCACCCGCGAGGTATTCTGGCGTCTTGGTGGGGCTGATGTACCGCGTGGCTTCGTTCAAGGCGAACGGCAACATCGTGGCGTCCCATCCCCCCAGATAAGCGGGCAATTGATCGTATGACTTGCTGCCCAGGTAATGGATGTTGGCGTTGCGTGGCAGCAGGGCCTCATCGATCTTCACCACCGGGCCAAGCACCACGAAGTGCCAGTCGGGCCTCAGCTCAGCGATCCCGCGCAGGAGATCAAGGTCCATACGCTCGTCGATCACGCCGTGAAAGCCGATCCGCGGATGTGGGATGTTGGCCTGATCATCCGGTTCGTTGCGAATGACGCGCGCCTTGGCGAAGTGAGGCACATCAACGCTGCTCGGGAACGCATGCACGTTGCGATGCAATTTGCGTTTGTTCTCAAACAGGCTTTGCCCACCGGTGAACATCACATGCGCGTGTGACATCAGTTCGCGCTCGAGCAACCGCAGCTCAGGCGGACAACCGAGGAACCCGGAGAGCTCATCCATGCAGTCGTAAACCACCGCAGAGGCTTCAAGATGCCGCGAAAACGGCAAAGCCATAGGCGTGTAGTACCAGAGCACGGGCGCGGTGAGCCCAAATCCCTTCACAACTTCATCCACCAGCGCCCGCTGTGCGGTCACACGCTCTTCATGAGAGAGTTCTTTCGGCAGCAGGGGCGTTACCACCACAACACCACATGGATCGACCTTGATGTGTGAGCCCGTGTTTGGCGCGTCTATCGGTTCTTCGAAGAAAAACACACGGCGGTTCTGTGCCCACCGAAGCATTAGATGTTGGGGGCGTTGGAAAACGAAATTCCAACGGAGATGCGAAAAACAAATCAAATCAACGTTGTCGACCGAAACCTCATTCCCCGTGTTGGAGCGTACGTCTTGCATTTTTACCATCCCGCTTGTTTGAAGAGAGCGGGCTGCAAGCACCGGGCCAGCGCATCGCGTGGCTACACACAAGGTAGGGCAACGCCGCCTGGGGCAGCTCTGTAACCAATATGAAAAGTCCGTAACATTCTCTCCAGCATGTGGCTTCTTACCCGCGCGACCGCGTCCGCTCCTCGGCAGCCACAGGAATCATCTGCAAGGTTGGCCACTTCGCGGACAACACAAGCGCCGTGCCGGGCGCTAGGTATTCGATCGGCGTTGAGTGTGGCGTGACATCGACTTCGCTGCTGACCACTTCCTGCCAGACGTTCGAGAGCGACTGACCCACGATGTCTTCGACGGACTGACGAGAACCGCCGAAGTTGACCAGCAACAAGCGCTGCTCCGGTCCCCTCCAACGATGGACCCGCAGAACGTCTCCGCGAGCGTCGGCCAGAAGCTGCTCACGTCGTGATTGCGTGAGCACCGGATCGGTCCTGCGCAACTGCAGCAGCCGTTTGTAGAGTTGGAGCACACGTTTGTGACCTGGTCGCTCACGTTCTTCCCAGTTGAGTTTTGAACGGACGAAGGTCTCCTGCAGCTGCGGATTGGGAATGCGTTCTTGGGCGCTCGCGTCCGCAAAAGCAGTCATGTGCTGGAACTCCTGGCGGCGGCCCCGCTCAATGGCCTCGCCGAGTTCTGCGTCGTGATCGGTGAAGTACAAAAACGGCGAAGACGCAGCCCACTCCTGCCCCATGAAGATGAGCGGTGTCATGGGCAAGAAAAGCAACAGCGTTGACGCCGCACAAAATTGATCAAGCGACACCGTATGCGTGAGACGATCGCCTAGCGGCCGATTTCCGACCTGGTCGTGGTTCTGAATGAAGTAGATGAACCGCTCGGCGGGCAAACAGTCGGCGGACTCGCCTCGCGGCTCACCTTCGCTGCCGTAGCCCTGGCCTTCGTAGAACCAACCCCGATTGATCGTTTGCGCCAAACCCGCCACACCCGGCGCATAAGCCGCATAATAGCCGTCCTGTTCCCCGGTTAAAGTGACGCGGACTTGGTGGTGAAAGTCGTCGGTCCACAAAGCGGACAGGCCCGCATCCGTGACGATCTTCGGGTCATTGCGGTTGTCCTCCGCGAACAGAACGCGCGCCGGGCTATAAGCGTTCGCCAGGCTGGCGATCTCAGCCAATATGTGGCGTTCAGAGGGATCGACGATGGCGTGGGTGGCGTCCAAGCGCAGACCGTCGAAATGAAACTCTTCCAGCCAATATTTCACGTTCTGGATAACAAGGTTGCGCATAGGCGCGTTGCCGAAGTCGGGCGCGTCACCCCACAATGTCTTCGTCTCCGCTGTGAAGTATTCGCCGGAGAATTTCGGCAGATAGTTGCCTGCTGGGCCGAGGTGGTTGTAGACGACGTCGAGGATCACGGCCATGCCAAGACCGTGCGCGCGGTCGATGAAGGCACGGAGTTCGTCGGGTGCGCCATACGCAGCGAATGGCGCAAATAGCGCTACGCCGTCGTAGCCCCACCCCCGCTGCCCTGCAGGCGCGGCCAGAGGCATGAGTTCGATCGCTGTGATGCCAAGCTTGGCGAGCTCCTCTAGATGGTCGGCAGCCGCGCTGTATGAGCCTTGGGCCGTGAAGGTTCCCACGTGAAGCTCGTAAAGCACGTAGGCATCCATTGGCATATGGACGCCCGCGTGATGCCACGTGAAGCCGGATGTGTACACTGAGGACGGCGCATGAACCCCCTCAGGTTGCCAACGAGAAAAGGGGTCGGGATACACATCTGCTGCGAGCTCATATTGATAGCGCTGGCCATGGCGGACGCCAGGCACATAAAGCTCAAACACACCGTCTCCCAGGGCCGTAAGCGCCAGCGAATCGTGAGTGCCATCGTCATGAAGCAAGCGCAAGCGACAAGGCGAAACGCTCGTCACATACACCCGGAACAGCACGCCCCCTGCGTCTGCAAATGCGCCTAAAGAAGGAAGTTCGCTCATTGGGAGTGAGCGGCCTTTCAATAACCTTGCCAAGCGAAGCGGAACTTTGTTCACGTCCCACTCCTTTGGTTGGTAACACAAATCGCACCCGCGTTACCCCGACCACCCAAGGGCGACGTGCACCGGGGGCGCGGCCACGCGCAGAAGGTGGAACGAACGTTGCACCCCTGCGCGGCCATCATGGCACAGCAAGAGAGCGGGTCGGTGTGGAGGATGAGCGAGCAGCAGGCGACGGCGCTGCCACGTGAAGCGACGCAAAGTTTTGACTGCGTGGTCATCGGCGCCGGCATCACAGGGTTGACGACCGCGCTGTTGTTGGCGCAACGGGGTTTGCGTGTGGCGGTGCTGGACGATTCGGGCGTGGGTTTGGGCGAGACGCTCCGAACCACAGCCCATGCCACTTACGTTTTGGACACACGCTTCGAGGAGTTGATCAAGCGGCTTGGTCGCACGGACGCACAAGTCGTGGTGGCCGCGCATGCCCGCGCCATCACATTCATGCACAGCTTGGCCACCGATGGCGGCGACCCGGATTGCGTGCTCAAGATGGACGGTTTGCTGGTGGCACGTGACGAAGCGCAGGCCGAGCAATTGGAGAAGGAGTACGAAGCGGCCCGCACCCTGAACGTGAACGCGCAAAAGGCGGAAGGAACCTTGCCACTCGGCGCGCGTGCAGGCCTGCGCTTTTCCGACCAGGCCGCCGTGGATGCAGGCCGTTATATGACGGTGCTGTTGAAACTTGCCACGGAGCAGGGGGCCCAGATCTTCACGGACACCCGCGTGGAGAAGGTTGAGGAAGCGGGCGGCACCTGCGTGGTGCACACGAACCGCGGCGAAGTGAAAGCCCAGCATGTCGTCGCGGCAACGCACACATCAATGGTCAATACCTTCGCTTTGCACACGCGCATCATTCCCGATCGCACGTATGTGATAGCGGTGCCGAAGCCGGCGGCCTTCCCTCACGCTTTGGTGTGGGACATGGACGATCCTTACCACTATGTTCGTCCCGTGACGGTGGATAACGAGGAGCTGCTTATCGTGGGAGGGGAGGATCACCGCGTGGGCGAAGATCCTCACCCCGATGACCGCTATGTCCACCTGAAGGATTTCGCGCAAGCGTACCTTGGCACGCACGAAACGAAGTACCAATGGTCCGGCCAGATCCTTGAGCCCGTGGACAGCCTGCCATTCATCGGCACGGCCCCCGGTTACGCAAAGGTCTATGTGGCTGCGGCGTTCTCCGGCAATGGCACCACGTGGGGCACCATCGCGGCACAGTTGATATCCGAGTCGATCGCGGGCAAACAACAGGCCCTGCACAACATTGTTCGCCCGTCCCGCGGCCTTCCCGTTCGGGCCGTGGGAGAATACGCGCATCACAATTTAGACGCCGCCGTTCATGCCATCAAGGATCGCTTCGGGCTACAGACAGGCCTGCAGGCAATCGCCCTGAACGCGGGTGTCCTCGTCGAGCGTAAGGGCAAGAAGTTGGCGGTGTACCGCGATGAGACGGGAAGCCTCAAGGCTGTCTCGGCCGTATGCACACATCTTGGTTGTTTGGTGGCCTGGAACCAAGCCGAATCCTCGTGGGACTGCCCGTGTCACGGCAGCCGGTTCGATTGCGATGGACAGGTGGTGAATGGCCCAGCGACCATCAACTTGGCACGTGTTGATCTGAACGACCTGAACGAGGACGATGACAACCAGCAAGAAGAACCCGTGCGAGGAACTGACTACGCCAACGCATTCTAAAACAATGGCTCAAACGCGAACTCACGCGCGCTAGGATCCCGTGCGTTGACGCCCTGGATCGTGTCCGGGGCGCGTGATCAGATCCCCAGGTCAGACCACGGGGGGGAGGCCGCAAAAGCGGCATGGATGAGACCAACGTGAGAATAGGCTTGCGGGAAGTTGCCCCACATCACGTTTGACACGGGGTCGATGTCTTCCGAGATGAGCCCCAGCGGGGTCATTGTGGCTCGTATCCGCTCCATAATCTCTCGCGCGTCCTTCAGCCGCCCCAGCCGCCCCAGGGCTTCGACCAACCAGAACGTACATAGGGAAAACGCCACGTTGTGCGTACCGAACCCGTCGTCCATGCGATAGCGCTTGAGCCAACCGTGGTATTCGAGATCCGCACGGATGGCGTCCACCGTTTGATGCATGCGCGGATCCGAAGGCGGCAATAAGCGCAACGTCACCGCCTGGAGCAGCGCCGCATCCACCTCCTTGCCACCGTAATCTGCCACCAAGCAGCCTCGCTGTGCATCGATCGCGTTGTCTAACATCTCCGCGCGAATGCGTTCAGCCGCCTGAGCGAACTCGAATACGTCGTTTGGTCGGTGCAGCTTTGCAATGCGGCTCATTCGATCAGCGGCGGCCCAACACATCAATGAGCTGAACGCTTGGGGCCGCCATTCTGAACGAAATTCCCAGATGCCCGCGTCGGGCTTTCCTGCCACCGCAACCGCTTGCCGCGCCAATCGGGTGACCAGATCTAGTGTTGACGACGAGGTCTGCTCGCGAAAGCGTGCGTCGAGGAACAGCGGCGTCAACGCCAACACCATTTCGCCAAACACATCGTACTGCTTGTGTGAAGCGGCACCATTGCCGATGCGCACGGGCCCTTCGCCCAAAAAACCGGGCCAATCGGTGAGGATCTGCTCCTCCAGATCACTTTTTCCGTCAATCCGATAAAGCGGAGCCAAATCCAGATCTGGCGACGACGCGGCGATGTTCAACAAGAAAGAGAGGAACTGCTCACGCTCTTCAAAGTGACCCAACAATCTAAATGCACCCAGCGTGTAAAAGGCGTCTCGCAACCAACAATACCGATAATCCCAATTGCGACCAGCGCCAGGCGCTTCGGGCAACGAGGTTGTTAAGGCGGCCACGATGGCGCCCGTATCCTCGAAGCAATGAAGCTTGAGTGCCAACGCCGAACGGATCACTTCTTCCTGATAAAAAGCCGGGATGTCACAGTGCTTGACCCACGTTTGCCAATATTTCGTGGTTTCAGACAAGAATCGATCGCAAAGGGCCGCCAACGGCTCGTCCACAGCGCTGCCCCACGTCAGCACGAAGCGCTTCGTTTCCTGCAGCGCAAAGCTTTGACCATCTAGGTACGATAGGCTGGCGTCGGTTGTCAGGCGCAGCTCAGAATCGTAGCCCATGTACGAAATGTGGTGCGATCCAATTTCGCGCCGCGGGCGCTCCCCCGACCAACCCAAAATGGGATCGCAAACCACGCGGACCACAGGCGTTCCCGCCAACGGCTCGACGATGCGTATCAACGTGACCGGACGAAAGCTGCGATCGTTTTGTAGAAACCGCGGCGCAAAATCCAGCACGCGAAACGCACCGTCAGGGGTTGTAAAGCGCGTCTCCAAGATGTTTGTGTTGGAAAGATACCGCTGCTGACCCACGCCCTGGCCGGCCGGGCCGATGATGAAGTGCCCCCCGTCGGCTTCGCGCAACAGCGCACCAAAGACGGGCGGCGAATCGAACCGGGGCATGCAGGACCACACCACATCTCCGTCGTTGCGAATGTGCGCGGCAATTTGGCAGTTGCCCACGAGACCGATCGCGCCCAACGCCCCGCCCGGGCCGCCATCACGATGAGTCATCGCGAGCACTCCTCGAGCCCTGCCATCGCAAACCGACTGCTGTTGTTAGATACGTTCGCCATTTTGCCCGGGAACCAAAGCAACAAGCGTTCCAGGACGTTACTGGCCGCAACGTTCGTGGAACGCACCATTGTGTTACGCGCCCCGCCCTTCGTTACCACACCTGCCCATAGAAGGCTCCGTTAAGCATGCAGCCAGTCACAAAGGCTGGCAAGGCGTTTGCACCGATTGGCAACGTTCCACATATGCACATCACCGTCCTTACGTATCTTGAGGAATCAAACGCCGCACCCGATGCGGTTGTGGAGCAAGTGGCCAGCGCCTTAAGGCGCAAGGGCAACACCGTCTCCGTGCTTGGGGTACACTCGGATCTCGATCAGCTGCAGCAAGGGCTAAAGGCGTTAAAGCCTGATCTGGTGTTCAACATGGTGGAGATGTTCGCGGACGACGCAACAGCTGACTATCCCGTGGCGGCGCTGCTTGATCTTCTACGATTTCGCTACACAGGCTCCGGGCCCGGGGAACTGTATCTGACCCAAGACAAGGTATTGGCGAAGAAAGTCTTGGCGTTCGATGACATTAAGTTTCCGCGCTTTGCGGTTTTCTCGCAGGCGTCAACCTTGGAGACGGGTGGCAACCTGCGAATGCCTCTTTTCGTGAAGCCGTGCCGGATGGACGCGTCCATTGGCATCGGCAAGCAGTCGTTGGTGCACGATACGATCGCGTTGATGAAGCGCGTGGTGGCGATTCACGAAGAGGTGGGCGACGCCGCCTTGGCTGAGGAATACATTGAAGGGCGCGAGTTCTATGTTGGTGTGCTGGGTAACGCAGACGCCGTGGCTTTGCCCCCCATCGAGATGGATTTTTCTCGCTTGCCGAAGGGGGCACCGCACGTCGCCGACGCAGCAGCGAAATGGAACGCCGGTTCAACCGAGTTCGAGGGAACCAATTCTGTACTGGCACAGATCCCCGACGAACTCCGAGCGCGTTTGCAAAAGGTGTCATTGGACGCCTACCGTGCCCTGCGCGTGAAAGATTATGGTCGCGTGGATCTGCGCCTGACGGACACAGGCGAAATCTATGTGCTTGAAGTGAACGCCAGCTGCTATCTGGAAAGTGCTTCTGAATTCGCCACAGCCGCGCTGGCCGCCGGCTTCGCCTACGATGATCTGATCGCTCACATCGTTGATTTGGCAATCGCTCGCTACTCATAATAAGATCCCTGCACGACGTGGTTCATCGCCAAGGCGCAGATCAGCGTGGTGAGACCAACAATTGCCGCTGGCTCGTCGTCTTTCGCATACCGCAGCGACAGTGACTGGGCATGAGACGCCATTTGTCGGACGAGCGCCCGTGTGCGCTCCGGGAAATGGCCGGTCCAGATAAACACCTGATCGAGTAACGCGGTCTCCAGGCTCAAGATCAGGGCTGCAGCTTCTCGGCTGGGCTCTGCCGCCTGCGGTGGGGGAAAGACCGAGCCCAGCAGGCCATCTAGATCGGCCGGGACGGCCTCAATGTTATCCGTCAACGCTTCGTAGTATTGCTCCACGGAGTAAGGCAGGTTCGTGACGGGCTCGTCGAGATCGTCGCTCAGCGTCTCGGGCTCCTTTGCCTTGATGTGCTCCACCAGGCTTCCGACGTATTCCAACTTCTCCAGGGCCCGCGGCCAGGCCTTATATTGCGTGCGCCAATCAATTCCCGGCGTCATCCAAACCGCGAACGATTCCGCCCAATCTTCATCCGGATGCTTCTGGGCATACCATCCCGGCAGGTGGCGCACATAGCTGCGGGAGAACGGCCTCGGATGATAGTCTTCCAGGTAGGGTTTGCTGATCGGGCCGAACCGCGTCGTCCAATCCTCACGTTGATACAGCTTGTAGGCGTAGTTCACGACGTGGCCCATCTCGTGCCGCAAGTAACGGAGGATGTCAGCGTCCGAAAACCCTTCCAAGTGCCCCACCCTCTCCTTGTGGTACGCGGTCAGCTCTACATCCACCAAGTAGAACGGGATCGCAATGGCGGTGCTGCCCATCGCGACGCCCCACTCTGTAGATAGATAAACACGCGGCTGCACACGTTCAAGGCCCACCTGCACCAACTCGGCGCGAAAGGCCGCCACGAGAGATTCCAGCCGTGTGCCCTCAATGCGCAGCCCCAAGTCCCGAATCGGCTGGTTGCGACGGGCTGATTCGCGGAACCTTGAGGCCACTGCCGGAGGTGATGCCATTGCCATCGTGCAGAAAGTGTTCAAGCCGTGTGCCAGGCGAATGGCGGTTCATAGTCAAGTCGTATACGCGGCTAAGCCGTAACGCCCGGCTACAGCGGTGTGACGGCCGCTCGTCTCGCCACTGCCGACAGGCCTTTTTGCCCGCTTAACGCCGCTGGCACGCGGATTGAAGAGAGCGGATTGAAGAGAATCGTCGCAAGTCGAATGGGCGAAGAGCTCGCAAACCACCACACGAGGTTCGGCACATGGGTTTCTACGTAACAACATTTCTGATTGGCGGCTTGCTGATTGGCACGGGTGCCACACAGGCAAACGCAGGCGAAAAAAAGGCTGACGCCAAACAGGTTCCTGCGGACAACACGAAACGGAACGAGGGCGATCGGAAAGCCGGGTTGCCCACCGCCGACGATCAAGGCAACGACAAGACAAGCGTTGAGATCACCGCGAAGATCCGGCGAGCCTTGCAGGATGCGGATGGTCTTTCAACGAACGCGCACAACGTGAAGATCATCACGAATAAGCAACGAGTGATCCTGCGTGGCCCTGTGGCCTCAGCAGATGAAAAACAACGCGTTTATAAGCTTGCCGCTGACGCGGCCGGCGCCCACACGGTGACGAACGAGCTTGAAGTGATTTCTAAGTAAGCCCGCCAGTGCGGCGCGGTCTTCAAAAAACCAGATAACGGAGAACGATAAATGGCGGGGAAAAATACAGCGGTGTTTGGGGTTTACAACGGGCGCGCCGAAATCGAAGCGGCAGTCGACGTGCTGCGCACGGAAGGCTTTCGCGCCTCTGACATTTCAGTGATGTTGCCCTACAACGACGGCTTTAGGGAATTCGCACACGAGAAGCACACCAAAGCCCCCGAAGGCGCAGCCACGGGCGCAGGTTCAGGTCTTGTGGTGGGTGGCGTTCTGGGTTGGTTGGCAGGCATTGGCATGCTGGCCATTCCAGGCATCGGACCCTTCATTGCTGCAGGGCCCATCATGGCTGCACTGGCCGGCGCCGGCGTGGGCGGTACCGTCGGCGGCGTAACGGGCGCGCTCGTAGGCACGGGCATTCCAGAGTACGAGGCCAAGCGCTACGAAGGTTTGCTGCGCGACGGCGGCATTTTGCTGTCGGTTCACGCCGACAACAGCGAGTGGACCAGCAAGGCCAAAAAACTGCTCGAGGCCACGGGCGCACGCGATGTCTCATCCGCCTCCGAAGCGGGTGCTGACTTTAAGGCTGGGACGCCTTAGCAGAAGCCTCTCCTCAAAACCAACCAAAGGACCTGATAAGAGAGCGGCTGGTGAATTCATCGGTCGCTCTTTCTGCGGCTATGAAGCGCTTTATCCTGTCCGCAAGCCCTGCGAAAGCCGCGGCGGCGGCCCACCTTCGTTACGTCGACGCCGGCTCCAAAGGCATTCGCCGCGAGAAGCGCAAAGACGCCTTTGTGTACATAAACGAGACGACGGAACGTTTGGTCAGAGACGCGGCCACTCTTGCTCGCATTCGCAGCTTGGCTATCCCACCAGCGTGGACCAACGTGTGGATTTGCGCGCAACCGAGCGGCCACATCCAAGCGCTGGGGCGGGATGCGAAGGGCCGCAAACAATACCGATACCACGCCCATTGGCGCCAAACGCGCGATCAAACAAAGTTCGGGCGCATGATCGCTTTTGCGCAGGCCTTGCCGCACATTCGCAAGCGCGTGGCATTGGATCTGGGCCAGCAAGGTTTGCCCCGCGAACGTGTGTTGGCCACGCTTGTGGCGTTGCTTGCCACCACGGGCATTCGCGTGGGCGGCGATGAGTACGCACGACAAAACAAACACTATGGCTTGACCACCTTGATGAACCGCCATGTGACGGTTAAAGGCGAAAAGCTGCGTTTTCGGTTTGTGGGCAAAAGTGGAAAAACACACGAAGTGGGTGTGCGTAACGCGCGCGTTGCGGGCGTCATACGCCGGTGCCTTGAGATTCCGGGCCAGCGTCTGTTTCAATACATTGACGAACAAGGCGATGCCCACACCGTGCATTCAGAGGACGTGAACGAATACCTTCACGAACTTGCCGGCGAAGAATTTACGGCGAAAGACTTTCGTACGTGGGTGGGCACCGTCACGGCGGCTGCAAATTTGTTTGGCTGCGACTGCCCGCAGACCCAAAAGGCCAAGCGCGAGAAGATTCTCGAAGCCATTGATGGTGCGGCGCTGCGCTTGGGCAACACGCGCTCGATCTGCCGCGCATCGTACATTCATCCGGCGATCCTCACCGCCTTCGAGGAAGGGCGCATGGGCAAGGCGGTTCCCCTCAAAACAACAGGAAGGCGCGGCCTTGATCCGATCGAACGCGCCACGCTTCAGCTATTGCGCCTGGCGGCTCGTGCGGGTTCCGGCAAAAGAGCCAAGACGTCCGCAATCGTGTTGGCCTCTGCCGCGCGTTTGTCGGGCCGGTAGCGTTTGAGGCGTGCGAAGCGCAACGCCGCACCGCCGGGGTAATCGCTGGCCTGCACATCGTTGAACGCGATCTCCGCGACGATCTGAGGCTTGACATGTACCACAGCGCCTTCACGTCCAATCTCAAGCTGCGAGAACGTCTCCGTTTGCCAGCGCAGAGTTTCGTCGGTCATGCCTTTGAACGTCTTGCCCAGCATCACGAATCCGCCGTTAACCGGATCGCGCGCGCCCAGATGCAAGTTGCTCAGCCACCCCTGGCGCCGGCCGCTGCCCCACTCTATGGCCAGCACCACAAGATCCAGCGTGTGCGTAGGCTTAAGCTTAAGCCAACTTTGCCCGCGGCGGCCGGCGGCGTATGGCGAAAGCAGGGACTTGGCCATCACCCCTTCATGGCCGTCTTGCATCGCGCGTGACAAAAACGCGTCGGCCTCTTGCGACGACGACGTCACCAACCGCGGCACAACATGTTCACCCTGTGTGATTTCACGCAACAGATCCCAACGTCCTTGCAGCGTCTCATCGATCACAGTGCGGCCATCAACCTGCAGCACATCGAACAACTTCAGCGACAGGGGCAAGCTTTGCTGCATGACCTCAACGTCAACCTTGCGGCCTAACCGTTTCATTGTGACCTGAAAGGGCAACGGTCGACCGTCAGCCGCGAAAGCCAACGCCTCGCCATCTAAGACCAGCCGCTCGGCCCCCAGGCCCCGCACCACTTGCACGATCTCAGGCACAGACGCCGTGACTTTGTTCAGCGCACGTGAATACACCTGCACTTCATTGCCATCTTTGTGCACCTGCACGCGCACGCCATCCATCTTGTAATCGAACGCAGCCTCGCCCAACCTTTCAATGGCGGCATCTACGTCGGCTGCCGTGTCTGCCAACATCGGCTGCACTGGCTCAAAGAGCCTCAGGTCGAATGCAGAGAGGCCGCTTTCGCCTTGTTTTGCCAACGCGGCGGCCACCGGCGGCACACCACCAGCAAACATCACCGCCCGCCGCACCTTTTCGAATGGGATGCCAAACGCTTGTGCAACCGCTTCGACCACCAAAGCCTCAAGCGCGCCCTGCCCCAGTTCACCGATAAGCAAGCGCACCAAAAACGTTTGCTCCGGCGCCGTGGCGCGCCCCAACAAAGCGGACAGCAGTTCCTGCCGTCGTGTGCCCGAGCCGGCGCCGGCTTCTGCCTTTAGACGCTTTAGCGCCGCATCAACATCCGACAACAACAGTGTTGATGTTTGCGCGGCGGGCACACTCAATTTCTGCAACAGCACATACCCCACGCCCACCTTGCCTTGTGGCACTTCGCCCGCAAGATAAGACGCGGCCACGGCCGTCAATTCGTGCGGCAGCGTCTTAAAGTAAGCCGAAAGACGCGCGGTCTTTTCACGACGGCTGCGCGTGCCCGCCACCTGTTGCGACACTTCCACGAGTTCATGCAACTTCACACACGCAACTTTGTCAGAGTCCGCGAGGGCGTGCCATGCAAGGCCCAGTTCCAAGGAAGTGACGCTAGCGGCTGTTGCCTGCAAACTTAGGCTGCGCGTGCATCAACTTGAGGCCTGCCGTTGACGCTTGGGCGCGCCAGCCGCCCGCGCTTGCGGGGACCAGCACCGTTTGCATAGGCGAAAGCGCCACGGCTCCGCCTTGCGTGCGCAGCTCCCCGGCGCCACCTAAGCACGTGACAAGCGAGCACACCTTTTTGCCGTTTGGCGGGTGGGTCGTCACTTCACCCTCGACCAACAACCGCTCTTCCACCGTGAAGAACGCACAATCGGCCAGCGTGCGCACAAGCCCGCCGGCGGGGTGCGGGCCCACCTCGGCCCGCACGGCACCAAAGCCTGTGCGTGAGAAATCGATCGTCTCAAGCGATTCTTTCACGTGCAACGGCCGCGGTTTGCCATCCAGCCCCACACGCCCCCAATCCCACACGCGAAACGTGATGTCGCTGCTCTGTTGCACTTCGTAAAGCAAACAGTTGTTTCCAAGCGCATGCACGGTCCGCGCCTGCAGGAAGAAGAAATCGCCATCATGCGTTTCGAAACGATTCAGGGTTTCCTCAACGCGCCCTTGCGCCAACGCGGCCTCGAAGGCCGCGCGATCAACATGAGGCTTCGTGCCTTGGTAAAGTTCGCCGCCGTCGCCGATCATCAGCCAGCATTCGGTCTTGCCGTTGCTGCCTAGATTCATGGCTTGAGCCAACTGATCATCGGGGTGCACCTGCACGCTCAAGCGCGCCGCCGCATCAATGAGCTTCACCAACAGTGGAAAACTGCCGCCCGGAAAATCATCGCCCACAAGTTCTTTGCCGCGCGCCCTCGTCAAGTCGCGCAGGGTGGTTCCCTTCCAAGGGCCTTCCTGCACAACGCTCATGCCGCGATCTTGATCGGCGAGATCCCACGACTCACCCACCGGGCCTTCAGGCAGATCTTGGCGATACGCCGCCATCTTGCGTCCACCCCACACCAGAACTTGATACGTGGGCGCAAACCGCAACGGCGACAACAGAGGCAAGACGTCAGACATCGCTGCAGAATAAGGGTTCGCGCGCACCCACGCAATCACGCGCCCTACAACACAAACACCAACAACAGCCCCACCAACGCCACCAACACGCCCCCCGCGACGAGCGCCAACCACAGCGCCCCGCCGCCTCCACGCGACATCCGCACCGTGCTGCGACCTACCGGCGTCAACACGGGATCTGTACGCCGCGTGACGCGTCGGCCTTGGCTGGGCGCGCGCGTGAAGGTTGTGGGCGCGGAGGCAGCCGGCGCGACCACATCAGACGGCGCTTCCATCAGCCTCAAGTAGCGGTCCTCCGGATCGTCCAAACGCACGCGCGTCGATCCGAAGCTGATTTCATCGCCATCGCCCACACGGGTGGGTGCTGTGATGCGTTTGCCCGCCACATGAACGCCGTTTTTCGAACCGAGATCTTGCACGAAGATGCCATCCCAACGTCGCTCGAAGCCCGTGTGTTCACGGGAGACATCGGCGTCCGTCAGGACCAAATCACACGTGCCACCGCGCCCCAAGCGATACATGCGTCCATTGTCGGGCAACGGCAAGCGCTGCCCCTCGTCGGGCCCACCCACCACTTCGACAACGGCCACTTCTGTTGGCCGGACGGCGCCAAATAGATCTGCCACCAAACGGCGAGCGATGGTGGTGGTGCCATGCACCTCCCCTTTGGCGCTCGTCAACAAATCAGCGCCATCAACCGCCACACCCGCGAACACCACTGTGATGTCGGCCAAACGCAGCTCATCGCCGGGACGCAGTGGCTCGGGGCGATTCGCGGAAATGCGCCGCGGCCCGATCCACGTGCCGTTCACGCTGCCCATGTCCTCCACCCACCACTGCTCATCCAGCGCAAAAATGCGGGCGTGCAGCGTGGATACGGTCGGGAACGGCAGGGTTAAATGTAAATCAGCGCCGCGGCCCAAGCGCACTTCGCCTTGGGCGGCCTCGGCCTCCACCATGCGCTCCGTTGAACGCGCGCCACCCGACAACGCCGGGGGTCGAAGAATGAGACGTACACGCTGGTTCATGCGCGCAAATCGAAGTTACGGGTGCGGCCGGCGTTTGCCTGCCACCGGATCGATGGACCAGCGCCACTGCGCGTGGCTGCCCCCACCCTCAACGCCGCGTATGCGGATGCGCATCGCTTCGCCTTTCACAAGGCCGCGCCCCAACGAGCCGCCCAGCAGCAATCCAGCCAGACCTGACAAAATCGGCTCGTGCGCCACCAACGCCACACGCCGCAAGGGCGCGAGCTCTCGCAGCAGTTCCACCACAGCCAGGGGCGACGCTTCGGGCACGAGCCGCGGATCCACCACCACACGACCGGCGTGTTGTAGGCAGCTGATGACGATCTCGGCGGTTTGCACCGCGCGCACAAGCGGGCTCGACACCACCACATCAAAGCGGCTGCCGGTGCGCAATAAGGTGCGGGCCACACGTGCGATCTCTTGGCGGCCCCCGGGGGTGAGCGCGCGATCTTCATCGCGGCCCGCCTCACCGGCGGTGCCGTGCCGTATCAACGTCAGCGTCAAAGTTGCTGCGTCAGCCACGCTCTTTCCCTTAGGCTTCGCCGGCCACGCCTGGGCTGGTGTTTACCGCTGGTAGTGCGATGCCAGATTCACTGGCAACGGCAGGCGGCTCGGGCAATGGACCTGGATCGACGTTGTGTGCCTTAAGCGCGGCCAAGTAATGATCGCGTTCAAGCTGTGCCCGCACCAAGCGCGCACGCATCACATCGTTGTTCTTCTTGAGGCGATCGATTTCGGCAATGTCGCGCATCCGCGTGGCGTCCATCTTGGAAGCGCGCGAGAAGGCTTTGATGAAATCAGCCATGTCCAAATCGTTGACCGGCGTGGCCTTGTAATGGCCCAATTCAACCTTCTCGATGGCGCCTTCTGCGGCCAATCCCAGGAGCGATCGCACCACCTGAACTTCAGCCGCGCCGATGGACAAAGCCACATCAACGGGGGTGAACACAGCGCCAGTCTCTGCCCGCCTTTTCAGATCGTCAAACAAACGCTGACGATCAACCTTCGACCCTACTTCACCGCTCCCCAAAGATGATCCCTTGGTTCCCGAGCCGCGTTTCATGCTCATGTGGCCTACCTCCCGTGGTCATTGGTTATACCAGGGGGATGGCAATGGCGGGCAGGAAGTTGTCGGCCGCTTGCGCGGGCATCGCGGGGGCGGCGCCCGAAGCGGTGATATAAAGCTGCAGGTGAGCTCGAACCTGCTACACGGCGAAGGGGCGCCTGAAACAGCGACGGAAAAGGGGGAGTTGCCCCGCGCGATCGGCGCGGCGTGGCCGCCTTTGCCGGGAGCCATCCTGCTTGATCGGTACCAACTGCAATCGGTGATCGGCGAGGGCGGGTGCGGAATGGTTTTCCGCGCCAAGGATACCCTCCTTGATCGCGAAGTTGCGGTCAAAACCACGCTGGAAACAAGCGATGCGGCGTGGCGCGAGTTTGATCGTGAGATTCGCTTGCTTGCACGGCTGCCACACCCGGCCATCGTCCAGTTGCTGGATCATGGGAGGGTGCCCTTGGGCGGCCCGGTTTTGGTGATGGAGTTGCTTTTCGGCCATACCTTGCGCGAAGAGCTGCAAAAAGGCGCCATGGCCGCGTCGCAAGCCTGCCGACTCGTTGCGCGTGTTCTTGGAGCGCTGGCGTTTGCGCACGATCTGGGCATCGTTCATCGTGACCTCAAGCCTTCGAACGTTTTCTTGGTGCAGGGCAGCGCGCATAATGCAACCTTGCTCGATTTCGGCGTGGCCCACGAGAGAACGGGCTGGCAGCAGCCCTCGCGAAGCGGCGTGGGAACCCCGCTTTATATGGCGCCTGAACAAGCAAGTGGTGACGTCGACATCGATGGACGTGCGGACGTGTTCGCCGCGGGATGTTTGTTGGTTGAATGCATTACGGGGCGCCCCCTGTTTCAGGGTCTGGGGCTTGCGCCCTTTGCAAAAGCAATGCTTTCCGAACGCGTGGTGACCGAAAGCGCTCTTGCACGGGTTCCTCCCCACCTCAGGAGCCTCGCCCACAGGATGTTGGCTAGCCGTCGAGACGAACGCCCCAGCAACGCCGCAGCGCTCGCGGCACAGTTGTTGAGCATCGCCGACGAACTCTCGGACGCACCCGTGGCCGACGTAGGCACATGGGTAGGTCCTCGCGAGGCCCGCTCGCTCGCCATTTTGCTTGTGCGCCTCCCCGGGCGGTTGGCACCTCGGCCGCGGATCGAGGACATGCAAGACGTCGTTGCACCATGGGGAGGCACCATCTATGCCTTGCCGGGGGACGTGCTGCTGGGCACGTTCGGCGTCGCAGGCAATGCTGTGGATCAAACCACCCGTGCGGCCAACGCAGCGTTGGCACTGCGCGCGGTCTTGCCACACGCATCGATGGCGCTCAGTCTTGCCCGCGCCACCGTCGAACATCACGAACTCGTGGGGCCGGCGATTGATGAAAGTGTGCGTCTCCTCGAAGGCGCTGCTGTGGACGATGATGCAAGTGCCATCGAACTTGATGACAATGCCGCGGCCTTGCTGGCGGATCCTTTTGTTGTTGACCAACGCCAAGGCGGGGCGAAACCAACGTTTCGCTTGCTTCGAAAAGCAAGCAACCGCGGGACGTCACGCACGGTGTTGGGCAAAGCGGTTCCATTCGTGGGAAGGGAGCGTGAGCTTGCGTTGATCACGGCAAGCATCACCAAATCCTGGCAGCAGGAGCAGGCACACGTTGCGCTCATCACCGCTCCCGCCGGGGGCGGCAAATCGCGTCTGATGCGTGAGGTTGTGGATCAAGTTTCCAAGGCCAACCGTCCGGTGCTTGTATTGTCGGGTCACGCCGATGACCTTCGATCGGGCGCGCCCTACGGCCTCATCACATCTGCACTCGCATCCGCCACAGAGATCACAGCCGAAGACACCCCGCCCGCGAGACAACGTAAGTTGAACATGTTTGTTGGATCTGTGGCGCAAACAAACGCTGCGAGCGACGAATTCACGTCACGCGTTGCCTCTGTGCTCGGCGAACTTTTAGGCGCCCGGTTTCCTGACCACGTTTCAACCCAGCTGCGCGCCATTCGGCAAGAGCCACGGCTGCTGGCAGATCAGGTCCACTTGGCGTGGATCGATTTGTTAGCGGCCGCCTCCACAAAACACGCGCTGATTCTTGTCGCTGAGGATCTGCATTGGGGCGATGCACCTAGCCTTCATCTTTTAGAATCATCAGTTCGTACACACGCCGATCGAGCGCTGTTTGTGTTGGCGACGGCTCGTCCCGAAGTCGAACAGCGGTTTCCGGATCTGTGGTCAAAGCTTTCGCGGGTCACACGCTTCGCAGTGCCCCAGCTCGACCAGGCCGCCTGTGTGAAATTGGCCTCGGGCGTGTTTCCCGCGATGCCCGAGGAACAAGTGCAATTGCTGGCCGATCGCTGTCAGGGGAATCCCTTCTTTCTTGAAGAGCTCCTGCGCGCCGCGGCCTCACAAACCATGACGGACGCCCCTGCACCACGCACCATCTTGGCGGCGCTGCAAGCCCGCTTGGATGCGGTTGGCGAAGATGGTAAACAAGTGCTGCGCGCGGCCAGCGTGTTCGGCGAACGTTTTCGCAAAGCGGCCGTAGAGGCCCTTCTTGATCCTCGGTTGCGCATAGACGTGCCAACGTGGCTTGAGCTTTTGGAAGCGCGCGAAATCTTGATGCGTGAAAACGAACAGCGAGAACGTTGGGCTTTCCGGCACGCTTTGGTCCGCGACGCGGCGTATGACGCCTTGACAGACATCGATCGCAGAACCGCCCACCAAGGTGCCGCGGTGGTTTTGCAGGATCTGGGTGAACAAGACGCCGGCGTGATCGCCGAGCATTGGGAACGCGGTGGGAAACGCGAGAACGCGGGCAACCATTGGCGCATCGCTGCGGAGCAAGCGCTTGCCGCGCACGACGTCACAAACGCTTTGCAAAAGTGCGATCGTGCGGATGCCGCCGGCCTGACAAACAGCGCTCGAGGGCTTGTTCTGATTACCCGCGCCAAGATCGCCGACTGGAAAGGACAGTGGTTGGATGTTGAACAAGCGGCCGCACAGGCGTTGGACCTGGTTGATGAAGAAGCTTGCATCGAAGCGTTGTGTGAGCGGCTGATCGCGCTGGGGCAGCTAGCGCGCTGGGATGAACTTAAGTTGAGGTATGCAGAACTGCGTGCGCGACGAACCACACCTCCCACGCGGAAGTGGATGATTGCCGCGCTTCGTTCACTCGGATCGTTGACCTTTTCTGGCGACGACCAGCTGGTGCGAGAGCTGTTGCTTGAGTTATTTGCTTTGAGTTCAAGCGAAGACAAGATGCTCAACGGCCTTTGGTGGTCGCTTCATTCGTTGCTGGCGATGCCCCTTCCCGAGGTCGGCATCGACAAGGTGACGGGAACCACGCGGGCTGTGCAAGCGTTGTTGGCGGCCGGCGATTTAAACAACGCCTGTATCAACCTCAACAACTTGACTACCTTTTTGCTGGAAGCCGGGCGGGCAACCGAGGCCGAACAAAAAGCCAACGAACTGCTCGCGCTTTGCCGCCGGGTTGAGCATCGCTTTATACTTCCGTTTGCCCACCTAAACCTGGCGCAGGCGCTTTTGTCGCAGGGACGTCAAGACGCGGCGCGGCCACACGCGGAAGAAGCCGCTGAGCTTGGCAGGATCCAAGGCGATCCGCGAATTGAAAGTTTCGCCCGCTTCCTCATCGCTCAAGCGGCGATGGAAAAAGGCGATGTGGTTGGCGCGGAGGACTACGCACGCGCAGCGTTGGAGCTCGCGCAAGGTGTTGCGGACGTTTCAGTGTTGGCGCGGGCGGTCCTTCTGCGCGTGCTGATGCCCGAACATCCCGAGCTCGGTCAATTGTGCACTGAGGTCAGAGCGTATTTGCAGACCAGCCCCGTGCCACCCACGTGCCCTTGGTTCATATGGGTTTCGCTGATGGATGGTCTAAAGAAAATTGGCCAACAAGATGCGTTGACCAAGCTTATGAATACGGCGCTTGAAGAACTTGATCGCTGGCTAAAAATGTTACCCAGCGCCGAACACCGACGCTGGGCTCTGGATGGTTCTCCTGACATCGGGCAGCTGGTTCGCTTGGGCCGCGAACTCCAAGCGCCGACCTCCATTGAACAAGCCTGGCCTAGATGAGCCCGCGGCTGTGGTTGTACTTGAATCCACCTGCCTTCACGCCGCTCTTCACGAGCACGCGGTTGTGGTTGTAGCGGAATCCGCCGGCCTTAACGCCGCTCTTCACGAGCACGCGGTTGTGGTTTACCTTGAACCCACCTGCCTTGACGCCGCTCCTCACGAGCACGCGGTTGTGGTTGGTTCGGAACCCGCCAGCCTTCACCCCGCTCTTCACGAGCACGCGGTTGTGGTTGGTTCGGAACCCACCTGCCTTCACCCCGCTCTTCACGAGCACGCGGTTGTGGTTGATCTTGAAACCGCCAGCTTTAAGGCCCGACTTGGTACGGATGACGCTCTTCATGGTTTTCTTCCTTTGGTTGAGTTCCCGGTTGTGAACGACAGGACCAATTCCCGTCGAGGTTGCCTACTTCACAACGCATGCCAACCCACCACAGTCCCGTAAACCATTGTAATGATTACACATTAGGAGAATCCTCCGGCGCCAATCCGTCCTGCTCTTCGCCCAGCCCCGGTGGGAGCCCCGGTCCAGCCCCACACGAGCCCCACCGGGGTTGAGCACTCATTGTGATTGCCGTTCCCGCAGCTATCTTTGCCCGTCGCATGAGTTCGATTGCTGATGCCTCCGCACACTTGACCGTCACGGCGAACCAACCCACGGCAGTGGGCTCGCCAGATGCACGTTCGCCCACGCAGGCGAAGCCGTTTCTCATTGTCATCGGTGATGCAGCACGACGGGGGGAGCCCCCTCCCCCAGCCAGCAGACTAATACCTATCGGGGACCTTCTCCCCATCGGCCGCGCGGTCAAGGGAAACGGTTGGACCCTTTCCCACCGCCGCGCCTCTTCCAGGCATGCGGTGATTCGTAAGGAAGCCACCGGCTACGTCGTTTCCGACACCGCCAGCACCAACGGCAGCTTCAAGAATGGCCACCTCGTGGAGGCCGACGCGCCTTTGTCGAATGGCGATTTGCTGTTCTTTGGTGGACACGCCGCCGTGTTTCGCCTGCTCACCCCCGAAGACGCCGAAGACATTGGGCACGGTTTGCAATCGCCGTTTACGCAGGTGGCATCCGCCAGTCTGGCGGTGGCCCGGTTAGAAGCAAAGCTGCGCGTTCTTGCGCCCACATCCAGCGAGGTTCTGCTGGTGGGCGAAACGGGTGTGGGCAAGGAAGTGTATGCCGCCGCGATCCACGCCGCCAGTGGCCGCAAAGGCGCCTTTGTGCCGGTCAACTGCGCCGCCATCCCGCGGGATCTCGTTGAAAGCGAGTTGTTTGGCTACGCCAAAGGCGCGCATTCGCAAGCCATTCAACCCAAAGCAGGCTTGGTTGATGCAGCGGTGGGCGGCACCTTGTTTCTCGACGAATTGGGGGACATGCCACACAGCGCACAAGCCAAGTTGCTTCGCTTTTTGCAAACGCGTGAAGTGATGCCGCTCGGTGCCACGCGCGCCAAACAGCTTGACGTCCGCGTCGTGGCCGCAACCAGCCGCATGGAGCCCGAAGCGGATTCACCTGGCTTACGTGCGGACTTGGTGGGGCGAATGGGCGCCGCCGCCATCACTTTGCCTGCCCTGCGCGAACGGCGTGAAGACATAGGCGCGTTCATTGATCACCAAGTCGCCGCAAGCCGGACAACGGATACGCCGTTTGAGATCGATCCGTCTTTGTTCTTCGCGCTCTGCCTTTACCGCTGGCCGCGCAACATCCGGGAGCTTACGAACGTGGTTCACACAGCCACCCTCTTTGCGGGTGTCGCCACGACGATGACGTTCAGGCACGTGCCAGAGTCGCTGCTCACCATTCTTGATCCGCAAACAAGCTCGGCCGAACCGCCCAGAAAAGCGGACGGCGACACTTCACGTCGCCCCGCCAACACCCGCCGACCGCCTCGCGAACTGCCAACGCGGGCAGAGCTGGAACGAGAACTCTCCACTCACCAAGGCAACGTAATGAGGGTGGCGCGCGCGCTTGATCGGCACCCCAAAGTGATCCGCCGCGCCTTGCAGCAGCACCAGATCGAGGCCAATGCCTTTCGAGTTCCAAAGCGCCCCTAAGTTAGGACGTAACCCTTCACAGGTGCCGTTAGATGAGGAACGCGTCCGCCCATTAATGTGCGGCAGATGATCCGGCACGGGCCGCAGGCCTTTGCCAGTAGCGTCGAGACTCGGGATCGCGCTTGTGTTGTTGATAGAGCCACACGGCCAATCCAA
The DNA here is from genome assembly GCA_033763315.1 of Deltaproteobacteria bacterium. Classification (GTDB taxonomy): domain Bacteria; phylum Myxococcota_A; class Polyangia; order Fen-1088; family Fen-1088; genus JAGTJU01. The sequence continues at coordinate 83,917 of JANRKS010000035.1, forward strand.
GCCCTAGCACCACCGACACAACGCCGATGAACTGCGACGTTGAAAGCGGGCCCACGTTGCCTCGTTGATCGTCATCGCGCAGCAGCTCAAGCAACGGGCGCAAGGTGCCATAGCCCAGCACCCATCCCAGAAACACTTGCCCCGAAAACGTGCGCCGTTTGCGCAACCACATGAGCAATCCGAACAGCGCGAACCCCACCAACGACTCGTAGATCTGCGTCGGATGAACCGGCAAGGAGGCTGCCGCATCCGGTGTGATCAGGCCCAAGCGAATGTGCCGATCCCACGCCGCGCTGCCATTCGGAAAGGCCAACGCCCACGGTACGTCGCTAGGTCGCCCGAAATCGCAGCCATACAGCAAGCAACCCAAGCGCGTGATGCCTGTTCCCAACACCACGGCGGGCGCCGAGACATCGGCCCACTGCAAAAGTGGAATGCGCCGCCGGCGGCATCCGTACCAACTGGCACAGAAGCCCCCAATCATGCCGCCGTAGGCCACCATGCCGCCTTTGTGCAGGCTAAGCGCGTCCGCAAGGCCGGTAAAGTCGTTGAGGTTCGTCAGCACATAGAGAATCCGCGCGCCCACCATGGCCCAAATGGCGGTCCACATGTAGATGGCGCCCGCTTGGTCCGCTGTGATGCCGTCTTGTTTGGCCAGCTTCATCACCAAGTACCAGCCCACCACCAGCGACGTGCCCAGCATCACGCCGTAAGAAAAGATCGGCAACGCCACCCATTCCTCTTTAAACACGGCCGCCGAAGGCACCCAGCTGCCGCCACGCAAGCCCATCAGCGCCCACGCCGCCGCAACCAGCCAAAGCGGCGTTGAAATGCGTCCGCGGCGCTTTTTCCAAAGGTTCCACGCAAGCACGGCCAGCGCCATCACAAGCGCGAAAACGGCCAGGCCTTTTGACGGCAGCTCAATGAGAATGGGGCGCATGCGTGGGCCCATGGTAGCAGCCGCGCAAAAGAAAGGCCCCAGCGTTTCGTCTCGCAACGAAAGGCCAGGGCCCGGACTTCACATCAACCGACTAGCTCTTTGGCGAATCTGTGAATTCAGCGTCGATCACGCCGTCATCTGATTGCCCACCCGGAGCCGCACCCGCCGCAGCTGCGCCCTCGCCGCCCTGACCTGCGTTCTTGTAAAGGGACTCCGCCATCTTGTGAGAGGCCTTCTGCAAGCGCTCAAACGCACCTTCAAACACAGAGGCTTCTTTGGGCGTCTTGTTGTTTTCCAACACGTCTTTGCCGTCTTTGAGCGCCGCTTCAAGCTCGCCACGTTCGGTGGCGGGGATCTTGTCGCGGTTCTCTTCGAGGTGCTTCTCGACGCTGAACACCAAGCCTTCAAGGTTGTTGCGCTTCTCGATCGCTTCGCGGCGTGCTTTGTCGTCCGCTTCGTGATCTTGCGCTTCTTTGACCATGCGCTCGATGTCGCTTTCCGAAAGGCCCGAAGACGCCGTGATGGTGATCTTCTGCTCTTTGTTGCTGGCCTTGTCTTTCGCCGAAACGTTCACGATGCCGTTGGCGTCGATGTCGAACGTGACTTCGATTTGAGGCACGCCACGCGGAGCCGAAGGAATGCCTTCCAAGCCGAACTTGCCAAGCAAGCGGTTGTCGTTCGCCATAGGGCGCTCGCCTTGGAACACCTTCACTTCAACCGACGTTTGGTTGTCAGCCGCCGTGGAGAAAGTCTCCGACTTCTTCGTGGGGATTGTGGTGTTGCGTGGGATGAGCGTGGTCATCACGCCGCCCAGGGTCTCGATGCCCAAGGACAGCGGGGTGACGTCGAGCAGCAACATATCCTTCACGTCGCCCGAGAGCACGCCCGCTTGCACGGCTGCACCCAAGGCCACAACCTCGTCAGGGTTCACACCCCGGTGAGGCTCTTTGCCAAAGAATTCCTGAACGGCTTTTTGCACCATCGGAATGCGGGTTGAACCACCCACCAACACAACTTCGTGAATGTCAGACGCCTTCTTGCCTGCGTCGGACAAAGCCTTCTTCACAGGCTCAATCGTGCGCTTGACCAAGTCGTCGATCAATTGCTCAAACTTCGCACGCGACAGCTTGATTTGCAGATGCTTTGGACCCGACGCATCGGCCGTGAGGAACGGCAAGTTGATTTCTGTCTCCATCACTGAAGACAATTCAATCTTCGCCTTTTCAGCGGCTTCACGCAGACGCTGCAGCACCATCTTGTCTTTCGAGACGTCGATGCCTTGGTCTTTCTTGAACTCGTCAATCAGCCATTGCATCACGCGAGCATCAACGTCATCGCCACCCAGGTGGGTGTCGCCGTTCGTGGACACAACTTCAACCACGTTCTCGCCCACTTCAAGCACCGAGATGTCGAACGTACCGCCACCGAAGTCGTAAACAACGATGAGTTCGTCCTTCTTCTTATCCAAGCCGTAAGCCAACGCGGCGGCTGTAGGCTCGTTGACGATTCGCTTAACCTCAAGGCCGGCGATCTTGCCCGCGTCTTTGGTGGCTTGGCGTTGCGCATCGTTGAAGTACGCAGGAACCGTGATGACGGCCTCCGTGACGGACTCGCCCAAGTACTGCTCAGCGGCGCGCTTGAGCTTGCCCAACACCTTGGCGGACACCTCCGGGGGCGACATCTTCTTGCCGCGCACCTCGATCATGGCCTCGCCGTTGCCGCCCTTTACAACCTTGTAAGGGATGCGCTGCGCTTCGCTTTGCACCTCGTCGGCGCGGCGGCCGATGAAGCGCTTGGCGGAGTAAATCGTGTTTTCGGGGTTGGTGATCGACTGCCGCTTGGCAATCTGGCCCACCAAAATCTCGCCCTTGTCATCCCAGGCCACGACGGACGGCGTCAAACGGCTGCCCTCTTCGTTCGGGATGACCTTTGGCTCCTTGCCATCCATGATGGCCACCACGCTGTTCGTGGTCCCGAGGTCAATACCAATGATCTTTCCCATAGTTAGTCGTCCTTTCGAGTGCGCGAGGAATACATCTGCGTTTCGAGGTGCAACGTAAGCACCGCGCGTAAGAGCGTCAAGGCAGCACGTGGGATGATGGGGCGTAATCGCACAAATGGGTACGCCCCCGCTTGTGTCGGCACCCCACATGGTCGCGTCGCATGTGATGCACAGATCATCACGTCTTGCATCTTGATGCACGCCCTGGCAGCCTTGGGGGGTGCGTACGACTGTGGACATCGATCCGGTGGCGCTTGAGCGCGCAAAGGCGCTTGCTCAAAAACAGAACAGGACACTGGGATCCGTGATCTCAGAGGCACTCACGGCGTACGCCACGCGGGTGCCGGCGGTTCAGGCAGAACCACCGTTTGAACTCATCGTTCGCGGGCGGCCCGGGGCCCGGTTTCCCACGGGGGCGCAGATATCCCAGGCGGAAGAAGACGAGGACGTCGAATCGTTGCGCATACCCGGATCGCGCCGTGCTGATTCCTGACGTCAACGTACTCATCTACGCGCATCGCGCGGAGTCACCCGAACACGATCGATATGCCGACTGGCTAAGGCGCCTTGCCCTAGGGCCAGAGCCGTTTGCCCTATCGGACCTCGGTGCCAGCGGGTTTGTGAGGATCGTGACCAATCCAAAGATCTGGGACGTTCCAACGAACACTTTGGACGCGATTGCCTTCATCGACCGCTTGCGCTCACGCTTTCACGCGCGCCCCCTTCATCACGGACCAGCGAGCTGGAAGATCTTTTCCGACCTCTGCGTTGAAGCCAAGGCGCGCGGCAAACTGGTTGCCGATGCCTACCACGCAGCGCTTGCCATCGAGCATGGCTGCGAACTCGTGACCTGCGATGGCGATTTCGCAAGATTCGCAGGGTTACGGCATCGCCATCCCTTGGCCAGTTAGCTTCATTCGGCCGCGGACATCTTGAGATTGCGCGCGCAGCCATTTATTATCAGTCACATGATAAAAAATGGACTCTTGGGATTGCTCGTCGGGGGGCTCGTCGGCGGCTGCCAAGGCGCGCCCCCCGCCCCCGCGGGCTACCAGGGCGTTGTGGAGTACGAGGCGCGGTCGCTGTCGTTTGAGGTGCCGGGCAAGCTCACCAAGGTCGCGGCCGCCCGGGGCGACATCGTGCACGCCGGCGCTGAATTGGCGGCGCTTGACGACGAGCTGGCCCGCCTCACGGTGGAAGCGTCGCAGGAGGATGCGGCCGCGGCGCAATCGCAAACCAAGGTGGTGAAGCAAGGCGCCCGCCCTGAAGAGATCCGAGCGATGACCAGCCAAGTGGCGGCGGCCAAAGCACTTGAAGATCAAGTGGCAAACAATCTGGCGCGCACCGAGCGTTTGGTGGCAGGTGGCGCGCGCCCCCCAAGCGCGGCGGATGATCTGCGATCGGAATTTGAACGCGCCAAGCAAACGCGCATGGCGCTTGAACAACAGTTGGCAGCGCTGCGCAGCGGCGCGCGTGCGCCGGAAGTTGCCACGGCCCAAGCGCGTGCGGCGGCAGCGGCTGCGGCAGCGCGTTTGGCGCAGACACGCTTGAGCAAATACAAACTGGTGGCGGATGCGGATGCCTACGTGCTTGAAGCGCCGGTGAAAGTGGGCGAAGTGGTGGGCGCGGGCGCGGCCATCTTCACCGTGGCCGACACCACAAAACCTTACGCGGATGTGTTCGTGCCCATGACAGCCATCGGCTCGTTTCGCGTGGGCGCCAAAGCGCAACTGCGGGTGGACACGCAAGCCGTGCCGTTTTCGGCGCACGTTGAACAGATCGGCCAACAAACCGAGTTCACGCCGCGCTTCGTGTTCAGCGAACGCGAACGAGCGAACCTGATGTACCGCGTGCGTGTGCGCATTGATGATCCCGAACGGCAGCTGCACGCGGGCCTGCCTGCGTTCATGACGTTGGCGGCGGGCCAATGACCAGGGCAAGCACCGAGCCCATCATCGAAACGCGAGCCCTCAGCCGCAAGTTCGGCAGCTTGGTGGCCGTTCGCGATCTCAACCTACGCGTGAACAAAGGCGAGATCTTCGGCGTATTGGGACCCAACGGCGCGGGCAAATCAACCACCATCCGCATGTTGTGCGGCATCTTGGATCCCACGGGCGGCACAGGGAAAGTGGTGGGCTTCGATGTAGCGACGCAACCCGAGCGCATCAAGGCGCACATCGGGTACATGACCCAACGCTTCAGCCTCTATGAAGATCTCACCGTGCAAGAGAACCTAACGTTCTATGCCGGGCTGTATGGCGTACCGTTCGCAAAGAAGCGCGCGCTTGTGAATGAGGTTATGGAACGCACGGAGCTTGCTGGCCGCCGCAAACAGTTGGCAGGCACGCTGTCCGGTGGTTGGAAGCAGCGTGTGGCCTTGGCCAGTGCCACCATTCACGATCCGCCGCTGTTGTTTTTGGATGAGCCCACCGCAGGCGTGGATCCCGTGAGCCGGCGTGATTTCTGGGAACAGATCCATCTGCTTTCCGCCAAGGGCACAACCGTTCTATTGACCACGCATTACATGGATGAAGCCGAGCGTTGCCACCGCTTGGCCTTCATCTTCCGCGGCACCGTGCTTGACGAAGGAACACCGGAGGACGTGGTGGCGCACCGTCATCTCAACGTGGCCGAGCTGCGCGTGGACGCTGCGGTGAAAGCGGCGGCGAAACTACGGGCAGAGCCCGATGTTGATGAAGTGGCGCACTATGGGCACACGTTGCGCGTGGCCACGCGTGGGGTTGATGCTTTGGCCTTGGCACAGCGGGTGTGCCAAGCGAACAACATCACGATCGAAGGCGCGCAGCCTTCGCGGCCCACGGTGGAAGATGCGTTCGTGTCGATGGTGCGTGAAGACCGTCGCCAACAGGGCACGCCCCAGGAGCACGCGTCGTGATATCGCGGCCCTTGGCCATCGCGTGGAAAGAGCTGCGCCAGCTGCGCCGCGATCGGCTGACGATGGCGATGATGGCGGTGCTGCCCGTGTTGCAACTGATGCTGTTCGGCTTCGCCATCAACACGGACGTGCGCCACCTGCCGATGGTGGTCTACGATCAAGCGCGTTCGGCCGAAAGCCGCGATCTCGCGCGCAGCCTCGTGGCCACGGGCTTCTATGACATGGTGGGCGACGTGCGCAGCTACGCCGAAGTGGAGCGCGCCATGCGGGCCGGCACCGCCAAAGTGGCTCTGGTGGTGCCCCCCGACTACACGCAAGCTTTGATGAGGCGAGATCGAACGGCCAAGCTGCAGTTGATCATTGATGGCTCCGATCCACAAACGGTAGGTAGCGCCTTGAACACAGCGTCGTCGCTGATTGCCGCGCGTTCCACCGGCCTCATGCTGGCCCGGGTCGCAGCCGTGGCCGGCACACGCACTGTGCTGCCAATCAACATTGAACCCAACACTTGGTACAACCCCGATCTGCGCACCGCCGTTTATATCGTACCGGGCCTGGTGGGCGTGATCTTAACCATGACGATGGTGATGCTCACGTCGATGGCGATCGCCCGCGAGCGAGAACGCGGCACGCTGGAACAATTGATCGTGTCTCCCATCAACCGGCTTGAGATCGTGCTTGGCAAGATGTTGCCCTACATTGCGATCGGCTACATGCAGATGACGATGATTCTGCTCGCCGGGCGCATCGTTTTCCGTGTGCCGATCGTGGGCTCGTTGACTTTGCTTTACGGCGTGGCGTTTTTGTTTATTGCGGCCAATTTGGCTTTGGGTTTGGTGTTTTCAACGGTGGCCACCACGCAGCAGCAAGCCATGCAGATGTCATTCTTCTTTTTGCTACCCAACATCCTGCTCTCAGGCTTCATGTTTCCCTTCGAATCCATGCCAGCGCCCGCGCGCGCGCTTTCGCAATTGCTGCCACTCACCCATTTTTTGCGACTCGTGCGCGGCATCGTGCTTAAAGGCAGTGGATTCGCCGATCTGGCGCATGAGTTGCTGCCACTTTCGATCATTCTTGTGACCTTGGTGACGCTGGCAGCGTTGCGCTTCCGAAAGAAGTTAATCTAGTGCCGCGCCCCAAGTCCAACATCGACAAACGCATCCTTGCCGCCGCCAAAGGCTTGTTCTTACGCAGCGGGGTCGACAGCACGTCGCTGCGCCAGATCGCGCAGGACGCGGGCACCAACATCGGGATGGTGTATTACTACTTTCCGTCCAAAGACGAGATCTTCTTTGCGCTGGTGGATGACGTCTATGGCCGGCTTCTTGCCGATCTCGAGCGTGGCCTATCGCTTGCGGGCGTGGAAGGCACGCCCACGATCGAAAACCGCCTGCGGCAGCTGTTCTTGCGATTGGGCGCGGTCACCAACGACGAAGTGGACGTAATTCATCTGGTCTTGCGCGAGGCGCTCAGCTCCACGGAGCGCCGCCAACGCCTCATCGAACGGTTCATGAAGGGGCACATACCGCTCGTGTTCAAACATCTTCTGCAAGGTCAAGCCGCAGGCGAACTAAGGACCACGTTACACCCCATGGTCTTGTTGTTCTCCACGTTCGCCCTGGCCGGGCCGCCCCAGATCATGCGCAGACGCGCGACGATGCCCGTAGCACTGGTCCCCGAAGGCAGCGGGCTTTCAGAGCAGCTTCTGGAGGTACTGCTGCACGGGATCTCGAAGAACCACTAGCCGAGCTCACCCCGCGAGCCATTTCCGGCAACCACGGCCAAGCTCGCGCGATCAAGTGGCTCGCGAAGACACACCTATTCGGATGTTTTGATCTGTTTATGGCAACTCCATCCAACCAGTTTGTTGAAATCGAAGTCCACCGTTGCGGGTTACATCGCTGATGGCACCACCCGCCAGGAAGGTTTGGTTCAGCTGATTCGTAACGTCGTGAACTTTGCCTTGCGAGTCTGTGTAAACCACTTTCTTGTCCACGATTACGGCAGACGTTACCGCCTCGTTGACGAGGCCGAGGCCGGCCCGCTGCTTGAGCGCATAAGAGCCAACGTCCATCGTATGCAAGAGTAGGTAGGAGCGACCGAAACCGCACACCGTTGTGGGTGGGGCGTACCAAAGCGACATGATGAGGAAGCCTGTGCCATCGGCCTTCAACACAGCCAAAGGCGTGCTGGTGGGCCGCGCGTTGGCTGGCAACACCTGCGTGCATGCCCCTGCGCCACTGTTGCCCGAGGGATCCCAAATGCCGCACATTGAAGACGTGCCCACCACAAACTCCAGCTGACCGCCCCCGGTCCATGTGAGATCTGGCGCAATGCCGCCGGCGCTTGAGGTGCGTGTTTCCTTTCGAATGATCATCTTCGAGGGGGCAAACGCCTCAGTTTCCGGGTCAAGAGCGCTATTGGTGACTTGAACGACGTACACATCGCCGGGGTGGTTCAAGGGATCGTCCCTATCCAACTGCACAATCGTGGGGGCAAAATGCAAAGGCTGATTGCAGCCAAATCCCTTCACAAGACTCAGGTTGCCTGTGGTGCCGGTGTTGTTGTTGGCTCCCACTTGACTCGGAACGTAGCGCCAAAGGTTGCCCCACGTGTCGCCAAAGAAGGCGCCCAACATTTGCTGCTGCTCGCGGAAATCAAAGTTGCGCGCAGCGGCCACGTCAGTGAGGGCCGTATGTTCGATAGAGCAGGCAGAGGCGGTTATGGTATCGGAGTCCAATAGCGCGCCATTGCGGGCGGATACGTTCAAAAGAGTGATACCTTGCGCCGATGATGTGGGTGGATTTGAGCGATAACCCGAGGCATACACAACGCGATAGTCATCCTTGGCATTGCCCTTGCCATAGTAGAAGGCGGGCACGGACACAGTGTCGCCTTGATACGCGTCGAACAGCGCCTTATCGGCAGGCGTGACTGTATCGGTGTGCCAAATGATGTTAATGGGCGGGCTGTTAAAGTTGTTGGACACAAACGGGGTTGTTACGTCCAGCATGAAAGATTCCTGACCACCCCATCCATCAGTCATCACCAAGATGGATTTCCACACAGCGGTGGCATCGTCGTCGCAGTTTTGCCAACACACATTCTTCATTTTGGGCGAACTTGTCAGTCCAAACACGTGCTGCCGCGGATCAGCCTTCTGTCCCCCTTGCGTGTATAGATTGGTGACGGCTCTAAGCATGTCAGGCGGGATGTAAGCGAAGGCCTCTTCGCCGCCCTTAAAGGCACGCCCCCCAACGGTGGTATCGCGAGTGAAGAACGCGTGTAACAAACCATCGTCCCCCGCCGCATACACCAAGCTTATGCGGTTCTTCTGTTCGTCAAAGAATCGTTTGCCTCCGGGCAAGGCGCTTAAGCCCGCCGGGCCGACTTCAATCGGTGTCGAATTCACGAAGGCCCCTAATACAGCTTTGTTGCGCTGGCGTGGATCGCCCAACATCCACTGTGCGATACGCTCGGCTTCCACATCGGTGTTGCCTAGGCCCAACGCCAACAATTGATCCCGGTTGAGGATGGCGCCTGAATTGGGTTCAATCTGGAACGGCACCATCACACCACCGGCTGACGTATAGACCAGCCGCTTTTTCCAAGCGGTCCAATTTTTGTATGTGAGAACATCATTGGGATCGGGGAAATTGGCGGGGCTGCCTGCGTCCCACATCAGCTTTGGCTGCAAGGTCACCGGATCGATATCGGCCGTGTCGTACGCCAACAAGTGCCCACGCCAGCTCGGAAAGTCCACGCGCGCGTCGAACAAAATTCCGCCAGGTGTAACCTTCTTTTCGTCAACCTGCGTACCCGACGTGGCAGAAGCGGGCGTGGTGGAATACGAACCTTTGATGGCATCGAAAATCACCGCTTGAATGGCTTCCTGCAGTTCCGTTTCGTTGTTCGCCAAGAACATGCACTTATCGTTGGTGCCGCTTGGATCCAACGTGTTGTCGAACGGAGCCCGGCAGGTGCCACCCGCACGCGCAATGTTCTCGTTCACCGTGCCTGGTATCCCGATGTTTGAGTCGGGCGAGAACCCGATGACGTACGTCTTGACGTTGAGGCCGCCTTTGGCAACCGTTTGCCGCAGCTTAAGGGCGTTGATCACAGACTTGCACTGGCAGGTGGGGCCCACGGAAGCGTTCGGATCGTCCCATTGCACACGGCAGTCAGGGTTGAAGCAAGTGGATGTGCCCGTCGCATCCACATCCCCTGGCCCGTTTGTTTCGCCATCTGTGATGAGCAGGATGAAGTCATCGCGGCAAGGAATGGGATCGGTCGCATTGACATCCTCAAGGTAGTTCCAGGCGGAATGTCGCTTCTTGTCCGCAGGGGCAGGCATAGCTCCGGCGGCAAAGTCATTGATCAGCGCACATCCCACGGGGCCACGCTCCCAGTGCATAAAGCCGCCGTCGCGCGCCTTTTCGAGCATCGGTAGCATCTTGACGACGTTGGCCTTGCTTGTGGCTGGAACATCAGAAGTATCAATCAATGGAATCAAGTTCGGATCCCAACTGCCACCGCACTCTGCCGAGCACTTGTCCGCGCATTGGGCGCCGCGAATCGGCGGACGGTTGGCGCCGGCCTGCGGGTTCCAGTAGTAGTCGTTGCGGGGTTTAAAGTAGATATAAGGCTCACCCGCGATTGTGGTTGAGCGACCCTGATAGGTTTTCAAAAACGTGGGCTGGTCCCAAAGATCATAGTCGCCGCTGCTAACTGGATAGGTGTAACGAGCACCGGCAAACCTGCCGGTGCCCCGGGCGTCCGTCTTGCGGTCATCGTTGTCGAAGTCGTCGTCATCCTCGTAGATCAACCAGCCCTGGCTGATCGAGCTGATCACACACTTGTCACCACAGAATGGCTGATCCACTTGAATGAACCCGCCGTGTTTGTAGACGGTGTAGCGTGCGTTGACGCCACTACGAAGCGTATAGGTTGTTGAGCCAACAACGCATGTGGCATCGGGCCCCGCCGCGTTCGAGTAGCAGCCTTGCTCTTCGAGCTCGTCGCGGGTGAAGTACCGATCCTGATAGTTGGTGCCACCACCGCCGGTCTTTATCTTGTAGTACGGGAAGTAGTAGTCATCGGGCCAGCTGTCTTTATCGCTGGTATTGATCACACCATCCTTATTCCGGTCCCACGTGGTTCCATCAGCGCTGCCTTGGCTAAAGGCCATCAAACCAAAGTTCATGATGTCAGAATTGTTGAGCAGCACGTTCTTAAGAACGCGTTTGGCCACAACCGATCGGCTGGTGGCAGGCACGCATTCGTCGCCGGGATAGGTGCTGCAATGGGAGTCAACGGCGCAGAAAGTTTGCTGCATTCGGCACATCTTGGCCGGGCCCTTGTTCGCTTGGTTGATCACGCAAACATCGCTGTTGTTGACGCCGATGCACTGATTGACCTGTCCGCCTTGGCACACGTTGAGGGCAACGTTGCATGAGTTGTCTTGACCGTTACAGGTGTTCACCTTACAGAATGCGCCAGCGCCTTGCGGCAAGGTATTCGCGGCCAATGCCGTCACTTCCGTTGACGTCAAGGCTTTGTTCCAGATGGCAAGCTCGGAAATGTACCCATCAAGGAATTCACCACCAACCGCTACGCCGTTGGCTCCTGCACCCACAATAATGGGATTGGAATTTGCGGCGAAGACGAAGCCCGGTTGTGTGTTGGTATCAACAAGGGTACCGTTCTTGTAGAGCTTCATCGTCGTTCCGTCGTACGTACCTACGTAATGAACCCACGTTCCTGTCCCTGCGGCAACTGTGTCAGACACTGACTCGTTAAAGCTTCCGTTGTTCAGCACGAACGTCGGCACTCCGCTAGGGAACCAGATTCCAAACGCGTCGTCCGTAAAGTTACCAAGCTGCTGATGGATCACCCAACGTCCCGCGTTGTTCAAAAGTCTGTAGACCCATGCGCTTACGGTAATTTGGTTGGTCGCTTTCCCAGACAGTACAGACGCTGGTAGCTGCCCATAGGCCCAGTAGGGATAGTGCAGCGCCTTGTCGGTGCCAGCACCCGTGTGGCCGACTTGCCAGTTAGGCAAGCCGTTTGAACAGCCCGCTCCTGTTTGGTTGGTATTTGTTCCTGCGTTCGAGCAATAGTTTTGAATGGGGTTGTTGTAAACCGACTGATCAGCGACAACCACTCCTGATCCTTCGTCAAACTTCCAGTGGCCAAGCAAGTTGCTGTTGGTTTGCGCGCCGCTGGCGGGTTCCGTCGCTTTGTTGCCGGCCGCAACGGCCTCAAGCTCTGTTTGGGTGAGAACGCGTTTGTAGATGCGAACATCGTCGATGAGGCCGCGGAAGTGGCTCTTGCCCGTGGTGCCGCTGTCGTCGTCCTCCGCACCAATGTAAATATCACCGGTGCTGGGATTGCTTCCGGGGGTATAGGTGCGCGTGTCAACCTTTGCCACGGGCGTCGCGCCAACCTTTTTCCACACATCGACAACACCAGCATTTACTGTGGTGGCGGCGAACGTCCACTGACCGTTCGTAACCGCCACAGTATCGTAAGCGCCCGTGCTGTTTTCGGGGTTGCTCATGATTTTTTGGCCGGACATCTCAATGCCAAGGCCGTAATCCTCAGCCCAGGAGCCGTCGCGCTGCCGGTTTACAAGCCAGGTGGCGTAGGTCGCCGTTGACACCGCGGTTTGGTTGAACCAAGCGGTGATCGTGTAGGGCCCCGGATCCACGTCGGCGTTTCCACCCTGAGGCATAGGAATTTGGAAGTGCTGGGCGCCCGAGAGGCTTGCCGCTTGCCCATACTTGCCGGCCGCATACGAGGGGCCTCCGTAGGCCGTTGCGTTGTTTCCTGCCCCCGAACTGTCGGCGCCGTTGTTCTCAAAGTCGAGTCGCAAAACGAGGTCCGGCTCGGCCTTGCCTCCCACGAGCTGAGAGATCTCGGAAGCGGAGAGAACTGTGTTGTAAAGCCGCACGTCATCGACCGCACCTTGGAACTTGTTCCCGCCCGTCGGGTCGTTGGCACCAATCGTCAAGACGCCACTTGATGCCGCAATGCTGCCTGCCGAAGCCGTGCTCGTTCCATCGAGGACGCCGTCGATGTAGGCCTTGATCTGACCCGTTGACCCATCCCACGTAACGGCCAAATGGTGCCAGGTTCCGAATGAAGGCGAAGCTGTGCACCTCATGGCGAGTCCGCCGGAGCTATCCACCTGGCCGCACAGTGTTCCTGAAGGTCCCATTAACAATCGATATCCGATGCCGCCAGATAGCTCTCTCGCCACCAGCATTTCATCGGCAGCAAGCGCGGGCGAGGCTGGCCGTTTGAACCACGCCGTCATCGTCAGTTTGGTCGAGGCTTTGTCCAATACGTTCGAGGTGTTTGCCACCTCGATGCTGCCACCGGTTGAACGGTCCGCAGCCTGGTTGGTGTACCCCGCCACGTAGACCGGGCTCGCAAACGTGGCGTCCGCACCGTTGCCTGAACTGTCAGACGTATTGCCGTCGAACGCCCAATGCCCGAAAAGGCCCGTCGACGCCGTGGTTGTTTCCGCTTGAAAGATGCTTTGAACCTCGGCGTCAGTCAGCGCGGTGTTGTAGACGCGCGTGTTGTCGACTTGCCCGCCCGTGGGATTAAAGTAGTTGGGTCCTGGGCCCTGGCAAACCACCAACTCCTTGGTTGCAGCCGATATGGTTTGGCTTGCAGCCTGTGTTCCCACCAAGTTGCCGTTGACGTAGAACTTAGCCTCCGAACCATTCCAAGTTGCCGCGATATGTGTCCATGTATCGGGTTGAATCGCGGCCCCAGAAACGCGAGGCCAGGTTCCGAAGTTGCCGCCCAGGATGAGACCAAAGGTATTGTCGCTCCACAGCGTTAGCTCATAACCGCCGGGCCACGACATGATTTTTTGATCCCCCGTTCCGCTACGCCGGTACCAAGTGCTCATCGTAACGGTGTTTCCCAACTGCACGTTGGACCAAACCCGCGTGAAACCCTGGCCGCTGCAATCCAGCGCCGAACCTGTAGAGCCGTAGCCCGCCGCACGTTTGGCGCCTCCGCCAGCGAACGCACCGGTCTGATCGCCTCCAGCATGGTCGACGACCGTGACTGTGCCCGCAGGTTCATCGTACTTGTAGTGGATCAGCAAACCTGTTGTTGGTGGCCCCGCGGGTGGCGCCGCCGCTTGGCAGTCACCATCCGTGGTGCACGCTTGCGTTGGTTTGTCCGAACAGTACCGAGTGGCGCATGAACTGCCTGGGTTATTGCAAACGGCGTTGGTATCTGAGCAACGTCCTGCGGGCTGACACGGCTGAATCGACGAACAATAGAGGCCGCTGATCTTGCATGTGCTGCCCTGCGGCCCGCAGTCGGCGTTGTATTGGCAAGGTTTGCCCGTGGCCGTACACACGCTGTTGACCGACGGGCAGTCAAAGTCCTGCAAGCAAGGATCGCCACCAAACTTGCAGTTACCCACGCGGCATTGAGCGTCGTTTGAGCAAAGCCTTGGTTCGTTGCTCAAGGGGTGTTTCGAGATCAAACATTGCCCGGTTTGCGTGACCTCGCGACAGTCTTCACCAAGGTCACAGTCAACACCCAATTCGGTGGCCGCATCAAAGGGCTCACCCGGCACACCCGTCATCGAGCCGGAGGTGTCCAAGACAACCAGCATGTTGCCCTTCTTCACCTGTCTAGTAATCATGTGAAGCGGGCTCACCTTCGCTTCCGCCTCGGGGATGCCCCGCACACCGGGCCAGGGAAATAGGCTCAAATAAAAGCTGAGCGCAATGGCATGCGCAATGAACTTTCGGTGGGCGAGAACCCGCATGCCTCCCCACGCTGCAACGAGTGTACCGAGCATGTTTTTGAATGATTCACGAAGGTTGGGGGCGGACCTAAACCACAACAGTGACAAAATTTGTCACTAACCTCGTCACCACCCCGCAAAAGCTCTCATACGCGGATGTAATTCAATGCTTACATCACCCTAAGGGCGGCTAGCCGATTCGATAGCTGGGAGACACTGCCATTCGCCTTACCTTGGGCGCTTGCGGGTTCGACGGCGCCACACAAGGCCGATCAGCATCAACCACATCCAGGAGCCCGGCACATCTGCTTTGCCGTTTGCGTGGCTCACGTCGCATGCACAGCCGCCACCACCCACACGCAGGGTTTGATCCCTTGGGTCAGCATCAACCTCGCCGTTCCCACCTGCACCAGAATCAAGCAGCGTTTGCGCATCTGCGTCCGAACCAGGACCACCATCTGCCAAAGCGCCGCCATCCTCAAGCCCACCCGCATCGAGACCGCCATCGCCGACGCCTGCGTCGCCGACGATCGGAACCACGCATTGACCATTCGTGCATGCGCCTTGGCGGCACAAATCCGTGGCTGTGCAAGCTTCGCCCGCAGGTATGCCACAGCGGCCATCGGCGAAGCATTTATTGGTGCGGCATTCGTTGTCGGCCACGCACGACTCGCCGTTGGGCAAACCGCAGATCTTGTCAGACGCGCACACGTTCCCGCGGCATTGTCCATTGCCGGCACAAGCTTGACCGTTGGGCGTGCCGCAGACACCATCCGCAAAGCAAACACCCGCGCGGCACACGGTGGCATTCATGCAGGCTTGCCCGTTGGGTAAGCCGCACAAGCCACCATCGCCACAAACGGCCGTGCGACATACGACCGCAGAAGCGCACGGTTGGCCATTCGGCAAGCCGCACTTGTCATCGGCTTCGTCACACGCGCCGCTTATACACACGCGGCCAGCGGTGCTCGCCATGCACATGCCGCCAAACGGTTGTGAAGCAGGGTAAGCGATGTCGTTCGCCAATTTTGGCGTGCAAGAGCCCTGAAAACCTGAACCCGCGGGATTGTCGCAGTATTCAGAGGCGGAGCAGTTCGCATCGACCGAACAAGCGGAGCCACAAGCCCCAGACGTTGAGTTGCAGATCGTTCCGCTGTGGTTCCCGACGCTGCAGTCACTGTTGCCTGTGCAGGCACCGCACGATCCATCGCCTTTACAAAACGGAGTCGATGACGAGCACACATGCGTTGCACCCGATCCGTCGTCTCCGTTGCAAGCCACACACACGGCGGCGCCCACATCACAAACCGGCGTGAGGCCACCGCACGCTTGTTTGTTGTTGCTTGTGCACGTCACACAAAGATTTGAAGTGCCACTGCACGCCGGGGTGGCGCCGCTGCAATCGCTATCGGTGTTGCAGTCAAGGCATGTGCCCGCGTTTGCTCCGTTGGAAACACACACGCCCACGCGGCACTGCGGGCTGGCCGTGCAGGTTGAATTGCCTGTGGGCAAGCCGCACAAGCCATCGGCAACGGCGCAAACACCCGTGGCGCACGCGCGCGCTGCCACGGCACCGTCACACACCCCGCCAGGAACCGCTTGGCCATTTGGCACCTTGGGTTGGCAAGCGCCGCTGTTGCACCAGTTGCCACTGCCACATTGTGCATCTGCCACACAAACGCTTGAGCAACCTGAAGGCGCACAAAACGGCGACGCCATGCCACAGGCGAGATTTGCCCCGCTACCGAAATCGCCATTACAAGCCACGCACACACCCAGGCCCGCGTTGCAAATCGGCGTGCTGCCTCCGCAATCAGAGGACGAAAGGCATTGCAAGCATTCCCCCGCCAATGATGAGCCTGAGGCCGCACAGAACGGCGTGGCTGAAAGCGGGCAAGATAGCGGCGCGCCGCTGCTGAAGTTGCCATCACAGGCCGCACAAATGTTGCGTGCACCGCGCGTGTCACACGAAGGTGAAGCGCCCGTACAAGCCGCAAACTCGCTGGCCGTGCACGCTCCGCAAAGACGCTTGCCGAAATCACAAACGGCACCGTTGGCGTTGCCCGCGCAGTGGCCGTTGCTTCGGCACTCCACGCACAACCCAGCATTGCTGCCCGATGTTTCACAGGCGGGGGCCGCGTTTGTGCAAAGGCGCGTGCCTGCGGCACCTGCATCGCCATTGCACCCAGCGCACACGTTGTGCGTGACAGACGTGTCGCAGAACGCGGTGGTGCCTGTGCATGAAGCGCTTTGCGAAGCTGAGCACACCCCACAACGGCTTTTCTCTGTATCGCAGATGGGGCCGTTGATGTTGGCGCCACAGTCGGCATCGCTGTTACATTCGCCACAGGCACCTGCATTGGGTCCGCCGGATACGCACACGGGCGCCCCTGATAGGGGGCAAGCTCCCGCGCCACCACCAAAGCTGGCGCTGCAGGCGCCGCAGGTGTTGCCGTTGAGATTGCAGACGGATGCCGCGCCACCGGGACATTCGGTGCTCGCCACACAACCTCCGCAAAGGCCCGCCGCAAGATTGGCCGCTGAACATGAAACACCGGCAAACGCTGCGCCCACGATCGTCACCACACCTGTCGAGGTCACGTCGTCCACGCTGGTGGGCGTTGCACCCCAGGCGTTTGTGCCATTCCACACGCCCGCCAGGCCTGCTTTCGCCGAGGCAGGGCAAGCGGCAGCGCCTGACTCGATGTAAATGCGCCCACCACCGCCGCCACCACCCGTTCCGTGAGCGTCCGAGGCAGCGGTCGTGCCGTATTGAACGTCACCACCACCGCCGCCGTTGGCCTCCAGGCCACCGCAGGCCAAGGCGCCCGCCACACGGATGATCAACGCACCACCAGCACCACCACCACCGGCGGCATCGTTGGCGGTGGGGCCATTGTTGCGCAGCGGTTTGGCACCGTTGGCACGCACAAATCCTGCGCCCCCCAGCGTTGCCGCTCGAATCAACACCACACCACCACCCACGCCACCCGGCGATCCCACGCTGTTGTTTTGGTCACCCGCACCGCCACCACCACCGAACGCGAACGCCAACGTTGGATCGTAGGCAAGCGCTGCCCCGCCGTAGCCGCCAAGATCGCGTCCGCCGCCATCGCCCGCCCACGTTCTTCCGCCCCCGCCGCCGCGTCCTGCATGTGCACCACCACCACCGCCCGAGTTGTGACACACGCCACCGCCACCACCATTGGCCACGTTTGTGCGGCCGCCGGCGGTGGTGTTGAAGGCACTTGGCACGAGGCCCTCGCCTTTCGCAGAGTAGCCATTGGCAGGAGTGTTATCGTTTGGCAACCCCATGGTCGCGGCATTGCAGTTGTTGAGAGCCCCGTGGTTCACCAACACGCCACCGCGGAAGCCAGCGGCATTCGCCGAGATGACACCATCGTTCGTCACACCACCGTTGGCGAAGAAAGCCACCACGCCACCTTTGATTCCGTCCCAAAGTTGCCCGGGCACGATCGAGCCCGTTGCCGATACTGTGACGGTCGTGTACTCAGGCACGCGGATCACTTGTGAGGTGCCGGCCGCGTATGCTTTGACCGTCGGCAATGTGAGCTCCAAAGTGCCGGTCATCACGTTCACACTTTCCACACGCGCAAACTCGTAGTGGCCGACCGATGTGGTGGCCAAATCCAAGGTGGCTTGTGAGCCGCGCGGGGCATCCGTGGTCGTAAGACCAGTGGTCTGCCACAAGAGCACTAGGTTCCCTGCAGAAAAGCCCGCCACTGAATCCACCGTTATCGACGTCACGCCAGCGGCGGCAGTCGCACTGACCGCCGCATAGATATTGATCGTTGTGTCGGCCGTGGTGACACTCAACGCACCGTCGCGACCGGTCCCTAAGCCAAACGAATCGGCTTCGGCGCGAGCCATCCCTGTCGTCCCGAGTGTGAACGCAGCACTGAGAATCAGCAGTTGGACGAGTTTGAGCGCGTTGTTGCCAAGGCTGTGCTTTTTCATTTTATGGTTCCTCGTTCGACTCGATGACAAATTCAACCCTGCGGTTGGCAGCGCGTCCCTTTGACGTCGCGTTCGTTTCGATCGGACGCGATTCGCCATAGCCTTGTGCCGATAGGCGTGCTTCGCTGACGCCGGCTTTGACGAGGAAGGCGCGCACGGATTCGGCACGCGCTTGCGACAGGCGCATATTCTTCTCGTCGTTTCCCTGCGAATCGGTGTGCCCTTCAACGCGAACCTTGCGTACCTCGGGGTGCTCTAACAGGACGCTGGCGATCTGCGACAGGAGCAAGAATGAACGCTTCTTGATCGTGGCCTTGCCCGTGTTGAAGTACACCATGTCCAAGATAACGAGCTTGTCTTTTGTGATGCGCACCAGCTGCCGGTTCTGCTTGGGGCAACCTTGGTTTTCCGCGGGACCGGGCTCATCAATACAGTTGTCGACGTCGTCCATGACGGTGTCGCCGTCTTTGTCTTTCGCGGGGCACCCCAAGCGTTCCTTCGGACCGGCTTCTTGGGGACATTGATCATCCGGATCAAGAACGCCGTCGTGGTCTTCATCGGGCGGCGGACAACCCGCGAAGGCCTTGTCGCCTGGCACCAGCGGGCACTTGTCGTCCCCATCCAAAACGGCGTCTTTGTCGTTATCGGGATCGACGCAGCCATCGTCGTCCTCGAACGCATCTTTGTCTTCGGGTACAAGGGGGCATTTGTCTAGGCGATTGATGATGGCATCGCCGTCGGCGTCGTTGTTGGGACAGCGGTCCACGGGCGCTGTCGGGCTCACGCATGGGTCAACCAGCACAGGCGGTGGCGGTTCATCAGGTACAACCGCGGCTGGCTCCGCCGGCTTGAACGCGAGGCCCGCCAAGACGCGAAAGGCGGGACTGCCCACCGGTTGGCCAAAGCCCGGGCCGCCAAGCGCAAAGAGTTCCACATGCTGGCCCGCGGGCACCCGGATGCCAGCCAAAAGTTCCAGGGACTTGCCTTGTTCCTTGAGCCCCACAAGCCCGCGGCCTGCGAGCTCCAGGCGCACGTTGCCGGTGGTGGCCACGCCGGCCGCAAAGGTCAATTGCCGACCCGAAGCCGCGTCGGTGCCAATGGCAAACGTTTGCGAAGGCCGCAGCCACAAAGAGACATCGACGCCCAATTCAAACAGGCCCAGGTTCTTGCCTACCCCGACGGTGGCGCGCACATTGGTCTTGTCATCACGTGCCAGCAAGCGCTTGTTGCCAAGCGGCAGCCCGACGGCGACGCCCACCGCCAGGTCGAACGCATCGGACAAACGCTCGCTCATCAAAGCCAAACGCAAAGCCACCGAAGGCGAAGCCAGGCCGTTTTGTGCAGCCTTCGCGATGCCCAGGGCGGCAAGGTCGTCGCCATCCTGGCTCGCAATGTAGGGCAAAGAAAAGCCAAGTTCCAAACGATCTCCCAACGCCACCGCGCCCAGCACATGGGCGCTCGTGCGGTTGCCAACGAGGGAGCCAACCTTGTCGTCGCCGCGGTAGAGCACCAGCGGATCCTTTTGGTATTGGCCGGCAAGGGCGAGCCGGAAGGCGCCTGGCGCAAGAATCTTGCCCCCACCCACCACCAGCAGCCGTGAAGCGGCCGGCTCAAGCACGAGCTGCTCAAGGTCAAAGGTGGGCAAGGTTTGCGCAGCCGCCGCACCAGGCATGAGGCCGGCGAAGAGGCACCATAGGGCAAGGGTGCCCAGCCGCTTGTCGTGTTTATGACGCATGATCGCCATACCGAAATCGGCGTTCGCCGCCCAACCTTTAGGCACCGCGCCACACGCGCCCTTGATGATCTTCAAAGGCCGCGAGGGCCCGCGCCAGAATCACACGGATGCCGGGACAAACTCCACCAACGTGATCTCCGGAGGGCAGTTGATCCGCACAGGCAGCCAGCCGCCCGCACCGGCGTTCACGTAGAGGCGACGTCCATGATGTTCGTAAAGGCCGTTGTGGTAAAAATCGACGGCCAACATGGGGGTGAGCGCGTAATCGCCGATCCGTCCCAGCTTGATCTGCCCACCGTGAGTGTGCCCCGACAACATCAGATCAATCGGCAGCTCACGCGCCTCCACAAAAGTGCGCGGGTGGTGGCTTAACACCACGCGGGGCGCGCCATCATCCTTCATATGCGCCAGCACCTGCCGCAGGCTCTCCTGCGTTGATCGTCCCTCCGGGCGCGCGCGGCCAGGTGGGTGGTCAATGCCCGCCATCCACAGCCGATCGCCGCCAATCACCACATCTTGCACATCGTCGATCAACACGTGCGCCCCCGTGGCACGCAGGCCTTTGACAACCGAAGCCACATCTGCGGTGCGTGCTGTGATGTACTCGTGGTTGCCCATGCACGCAAACACATCGGCGCGCGTGGGCCGCAGCGACTTCACAAAGCGTGTGGCAAGTTCCAATTGGCTGATGTCGTTGTCGAGCAGATCGCCTGTGATGACATGCAGATCCGCGCCAAGCGCATTCATCACGCGCGCCACCTCATCCAGCCTGGCCGCGTCCATGTAGCTACCGACGTGCACGTCACTGACCTGCGCAAGCTTGAGCCCGTGCAAGTTGGTGAGTTCACGCCGCACAGGCAGCCGCACGTGCGAAACCACCGGCGTTTGACGAGACGCCCAGGCGCCCGCCGCGCTTACGCTCACAGCGCTTGCCGGAATCAATAAGGCCGCCTGCGAGATAAGTCGGCGTCGATCGGGACGTAACGCAGGCCGGGCGGGGTGAGACTTCATCAGGCGAACACCGCGCATCACCAATCGCACCAAGGCAGCAAACAGCAACGTTATCAAAGATAACCACGCCGCAAATTGCAACGTCATGGCCACCATCAAAATAGAGGACGGGGACACGCGTCTTAACATCAACAACGCCGAGCGCCCACCGAAGGCAAGCGCCACTGCTGGATGAAAGACGAGCGCAAAAGCCAGGGGCGACAATAAGCGCAGCCGCTTCGCCCATTTGAGCAGAAGCGTGGCCACGTGCCTGTGGAAATACAGCCAGACCACCAGGTTTAACAGCACGATAACGATGCCAAGGCCGCGTGACATATCGCCCTAAGGTTAATCGGTTTTTACCGCCCGCGCGGCCCACACCTGTATTCTCCTGCGCCATTCGCCCCAGGTCACGTCATGCGCTTACGCAGCCAATTGTTAAAGTGTGTTGTTTCCACAGTTCTTGCGTTGTCACCGGCGGCGTCCGCGGCGCCCGCGCGCCCGGCCGTTACCAAACCACCGCCACCAACGCCCGATCCGCAGTTCATACCGCAACCGGCGACCAGCACAGACGCGCCCTATAGCCCGCAGGCGCTTTATCCGGGAGGCGTGGTGATGCCGCTTTACCCCGCAGGTTCACCGCACCTGAACGCCGAACGCGTCCGCGAAGCCGAGCAGTACACCATGACGTCAGGCGTGTCCGGGCGTGTTCAACACATCGTGAACATCCATAATCCCAGCATCGAAATCCACCGCGCAGAGCCCGCCTTCAACACAGGTACCACGGTGATCGTCGCGGCCGGGGGCGGCCACAACATCTTGTTTGTGGGCACCGAGGCCACTGATCTGGTGCCCTATTTTTACGATCACGGCATCAACACGGTGATTCTGCGCAACCGTCTACGAAGCAGCGGGTACGATCCCAGCGTGGAAGGCGTCGACGACGCTTTGCAGGCCATCCGCCTCGTTCGAGCGCACGCAGACGCCTTTGAGTTTGATCCGGATCGCATCGGCATTGTTGGTTTCTCAGCCGGCGGTGAATTGGCGGCCGCCGCAGCCCTTCGTTACGGGTCACATGATCGCGAGGTCAAAACAGAGCCATTTGCGGCGGTATCTGCGCGGCCGGACTTTGTGGGCCTGTTCTATCCGGGCCCCACCCCTTTCGCCCGCGGTGGCACGCCAACGATTCCAAAGGACGTTGCCCCCTGCTTCATCGTCTGCGCGGGTTCTGGCGACCGCATCCACGCGTTGTGGGCGAACGAATTTTTTGCGGGCCTGCTTGGGGCGGGCGTCCCCAACCTCGAAATGCACATCTACGGCAACGGTGTGCACGGCAACGGCATAAAGGATCGCTGGGGCACGCCGTTTGGAAGCTGGCCGGATCGCTTCATCGATTGGCTGCGCGACCTAGGGTTTCTTCAGAAACGAGGCTTGGCCACCAAAGCCGCACAGGACGTCGCCGCCTTCGTGGCTAAGCCGCCTAAGCCGCCGCGACAGAGCAAGTCAGACGCGCCAGCCCGCTGACGACGAAACGTGCGTCTCGGCACGGCCTACGAACGAAATTTTGCCCGCCCAATCCACACACCCCGAGGTGGCACTCGTATAACGACGCAAGATTGCCTATTATGCTCGCCCTCACTAGCAATCAGTATTGATCAGCGTTTTCGACCCTTTTGTGGAGTTCTCATGGCCAAGTCTTTGACCCCCTATTTCGACAAGATCCCGACCATCAAGTACGAGGGTCCCGACACCGACAATCCGTTGGCGTACCGCTACTTCGATGCGAAGGCGAAGATCCTCGGCAAGCCGATGAAGGATTGGATGCGCAACGCCGTTTGCTACTGGCACACGTTCCGCGGCGTGGCGCTCGACATCTTCGGGCCGGGCACGATCTTCCGCCCTTGGGAAGATGGCAGCAACTCACTTGATATGGCGCTCAAGCGCACCGACGTGGTGTTTGATTTCGTCACCAAGCTCGGCGTTGAATACTACTGCTTTCACGACCGCGACGTAGCGCCCGAGGGCAACGACGTCAGCGAAACGAACAGCAACCTGTGGGCCGTGGCTGAAAAGCTCAAATCACTGCAGAAGGCCACAGGCGTGAAGCTGTTGTGGGGCACCGCCAATATGTTCAGCCACCCGCGCTTTGCCCAAGGCGCTTCCACCAGCCCCAACGCCGATGTGTTCGCTTATTGCGCGAACGCCGTGAAGGAGATGTTGGACGTCACGAAGTTCCTCGGCGGCGAGAACTATGTTTTTTGGGGTGGCCGCGAAGGCTACAACACGTTGCTGAACACAGACATGGCCCGCGAGGCGGACCACGCTGGTCGCTTCTTCCAAATGGCGGTGGACTACGCAAAGAAGATTGGCTTCAAAGGCCAATTCTTGATTGAGCCCAAAGCGTGTGAGCCCACCAAGCACCAATACGATTTCGACAGCGCCACAGTGCTCGCGTTCTTGCGCAAGTACGGCCTTGAGAAGCACTTCAAGCTCAACGTCGAACAGAACCACGCCACGCTGGCAGGCCATGACTTCTGTCACGAGCTGGCTGTATGCGCGGCCAACGGCGCGTTGGGCTCAATCGATTCCAACCGCGGCGACGTGATGAATGGGTGGGACACCGATCAATTCCCCAACGACTACCGCGAATGCGCGCAAGCCTGGACCATCATCCTCAAAAACAAAAACGGCTTGGGCTCGGGCGGCCTCAACTACGACGCGAAGGTGCGTCGCGACAGCCACGATGTGGAAGATATGTTCTTCGCACACATCTGCGGCATCGACACGTGGGCCCGCGGCCTGCGCATCGCCGAGAAGATCATCAAGGATGGCAAGATGGAAGCGTTCGTGGATGAACGCTATTCCAGTTACGACAGCGGCATCGGCAAGACGATCGAACGCGGCACCGCCACGTTTGAATCGTTGCAAAAGTACATCATCAAGAAGGGCGAAGTGGCTCCCACGCCGTCTGCCCGCCAAGAGTACTTGGAGAACCTGCTCAATAAGTATTGCTGAGCACCCTCTACCCTCTGCACGGCTGACCGTGCCCCTTCACCACGTGAGGCGGGCACGGTTCGTTCGCCCACAGATGCCGGTTTAATCGTTGTGGGCCTTGAGCTGGCCGCGGACTTCACCCATCGGATTTGCGGCCGTGTGAGCGTTTACGTAAAGGGAGCCGGCCTTCAAATCTGCCAAAGCTGCCGGGTCCAAAGTCACCGTGCCAGTCGACGGGTCCGCCGAGGCAGGTACCACCAACGGCAGCACGACTGGCCCCGCGACGCCTGGGGCGCCCTTGTGGATGTGCGCAGCGGAGGCGGGCCCGGTCAGATCCGTCAAAGTCAAGGTGTACGTCATCACGCCTGTCTTCTCGTTCAGCTCGAAAGCGAAGATCCCTGAAGCTGTTGTGGTGCCGGTCGGCGGGGGAACTTCCACGCCGACGCTAAGGGGAGCGATCTCCTTATAAGTCTCCGACGTCGTCTTGTCGTCGTCGCTACACGCCATGGTGAGCGTTGAGGCAAAGCCGCCAAAGACAAAGCAAGTAATGAGACGAGTGGACAAAGTGCGAGTCATGCTCGTCCACCCTGCACGAGACGTACCGCCCGTTTTGGTGAGGCCGAACCTACTTTCCGTCGGCGAATCCCAGGGCAACGTTACAACCGACCCACGTCAGACGTTACCAACGTGGCGAATCGAACGGATGCATCGGAGCCACACCCTGCTCACGGAGCGGCCAAACAACGCTTGCAAAAACCTCAGAATGCCAGCCGCACGCCCGCCACCACGCCCAGCAGCCCACGATCGGGCATCACATTGAGGTGCGTGAACACGCGGATAAAGGCCAGGTTCGCTTGCACGCCCACGAGCGCACGCAGCTTGCCTGAGCTGGGGCTCACCGTTTCCGTGGCGGTGATCTTCGCCGTGCCCACATCCACTTTGTCTGCCACCTGGGGCGAGGTGCCAATCAGGTTGCTGTTCAAGCTCATATCCAGCTTGTTCGTGCCGCCAAACTGCCAGTCGTAACCAAGGCCGCCGTAAAGCGACAGCAGGTAGAACAGGCGAAAGTTCGTTGTGACCTCCAAAGGCACCGACCACACGCGCATATCAGCGCGAAACACGCCCGAACTATCCGCCTCGATGGCGGGGCCCGCCTTGTCGCTGGTCAACAGGATCTTGTTGGTCAGGGTGTCGGTGAGATTCAACGACAAACGCCCATACTCAACCCCCGATGTCACATCGATGCCGCCCCACGAGAACGAGACGGAGCGGTTGCGCTCGTGCACGTTCTCAAACAGCTTAATTTGCCCGTGCAAACCAAAGTTTTCATTGGTACCGTCGAACTGCTTGTAAGCGCCGCTGGCGCGAAAGTAGTTGCCGTAAATTGTGATCGGCCGCAGCCCCGCCCAGTGCAGGTTGGTGCCAGCCATCACGGAGAAGTTGGCGCCGATGCCGTCGATGGGCGGCTTGCGGTTGTTGTCGGTGGAAACGTATTTTTCGTCGGCATTGACCGACACGTTGGCGGCGATGCCAACGATGAAGCTTTTGGGATTGGAGGCGTAGTCCGCGCCCAGGCCTTTGTGCGAAAACGCCTGTGCGTCGCCAAACGCCTGCACATACTCGCGCGCGCCCGAAGCGCGAAACAGCGCCTCGAGCTCCGTGCGTAGCGTGCTTTCGATCTGCGACAGTGGCACCCCGGACTGCGCCGCAAACTGCGCCCCAGGGCCGGGGTTCAGCTGCACGTCAATGGTTCCGGCGTGCGCCGCTGTCGCCACCGCTGCACTCGCAAGAACAAGGGCGGACCTCACTGTAAATTTCCACATGAGCTCCGCCCTTTCCTTCTTGCGTGTTGTGGTTAAGCCGACGGTGGGCTTTGCGTGGTCTGTGCCGGCGTGATCGAGCTTGTCATCGATCCCACAAGCGTTGGCATTTCCGTCAAAGCCAACGGCAGCACTTCATCCATGCGCTTGACATAGATGATCTCGATCTCTTTGCGCAAATGCTCGGGGATGTCGATCACGTCTTTGCTGTTGCGCTCGGGCATGATCACGCGCTTGATACCTGCGCGGTGAGCGGCCAGGAACTTCTCCTTGATGCCGCCCACGGGCAGCACCAAACCACGCAACGTTATTTCGCCCGTCATCGCCACGTCGCTGCGGATGGGTTTGTTGGTCAACAGCGACGTCATCGCCGTGAACATCGTCACGCCGGCTGAAGGGCCATCTTTGGGGATGGCGCCCGCAGGCAAGTGCAGGTGGATGTCAGTCTTCTCCAGGAAGTTGTCTTCAAGGCCCAACCAACGTGAGTGCGAACGAATGAACGAAAGGGCTGCAGTGGCGGATTCTTTCATCACGTCACCCAATTGACCGGTGAGCACCAAGTTGCCCTTGCCGTTCATGCGCGTGGCTTCGATGAACAAGATGTCGCCACCCACGGGGGTCCATGCAAGGCCCGTGGCCACGCCCGGTTCACTGGTGCGTTCTGCCACCTCCGGCACGTGCTTTTGCGGCCCCAAGAAATCGGGGATGCGCTCGACCGTAATCACTTCGTTTTCTTTGGCCTTGTCTTCCGCCACAAGCACCGCCACGCCGCGCACAACCGAAGCGATTTCGCGCTCCAAGTTGCGCACGCCCGCTTCACGTGTGTACGAATCGATGATCTCGGCAACCGCCTTGTCTTCGAACTTGACGCGCTCCTCGGTGAGCCCGTGCTCCTCGAGCTGCTTCTTGATCACGAACTGCCGCGCGATGTTGGATTTCTCTTCGCGGGTGTAGCCGGGGATCTCAAGCACCTCAAGACGATCGCGCAAAGCGGCCGGGATGGGATCCAAGATGTTGGCCGTGGCCACGAACATCACCTTTGAAAGGTCGAACGGCACTTCAAGGTAGTGATCCGAAAACGAGAAATTCTGTTCAGGATCCAAAACCTCAAGCAAGGCGGCCGCGGGATCGCCGCGGAAGTCGTGCCCCAGCTTATCAAGCTCGTCCAACATGAAGATGGGGTTGTTTGACCCTGCCTTCTTTAGACCTTGGATGATACGGCCAGGCAGCGAACCCACGTAGGTGCGGCGGTGGCCCCGAATCTCGGCCTCGTCGCGCACGCCACCCAATGAAATGCGTACGAACTTGCGGCCCAGCGCGCGCGCAATCGACCGACCGAGCGAGGTCTTGCCCACGCCGGGAGGCCCGGCCAAGCACAAAATGGGGCCCTTCTTATCGGCCTTGAGTTTGCGCACGGCCAAGTACTCAAGGATGCGCTTTTTCACCTTTTCGAGGTCGTAGTGATCCTCGTTCAAGATGTCGCGCGCCATCGAAATGTCGAGTTTGTCTTCCGTGGACTTGGCCCAAGGAAGCTCCATCAACCACTCAAGATACGTGCGCGTGACAGTGTATTCGGCCGACGAAGGCTGCATCACCTTCAAGCGTTCCAGCTGCTTGATCGCGGTTTTCTCTGCGTCGGCAGGCATTTTGGCTTCAACGATCTTTTCGCGGAAGTCATCCAAATCGCCGCCTGACTCGTCGATCTCGCCCAGCTCTTCCTTGATGGCTTTGAGTTGTTGGCGCAGCACGTATTCGCGTTGGTTGCGGCCCATCTCCTCTTGCACCTGGGTGTTGATCTTCTCGCGCACCTTCAACACTTCGTGCTGGCGCGTGAGGAATTGCAACACGCGCTTGAGCCGCGCTTTGATATCGAAGATCTCAAGCACTTCTTGCTTCTCGTCCACCTGAACGTCGAGGTTAGACGTGATGAGGTCGGCCAACTGGCCCGGATCAGTGACGCTATCCACCAAGGCCGATGCCTCTTTAGGGAGTTCAGGCATCAGCTTGATCACGCGCTTTGCCACATCCTTGAGATTGGCCACCAGCGCGTCGAGTTCAACGTTCGAATCGGTGGGGTCGGGCACCGACTGCACGCGGGCCGTGATGTACGGCTCTTGCTCTTGAATCTCGAGCATGCGGATGCGGGATACGCCCTGCAAAATGACGGAGAAATTATCCTTCGCCAGTTTGATCACCTTCAGGATGCGTGCCGCGCAGCCCACGGTGTAAAGATCGCCTGGATCGGGATCTTCTGTGCGGGCGTCGCGTTGGGTGATGATGCCGATGACCGGCTTTTCCTTCGCGATGGATTCCTCGATAAGTTTTACCGAGCGCTTGCGGCCCACGTCGATGGGAATGATCGACCCAGGGAACAGCACGGCATTGCGCAGTGGCAAGATGGCCAACTGATCAGGAATCTCGACCGGGCCTTCTGGGACGTTCTTCTTTGTAGCCATTGGTTGGATCGTAATATGGGAAGGAGAGTCACGCGACTTAATTTCGTGGTGCGGCGGGCTCTCAAAACGCCGGTACCTTCACTGCTGACTAAGATGTTCGGCGCACCGTTTGAGGTTCGTCAACGCGCCACCCGTTTATTGACCTGTTTATTGACCCGTGACGGGGCCCAAAACGGCAAACGGCCCCTCGGATGAGGAGCCGTTCGTAGGTTGACGTAAGGGCAAGTCGACTAGATCGTGTTTGCCATTACAGTTTCAACAGGGGTTATACTACTTCTTGCCTGGCTTCGCGATCTCGTGAACCACGCCGGACATGGCCACTTCGCCAAAGTCTCGCTTGATGCCGTGCTTTGACAAAATCAAGCCTTCGATCTTGGCCGCCATCTCGGGGTGCTCCCGCAGATACGTCTTCACATTCTCGCGGCCCTGCCCGATGCGCTCGCCCTCGAACGAGAACCAGGCCCCTGCCTTGTCGATGATGCCGCCCTCGGCACCGAGATCCACCAGGTCGCCTTCGCGGCTGATGCCTTCGCCATAAAGAATGTCGAATTCGACCTCGCGGAAGGGAGGTGCCATCTTGTTCTTCACCACGCGCACGCGGGTGCGGTTGCCCACCACCTTCTCGCCGTCTTTCAGCGCGCCCACGCGGCGAATGTCGAGACGTACGCTGGCGTAGAACTTCAAGGCGTTGCCGCCCGTGGTGGTTTCAGGGCTGCCGAACATGACACCGATCTTCATGCGGATCTGGTTGATGAAGATCACCAAGGTGTTTGATTTGGCGATGGTGCCGGTGAGCTTACGCAGGGCCTGGCTCATCAAGCGGGCCTGCAAGCCCACGTGTGAATCGCCCATCTCGCCTTCGATTTCAGCCCGCGGGGTCAACGCAGCCACCGAGTCAACGACCACCACGTCCACCGCATTCGAGCGCACCAACATGTCGGCGATCTCCAACGCTTGCTCGCCGAAGTCGGGCTGCGAAACCAATAGGTCGTCGGTGCGCACGCCCAATTTACGCGCGTAACCCACGTCCAACGCGTGCTCGGCATCAACGAAGGCACACACGCCACCGCGCTTTTGCGCCTGGGCCACAACCTGCAAAGCCAAGGTGGTTTTACCCGATGACTCCGGGCCATAAATTTCAACGATGCGGCCCTTGGGCAAGCCACCCACGCCCAGCGCAATGTCAACGGCCAACGAGCCTGTGGAAACCACCTTCACTTCCGGGGCTTGCACGTCCTCGCCAAGGCGCATGATGCTGCCTTTGCCGAACTGCTTTTCGATCGTGGAGACCGCCAGATCGATCGCTTTATCTTTTTCCACGTCGCGGGCCCGAGGGGCAGCGGCGATGGGTTCCTTCACGGCGTCCTTGCCCATGTCTTTCATGGCGTTATTCATAACGCCTTCCACGGCCGCGCCATTGGCTTTTCCGTTTTTCGTATCCGACTTTTGCACCGTTGCCATCACTTCGTACCTTCCTCAATTGCCTCAATCTGGTTTGCTCAGCTTTAAACTTGTGTGATGGCCTTGCGGGCCAGGTCCAAGGCGGCGAACGCAGCCGCCCTGCGAATGCGTTCACGGCCGCCCGACAACAAACGCGTTTCCGCGCGCGTTCCGGCCGCGGTGGCCACCCCAAAGCACACCGTGCCCACCGGCTTTTCTCCGGGCACGTCGGCAGGCTTGGTGCTGCCGTCGCGTGAATCGCCCGCGATGCCAGTGATCGAAACCGCCACATCCGCACCCAAGACGCGGCGTGCGCCCTCGGCCATGGCTGCCGCGCAGGCCTCACTGACGGCGCCGTGCTCTTGCAGCATCTGGGCAGGCACGCCTAAGACATTGGTTTTCACCGCGTTGGCGTAGCTGACCACGGCGCCCAAGAACACGCGGCTGGCGCCAGGCTCTTCGGTGAACAACTGCCCGGCGTATCCGCCCGTGCACGATTCCGCGAAGGCGAGCGTTTTGCCGGCCTCCGCAAACGCACGCTGCACAACCTGGGGAAACGTTTCGTCGCCCACGCCATACACAGCGGTGCCCAAGCGTTCGATCACTTGCGCCTCAAGGCGCGCCATCGTGGCCTGCGCTTCAGCCTCGGCCTCGACGTTGGCCGCGTGGCGCAGCACAAGGCGTACGTGGCATTCGGTGGGGGCCGCGCGGTAGTGCAAAGACACGTCAGCGACGTCATCAATCAAGCCGGCCAAGCGGTGATCAATGTGAGATTCGCCCATGCCATAGACGTGAAACGTGCGCACGAGCGTGGGCATGCCTCCCACGGCCAAGATGGCCGCTTGCAGACGCGGCACCACGTGATCGTCGAAGATGCGGTTCATCTCACGCGGTACGCCCGGCATGAAATAGACCGTGGCGCCTTCAATCTTCGTCTCAAAACCGGGAGCGAGGCCCACCGGATTGGGCAACGGAAGCGCACCCGATGGCACCCGCACCTGCCGTTCGTTGTTGGGCGTGAGCACATAATTGTGGCGGGCAAAACGCAAGCGCATCGCTTCGTGCGAATCCGCATGGATCTCGGGCTGCACCCCTAACATGGCCGACACCACGTCGACCGTGCGATCGTCGTCAGTGGGGCCAAGGCCCCCCGTCACGAACACCAACTTGTGGGCACGGCACAAACGCACCAACGCGGCCTTCATATCGGAGGGCTCGTCCGCCACGACGGCGTGTTCACCCGGGACAAGCCCCAATCCGAATGCCCGATCCGACAAAAACGCGGCGTTGCCGTTGACCACCTCACCGCGCAGAACTTCGTCGCCTATGGCGAGGACGGCGAAGGACAGCCAGGTGGGAGAAGACATTTGTTCAGTACCTTAAGGAATCGCCTTCGCGCTGTCAATGAACTGTGCACAGCCATCCGCCACCTCGCTTGGAGCCGTCCGAACCGGCAAAGCGCGCCAAGCCGCTGGCTTCCCTTTCCGCCAAACGTTCCGCCGTGTTATGAAATTGGCGATGCGCATTCGCTATGCCGCAAAGACCGATCCCGGCCTGAAGCGGAGTCACAACGAAGACTTCTTTTCTCTTATCGAAGAGGAGCAAGTGTTTCTGGTCGCCGACGGCATGGGGGGTCACGCCTGCGGCGAAGTGGCTTCTAAGATGGCGGCCGACGTCATCAAGGACTTTTTCGAGCGCACGCGCGACGAAGAAAACACGTGGCCATTCAAGATGGACAAGACGTTGTCGTTCCTTGAAAACCGCTTGGCTGTGGCGATCAAGACGGCCAACAAACGCATCTTTGATTCCGCTTCGAAAGACACGAAGCTCAAGGGCATGGGCACCACCGTTGTGATGGGGCAAATCACGGGTGACAAGTTCTACGTGGCCCACGTGGGTGATTCGCGCTGTTACCGCATCCGTGGCGACGAGGTGTATCAGCTTACGCGCGATCATTCGCTGCTTGAGGATTACAAAGACGCGCGCCCCGACATGACCGACGAGGAGGAAAAACGTTTTCCTCACAAGAACGTGATCACACGTGCTTTAGGAATGAAGGAAAACGTTCAGGTGGACGTGCGCGCCGATGAAGTGGCCGATGGCGACGTGTTCCTGCTGTGCTCGGATGGCTTGTCCGGAATGATCTCCAAAGAGGTCATGGGGCAAACGGTGCGCAAGGCAGCGGACCTTGAAGCCGCCGTGGCGGGCCTCATCGAAGAAGCCAACAAAGCGGGCGGCACCGACAACATCACGGTGCTCGCCCTCGAGTGTCGGCGCAACTAGCGGCGGCGTGCGTGTCGCCCACGGCGACGTAGCGCTCGCCAAGGCAGCGCGAGGCAGCTAGCGGCGGCGGCGGAGCGCCGTGGCGAACACCGCCAGACCGAACACAACCATCAGGGGGAAGCCAGCGCCCTTGTGTCCCGGCGTCAACGAGCAGCCACCGGCCGTGGATTCATCGTCGCCGCCACTTGAGCCACCATTCGAGTCGCCTCCGGCACCACCCTCGCCGCCACTTCCCTCTTCTTCGTCGATTTCGCCGTTGCAGTTGTCGTCTTTGCCGTTCTTCACTTCTTTGGCGTCGGGGTTAATCTTCGGATCTTTGGGTGCACAATCCTTGCGAACGGCGACGAAGCCTTCTTGATCTTTGCACGTGAATTCGGCCTTGGCACCCGTGGCGGCAAAGCCGTCGCCGTCTTCGTCCTTGTAGTAAAGACCAGGCTCTAGACCTTCGTCGGACTGCCCGTCGCAATTGTCATCGATTGAGTTGCACACCTCTGCAGCGTCGGGATTCACTTCTTTCTTCGAGTCGTCGCAATCGGCGCCTTTTTCGATGAAACCCGACACAGGGTCGCAAGAGAGCTTGCCGTTCTTCTTGTCGCCGAATCCATCACCATCCACGTCTGGGTAATACATCTTCGCGCTGCAACCGTAAGCGATGCTGGCTGTGGTCGAACTGTTGTGATCGTCATCCGATGTGCCGTTGCTGTTGCCGGTGATCGACGAAACCCGAAAATCCGACACGCCTTTGGCTGTGGGCGCTGTCCACTTGAAAGAAAATTCGGCTTTGCCGTCGACCAGCGTCTTCGGTGCCGAATGCAGCACGCCCGTTTCGTGCAGCCGCGTACCAACGTTGTCGATCAACGCGAACTTCCCCTCGCCGCCCGTAATCCACACGCCGGTTCGTTTGGCTTCCGCGTTCACTGCCGTGAGCGCCACGGTCATCGTTATCGTTTCGCCAAGATTGGCGCTCGGTTTGCTGAAACTCACGTCAATCATGGGTCCCTGCGGTTTGTAGTGGCAATTGCCACACCCTTGCGGCTCACCGGTGGGACGCGCAAACGCTGATGACGGGATGACGGCGAGAGCAAGCAACGAACAGGCGGCCAAACGAACTGCCAGATAAGCCATTCCGCAAGTTTACGACCGGTGACCGTAAATTCAACAAGCGAAATCCCGCGACGTTTTATCAGGAAAATCGAAAGGTCCCGTTTGATCGTTCGACCGGTGAAAAGTTACCGCGGGTGTGTAAGACCTGACGTGTTAGACGATCTAGGCGCGCGTGGGGCATCGTTGCCCCACGAAACCGCGCCTCGGTGGTTTGCAGTATACGAACATTTGCCTGGCTCGCTCATTGCTTAGGCATGACGCGCGATGACTCCGAACAAGAATCACCCCCCGATTTTAGTCATATGCTTCGTTTTGTCGGCGGGAAGCGCGCGGGCGCAGCAGAAGCAGCCGGAAGGCGCACCTCCCGAAGGGTGCTCGGCAGAGGCGTTGCTGGCGCACGTGACGCAATTGTTCCCACCAGCGCTGCCCAAGCAGCGGATGGCAGCGGCGCGGGCGCTGGGTGCTTGCGCCACGACCACGACGGAGGGCGCACTGGCCGCGGCGCTGCAAACCGAGCCTGAGCCTGCCATCCGCAGCGAGGTTACGGCCGCATTGGCGCAGCAGCCGTCAGCGTTCGGTTTGTGGGCGCTGCAGAACGCGCGCCGCGATCCAGACGAGCGCGTACGGTCCCAGGCGGAGCTGGGGATCAGCAATCATAGGGTGCGGGTGGCCGAGCAAGCCCGTGTGCGCGCCGCTGAGACAACGCCCACAAGACCGCAAGAGGCTCCGCCCTCGCCCCCCGAGGCGGCCCCGCAGCCAGAGCCTGTGCGAGAGCCGGCTCCCGCGGTGGCTACCGCCGAACACCCCGCAGCCCCAGCCGAAGCAACTGCACCAACCCTTGCGTTGCCACCCCTTGTGCCGGCGCCCCCCGAGCCGCAGCTAACCCTCCTGCCCGAAAGGCCGCGCGCACCAGCGGGCCCGACGTCGGGCGTGCCTTTGTTGGTCACCACCTCGCTTTTGGCCGGCAGCGCGTGGGGCGCGGGGCTTGCTTTGATGGCTGATCAAAACAGCGCCGGCGTGATGATGTTGCTCGGCAGCGCGGGCGCTGTCATCGGCGGCGGCACGGCATTCGCGCTGTCCCGGTTTGGGGTGCGCCCCACGGTTGACCAAGCCATTTGGTTCACCAACGCCACCGCGTGGGGCGCGCTCGCCGGCTTGATGGCTTACGCCGGCAGCGGCGCAGACGACGCTCGCCTGCAGGCGGGCTTGCTCGTGGGTGGGGAAAGCCTTGGTCTTGTGCTCGGCGCGTGGAGCGCTTCGCGGTACACGTTCCGTCCCTCACAAACCGCACTGGCCGACGGCGTCGTGATGGCAAGCGCGCTCACCATCATCGGGGCTGGCCGCTGGCGTGGCGAAAGCGATGGCATTCCCGCCTGGATGGGATACGGGACGGCCCCGGTGATGTTGGGCGCCGCCATGCTGGCGCAACGCCTGCGCCCAACGCCGGCCGATGCACGATTCGTGGCGCTTTCAACGGTGGCCACATCAGCCACGCTAGGTTTGTTTGCGTCCGGTTTGGCAGGCGACGGCTTGTTGAACAGCGCCGCGGGCCAAGGCGGTTTGATCGCGGGTTTGGGCGCCGGTTTCTTGGCGAGCGCAGTGACCTCGCCGTTCGTAGAGCCAACCTCGCGGCAGTTGTCGGTGGCAAGCCTCGGGTGGCTCGCAGGCGCCGGCTTTGGCGTTGGCACGTTCATGGTGGCGTTCCCGGACGACGAGGATCAGCAGCACCGTGCCTTGGGTGCCGCGCTCGGCGCGGCTACGTTCGCGGGGGCCGGCTATTGGATTGCACCCCATCTGCATCCGGGGCCGCAAGCCCTGCAAATGGGCTTCGCGGGAACGCTGCTGGGCGCAGGGCTGTGGTCGGTGGCAGGAGCGGCGAGCGGCACGTGGCTCACTGACGACCAACACACAGGCGGAGCGTTGGCGTTGGGCGTGGCGGGCGGCTTGGCAGGGATGTGGGCCAGCAACCGATTTGCTCCGGCACCGCAAGACTATGCCGCCGTGGTGGCGTCGATGGTGGCGGGGATGGCGGGCGGCGCGGGTGTCGCCAAGCTCGCGTCCTCGCAAGACGCGCCTGCGTTCACGGGTGTGTTGGTGGGCGGTCTTTCCGGACTGACCTTGGGGGCGTGGGCCAGCCACAACCAATCCTTGGCGCCCTCTGAATTCGCGGCCGGCGCGATGGGCGCCGTGTATGGCGTGCTTTTGGGCGCGAACCTACGCAACCTCAGCAACGAATCAGCTGTGGATGATCGCATCACCGATGGCGCCCAGTACTTGGGCTTGTCGTTGGGTGCCTTCGCCGGCCTGGCGGCGGCCCGGTGGACCCACGCAAGCATGGGGCAGGTGGCGGTGCCGGGCATAGCGATGGGCCTTGGCATGGTGATGGGCGCCAGCGCTGGCGACTTGGCTGCCGGGGCGCAAGGCGGCCGCATCGGCAGCACCATCGGTGGCATCGGCTTGGCAGCGGCCGCTGTGGGATTGGATTCACGTCTCAAACTCTCGCAGGGCCTCGGGCCAGATTGGTTCGAGCTTGGCGTCTGGGGCGGCGTTCTTGGTGGCTTCGAGGGATTGTTGCTGGCCGATCTTGCGAACGAAGCCCGCGGCGACAACGGACAGGCGCGCAGCGGGATGGGCTGGCTTGCAGGGACGACGGCGGGTGTGGCTTCGGGCTTGGTGCTTTCGAAATTGGCGCAACCCGACGCGCGCGACTACGTTTTCACCGCGTCCGGAAGCTTGCTGGGCTTGTCGCTTGGTTTCGGCATTGCAAGCGCTCTGCACACAGATGACGGAGCCAGCGCTGGCTTGATGTTTGGTGGCAGCCTGACGGGATTGGTGTCAGCGGCGTTGGTGGCCCACGCCATCGAGCCCACGCCCGTAGATCTCACCTCAGAACTTCTTGGCAGCGTTTACGGCGTCGCCTTGGGCAGCTTGGTCACGCAGCTTGACGGCGAAAGCGGCCGGTGGGGGAGAGCGCAATCCGCGGGCGCGGGGCTGGGCCTCGCGTTGGGTGGCGTGGGCGGCGTTCTGGCGACACGCGCGTTGGGAGCCTCTGCGGCGCAAGTGACAACGGCCGCCACGGGCACGGCCTTGATGACCATGGCCGGCTTGGGCCTCGGACTGGCGTGGCCGCACGAAGGCTCACAGGCCACCCGCATCGGCGGTGCCGTTGGTTTGTCCGCGGGTTTGGTGGGAACGATCGTCGCTGATCGCTGGATGAACTTCTCAAGCGCGCGCTCGCCCCACTTCACGGGGCTTACGCTGGCAGGCACCGTGTTGGGCGGTTACCAGGGGCTGCTTCTGGGCGAAGCCCTGTCCGTCAGCGCCCCCGAGTCGGTCAGCGGCGACCGGCAACGGACGGGCGGTTTGATGTTTGGGAGCGCCGCGGGCGCCATCACAGGCATGCTGCTCTCGCGCAGCACGCAGCCTGAGCCAGAGGACCTTTTTGTGGTGGGGGCGGGCAGCGCGGTGGGCTCGGTGTTTGGTGCGGGTTTGAGCCGCTTGGCCGCAAAAGAAGGCGGCGCACATGACACGTGGGCACAGCTCGCAGGGTCGATGACCGGCCTTGTTGGTTTTGCAGCGATGCAACGGTACGCACCTATGACGGGCACCGATGCCGGCGCGGCGGTGCTCGGCACATCATTGGGTGCATTGGTGGGTGGCCTTGCGCCCTCATTGCACCTAAGCACGGTCTCCACATCGGATCGCACGAACGTGGGCGGCCTGCTGCTGGGCGCAGGTG
The DNA here is from genome assembly GCA_033763315.1 of Deltaproteobacteria bacterium. GTDB lineage: Bacteria > Myxococcota_A > Polyangia > Fen-1088 > Fen-1088 > JAGTJU01. The sequence continues at coordinate 121,076 of JANRKS010000035.1, forward strand.
CCGGCACGATGCTGGGCATCGTCTCGAGCAAAGTCACGGACGCGCAGCCTCAAACGGTGGCCGTTAGCGCCTGGGGGACGGTGCACGGCGCGGCCACCGGGATGGCCGTGGGAAATCTGTTCGACGATCAGGGCAACTCGCAAGGACTGCGCATTGGATTGGTCGCTGGCGCCGTGGGTGGCACCGCCATCGCCTCGTTGTTGTGGCGGGACTTTTCAATGAGCGACGATCAACAACGTCACACTCTGGCCGCTGCCACCACCGTGGGCGCCTGGTCTGGCTGGTGGGTTGGAAAGCTCGCCAGCGATGACGATCAAGACAAATCACTCACGAGCACGGTGGCAGGGGCCGGCGTGGCTTCGATGCTTGCCATCTCGGCTGCGCCACACCTGCACATCAGTGACGACGTGCTCGGGGACGCGCTGGTGATGAACTTCATGTTGGGCGGTGCCGCAGGCGGCGTCACAGCCCTTGCCTCCACCGACAACGACAACCTCAGCAAGTTGGTGTTGGTGGGCAGTGGTGGCGGTCTTCTGTTGGGCGGGCTGTTGCACAACAAAATCATTTTGCGCTCCCAGAGCGCGCCTCTGCTCACAATCGCCACAGCCCAAGGCAGCCTCGCGGGACTCTTGCTTGCAAGGATGATTCACGGTCAAGACGCCTCGGACCGGCATAAGCAGGGCGCGCAGGCCGTAGGTACGTTGGGCGGCGCCGCGGCAGGGTTGCTTCTGTCCAGCGTGTTATCGCCCGACGCAGGCCAGGCAGCCGTCGCGGGCCTTGGCAGCGCCAGCGGTGCAGCCGTGGGTGGCGGCATCGCCTTGATTGCCAACCGCTTGGACGCGCAAGAGGGCGCAGCCTTAACCTTGGGCGGCAGCTTGGCGGGCCTCACGGCGGGCGCTTTGTTTGCGCGGGGCGAGCCCGTAACGGGCAACACGTTTGCACGCAGCAGCTTAGGCGCCGCGTTCGGCGCGGCCGAGGGCGCCGTGTTTTCCTGGGCGGCGCGCGGCACAACGGAGGATGACTACAAAGGCTCGATCCTGCTGGGCGCGGGCCTGGGGACGTCGTTGGCGCTCGCCAGCACTTCGGTTCAAACGTGGAAGATCCCGGCAAGCGCTGGTTTCGGCGCTTGGGGCGCGTGGGTCGGGTCTTTTGCGGGCGCCATGGTCAAGAGCCGGCCCCAAGAAGCGACGTTGGGCGGGCTCATCGGCCTGAATCTGGGCGTGGCGGCCGGCTACGGTGCCCTGACAGCCGATTGGGTGGAGCCGGCGGACTTCGGGTGGCTGAGCTTGTTTGGCGCGGCGGGCACGTTGGTGGGCGGCGCCACCGGCGCGCTGTTCTCATCGTCGAAAGACTCCACACCGGCATTCGTGGGCTTGGCGGTGGGTCCCGTCGTTGGCTTGGGTGTGGGTGCAGCCATGCTACCCACCTGGCGGCGCCTGCGCGGTCCCCAGGCCGACCGCAGCGCCCGCGCCCCTGCGGGTACCCTCGCGGCGGCTCTGGACACCGTGAACACGGCCGCGCCCCCTCCCGGAAGGATGGCGCAGTGGGCGCAGCACAAAGGCCGCCGCCTGAAGTCGTTGGTCGAGGTCGATCAGGTGATGCCCCTGGTGGGAGCCATGCCATCGGACGGGCAAAGCGGCACGCCCACGCCCTTCGTTGTGGGGCTCACGGGCCGCTGGCGCTAATTCCGCTATAAAAGACGCGCGTCTTCTTTTATTGACAGACGCCAACGAGGCCCGCACACTGCAGGCCGCATACCCGATCCGCCATGCCATCAGCCATACGAATCTCGAAGCGCCTGTTTTTCTTTTTCGCTGCGGCCACCGTGCTGTGCGGCCGCGCTGGCGTTTCGCACGCGCAAGGGCCGGCGGTCGCCACCACCGCAGCGACCCCTGAAGCGCCGCCCACGATCACGGTTGCGCAAGGCAAAGGGCTTTCTGCCACATCCGCGGATGGACGCTTTTCATTTGGCGTGCGGGGGCGGATTCAATTACGCGAAACGATCGCGCACGATCCCGACGTTCACAACGAAACTCAGGTGCGCACCTTCCGGTTCTTCACCTACGGTCATTTGCTGTCCAAAGATTTGCAGTACCTGGTCCAGCTGGCTTTTGGCGCCGCGGAGTATGATCCAAACACGCCGTCGCCGGTGTTTGATGCGTTCGTTGACTACAAGCTTCACCGCGACGTGCAGCTGCGCGTGGGGCAGTATTTCGTGGTTTTCGATCGGGCACGCACGATCCGCGAATCATCACTTCACCTCGTTGATCGGCAACAGGCTGTGCAAGAGCTCAACCTGGATCGCGACGTGGGCCTGACGGTGATGTCGAACGACTTGTTTGGACAAGACGGAAAATTCAACTACGCCTTCGGCATTTATGGCGGCAATGGGCGCAACCGAACCACACCTGTGGCGCCAGCGGTGCGGCGTAATGGTTACCTCTATACGGGCCGCGTTGGTTTTAAGCCGTTCGGCCCATTCGATGACGATGTAGAAGGCGACCTGCAACGGCTTGCCAAGCCGCGCCTCGCGTTGGGCCTGGCTGCCGCGTTCGGCGACAACGCCGATCGCAACCGAGGAACGATCGGGACGGCCTACCAACAGTTCACGTTCGACTACAAGTACGCGGCGGCGGACTTGGTGTTCAAGTGGCACGGCGTTTCGTTGATGGCCGAAGCGCTCACACGGCAAGCGCGGGTGGATTCAAAGACCAAACTGGTGGGCACCACAAACGTGAAAGAATGGTCGCGTTCGGGTTGGGGCTACCTTTTTCAAGCAGGCGTGATGATCACATCGCGCGTCGAAGTGGCGGCGCGTTGGGATGAACTACGCACGATTGGAAACACAGACCCTACCCTCGTGAGCTTGGTGCAGAGGCAGGGTCGTGAAGTGGGAGGTGGCATCAACGTCTACCTCAACGGGCACTTCCTGAAATTGCAGGCCGACTACGCCGCGCGCTTTGGGTCTGCAGACGTGGATCTGTGGCAAGTCGTTAGGTTGCAACTAGATGCGAGTTTCTAGCGGCGGCCACCGCAGCGGTTCAGAGACCTTCGGACACCTGCGTGAAAGTCGAATTTCTGGCTTGATTCTTCGTAGAAACTTTCAATTGCTGCGGGCTTCATACCCTCCAGGTTTCGGGCAAGTTTCTAAGCGATTTCTCTGTGGCTAAATCTGTTTCCGAACGCTTTCGCGTGCTTTACGGGGCGTGTTCCGGTCACTACGTTCGATGCGTACACCAACCAACCCCATAGGGAGAAAGCTTCAATGACTCGCATTCTTTCAGCAGCTCTAGTAACCACGCTTCTTGGCGGCTCTGCATTCGCACAAGACGCAGTACCGGAAGCAGCGCCACCCGCACCCACGGAAGCCGCTCCACCCTCGCCGATGACGCCCGCGGTTGTTGCGCCAGCCGAACCAGCAGCAGCAGCCCCCGCCGCCGACAGTGGCGTACAAGTCTCGATCTTCGCCGACGCCTTTTACAACTGGAGCACGAGCAAGAACGACGTAAACGCCTTCATCCCGGGCGGCATGAACAAAGCCCCATCCCACCGCGCCTACAACCGGTACAACGGTTTCGGGTTGTCGTTCTTCGGTGCGGATCTCACGTACAACACCGAGAAGTTCGGTGCGACGACATCGCTGCGCTTCGGTCCGTCTGTGCCCATCTTCTACGCGGCAGACAAAGGCCCCACGGGCATCGACAACATCACGCAAGCGTACTTGACCTACAAGCCAACGACGGCGTTGGCCATCGACTTCGGCCAATTCTCCACGATCTACGGCGCTGAGGTTGCGGAGAGCTGGAAGAACCTCAACTACACCCGCGGCGGTCTTTACTACGCAATGCAACCGTTCTGGCACACCGGTGTCCGCGCGAAATACACCATCAGCGATGAGCTGTCTTTCACGGGTATGGTCGTCAACGGTGTGAACAACGAGATCGATGGCGGCAAAGAGCGTCCCTCCATTGGCGTGCAAGCGGCTTACGCGAAAGACAACATCGCGGTGCTGCTTGGCTACCTTGGCTCGCTTGATCCAGACACCGACGTTTACTTCGACCACTTCGTGGACTTGGTTGCCACCGCATCTTTCGGCAACGTGAGCCTGGTCCTCAACGGCGACTTCGCCAAGGATGAGGAGGCGCAATTCTACGGCGGCAGCCTCGCGGCGCGCATCGGCCTCACTGATGAGTTGGGCGTGGCCGCCCGCCTCGAGTACTTGGGCGACCCTGATGGGCTCATCTGGGCCGCAGGCGACAACAATGTGATCACGGCCACGGGCACCTTCGAGTACAAGCCCGACGCTTCCGGCAAGTTGATCCTTCGCTGGGACAACCGCTTCGAGAAGTCGAAGGAGCAGATCTTCACCGACCGCGACGGCGCCGGAGCAGACACCTGGTTCCAATCGGTCCTCGGCGTGGTTGTGACCAGCTCGTAAGTCTGGCGAAACACAGAAACTCAGAAGAGGGCGTCCGCGGGGACGCCCTTTTTCGTTCGTTCGAAGCATCCCATCGCTTTTCCCCATGGACCCGCATCGAATTATCAATTGTTTAGGTGGGAAGAAACAGGGCGTGTCCATGAGTTACACTGCGCATCCCCCGCCGCCCATGCCCAACGACGACGCCCCGCCACCCGCCCCCCCACCCACCACCCTTTGGCTTGACGACACAGTCGAGCATGAGATGACGGTCTGGGCGCTCGATCATTTGGCCGCCTGTCACGGCGCCTCCGTGCCTGCAGAGGTCACGCGGACTGCCGTCGCGCATGCGCACCGCGCGGCCGACAACCAGCACGCAGAACCTTGGTGTACACGCCTGCGGACGGCTGCGACGGCCGTGGGACTTCGCCTGTCGGCGGTGAACGAACCGCTTGATCAGGCACTTTCACTCTTGACGCCAGGCGCTAATTTGATTCTCCGCGCGCATGGCGGCGGCGCCGCGCGACTGGTGGCGCTGTGTCAGAGGTCCGGCCACAAAGTCCGTGTGGTGTCGTCAGTCGCCAGCGACCAGGACGGCTGGATGACGATGAATGAGTTAACGGCGCTTCTGGGCATCAAAGACGCTTCCGAAGCCGTGACGGTTGTGTTCGGCGAATTGGCAGCCCCTCTTGACGCCTTACGGGTCCCAGAAGAGGCCAAGCGGACATCGCCCGCTTCGCCGTGGGCACGCTTACGCGCTTTGATTCGCACGGAGCGAAATGATCTTTGGGTGGTGGTTGTGTACGCCATTGGCGTAGGTCTCATCAGCTTGGCAGCGCCTGTTGCCGTGCAGTCACTGGTCAATACGGTGGCCTTCGGCTCTTTGATCCAGCCCCTCCTGGTGCTGTCCCTGGTATTGATGGCGTGCCTCATCGCCGCAGCCATTTTGCGAATCCTACAGTTTTACGTGGTGGAGATCATACAGCGCCGGTTGTTTGTGCGCGTGGCTGCCGACTTGGCCTTTCGCCTCCCGCGGGTACGGATCGACGCATTTGAGGGCAAGTATGGCCCGGCTTTGGTCAACCGGTTCTTTGACGTGCTGACACTTCAAAAAAGCACGTCGTCGTTGTTGCTGGATGGACTGGCTTTGCTGCTGCAGGCGGGCACGGGCATGCTGCTGTTGGCGTTTTATCATCCAGTCTTACTGGCCTTTGATGTCCTGTTGATTGGAGCTCTAAGCTTCATCGTTTTTGTGCTTGGCCGAAGTGGCACGCCCACCGCGATTAAAGAATCCAAGGCCAAATACGAGGTGGCCGCATGGCTGCAAGAGCTAGCACGCACTCCGGCCACATTTCGCGCCGCTGGCGGCGCCAAGTTCGCCATTCGCAAAGCCGATTCCTTGGCCAAGGATTACCTTCAGGCGCGCACAAAGCACTTCGGCGTACTGCTGCGACAGATGAGTGGAATGCTGATGACGCAGGTTCTCGCGAGCACTGTGCTGTTGGGCCTCGGCGGCTGGCTGGTCATGCAGCGGCAATTGACGTTAGGTCAATTGGTCGCAGCTGAACTCGTCGTAACATCGGTGGTGGCGGGCTTCGGCAAACTGGCGCGCACTTTCGGCGATTTTTACAAGATGATGGCTGGCCTCGACAAGCTAGGGTCGCTCATCGATTTGCCCCTTGAGCGCGAACAGGGCGAGATGCTGCCCGCGAAGCAACAAAGCGCGGCCTTGTCGTTGCGCAACGTCACCTATGTTTATCCCGGCGGCCACAAATCGCTGGTTGGGTTAAACTTGGACGTCGCCCCTGGCGAACGACTGGCTCTCGTAGGAAGCAGCGGCGGAGGCAAAGGCACTTTGCTGGAGGTCGCCTTTGGCATGCGCACACCCACCAGCGGCGCTGTGCTTCTTGACGACATCGACCTGCGCGACCTGCGATTGGAATCGCTGCGCCACGATGTTCTCATGCTCAATGGCGTTGAAATTATCGATGGCACCATCGTTGAGAACCTGCGCCTCGGCCGCATTGAGGTCACGCCGGATGAAGTTCGAGACGCTCTGCGCACCGTGAACCTTTTGGATGATGTGTTGAACTTGCCGGAGGGCCTCAACACTCACCTCGTTCCCAGCGGTGCCCCGCTATCGAGCGGTCAAGCGCGTCGGTTGGTGTTGGCGCGGGCGCTTGTGGTGAAACCGCGGTTGCTCTTGGTTCGCGAAACTTTGGACACCATCGCCAGCCACAGCCGCACGAAAATTATCGAGGCCATCTTAGGTCCCAAAGCCCCGTGGACAGTGCTGCTCGTGTCGCACGACCCCCAGGTGATTGCCGCGTGTTCGCGTGCTGTTGACCTTGGGGCACTTGGTCAGCCACCCAACCCCTCGCCTGCCGTGCCATTGGGAGGTGCACGATGAAGCCGCGCAAGCAAGACACGGTATTCGCCGCGCTTGCCAAGGACGACTTTCCCGCCCTTCGCCTTGTGAGATCACCACGAACGCCCGCGCGGGTGGCCACAACTTTGGTGTGCTTGGGGTTTCTTTTCTGCTTGGCATTGGCGTTTGTGCCATGGCAGCAGTCAGTCAAAGGTGACGGTCGTGTGATCGCGTTTACGCCACTTGAACGGCAGCAGTCGATTCAAGCGCCACTCGAAGGCCGCATCGTGCGCTGGTGGGTTCAAGAAGGCGCACGCGTGGCGGCGGGCGATCGCTTACTTGAGATAAGCGACAACGATCCGCAACTGATCGAACGCATCACGGCCGAGATCAACGCCACGAAAGACAAGCTCGCGCGCGCAAAGGAACGCGCAGCCACCGTGCAGGATCGCATTCGCTCGCTTTCCGAATCAAAGTCTTTGGGCACGACGGCCGCGCAAGCACGCGTGCAGATGGCCCAAGATCGCAAGGCCTCTGCGCTACAAGCGTTAGACGCCGCTCGCGCGGCAGACAAAACCGCAAAGCTAAACCTTGAGCGGCAACACAAGCTCATGAACGAAGGCCTTGCGTCCAAGCGTGCGCACGAATTGGCGGAACTTGAGGCCGCGCAGCGGCGCACCGACGTGGATCGCGCCCTCGCGGCCGTAAGCGCCGCAGAGAACGAACTACTGGCTCTTAAGGCCGATCAAGGCAAGGTGGGCACGGACATCGGGGCCACGATTGAATCCGCGCGCGCTGACTACGCGAAGGCGCTCGAAGACGTGGCCCACTCTGAAGCGGAGCTTAACCGCATCGAAGTGCGCCGCTCGCGACAGCAATCGCAGGTGTTGTACGCGCCACGCGCGGGCACCGTGCTTCGCCAGCTGGTGGGCGAAAGCGCCGAGATGGTGAAAGCCGGAGATCCGCTGTTGGTACTGGTGCCTGACACCGAACAACGTGCCGTGGAAATGTGGGTCGACGGAAACGACGCGCCCTTGATCTCGCCTGGGCGTCACGTCCGTTTGCAATTTGAAGGCTGGCCTGCGATTCAGTTTTCGGGCTGGCCCTCCGTGGCCGTGGGCACCTTCGGTGGCGTGGTTTCATTTGTGGATGCCACCGACAACGGCCATGGCGATTTTCGCATCGTCGTATCGCCGGACACCTCAGAACCGTGGCCAGACATTCGTTACCTTCGCCAAGGCGTGCACACCAAGGGCTGGGTGTTGCTGAACCGCGTGCGCTTGGGCTTTGAGCTGTGGCGAAACTGGAACGGCTTTCCGCCCATGATTCTTCACGACACGCACAAGACAGAAACACCCGCCAAGAAGGGCAAGCCAACCACCAAAGAGGGGCACGACCGCAAGACCGACGAAAGCAAGGCCAAGGAGTCCTTATGAGCTGGGCGATTGGCCTATTTGCCATCACGGTGGCAGCTAACACGGAGATCGAGTCGCCGCTCACTCTTGAGGACGTGCTGTCGTCGACGACTCGTGCGTATCCTTTGCTGGCGGCCGCGGAACAGAGGCGGCTTGTGGCGTCGGCGGACCTGCTATCGGCCGAAGGCGGATTCGATCCGTCCTGGAAAACGCGCGCGAACTCTTTTGCACCCGCTTATTACCCCTACTACACGATCGATTCTGTCATCGAGCAACCAACAACACTGTGGGGCACGAATGTGTTTGGCGGTTACCGGTGGGGGCGCGGCGATGTGCCACCGTATTACGGCAACGTTGAAACGGCTCGCGGTGGCGAACTGCGGGCGGGCGTCTCCGTACCGCTGCTGCGAAACGGCCCCATTGACCGCAGACGCGCGAGCATTGAACAGGCAAAGCTTGGACAAAAAGTGGCGGATGGAGACCTGGCCTTGGTGCGCATTGATGTGTTGCGCGCGGCTGCCTATCGCTATTGGGATTGGGTGATGGCGGGGCGGCGTTTGGCCATCGCGAAAGAATTACTTGGCATTGCGGAGGCGCGCGATGAGGCCGTACATAGACGCAGCCAAGCCGGCGACGTGGCCCAAATCGACAAGGTCGACAATGAACGAGCGATTGCCGAACGCACCGAGCGGGTGGTGGCCTTCACGCGTTCGCTCGATCAAGCAGCCATTGCGTTGTCGTTGTTCGTGCGCGATTCGCAAGGTGAACCCGTGCGGCCCGCGCCTTCACGTCTGCCGTTGTCGCTGCCAGAGCCGCAGCATCTGCACGACGCGCCGTTGGCCGGTGAGTTGGAACGTGCGCTATCACAAAGACCGGAGATGCTGCGATTGCGCGCCCAACGTCAACAGTTGGAGCTTGAACGGACGTGGGCCAAAAACCAGAAGCTGCCGGGCCTCGATGTGGGAGTGGTGGCTTCGCGCGATTTAGGTCAAGGCGATCCGCGCTTTGCGCGCACGGAGGTCGCCGCCAACGTCATGCTTGATGTTCCATTGCAAAGGCGTGTGGCAACCGGGCGTGAGCAAGCGGCCATGGCCGGCATTGAGCGCCTGCGCGCAGAGGAGCAAATGGCCAAAGACCGCATCGAAGCTGAAGTGCGCGACAGCTTGTCGGCGCTTGAGGCCGCTTGGAAGCGCGTGGGGCTGGCGCGGCGACAACGCGGCCTGGCCATCCAGCTTGAAAAGGCAGAACGAACCCGTTTCGAGTTGGGCGAAAGCAATCTGTTGCTCGTGAACCTGCGCGAGCAGGCCAGCGCGGACGCGGCCCTGGTGGAAGCAGAAGCGCTCGGTACGTGGCTGCGCGCCAAGGCCGATTACCGAGCGGCTTTGGCCGATCCACACTAAATGCAGCAAAAAAAGCTTCACCTTGGACATGAGCGGTGGCAGACCATGGGGGTGACGATACCTGTTGCCGTTCCGACCGTGGTTCCTGCGCGGGGCCTTCGACCCTTGCCGCTTCTGACGGCCGTAAACTTCTTTAATTACATGGACCGCCAAGTGGTCTACAGCATGACGCCGTTCATCGCTGAGAGCTTTGGCATTTCAAAGTTTCATCTCGGGCTGTTGTCGCTCGTGAACCTTGTGGTGTTCGCGGTTGCCTCACTGGCTTCGGGGCCGATCGCCGATCGGTTTGGACCACGCCGGGTGATCTTCGGCGGCGTGTTCATCTGGGCCGTGGCCACGATCGGTTCGGCGTTGGCCACTTCGTTTCCGGTGTTGCTGGTGTTCCGTGCGCTTGTGGGTGTGGGCGAAGGCGCGTATGGACCCAGCGCCATCATTCTGCTGTGCGCGGCGGCCGATCCCAAAGCGCAAGGACGTTCGCTTGGCATCTACAACGCAGGGATGGCCGTGGGCGGCAGCATGGGTCTGTTTTTGGGCGCCATCTTGGCGCCCTCGATTGGCTGGCGAGGCGTGTTTTGGATCGCCGGGGCACCATCGTTGTTGCTGGCCTTGCTTACCGTGTTTGTGGCGGCGCCCTCTCGTTTACCCAGGCCGCACGTGCAACCCACACGCGCCTATCTTCTGCACCCCACTTATTTGCTGATGACCTTGGGCGGCGTGCTCGTCACTTTCGCGGCAGCCGGACTGCTGTTCTGGGCACGTTGGTTGATCATCGATGAACGCGGCTTTTCGGTGGTGGGTGGCAGCATCTTGATGTTGTGCATTGGCCTTGGCTGCGGCATCGGCGGCGTCATCACGGGCGGCTACTTGGGAGATTGGATGGGCCACCGCCGCACGGGCGGGCACGCGTTTGTCATGGGCATCTCGCTGTTGGCAGCCATCCCCGTGGGCATAGGCTGCTTAACCGTGCGACAACCCGTGGCGTTCGCCATTCTCACCGCTTGCGTTGTGTTCTTGCTGTCTATCTATAACGGCCCCGCGGCGGTGGTTGTGGATCAATTGGCACCACCGCAATACGCGGCCACCTTACAAGCCGTGTTCCTGTTTTCGGTGCACGTCCTGGGTGATGCGCCGGCGGCGACGGTGGTCGGATACATCTCGGGCTTTACGTCCGTGGGCAACGCGTTGCTGGTCACGGTGGTGGCTTTCGGCTTGGCGGGCGTTATGTTTCTGCTGGTCGGGCGACGGCAACGGCTGGCAGGGCAGCTGCATTAGCGTAAAACAATGATGACCGAAGCGGAACACAACGGCCGCACACGCATTGTGCTGACAGGCGGGCCCGGAGGCGGCAAGAGCACGGCGGCAGATATGTTCCGCCGCGAGATCGGCGATCGCGTCGTGGTGGTGCCCGAAGCCGCGACCATTCTGTATGGCGGTGGCTTTCCTCGCCCCGCGCTCGAACACGCGCGCCGGTCCACCCAGCAAGCCATTTTCCACGTGCAAAGAAATCTGGAAGACGTGCAAGCGCGCCTTTATCCAGATCGCGTTCTGCTTTGCGATCGTGGAACCATCGACGGCGCCGCGTATTGGCCCGGCTCTCCCGATGATTTTTTCAACGCCATGGGCACCACGCTGGCGCGGGAGTTTGAGCGTTACGATGCGGTCATCCATTTCGAGAGCGCGGCTGCGGGCGGCATAGCCATCGAAGGTGGCAATCCCGTGCGCAACGAAACGTTGAAAGAAGCATTGCTGCTCGATCGCAAATTGCAGGCGATCTGGTCAGCCCACCCGCATTTTCACGTGATTCCACACAACGCTTCGTTTCTGGCGAAGATCACTCAGGCCCTACGCCTGTTGCAATCGCTTGTGGATGCCAACGGCTGAAAAGCAAAACGCCCAGGTGAAACGAGTCACCCAGGCGTTTTGTGCCACCGACCAAAACAGCTACTTGCCGCTCGCAGCCAGCTCGGCAATTTGCTGCGGTGACAAGTTGGTGTTGTACAAGCGCACTTCATCGACCAGGCCACCGAAGAACTGCTTGACCATATCAAGTGCGCCGGCGCCACCGATGATGGTGTCCGTGGTGTCGGCAGCAATCGGCCAACCGATGTCGAGCGACGAGGCCTGCATACCGTTGACGAACAAGTTCAACGTGATGCCATCGTACGTGGCGGCCAGATGCGCCCATTGGCCGGCCGGAATTGCCTGAGGCGCTTCTGCGAAGAAGAAATGAACACCCGCGATCGGCTTGCCCACTTTCAGTCCAAGCGCAAAATGTTGGAAAGCGGTGTCCGCCTCCTGGCGCGCAATCACTTGCTGAAGCTCTTCAAACACACTCACAGGGCCTGGGTTCACCCACGCGGCCACTGTGAAGGCGCCATTGACGCCCGTAGAATCGATTGAATCCGAGCGGCGCACCCGCACCGAAGTTTGCGGTGCAGAGAGATCAAGCGCTGCACCAATCTTTCCCGGAGCGATCGTGGCCGGCACAGGCATTCGGTTGGGGCTGGATCCCAAAGTCACCTCACCGTTGTTGCCAAAGCCAGACTGATCTGGAACGAAGGATCCCATCACCCCGTCAAAGCTCCAGTGACCGATAAGACCCGCGGGCGGCGGTGGGGGGCCGCCCAAGGACGAACCCGAAATTTCGGCCGAGGCAAATGCGCCGTCCGATGTGGCGATGAGGCTGGCGAACGAGCGTTGTGAAGGAACGGTTGGCGAGAATGTCACCGTGACATCGCAAACTCCGCCCGGGGGCAAGGGCATCCGGCAATTGTTCTGGGTGATGGCGAACTCAGACAGGCTCTTCAAAAGGATTTGAGGAGGCGACAGCTGCGCGGTCGAGGGATTGGACAGCCTAAAAAAGGCGATCCTGGAACCACCGACGGGCACGGGACCAAAGTCAAAAGCGGCTGGGAAGAACTGCAGAGCGACCGGCGGCGGTGGAACTTCGTCGGGCTGGAAGTCAGCCTTGACGTCCACAACGCCGTTGGGCCGCAGCACCACCGACACTGACGTTCGCAGGCCGCCTTGCAGGATCAGGTTCTGTGTGTCCGAGATCCAAGACGGAGTGCTGTCCTTGGGCCCTTGCGGGCAGGCGCCCGAGAAGGCGTCCATATCGAACGTCACACCGCCTGTCGGCAAACCCTGAATCGTGAATGTGGAGGGTGACCCTGGCTTGACGTCGTGGGTGCGCACAACCGTGCGCGAGCGACCCGTGACGGTGGCACGCACGCAGGCCACATCCTTGGGCACGGAGGTTAATGCGACCTGCACCAAGGCCGTCTCGGCGGCGATGTCAGATGGGCTCTCTTGCTCACCACACCCCGCAAGCAGTGCACCCAGTCCGAAGACGGTCACCCCGGTCGCCCAACGTCCGTTCTTGAAGATTCCGTTTAGTTCCACAGCTTCTCTCCTTGTTTGCAGCCCATGCTTGGCCAGGCATGAGGGCATGGCAAGCGACTCGTCGCAAAAATATTTGGCAAATCTTCACGCGGCCCAAACCCCTGTTACATTCCCAGGATGCAGATCGCGGCAAACAAAGTGGTTTCCATCGAGTACACCCTCAAGGACACGGACGGGAAAGTCCTGGACACGTCCGACGGCGGCGAGCCTTTGCTTTACCTGCACGGCGCCTCGAACATCGTGCCCGGCCTTGAAAAGGCGCTTGAGGGCAAATCCGAAGGCGATTCGGTCGAGGTCACTGTGCAACCCGAAGAGGGCTATGGCACGCGCGATGACAACGCGATCCGCAAGATGCCCGCCCGCAAGCTCTCCGCCGATAAGCGCGTGGCCGTGGGGCAGCGCTACCGGGCGATGACCCCCGAGGGCCCACGCATTGTCACGGTTCTCTCCGTGGCAGGCGATTACTGCACGGTTGATGCGAACCACCCGTTGGCGGGCATCGTCTTGAACTTTGCCGTCAAAGTCGTTGGCATCCGTGACGCCTCTGAAGAAGAAGTCGCGCACGGACACGTTCACACGCCCGGCAGCCACCAACACTGAGCGAAGCCAAAGCAAAATCCACCCCACCGTGCTATGGCCCTAGGCCATGGGCACAGGAACGAGGCCATGGCTAAAGCGAGTGGCAGGGGTGATGTGGTGTTTGAGCATGACAGCCATCGCCTGCGACGACGAAACCAGTGGTCGTGGGCAAAGCGGCGGTGACGCGGCCATGGGCCAATTCGACGGCTTGGCAAGCGACGCTTTCGATGGCCTCAAGAGTGACGCTGCTGACGGCGGCATCACAAGCGCTCTTGATGGCAGCGCAGCGGATGCGTTCTGCATCGACCCAGCCTCGATCCGTGACGCCAACGCGAGCGAGCTGCAAAGCCGCGTGCTTTACACAAACGACTTCGAGACGCCCAATGTGACGCTGGCCGTGGACTGCCCCCACGCGCTCGATGCGCGCGGAATCAACTTCCTTTACGGAACACCTGCCTTTGCGTTCAACCAAGTGAACACAGTTGAAGGCGTCATCATCAACGATCCGTCCAAGCTTTATAAAAACCCTGCAGGCACGGGCGGCAAGTTTGCTCTCGGCATGCTTTCCACACTGCAAGACGATCGGCTTTCATTGACGTTTGATGTTACGGGCAAGCCGTTTCTTAACGTGGGGCTAGTTCTTTCCGCCATCGACGTCAACGGCTGCGGCGGGCCCTTCGGCGTGGCACGACCTGTGATGAAGGTGTCGCTCTATGAAACCACAACGGGCGTCCACAATTTTTCGACGCCAGGCAAGCTTTTGGATGAAGGGATGATTACGGGCGACGCGCCAGCGGATCCGTGGACGTTTGCGTGGAAATACGGGGTTGTCAGCTTGGATGCCAGCCAGGCCACAACAGCGCGTGTATCGGTTGTGTTCGACCTTCTTCAAAGCGGATACGCCGCGTTTGATAACCTTTCCATTGTGGCCTCGGCTAAGGCAGGCGTTGTTGATGAAAACAACGACGGCATTCCTGACGACGTTCCCGTGTGCGGGCGCACCATTCGAGTTTGTCCGTGGAACCCAAGCACCATGGATTTCGACACCAACTGCACCTTCGTCGACGCGGGCCAGTGAACGCCAACTGCTGCGGCGTTATAACACTGGCGGCGTCGCTTTGATCCACGCGGTCACAACATCGATGCCGTCTGGATCGGCGTCAATTGCCGCACACAAAGAACGGTGTTCACGGGTACGAGCTACGCAACTATTGAGCGGTTGGGCCAGCAGCATCACCGCCGCCATCACCCAACGCGTCCCCCACAGCGCCGTCACCGGCTGCATCAACGATCACGGCATCCGTACCAGCGTCAGCCATCGGCGTGCTGCCACCAGCAGCGTCGGCCATCGGCGTGCTGCCACCAGCAGCGTCGCCGCCATCGGATACCACGGCGGCGTCATAAGGCGACAAGCCGTCCTCATCGCCACATCCAACCAGGCCCAACGTTGCACACGCGGTGGCCACCCACATCATCCTGATCTTGCTGTTTTTGCCCATTGAGGGCGGCATTTTACGCGCGTTTTTCGAGATCGCGCAAGAAAGAAGGCGTGGCCGCACACCAACGGTGAAAGCAGCCACGCGTGAGTCCGTGCATAAGTGCGGATCGCTTTACCACCGCACGTTCAAGCGGCCCAGGCTGTGAAACGCCTGGGCGATGAGCCTCCACACCTTAATTGGTGGGCGTCACAGACGCGTAGGTCATCCCTACGCGAACTTCGTCGATCGCGCCGTTGGCAGGATTGGATCCTGGATACCAGGTGATGTTCCTAAAATCGAGTGCGGTGGTCGCGGTGAATTCCGCGCTCACCGTCGCGGGAGCCTGGCCCCCTAAAGACGTGGGATTGACGTACAACTTCACCGAGCCACCGGTTGCCGTAAACGAAACGTTGAGGACCATGAAGACCGCTTGCCCCTTGGTGACAACGGCGCTCGTCTTGATTGGCGTTTCGGCGTTTCGGCCGCGCAGGCTCCAATAGCCAACGTCGCCCGTCTTCGATGCAGCGCCGAAGAAACCAACCGCAAACTTTCCGCCACCGTCTGAGTTGTTGTCCCACGGCACGTTGTTCGCACCAAAGGACACGTGCGAGTCACCATCGCCATCAGCGTCGCGGCGGAACAAAAAGCTAAGCCACAACGACTTGTCAACGGCGCCGATGAAGCCATCCTTCAAGTAGTCTTTGAACACGCCCTGAGCGCCAACATCGAAACGCCTTCCAGAGGACCGATACGCTTGGCCACCCGTGGCATGCCCCGGCGTCCTTTGCAGCGTCAGGTATGTCAACGGCATCGCCGCTGCGAGCTCAAAACCAGGCATGGTGATTTCGTCACTTTGAACATCCCAACCGCTTTGCCAGCCAAAACCCGCTGCCGATGCATTCAAGCGTCCCGTGCTACCAAAGGGATCGTATGCGATGAGGCCCGGAACAGGCATCGCGTCCACGCCGCTGTCCGTACCTGTGTCAGCCGCCGAGCCATCCATGACATTGGCGTCCATCGCGGCCGCGTCCACCCCGGCATCCACCGTCATTCCACCCATGCCGTTGCCCGCGGCTCCGGCCATGCCGCCCGCAGATCCCGCCATACCGCCCGATGAACCAGCGGTGCCGCCGGCAGATCCCCCAGAGCCGGCCATACCGCCCGCTGAGCCGCCTTTACCGCCAGCGCCCCCCGAACCAACGCCACCTTTGCCAGCGGTGTTTGTTCCTCCACCGCCAGAATCGGAGCCCGCTGAGCCACCGCCCCCTCCGCCCGTGTCATCGTCGCCGCCTCCTGAATCACCACAGCTAATCACAATCGCAGCCGACAACATCAACAAGCCGCATCCCGTCACAACATAGTTCATCTTCATAGGGGCGCAGTATGTCATCGTGTGGTGAACGTCACAAGTGGGAGCGCTTCCTTAGGTGTGGCCGGCTCAATACACTCGGTGTATCCTATCGTGTATGCGGACGAACGTTGTGCTGAACGACGCGTTAGTTGAGGAAGCAATGAAGCTTTCTACGGTAACTACGAAGTCGGCACTCATAGAACAGTGCATGCGCTTCTTCGTGGAGAGTCGCCAAGGTGAGCGGCGCCGGGCCAGCTACGAACGTCGCGTACTGGAATTGCAGCAGAAGCTCGCATCCGTCGCTCCGCGCGAAAGTGCGCACGACATCGTTCGTAGGGATCGCGACCGGTAACGATGGCTACGTATGTTCTCGATACAAGCGTGGCTATAGCCTGGTACCTGCCAGAGGCATTCTCTTCTGAGGCCAGGCAATGGCAGCGCCGCTTGTTGAACGACGAAGCCAATGTCTGCGTGCCCTCACTTCACTACTGGGAGTTCGGCAACGTCCTTCGCACGTACGTCCGTCGCGGTGAACTCCAACAAGCGCTGGCGCAAGAGATCTACCAAGTGCACTTGGAGGCACCTCTTGTGACAATGGAGCCCGATCGCCACAAAACACTGGAGTGCGCGTTCGAGTATGACGCCACCATGTACGACGCCGTGTACATCGCGCTTAGTCGGTCGCTCGATGCGGCGCTAATCACCGCCGAGAAGACCACGAGGCCATGGGTGGTCAAGTTGGGCGACAACGTTCGTCTCGTTTCCAAGTAGGCAGAGTCCTCGTTCGCTCTCTACACCGGCCGCCGCCGAACGAATAGGAAGGTTGCAAGCAACAGGATTGCGCACGACGGGCGTGAGCTGTTGCCATGGCCACCGTAGGAACAGCCGCGATCCGACGCTGCAAAATCCTCGCAGATATCCGAGGGGATCTCGAAGGAACTCGACTCCGTGGACAATGCACCCGTACGATCGATGGCTCGGATCGTATAGGTCCCTGTCGCTCGTGCCGTAAAGTCTGACGGCGATACGTTGAGTGCAAAAGGACTGCGGCCGCACACGTTCAGGGCAATAGAGTCGCCTAACTTCTGCGCGATAACCTTGTTGTCTTTGGACAATACATGCGCCACGGGTTTGCCTGTATCGGGGTCGATCGAAGAAGGCCATGAGACGCTTGCAATACGCGCAGCGTATGGTCCACAACACGAATCGTTGTCGCATTTGTCGTCCGCGAACTTAACCGTTGGCTTGCCTGGCTTCGTGGGTGGACGTTCGTCGGCAACGGCTGACGTGGTGAACGTACCGATAACCACGGGATCGCCCCACCGGCAGGGATCGATTGACCCATTCCCGCAGGGAACCGAAGCAATGAGGTCTGTGATTTCATAGGCTGTGTTTGGCGCGAGGGAGGCGGGAATCAGCGTGTATATAAAGAAGGTAGGGCGTTGATCGGCATAGTATTCGTAACGCACGGGCACGTTCACCCCTTCGGAGGTCCGCAGCGCCAAGTTCGTTGGCATCACCGGTGCGAAATTCGCATCAAAAGGCCCCCCGCCGTCGGGCCCCTGATTTCTCATGTGCACGGAGCCCGTTCCCCCCTGGTAATAGACTTCGATGTCTAGAGTTGATCCCGCGAACCGACCGGTGATCCAGTACTGCAAGGCCGAGCACGCGAGCACATCTCGCGGAACCAACGCGCCGCACGCGAAAGCCGCAGCGAGAACAATCGTGTGGACGCGGCGACGGATCCAGGGCGGCCACGTCGCGGCTAACGTGCCGGAAAAGCCGAATCCCCCTCCCCATTGGCGCCGCGTTGACACTTTCGACATCTGCGGCTTCTTTTCTGCAACCATCATACCGTCATTGTTACGTCGGCCCTGCGCTATGCGCGGCCAGCAACGAAACAACAAACGTGGCCCCGCCTATCTCCGCCGATGGGGCTTGCAACTCCAGCGTGCCGCCGAACGTCTCGACGATTGATCGGCTGATCGAGAGGCCCAGGCCCGTGCCCTTGCCGGGTTCTTTGGTCGTGAAGAAAGGATCGAAGATTCTCCGGCGCAACTCTGGTGGAACCCCCGGACCGGTGTCACTCACTCGCAGTTCCACGCGCTCGGGTAGCGCCGCCGACGCACTGATCGTGATTGTGCCTTCATTTGGCATCGCGTCCGCGGCGTTCAACAGCAGGTTCACCAACACTTGTTTCAGCCGCTCGGGTGCAGCCACAACATGAGGCCACCTCTCGGGATCGTCCACGCCCTCGATCACGACCGTGGCTCCGCGAAGCCGGCTGCCCATAGGCGCCACCAAATCGCGTGCCGCCTTCACAACCACCAACAAATCCGTCGGGCGCGCCTCATCACGGCTGGGTCGCGAATATTCGAGCAGGTCCGAAATCGTGCGATGGATCCGCTGCGTTTCGCTTTTGATGCGTTCACTGATGTTCAGCCGCTCTGCTTCCGACAGCACTTGCGCCGCGGGCTCTGCGGCGTCATCTCGAAGAATGTCGGCGTAACCCAAGATAGCAGCCAGGGGATTGCCGATCTCGTGCGCCACGCCCGCCGCCAGTTGCCCTACGGAAGCCAGCTTTTCTGTGCGAATCAATTGTTCGCGCTGGCTGGCCAACGATGCCGTCATACGATTGAAGGATGCGGCTAAACTTTCGATCTCGCGCGGGCCCTCAATGGTGATGGCCGTGATCGTTTGGTTGCCAACGCCCGCGGTCGCCTGCTCCACCGCACGCAGCGGCCGCACCACCAGCGAAGTGATCAACAAGTACCCCAGTGCCACCAACAGCACGGCGTTGCCCAAAGCCAGGCCCACCAAGATCGTGCCGGACTTCGCCAGAAAACCAATCATGGGTGGCGGCGCAAGCAACACCACACGCACGATGCCAATCACCCGCTTGCCACTTGTCACCGGGGCGTATGCCAACAGCTCCGTTTGGCCCGCACCACTTTTTCGATAATGCAAAATCGAAGGCACGCCTGAAAGTGTGGCGAGGGCCGCGGGTGGATCGATGTCTGCGGGATCGCGCAAAGGACGCGACGCCACCACCCGCTTGTTCGCGTCCATCACCGACACTTCCACCAGGCCGCTGCCTTCAAGCAATTGGCTCAAGATCGGTTGCAGGCGCTCAACAACGGCAAAATCACGCGAAAGCGTCTGCGCGGGTAGCGCCGATGAAATGGCTGAAGCCGCGGCGCTGGCGATCGCGTTGACCGTCGATTCCCTTTGCTCACGCAAACCATCGGCCGCGGCCCACAAGGAAAGCGCGCCCGTTGAGATAACCGCAAACAACGCCACCACCGCCAAGCCCAAAAGCACCTGGATGCGCAGCCCCAACGACCGGCGCCGCGGAGGCAATGAAATTGCCGTTTGCGTGCGTTCGGCGGCCGACGCCTCCAGCGGGGCCGCCGTCATGCGGGCGACCTAACGCCCCGTGCGCGCGCGTTCGGCGGGGCAAGCGCCCCCTTCCATACCGCGCGCTTTTTCACACAAACCAAACAGCTCATGACGGTGGTTGACGATGACGAAGCCTTGGCGTTTGGCGATCTTCTCTTGCAAGGCCTCAATTTCGTCGTTCTCGAATTCAACGATGTAACCACATTCTTTGCAAATGATGTGATCGTGGTGCTCGCCATCCACAGCCAGCTCGTAAAGCGTTTGCCCCGACCCAAACTGGCGTGAAGCCGCGATCCCAGCCTCTTCGAGCAGCTTTACAGTGCGGTAGACCGTGGCGAGGCCCACGCCAGGGTTCTTTTCCCGCGCACGGGACAATAAGTCCTCGAGGCCCACGTGGCCTTGCGATTCAAGGAACGCGTCGACGATGGCTTCGCGCTGCAGGGTTGTTTTAAGGCCCTTGCGGCGAAGGTAGGTCCGCCAAGGCTCCTTCAACGTGTCTTCAGTCTGTTTTCCACCCACGAGAGCCTCACGGCCAAGGATTTTGCACCCACACGACGCCCACCCGCCACCCCGCCAAGAAGCAGGGCGCGAAGGCAGACCACAATCATTACCAGGGGATTGCAGGCAAGCAAGCGCCCGCAACCGGGGGGGGCAAACGACGCAAAGCAAAATCTTGCTTCCGCAGCCCCGGGGACGGTTTTTGATGATATAGAAGCCGCCAGTTCACATGGGCCTACTGGACATATTCAAGTCCAAGGATGAGCGCGCGGAAAGATCGCGGGAAAAAACGATCTCTCGCGCGCTAAATAAATATGCTCAGTCCCCTGACCGCTTAAGGGCACTCGAGAACCTCCTTGCAGACGGATCGGAAGAAGCCTTATTCGGCATGATGCGCCGTTTTGGCTTCGCCTACGATAAATCCATTGAAGACGAGCACGAAAAGGAGTGGGTCTGCGACGCCTTGGTCAGCAAAGGCGCCGCCGCCCTGCCCGCCGTGCGCCGTTACCTGAAAAGCGCCGACTCTGTGTCGTGGCCGCTGCGGGTGCTGGGGCAGGTGGCTTCTTCTAAGGATGAAGAGCTGCAAGTCCTCAAAGAGGTGCTGGAGCGCCACGAGCCTGGCTATGAACGCGACCCCACCAAAAAAATTCAGGTTCTTTCGCACCTCGGCCACATGAAGCATGAAGCCATCTCGGCTTTGGTGGTGCCATATCTGCAAGACATGGACGAAGGTGTTCGCTACACGGCCGCCGAAACGCTGCTGGCCCACAAGAATGCCGAGGTCAGCGCGCAACCTTTGTTGGCCGCGTTCGCGTCCGACACCGAAGAAAGCCTGCGCTTGCGCCAACGCATCGCCGATGGCTTTGCCGATTTGAAATGGCCTGTCGGCGAGATGCGCGCGGCCGTTGAAAAGAAGCTGCCCGACGCCTACAAGCTGGACAAAGCTGGCCTCTTTCAGAAGAAGTAACTCGATTTAAGTTTGATCTCCCCGGAACCATTCGATGCCAAAGCGAACTGACATCAAGACCGTCCTCCTCATCGGCTCGGGCCCCATCGTGATCGGGCAGGCCTGCGAATTTGACTATTCAGGAACGCAGGGAGCGAAAGCCCTGCGCGAAGAAGGTTACCGCGTGGTGCTGGTGAACTCGAACCCAGCGACGATCATGACCGATCCGGAGTTGGCCGATCGCACGTACGTCGAGCCACTGACGGTTGAGATCGTCACGAAGATCATTGAGCGCGAACGCCCCGATGCCTTGCTGCCGACGCTCGGCGGCCAAACCGCTTTGAACCTGGCGGTGGCGCTGAGCAAGGCCGGCGTGCTTGAAAAGTACGGCGTGAAGCTTATCGGCGCGCAACTGGATGCAATCGAGAAGGCCGAAGACCGCGAGCTGTTCAAGCAAGCCATGTTCAAGATCGGTTTGCACGTGCCACGCTCGGGCTACGCGCGTTCATTGGAGGAGGCGCGCAAGATTCAAAGGCAGCTTGCCGAAGAAACGGGCGAAGGCTTCCCTGTGATTTTGCGGCCTTCGTTCACACTGGGCGGCTCCGGCGCTGCCATCGCGTGGAACGCTGAAGAGTTTGATTCCAAGATGTTGTGGGGCTTGCAAGAAAGCCCACGCGGCGAAGTGCTGGTTGAGCAATCAGTGCTGGGCTGGAAAGAATACGAGCTTGAGATCATGCGTGACCGCAACGACAACGCGGTCATCATCTGCAGCATCGAGAACCTGGATCCGATGGGCGTTCACACGGGCGATTCGATCACCATCGCGCCCGCGATGACGTTGACCGACAAGGAATACCAGGCGCTGCGCGACGCTTCGATCGCCGTCATTCGCGAGATCGGCGTCGAAACCGGTGGTTCTAACATTCAGTTCGCGGTGAACCCGCGCACGGGTGACGTGATCGTCATCGAGATGAACCCACGCGTGTCGCGCAGTTCAGCGTTGGCCTCGAAAGCCACGGGTTACCCCATTGCCAAGATCGCCGCGAAACTCGCGGTTGGTTACACGCTGGACGAGATCACGAACGACATCACGCGCGAAACACCCGCGTGTTTTGAGCCCACGATCGATTACGTGGTCACCAAGGTGCCGCGGTTTGCCTTCGAGAAGTTCCCGGGCGCTGACACGACGCTTGGCCCCCAGATGAAGTCAGTGGGCGAAGTGATGGCCATGGGCCGCACGTTCAAAGAATCACTCGGCAAAGCTTTGCGCTCGCTTGAGATTGGCCGATGGGGCTTTGACTACAGCAAAGACAACGAACCGATGCCGTCGCTTGAAGAGCTCAAGCGCAGCATCTCCACGCCTGGGCCCGATCGCCTGTGGTTGCTCGCCGAGGCGCTTCGGTTGGGGTTGTCGGTGGACGAAGCCCATCAATTAACGGCCATTGATCCCTGGTTCCTCACGGAGATGACGGAGATCGTGGCTGCCGAAGAATCGGTGCGCGGCAAAGGCGCCAAGTTCCTCGACGACCGCGCGGCTTTGCAAAGCGCGAAAGAGGTTGGGTTGGCCGATCGCCGCCTGGCGAAGCTGACCAACACCAGCGAAGAAGACGTGCGGCAGGCGCGTCACCGCCACAATGTGTTGCCTGTGTTCAAGCGCGTTGATACCTGCGCGGCGGAATTCGAAGCCCACACGCCTTACCTTTATTCAAGTTACGAAACGGGCGCCGTGCAGGCTGACATCGGCACGCTGCCCGAGAACGAATCACTGCCCACCAAGAAGCGCAAAGTGGCGATCTTGGGCGGTGGCCCCAACCGCATTGGCCAAGGCATCGAATTCGATTACTGCTGCGTGCACGCGGTGCAAGCGCTGCGGGCCGAAGGCTGCGAAACGATCATGATCAACTGCAACCCTGAGACCGTGTCGACCGATTACGACACGTCGGATCGGTTGTACTTCGAGCCGCTCACGCGTGAAGACGTGTTGGAGATCTTGCGCGTGGAACAGCCCGAAGGCGTCATCGTGCAGTTCGGTGGCCAAACGCCGTTGCGCCTGGCGGTGCCGCTGCAGCAAGCGGGCGTGAAGCTTTTGGGCACGAGCGCAGACGCCATCGACCGCGCCGAAGATCGTCAGCGGTTTGGCGAGTTGGTCACCAAGCTTGGCCTCAAAGCCCCGCAGTGGGGCACAGCGCACGGCTTGGCCGAGGCGCGCGTGATTGCCGAACGCATCGGGTATCCCGTGATGGTGCGCCCTTCGTACGTTTTGGGTGGCCGCGCGATGGAAGTGGTGCACGACAGCGGCGGGCTTGAACACTTCGTCGGCCGCGCCATGGAAGCCTCGCGCCGCGAGTCGCTGGCCAGCGGCAGCGGTGGCGATCAAAACGCGCCGATCTTGGTGGATCAGTTCTTGGATGACGCCATCGAGCTTGACGTTGATGTGGTGTCCGACGGCCACCAAGCCATCATCGGCGGCGTGATGGAGCACATCGAAGAGGCCGGCATTCACTCGGGCGATTCGGCCTGTGCGTTGCCTCCTTATTCGTTGCCCGCCGACGTCATCGAGATCGTAAAAACTCAAGCGCGTGCCTTGGCGATGGAGCTGGGCGTACGTGGCCTCATGAACGTGCAGTTCGCGGTGCCACGTGACACCAAAGACGTTTACATCCTTGAAGTGAACCCACGCGCCTCTCGCACGGTGCCGTTTGTGTCGAAAGTCACGGGTGTGCCCTTGGCGAAGATCGCGGCGAAGATCGCGATCGGGATGACGCTTGAGCAAATGGGCGTCAAAGAGGTCACGCCTAAGCACGTGGCGGTCAAAGAGGCTGTGTTCCCGTTCGTGAAGTTCCCAGGTGTGGATACGTTGCTCGGGCCCGAGATGCGGTCCACCGGCGAAGTGATGGGCATCGACACCACATTTGAAATGGCGTTTGGCAAAAGCCAAATTGCCGCGAACACGCGCTTGCCCTTCGATCGCAAAGGCACCGTGTTTATCTCAGTGCACGATCGCGACAAGCCTTCGGCAGTCAAGGTGGCGCAGCAGCTTTTGGCCATGGAATACTCGATCGTCGCCACGAACGGCACTTGGGAGTATCTCAAGCAGAACGGCATCGCCGCCGAACGCGTGAACAAGGTGCGCGAAGGCCGCCCCCACGCCGTTGATAAGATGGTGGACGGCGCCATTCACATGGTCATCAATACAACCCAAGGCGCTGAAGCGATTCGCGACTCGTTCGAGATCCGCCGCACCGCTTTGGTCAAAGGCCTGCCATACTACACCACGATGTCGGCCGCGCGTGCGGCTGTGGGTGCCCTTGCCAAGTTGCGTGACGGGGGAATGACGGTGTGTTCGTTGCAGGAGTACCAGAACAATGGCTGAACGCTATCCGATGACCCCCAAGGGGTTGCAAGCGTTGCGCGAAGAGCTCAAGCATCTCAAAGAATTCGAGCGCCCCAAGAACGTGCTCGACATCGAAGAGGCGCGCGCCCACGGCGACTTGCGTGAAAACGCCGAGTACCACGCCGCCAAGGAAAAGCAGGGCTTCATTGAGACGCGCCTGCGCGAGCTCGAAGGCATGATCGCCATGTCGGAGGTTATCGATCCAGGCAAGCTTTCCGGCACCAAGGTGGTGTTTGGGGCCACGGTGAAGCTGACCGATCCAAACACCGAAGAGGTGGTGACCTACACCATCGTCGGCGACTGCGAATCCGACATCAAGCTGGGCAAGATCGCCATTTCGGCCCCCTTGGCCCGCGCCATGATCGGCAAAGAAGAAGGCGACACGGTGGTGCTGCGCAACGCGAAGGGCGGGCGCGAGTACGAAGTGACCGAGGTCAAGTTCATCCCGCAAGACTAAGCGTCGAGGCGCCGAGGTTGCCTGACCGCGAGCCGGATTTACAATCCGGAATCACGACGGGCGCCGAAGATGTTGTAGAAAAGCCAACGGGACGTCGCTTGCAGAACCTCAGCCGAAAGATCGCTTGGACCAGCGCCATCACGCATGGCTTGGTGCATGCGGCTGTTCTGCTGCTGCCGCCACTGCTCACCGACCTTCGCGCCGAGTTTGGCGTTTCGCTGCTTGCGATTGTGGGGGTGGCGAATTTGATGCAACTGGCGTTCGGTTTGGCCGCGGTGCCCGCCGGACGCCTGGCCGATCGGTACGGCTCGCGCAGCATGCTGCTGCTGGCCGCCATTGGATGCACGCTATCGCTGGTGGGGGTCGCGTTGGCGCCCTCGTTCTGGGTGCTCTCGGTGGCGTTGGTCGCGCTCGGGATTTCCGCAGGCATTTATCACCCCAGCGGACTGTCGCTGTTGTCGCGGGGTGTATCGTCACATGAGCAGGGCCGCGTGATCGGCATCCATGGCGTGGGCGGAAATCTAGGCGCGGCGCTGGCCCCTGCGTGGTCGGCTTTGTTCGCGACGCAGTTCGGTTGGCGTTATGGCTTCGCCGCAGCCGCCGTGCTTTCGTTTGGTTGCGTGGCGTTGACGCTCACGTTGCCGAACGTGAAGGCCGCCCCAGCAGAAGCGCTCGCGCATGCACACGGCCCCACATCCTTGCGCGAGCTGATGGCATCTCTTCGGCTGTTGTGGCGCTCACGGCAGCTACGTTGGTTGCTGGTTTCCACAACCGCTGGAGGCTTCGTTTACCAAGGCGTCGTCACCTTTTTGCCACTGCACCTGGCAGACAGCGCCGGCGGCGTGCTCAATGCATCGTTCTTGATGTCGCTCGTGCTCATCGCCGGGATCGTGGCGCAACGTTTTGGCGGCGAGCTGGCCGATCGCTTGCCGCGCGAGCGTTTGTTCTTGGCTGAAATGGCGCTGTTCGCCCCCGTGATGTTGTTGCTGGGCCTCAGCTCGGGCGTGGGGTTGATCGCGCTGGCCCTTTCGGCAGGCTTTCTTTGGTACATGTCCCAGCCGCTTTCGATCGCCATGGCGGCCGCTTACGCAAACACACGCGATCACGGCTTGGTGTTTGGCCTGCAGTTCGCCGCAACGTTCGGCATCGGCTCGTTCGCGTCGACCGTGGGCGGGTTACTCGTCGCGCGCGGGGGTACGTCGCTGGCGTTTTTGGGCTTCGGTGTCGTAGCCCTGCTGCAGCTTTTCGCGGCTTTGGCGTTAGCCCAAGGGGCCAAGCGGTCGGCCGCTGTGCCCAGCCACTAAGATCGCGCCCTCACTTCGACGATCGAAGGAAAGGGTCCACGACCTCCACGCCACAATCCGCGAAGTCTGCCGTGTTGCGCGTGGCAACGGTCGCGCCACGTGATCGCGCGATGGCTGCGATCTGAGCGTCAGCGTGGCTGATGGGTCGGCCGATCGTCCGTCGGTGAGCGACGATGGCTGCAAAGTCTCGGGCCGCGGAAGCCTCGAACGACAGAACCCGGTCCGCCATGTCTTCATCAAAAAGCGCTGACACAGCTTCCGTAAGCGCGGCTCTTCGCTTTCCCGAAGGCATCAACGCCACTCCAAGCAACATCTCGGCCTGAGTGATGGCGCTCGTGAACAAGGAAGAGATTGGCTTTGCGGCAATCCATTCCGCCACGGCTGGATCGGGACGTGCGCGCACCAATTCCGACAACACGTTCGTATCGAGCAGGATCACCGATCAAACCCAGGCGGCTCACGCACCGGATCGCGTGGTGGAATGGAAAGTTCCACTGGCCCCACCTTCGCAAACCGCCGACGCACCAGTTGTAACAGATTGGAGGCCGCCTTTGGCTCGCGTGCCAAGGCCGCGCGGAGTACGTCGCGCGCCTCCTCTTCCATCGAACGGCCGTTCTGGGCCGCCCGAATGCGGAGCCTCGACTTGAGCGACTCATCCAAGTTTCGGATGGTGATGCTGGCCATGCAATCAATGATGGCACATTAAGCAATGATTGCAAACGAGTGGGGGATGCCCCAACCCCTTGCGCATCCGAGCTTCGGAGCGGGGCGCGCTAACCTGGCGCGGCAGGGGCGGCAGCCATTGAAATCGCACCGGGCGGGGGCGTTCCGCGTGGCAACGACAGCAAATGAAGCGTTTCACGCAAAGCGAAGGCCAGCGACGCCGCCATCAGCAAGGCCACAAACACGGCTGCCCCTTTGACCCACGCAGGCGTGGGCACAGGTTCAGGCTCGGGAGCGCCGACCACCAGTTTGCGGTTGCCCAACACACCGGACAGGGCCAGCAGCAAACCCACAGCGCCGCCACCGAAGTGGGCGCGCAGATCGATGCCTGGCAAAAACGAGATGCCTATGTTGATCAAAAGGGGCGTCGATAGGCCACGCTTGATCCGCGCGGCAATCAGCGGCGGCAAGATGCCGGCAGGCCGCAGCGACAGTCCATAACCGGCGGTCATCACACCCCAGATGGCGCCCGATGCACCGACCGACCACACGGGATCACCGATCAACGAGCTGGCCATGGCGCCACCCAACGCTGAAAGCCCGTAGATCAGCAGGTAGCGCAAGCGCCCCACCACCTGCTCTAAGAACGTGCCGACGAAGTACAGCGACAGCATGTTCATCAGCAAGTGCGATTGGCTGCCGTGCAAGAACGCGGACGAGAGCCACCGCCAGACTTGGCCCTCCTTCACCAGGGATCCGATGTTGGCGCCCGCCACGGAGATTGCGGTGCCTACCTGCGCCGCACCGAAGCGGAAGAAGACCAACACGCACAAGCCACCCAGCACCGCGCTGATCAACGGAAAGCGGCTGCGCGTCTGTTGGTGAAAGCGCACCATCTCCCCGTGCTTTTGTTGCGCCTCAACCACAAGTTGGGCCAAGGCCTCGTCCGTCAAGGGTGGCCGTTGCGACATTTGCTTTGCGGCGGCCTCAAGCGCGCCCAAATGCCGGCCCTCCACGTGCAACAACACACCGTCTTCCGCCAAATGATAAAGCCCCACGCTGCGCAGATCGGGCGCGCGTTTGGCTAGATCCGCGAACAAAGCAGGCATTTGGGGATCGCCGCTGGCGATGATCAAGAAGACCGTGGTGCCCTGCGATTGGAGGAAGGCCAGCAGCCGGTTGGCAAACGCATCGATAGGCTCGCCCGTATACGTGATCAAAGCCACGGGGGCCCCTGTGGCCGCCACGCCGAACACAGCCATCGTGGCGTCAAGACGGGCCAATGGCACTTCCACCGAAGCGTGCTCCACCATCGCCGCCACCAAACGGTTGCGCTGGCCGCGTAACGTGCTGGCGGGGCTTTGTTGATCCGGAGGCGAAGGGGAATCCACGCTCAGTTGGGTTTATTACGCAGCTGCAGGGCTGTCACGGAACTTCGACGCGCCATCGCTTTTGCTGCACGTGAGATCGGAGGTGAACCTCGGGGCAAGGTCGGCTACGATTGGCTTTCAAGCTGGTTTTAGCGAAACGAACAAAATGCAACGCGGCAAGAAGAAGAAAGCCGGCGATGTGGCCTTGGTGGTGGGGCAAACGGAGGACCGCAAGGGGTACCAGGTCCTTCGCAAACGGGGCGATGACGACACCGTTGAGATGGGGACCGTGCGCCCGCTTGAAGAGGGCAAGCCCATCGAAGGCGAAGTTGTGGGCATGAAACAGCGCAAAGAACACCCGATGCTGTTCGATGTGAAGACCCACTTTGATCCCAACCAGGATGAGGCCGTGACACGCGGTGTGGGGCCAGCCAAAGTGGCCACGGAGAAATACCGCCAAGGCTGGGACGCCATTTGGGGCAAACGCAAGCGGGCGCCCCAAGAGCTCAATTAGTTACGGCACGCTGTAGCGGGCGCGCGCGCCGCGCTCGGTTCGTTCAAGCGGCGGCAAAGGCTGCAAGCCCAGCAGATATGTCAGCGCGGCATCAAGCGTGGGCAACCGAAAACGAAAGCCCCAGCTTTGCAATTTCGCGGGCGCCATCCTGGTGCTTGATGTTGCCACTTCGCCCATCTCACCCAAGGCCAACTTCAAAGCCAACGTGGGCACCGGCAAAAACGTGGGACGCCCCAAGGCCTTGCCCATTTTTTGGGTGAACAAAGCGTTCCGCAACGCCTCTGGTGTGCTTGCGTTGACCGGGCCCGCAAAGCGGTCGTCATAGAGGGCCTGGTGAATCACGCCCACAAGATCGTCGAGCGCGATCCAACTCATCCACTGTTTTCCCGTGCCCATGCGACCGCCCACACCCGCGCGGAAGGCGGGCAACATCTTTGCCAGCAAACCTTCCTGTGGCGTCAACACCAGCGAGATGCGCGGCAACACAACGCGGATGCCGGCCGCCGCGGCTGCCTGCGTGGCGCCCTCCCAGGCTTCACACAGGTCTGCCAAAAAACCATGGCCGCGAGCCGCGGTTTCATCCACCAGTTCATCACCGCGCTCGCCATAAAAGCCCATGGCTGAAGCGTTGATAAACACCGCGGGCCGCGGCGACAGTTGCGCGGCCAGCTTGGCCAAGAAGGCCGTGACCTCGACGCGGCTTTTTTGCAGCTTGATTTTGCGATCCGGCGTCCAGCGGCCATCGGCCACGTTCTCACCCGCGAGATTCACAATCGCGTCGATGCGGCCCAGCGCCGCGACGTCAACGGTGCCCGCGTAGGGATCCCAAGCCACGGCCTGTCCCACGGCATCGGGCGCCGCAGACGACGACGCCCGCACCAGCCGCACAACCTCGTGGCCACCCGTGGACAAAAACGCGCACAGGGCGCGACCCACAAGGCCACTGGCGCCCGCGACCAAAACACGCAACGGCGGCCCGCCGTAAGCGGCATGCCGGGACAGATCACCTGCAAGCGCGGCATAACGATGCGCAAACAATCGATGCAGCTTTTTTTCTACCGAGGTGCGGCCAAAGGCTTCCCCGATGCCACCGCCCGGCACACGGTAGTTGATGTGATCTGTGGCGCGCGTGAGTCCGTCCGCCGGCGCAAAGCGATGCTCATGCGTCCAAGCGGCAAACGGTCCGCTGACCTGTTCGTCTTTAAAACCAACGCCCTCTTCGTAATCGAAGTGGCGCGCCAACCACTCGAATCGCAACGGGCCGCCATGCACACGCAGACTGGTGACGTCACCATCGTGGATCGTCCCCTGTTGTGACAACACCTCCGCGGGCTCCCATGGGGGCATCAAGCGCGCCAAGGCCCCCGGACGTTCGTGCCACGCAAACACATGCGCCGGGTCGTAAGGCAGCCGTGTTTCGGCGTCAAATGTCAGATCAAGGCGCACATCACCCGTCCCCTCGCCTCCCAGAGCCTGATCGTTTGCATCCATATCTCTTTGGATGCCCGCGACCAGGCTTGCAGGGCAGCACACGCCTAAAGGCGAATCTTCTCGAAGTGCACCAGATCGGCGAAGGCCGCGAAGCGATCGCGCACACCGGTGAGATCTAAAGTTTGAAAGCGGTTCAAGCTGAAGTCTTCCACGCAGTAGGACGCCAAAACGGAGCCCAGGATCAAGGCGGTACGAATGTCCGCGGGCGAGGTGCCACCCATGCGAGCCAACCACCCCATAAAGCCGCCCGCAAACGAATCGCCCGCGCCCGTGGGATCCACAACCGTTTCAATCGGGAACGCGGGCGCCGCGAATACACCGCCTTCGTGGAACAACAACGCACCGGCGTCGCCACGTTTGATAACAACGGCGCTTGGCCCCATCTTTCGAATGGCACGCGCCGCGGCCGGCAGGCTGGAGAGGCCCGACAACTGCCGCGCCTCTTCGTCGTTGAGCAACAGCATATCGACTTTTTGCAACAAGCGGCCGAGCGCTTCGCGTTTGCCTTCAATCCAAAAATTCATCGTGTCGCACGCGACGAAGCGCGGGCGGGTCACTTGCTGCAACACATCCAGTTGCAGTTCGGGATCGATGTTGGCCAAGAAAACGAATTCGGAATCCTTCCAAGCGGCGGGCAACTTGGGCTTAAACGTTGAGAACACGTTGAGCTGCGTGTCCAACGTGGTGCGCGTAGAGAAATCGGGGGCGTATTTGCCGGACCAGCGAAAGGTTTTGCCTTCCGCCACTTCCAAGCCCGCGAGATCCACGTGCCGCGATTTCATGAACGCCACGTGCTGATCGGGAAAGTCGCTGCCGACCACACCCACCAAGCGGGCGGGCGCCAAGAACGAGGCAGCCACGGCGGAATAAGAGGCGGCACCGCCCAAGATGTCGCTGTGGCGTCCCGCGACGGTTTCAACCGTGTCGAGGCCAACCGAGCCAACAATGAGCAATGAGGAGGGTGAATGGGATGCGCCCGTGCCGGGCAAAGTCTGCGCAGTCATGCCCCCTGCTACCACAAAATGCCCCAAATTTGGGGAAGAAGTACGGACGGCGCCCGGCCGTGTAGCGCTCTGTTACGATGACTTGGCATGCCGCACTCCTCCGATTCTCGGCCGTCCGCTGCGACTGACGACGTGGCCGCGTTGGTACGCGCGGGCCGTCACGACGAAGCGGCCGCGCTATGCGAGGCGCGCGGCGATTACGCACAGGCGGCCGCGCTTCATGAAAAGTTGTGGGCGTTCGACAAAGCGTGGCCGTTGGCGGAACGCCTTGGCGATTGGCCGCGGGCCATACGATTGGCACTTGAGGCCAAGGCGATGACGGACGCGCGGCGGATGGCGGCGCGCGTGCCTGCAGACGACAAACAAGCCTTGTTGCGCGTGTGTGAGGCATTCGCCGGGCGCGGTGAATTTGAGGCGGCGGCTCAGATGGCGGAACGGGCGGGCGACCTGCGGCGCGCGGCCGATCTATATCGGCGTGCGGCCATGCCGGTGGCGGCGGCCAGCGCCTTGGTGGCCGCTGGCCAGTTGCGTGACGCCGCCCGCCTGCTGGACAACGTCATCACCACGGCCGATCCCAGCACAGGTGCCGCCGCCGGCCTTGAGCGCGCACAAGCGCAATTGTTGATGGGCAAACTGATGGCGCGGCTCGGCCGCCCGTGGGACGCGGCGCGCGCGCTGCAAAAAGCCGCGCATGAGCCGGCCACGATGGTGGAGGCCCGTCGCTATCTGTGTGGCGTGCTGCTTGAGTTGCAACTGCCACAAGCGGCGCAAGAAGTTGCGCGGCGCTTGCACCTACAAGATCCCCGCTGGCCGCGCACGGCGACGGACGTGGCTGCAACGTTGCCCACCGACGCGCGTGAAGTGCCCAATCGTTTCGTGGTGCAACGGCTGCTGGGAGCGGGCGCCACAGGCCGCGTGTTCTTGGCGACCGATCGGTTGTTTGATCGAGACGTGGCGCTCAAGGCATTGTCGGTGGGCGCCACGGGCCCTGAAGAACAAGCTCTTGCGCGCTTTGTGCGTGAAGCCGAAGCTGCGGGCCGGTTGCGGCACCATCACATCGTGGCGTTGCACGAGGTCGACGTGTCGGCCGGCATCCTGGTGTTCGAGTATTTGGCGGGCGGGTCGTTGGCGGATGCGCTGCAAAGCGAGCCCGTGCTGCCAGTGGCGAAGGTGCGGCGTTTGGCGCTTGAAGTGTTGGACGCACTTTCGGCCGCCCATGAAGCCGGCATCGTCCATCGCGACGTCAAGCCCGCCAACATTTTCTTCGACGGCGCGGGCAGTGCCAAACTGGGTGACTTTGGCGCCGCCCACCTGCTGGATTTTGGGCAAACGCAGACGGGCGGCTTGATTGGCACCTTGGCGTATTTGTCACCCGAGCAAGTCACGGGTGATCGCATCGGGCCCGCGGCGGATCTTTATGGGTTGGCAGCGACCCTCTTCGAAGCGCTGACAGGACGGCCGCCGTTTTTGGGGCCCGATTTTGTGAGCCAACACTTGGCGGAAGAGCCGGTGCGGCCCAGCGGTCTAATGAGCGCCGTTGACGACGTGACGGCCCAACTTGTGGACGCCGTGTTGCTGCGCGCGCTGGCGAAGACGCCCAATGATCGCTTCAGCAGCGCGCGGGCGATGGCCGAAGCGGTGCGACGGTGGCCGGTTCATGCGGCATTGATGGCATCACCTACGTCAACGGCGCCGCGTGCTCCCTCCCCACCGGAAGCCGCACCGGTGACTGAGACCGTGGCGCAGCTGTTGGGAAACAGCGGCGATGGCGTGTTGTTGGCAAAGCACGACAAACGTACCGATCGCCGCGTGCTGGTGTGGCGCCCACAAAACCCGCTCGACACACCACAACGTCAAGCGTGGCAGCGCATCGCCGCGTTGGGCGGCGCACACGTGCAACGTGTTTTAGGGCTCGCCAACGAACACAACGTGGTGGGCACCGAGGTGTGGCTTGAATGGATCGAAGGCGAGCCACTGCCACAACCGCCCGCACAACTGCGAGAGCTAACACCGCTATTGTGCGAGTTGTTGTCGCAGGCCACAGGCATCAGCGTGCAAACGCTTGGGTGTGTGCTGTCCGTCGGCGGCCCCGTATTGCTGGTGCAGCCGCCGCTTGGCGCCTAACACCAGCTCACCGGTTGCGCTTCTGTGCGGCTGGGGGCAACGGCGAAAAACGCGCGAACAACTCCGTGACGTACCACACCACAGCACCGTCGGAGCTCGTCGTGGCCACAACGCCGATGCCTGCGTGTGTGGCCAACGCGTCGAACACGTTGCTGCGGTGTCCAGGGCTGGCCATGAAACCATCATGAACGGCCGCGGGCGAGGTGGCACCACCCACGTTCTCACCCAGCGATGTGGGTGAGAGTTTCGCAGCGCGAATGCGATCCACAGGGGTGCGGCCATCGGGCGATGTGTGCGCCACGCGTTCCAGGCGCGCCATTTCATCGCTATGCCGTCGAGCCACATCTCGCAAGCGCACGTCGAGGATCAACGCGGGCAGGTGGCGCTTGGCGCGAAGATCGTTGATGACAGCGAGCATCGTGTTTTCCACGGCTAGCGGCGTTGTGGCCCCGGCAAACAAATCTGTGGCAGACCCGTCAAACCGGGCGGGAGGCGCCACGTCGCAGAAAACGGGCACGTTCACCATGACTTCCGGACCGCGGCTCGCTTCAGCCAACAGCTCTACGTCGTAAGCGCCCGGGCCAGCCACACACGAAAACGCACCGCGGAAACCCCGCCCTTGCACTTGCAGCGGGAGATGGACCGTGGCGCCCGACGGTGTGGTGAGAACAAACTCTGCGTTGCCATATCCCGCCGGCAAAGAGCCGGCGAATGAAGCGCTTGCGGATCCTTGCAGCACGCGCGGCAGCGGCTGCAGATCGATGGCGCTTAAACCCATCAACACGATAATGTTCACCGTTCCATTGGCTCGGTAGCTGCCCACGCCCAACCGCGGCCAGGCGACTTTCGTCAAACGCGGTCGCAATTGTGTCATCGCGAGGTCCGCGGCATCCGCGTCACCAGCGTCGGTGTGCACCACCAAAAGGCCGGGCTGAGGCTCGGCCACACCATAGTGATGAACGAAGAAACCCACGAGCTCGTTCGTGATGCTGCCCGCTGGCACGCGCGCCAGATCGGCCGCGGCGCGATCTAGACGTCCATCGGAAACCGGTGCGGCGAAGCCCGCGGAAGCCACCTCGCGCCGGATCGCTTTGCGCACTTGTGCGGTGAGCGGGCCATCGTCAAAAGGAGGCAATGGCGGGCCGCCATACGTCGTGGCGGCAGGCGCCGAGGGCCTCGACCAGGGAGTCGGGCTGGGAATGGTCGCATTGTTGGGGGCCACCGCCGGTTGGACCTGTGGCCTCGACGCCGCGGGCTGGCCGGGACGTGTGACGGGTGGCGCATGAACACAAGCCACCGCCAGCAACAACGCGAGCCTCAAACCCACACGGACGAACGACATACACTCCAATGGTAGTCGGGATGCCTGCGGCTTGCTATCGATCGCCCACGCCTGTGCCACCTTTTGCCCTCGACTGCCAACGCTGCGGCGCCTGTTGCACGAACCCGGCCGAAAACCGTAACGAAGGGTTCCGCGACTGGGTCGAGATCGATCCGCGCGACGTGATCTTGCAGCGGCCGAAACAGAGGCACTTGATCGTCCTTAACAACGAAGGCCAGCCACACTTGCGCCTTGATCCCGCGGGTCGTTGTGTGGCCTTGCGAGGCAAACTGGGGCAGCGGGTGACCTGCGCGATCTACGAGATCCGTCCGCGCGCGTGCCAACGCCTGCAGGCCGGCTCGGATCGTTGCTTGGAATACAGGCGCGAGCGGGGCTTCGAAACATAAAAAGGGCCCAGACGCGCGTTCACCGCGTCGCCAGACCCTTTTTGCGAATCAACCGTATTACTTAGGCGCGATTTTCATCGGCTCTTCGCCCTTGGGGGCGGCCTTGGGCATCCCCTCAAGCGCCGCCCCAATTTGCTTGGCGCGTGCGGCTGACTTCGCCGCTTTTTGCTCGGCCTCTTTGGCGGCCTTGTCATCCGCTGGCTTGGCGTCATCTTTCTTGTCGGCCTTCACTTCTGCCGCAGGCACGTCGCCCTTTTCATTGACGAACGTGACTGTGCCGAAGCGATCCAATTTGTGGAAATCACCCACCAGCGGCGGCGACCAGCCCTGCGCTTCTTGCGCCCCGCTCTTGTTCAGGTCCAAGCGGAACATGTTGAGGCGCCACGAATCACCGAACGCGGGCGGCACCTTCACCGCATCGTTGCCTTTGCCGAGGCCACCCACGTCCGCGAGCGGTATCGCGATTTCGGCGGTCCAGCTTTGATCAACGTCGTCGCGTTTGTTCAACGTGCCTTCCACCTTCACAGCGGCTTTGATGCCTGAATTCCAGGAGAAGGGCTTGGCCTTTGGATCGATTACGTCTTCGTATTTGCGGTATTCAGGCAAGTACGTGTCGAACACGGTGCCCTTCGGCGACACTTGAAATTCCGTATACGTTTTGCCGTCGCCGTTGGCGTCGATCATGATCTCAACGGCTTCTTGCTGCCACAGCTTATCGTCGCGTTTATCGAACTCACCCCACACATCGTCGTCTTGGCTTTCGAAACCGATGTAGAGGTACTTGTCGTCCCACAGCAGTTTTGCATCTGTCTTTTGGCGCACAGGCTCGCCGGTCATCGTGTTCAAGAACACGCCCACCGAAGGCGCTTCGGCCCACGCCGCTTCATCGAGTTTGCCGTCCAACTTGGGCGCTTTTGCGACCTTGCGGGCCGCATACTTGCGTTCGATCGGTGGCTGCTTGCCTTTCACTTCCAGGACGGCAGCCAGCAAACGGTCCTTGCCATCTTGGGGACCGCTTTTCACGGCCAAGCGTTGGTTGCCCTTCCAGACGCCCACGTGAATTTCGACGATCGGGTGTGGCCACGTGGGGGGCAGGCGAATGGTGTGTTCGTCGCGGATGATGTCCCCGGCTTTCCATTGGCTCACGGGGTACTTGCCGCGAATGGGGCCGTGGTCGAAATTCAAGAAGCCTTGGTTGTTGTGGCCCGAAGCGTGCGTAAACGTGCGCCAGCCATCGCCCGGTGGTGAAACCACCTTCCAATAATGGGTGAGCTTGACGTCTTTGCCGGGCTCAACCGGAACAGGGTCGGCATCCATGCCCAGGTAGACCACCTTGCCGTCGAGATCGGCGTTCACCGCGATCTTGGGCGATGGTGCCGCGCTCAGCAGATGCTGCTTCACGAAGGTCATGTCTTCGGCGGTGGGCTTGTCGTCCTGTTGCTCCACGCAACCAGTACCGGCCAAAGCCAAGGGAAAACCTAGTGAAAGCAACAGTTTTTTTGATCGAAGCATAGTTGGGCGTCTCCTTACGGCAGGTGCAGCCAAGGGCGGCAGCTCGTTGGCTTTCTACTGAAGGTCGTCCGCGATTGCAAACGCGGCGACACCAAAGCCCGCGGCCCGTGGGTGGCGGCAAGGCGTGCTAAAGCAGGCACAAAGCCGATGTCGTTACAAAGCAAGCCAATTGTCACGCTCGTGGGTGGGGGCGTGCGCTGTGGAAAAAGCGCCTTCGCGCTGGCGCGTGCCCATGCCCTGGGCCCCCGGCGCGGCTTCATCGCCACCGCGCAGGCGTTCGACAAAGAAATGGCGGATCGCATCGCGAATCATAAAGCGGAGCGCGCAGGCCAATTCACCACCATCGAAGCGCCCATGGCCGTGGCCCAAGCCGTGCGCGACTTGCAGGAAATGGATGTTGTTGTGATTGATTGCCTCACGCTTTGGTTATCCAACCTGCTGATGGCCGATCTGGCCGACGCGGACATCTATGCCGAGCTTGATGGTTTGGTGGCCGCGATCGCGGCAGGCCGTTCGCATCTGGTGCTGGTGACCAACGAAGTGGGGTTAGGCGTGGTGCCGCCCACGCCGCTCGGCCGCCGGTTTCGCGATTTGGCGGGCCGCGTGCATCAAAGGTGTGCCGCCGTCGCGGACGAAGTTTATTTTGGGGCTTTAGGCTGCATGTTGCGCTTGCGCCCGAACCCGGTGTGCCTCGTAATGGCACACGAGTTTGCCACCGTTTCTGCGGCCCCGCTCGCTCGTGAGGAGGCACTATGAACCACAAAATCGAACACGCCATCGCCCACGTTCGCGCCACGAACGATGCCGCCGCGGCAGCCACACAAGCGCTCTTGAACGCCAAAACAAAACCACCCGGCAGTCTGGGTGAGCTTGAAGGGTTGGCTTGTCGTTTGGCAGCCATCACGGGCAAATCGCCGCCGCCACGCTTGACCAAAGCGGTGGTGGTCATGGGCGCCGATCACGGCGTCACCGACGAAGGCATCAGCGCTTATCCAGCCGAAGTCACAGCGCAGATGTTGGCGAACTTCGCCGCCGGAGGCGCCGCCATCAACGTCTTGGGTCGCCAAGCCGGTGCCACCGTATTGGTGGTGGACATGGGATCGCGTGTGCCACCGCCCGATGGCACCGTCCTTAGCAAGCGCATCGGCCCGGGCACGCGGAATTTTGCGCACGAGCCGGCGATGACCGAAGCGCAAGCTGAGGACGCCATCCTTGCCGGCATAGAAGTGGCGCGCGGCTTGATCAGCGAAGGCGTCAATCTGATCGCGCTCGGCGAGATGGGCATCGGCAACACCACCAGTGCCTCTGCGTTGTGCGCGGCCTTGTTAAAGGTGCCGCCCGCCGAAGTCACGGGGCGTGGGACGGGCATCGACGA
This sequence comes from Deltaproteobacteria bacterium, assembly GCA_033763315.1. Lineage (GTDB taxonomy): Bacteria > Myxococcota_A > Polyangia > Fen-1088 > Fen-1088 > JAGTJU01. The sequence goes on from JANRKS010000035.1 coordinate 159,265, forward strand.
TCACACCTTGGCGCATAAGGTGGCCGTGATCGAAAGCGCGTTGGTGCGGCACACGCCGCACGCGCAAACGCCGCTGCAAACGCTGGCCGCGTTCGGTGGCTTCGAAATCGCGGGGTTGGTGGGTGTTTGCTTGGCTGGCGCTGCCGCGCGTGTGCCGGTGTTGCTTGATGGCTTCATCACAAGCGTCGCCGCCTTGGTGGCAGTGCGCCTGTGCCCGCTCGTGCAGCAGCACTTGGTGGCGTCACACCGCTCGGTTGAGATCGGCCACGCCGCCGTGTGCAAAGCGCTGCAGCTCACGCCACTTTTTGATCTGCAAATGCGCTTGGGCGAAGGCTCGGGGGCCGCCTTGGCGATGCCAATGCTCGACGCCGCGGTGGCCATCGTGCACGAGATGGCCACCTTCGCGTCCGCGGGCGTCTCAAGCCATTGAGCCATGTGGCATTCGTTCATCACCGCGTTCAGCTTTTTATCGCGGGTGCCCGTGCCACAGGTGACTGTGAACAACCGCACCTTGGGCGGCGCCGTGGCGTTCTTTCCGTTGGTGGGTCTGGTGATAGGTGGTTTGTTGTTTGGCGTCGCCACGTTGGCCACGCCGTTCGTTTCGCCGCTGGGCACGGCATTTTTGATCACGGGGATGTGGGCGTGGCTCACAGGCGGACTGCACTTGGACGGGCTGGCCGATACATTCGACGGCCTAAGTGGCGGCCGCGGCGACCGGGCGCGCACGCTTGAGATCATGCGCGACAGCCGCATTGGCACGCACGGCGCCGTGGCGTTGGTGCTGCTTTTGATCGGCAAGGTCACCTTCACGGCTGAGCTTGTGGGCACGCAGGCACAAGTGTTGTGCCTTGTTCCGGCGGCCGCACGCGCCGCGGTGGTGCCCGCCATCGCGTGCTTCCCCTACGCGCGGCCCGACGGATTAGGCCGTGCCATGCGCGACAATGCACAGCGAAGTGGCATCCTCATTTCACAGCTGTTCTTGCTCGCCACGCTGCTGTGGGTGGGGTTCGAACAATGGCCACGCGTGGCGGCGGCCTTCATCGCCACGGCCGCGACCAGCCTGTGGCTTTCACGCAAACTGGGTGGCCTCACGGGCGACACCTACGGCGCCTGCATCGAATTGGCCGAACTGGCCGCGCTAGCGTTCGCAATCTAGCGTCAGCGGCACCGGCGTGCCCATGTCGATCACGTCAAAATCCTTGGGACGAATGGCTTGTAGATCGCGAGAGCCCAGCAGGCCTTCCCACTTCGCCTTCGTGTGCCGATCGCTTTGCGCGGTGAGGGCTACGTTTCCTCCATCGGCCAACAACATGCCGTATTTCTGCAAGGCCTTCGCCACCGTGCGTGCCCCGGCCGTGGGCAGCATATCAAGGGGATAGTCGCTGCGCAGACGCAGACGGACGCCATACGGCGGCGCTTGCATGGGGCCGGTGGTTGCGCGTGTGCCGTGCGTGGCTGGCCTGACGTACTGGCCCTGTCGAATGCGTTCATTGGGCAAGATGAAACGAATGGCGTGTGCCACTTCACCCGCTGCCACTTCATCTGCGTTGAACAGCAGCGGTGCGATCGGAAAGCCTGCGGCGTCGGCGCTTGAACATTGATCGCCACGCCCCGTCGCGGGGTAAACCTTCGTTAGATCCCATACGGCCAAACACCCGCCGCGAAACGCGCCTTCAGTGACATGCGCGCGCCACATCTCGAACAACTTCTGGCCCGGCTCGTCCCATACAAGCAAGTGGCAGTCACCGTCGGGATCGGACGCACACGCATAGCCGTTGTTGCCTTCGATGTTGCCACCCGCGGGCAACGGCACCGGCACATTGTCGCAATCGGGGGTGAAGAAATCTTTGGTTGGCGTGAACGCACGGCGAGGTGTGTTTGCATCCGCCCGCAGAAGCTCAATGCCAAAATCGATTTGAAAACGGCCGAGGCCAAAGCCCTGGGCGTCAAGCCACGCAATGATGTTGGCGCTCTGGGGATCCTTGGCCGCACCTGATACGTCCCTCGTCCACGGGTTGCCGGACGGGAAGAAGTGCGCGGGCCCGGGCGTTGGGTTCATGCCTGCCGTTTGACCCGCTTGCGCGCCGCTTTTCCCTGCGCCGCCGCCGGCAGCCCCTGCCATGCCACCTGAACTTTCCCCGCCGTCACCGCTGCCACAGGCACACATCAACAACACGGCACACACGAGGCGCTTCATGAATTGCTTATCGTATGGTCTGGCTGATCTCTTCAGTATCGCGGCAGCGCATCGAATGGCCCGCGCGTCAGCCCCGTTGCGCCGAACGTAGCTCCTTGAGGCCCACGGTGCCTGCCACCCAGATCGGCAGAAAAAATAGGATAAACGGCAAGTTGTCTTGCTGAAACCAGGGCAGCACCTTGAGCGCCAAGCCCAGCAGCGAGGCATACATGGCCCACGTGAACAGCCGCTGTGCCCGCCGGTAAGCGCGCGCTTTGCCACGTGCCACGCCCACACCCAGCATAACCAAACCGAACAACCACAGGGGCGTTTGCAAGATGTTCTCATTGCCTTGGCTGCTGGTGTGGTTTGTGCCAAGCCACACAAACAGCAGAAAAGCGCCCAGGAACCCAAACACCAACCCGCCGAACGACAGCATTAAACCCAACACCACTCGGCAAAACACCGAGTTGACGGCCAGCCGGGCGCAAACGTAAAGCGCAAGCGCGCACAGCAGCCCCGCCAGGACGAACCATTTTGTGCGCGCTGGTGGCACTTCCGCTGGTGGCACGCGGCCAGGCGCGGGGAACAGCACACGTTCGTTTTTCACAAGCGGCACCAAGGCACCGTCGCGCTGCACTTTCACTTCGCGCAACGCCCGTTGCAACACTTGCGGCACAAACGTTTCCTGCCAACGGTTCGGTGCAAAATCCGTGTGGCCCGACAAGGCAAAGTGAAGGCCCACGTATTCCCACGTCACGCCTTCCACCAGCCGCAAGGCGTGCTGCCTGAACGTTTGCCGCCCAGGCTGCGCCTGCAAAGCCGTTTTCAGCGCGCCCGAAACGCTGCCATCAATGGCGTCGCGCACGCGCGTGGAACAATTGTCCGTGAAGTAATCGTAAAGATACTCGCGGTTCTCGGGGCGCGCGTTGATTTGCAGACGGTGCTGCAGATCGAAGGCCTGCGCCTCCGTCAAGTTAAGCTCCTGCGCCTCGATGGTCCGGTTCGAACTCGTGTAACTCCACAATGTATCTTCGATGGAAGCCACTGAAAGCCAGTAATAAAAACGGCCTTGAATGAACTTGGGAATCAGCGCGGGGTTGTCGAAAGCGAAGGTGCCAAAGTTGTATACGGCGCCGCCGCCGGTGGGTGGTTCGATCCAAATGGCATTGTGGCCAAACTTGAAGAACGCGTGATCGCCAGGGCCGAAGGTCAGCACGTAAACCCGGGGCGCGGGTTGCGCGTGCGCGGGGGCCGCAAGCCACACGAGACCACAAATCGCCAGCCAAGCCACAAGCAAAACACGCTGGATGCCGCGATGGCAAAAGCTTCGGCTGACTGCAAAACGGCGCATGAGCGCGAAAGCTAGCACGGACTCGCCGCCTATTGGGCGGGAACGAACTGCACCTCAAACAACTTCGGCCAGTTCTTGCCGGTGAGGAGAAACCGCTTGGTTTGCGGCACGTACGCGATGCCATTGAGGACATCGGTGCCGCGCCGGTCCGCGGGCGTCAGGAGGTTGGAGGCGTCGATCCATCCGGTGACGTTGCCCGTTTCGGGATCGATCCGCGCGATGTAATCGTATTGCCAGATGTTGGCGAAAACCTGCCCGTCCACGCACTCAAGTTCATTCAAATTCCGCACGGGCGTGCCTTCCTTGCGAACCTCCACGTGGCCTGTCTCGGCAAAGGTTTTTGGATCCCGAAACGTCAAGCGGTCAGAGCCGTCACTCATCACCAAGCGGGTGCCATCAAAACACAGGCCCCACCCTTCGCCCGTGTAATCAAGCTGCTTGATCGGCTTGAGCGTCATCAGATCCCAATAGAGCGCTTTGCCATTTTTCCACGTCAACTGAATCAGCTCGCCGTTGACGTCCGCCAGGCCTTCGCCAAACAAATCAGCCGACACTGAGGTGACCAGCTCCACCACTCCCGTTTGCGGATCGGAGCGACGCACGCCTGATTGCCCGAAAAGGCCGGTGCTTTCAAACAGCTTGCCGCGATACCAAAGCAGCCCTTGCGTGAACGCCCCGGGATCATGCGGGTGCTCGGCCAGCACTTTGACTTTGAACGCCGTAAGCCCCTCGACAACAGCGGGCGCCTGCCTTTGGCAACCAGCGACGAGCGAGATCACACAAACAGCTGCCAGCGCACCACGCAGGGCCACCACGCGCATGGGCTAGCTTTCGCTGAAATCGAGACGATAGATCTCGTCCATGTTGTCGGTGTTGTTGAGGTTCACACCGAGATCCTTGATCAGACCGTCAGCCACGTCATAGACCCACCCGTGGATGACTGGCGCGCCCCGCTCTTGCCAAGCCTTTTGGATGATGGTGGTCTTCGACAAGTTATAGACCTGTTCCACCACGTTCAACTCGACCATGCGGTTTTCAACGTCCTTCGGATTGACGTAGGCCCGCAAGGATTCGCGGTGAATGCGGTAAACGTCCTTAATGTTGCGCAACCACTTGTTTAACAGCCCGTAGGATCGCTGGTTCAAAGCGGCGGCCACGCCTCCGCAGCCGTAATGGCCGCACACGATGATGTCTTCCACCTTCAGAACGTGCACGGCGTACTCAAGCACCGACATCAAGTTGAGATCGGTGTGGACCACCATATTCGCCACGTTGCGGTGAACGAAGATTTCGCCTGGCAAGGTGTCGGTGATCTCATTGGCAGGCACGCGGCTATCAGAGCATCCGACCCACAATGTCTTGGGCCCCTGCCCTTTGGCCAGGCGTTTGAAGAACTCTGGATCTTGCTCAAGCTGCCTGGCCACGAAGCGGCGGTTGCCGTCGAGCAATCGCTGGTAGGTGGCCTGCGGCGGTTTGGGGTTCTCGGCGTCAGACATGGGCGCTCCCTATAGCGCCCGCAGCCTAGAAATGCACGGCCACACCCAGACGGGAATGCGCCCGCTTGCGCTCAAGCCCGCCCAAAGGCAACGTTTCGGCAGGAATATCGCCCTCGGGCACGCTGCGCAATTTGGCCTCAAATGAGAAATCGGGCGCCAGCGTGTAGCCACCTTCAACGTAAACGGAGAACGCCAGGGCCCGGCCACCGGTCCACCAACGTTTGGGCTGGGTCACAAACCGCAGGCCCGCCGCCCCTGTGCCATAAAGCACGCTGTCGGACGCCCGCAGATTTGAGCTGCCAACGCCATAAAGGTTGATCTCGGCCGTGCTTCGCCCACCCGTCACTTGCACATAGGGATGCAAGTAACGATACACAGTCACGTCCAGCATGAGCCCAGCGCCCAACGAGCTGGATTCGTACTTTGTCGTCCCTTCAAACGTGCCGCCGCGGCTGTCTTCACCGGCAATTTCGATGCGCCCCGAGAGCCCCACGCGCCCGGGCGCCCAAAACCGAAACATCGCCGCCGCGCCGCCGCCGCCGATGTCGCGATCGCTCGACACCAGGCGGTAGGCGTTGTCTTTCACGAACGCCGTGTTGCCAAACAGCTCCAAGCTCAAGCGTGGCGGTGTGATGGGATCTTCGGGCACCTCTTGCAACGTCCGCACGTGTGGGCTTGGACGCCATGTGTTTGCCGCGTGGGCCATGCCAGCGCCACAAACACCGGCCGCAGCCACACAAAACACGCCGGTCAGGTGAATCATTTTCATGGGACATTCCTTTCGGTACGCGACAACAGATCCGTGGCCACGAACCCGCGGATTGATTTGGCTGTCTCTCGGGTGGGCGTCGCTGCGTTCATCACGGTGACGTAGCCGCCGTTATCGGCATGCACCACGAGAAGCCGCGACACCATGTCGGGTTCTAACGCTGCCGGCGTCACCAGCACTTCCGTGGCCGGAGCGTCGAGGCGGATGTCACTGACGCCCAGCCTGCCAGGCACCAAAGTCAAAAGGCCGAGCCGTTCGCTGGGGGTCAACATGTAAAGCGTGCTTGGCGTCGCGCCGCTGGCACGCAAGCCACCAATGCCCACGTCACTTCTGATCGGCGAAACGGTGCGCGCCGCCAAATCCAAAACGGTCAACGACCGATCCATGTGTTGTAAAACGGCAAGACCTTGCGCAGGGAACGGCGACAGTCCGGTGGCGGGTGCGGTTAGATTCACAACTTCAAGGTTGCGCGTCTTCAGCGATTCGAGCTTAAGCAGGTCTACAAAGGTGGCCTTCGATGCCTTGCTCGGCAGCAAAAGCGCCTGCGGCGTTGGTTCCCCTGCACCCGGGCCCGCCACAGGTGTCCATACAGAAAGCCAACCCACTTCGTGCTCAATGGGGATCTGCACGGTCCGGCTTGAAACGGGGTCGATCACAAACAGTGCCTTATCGGCGCCGGCCACCAACAAGCGCGTGCCCTCACCGGCGTTGTACAGCACCATGCTGGAAGGGCTCGTGCCCGCGGCCAGCTGGCTCAACACCGCGCGAAAGTCATTCTTGGCCACGGCCGTTGCGGCTTCATCAAGGGGTGCAAAGCGCACCGAAAAAATGTCCGATCCGCCGCTCACGCGGATAAACACGCCTGGGCCCACCACGTCCCATTCCACCTGCACAGGGAACAGCGTTCGCCCGTCTTCAGGCAACGTTAAAGGAATGCTGATCTCTTCACGGTTTTCCGCTTGTCCGTGCAGCAAATCCAGCAACGTGACGTAGTTCTTTGACCGCACCAACACCAAGGGGCGTGGCTGCTTGAGCGCCAACACCGGCGAAAAATCGATCGCGGTGGGCACGCCGCCAAGGCTCGGAACCGTCAAGGTGCGGGGTGCAATTGTAGGCGTGCTCAAATTCACGAGCGCCATCTGGTTTGGGTTGAACGCCACCTCTCCCGCTTTCGCGTTTGTTTCGGCGAAGAACAACATCACGAACGTGCCGTCCGCGCTTTGCGCGAAGCTTGTGTAACGCGCGTCCAGGGGAACCTTCACCGGCACCCCGCCCGCTGCAGGCAACACCCACAACGCGGGCGGCTCGTCTTTGACGTCGCGGGTGCCCACCAAACCGCGGCTGAGCACCAGCAGTTCGTCTTTGCCGTTGCGCTTTTCGTATTTCGCAACGGTGTGCCCCACCTCAATCGGCCGCGCGTGCGGCGTGCCCAAGTGTGCATCCACCATAAACGCTGTGCCGTGCGTGGCGTCCACGAAGGCCAACGCACTGTCGAGCGGCACGGCCTTAAGGTCAGAGCGTGCACCCCAGCCCTGGGATTCATCGCTGGTGTCGAAATCGCCACCGCACGCGCCCACATGCGCAGCGCCAAGCAACGCGAACGCCGTCAGCACATGCCTACGAGTCAAACCACCGGGTTTCATTATTTGATGCCTCCGTTAAGCTCGAATCCGGTCACCGACTCAACGGCCCCCGTTTTCCAATCAATGAAGCTCAAGCGCCCTGCAGGATGCACTTGGCTCACAAACAAACGGCTCGTGCCCGAGAGCACCGCCAATGAAAGCGGCGGGCTGCCCATCACGTAATCCGTCACCACCAAGCTGGTCAGATCCACTTGCTGGGTAAGCCGCAGGTCGCGCGCGTCGTCGCGCAGCAACAAGAAGGCGAGGCTTGAATCGGTGGCAATTGCCAAGGGCCCCGGGTCAGCGTTGGTCAGTTGCAGCTTGGAAAAGCCGTCGGCCAGTTTGACCACCGAGTAGCCATATGAGCGATCAATCTTGGTATCAAGATCAATGCCTGCCGCGTTCGGATCGCCTGGCAGTTTGGCGTGCAACACCAGGGCCACCGCACTGTTGGGTGAGATCGCCACCGCTCGCACAGTCTTGCGCAGTTGCACAGGGCGACCGGGATTGACGCCATCGATGGACGCCACAACGGCGCGCTCGATGTTGCCGACTGTGGTGTAGAGCAACGCTGATTTTCCATCAGGCGTCAACACGGCAGAGCCCACCTTCTCCGCTTCAAACGTTTGCACGATGCGCGCGGCCTCGCTGGTAAAACCAAGCGGCAAGGGCAACGTCACCATCTTGCTCACGTCACGCAGCATCGCCACTGCCACGAGGCCGTTGGGCGACAGATCTAGATCAGTGACGGGTGAGCCCAGATCAACCGTGGTAGCAACGGCCGTACTCAAATCAACCAGCGACACAAGACCCGTGCCGTCCTTGCGCGCCAATGCGTATTTGCCATCAGGCGTGATCGATACGTCGCTGGCGCCCATCGCGGACACGGGGCCCAGCGGCACAAGCGGAGCCACCGTGGGGCCTGTGACTTGTGCGAAGCGAATGATCGACACGCCGTCCTCGTTGATGACGAACGCTGAAGTGTTGTCTGCCGAAAACGCGACGCCATTGGGACGGAAGCCAACCGTCAACGGCACAGACGCATCCACGGCCGTCGCGTTCTGCGCCGATGCAAGCCGGATGAGGTGCACGTCTTGAAAGCTGCCCGTGGCCCCGCCAATGCCACCATCAATGCGGCTGTCGTACCAGGCGATCGCGAAGGCACCGTTGGGCGACAGCGAGAGGCGGTTTGCCCCCGCGCCCACCGGCACCGTGCTTACCACTGAACCGGCAGGCGTGGTGCGCACGATGCTGGCGTCGTTTGAACCGGCGTTGATCACCAACGCCACATCGCTGCCAGGCACCGTTGCCAAAAAAGATGGCTTGTCCCCCACGTCCACCGTTCGAATCGAAAGGTTGGTGGAGTCGATCACGGCCACAGTGTCGCGCCGGGGGTTGGCCGCAAACACGTAGCGGGCGCCCGCGCGGGGCACTTCAAGCTCCACCTGCACTTCCGTTTCGGGGGGAAGCGGGGCGCCGGCGGTTCCACCGCTGCCTTCGTTGCTGACGCCAGCGTCGGCGTTTTGACCTGCTGGCGCGCCGCTGTTGCCCCCAAAGTTGTCGTTAAAACCACCCCTGCCATCGCCACTGGCGCTGTCAGCCTCGCCACTGCATCCGGCAAACAGCCCGGCCAAGGCCGCGGCGCCCATCCAGCCTAAGCTGGCACGTCTTTTCTGGCTTATGAACTTCATGACAAAGCCACTTTACAGCAAGGGCCGTGCCGGGCCCGTTGAGGCCGCTTTTCCCTCAGATTTCGCGCAGATAAAGCGAAGGCCCCGCAAAACCGCGACAGGCTTGTCGTGATCTTGTCGGGGCCTGTTGAGCGCCGCTGGTGTTCGTTAGTCGCGGCGGCCCATGACCAAATCCACGAGATCTTGCAGCGGGCAGGTGGCCAGCGCGATCGCCGTGTCACACACGCCGTAATAAAGATAGATCAAGCCGTCCTTCACAATGTTGGCGGTGGGGAAGATGACGTTGGGAATGTAGAGCCCGAAGAGCTCGTAATATTCTTCCGGCTCCATCACGGGAAACGGATAACGCTTGATGATCTTGCGTGGATTCTCGAGATCCAGCATCAAAGCGCCCAGGCGGTACACCACCGTTTTGCGGGCGGCATCGCGTGTTTCCACGCCGTGGTACAGGATCAACCAACCTTCGTCGGTCTTGATGGGCGGGGTGGAGCCACCAATGCGGTTGTTCTCCCAATCGAACTCGGGTTCAACGATGATCTCAGGCTTGCTCCACGTCTTAAGGTCCGACGATTCGGACAATTGGATGTAGCCCTTCATCGGTCCCTTGTGGTTGGCATCCACAAACGGCAACGGCCGCCGCAAAACAAAGTATTTGCCGCCGATGCGCTCGGGAAAAAGGATCACGTCGCGATCGTCGAGATCGGGCTCTGTGACCCAGCTGTGAAATTCCCAATCGTATAGGTTCTTCGACACAGCCAAGCCCGAGCGCGTTTGGTTTTCGCGTGGGTTCACCGTGATCCCTGGAAATTCGGTTTGGTGTGATTGCGGCACGCCCACGCCTGTGGGGTGAGAGCTCCACGCGTAAGGGCGAAACGCGAACGTCATATAGAACGTGTCATCGATCTTCACCACGCGCGGATCTTGAACGCTGCCGTACTCGCTGCCGGCCATCTTAGGCGTGAACACGGGATCCGGACGCGACAGCTTGAAATCAACACCGTTGTCGCTTTCGTGCATACCAACGGTGCAGATGAACGGGCGCAACTCTCCAGCGGCGCGCTCGAACAAATAAAACTTGCCGTTCTCGTAGATGGCACCGGGGTTAAACACGGTGGCTAAGCGCCACGGTTGGCCCCCAGGAACGATGATTGGGTTCTTGGGATGACGAACGAATTTGACGGTCTGAGGCAGCGGCATGAGGTCCTTCCAGGAAGGCCCCAAGCAGACATGGGGCCACAAGCCGTGTCAAGGCACCAGGAGGCCCCACATAAACGGTTTTGGCCGTTTTTTTAACGCCGGGATGGCGCAGCCCGGAAGCCGCCGCCACCACCGCCACCGCCCCCGCGAAATGAACCACCACCGCCGCCGCGGAAAGATCCACCACCACCACCACCGCCACGCCAACCACCACCGCCGCCGGACGCGGGAGGGCGGTAACCACCCCCGCCACCGTAATAACCGCCGCCGTAATAAGGCCGCCCCCAAAAACCATAACCGCCGTAATAGGGATACCCGTAGCCGTAATAGAACGGATCCCCCCAGTAACCGCCGTAACCCCAACCCACGCCCCAATAAGGCCCCCACCACCAGCCGGGCCCCACAGATAAGTGAATGCGGGAGTCATACGCAGGCCGGTACGCGTAACCGGGGTAACCAGGGTAATTGCCGTCGCGGCCCTGCTGGCGTTCGAACACCGTGTCTTGGGCGTACATCTCGTTGCCGCGGTTCACGCGCCAGTTCAGCGTCACCTTCGTTGGATCCACGCCTTCTGGCAGCGCGTAATAAAGATCCAGCGTGCCGCGTTTGCCGGGCTCAATGTTCACCACCGGCGAGCCACCGCTGCCTTCCGCAAAAGCGGGCGCCACACCTTGCTGCCCGCCCAGCTGCACCGTTTGATCGCGCGCGTCCATCATCCACGGGCCGGTGTCCTTGTCGTTCGCCACGGCCAGGCGCAAATGCAAGTAAAGCGGGGCACCATTGGGCACGGGCAATTTCTCACCGCCCAGGGACATCACGTACGCGGTGCCCTTGGGGGCATCGGCGGGAATGTTGTAAGCGGAGGCGCTGGGCGTGTTCTCCGACGGCTGGGCCTGGTACGAGGCTCCGGCGGAGCGATGGGCGCAGCCTGCACCGCCCAGGATCAGGAGCGAAGCAACCGCCAAAGCCCCCGCTGCCCCCCGCAGAACCGGCGTCGTGGGAATCGTTCGTTCACTCGTCTGCTTCGTCATAGGGACTCCTTCAGCAAGACCCAAGCCAACTCATTAAAGCCAACGTCTCTGTAAGGAAATCTATTCCCCTGGACCCCGATATGCCAGCACCACACCAAGGAGCACCGGCCGGACCGTGAAACACGCTATACTTGGGCCCCCTTCCCCACTGCCAAAGCACACATTGGAAACGACCGCCGCCCCGCAAACGAACGCACAACTGGATTCCCCCGTGTCCGAAGATGCCGCCTTACCCCACCGGGAGCCCTTGGGGACCCGCCTGGCTTGGACGCTCGTCAACCTCATTCAGGCTGTGTATTTCGCTGTGTGGACCGCATTTTGCGTGAGCTGCGCGTGTGTGGCCTTGCTGTTTTGGCGCAAGCTGCCCCTCATCATGGCGCGGCACATGTGGGCGCCGCCGCTGTTGTTCTTCGCCGGGGCCCGCATCAAAGCCAAGGGCCTGCAAAACGTGCCGCGCGATCGCCCCGTGATCTTTGTGTGCAACCACCAATCCATGTTGGACATCGCGCTGGTGTTCAAAGTTTTGCCGGTCAACCTGCACTTTGTGCTGAAAAAGGAACTGGCCTTTGCGCCGTTTATCGGCCTGTTTGCGTGGGCCACGGGCATGATTTTCGTGGATCGAAAGAACCGCAAGGCCGCGATTGCCAGCGTGCGACGCGTGGGCAAGATGGTAAGCGAAGGCCGCAGCATCATCGCGTTTCCCGAAGGCACGCGCTCGCGAGAGCAAACCATCTTGCCGTTCAAGAAAGGCGTCTTCGTTTCGGCGCTGTCGGCGCACGTGCCCGTGGTTCCTGTGGCGCTTGAAGGGGCCAACCGCGTGTTGCCAAGCCATGGCTTTCGCGTTCGCCCGAGCCCCGTGCGTGTCAACGTGGGGCCACCCATTTTCACCGAAGGCATGACGGAACAAGATCGCGACGTTTTGTTGGAACGCGCCCAAAGCGCCGTCCGCGCGCTTTATGAAGAAATTCGTTTGCCGCCGTTGGCTTAGCGCCCGCGGGTGATCGCGCCTGTGCGACGACGGCTTGTCGGCTATCCTTTGGAGACTGCATGAAGCATCAAAGTCTGGCTCCCGGGTTATTGCTGGCTTCGCCACGCTTGGGTGATCCAAACTTCGACCACACCGTGGTGTTGCTGGGTCACCACGACAAGAAGGGCGCGCTGGGGTGGGTGATCAATGGCGAACCGCTGATGCCCGTACGCGAGTTGTTGGTGAGCTCTGGGCTGTGGACGCGAGGCCAAGATCTGCCGCCCAGCCCTTCGTTTGACCGCTTGGCCCGCGTGGGCGGCCCCGTGGATCGCGCCACGGGGTGGATCCTTTATCGCGAAAGCCACGCGGCGATGGCCAACGAATTGAGCCTGGGCCCCAACCTCACCGTCTCCGGCGACAGCGATTCATTGAGCTCCGTGATGCGCGGCGAAGGCCCGAAAGAATTCCGCCTGCTGATCGGCTATTCCGGCTGGGGCCCCGGCCAGTTGGAAGCCGAAATCAGCGCTGGGGCTTGGTTGCCGGCCCCCGTTGATCCCGCGTTGATCTTCGACACGCCCACCCACAACATGTGGCAAGACGCTTACCAGCGCTCCGTGGGCGCAAGCCCGGGCATGTTCACAAGCACCAAACGCGGCCAAGCGTAAACGCTCTGGCGCGCGGCTAGCGCTTCGGTGCTGCGGGCACGCCTGTGGTCGCAGGGGTCGCGGCGGGGGCTGGCGTGGCAGGTGCAGCGGCCGCAGGTGCGGCAGGCACGGGGGGCACCGGGGCGGGCAAGGGCACTGGCGCGGCTGCGGGTACGGGCTCGCCAGCGGGGGCAGCCGCCTCACCTTCGTCCTTCTCAGGCGCAGCCGCGGGCGCCACGGGCTCAGGGGGCGGCACCAAAGGGGACAACCCCAAAAGCTGCCGCCGCGTCTTATAGAGCGGGCCGCCAAACAACAATTCAGACAGACAAACGTGGTACGGAAGCTCGAGCATCTCGCGGCCCACACCGGTGCCGATCATGGCCTCTTCGTTGGTCACCACGCGCCTCACGCCGGCCTTCTCAGACCATCGCACCTCGATCTCCACGCGGTTTGATTTCATCACGTCGTCGGGCACGCGCTTCCAGTTTTCCCGCAGGACGCGCTTGATCGTCTGCAGCTGGTAAGGGCCCTCAAACGCGAACGTGGTGCGACCACCGCTTGAGTGTTTGCCGTCGGTGCGTTCGAGCTCGTTGGTATTCACCACCTCGGGCGGCTCGACTTTCTTCATCATCAACGTGTCGTGGTATTCCTGCACGCCACACACGTCGTCGAACACCACTTCCTTGGCTGGTGTTTGCGCTAAATCACGGCGCACGCCAATGCCACAGCCGCCCGCCGCCCAGGCCGTTGTGGCCACCCAGAAAATCACGCCCGTTTTGCTCATGATGTAGGACACCTGTGGTTCGTATCGACCGTTGATGCTCCCAGGTTAACGCCAATTGCGCATAGGCCCAAGCAAAGCGGCGCAAATCCCGAACGCCGCCTGGCGAGAGTCTGAAGCTTTCACTTCGTGGACAGACGCTTTTTGGCCGTTTTCGGGGTCCGTGTGGCCCCGGCGCTCAACGCTCGCGCCACGGTCGGATCGATCACCTTGGGCGCCGGCTTCGCGGCTGGCGCCGACGGCGGAGTGTCAGACGCCGGCTCGGGGTCGGCGGCCGTCAAAGGCGGGCTGGGGCCACCTGTGCCTTCAGACAAAACCAGGTTGTCTTCGTCTTCGTCGTCGCCCCGTGTATTTGTGGTCTTTCGCACGAACGCCTCGATCGGCTTTTCAAGCTTGCCCTTGATGTTGCCCTCGAGCACATCCACCTTGATCGGGTTCTGCAGCTGGAAGTAATAGCCGCGGCTCGACATCTTGAATTCGTAGGCGCTGCCCTCGTGAACGAACCGCTTGCGGTAAGCAAGCTTCTGATCGCCCAGGCGTTCGAACGCCGAATGCTTGAGCACAAAACCAAACAAGCGCACCGCCCGGTTGTTCACCAAGCGATGACAACCATGCGAATACCGACGCGCGATCGACGTGTAATCCACCGAGCCATGCGTGCGAATTTGGTTGTCATACCCCGAAGGCATCTGGTGAATGGCCATCACCATTCCGTACGCCGAGGCAAAGCCAGGCCCGATGACATCTGTGTTCACCACCGTTTCGGGCCGACCAAACACATCGAACTTCTTGCGCGTGAGCAGATCTTTGGGCTGCGTGCCGTCGGGCGCGATCCACACCGGCGAAACCACGATGTTCTTCCACACGCGCGGCCCCACGTCTGAGTTCTTGTACTTGTAATAGACGTTGCCATCGGGGTGACGTTCGCTGCGCCACGATCCGATGGTGGTGCGCCAATGCACCAAAGCGATGCGCTGGTTGTTCCACCGCACAAACAGCGTAAGATGCGGGTAATGTTGCCGCGGCTGGGGGCGTTGCTCGCCCTTGTCGTCGAAGGGAAAGTCGTACCACACGTCGCCGCGATCAATCTCGGCTTCAAGTTGCATCACGTCGGCGTAATAAGGCGGCTTGGGTGGCGATTTGAACGCCACCTTCAGGGTGCCCAAAACCTCGGCGGAAACGCTGCCGAACCGCCGCTGCACGTCTTCGGGCGCAGCGACACCCAGGGCCGCCAGCAACGCGTCGCGGTTCGCGCCCACCAAATCTTGCACCTGCCGATCGTTGCCCGCTTCGTCTTTATAGTGCGCGGCTTTGCCCAAGCCCAGCGCCGATTCATCTTCAAGCACGCTAGCGGCATCGGCCACCCGCTCGGTGACCAGGCGCTTGAACGTTTCAAAATGCAACTGTAAGGGCGATCGTTTCAACGCCTCTAGCGTCTCATCCGCCAACATGCCCCAACTGAAAATGTTGTTCTTGCGTTCAAACTCGGCCAGCGCTTCGTGTGTGGCCAAATCAAACATGCCCGGCGTGAACTTCGCCACCAACAAGCCTTCGCACACCAAACGTTGCTGCGTGGCCTTGACCGCAGCCACCCGCAGCAGCCCCTGCTGGTAACGCCGCACACGAGCCGCAAATTTCGGATCCGCCGCCAAGGCCTGCAGCTCTGCGGCTTCTGTGGTTTCCGCCCAAGCGTCGGGGTGTTCTTGCTTCAGTTTTTCGCTGCGCAGCTTCACCCACCGCGTGTCTTCTTGCACAAGCGCAAACTCGCGTTTGGCCTGCAGCATCGACTGGTACGAAACGCTGCCCGCAAACGCTTGCAAGGCAGCCATATCCACCTGCGCGTAGCAACCTTCGTTTGCCGCGTCTGTGGCCATCCGCTTTTGCAGCACCGTGATGGTGGGCGGAATGCCAAACGGCTCGAGGAAGTTGTTGGGTGGCTGCTTTTGCAACCGTCGCAAACCCTTTTGGCGGCTCTTCTTGCGCTCTTCCTCAAACGCGCGTCGCGCGGCCGGGGCCATGCCCAGCGGCTCTGCAGGCACGGCCTTGGTGGGCCCGGCGCCTCGCAGGTAAAGCACGTCGGGATCCACGCGATCATTGGCCAGGTCGATAAACGTTTGGCGGTACGCCTGCGGCTTGGGCTCTTGGGCTTCGGCGTCGCGTTCACTCAAAATGAACGGCACCCAATTGTCTGAAAGATCCACAACCGTGAGGCCTTGCGCTTGCGCCTCATGCAGCGGGATCGTTTTGCCTTTCCCCGCTTGCATGGCGTAAGCGTGGCCGGCGGCCAGGACGCCTTTTTGCCAGGGCGCTGGGGGTGGCTCCTGCGGTTTCGCTGCGCCCGCCTTCGATGACGACTTCGGCTGGTGTCGCTTGGTCTTTTCGGGTTGGCAACCAAACACAAGCGCCAGCGGCGCCAGCAACAAAAGAGGCTTTAAGCGAAACAGCATAAGCAACAACCGCGTTAGTCGCGGAAGTTTACGAACTGCAAGTCCAGTCCGTAATCCTCCTTCCTCAAAAAGGCGATCACGGATTGCAGGTCGTCACGGTTCTTACCCGTCACGCGCAGCTCATCACCTTGGATGGATGCCTGCACCTTGAATTTTTCGTCTTTGAGGCGCTTGACGATCTTCTTGGCGACGTCGCTTTCGATGCCCTGCTTGATCTTCACCACCTGCCGCACGGTTTTGTGGGTGGCGTCTTCCAGCTTCTGCGGATCCAGGCACCGCGGGGAAACGCCGCGCTTGACCAGCCGCTCACGCAAGATCTGCAGCGCGGCCTCAAGGTGCTCCACGTCGCTGGTGCGCACCGTGATGGTTTCGTCCTTGAGCTCAAAGGCGCTGTTCGTGCCCCGAAAATCGTAGCGTGTCGTGATTTCCTTCTGGGCCACGTTCACGGCGTTGTCGAGTTCCATCAAATCAACCTTGGACACCACATCAAAAGACGGCATGGAGGGGTTTTTTATCAGATTTTCGACGAACCAACCTGAAACCGATGCGTAACGGCGGCATACTTTAGATTGAGGGATAAGGCGAAACTGCCGATCCCTTCAGAAGGAGGCATTTGCCCATGACCGCTGCAATTTCGGTGAAGCAACTTCCCCGCGTGGTGGCCAACTTCGACCGCGCTGGGGCCATCCCTGCCGATTATTCGGCCGGCCGGCACATCGCCACCACCCTGACTCTCAGCGCCATCATCATCACCGCAGCCATGTTCCTGGCGGTCAAGGCCCAGCCCATCGATTGGCTGCTGCTGCCGGCGTTTTGGCTGGCGGGCAACTTTATCGAGTGGGCGTTCCACAAGGGCCCCATGCACCGGCCCACCAAGGCGCGGATTCTTTACGTGAACCACACGCTGATTCACCACCGCGCCTTTTTGCACAACACGATGCCGGTGCAAAACTTCCGCGAGTTCGGCCTCATCTTGATGCCGTGGTACACGATGATGCTGCTGCTGGTGCTGGCGTCGCCGATTGCGGTCGCCGCTTGGGCGTGGCGGGGTCCAGGCGCGGTCGGGATCTTCTATCTGTTCGCCATGAGCTACTTCTTGTTCTACGAAGTGCTGCACGGCCTTTATCACACGCCCGAAGCCTTTCAGCGCCGGTTCGGCCTGTGGAACAACCGCGTGTTCAAGTTCCTGCAGCACCACCACGCGCACCACCACCGGTTGGATCGGATGTCGCACAAAAACTTCAACGTCACGGTTCCTCTGTTCGACACGTTGATGGGCACGCGGGAGAAGCCGGGCTTAGACGCAGACGCGCACGCCACGGCGGAAGCGTGGGATCAAGAGATGGGGGCGGAGGAGCGGAAGGAAGCGGAGAAGTAGGCGGCGAGGCAACACGAAAAAAGCGCCAGGGCTAAGGAGGTGCGCCGGCGCTTTTTGTTGGACGACCCTGAAACCTTTTATTGAGCCTTGAGTGCCGTGCTTGCGTTGCCGCGGTTGTCTCGGAACGACACAGCGTTGCCCTGTACACAGTAATCCTGAACGACCATCACGGGACCCGAAGCGAGTGTAAGTTTGTTTCCCGCCGTCGAGAACGTCCCTGTCGTCGTTTGAGGTGGGCCCGCCTGCAAGCCCGAGCAAACGCAGTTTGTGTCCACGCTGCCGCTACAGGACCACGAGTAACCCGCGGCAGTCACGATCTTGGCGGCGACGGCGGCGCAGGTGGTGCTGCCTTCGCCCTTTTGAAACGCCGTGCAGGTCGCATCGGCCACGATGTCGGAGCGGGAGGATGCGGTGGTCACTTGTTCGTAGTTGGCATCCGTGAATGTGATGCTGCCCGAGTTTTCAATGGTGGCGGCCACTGATGCTTTTCCCGTGCCGCAGGTGACGATTTCGGTGGTGGTGCCTGTCTTTGCGCAACTGGAGGTTAGATTGTATTTTCCGGCAAGCGTACCGCCACAACTGTCAATCTTGGGGCAGTACGTGCTGGCACCTTGGGGGCCGCCCGCTCCGCCTTCTCCCAACAACACAGCAAAGGTGCCCGCTCGAGACGTCAACGCGGTGACGGAGGCATCGCCCTGCCGCCAAGCGGATAGCAGCGCGATCCAAACTTTGGCGACGTCGTCGTACCAAGCGATCGTGGGCGTTTTGCCCGCAGGCAGGTCCGCGGGAACCGGAAGCGTCACAGAGATCGGCGAACTGAAGGTCGTCCCGGCGGGGCTGAAGTTATAGATGCTGCCCGACACGTCCATGCGATTGGGCGTGTTGTTGACTGGCTGCGATGTTGTAAGGGTGACGTTGGTGTTGGTGGCAATCGAGCCGCCCAAGACAGTGACGGTGCCGCCTCCCACTTGCACTTGGCCGCCACCAGTCGTTGTGATGGTGCCCATCGCCGTGGTGGGGGCCGCGTCGGCGCCCGCATCGCTTGAGGTTCCGCCGTCGCCCGTGCTGCCATCAGCCGCCCCACCATCACTTAAGGCATCGCCGGCTGAGTCGATCCCACCGTCACCACTGGCATCCCCAACGGGCGCATCCATATCGCCGCCCATCATGTTGGCATCCCCGGGCACGCCGGTGTCCCAGCCCGCCAATGGCGAAAGACCATCGTCATCACCACACCCCGCCGCCAAACCTGCGCCCACAATCAATAACGTCAATACCCGCGTTTTCATGAAGATCCGTTCTCCCTTGGCCGTCCCACTGATCGCGACGAGGGTAAAGGATCACCGCGTAAAAAGTCAAAGCTTCCGCTGTGACGCTGGACAAACGACGCCTTTACCTGGTGCGCGCGTTGGCGTAGCTTACGACCCCAATGGCAAATCGATTAGGTAGCACTATGAAGACGATTGCAGGCAGAACTTCACAAACGGCACGCTTGAGCCGCCGGGGTTTGCTGGGGCACGCCGCCGCGGGCGGGCTGGCCACCCTGCTGATGGGTCGGGGCCAGGCGATTGCGGCCGCCCCCAAGGCGCCGCTGCTGAAGTTGGGTTTGGCTTCGTATTCACTGCGCAAGCTATCGGTGGATCAACTGATCGAAGCGTGCGGCAAGTTGGACTTGCGCTACCTCACGCTCAAAGACATGCACCTGCCGCGCGAGCCGAAGGCGTTGCAAGACGCGGTGGCGAAATTCAAAGCCGCCAACATCACCATCATGGGTGCGGGCGTGATCTACATGAAGAACGAGCCCGAAAAAGTCCGCAAAGATTTCGAATACGCGCGCGATGCGGGTGTGCCGCTGATCGTTGCCGCACCTGACATCGACGCTTTGGATTTGGTGGAAGGCCTGGTCAAGGAGTTCAACATACCTGTGGCGATCCACAACCACGGCCCCGAAGACAAACTTTACCCGGGCCCATCGGATGTGATGAAACACATCGCCAAACGCGACAAGCGCATGGGCGTTTGCATGGATGTGGGGCACACGGTGCGCGCGGGCGAAGATCCGGTGGCGCTGGTGAGCAAACTTGGCGCGCGGCTTTTCGATCTACACGTCAAAGATCTGAAAGATCCCAAAGACAAGGCCAGCCAGATCGAATCAGGCAAGGGCGTGATCGATTTGGTGGGCTTGTGCAAAGCGCTTCAGAAGCGCAAATACCAAGGCCAAGTGGGCCTTGAATACGAGATCCACGAAAACGATCCGCTGCCCGGGATCGCGGAATCGTTGGCGTATTTGCGTGGCGTGATTGCCGGCATTCGCGCTTAAGACGCGGTGATCACCAGCGCGCCCTTGTACATCCCCATCCCGCACGTGAACGACAGTTCTTGCGGCTGCTGCGCGGGGATGGTGACGGTCACGTCCTCGTTCAGCGGGAGATCCTTGCGAATGTTCAGCTTGGGGAACACCAAGGTGTCGCCGCAGTTCTGCTCGTCGACGCGGCGAAAGATCAGCGTGGTGTCTTTGCCTGCGGGGGCGGTGATCGAGGCTGGGGTGTAGCCGTCTTTGCTGACGGTGACCCGCGTGACGCCGGCGGGCGTGGGAGGGGCGGCAGGGGCTGCGGGGGCTGCGGCGGGGGGCTCAACGGTGGGAGATTTGGCTTTGCACCCTGCCCCGGCGGTGAACAAAACGCCGAAAAGGGCGGCAGGAAGGGCTGCGCTGCGAAGGAGGGAGAAGTTGTGGTTTCGCATCCCGAAAGCCAAGCACACCCGCCCACCAAAATCCTGCTGTCGGCGGCTCAAAGATCCCCGATTTCTTAATTGACACCCCGAATGGCGACCCTTATATCTACCACCCCTGGCAGCCGGGCCCGCCCAGCCGTCAGGACTGAAAACCGAATATGGGGTGGTAGTTAAGTTGGTTATAACGCCGGCCTGTCACGCCGGAGGCCGCGGGTTCAAGTCCCGTCCACCCCGCAACACAAGTACCAGAATCTCCTCACTATTTTCCTCGCCGTGAGTGACCGTGAGTGAGGCTCCGCCGAGACCTCGGGGAGTGCTCCCGCCAGAAGCGGCCTTGGGCTGATCTTCGGGGCTGCCGTGTTGCCCTCCGGTGGTGCTAGGACCGCCAGCACCCCCGGACGCCGGCGATGAACTCCCGCCAGCGCCTGGCGGAGTCTGCGGCCCATTGGAACCACCGGGGCCGCCTTTCGCGGGGTCCTGAGGGTCGTCCATGCGCAGCTTGAGCATCTCCTGGCACAAAGCCGTCCACGCACTCTTTCCGTGCAAGCGGGTGTAGCCATCGAAGACGTTCCGCCGCGCACCGTGGGTCATCCAGCGCAGTAGCTCGGGGTTGACGCCGTCGGCGATCGCCAGAGAAATGAACGTGGCACGCAGGTCGTGCTGGCCCCGCTTACGAGCGCCATCGGCGATCTCGACCGAGAGGCCAATGCGCTCCATGCCTTCACGGAACTTTCGAAGCATGTGGTTCGCCGAGCGCGACCGCCCCTCGCGCGAGGGCACGAGCAGATCGTCGGGCTTCGCCGCCCTCCCCAAGGACTGCACCAGGCCACCGTCGGGCTTCAACCAGTCGTTGAGCAGGTTGCGCAGGATCGGATGGACGGGGACCAGCCGGACGCGCCCGGTCTTCGTCCCCTTCACCACCTTCTTCTTGGTGTTGTACGACGTTGCGATGGTGATCTGGCCGAGCGGTTCGAGGTCGCGCCGGTAGTCCCGCACGCGAAGCGCCGCGACCTCGCCGAATCGTGCGCCGGCCGCGAAAAACATCGTGCCCCAGAAAACCCGACGGTCCTGTGGGATGCGCTCGTCGGTGATGAGCTTAAGGATCTCGCTTCGCTCGTAGACCGCGCCCTCGCGCCAATCCGAGTTGGCGTCGCGCTTCTCGGGGATGAGGCGTTTTTTCACCTGCCACGGGCTGCTTCGGAGCAGCCCATCGACCACAGCGTCGTCGAAGATTCGCCTGGCCAAGAAAAAGATGTTTCGCTGCGTTCGGGCGGCCAGACCGCTCTGCAACTTGAGGTAACGGACATGATCGACGGCATGCTGGGGTGTGATCTCGTCGATGCGAAATCCGCCGAGTCGAGGTAAGAGCCACTTCTTGGCGCGGGATGCGTCGTCCATGTCTGAGGACAGCCCATCCTTCTTCCGGTCGGGCAGCCAGCGGTTGACAACGTACGTCTCGAACGTGACGGGGCCGTTCTTGCCTCCGCTCACCTTGGCCGCGGCACGCAGTCGGCGCTCGACCTGGCGTGCAACATCGCGCGCCCGCTCTTCACCGTCCGGAGCGTCAGCCGGGACTTCGGTCTTCTCGCGTGCAGTGCGACCGTGTTCGTCCTTGTAACCCACCCACCAGAGAGGGCTGTCCGGCCGCTTGTAGGCGTATGCCATGTTCACTTCCTCTCCCGACGAGCCCGCGACTTTTCGAGGATGCGGTCCGCCTGATCCTCGTTGGACGCGAGGTCGTTGTTGTCTATTCGTCTCGCCTCAAGAAATTGGTGAAGTTCTTTCGGGTCGATGAGGTTGCCGCGAGGTCCGTAGCCCTTGAGCCCCTCCAGACGCCACCGTCGAAGAGTCTTCGGTGATCGAGAAATCAGCGTGGCGGCCTTCGTGATTGTAAGGAAGCGGCGACCACCGCCGGAGCTTGCTCGCCGAGCCGGGAGCCGCTGCTCAAGGAAGTTCATGATCTCCCGCCTGAGGTCCGCAACTGCCTCCTCAACAGCGGCGCGGGCGACCTCGCCAATCGCTTCGTCGACTGAAGCTCGCCGAGCAGTGACCCTTGTCATCTATCGCTGCTCCCGCGGGCCGACAACCGATCAGCCACAAGGATCATCTGCAAGTGGGTGGCGTCCGCAATTGTCCCCGGAGTTCCTCGCTTCCCGAGGCTGAGGATCTGCTCTCGCCGGAGCAACACTTCGGAGCACAAGAAGTCCAGCATCAGCAACACGTCATTCTCGGTGAAGATCTCGTGTCGCAGGAGAGTGATGAGAAAGCAGATCTCGTCGTAGTAGTGGTCAAGAAGCTCATCGGTGCACGGATGAGCTTTGGGGAAACCTTTCTCCAGCATCTCCCAGACTCTGGATGTCGCGTACTCCCACAGATCGATCTCTTGGTCCGTTGGAAACCCATCCTCGGTCGAGGTCTCACCGAGGCCCAGAGGATTGCCGAAGAAGCCGCGAGGCGAATTCTTGATGCATTCAAAAAGACGCGCGCGGGGCTCCGAGAAAATAGGCACAATTCTCATGTCTTGCTCCAGTTTCTTGAGATCTGAGATTCGACAACCACGGGAACGTCGGGCAGATATTCCTGCATGCCAGTCACCATCTCCTCGACGACAGCGCGCTTGGCTTCGTCAGCAAGCTCGACGGGCGCCTCGACGACGATCTCGTCGTGGACGAGATTCACAATCTGCGATCGCAAAGGACGCAGGCGCCGGTAGACGAGAGCAACGGCTCTCTTCATCCCGTCAGCGGCCGTGCCTTGGATGGGCGTGTTCAAGACCTCGGTAATCTTCGTATCCCCATCAAAAAGTCGCACACGCCCTGACGCCGTGGTGACGAACCCATCTCGCAACAAGGCCAAGCGCGCCGCCTGATGCCAGCGCGCGAGACCCCGGTAAAGCCCGAAGTACTTCTGGCGCATCAGTTGAGCCTGTGGCCGCGTGAGGATGACCTCATACTGCGACTTGGCGTATGCAATGAAGGCCTCGGCACCCATCCCGTAGCAGAATCCGAAGTTCGCGGCTTTCGCCCGCTTTCGTTCCTCGGACGTGACAGCGTCGATCTCCTTCCCCATCACGAACGCAGCAGTTCGTTTGTGCGGATCGATCGGCGGATCGGAACAGAAGCACCGACGAAGCTCGGGTTCGCCGACCATCTGCGCGATGACACGAAGCTCAATGGCGCCGTAGTCAGCGACGATGAGGATGCAGCCGGGACGAGCAATAAACAGGCTCCGGACATCGCCGTCTCGTGGAACCGCCTGGATATTTGGCGCCGAACAACTCATCCGCCCAGTCGGCGCCCCAAGGGTGTGAAACGTGGGATGCAACCTCCCGTCGTGCGCAGCAGCGGCCAACCAGGCTTGCGCATACCGATTTCGCAGAATCGCCAACTCGCGATACTCGATCACGCTCCGAGCTGCGTCGTCGTCAGGGAGTTCTCGAAGAGCTTCGGTGGCCGTTGAAGCGATGGACACGCCATGCCGGGCGGAGAATGCTTTTCGAAGCTGAGCAGGAGAATCCAGATCGAGATCTTGGGCCCCAAGTTCGTTCAGGACGCTCGCCCCCGCCTTGACCATCGACTTGTCCCAGCGACGCATCTTCTTCTTGAGGCCGGGCACGTCCACTGCGAACCCAGCGAGTTCGATCTCCGCCAGAGGCAAGATGATCGCATTCTCCAGGTCCCACGCTTCATTCAGGGATGCCCGTTCCATCCGGTCGCGAAGTCGGGCAAACAGTCGGAACAGAAGGCCGACATCAAGCGCGGCGTATTGGAGTTGCTCAGTGGAGAGCTTGGGACGCCCCCAGTCCGATCGCTGCTCGGTCTTGTCCACCTCCTCGTTAAGTAGATCGCGGACCACCGAGGCCAGGGTGTAGCGGCCTTTCTCTCCGCGTTCACCGGTGCCGAGGCAGCCCTGATCCAGAACCGCAGCGACGAACAGGTCGACCGGCCACTCGATGCGGACATCGAAATGATGGAGCAGGTTCTTGAGGTCGAACTTGATGTTGAAGCCGATGCAGGGACGATCCCGTTTCAGCAACTCACGAAGCGGTGGGGGCAAACCTCCAAGCCGCAGAAGATCGAAGATGACCACGTGCTCGGAGGACGATGCGACCTGGACCAATCGGACGCGGTTTCTATGTGGGTCCACGGCCGGCTTGTCCGACGGACCGATGGGCGCCATCGCCGAGTAGGTCTCGATGTCAAGCGCGAGAATGTCGGCCGACTCCAGCTTGTGGCAGGCGTGCGCGGCATGGTCGAACGTTTCGACGAGTTCGAACGATGGGAAGACCGTTACCGGGGCCTGATTCCTCCCGCTCAGGCTGCCGTTGGGACATGCAGCGGGACGACCGCCAGGCGCCTGAAGCACCGCAGGTGGGGAGAGGGGGACATGACATTTATCCATTGGTTCCGCCCCCCTCCGCCCCGCCGTCCCCGCCGTGAGAGGTGCCACTGCTGTGAGGTGTCCCAGCTGGCCCACTTGTCCCGTCGGCAGGGTCTGCTCGTAATCCGCCGCGTTCGTCGGAGCCCGACTCTCCAGGAGCCGTCGGATTCGACGCATGGGCCGCGGGACTCTTCGGCGGTACCACGATGTCCGCCACCGACCGGCGCTTCTTGACCGGAGTCGCTGGCGAGGGAGGCTGAGCAGGCTTCGTCTCGGCCGAGGCCGCGGCGTACGGCAAGACAATCCAGTACGCCCGTGGGCGCTGCGGCCCCAACTCGCTCGTGTGCCGAGTCATGTGGTTGGAGTCTCCAGGAATCAGGTCCCCTCGATCCCTGAGCCCAGCCATGACCTCCTCGACATTGAACTCGTGTTTCCTTGCGAGTTCGACCAGGGGGCCCCGCATGATCGCGACGACCCGTCGTCCTTTGGACTCCCTGGGATCGACCTTGTCGGGCTCGATGAACGCGCCGATGCGGCGCTGACTTCCGCCTTCGAGCGCAAGCTCGTTCTCGCTGATGAGGCCGAGGATGGCGTCATACCCTGCGTCCACTGGGTCCACGGCCGAATCGGGGGCGTTCCTCGCCAGTGCCCGAATCTCCCGCCCTGTGGTGAGAGCCGCGGCGTGCGCGACCTCGGCCGGTTCGCCAAGAACGATCGTTTGCGCCAGGTAGTCCGCCAGGCAGAGGGCGGCTATGTGAAGGGTCGTCTCGTCTGGGCGATCGGCGAGGTCCCGCGCGAACTCGTCGAACGTCTTCCTCAGCCGAAATGTCTCGCTCGGTCGGATGTACCGGTCAATCAGGCCTTGGATGAACGACGGCCCGGTGTGCCCGTGATGCTGAGCCAACTCCCGATGGAGGCTGGCGGCGAATTCGGGGCTCGCGAATGGAACCTCGCGGAACTCAACGGTTCGATTCCGCGCCCCTTTCGCGCTGCCGGCCCGCAGAAGCGGGTGCTCGCCGCTGATCGTCGCGACCACGACCCAATCCCTGATGGCCTGCATGCCGCCACCGGCGGTGCCGCGCGCCCGGCCGGTCTCGCCACCAACCTGGTAGGCGAGCAGGTCCAGAATCTGCTGGTTTCGCGTCTGCTGGGTGTCGTCGATCCACAAGACGTTGTCCCGGTACTGGGCAAGGGCAGCCTCCATCGCCGTCGACGTGGCATCGCCCGTGATCTTGAGCCCCTCGGGACGCCCCCACGGAGAAACGGCCAGCGCCTGCGCGGCTGATTTGCCCCCTCCAGAGTTCGACCACACCGATAGAGCAAAGCTCCTTCGGCCGATCAGTCGCAGGATGGGCCCGGCGTATCCTGCTGCCCAGAAGACGCGTGCGACGGGCGACTTTCTTCGCGCCTCGCGGCACAGATCCAGGTACGACTCAATTCGCCCTCGCGCCTCCTGAGCATCGAGCACCTTGTCACCGGTCTCTAGAATCGGCCATCCCTCACTTCCGATGACCTTGCGTCCGAACACGTAGGACCCGAGGTCTCTGGTCCATCCAGGTTTTGTAAAAACCTGGACCTCGGGAATGCGGTGCTTGTGGAATTGCTCCTGCCTCTGGAGAAACATCTGCACGACGGGCCGATTCGCCTGCTGCACCGGCGCGCCGTGCGCCGCAAGCTCGATGATCTCGGGACTTGAGAGCTGCAATCGGGGCACACGACGAACGACCTCCCGGTCCCGGTGTTTGAACCGGACGGCAGAGTAGACCGTCTGATCCTCTGCTATCCCGATGGCGACGATATTGATTGGTGCGCTTGTGATCGGGGTCGGATCTTTGCTCTCGTGGTTCTTCCAAAGGCCGGCTCGCGGCCCATCGGCCACAATGAAGAATCCGGGCGCGCCCATCCAACCGTCGGAGTCGTCCTCATCGTCCGCGTTTTGGGAGTGCCTGGCAAACGTCGTGGTCTTCAGGAGCGCTTTGAGGTCACGGACTTTCCGCCCCAAGAGGCGCGCCGCCTCGTTCACCCACATGGCTTTTTGATCTGGATCTTGCTGGCATGCGAATGGGATTGCACGGTTCAACTCCAGTTGCTGGCGCTCCAAGCTCCAGGCACGCCACCTCTTTGCCAGCCACTCGACGAGGTTCGCTTGCGGGTCCGTAGGCCTGGTCGCGTCCACGACTCGCGCCCTCAGTGCCTGGCCGTCACGACCTCCGCGATTGTAGGCGTCATCAAGCCCCAGCTTCTGCCCGCGGTCGCTGTCGAGAAACGCGATGCATGAGTCCGAGCCAACCGCACGAAGCATGCTCGCCAAGCGAACGGCGGCGTTCATCACGTTCGGGTTGGCGTCGATGTCGGAATCGAACAGGATCACGGTCTTGCGTCCTCGCGGAACGAGCGCGCCGAGGTCACCATGGAGGACCGGCCCCTCATCGCTCTGCCGCTCCCTTTTTTGGTGGAATGTGTTCACGCCGGGTGCAGCCGCAGCCGCCATGCCCAACTGATTGGCGACCAACGCCTTCTTCTCGCCCTCCAGCAAGTACAGCGGCTCGGCCGGGTCTCCGATGGCCGAGTTCACGTCACGAGGTACGTAGATCCGCGGCGGGATACCGCGGGGGGCCTCGTACTTCACTTTGCGATCCCGGTGGCGTTCCACACGAGGAGAGTCCGGCCGGTATCGAACGTAGTCGGTGCCCGGGTAGGAAAAGCGAAGCGCCGGCACGGGCGGCTTTGGCCCAATGGTCTCCCACCGCAACTCAGCCCGCATGACCTCGGGATCGGTCACAGACGTGATGCCCGCCATATCGATGGTCGCATCCAACAGCCCCTCACCGCGGAGGTACTCCAGATGGGCAGGCAGGATCTGCGGGCCGTTCGCGCCGATCATGATCGGCCTCTCAGCTTGCGCAGTGGAAGGGCCTCGCGCCGCGATCCCTCGATGAAGGCCTCGAGGTCGCAGCGCTGAATCAATCTTCGTCGACCCAGCTTCACGCTGGCGAGGCGGCGGGTCTGGACCCAGCTGCGCACGGTGCCCAGGGGCGCCCCCGTTTCGGCTGCAACGTCCGATATTTTCAAGAACCGGCTCATGCCGGTGGTTATCTGCGAATGCCGGCTGTCGCGCGATAACAGGAGTGACGGCGTTGCTGTTCTTGCGGGTTCGGCGAAGGATCGCTACGGGCGATACACCCAAACACCCGGCGGGTGCCGCTGGTGCTTGTGAGCCTCAAGTAGCTTGACCGTTACCGATGTGGCCTTGGCCAGGCTGGAGCCCCGCGCCGCCCGCCCCAACTGCACGCGCAACGCCTCGGGTGATCGTGATTCGCTCAGACGGGCGTCGTCGCTCCATCCAAGCTCCAAAATATCGCTCATGACTTCAAACATCGATCGGTGGCGCCGAGTGCCCGACGTGAGGAGTCCGTGCTCGCGAAGCACGGCGGCCAGGAGGACCAACAAGTCATCGAAGTTGCGCCGTCTCCCGTCCTTTCCGCGTGTGGTGGAGCGCGAGAAAACTTCGCTTGACCGGGCGTGCGCCTGCCAAGGCCATTGTCTTTCGCCCACGATCTCGCCCCGGGCGTCGACAATGACGGTCCCTGGCGGCGATTCTCTTTCGTAGGTGTCGACGGAGAAGATTCGGTCGCTGTCGAGCCGCGACTCCAACTCGATAGCGAGTTCCAGGGTGTGCGGCTCCCAGGAGAAATGCCCGAGGAGCGCTTTCAGGGTCTCCCAATGGGAGCGGACCCTGCCCCATACCTTGCGAAGGGGGCCGGGCATTGAGGCGCACAGCTCGATCGCCACCGCGATGGGCTCTGCGGCATCTTGGGGAAGTCCCTTGATCTCGCGAATCATCTTCAATAATTCTTGGTGTTCGAGGTACTGCCACCCGTCCGCGAGACCCTGTTCACGTGATCTGGGGCGGCCACGCGACGCCGGTCGCTTCCGGTTCTTGGTCCTGCGCATTGGGCGGAAGACTATCGAACTTCCTTGCGCCCGGGGTCTGGATCAGAGCGCCGCTGTGCCGCGTTCGCGATCTCTCGATCCAACTCGGCGATCTGCGCCTTCTCCTCGTCGCTCAGCTCTTCGCCGCCAAGCCGCCGTCGCAGCTCGCGCTCCAACTCTCGATCGGCTTGGCGCGCAATGTGGTTCCGAAGAGCGCGCTCGAAGCTCTCCGGAGTCGCAGGCTCGTCGTTCCAATCCAGGAGGCGCCGAACTCGCGCGAAGGACTTCGGAGGCAGGACCCACTCCGGTCCCAGCGACTTGTACGACGCCCAGAGCGCGACGGCCTGAGCGGGGGCCAGCGACAGGTTGATGACGGCCTCGCGAGGAGACGCCCCCTCCTCGAAGAGCTTGAATGCCTTGGCGGCCACAGCGCCCTCGACGTGAACGTCGGGTACAGCCGCAGGGGGATCGACGACTCCAGTCGCGGGAACAGCGAATGAAGGACGAAACACACGGGCCACTCGCGTCCGAGGAATCACCTTGTGAGCGCGATTCAATCGATCGATTCGCGCCGCCTCCTGTTCCACCTCGGCGCGCGAAAACAGCTTTCTTGGCTGGCATGTTGTCCCTGGCGCTTGGCCACGACCGGATGCAAATAGCCTTGCGCGACGCGGAGACGTACCGTGCTCGGCGCGAGCCCAAGGCGCTCGGCGGTTTCTTCTAACGTCATGGCGCCCGCGGTTTCTGCGGTCTTGTCGTTTGCGCCTTCTGAGGCTGCTTCGGTTTCGAGGTTTGTGCGCATTGGTTGTCACCTCACATGCTGATTGTGCAGTTGCAGGAAAGCGGCGCCACGCCGTCCCGGTGACCCGTCCGGAGCTTGGGCGGGGGAGAAGTCGGACGGCGTGGCGCCAAATTCACGTGGGCCGATCCGAAGGGGATCAGCGCTTGTTCTTCGGCGTACCCCGCGCGCCGAACTGGCGCTCGGTGGACGAGTCGAGAGGCGCGGACGCCGCTGGTGCCATGGTCACCTCGGCGGAGGTCGGCCCAGCGGGAGCCACGTACCTGTCGACGCTGTCCGGCGCAATTGGCGCGGGAGGCGCGGATGCGGCGAGGCGAACATCGCTCGAAAGGTCCACCACCGGACCGCTGAACATGAACGCCGCAGGCTGGTTTGTAGCCGGCGCTGCCGCCCCCACGCGCGCGAGGTAAACGTCCCCCGTAGCCATCACCGGGGGCGACGGAACAATCTGAACCATCGTCCCGCCCACGCTTACCGGCGTCCGGGGCGCCGGTGCCTCACCCCACGGCGACCATGGACGTTGAGGGACCGTTACCTCGGTTGCGTTGTTGAGCGGTTGACCTGGCGGCGGTCCCCCATGGGCCCACGCTGGAATCGTGGCGTCCCCCGATGCGATGGGCGGCGCCTCAGCCGGCGCAAACCTCACGTCGACCGAGCCCACGTGGACCGTCGGTGCCTCCGTAGGACCCGAACGGGAACTCGACGGCGGAACCAGGGCGCCAATGAAGACCTCAGCCACGACAGCACCGGCCTGGCCGCCGATGCGGCCCCTTCATCTTGCACATGTTTTTCTTTCCCCGAGGCGGGCTGAAGGGGCTCGTGGCCACCCGACTCGGACGTTGCGCTCGTCACCTGACGAGCGTGAGCAAAGTCTGCGCGCCTCACTACGACGCTGCAAGGGGGCGAGCCGCGCGACCTTGATCTTTCTCTGTCCACAGAAGTTGCGGTTCTGATTGATCTGGGGCACGCCCGGGGAGTAACCTGACGCGCCGTTTTGTCTCGGAATGTCGGCTACTTCCGGGACTGAGGCTTCGACGAGAGGAACCGAAGTGGAAGCCGCACCGCATCCAAGATCCAAGCTCCGTCCACCACCGGCCTGGCCGGGCGGCCTTTCTTGCCCTCGCTGGACTACGCCGAGGGGTCCGCATTCATGAGCCCAGCGGATCTGAAGCCAGGGGTCGTGGTGCGTGGCCCGATGCTGCCGGAGCCCATTGAGGTTCTCGTTGTGTCCGTCCTCGCCGACATGGTCAAGGTGACCGGCGCTGGGCAGAAGACAGGCCAAGTCCATCAGCGCGTACTTCATCCAGACCAGCTCCGCCTCCTTCAAGCGACGCCCGAGAAGGAGCCCTTCGACGGCGATCCGTTGCACTTCAAGCTCGGCGTCGAGGCGGCGCGCCTCGGGCTGGCGTACGAATACGACCCGTACTTCTCGCTGTCGATCGCGCGCGTCGATCCGCTGCCTCACCAGCTGGAGGCCGTTTACGACTACTTCTTGAAGCTACCCCGCATCCGATTCCTGCTCGCGGATGATCCTGGCGCGGGCAAGACGATCATGGCGGGCCTGCTTCTCAAGGAGCTGAAGGTCCGGGGGCTCGTGAAGCGGACGCTCATCGTTGCGCCCGCAAACCTCACGTTTCAGTGGCAACGCGAGCTGAAGGACAAGTTCCGCGAACAGTTCGATGTCATGCGCGGCGAGGTGCTGCGCACGCAGTACGGGCAGAATCCCTGGCAGGAAAGCAACCAGGTCGTCACCTCGGTTTCGTGGATCTCGCGCGTCGAAGACGCAAAGGAGAGCCTGCTGCGCTCGCAATGGGACCTCGTCATCGTCGACGAGGCTCACAAGATGAGCGCGTACAGTGCCGACAAGAAGACGCTTGCCTTCCAAATCGGCGAGGCTCTGTCTCAGCGCACCGACCACTTCCTGCTGATGACGGCGACACCACACAAGGGTGATCCCGAGAACTTCCGTCTGTTCCTCAGCCTTCTCGACCGCGACGTTTACGGAGATGTGAAGAGCCTTGAGGAGGCTATGCGCCGCCACGAGGCGCCGTTCTATCTCCGCCGCTTGAAGGAAGCGCTCGTTGCATTTCCCGATCCGGAAACCGGCGAGGTCAAGAAGCTCTTCACGAACCGCGACGTGCGGACGACCAAGTTTGAACTCGACGGCGAAGAGTTCGACTTCTACGACGCTCTCACCCGGTACGTCGAGGACCAGTCAATCAAGGCCGCCGCCGCCGAGAACGTTCAGGCCAACATCCTGGGCTTCCAAATGGCGATGTTGCAGCGTCGCTTCGCCTCAAGCGTGTACGCCGTGCGCCGCAGCCTTGAGCGCATGCGGGACAAGCGAAGAAAGATCCTCGACGACCCAGAGGGTCATCGGCAGCACCTGATCGAGCGCAAGCTCCCCGATGACTTCGACGACCTGCCCGAGGACGAGCAGTCGAAGATCATGCAGAGCGCGGAGGAGGCGGTTCTCATCGTCGACCCAATCGCACTGCGCGAGGAAATCCAGCGCCTCGATAAGCTCGTCGACCTGGCGCGCGCTCTGGAGAAGCGCGAGGTCGAGTCCAAGCTCAACAAGCTGAAGCAGGTTCTTAACGAGCAGCAGGTCTTCAGTGACCCTCGAATGAAGCTGCTGGTGTTCACCGAACACAAGGACACGCTCGACTACCTCGCGGGCGACGGAAAGGACGGGCGCCCGCTGGGCAAGCTTCGTGAGTGGGGCCTCTCCTGCACGCAGATCCACGGCGGCATGCCCATTGGCGACCGCGACACACCCAATACCCGCATCTATGCCGAGCGCGAGTTCCGCGAGGACGCGCAGATACTCGTGGCCACCGAGGCGGCGGGGGAAGGCATCAACCTCCAGTTCTGCTGGTTGATGATCAACTATGACATCCCGTGGAACCCGGTGCGGCTCGAACAGCGCATGGGCCGCATCCACCGCTACGGCCAGCAGAAGGACTGCCTCATCTTCAATTTCGCTGCCATCAACACGCGTGAGGGCCGCGTACTTGAGAAGCTCCTGATGCGCCTTGCGGAGATTAAGGAGGAACTCGGCACCGACAAGGTCTTCGATGTTGTCGGTGAAATGCTTCCGTCGAATGCGCTGGAAAAGATGTTTCGCGAGATGTACGCGAAACGGCTCGATGTCACGGACATCTCCGACCGCATCGTGAAGGACATCGATCCCGAACGCTTCAAGCGCATTACGGGCTCGACGCTCGAAGGCCTTGCCAAGAAGGAACTGAATCTTTCAGCACTCGTAGGGAAATCGGTGGAAGCGAAGGAGCGGCGGTTGGTCCCCGAGGTAGTCGAGGACTTCTTCATCCACGCTGGGCCAGTCGCAGGCGTTCACCCGACCCCGGTGCGTGGAAAGGACCACGTGTTCAAGGTGGGCAAGGTGCCGAAGACGTTGAGCGCGATCGGTGAGAGGCTGGAACCCCGTTTCGGCAAGCTTGGCCGTGAATACCAGCGGGTTGTATTCGACAAACGTCTGCTGGGCGACGACGCAACCCTGGAATGGGTCACGCCAGGTCACCCGCTGTTCGAGGTGGTGCGCAGTGATGTGGCCGATCGGGTACAGGACGATCTCCGGCGCGGGGCGGTCCTGTGGGACTTGCACGCGAAGGCGCCGTACCGACTGGACGTGTTCGCCGCTTCGATCAAGGACGGCCGGGGCAACACGCTGCACAAGAAGCTTTTCGTCGTCCGTGCCGACGCGGACGGAAAGCTGTCGGTACGCCAACCAACGCTCTTCCTCGATCTCATCGTCTCTGAGCGCGGCACGTCGGTGCCCACGCTACCGGGCCTTCCGGAACGCGACATCGTTGAGGGCTATCTGGTTCACAACGCGCTCACCCCTTTCCTCTCCGATGTGGCGAACCAGCGCACGCAAGAAAACTCCGTGGTTCGAAAGCACATCGAGATCTCGCTCAACACGCTTATCGACAAACAGCAGATCAAACTTGGCGAACAGCTCGAACGGCGTGTCGAGGGTCAGGTCATCCCTGCCGTCGAAGGAAACATCAAGCAGGCCGAGGACCACTTGGACGAACTGAACGCTCGCCTTGAAAGCCGGCGCCAGGAACTGGAGATGGAGAGCCACTGCTCCATCGGTGATGTGCAGCATCTCGGGCGGGCGTGGGCGCTACCGCATCCCGAGCGCGAAGCGCCGAATATCGCGCCGATGGTGAGTGACCCGGAGATTGAGAAGATCGCCGTGCAGCTGGCCATGAAGCACGAGCGCGACAACGGCTGGGTCGTGGAGAGCGTGGAGAACGAGAACCGCGGCTACGATCTACTTTCGAAGCGCCCGCATCCGACGGAGCCTGGTGTGTTTGTACAGGCTCGCTTCATTGAGGTGAAGGGGCGCGCCGGGGTCGGGGAGGTGGCGCTTACGGCGAACGAGTACCGCACGGCTCAGCGCCTCGGCGAGGACTTCTGGCTTTACGTGGTGTTTGACTGCGCGACCGCGCCGAAGCTCAATGCGATTCAGAACCCCGCGAAACTCGGGTGGGAGCCCGTCGTGAAAGTCGAGCACTACCACGTGACGGCCAAGGCCATTCTGGAGGCCGCACGTGAGTGAAGCACGGAAGTATCCGAAGCGGCTGATCGAGATCGACCTGCCGATCCGACGGATCTCGGAGCATTCGCGCAGAGAGAAGTCGATCCGTCACGGACACATCTCGACGCTGCATATCTGGTGGGCAAGAAGGCCGCTCGGCGCCTGTCGCGCAGTTCTTTGCGCCGCGCTGTGGCCCGACCCGGCCGACCAGTTCTGCCCCGATGCGTTCCGCGTCTCCGCTTACGAGGCTCTTGCCAAGCTGAGTGCTGGCATCGAGCGTGACCGTCCCGCCTTCGAGATCGTTGGACGCCACGCCAGCATTTGGCGCGGGTTTCAGCAGGGGAGTGTGCGTCTCGATGCCGGAGACGGACTCATGCGTCTGCGCGATGCGCTGCTCCTCTTCATTGGCGAGTTTTCGAGTTGGAACGCTGCAACGGTGCCCCTTCTTCTCGAAACTGCACGGAGGATCACCCGCGCCGCGCATACTTCCTTGCATGGTGCCCATGCCGACCTTCCGTCCGTGCTCGATCCTTTCGCCGGTGGAGGTTCGATTCCGCTTGAAGCGCTGCGTGTCGGGGCGGATGCAATAGCGAGCGACATCAATCCGATCCCCGTCCTTCTTAATCGCGTGGTTCTTGAGTTTGGATCGGATCGCCTGACTACGCTGCGTGACACCTTCGCTAGCGCTGCGCGCCAAGTTGAAGAGCGTACGCGTAAGTTCCTCGCTCCTGCATTCGAAACTCGTGCAGGAGCCGCGCCCGTCGCGTACCTCTGGGCTCGCACGATTTTGTGCGAGGGCCCGGCTTGTGGGCTTGAGATTCCGATGCTTCGAACCCTCCGCCTTTCGAAGCACGGCAAGGCTTCATCGTGGCTTCGACTCACCCATGACGAGAAGGAGAGAGCACTCGTCATCACCGTCGAGCAACGGGAGTCTTCGACTGGCGCGGGCACAGTGAAGTCGGGCTCCGTCCTATGTCCCGCCTGCGGCTACACGACCAAGGGTGAGGCTGCGCGTGCTCAGCTTGCGGCGCGCAACGGCGGTTCGGCTGACGCTCGTATGGTCGCAGTGTTGGAACGCGACACTTCTGGCGTCAAACGGTTTCGAGCCCCCGAACAGGTCGATGCTCGTGCACACCAGGCTGCCGTCAAGCTCCTCGATCAACTCCGCGCAGATGCCGGGGGCCTTTCTACGGTGCCTGACGAACTGATTCCGACTGAGCGGCCTTCTCCCAATGCCAGGGGATTGTCCGCCGTAACGCGCGTGGGAATGCGAAGATTTGGAGATCTGTACACGCCCCGACAGGCGCTGGTCCTAGCGGCACTCGCCAAGGCCGTCCGCGAAGTCACCGAGGTGTATCGGGCCAGCGCGACTGCCGATGCAGATATCCTCAACGTGCTGCTTGCCGCTGCGGTTAGTAAGCGGGCCGATTTTGGCAGTTCACTTTGTTCCTGGCGCCTCGGGGCCTCCTGCGTCCGAGGAACGTTCGCGCGCCAAGCCCTCGCCAACACCTGGGACTTTGGCGAGATGTACCCATTCGCTGGGAGCGCCGGCGACTGGGCTGAGGCGTGCGCTTTCATCGACAAGTTTCTCGGGCACTTGGTGGATTCGAAGCTCGCAACTGGCAGCGTGATTTCAGCGTCGGCGACCCACCATCCGCTGCCCGACGATACTGTCGACGCATTGATCACGGACCCGCCGTACTACGACTCCGTGCCCTACGCAGACCTCTCCGACTACTTTTACGTGTGGCTCCGGCGCGCGTTGACCGGTCGCAACTCTCTTCCGGGCGCCGGGTCACCGAAGGACGGCGAGATCATCTGGAATCCCACGAGAAGCGTGGGGCAGCGCCCCAAGGACAAGCAGTTCTATGAAGAGCAAATGACGCTCGCGTTCCAGGAGGCGAGAAGAGTCACCAAGCCCGATGGTATCGCTGTCGTTGTATTCGCTCACAAGAGCACGGCGGGCTGGGAGGCTGTTCTTGAAGCTCTTCTGAAGGCCGGGTGGATTGCGACTGGTTCTTGGCCGCTCGACACAGAGCGCGCAGGGAGAACGAATGCTGTGGGGACTGCGTCCCTTGGTTCTTCCGTCCACATCGTATGCCGTCCGAGAGAGAGTGCGTCGGGAGCGGTTGTGGAAGGCGAAGTGGGCTCCTGGCGAGATGTGCTTCAGGAGCTCCCCCAGCGAATTCACGAGTGGATGCCTCGCCTCTCGCAAGAAGGCATCGTGGGCGCAGACGCTATCTTTGCCTGCCTCGGCCCCGCCTTAGAGGTCTTTTCTCGGTTTTCGCGCGTCGAGAAGTCGAACGGCGACGTTGTGGGTCTCCGCGACTACCTTGAGCATGTTTGGGCCGCTGTTTCTCGCGAGGCGCTCTCGATGATCTTTAGCGCCGCTGATGCTTCTGGGCTTGAAGCCGATGCTCGAATCACTGCGATTTGGCTGTGGACTCTTGCTGATCCTACAGACAGCGGGGCAAAGAGCGAGGCGGGCGATTCAGACGAGGATGACGAGGTGGACGACGATGGCGATGGCGCCGAAGCGGCCGGCTTTGTTCTCGATTTCGATGCAGCTCGAAAAATCGCGCAAGGTCTTGGTGCCCGGCTCGAAGAACTGGAGGCAGTAGTCGAGGTTCAAAAGGACAAGGCACGCCTTCTCCCCGTGGCCGAGCGTTCGAAGTTCCTGTTCGGAAAGAGCGTGGGCGGACCTTCGGCCAAACGTCCGGGGAAGAAGAAGCAAATGACCTTGTTCGCGGAGATCGACGAAGCCGCTGAGGCCCAGGGATGGGGAGAGGTGGGGGCTCCCCGAGCGGGGACGACCACCTTGGACCGCGTCCACCAAGCGATGCTGCTCTTCGGCGCAGGCCGCGGTGAGGCGCTGAAGCGCTTCATCGTCGAAGAGGGCGTCGGCAAGCAGCCGCAGTTTTGGAAGCTCGCCCAGTCGCTCTCCGCGCTCTACCCGATTGGCACCGACGAGAAGCGCTGGGTTGACGGTTTCCTCGCGCGCAAGAAGGGCTTGGGTTTCGGATGACCTCAGTCCGGATTGCAAAGATTCGTGTCGAGAACTTCCGCGCTCTGAAAGACGTGTGCGTTGAACTGGATGAGAAGGTGACTGTGTTCGTCGGCGAGAACAACACCGGAAAGACTTCTCTCATTGAGGCACTCACAATCGCATTTGATCACCGCGTCGCAGCCAAAGACGATCTCCACGTCGGCGCAGAAGGCGCAACCGCTTCACGCTGCGTGATCGACGTTCGAATCGAGCCGACAGAAGCCGAGTTCAGCGATGCGGCTACCGATCTTTTCGCCCAGGCGATCCAGGTCAAGGAAACGCCTCCCTTCGTTACTTTGCGCTACGTCGGAGAACCGAGCGGCGCCGACACGCGCCTCAGCGGAAGGCGACGATTTGTTCAGGGTTGGGCCGATACCGCGGCTGAAGCGACGAATCTGAAAGAGCTGCAATCCCCTGTCTATCGATCGGACATGCGTGAAGCTCTGCTTGTTTCAGTGCTCGACGCGCGGAGGGACGTTGTTGAGCAACTTCGGCAGCGAGGCTCGTTCTTGAATGCACTGGTCGCAGAACTGAGCTTGAAACCTGAGCTGCGCACGGAAGTGGAGGAGGCGCTGTCTCGGTTGGGCCAAGGCGTCCTTGATGGAAGTCCTGTTCTCGGCGACCTGCGGAAAGAGCTTGAGAGCGTGTCGCAGTCCCTATCGCGAACCTCGTCAGGTGTCTCGATCGCCCCGCTGCCAACTTCTGCCGATGATCTTGGTCGAGCGCTCGATATCCTCGTCCAGGCACCCGGCGGCAGTCCGCTTTCTGTTCATCGTCAGGGGATGGGCACCAGAAGCCTCACTGCCCTCGTCGTTTTCCGCGCCTTTGTGGCGGCTCGCCTTCGACGTTCCCCTACCCCGCTCATGGCGCTTTCTGTGTTCGAGGAGCCGGAAGCGCATCTGCACCCTCAGGCCCAGCGCGGCGTTCTTGAAATCCTAGGAGGCGTACAGGGGCAGAAGATCCTCTCGACGCATTCCCCGTACGTGGCATCGGTGGCGGAGCCTTGGACCTACCGCACTTTCACCCGTGACTGCGCCAACGTTCGAGTTCGGGCCTTTGCTCGCACTAGGGGCGGAAAAGATGCCTTCGACGCCGGAGCCCTCGCAGACATCAGGCGTTTCTGTTTGGAACGTAATGGCGAGATCTTCTTCGCACGCACCGTGATCCTGGTGGAGGGCGATACAGAGGGGGCGGTGCTTCCAGTATTCGCCGACGCTCATTGGAAGGGCCGGTGTGATTCTCTCGGGGTCTCGATCGTGCGGGTGGATGGCGCGGGCAAGGCCGGGTACCTCGCCCGCGTCCTGGAAGACCTTGGTATCGCGTGGTTTTGTCTCCTTGACGGGGACACTGGCTGGGATTCCGGCGTGCGCGGTTTGAGTAATGCTCTTGGGCGCCCAATGGACGAGAAATCCAGGGAGATTGTCCGGCTCAAGGTGGGGACCGACGGAGTGGATCTAGAGGAGTATCTCCTTCGTTCTGGCTATGAGGCAGCGTTCGCACCCGCTCTCAAAGCATTGGACGGCCCATCCGCCATCGATGACTACCGATCAAGGCTCAACGGGCAGAAGCTGAAGCGCGGTGGCATCCGAGACTACGAGACAGCGGGCTGGGAGAAGCGACTCCTTCTCGACTACGCGCGCGCCGAAAAGGGACGCCTCGGGCGCTTGCTGGCGAACGAAGTGCTTCGGCTCAATGGCGAAGGCGGTCTTGGATTGTTGCCGCCTGCGGTGCAAGACCTTTTTGCGCGGGTTGACGCGGCATTGTTGCCAAGGCAGGGACCGTGAAACCCTTCCAGCCCACCGACGAACAGCGTCACATCATCGAGTTCGCGGAGGGCTGCGCCTTGGTGGTTGCCGCCCCTGGCTCCGGCAAGACGGAGGTGCTTACCCGGAGGGCTGAGCGTCTGTTGCAGCGGTCAGAAGGGCAGAATGCGCGAGTCCTTGCGCTCACGTTCTCTACCCGGGCGGGTGACACGATTCGCGATCGACTCGAAGCAACGCTGGGCGCTGATTCCCGCAGAGTTGTGGCGCAGACGTTCCACGCGTTCGCGACGGATGTACTAACCCACTATGGGGACAAGCCGAATCGGACCATCTACGATCGCGAAGAAGATCGTCTGCAGGCTCTTTCCGAGGCCCTTGCTGATGAGGAGCCATTTCTTGGTGGTGTCGGAGGGAAGGAGCTGAAGAACCTTCTTGCTCGCATCGGTCGCTGGAAGCGCGACCTTGTTACACCCGAAGCCGCCCAACTCGAAGAGCCAGCGGAGGCGGCCGCCTACGCTGCATACAATCGTCGCCTTGAGCAGCTCAATGCTGCGGACTTCGATGATCTCCTCTTTGAGGTAAACCAACTTTTCCAGGGCTCGCCGAGTGTGGCCAGGCATTACCGTCGCCTGTTTCGACATGTGATGATCGACGAAGCCCAGGATACGAGTCGGGTCCAGTACGAGATCATCCGTGCGTTGTGCGGCGCTGATCATAGGAACGTGGTTCTTTTCGCTGACGACCATCAGGCGCTCTATGGTTTTGCCGGAGCCGATCGTCGATTCCTTCGCGACTTCGCCACCGACTTCGCCCCAGTCGAGCGCTTCGGCCTGACGAAGAACTTCCGGTGCGCAACAGCGATCGTTCGAACTGCAAACGGGATAAGCGACAAGTTGGTCAAGGATGTCCCGCGGCGAATGCTCGATGATGGTCGGGCGCCGGGGCGCGTGTTCCTGCGAGAATTCGGTTCGGTAGAAGAAGAGGCGCAGTTCGTGGTCGGCCAGACCCAGCAACTGCTGCGCGACGGTCTTCCGCCGGAGATCCTCCATGCCGAAGAGGCTCGCAGTTTGGTTCCGGAGAACATTTGCGTCCTGGCGCGGGCCCGGTACGCGCTCGACGCGATAGTCGCCGGATTTGCATCATCTGGAGTCGAGGTCGCGTTCTCGAGCGGCCCTCGACCGGTGTTCGACAGCCAGGCCGGTCAAAATTTTCTCGACCTTTGTAGGATTCTGCGGAACCCCAAGGATGCGATCGCGTGGCGGCGCCTCCTGTCCGAACGCGCTGACGGAAGCCTAGTGCATCCTCCGAGCAGCCCACCCGAAGTGCTGAAGGTGCTGGCCTCCGGATCGGATGGTATCGCCCGTCTCGCGATGAAGGCCCAACGAGCGGCCAACCCGATGTCTGATGTACAGGTTCTGATCGATGCCGTCGGGGAAGCGATGCGGGACTGGCCTACTGGGGACGAAAACGAACGAGCGAGCATCGACAATGATTGGGATCTGGTCAGGGATCGCTGGCGACGCGTGCGGGCCGATGCCGGACACGACGTTCCTACCCTTGAGGCGCTTCTGAATGACTTGTCCCTGGTAGGTCGGACCGCCCTCGACCGTGGAGGGGTTCGTGTCCTCACTGTGCACGCAGCAAAGGGCTTGGAGTTTCGTGCTGTGTTCCTGGTGGGAATGAATGAGGGCACGTTCCCCGACTATCGGGCCAAGTCGCAAAACCAGATCGAAGAGGAGCGGCGGAGCGCCTACGTTGCGGTAACCCGAGCCCAGCGCTGGCTGTGTGTGACCCGGGCGAAAGTGAGAGGCGCCTATTTGCAGACGCCCTCTGGATTCCTTCGCGAAATGAACTTGGACCTCAAATGACTTCCGGAGTTTTTCTCGTTCCGGCGCGCAAGACGGTGGCCCCTGCCGGGCGATCTGCGATCGGGCTGCCCGAAAGAGCTGGACGTTTCCACTTCAGCCGCTTCACGGCTCTGGGAGCTGATCTGCGCCGACGGGGCTGCGTGATCCAGGCGGTATCAGTTGATGCTGTCGTGATGGTCCACGCCCCGCATCCGGCAGCGAATCCGGCAAGTGCCGCTGGATACTTCGGAGCGACCCGCGGAGCCCGAGAACCCGGCAACGAATCCGGCAACGGTTGCCGGATTCTCAGAGGCAGATACCACCGCGATTCCGCATTCCTCGGATTCAACTGCACCATCCTGGCGAGAACGTCCCTCGACCCTCTGGAGTCCGGCGTGTGATGCTTGCGACCGAGACATACCCGCGCCGCCTCATCGAGGTCGATCTCCCGATCGCCACGGTATCGGGGCACGCGCGGGATGGGCGATCAGTCCATCATGGGCACATCACCGCGATCCACATCTGGTGGGCGCGCAAGCCCCTTCCCTCCTGCCGAGCGGCCCTTCTCGCTGCCTCGTTGATCGACCCGCTCGACCCAGGGTGCCCGGCTGCGTTCAAGCAGCAGGCACGAAACGTTTTGGGCCAGCTCTACGGGATGGACCTCGAAGCAGACGGCGAGGCCCTCCGCCGCGGGCTCCTGCGGCTCGTCGCGGATTTCGCGGCGTGGCAGCGCGCAACCGACCCGGCATTCCGGCATGCCGCCCGCGCTCTTGCCTCGTCGGCGCACGCAGCCCTTTTTGAGACGGGTCCGTCGTTCCTCGCCGATCCGTTCTGCGGGGGCGGCTCGATACCGCTCGAAGGCCTGCGGCTCGGGGCCACGTCGTACGCATCCGACCTCAACCCGGTCGCGACACTCATCAGCAAGGTCACGCTCGAATACGTGCAACGCTTCGGTGAAACGCTATTCACTGAGGTAGAGCGGTGGGGCGCCGAGATCGCCCGAGAGGTGAACGAGGATCTACGGCACCTCTATCCGGTCGTCGATGGCCAGCAGCCCGTCGCGTACATCTCGTTTCGCCGCATCCAGTGTGAAGGACCTAGGTGTGGCGCCGACGTGGTGCTAACGAGCAAGTTCCACCTTTCGCGCCGTGGCGACCGCTCCGTCGGCTTGCGGCTTGTAGGCTGGGATGGTCCGACGCCCCGGTTCGAGATCACCGAAGGCAACCTGCGCGCATTCCCCGACCCGACCGTTCGTCGTGGTGCCGCCACGTGCCTCAAGTGCGGCTACACGATCCCCGTCGAGCACGTGCGCGAGCAGCTCTCTTCCCGCGCGGGCGGAGCCGCCTCTTCGCTCCTCGTCGCGGTCGCCGTCGATGGGTCCTCGGGCGAGCGTCTGTTCCGCGCGCCCGCCGACGTTGACTACGCCGCCTTGCTGACCGCTTCCAAATCCCTGGCTCAACTCGAAACCGCCGAAGGTGATGGGCTCTCCGAACTACCCAATGAGTCGCTTCCGCCGATCGGAACGCTCGGATTCCGCGTTCAACGCTACGGAATGGTCCGGTGGCGCGACCTCTTTACGCCACGCCAGCTCCTGACCATCACCACCCTGGTTCGCCTCGTGCGGGAGGCGATGCCCAATGATCGCGCGCCAAACGGCCTCGGGGTCGCCGTCCGTTCGTGCCTCGCGCTTGCCGTCGATCGACTTTGCGACTACCAAAACACCGGCTGCTCATGGA
Organism: Deltaproteobacteria bacterium; assembly: GCA_033763315.1. GTDB lineage: Bacteria > Myxococcota_A > Polyangia > Fen-1088 > Fen-1088 > JAGTJU01. The sequence continues at coordinate 201,622 of JANRKS010000035.1, forward strand.
ACCCGAGCGGTTCCGCTCTGCCGCACCTCTTCACCCGGCAGGCGCTTCCGATCATTTGGGACTACGGCGAGGCAAACCCGCTCGCCTCGTCTTCGGGCTCGTGGGCGGGCGCCGTCGAGCACGTTGTCCGAGGTCTCCGCAACGCACATGTCACGGCCCCTGGTTCGCCACAGGGCGAACACGGCGCCGACGTAGGCCTGGCATCCGCGAGTCACCATCCGCTGCCCACGGACTGCGCGCACATCTTGATAACCGACCCGCCGTATTACGACGCCATCCCGTACGGAGACCTCTCTGACTTCTTCTACGTGTGGCTGCGCCGCATGCTCGCAGCCGATCACCCTGAGCTGTTCAAGACAACGCTGGTGCCGCGCGAGAACGAGGCCATCGTTAATCCCGTCGCCGGCAAGGACCGAGGCTACTACCGAAGGATCATGACGGCTGCGCTCGCAGAGGCGCGCCGTGTGACGAGGCCCGACGGCGTTGGCGTGATCATCTTCGCCCACAAGTCGACGAGTGGCTGGGAGGATCTTCTCGCTGCGATGATCGACGCGGGCTGGATCATCACCGCGTCGTGGCCCATCGACACCGAGAACGCTTCGCGCCTGCGGGCGCGGAACTCCGCGGTGCTGGGCTCGTCGATTCACCTCGTGTGCCGACCGCGCGAACACCGCGACGGCCGCCTCATCACGGACACGGTTGGCGACTGGCGCGACATCCTCGCTGCGCTTCCGAAACGCATCTCCGAATGGATGCCTCGACTTGCCCGCGAAGGAATCGTCGGAGCCGATGCCATTTTCGCGTGCCTGGGTCCCGCGCTGGAGCTGTTCTCTCGCTTCGCCCGCGTCGAGAAGGTGTCAGGCGCGGTTGTGCCACTTGAAGAGTACCTCGAACAGGTTTGGGCGGCCGTTTCACGCGAAGCACTTTCCATGATCTTCAACGAGGCCGAAACCGCGGGACTCGAAGAGGACGCGCGCATCACTGCGATGTGGCTGTGGACGCTTGCGGGCGCAGCTGCGGCCTCGTCCGAAGGCACAGAGGATGCGGACTCGATCGATGAGGGGGCCGGCGGTGACAGCGCGATGGCGGGCTTCAGCCTTGAGTACGACGCTGCCCGCAAGATCGCCCAGGGGCTCGGCGCGCGCCTCGAAGCGCTCAACCAGGTGGTGGAGGTCAAGGGAGCAACCGCGCGCCTCGTCGCGGTCGCCGAGCGCGCAAATGTCCTATTCGGTGGAACCGACGCGGTCCAAGCACCCAGGCGCGCATCGAAAAAGCGACAGATGTCGCTGTTCGCCGAGCTAGACGAGGCCGCCAGGTCCCAGGGTTGGGGCGATGTCGGCACCCCAAGGGCCGGAGCCACGACGCTCGACCGCGTCCATCAGGCAATGCTGCTCTTCGCTTCCGGCCGAGGAGAGGCCCTCAAGCGATTCCTCGTGGACGAGGGCGTCGGTCAGGGCCCGCTGTTCTGGAAACTCGCCCAGTCGTTGTCAGCACTATACCCCAGCGGCTCCGACGAGAAGCGCTGGGTCGACGGCGTCCTCGCGCGGAAGAAGGGATTCGGTTTCGGATGAATCATTCAGACCTCGCGAACGCTATCGTTCATTGGCTCGAATACGAGCGGCTCTGCGGGCGGTCAAACCTTCTGTCCGAGGCCGCCCTCAAGGCACCAGTAGGTGAGTTCTTGCTCAGCACACAGGGGCATTCACTTGAGGTCGAGGTGCCCTATCCGAAAGAAATGCAGCCCGCGAAAGGACGACCGAGGTCCGTAGATTTCTGCCTTCGGCGAGCGGGTGGCGGGCGAGTATGGACGAGCATCGTCGAGTCCAAGTGGGCCAACGGCAAACGGGACTTGTCCCAGGAGGTCTTCGACGACCTGCTACGTCTCGAGCACGTCCGTCGATCCTCACAGGTGGAGCCATTCGAGCGAGTATTCCTGCTCGCGGGGCAATCGAAGGCCATCGTCCAGGACATTTTCGAGCGGGAGGCGAACGGCGCCGACGGGCGAGTCCGGCTGTTCGAGGGGGTGCTTCCCCAGACTGGTTCTGCCGGCGTCCCGGTGGCCAACGCCCCGGCCGGCATCGTTAAGTATTGGCATGAGGCCGCAATAAACATCGGCCTCAAAGGTCTTCCGCTGACCATGAAGACGAAGCTTGTTGCTATGGCGAGTGCCGGAACCTTCGATTGTTGGGTGTGGCGCATCTCAAGCGCTCGAAATCGGAAAATCTGGGAGTTCGGAGAACAGAAATGATGAAACCCTGGTACAAGGTCGTGACCCCACGCGAGGACCTGCGCGATGGCAAGCCCCTCGACGCGTCGGAGTTCGCGGTCCACCTCGACCACGTTCGCGACGGGCGCGCGCCCGCCGTGTACCAGAATCCGGCCGAGTTCTTCGAACGAACTTTCCTCACGAAGAATCTCAGCGAACTTTCCGGGCAGGTCGTCCGCCGGCTTTCCGGGGTGAAGGTCGAGACATCAGCCATCTTCAACCTCTCGACGCAGTTCGGTGGTGGTAAGACCCACTCGCTGACGTTGCTCTTCCATCTCGCGCAGCACGGAGATGCCGCGAAGTCCTGGAAAGGCGTGAACGGCATCCTTCAGGACGCAGGCGTCACCAGCGTACCGAAGGCGGCGACGGCCATCTTCGTGGGCACGGAGTTCGATTCCATCAGCGGCCGCGGTGGCAATGACGGAACGCCGCTTCGAAAAACGCCCTGGGGCGAGATCGCCTACCAGCTCGGTGGCGAGGATGGCTTCAAGCTCGTCGCCGAACATGAAAGGGAGCTGACTGCGCCGGGCGGCGACGTTATCGAGCGCATGTTGCCCAAGGGCAGACCGACGCTGATCCTTTTCGACGAGCTGATGAACTACGTAAACCGCAGCCGAAAGAGCGGCCTTGCGGCTCAACTTTACACGTTCTTGCACAATCTGTCCGAAGTTGCGCGCGCTCGGGACAACGTCGTTCTCGCGGTCTCGATCCCCGCCTCGGAACTGGAGATGACGACCGAGGATCACCAGGACTTCGATCGCCTCAAGAAGATGCTCGATCGCCTCGGCAAGGCCATCATCATGTCAGCCGAGACCGAGACCTCGGAGATCATCCGGAGACGGCTATTCGAGTGGCAAGGGTTGCCAAAGGACGCCATCTCGACCATCGAGGAATACGAGCACTGGTTGCTCGTCAACAAGCAACAAGTCCCGAGTTGGTTCCCCGTCGAGAACGCGCGCGAGGCGTTGAAGGCGTCGTACCCTTTCCACCCATCACTGCTCTCGGTTTTTGAGCGCAAGTGGCAGGGTCTTCCGCGTTTTCAGCAGACGCGCGGCGTGCTGCGCCTCCTCGCGTTGTGGGTGTCGAAGGCGTACAGCGAAGGCTACAGGGGAGCGCACAAAGATCCTCTCATATCTCTAGGGACTGCCCCTCTCGAAGATCCACTATTCCGTTCCGCGCTCTTCGAGCAGCTTGGTGAAGCGCGCCTTGAGCCGGCTGTGACCACGGACATTGCCGGCAAAGACCATGCGCACGCTTTGCGCCTCGACACCGAGGCGACGCCCGAGCTGAAGAAGGCACGTCTGCACCGGAAGGTCGCGACCACAATCCTCTTTGAATCGAATGGTGGCCAACAGCGCGGAGAGGCAACGCTGCCCGAGGTGCGACTAGCCGTAGCCGAGCCTGAACTCGACATCGGCAACGTCGAGCAGTGTCTCGAAGCCCTGACCGACCACTGCTACTTCCTGGCCGCCGAGAAGAATCGGTACCGCTTCAGCTTCCAACCGAATCTCAACAAGCTCCTTGCCGACCGCCGCGCGAGCGTTAGCGCGGCCTTGATCGAAGAGGTCATGCGCAAGGAGATCCAGAAGGTGTTCTCAGCGGGGAGTGGCGTCGAGCGCGTGTACTTCCCAAAGAAAAGCAGCGAGGTCCCGGACCGCCCGGTGCTCACATTGGCCGTGCTCGCGCCCGAGAACCCGGCGCCCGAACCCGCCACCAAGAGCCTCATCGCTCAAATGACCACCGAGAGCGGATCGTCTTCGCGAACATTCAAGAGCGCCCTCATCTGGGCGGTTCCAGAGGATGCGTCGGCACTTCTGGAAGAAGCCCGTAAGGTGCTCGCGTGGAAGGACATCGACGCGGACTCGGGCGAGTTGAAGCTAGACGAGACGCAGCAGCGCCAACTCACCGAGAACACAAAGCGCGCCGAGCGCGATCTTCGTGAGGCGGTCTGGCGGGCTTACAAGAATGTCTTCTTGCTCGCCGACGACAACTCGATCCGGAAGATTGACCTCGGTCTCGTCCACTCCAGTGCCGCGACCTCGCTCGTCGAGTTGATCCTCTCGCGCCTCAAGCAGGAGGACATCGTCGTCGAGGGTGTGAGCCCGAACTTTCTCACGCGCTACTGGCCACCTGCACTCCCCGAGTGGAGCACGAAGTCGGTGCGGGACGCATTCTATGCCTCGCCGAAGTTCCCGAGGCTCCTGAGGCCAGATGCGGTCAAGGAAACGATCGCGCGCGGCCTCGACACCGGAACGGTCGCGTATGTTGGCAAGGCACACGATGGTGGCTACGAGCCGTTCGTGTACAGGCGTTCCCTTGGATTGGGCGACATCGAGATCGCCGACGATGTGTACCTGATAGTCCGCGACCGCGCGGAGGAGTACCTGGCCAAGAAGGCGGCGCCCCCGGCCGCCACGACCGCGACGCTGGCCGTTTCGGACGGCGTCGCACAGCCCGTGCCGCGCACGTCGACCGGTGTGCCCCAGAGCACCACGACGGATATCCCACGCGGCGTCTCGCCAACGACCACGACTTCAGGATCTTCGGAACCTCCGCTCGGAGCCGAGATCGCGGGCTTTCAATGGAGTGGGGAGATTTCGCCGCAGAAGTGGATGAATTTCTACACGAAAGTCCTATCGCGCTTCGCGACCAGCGGTGGTCTGAAACTCGCCGTGTCGGTCGACGTAGAACCGCCCGGCGGCACCACCGTCTCGAAGGTGGAAGAAACGAAGGTGGCGCTGCGCGAGTTGGGTCTGGCGGAGGACATCACGTTCAAGCGGGGGCGGGGATGACGTGAAGTTCCCTCTCCTCCTCCAGTTCGACTGGGCCGCCCGAAGCGTCGCCTCCCGGGCACGTGCCACCGGTTTGGCTGATCACGTCGCCAACCTCCAATCATGATCGCGCTCATGCCTTCGACCCAACAATGGCTCGACGCTTTGATTGTCCCTCGCCGCGTGAGGGTCGACTCATCGGTTGGGCTTGCCAAAAAAGTCGCTGGCATGGGTGTCTCAAAGAGCTTCAAGGGAACACCCAAGAAGGCCGTGGCGCTGCCGAGTGACACGTTCCCCAACAGAGTTCACGTTCGCCCAGCTGAACTCCTGTACTACGTGGCAAAGGCTACGTTGCCCCAAATCGAGAATCTTTGCGATCTGTCGTCAACGTCAGCGCTGCTTCGGTACATTTGGGCATTCGAACCGAAACCGTCGGTCCACAACCTGAAACTGAGTAAGGAAGCGCTGGGTATCGATTTCCACCAGAAGATGGTGATGTCGGACGAGATTGGGTGCGGAATGGGATGCCTGTTTGTCGAGCGCTATCTCAGGGCGTGCAATCCTGTGCCGATCAGCATGGCCCTTGCAGATTCAGCGAACGCTTTTGGTATATCGAAAAAGTATTCGACCTCACCTGACTTCATTTTTGCCGAGCCCCGACCAGACGGGAGGTATGTGGTGTTGGAGTGCAAAGGAAGTCGATCAGGGCGCGCCAACTCAGAGCGACAATTGCGCCGCGGGCTTGAGCAGGTGCCTTCAATCGTTTTCTCGTCTCCACCCGCGCCACTAGCAGTAGTCATGGCGACCAGCCTTTCGAAGGAACGCACGGAAGTGCTGGTTCTTGACCCAGAGGGCCGCCCGACCCACGTACGCGATCGCACCGAATTTGCCACGACCGTGAGCGCCCTCGGCAGGGAAAGTCTCATCAGGTTCGCTGGAGCAATTGGCCTCGCCCGCAGGAAAGCACGAGAACGCGAAAGCAAGCAGCCTGACTTCGGTCTAGAATTCGAGGGACCGCTGTCGCCACCTGCGGAGAAACCATCTCCCATGGGCATTCCACTCGTCGGATTCCGGCAATCTGCCCAGATTGGCGATGTTCGAGTCGAGCTCTTCCGGGGCATCTCGACGGCGCAGTTCCGAGCGCTTGAAACGGATGACATCGAACGTTCGCGAGCAGCTGCAAACCAACTTTTTGGGGCCGCGAGCGCCTTGCGACGCGGGGAAGAGTTCCCGGGACCAGTAGTGGTTGCGCGGGGCTCCGGCGAGCGGGAGCAGGGAATTGTCTCAGTTGTCGGCCCCGACGGCACGGCGGTTCTGATTGAGGCGTCTTCCGAGTGACCCTGACTCATGTTGGAGCCCTGGGCGTGGGCCCCATTGTCAGCGGGCACTGCGCGCGTGGCTCAAATCTAGTTCGGCGTGATGTCCCTTGGGTGCGCCATGTCGCTCTCCTTGAACTGCATGAGCGGGCCTCTGAACGGGCTCGACTCCGGCAGCATCGAGATCACCTCGTCGTACGCCGACGCGATCCATCGTCTCCGCTGTTCGTCAGACGGCTCTTCTCCGCGTGTCCGCGCCGCCAGTCTCACCGACGTGTAAAGCACCCGGGCTGAAGCTCGCAGTGACGCGATTGTGGCGATGGTCACGTCCTCGATGGTGCATGTGAAGTTCTCGATCACGACCGCCATCTTTTTCTCCTTATCCGACAACTATGCTTCTCGCGCCGTCCACTCGGTGGTCCGCGTCCCCCATAGCCAGCCCTTTGCCGTCTGGAAGCTCTTCCCTGTGTGCGTCGAGTACACGTCCGCACCTGATGCTGCGTAAAGGTCTAGCGCCTCTCGATGTGGATGTTCGAACTGGTTTCCGACGCCGGCGCTGATGAGCACGGTGCCCGGTGACACGAACCCCAGCGTCTCCTCGTTGATTCCGTTCCGCGAGCCGTGGTGGGGCGCCGCCATCACGTCTGCTCGAAGCGCTTTACCAAAAATGCGGTTGATGCTCTCCCAGCGCAGATTCTCGGTGTCTCCCGTGATGAGGTACCGAAAACCGTCGCGGCCCTCCTTCGGGAACACCTTCGCCACGAGCGAGCAGTTGTTCGAGCTGCACATGTCCTCGGGGTGCGGGCTGAACACCTCGATGTCCCACTCGGCCGACAGCGTCGTGAACGTCCTCTCCTCGATACGGTCGAGCCGAATCGGTATTCGATTGAGCGGCGACGCCGTGCCCGCCCTCGCGTCTGTGTGCTCCTTGAGCGTCTTGAACACCTGCATCGCCGAGGTCGTAAACTTCCGGTACTGCGGATGCATCACCCAATCGGGCCTGTACTTGCCCAGAATCCACGCGATGCCTCGGTGGTCGGCGTGGTCATCGTCCCACCCCGTGATCACGAGCCCCGTCACCCGCTTACCCGTGACCGCCTTGGAGAGCGCCGCCTTCACATACGCCGCCTGGCGGTCCGTCTGCGGGGGGATGTACGAGTCGACGATGATGGCCTCGTCCCGCCCCGCGATGATTGAGAGCGAACCCTGCGCGACGTATGGGGTGATGACTACCATGATGCTCACGCCGCCTTGGCCGGAATCGCATTCAAGCGCCATACCGGCCATGCCTTCAACGCCGCGTCATAGCTCGCTCCCGGCGCGTGTCTCCTGGCAAACGTTTCATTGCTGAATAGCACCTTCATCACGTCATCGGTCTGCACGTCCAGCACGACGTTGCCCGCCTGGTTGTTCGTTACGAACGGGAGGCCCCGGCTATTCCACTCCTCGTACGCGAGGTGCTCCGAGGGGGCATTCCCGAATAGCGTCAGCGTCGGCCTCATCACGTCGAGAAAATCGTAGTCGAGTCGCGAATGCCGGCCGTGGTGGGGCGCCACGAGGATATCAACGTCCTCGATCTCGCTCCTGTGGTGCTTCAGCAGGTGCTCGATGGTCTGCGTGCTGGCGTCCCCGCAGAAAAGCACTCGGAACTTGCCGACTCGGTAGAGCACGACATACGAGCAGTCATTGAACTTCTCGCAGTCGTTCGCCTGGCTGGTGAGTTCCTCGGTGGGCGCCAGGACGCTGAGCCCATCCCCGCCCCGCTGGTTATCCGCGTCGCGGTTCCAGAATTGCCCGACATCGCCATCGTGCAGGATGAGGCGCTTCGTCCCGGGATGACCGGCTCGAAGCTCCTGGTAGAAATTCCAGTCGTCCTCGTTGAAGCCTCCGCTGCCCGCACCGAAGTCCTTTTCGGCGGTGTTGTTCGTGTCCCAGAAGTTGTAGACCGGGATCGCCTCGAAGAGTGCCTTCAGCCCATCCATGTGGTCCATGTCCGGGTGGGTGAGAATGAACCGAAAGATCGCCGAGACCCCCAGCCCTTGCAGGTACTCGATTGGGTTCTCGGGGTGTACCTTCTGATTGAAGTTGCCCCTGGGAGACACGCCCGTCAGCGCACCGAGCGCTTTTTCGAGAATGGCCTCGGTCGACTTCGGGTCACGCGCTTTGCATACGTCGATCACGGTTACGCGCCCCGAGCCGTGCTGAATGATCGAGCAGTCGCCGTTTCCCACGTTCAGAAAATGAATTCTTGGCATTCCCTCACTTCTCTTTCGTCGCGAGGTGCTCGGACGCCTCAACCAGGCGCTCGGCATAGTTGAACGCTGCCCTCCTGGCCTGCTCCTCGCTGAGCTGGACCTTGAAGAACCAGAGCAAGCCGCCGACTACGGCGCTCGCGACGATGGCACCGACTATCTGCTCGTGATTCGCAGCCGCCTGCGTCGCGCCAGCGGCCACCGCGGGTCTCATCGTCGTCACCAGCTTCGTCAAGGCGACAGCCAACCCCAAGAGAGAGGATGTGATGCCGGCCGTCCTGATGGCTAGAAGGTTGCGCCAGAACCCATAGGTGACGTTCTCGGCGTAGAGCAGCGGAAATGCTGCCTTGTCGCGGGTCTTGTTGATGAGAGCCCTCGTAATGGCCTTGTAGTCGTCGTCGAAGGCGCCCGGCCGCGCCTTCTCCTCTTCGGCGGTAGGAAGACGTACGTCGGAGATGACCTTCGCTATGAACTCCCGGTACCGTTGGAGGCTCTTCGGCGAAATGCGTTCGCTGCCCTTTCGAAGGACTTGGGTCGTCGGAGGGCCTCCCCACCTCGCCCATAGCCGAGGCTCAAGGTCGCGCCCCTTGTTTCGCACGAGGTGCGAGACAGCCGCGGCGACGGCCGCCAGCAGGGGCACGCTCGTGATGACGCCGATGACCGTGGTCGGGAGCCAGATCGTCATCGCGATCACGGACGGCGCAGCCACCAGAACGCAGGGCAGCCAACGCGCTCTGAAGCTGTAGCCGTCGAGCCCCAAGGTCACGGGCGCACCTCGGCCTCTGCGGCACCAGCGCATCGCACCATGTTCAGGTAAATCGCTCCCATCCAGCTCAGACCTGTCACGTGCTCGGTTTCACTTCGCCCACGGCGCTTCCTGGAAGTCCTCGATTCCGGAAGCCACGCGCGCCATTGCTTCGACGACCACCTTCTCGGTGGGCAGGACCACGGCCGCGCCTGTGACGCCAACATCGGCTAGCTGCCTCAGCCGTCGGTCGACGCTCTCGATGCCCTTGAACACGCTGGCCGGCAGCTCTTGTCGCGACAAGAAGATGCGCGACCACTTGCGCCCCTTCTGCCACATCGGCTTCGCGTACGGAAAAACAGAAGCGAGGTCGTCCTTCAGCCACTCGATGCGACTGCTTGGCATGCGGCTACGGGGCGCGACCTGAAGGCCGACGAATCGCATGTAGTCGGCTCGGCCGATGACCACGCAATCCACGCCGTTCATCCAAGCCCATTGAACGAGATAGCTGCCCAGCGTCCGATGCGTGCGCCTGGCCGCCTCGCGGTAGAACTTATCCGAGGCCATGAAGTTTCCTCCACTCAGGCGATGGTGAAGACCTCGGCTGACGGAAGCCGAGCGTATGCCAAGCGCTCGCTGATGGAGCGCACGCCGTTCTCGATCTCCTGCATGCCGCGTTTGCCATGGTAGTCGGCGAGGTTGCGGGCCTCGTCGAAGCTGACGGAGCACCGGACCAGCGTCGCCGGCATCTCTCGACCGTCCGGCAGGAATGCTCTGGCCTCGATCAAAACGCCTTCTGCCGTCGTGGTTCTGGTGATCCTGGTGTCGATGACGATAGTGCTCATAGCCGCGGGTCCTCTGGCAGTTCGTAGTAGCTCCCGTGCGAGGTCCGCCGAATCATTCCCTCGTCGGCCATCCACTCGTACAGGTCCAGCATTTCGGAGTCGTTATCCGCCGCGAGCACGTAGTGGTCGCCGGTCTGCCGTCTGCGCTCTCGAATGCGCGCCAGCTCCTCGCGGGCGCGTTTGGCGCGGCCCCTGTTCTTGAACGCCTTTATGCCTACCTTCACGGCATCGACTGCCTTGTGGGCATTGCCGACGACGGCGAGCGCTTCGATACCCATCTTGGGGGCCTCCGGAAAAGAGATACACCTCGCCCCATCGGGGGCGGCCCTTGGTGATCTAACCACCCCCGTGGCGTCGTCTAGTGACTTCTGCAAGAGACTAAGATTGTCGCCCCGCGCCGTACGCGTCGCCGGGCCGATCACTTGACGACCAGCCAACGCCCGCCCACTTGTTTGCAGCAACTCAACCTCGTCCTCCGTGAGGCTTACGTGTCCCCGTCCCCGTCCGAGGCTGTCGTCAATGCGTTCTGGCGACGCGGTCGCGTCGTGCGCGTTAACGTCGGGGCTGGATCCAGGAACGACTGGGCAGAGCGAACCGATCTCTCGAACAAACACGTCGGATTCGTAGCGCGCGGCGAGCGGCTGCCGTTCGTCCCCGTCCTGGTCCGGCTCGCTGAAGCTGGACAAAGATGCTTACCGACCGAAAGTGAGTGGGATGCGCGGGATCGGCCGAGTTGATGGCGTCCACACCTGCCTCGCGAGTTCCATCCGCGGTTCCGGTCGTGAGGGCAACATTAGGGCGGCATATCCCTCTGCGTCATCCAGCGCCACCTCGTTCGCCGCCACCTTAAGTCGCCCGATCCAGCAGCCGTCCGAGCGCTGCATGGACGCGACTCACGATCTCACGATGAGCGTCCACGGGTGGCGCACTATGTCCGCATGCGGCACAAGGCGCCGGGTCGGATGTCGTTGAATTTGTTATAGAATGTCCGCTCACGTCCACGAGTGTCTCGATGACAACTTCGGGCTTTTTCGTATTCAAGTCCCGTCCACCCCGCAAGTTAGAAGCGAGATCGTGAAAGCGGTCTCGCTTTTTGCGTTTCGGGGGGATGTGCGGCCACCGCCATGGCCAATCAGCGACGCCCGGATGACGCGTGGTCGAAAGTCCGAAGCGGACTGGCCCCCTAGCCATTGGTTCTCGCACGGCCGACACCACCGCTGCGCTGGCCGTCCCAACACGAGCCTCGAATGGAATTGCTCGATCGTCGCCCGGGCCATCCGTGGTACTGTCGGTAGCCCAAAAGAAGCATTGGCAAATGGAAACCTCCGACGGCTTGAGCAACGAACAACTCGACCTCATTCTGGCGGTTCAATTGACTGTCGCTTGGGCGGGCGAATCGGGCGGCGATCCTCCTCGGTTGGGGTGGTGGGAAAGCGATCTGGTTGACGCCGACGCCGCGGGCGATCTGTTTTCCAGGCTGATTCCCCGCACCCAGAAGTGGGCAGGGCTTGAGGCCGTCCGCGCGGCCGCCATTCGCATCGACGATCGCCGGCGAGCCGCGCTCGCCACGCCCGACCGGTCGAGGACGCTGTTTCACTTGGGCTTTCGTACGGATGAACGTTTGCGCGATCGCTTGCTTTTTCACAAACGGCACAACGCCGCGCCGGCCACGATCTTCGGCAAAGAATTTGGCATCAGCGATAACCACTCGTTGCCAGCGTTCGAGGCTTACTTGAAGCAGTTTCCTGAAGCGCAAACCAAGGTCATTCCTGGCGCTCGTGAAGTGACGACAATCAGCAAACACCTAACGGAACAAGTCACACAGCTGGCCTCAGCGCTGCTGCCCATCAGCAAGGAATACCCGCTACCCTTCCTTATCGCCGAGGGCTCGTGAGCACGAAGGCATCGCTCGCCGAATTCACCGCTCCGCACACTCACATCCTGAAGGTGATGTTGGTGGTGGAGGATAGCCACCAATACTGGCGCAATGTGGATTTGCGTGTGCCCTTTGAGCAGCGCGCGGCTCAAGCTTTTCAGGGCCGGTGGTTTGGGGCCAAAAGCGAGGCGCGAGTAAGCAATCTCGTTTCCGTGATGGGCAACCGATTCGATGCCTTCCCGGATGCCCTCGCCCTGTTGCACAGTTGGGGGACGGTTCCCGCGCCGATCCGACCCTGGATCTGCCACTGGCACACTCAGCTTTCCGACGTCATCTACCGGCGATTCACGGGTGAGTTCCTCCCCGATCGGCGCGATTCGGGAATTGTGGACGTGGATCGCGATGCGGTTGCGCGTTGGGTGGATGCGCAATTTCCAGGCAGATGGACCCCCATCACGTGTTTTAAGTTTGCATCCAACATGCTTTCGGCCGCGCACGAAGCCGGCCTGATCAAAAATTCACGGGACCCGCGGCAATTTCAGCGCCCTGTTGTTCCTGACTTGGCGTTGGCTTACCTGCTCTACCTCCTTCGCAATGTCCGCATCGCTGGCACCCTGTTTGCCAACCCGTACCTTCGCTCGGTGGGCCTCGGGCCGGAAATGATAGAGGACCGCTTGGCCACGGTGCCAGGCATCGCCTACCGCAGCCTCGGCGGCGTCTTCGAGCTTGAATGGCAGTTCAATGGTCTTCGTGATTGGGGCAACCATGCCCAAGGCGCCATCGCATGAGCACATTCCATCACCCCACACGACTGGCCACAGCGGTCGAAGCCTTGCGCAAGGATCTACTGCTCGAAGGCGGGCCGCGGATTGCCACGTTGAGAAACTACAACTTTGCCATCCTTCCCTACGATCCAGCCGCCGAGTTTGAAGTGCGAGAGCGGATACATCGGCTGTGTCAGGACCTTCGTGAAAGCGGGTGGAATACATTCACCATCGCGCTCAATCGGTTGCTCCTTCGCCGCTTGCGAAGCTTGGGCAACGAGTATCTTGAAAAAACGATCAACCGAGAAAAGCGACTGTTTGAAAAGGGTTTAGAGCGTTCCCTTGAACATCTGAAAAGCCAGGTTGTAGATGAACTTGAGGGGCCCAATGGCCTCGCCGCGGATGTCGTGAAAGAAATCGAGCGATTCATGAGCCAGCCCGCCCAAGACGGCACAACGTCCCTGTCACCGGAACGCACGGTTATCTTCATTGGCCGCGCGGGTTCGCTGTTCCCATTCTTCCGAACGTCCTCGCTTTTGAAGCACATGGCAGACCACACGCACAACCTGCCCGTGGTGCTGCTTTATCCAGGCAAATCGGTTGGTGACACCGGCCTTTCGTTCATGGGCGTCCTACCAGCCGACCGCGATTACCGTCCCCGCATTTACCGCTAAAGGTTCATCATGCTCATCGGCGACATTTTCGAGAAGAACGTCACGCGTGACATTCCCCCGGTGGTTTATTTCCACGAGCAGACGCCCGCGAAGCTTGCGGATGAAGTGGGCGAATACATCATCACCGGCGGGTATGGCAGCAACGACCCGAGGGCCATCCGCAACGACGGAGGCATTCACGAGCAGTTTGTCCGCCTGCTGACATCGATGTGGGAAGAGCTCCGCAAGCCCGGCGGTGCCGACCTCCCCGCGGTGTGGATCTCGGGCTTTTATGGCTCTGGTAAGTCGAGCTTCGCAAAACTTTTGGGCTTGGCGCTGGACGGCGTTGCGCTTCCGAGCGGAGCGCCCCTTTCGGAAGCACTGCTTGCCCGCGATTCATCCCCCGCCCGCCAAGCCTTCGCGGATGCGTGGCACCGATTCCGTGAAGCCATCACGCAGCCGATCGCCGTTGTCTTCGATGTGGGCAGCGCGGCCCGAGACAACGAACACATTCACAATGTGGTTTTGCGTGAATGCCAAAAGCGTTTTGGATATTGCTCCACCAGCCACCACGTGGCCGATTTTGAACTGAGCCTAGAATCCGATGGCGACTATCCCGCCTTCTTGGACTGCGCCGCCAAGGTACTCGGGCGCCCGTGGTCTGAGATGAAGAACAAGAAACTGGCGGAAGATCACTTCTCAGAGGTGATGCATCACTTTCGCAGCGCAACCTACAAAGATCCGATGAGTTGGCTTGATAGCCGCGCCGGCTCTCTGAAGCTTAGGTCTCCAGAAGAAGCGGTAACCGACATCGCCACCATGATGGCGAAACGCTTTCCTCAGCGCACGTTGTTCTTGGTGGTGGATGAAGTCAGCCAATACGTCCACGACAACGAAGATCGCATGTTGCGTTTGCAGTCCTTCGTTTCGGCACTGGGGCAGCGTCTCAAAGGCGGGGCGTGGTTGTTGGCCACGGGTCAACAGAAGCTGGAAGACGGCGCCGCGGCGAAATCTCCGTTAAGCAAACTCAAAGACCGCTTCCCGGAGAAGCTTCGCGTTCATTTAGGAACCGCCAACATTCGCGATGTTGTACACAAGCGGTTGTTGGCCAAGCGCCCCACTGTGGTGCCTGAACTACGCGAGCTTTTCCAGCACCACCGCGCGGACCTGGCGCTTTACTCCTTCAAAGGGGATGAAGTCAGTGAATCAGAATTCATCGACATTTACCCGATGCTGCCAGGGCACATTGATCTGCTGTTGGCGATCACAACTGGCTTACGGGCACGTTCCTCACGCATACAGGGTGATTCCCACGCGATCCGCGGCTTGCTGCAACTGCTGGGGGAAATTTTCCGCTACCAGGGCAGCGCGTTCACACGTTACGAACTGGGCTGCCTGATAACGATTGACCGCATCTTTGACGTTCTTCATACGTCGCTCGATTCGGACATTCAAACAACCTTGAACCGGGCTTTGAACTATTGCTCGAAACAGCAAGATGTTCTGGCGGCGCGAACGGTGAAGGCCGTTTCGTTGCTTGAACTGATCTCCGAAGAGCGGAAAACGGACGCCGATCTCATTTCTCGGTGCTTGTACGAAAAGCTGGGGGCGGGATCACAAGTTGACGCGGTTCAGTTGGCGTTGGACAAGCTCAAGGCGGAAGGCCTGCTGGGCTATTCCGAAAAATCCGGCTACAAGATTCAGAGCACGGCGGGTGAAGAATGGCAGCGCGAACGCGATGACTACGCCGTGGGGCAAGAGCGCCTAAGCGATGAAATTCAAACAGCTTTGAAATGGCTGTTGGCAGACGTCAAGAAGGTCGCCTTGGAAGGCATGCCGTTGCCGTGGCAAGCGTTCTTCTCGGATTCACTGGGCACAAGCGACGCACGCATCAACAGGGAAGCAAGCCACACCGTTGTGAATGTGGATTTTCGCTTCGTGAGCCGTGAGGAGCGAAAAGCAGAATTGTGGGTTCCCCGCAGCGATGCTGTGTTTCCGGATCGCATTCTTTGGGTGGCAGGAGACATTGATGATCCACGCCAGGCGGCACGCAAACTGGTGCAATCCGCCCGATTGGTGGAACGTTACGATGGCCGGGAAGCCACGCTGGTCCCTGAAAAGCAGCGACTGCTCATTGAAGAACGCAATCGAAGGGACGCTCTGGTCAAGGATCTGAAAACGGCGGTGGAGGCCTCTTTCCTGGCGGGAACTTTTTACTTCCGCGGGCGCCAGCAAGAAGCGCGCGACGTAAGCGCCGGTTTCGCGCAGGCGCTGGAGCAATTCGCCCAGGGCAACTTGAGAGCCATTTACCCGCACCCAGTTACCTATAGCGTTACCCAAAAAGACATCGATTTCTTGATCGACAACCGCGACTTGCAGGGGCCGCCGCAGGTGCTTGGCCAAAGCCGGTTGGGCATTCTGGCCCTTGATGCGGGCCGATACGAAGCCACATGCGAGGGCGTTGTGCCGGCGGCGGTGAGCAAGTTGATCGCTTCGCAACCGGGCATCGGGGGCAGCAGCCTGTTGGAACACTTTGGCAGCCCCCCGCATGGCTATACGACCGACATCGTTCGCGCATGCTTGGTTGGCTTGCTGCGCGGGCACAAAATTCGCGCGCGCGCACCTGGGATCGGCGAGATCACCAGCGTCCGCGATGAAGGAACGCGTGAATTGTTCGCGGATCGAAACCTGCGAAAGGCCGAGTTCTTCATCAACGCCGATGAAACGTTGGCTCCGCGTGATAAGGCAGCGATTTGCCGCTTGTTTCAAGAGCATTTTGGCGAAGACGTGCAGCGGGACAACGATGCGATCGCTGACGCGGTGGCGAAACACTTTGTTCGCGCGCGTGAATGGCTCACGGACATTGAGCAACGCTTTCGAAAGCTGGGGGGCACGGTGGACCTGCCCCCTGCCCTGGTCAAGTTGGGCTCAGCCTTGGAGAATTGCCGCGCCAATCGCCAAGTTGAACCCACGGTTAAAGCAGTGAAGCGCAACTTGGATGCGCTTCGTGATGGCCTGCACCAAACCCGGAGGTTGCTGACGGATCTTTCCGACGAAGCCATCTTGGGCTTGAGAAGCGCGCAGGACGTCCTGCAGATTCTTGTGCCGCAATTGCAATCGGTCTACGCGTTGGCAGCGCCGGCCGGGGCTGAGGGGAAAAGCGACGCCCAGCTGGTGTTTCTGAAGAACGTGGCTGATCTGAAGGATTGTTTAGCGGCACCGCAAGCATGGACAAATTTGGTGGCGCTTTCGGCCCACGCGCGTGACATTCGCAAAGAATACGAGGCCGCCCGAAAGGCCATCCTGGATGCCCACCAAAGCCAGATCGAAGCTTCGGTGGATGCGATGAAACGGCGTAAGGGGTTTGATACCTTAAGCCCGGATCAGCAGCACCACGTGTTGCGCTTTATCCGCGAAGGGGCGGCCTTGCAAACGTCGGCATCCGCAGTGGCTCCTGGGCTTGACGTTCTTGACGTTCAATTTGCCCAGCAGCTGTCGCGTGCGGAGCAGCGAGCTTTGGCAACATTGGATGGCTTGCTCGAAGACATGGGCCAACCAGCCACGGTCACGGTTGACCTGGGATGGCGTGGGCGAGAGATCAGCACCGAGCAAGATCTGCTGCGGTTCTTGGCCGAAGTTGAAGCACGCATACGCGGTGAGCTGGCGGCCAAGCACAAGGTTAGGTTGCAGTAGGGATGGCGGGCGTTCGAGAACCACCGCCAGCGCACGCGCCTTTGCCCGAACGTGAGAGTTTGCACGTTGAGTTCAAAAGCGATCGCAAGCCCTTGGCAGACAACGACCTTATCGAGGCTGTTGTTTGTATGGCCAACGCTGAAGGCGGCAGCATTTACCTGGGAGTGGAAGATGATGGCACACCTACGGGAATCAGTGACAAACACGCAGATCCTTTGCGCTTGTCGGGCCTCGTGGCGAGCCGCACGGTGCCGCCGGTTGTTGTCAGGGTGGATCTTGTTTCGGTAGGCGATGTTTCCGTTGCACAAATCCAGGTTCCTGCGGCGTCGCGAATTGTTGGAACCACGTCGGGCGTCTACCGGCAGCGCCGAATCATGGGCGACGGGAAACCCGGCTGCGCTCCGATGCATCCTTCTGACCTGGACTCGCGATCTTCGTCTTTAGGCATTCTGGATGTTACGAAGCGGCTGATCTCGGAGGCCACGCTTGATGATTTAGATCCTGTTTGGCGTGCACGTCTGCCGCAGGTGATCGAAGAGAACCGCGGTGATGCGTCGCTTTTGGCGATCGACCAGCAACAACGGGACGCAGCGCTGGGGCTGATCTCCAGACAGCCGGACGGGCGTTGGGTGCCTACCTTACTGGGGATGTTGTTGGTGGGCAGAGAATCTTCCTTACAGAACTTTGTGCCTACGCACGAAGTGGCGTTTCAAGTGGTGGAAGGTTCCGATGTTCGAACGAACCTTTTCTCGCGCGCCCCTTTGCTACGCATTGTTGAATGGCTTGGCACCGTGATGGAGCCCGTGAACCCTGAACAAGAGTTTTTCAGGGGTCCCTATCGGGTGGGAATTCCCCGCTTTGATCGACTGGCCTTCCGCGAAGCGGTGGCAAACGCATTGGTTCACCGCGACTACAGCGTGTTGGGCACCGTATTTGTTCGGTTGCGGGACGATGTTCTTTCGATCTCGAACCCTGGGGGTTTCATCTCAGGCGTTGGAATCGACAATCTATTGAGCACTGAACCGCGCGCAAGAAACCCGGCCTTGGCCGATGCGTTCAAGCGATTGGGGTTGGTTGAACGCAATGGCCGCGGGGTTGAATTGATCTACCGAGGCCAGCTTTTGTACGCGCGGCCCCTGCCCAGTTACGCCCAAAGCACGCCCTACACCGTGGTGTTGCGGATTCCGTTTGCAGCGGCAGACGCTGTATTCATGCAAATGATTCTCGAAGAAGAGACGCGCCGCAGCCGGCCGCTCCCCATCGAAAGCCTGATTGCTTTATCGACGCTACGGCAACACAAGCGATTGTCGTCACCTGAACTGGCAACCCTCATTCAGCATGACGCTTCCAACGCAGCGGCTGTGCTTGAGGCTTTGCGTGAGCTGGGCTTTGTTCAGTCGCAGGGTCGAGGCAAAACATCCACATACATTCTTTCGCCTTCAACCTACGAGAGGCTGGGCGGCAAGTCCGAATACGTCCGCCAAGCAGGCTTCGCGATACCCCAGCAGCGTGCCATGATCCAAGAATACGCGGCGTCGCACGGAGCGATCACAACTGCGGAAGCGATGGAGCTTTGTGGTCTTTCCGAAGACCAGGCACGCAGGCGCCTGAAGGACCTTGTGGCTGAGGGGAAGCTGGTTGAAGGGGGCGCGAGAGGCAACAGGATCTACTCTCGGACGCAGCCAGAATGACGCCATCGGTCACAGATGAATGCTGCGCACGGTCACAGATGACCACGACGGTGGTTCTGGGCGCAAAACTCTAGTTCCTTCAATAGTTACATGCACTTAGTGACCTTCTAAGATTCTTCCGGCACCCGCACAATGACTCAATCGGTCACAGATGACCGCAGGCAAATCACAGCGAAACCATGTCCAACCACCTTTTCGATAGCAGCACCAAAGAGGCCCTTCGCAAGACCATTCGGGGGTTGCGGGGGCGGCTTATTGACCAGCTGACGGCGGCGGCCGAGGGTGAATACCGGCTGAGTTTGCCGATCGAAAAAGCAAAGCTTCCTGAGGGCCGCAGAATTCGGCGGCAGCGTTTGGAAGACTGTTTGGATGAGCAAGCCCGTGGGGAGCTGCGTGGTGCGGGAATGCCGGATGTCCCGGCGAAGGGGAAGCGCAAGGCAAGTTCGAGTGCGGGGGTGGATGCGGGCGCTTTGCGAACGCGTTTGCTGAACCAATCGGTGAAAGAGGCGGCTTATACGTTGCTGAACCGCTTGCTGATTGTGCGCATCATGGAACACCATGGCTTAAGCAAGCCGGCGGTGGTGACGGGTGGCTGGCAAAGCGCGGGCTATCGTGAATTCGCGCCGTATGCGGGTGCTTTGACGGGCGACGATGCGCTTGGTTACGATCTTTTGCTGGGGTTGCTGTTCGATGAATTGGCGTTAGAGCTGCCGGGGTTGTTTGGGGCGGTGGGGCTTGTGCCTTTGTTCCCGATACCGGCAGCAACGTGGCGTGATGTGATCGATTGCTTGAACGACAGCAAGCTTGAGGCTGCTTGGGGCGAAGACACAACCTTGGGGTGGGTGTATCAGTTCTGGAATGATCCGGAACGGGAGGCGTTAGACGACAAGATCGCGGGTGGTGGCAAGATCTTGCCGCACGAGATCGCCAGCAAAACGCAGATGTTCACGGAGCGCTACATGGTGGAATGGCTGCTGCAAAACAGCCTGGGCACGATGTGGCTGCAGATCTGCAAGAAGAATGGCTGGGCGGCTGATTTCGAGGGCATTCGTGGGGGGCTGCAAGCGCGTCGCGCGGATTGGCGGGGGAAACGGGAACGGGGGGAAGTGGCACTGGATGCGTTGATGCCTTTGCACGATGCTTTGGAGAATCAGTGGAAATATTGGGTTGATCAGCCTGTGCCTGATTTTGATGCACATACGCCGGGGAGCGTTCGGGATCTGAAGCTTCTGGATCCGGCTTGTGGCTCGGGGCACTTCTTGGTGATCGCGTTTGATTTGCTTGCGGCGCTTTATGCGGAGGAGGCGCGGCACCGTAGTGAAGGTTTTGATGCGGCGGAGGTTGCGCGGGGGATCGTGCACAACAACCTGCACGGGGTTGATATTGATCCGCGTGCTGTGCAGATCGCGGCTGCGGCTTTGTGGTTGAAGGCAAAGCGGTTTGCGCCTGGGGTTCGGTTGGATCGCATGAATCTTGTAGCGCCTGTGTTCAAGCTTGCGGGACTGGGGGGTGATGATCCGGCACGTTTGCGTTTGCAAAGTGATCTTGAGCGCGAGGTGGGCATTCCGAAGGCGCTCACGGATGCGTTGCTTTCGGGATTGGCGGGCGTTGATCACTTGGGCACTCTGTTGCGGGTGGATCGTGAGGTGGAAAAATCGTTGGCTGCTTATCAAGTGGCAACGAAGGGGGGGCCGAAGCAGGGGAACTTGTTTACGGGGATGCCGGCGCAGCAGCTGAAGTTATCGGTGGAAGACGCAAAAGAAAGCGTGCTCGATAAGCTGGGGGCGTTTCTTGATGCGCATCAGGCGGAGCAGGATTTGGGGCTGCGTCTTGAGGGTGAGCAGTTGGCGGCGGGCGTGCGTTTTGTGCGGCTGGTGCGCGAGGGGGCGTATGACGTGGTGGTGGGGAACCCGCCGTATCAGGGCACAAGCAAGATGGATGAGGTGGAGTGGTTCAAGAAGCATTACCCGCGGGGGAAGGCGGACCTATATGCGTGCTTCTTGGAGCGCGGGCTTGAGCTTGTGCGCGAGGGTGGAGTGAGTGCGTTGTTGACGATGCGCGGGTGGATGTTTTTGAGCACGTTTACGGAGTTGCGTGAGCGGTTGCTGGGTGGCCTTGCCGTTATCGCCGACTTGGGTGTAGGGGCCTTTGACGAAATCGGTGGAGAGGTTGTGCAGGTATCGCTTACCGTGACAAGGCGAGATACCTATTCGGGCAGCTCTGCGGCGGTTCGCATTGAATACACCCGAGGCTACAAACGAATCGGGCGCGCCCCCATCGCAGCTTCATTGTATGCGCACGACCGCCTCTACACATTCGACGCGAGGAAACTCGCCGGCATCGAAGGCACCCCAATGGTCTATTGGTGGGACAAGAAGTTCCTTGATGAATACATCGCCGCCCCGAAACTGGGAAATGTCGCGGCCGTGCGCCAAGGGTTGGCGACCTCAGATAATGTTCGCTTTCTTTTGCGGCCCTGGGAGCAGCACCTCCACTCTATTGGGACTTTGGGTGCCCCAATGGTTCCCTACATAAAGGGCGCTGCGGGCAGGAGTTGGTTCGAGCCACTCGAAGAATCCATCAGGTGGCAGCGCAACGGACTCGAAGTGAAAGTCTATGCTCAGGCGCTCTACGGTAGTTACACCCGTACAATTAAGAACGAAGAATTCTATTTCCGTAAGGGTATTGCGTTCAGCTCGACGGGATCGATTTGTCGAGCGCGTTACCACCGCTTTGCGAGCGTTTTTGATGTAAAGGGGCAGTCCGTATTCCCGGACAATCCACATCAAGTTTGCCTAGCTATGAACACCTCGTTCGCGGGGGAGGTGCTTGAAGCGCTGAATCCATCGATCAGTTTTCAGGTTGGTGACGCCACTCGGATGCCTTTGCGTCCGCAAGCCCTTACGGAGCAGTTGTGGGCTGTGATCGATGGTGCATTCTCTACGCACGAATCCCACCGCGAGCCTTCCGTAGAATTCAAACGCCCCGGCCCATCCCCATGGCGATCCGCACAAGCCTGGGCACAACTCGCTGTTGATCGCGAAAAGGGCGCACCACTTCCCCCATATACCCCCGAACTCGATCCCCCCGATCCCGAAGCCGACCTCTCTTTCGCGATCGGCGTTGCACTCGGCCGCTTCGGCGCCACTGGCGAAGGCATTCTCGATCAAGCCCCACCCGCTGCGCTTCCCAACGGCATCCTGTTCCTCAGCGCCATCGACACCATCGCCAACAGCCTCAACACACCACCGCCCAACGCCACCGCGGCCATCGATCAAATCAAAGACGCATGGCAAGCCGATAGCACCGCGATCCTCAAAGACGGCAAGCGCATGGATCTCTCTGAATATCTGCGCCGCGAGTTCTTCAGGTACCACAAGAACCTCTACGAAAACCGCCCCATCTACTTCCCGCTTTCAAGCGAGAACCGCAACTTCGTTGCGTGGGTCAGCATTCACCGCTTCACAGAGAACACCCTGCCCACCCTTCTTTCCGATCACCTGCACCCCGTGCAGCGCCAACTCACCGGCGAGATCAACGACATCAACCGCAACCGCGCCTCCAGCGATAAGAAAACGCAATCCGCCGCCGAAAAGCAGTACGCCCAAACGAAAACGCTGCTCGATGAATTGCAGGCCTTCATAACCAGCGTCACCCAAATCGCCGAAAAGGGCGCACCACCCACCGATGCCAAGTGCCCCCCGCGCGACGCCGACGCCCGATTTCAAATGGATCTAGACGACGGCGTGATGATCAACAGCGCCGCCCTATGGCCCCTGCTTGCACCCCAATGGAAAGACCCCGCCAAGTGGTGGAAGGAACTGTGCCTGGCCCAAGGCCGCCAAGACTACGATTGGTCCCACCTGGCCGCCCGCTACTTCCCTCAGCGAGTGGATCAAAAGTGCCGCAAAGATCCAAGCCTAGCCGTGGCCCACAAGCACTTCTGGCACTACCACCCCGCCCGCGCCTACGCCTGGGAACTAAGACTCCAACAAGAAATCGCCCCCACCTTCACCATCGAAGAACCCGGAAGCGATCAATGCCGCCAATCCTTCCTCGCCGATCACGCCGACGAAGCCAAGGCGATCGAAGCGAAAGAACAACAACGTCGCGAACGAGTGTCCAAGCGGTTGGACACTGAAGTTCAGGGCGTCGTCGACAATGCGCCGGAACTAGAACTGGAAGGCCACTCCGAATGATGCCTACGTCAGAGAACAGTGAAGTCAAAAATTGCGCTGAGTTTTTAAGCCCACGTTCAAAAAAGTGGAAGGGAATCGACGTCCACGCGGAATCCGAGCAGGATGGCCGTCAGTTGCTCGCGACCCTTAAAGAGGGTCTTCAGATGTCTAACGTACTAGTGCTCGCGGGAAGCGGCACGTCGATGGGACAGACTGCGGGCCCCTCCATGGGGGACCTGTGGCATCGGTGCATGGCGACCGCTGCCCCGGGAAGCTCAGCCAACGGTCCCAGGCTCTCAGGCGAAGAGATCGCCCGGAAACTGTCGTACAGTGGGAACAATATCGAAGACCTTCTATCGCGATGTGAGCTTGAACTGCGAATCAAGGAAGATTTTGATGTGGCCAGCTTCGTGACCTTTTCAAAGGCACAGATTCTTGAGGCGTGCTCAAGTTTCTTAAAGACGCCCGACATCCAGCTAAACACACATGAAAAACTTCTTCGAAGGCTTGCGCGGCGAAGAGCGCGCGATCCTCGAGTGAAAGTGTTTACCACCAACTATGACACTTGCTTCGAGACAGCCGCTGGAAGGCTCGGCCTGGTAGTCATGGACGGGTTTTCCTTCTCGCGGCCTCGGCGTTTTGATCCCAAGTACTTCTCATACGACGTCACGCGACGCACGTCATACCGTGAAGACAAAGCGACTCCGCTTGAGGGTGTTTTTCACCTTCTGAAGTTGCACGGCTCCGTCACTTGGGAACGGAATGGTTCGGCAATTGAAGAACGCGAACATCCCAATCCGAAGGATGCCTGTCTGGTTTACCCGCAGAGCGGAAAGTATCAGCAGGCTTTCGAACAGCCTCACCTCGAACTTGTGTCCCAATACCTCAGCGCACTAAGAGAGCCCAATACCTGTATTTTCGTTGTCGGGTTCGGCTTCAATGATAGCCATCTGTCTACGCCGCTGATGGAAGCCGTCAAAACAAACCCTCATTTAAAGCTCGTCGTGGTTGGCCCTGCCGCAAAGGTGAACGTGGCGGGCCCTCCGTCGCCTTGGACGACGCTCCACAGCCTGTCTGAAGACGGCGAGGATGTTTGGTTCATAAACGCCGGTTTCGATCAGTTTGTCGATCTCCTGCCCGACCTTAAGGCAAGTGGTTCTGTGGATCGACTGGCGCGGGAACTCAAGAATCTTATTGCAGGTGAGCAGTGACGAGTATGTCAACGCACCCGACCACAGATGCGCGATATGTGCTGCATCCCGAGCTTTATGTTGGCTTGATAGCTGCCGTCGGAGTTCAGCACGTCAAATTCAGCTTGTTTCAGGATGAAGGTGTCAGTGCATCACATTATTTGGGAGGCCGCTACGGAAAGGGGGAAGTCGGAGAGTTCGTCCTCATCGAGGGTCAAACCTCGATCGCGTTCGGCCGTATCGTAGAGGTCCGCATCGAAGGCGCATCTTCATCGTCCAGCCACGGGTCCAGCGATGATGTGCTTCCAAACGCACTGGCTAGCGTTCAGCTGTTGGGAACGATCGCGGCTGATACACTCAGAGTCAGCGCGGGAGTGGGGATCTACCCGCGCCTATTTGATCGTGTCTACTCGGCCCCTCACTGGTTTGTTGCGGCAATCCCGCAAAACATTGAAACATCCAGCAACGAGTCATCAAGGGTTCTGTCCCTTGGGTACGTGGGTACCGAGCAGGATGCACGAGTTGGGGTCAGACCTGAACGGCTATTTGGCCGACATTGCGCAATACTGGGTGCGACTGGAGGCGGCAAAAGTTGGACCACAGCACGAATCATAGAGGAGGTGATCAAGCACAAAGCTAAGGTCGTTCTTCTCGACCCTACTGGTGAATATCGGTCTCTCCACCACGAACATGTACTGCATTGCCATTTGGCGGAGACGCCAGAGCTGGCACCAGGATCAGTTCGAACCTCCCTACCGGCCAGCTGTTTCAACGAGTCGGATCTATTGGCTCTTTTTGAACCATCTGGCAGATTGCAGGGCCCGAAGCTTTGGGCCGCTATACGAAGTTTGAGGCTTGCTCACGTGCGGCCAGACTTGGCAACCAACGGTCTGATTAGGAAGATCCTTCAGCCGAAGAAGCCGGTTGAGGATGCCGAAGCGACTCCCGCCATAGCCAAGCAATTAGATGATCCCACGACACCCTTCGACGTGAACCTGCTGGTCAAGCAGATCGAGCAGGAATGTTGCTTTCCCACTAACTTCAATGATTCGAAGTCGTGGGGCAAAGAGAGCGGCGACTTCTCATTCTGCCTTTCTTTGATCTCGCGGATCACTATGGCGCTGACAATGCCGGCGTTGGCCTGTGTCTTCAAACCTTCAGGCACGGACGTTACGGTCATCGTCGACGACTTCCTAGATTCCGACAAGCGACTTCTTAGGGTGTGTATGGGGGGCATCCCGTATGAGTTCAAAGCCCGGGAGATTGTCGCAAATGCTATCGGGCGGCATCTCTTGGCCGGGGCACGGAACGGTCGATTTGAAGGCCAGCCCATCGTCCTTGTTTTGGACGAAGCGCACTGCTTTCTCGGACGGAGCGTTGGTTCTGAAGACACCACGTCGCGGCTAGATGCTTTCGAGATTATCGCCAAGGAGGGGCGCAAATTTGGAATTTGCTTGTTGCTGGCCACCCAGAGGCCAAGGGACATGACCGAATCAGTGCTCAGTCAGATGGGCACCCTCATCGTTCATCGACTCACGAACGATCGCGACAGAGAGTTGGTTGAGCGAGCGTGCGGAGAGATCGATAAGTCTGCTGCAGCGTTTTTGCCAAATCTTAAGCCCGGCCAAGCCGCGGTCATAGGCGTTGATTTCCCAATCCCGCTCACAATCCAAATGGATCCCCCCTCGGCCAAGCCGTTCTCCGACGGACCAGATTTTCAGAAGAGTTGGGCTTAGCTGCTAACCGCCACTTGTGCAGCAAGTGGTCAAGATGATGTCGGGCAAGTCAATGACAAAACAAGAATGGGCAGGAGTAATTTCGCTTAACTTCGACAGTTGGTTTCGTTGGCTGAGAACTAGCGGGCGGCTGGATGCTGCGGCGGTTACGTATCCGACGCAACTTCGGTTGGCCGAGAGTCCAAGTCACTTTCTGGCAGAACTGTGCGGCGAAGCAAACGACTACCAGGGGCTTAAGCAAGCGTCAAAGATCGAAAGAATACCGTCCACTGCTACCTTCTTCAACCCCGGGGATTCCGGCCTCGACCCCGATGGCTACAACCTTTCTCCCGGAAAGTTTAACTTGTTCGACGGTATGATGTTCTCGACGCCGTATGATCAGGAACGACTGTCGGAGAAACTGCTCTTCTCGGTAGCAAATGTGCGGTTGAGGTCTCTGGGAAAGGGTCCCTATACCATCAACATCGCTAAGCAAGACTCGGGAATCGTGCTTCGCAATGTTGACTGCGTTCGCTCTGACGGCTTGCGTGTTTGGTTTAGGAGCATTGGGACGGCCTTAGTCATACGCAGAAACACCACCCAAGACGAATTTCTCTCGTGGCTCCAAGAAAACATATATTCCATCGGCGGCATCAGTTCACGGCCTGATGAGTTTGGGCGTCAGCTAACCAGCTTGGCTGACCAACCGGTTGCTGAAGAAGTCCTCGACATCTTCTTAAGGGAGCACAGCGCACAGTTTGCCGAAGCTCTTGGATACGTTGAAGCCATCGCGCAGCCGCGACTAGTTTGGCAGGAAGGCAGCGACGAATCAGGCGTACGTGAAAGCATCCCAGATTACCTGCTGCTCAAGTCAGACGGCACTGCAGATATCTTGGACATCAAGCGATCAGTTTTGGCAAGGAGCGGTGTCACCGGCGGCCGAGCCCGTCCCAAGTTCAATAGCTACATTCAAGAGTTGATCGCTCAGCTTTCCACCTACAAGCGATACTTCGCCAGCGAGGCCAACCGCAAGTACGCGCTCGAGCATTTCGGCATTCGGGTCACATCTCCTACCCTGATAGGCATTGTGGGGAACCATGACAACCTGCCCAAAGTCGACATCGCTCGAGCGATCCAAAACCATCGAAGTGACCTCACACTGTTGAACTTCCACACCCCGGCCGCTTTGCATCGGTCACGACTTGTGCACGGCGGGCGGGCTTAGTTGGCATTTGTGCAGAACCCATTGAACTTTGCCGCACCCTGAAAGGACTTCGTAACGTGCATAGAGGCTCAATGCTAATCCTCGTCCTATGTGCCTTAGCCTGTGCCGCCTGGTCTTGCAGGCGCAGAACTGAGCGACTAGACGGGACAGAATTTCAGCAGCGAAATCCGGAGGCACAAACCACCTCAAAAGATGCAGCTGCGGCAGCAGATAGCGCCAACAACCATCCAGTCTTCAACAATTGCGTTCTTCATGCGGGGAACATAAAGGTGCGGCGCAGGCAGGCAATGCTGCCTGATGGGGGTCTTGGCCCTGAGGTCTCAATCTCCTCTTGTGACTTCAACGCGGAGTGTTCACCAGTCAAAGGCGCCCTCAGCGTGGGCGTTGGTTCCGTCAGCATGGATTGCATCGGTGAACGGTGCACTTGTACCTATCTTTCAACCGCCAAAGGCACCCGGCCCATCGTAATACCGTTTACTGCTAATAGGCCCTGCGATTCAGCCGCTCAAGCAGAGTCTTTATTCACGGAGAAATGCCTCGATGGCATGGCAATAGCCAAGATCCCTCATGCACCAGAGTAGGTAAAACATGACCGGACGAAATTCGCTGAATCAAAAGGTGTTGATCTGGGCCAGGGGCAAACGAGGCCGAAAGGTCGGTCGCGGTGAGTGCTGGGACCTAGCTGATCAAGCTCTGCACCACGCCGGAGCTTTAAGCTCCACCACAACAGGCAAAGACGATGACTATGTCTGGGGAACACTCGTTGAAACAAAGGATTTGCTCCCCGGCGACGTCTTGCAGTTCCGTGATTTCGTCATCGTTACCAAGACCAAGAGAACCATCACATTTTCGGCGGGTGGGGGGTTTGTAGAAACGGCCGAGGAGACCGCACAGCGGGGCCACCACACCGCCATCGTTGACTCCGTCATTGGGGATGGCCAGGTGAATGTACTTGAACAACACGTAAAGCCACTCGGTCAGGTGGTGCAGAAGCACCGCGTGTACCTACGATCAATCAAGCGCCCCAGTCTAACCAAGTCCGAAACCGTCGCCGACGAATCCGGCCGACGAAGCCCCGCCAAAGTCATCGAAGACGTCGAGATTATTGTGAGCGGAAAGGTATGGGCTTACCGGCCCAACGCCAAGTAGCGAGACAGCGCGCTGCGAGTTCGATGAACGTTTGTTAGCACGGGGTTTCTGCAAGCGTCCATCAGCAGTAAGCGCACCGACTTCGACACCATTCACCTAATCCATGAATTCGCGATGGCGCGCATGGTTTCTAGATTAGTTCGCAGGATCTCCGCCGCCCGGCCCATCGAGATCTCGTCTTGTTCGATCGCTTGCCTTACAAGCAGATGCAGCCGGCTCTCTACAAAGTCGGCTTCCGCCAAGTGCTCCGGTTCATCAGCAACCTTGGCCGACGGTGCAGCTGAACGGAACTCCGTCGCCTTTATGCCGTGTGGTTCTTCCGTTGGCCCAATCGTACGGCCAGTCAGTGCACGGTATTCGGATTGAAACCGGGCCCACAGCCGAGCGCCATCGGGGGATGAAGAGGCAAGCCGATAGAGCACTGACTTCCAGCTGACTCTGAAAAATCGCTTGAGTTTAAAGACCAGGCGCACGATGGGCAGACCTTTGGCTTCTGCCAGCTTCTTCTCGAAAAGGATCTGTGGCATCAAGAAATGGCTCGCGAACACATCCGCTTCCTTTTCTTGCGTTAGGTCCTCCTCAGTCTGGGCCACGTCGTACGCATGCAGATGAAGCAGCAAGTGACCGAGTTCGTGTGCGACCGTGAAGATCCAGCGTTCGACCGATAGCCGCTCCCAAACATTGACAACGATTGCGGGGCCTCCGTCGGCCGCCGCCACGGAAAGGCCAAAGAATCCTTCCGAAGCGAGCTTTGGCATGTACACCTTGATTCCTTGCGCCTCCATCAGGCCGCAAATGTCCCGCACCTCTTCACTCTCGCGAAGTCCCACTTTCTCGCGGACCCGCGCAGCTGCAAGCTTCGGCCGTTCCTGACCTTTGAGCTCTTGAAGAGATTTGCCTAGCTTCGCGAGACCGTACGGATTCACCTTGTCCAGCAAAGACTCGAGTTCGTTGTAGTCATCCAACCATCGAGCCACATCTGCCAGTAGCTCGCCACGAGTGGTCATCTTCTTCGTGGCGCGGAAGCGAACCACCTTGAGCTCACGCACGGGAACGAACAGGTCCTGAAGCTTCACGTCCAAAGCGTTGGCCACACCCATAAGCGAGTCGACCCGAGGGGATGAGGTGCCGGACTCAATGTTTCTATAAGCCACTCGCGAGAGCCCAGCTTTATCGGCTACGTCGCCCTGCGACATACCGCGCGCGCTCCGAATCCGGCGCAAATTTACGCTCAATAAGGAGAGGTCCATGAACAGCTATAGCACTATTATCAGCATCCGATAACCTGACAAGTATACTTTTCACGCAACCGGAAGCTGGGAACCACGTCGACGGCGTCCATCAGACTTGACCACAGCTCCCTTCCCGCCCCTAGCCAACATGGGTCGTGCTGGTGCATAGTCGAGGCGCACCCCGAACCCTTCATGACCACAGCTGCGCCCGTCACATCCACCCTTGAGCGCGAGCTCCGCAATTACGTGCGGCAACAGGGACTTGTTGTTTGGCTTGACCCAGACGGCGCATACAGCCAGTTCGTCGATCGCTTGCCTGGCCTCGGATTCCCATACCCCGTGGTTGCCTTTCGCGGCAGCTTTCTTGAGCTGATGCTTGCCCTTGAGCCCCATGGCAACGACCTTGAACCCGTAAACAATAAGGTGTTGGTGCATATGCCCGGGTTCAACACCAGCAGCATCGTTGAAACCCCCATGCTGGAGCTCTATCGCGCAGGCAAATGCTTCCAGAAGAACCTCGCCACGTTGGTGGCTGAATCTGCGCACGGGATCGCCCTGCCTGAAGAGGTTGCCGCCTTCATCAAGCGACCTCAACTATCACTCGCTTCCGCAGACGATTGGCTTGCCAATTTGCGCCGGGGAGAGACCACCCAGAACGACGCGCTTGAAATCTACCTTCAGGGGCGCGGTACCGATGGCATTCTAGAGGACTTTCTCAACAACGATGGCCGCGTCGCCGCCCTGCTTGGGACGCCACCTTCGCAAGAAGCGTCGAGCCGCATTCTTGAGCATCTTCGACGCGCCCTCGGCGTTACCCCAAGCTGGGAATCGCTGAGGTTCCCCTCGAAGAGGGCCTACGAGCCTAACGATTTGCTCGATCTATCGTTGAGCTGGCTGATGGCCGTCGAGTTCGTCAACGACCTCAAAGAGCCCCCCGTGCTGGAAGAGCTGAAGCCCTTGGCCGTACTGCCCGCACCCCTTGTCAAGGAATGTCGGCAACTCGTGACCACCATTCGAAGCCGTCACGCCGAAAAGTACCGGACCCTCGCCATTGATGTTGAAAGCACCCTTGATGCTGAACGCAAAAGTCACCACGCACGCGCTTTGGGGAACATTGATACTTTCGCTTTCGAGGAACTGGCGATTCGCGGCGCTGCCCTAACCGCCTTGCTGCAGAACGATTGGGAGAAAGTAAATTCCTACGCATTGGATCGCACAGCCGAAACCTGCTTTTGGGTGCGGCACGATCCCATCCGCCAGCGCGTCTGGACCCTCATTCGAAGCGCCGCGCTTGCCGGCCTTGCGATTTCCGAGAACCAAAATCCCTTCGTTTCTGCCCGATCGCTTGATGAGGCCCTGAAGTGCTACGCAGACAAAGCCTTCGTCGTGGATCAACGGCACCGGTCATTCGAGCAAACGGCGTTCGCGCAATTGCGCACCGACCTTCTCGATTATGACAGCCTTCTTGATGTGCAAGCTCACATCAGGCGCGCCTATCGGGATTGGGCCGATGCACTCGCCATACGCTTCGCCGATCTTTGTCAGCAATATGGCCCGCTGCCCAGCGCAGAGCTGCGCCAACGCGAGGTTTACCTGCGGCATGTGCACCCCATCGTGCAGGAGAATACGCCCGTTGCGTATTTTATGGTCGATGCCATGCGGTTCGAAATGGCCCACGAGCTTGCCGGCGCCTTCAAGGAAAGCAAGTTCAAAGTTTCGCTGTTCAGTGCACTTGCCGAGCTACCATCCGTCACGGAAGTGGGCATGAACGCACTGGCGCCTGTAAGCCGAGAAGGACGTTTGCGCCCTGTCATTAGCGATACGTCATTCAGTGGAATGCGGGCCGGGGAGTTTACCGTCCGCGCCCCGAAAGACCGGATCGCGGCGATGAAGGCGCGCAGCTTGCAAACAGAGCCGATCGACATTGAGCTTGACGATCTGGTTCACCTTTCCGTTGAAAAAGTGAAGGACAAACTGCGGCGCAAATCGAACCTGGTTGTGGTTCGCAGCCGCGAACTTGATAAGGCGGGTGAGACCAGCGTTCACTTGGGCACCTTCACCACGATCTTGGCTCAGCTGCGGGACGCAGTGAATTTGCTGTCGCAAGCGGGCATCGAGTGCTTCGTTCTCGCCTCAGACCACGGATTCCTGCTGCAGGATAGCGCCACCACCCAAAGCGAATCTTTAGGTGCACGAATGGGGGGAAAGAAGGCGCGGTACATGCTTTCGGAAAACCCTGTGGGGGCCACGGCAGACACGCTTGAGATACCGCTCACAGCCTTACAGTACGATGTTTCCCAGGAGCACTATTTAGTGCTGAGGAAAGACACCGCGATGTGGAAGACATCGGAAAAGGTGGCGCCTTTTGTTCACGGTGGCAATAGTGCCCAAGAACGTGTGATTCCGGTTTTGGTGCTGCGCGGTCGCGGGCCGCGTGGCAAGACGGCCACAGAGTACGAAGTTGTTGCCACAGCGTTACCCGCCTTGCAGGGAAGGCAGCGGTTGAAGATCGAGCTTCGGCTGCAGCGGCGCAACACAGCCACGATGGATTTTCACGGCCCCAAGAAGATCAGCCTGGCTTTGCGCGTTCCCGGCCGCGCCGACGTGGGCATTCAAATGGTTTCGGCATCGCCACCAGCAACGATAGAGCGCGGAATGTTGTTCGTTCCCCCCGGGGCCGACGCCGCCATTGTGGAGTTCGAGCTTGATGGCCCCACAGACGATCGTGTCAAAGTTGAGGTGTTTCACGCCGAGGGCCTCGAAATCGTTGCGCCCAAGATTGTAGATGACTTTTTTGATGTGGTTCGCGACCGCAGGCGCTCCGCGGTGCCGCCCCCTCCCCTGCCCGAGCAAACGCCTTCAGCCCCCGCACAAGACTGGCGCAGTTCGATCGAAGATGCTGACTATCGAAAGGTTTTCGAGGTTCTGGAGGTCAACCGATCCGTCAATGAGGTTGAGCTGCACGACATACTCGGGTCGCCCCGACGTGTGCGCATATTCGCACGACACTATGACGAGCTTGTTCGCCTTGTGCCGTTCCGTGTGGAGATCGTGACCCAAAGCGGATTGAAGACGTACGTTAAGAAAGACGACAGGAAGCTTTAAGATGGCACTTTCGCAACAAGAGGCTAACCACATCTTTCAACGGCTTCGCAGCGGCGCTGTGCCTGAAAGAGGGCTTGAAACGTTCGCCGTGGGCATCGAGCGTCCCCGCGGGGAGATTGGCAGAATGCTGCGCGCGGCCCGTGAGGATAAAGCTGGGGACGTTAAATTCTTGCGGGGTGGCTACGGCTGCGGCAAGACCTTCATGTCGAATTTGGCGATTCTCGATGCCAAACGCGAAAACTTCGTCACCAGCTTTGTGGTTGTCTCTGACAACGATCTGCACTTTCACAAGTTTGATGAGCTTTACCGCAAAGTGGTGAACGGTCTTTCAACCTCCGCGTGCCCCCAAGGGGCACTGGGGGACATCGTGGATCGGTGGATAGGCTCGCTTGAAGAGTCGCTCATCAAGACCTTTGGCGTCAGTGAAGACGACCCGAACTTCGACGAAAAAGTCTTAAGAAAGCTGGACGAGCAGCTTGCCGCACTCACGGGCGGACGCGCTCCCGCTGATATGGTGCGGGTGATTCGTGAGTTGTTTCGCCAGAAGCAAATGGGCAACTTGCCCAATGCCGCCGGCTTACTTTCGTGGTTGTCCGGCAGCCAAAACGTGGCCAGCAGCATAAAGAAGTTGGCCGGCATCAAAGGAGACATCGGCAGCGATGTCGCCATGGACTACCTTCGCGGCGTGCTGGAGATCTGCAAGAGTGCTGGATACTCAGGGCTGATGATCGTCATCGACGAAGCGGAGACGATCCTCCGCATGAAGGGCGACGTTCGCGGAAAGTCGCTCAACGGCATTCGGCAGATTGTTGACGCTTCGGGTGGGTTGCCTGGCCTGCTATGGCTTTTCACTGGCACACCGCAGTTCTTCGACGACCGCCGCGGCGTGAAGAGCCTTGAACCCTTGGACGAGCGGATCCGGTTCCAAAAGTTCGGCGAAGTGGCAAGCCTAAAGCAGCCCCAGCTAGAACTGAAGCCGTTCGACCGAGAGCGACTGATTGGCGTCGCCCTGCGTCTTCGATCTCTGCATCCAGATGCGGCACCAGAGATGATGGAACATCGGATGCCCAAGGAGTTCATCGAGAAGTTGGTCGATAAGGTCAATGAGGGCTTTCACGGCAACGTTGGAGTGGTTCCGCGCCAATTCCTTCGAAAGCTCGTAAACATCATGGATATTCTGGTTGAAAATCCTGAGCAGGACGTGTGGTTGCTGCTTGGTTTTGAAGCAGAGAATCTTTCTGCCGAGGAGAAGAGCGCCATCGATGGCAAGCCGCTGCCATTGCCCGACGACGAGACCATTTTCGAAGGCGCCGGCGTTCAGATGTGAGGGGAGAGTGCATCCATGAGCATCTTCCAACGATTCCCCGAACGCCTTCAGCACGCCATCTCCAGTCACTTAGGTTTCTCAAGCCTCAGGCAAGTTCAGGAGATGGCCGGCGAAGCTATCCTCGCAGGAAAGAACACGGTGGTGTTGGCGCCCACGGCTGGGGGGAAAACGGAAGCATCGATCTTCCCGGTGATCGCGGGACTGCTGGAGAATCCACCAAGCGCGGTGGGTGCGTTGTATGTGGCCCCCATCAAAGCTTTGCTGAACAACCAAGAAGTGCGGTTAGGCAACTACACACAGATGGTTGGCCTTGACCGTTTCGTCTGGCATGGCGATTCATCGGCCAGCGAAAAGTCGAAGTTCCTGCGCACGCCCGCCGAATTGCTGATGACCACACCAGAATCTCTGGAAGTGATGCTCATGTCGCCACGGGTGCCGACCAAGCGCATCTTCGAGAGCCTGCGGTGGATCGTGATCGATGAGGTTCACGCCTTTTCTGGCGAGGATCGCGGAGCACACCTTATGAGTGTGATCGAGCGGTTGGCATTTCTATCAAAGCACGACATTCAGCGCATTGGCCTCTCAGCCACTGTCGGCAACCCCACGCAAATCGCGAAGTGGTTGAAGGGCAGCTCCTCCAGGGAATCGGCGGTGGTGGACCCTCCACGCCCGCCGAGCCAAAGACAGATCAGAATTTTTCTGCAGCCCGACGTCAACGAGTTTTCTCGCGAAGCCGCAAGACAAACGCGCGGCAAGAAGAGCCTATTCTTCTGCCAGAGCCGGGCACTTTCTGAAAGTGTTGCCGACAAGATGAGAGCGGAGACCATCGACGTTTACGTTCATCATGGTTCGGTATCGAAGGAAGAAAGACAGGCCGCCGAAGAGAGGTTCGCGCAAGGAACCAACGCGTGCATCGTTTGCACCTCAACCCTTGAGCTTGGCATTGACGTTGGGGGCCTGGACCTCACATTTCAGGCCAACGCACCGAGCACGGTCTCGAGTTTCCTTCAGCGGATGGGAAGAACCGGCCGTCGCGAAGGGGTCGTCCCGAACATGACGTTCATGTGCGAGGATACCGTAGCGCTGGTGCAATCGGTCGCCCTTGTTTTGCTTGCACAGGAACGGTGGGTCGAGAACGTTGCGGTGCAAACGCGATGCTGGCCGGTGCTGGTGCACCAGCTGTTGGCACTCACGCACGAGCACGGAGGCATTGGCCTTGAGCGTTGCTGGCAAGTCGTTTCGCGCGTCCCTGATTTTCATGGGATTTCGCGCCAAGAGTTCGACGCCCTCGTCTCGCATATGCTCAAAGAGGACTATCTGTTCGAATCTGGTGGCCTCATCAGCATGGGAGAAAAGGCAGAGAAGGTTTTCGGCAAGAAGAACTTCATGGAACTCTATGCTGTCTTCAGTAGCCCCATCCTCTACAAAGTCGTCACCGAGACCGGCCAAGATCTTGGCTCGTTGGAACAGAACTTTGTCGATCGTTTGGTTGAAGATATGAGTACGTTCCTGCTAGGCGGGCGAGCCTGGATGGTGCTGCACATCGACCACCGGGATCGGGTGGTCAAAGTGCAGGCGGCACCTAGAGGAAAGATGCCCAGCTGGGGCGGCTTTGTCCCCCAGCTTCTCGACTTTGAGCTATGCCAAAAGATGAAGCAAATCTTGTTGGAGCAAACCCAGTATCCGTTCGTGGATCCTGAGGGCCAAGATGCGCTTTCCGAATGGCGGCGTGATCTCGGTGAGACACTGCGCAACGATGAGAAGGGCTTTCGTGAAGAAGGTGCCTCGGTACGTTGGTGGACATTCGCCGGAGGCAGGATCAACCACACTCTTCGCTACGCCTTGGGATGGAAGACGGGTTGGAAGATCGTTCCTGACAACTTCTCGCTGCGCATTGAAGGCGATGGCGTCAGCCTGAACGCGGTCCTTTCGCAATTGGCGAACTTCAAACGCGCAACGTTCTGGGACGACGAGCAGAATCGAAAACAGATCATGGCTTTGGCCCCCCAGTACCGCTTAAGTAAGTTCCAGCAAGCGCTTCCGGATAGATGGCAAACAGAAATGATTGGCGCCTATCTCTTGGACTTCGAGGGCGCCAAGACGATCGTGGGCTCGGTGTGAGGACTCGCGCCTGGGTTTGAAGCCCCTGCGAGGGGCGTTCCTCAGGATCAGTTAACAGACGACGACAACGGCATGAAAAGCGCGTTTTGAAGAAAGGTTGCGCCAGAATGTCTATACCTGACTATCAGTCATTGATGCTTCCCCTCCTTCAAGCAACCAGCGACGGCAAGGAACACGCCATCAATGACCTCCGCGACACCATCGCAAAGTCCTTGGGGCTCACTGAAGGCGACCGAGAAGAACTGCTGCCGAGTGGCAAGCAAGCGGTCTATAACAATCGGCTCGGATGGGCGAAGACTTACCTGGACAAGGCAGGCTTACTTCGCAGCGTCCGGCGTGGCGTCTATCAGATTACCGATCGCGGTCGCGCGACCTTGGCGGAGCACCCTAACCGCGTGGACGTCGCGACGCTTGCACGCTTTCAGGAGTTCGAGGACTTTCGACGTCGCCCGGACGCCACCGACCTTGCCGTTCAGTCAATTGAACCTCGGCCCGAAACCGCCGCCATCCAAAGTGAAACGCCGCAGGAGTCTCTCGACACCGTTTACCAGCAAC
>JANRKS010000036.1:0-76911 GCA_033763315.1 Deltaproteobacteria bacterium
CGACAGATCCCCGCTGGCCACGGCAATGGTAACGTCCACGATGTTGCGCACCTGGTTGGTCAAGTTCGACGCCATGGAGTTCACGTTGTCGGTCAGATCTTTCCACGTGCCACCCACGCCCGGCACCTGTGCTTGGCCACCCAACTTCCCTTCGGTTCCCACTTCGCGCGCCACACGGCTCACTTCCGACGCAAACGCGTTCAGCTGATCCACCATCGTGTTCAGCGTGTTCTTGAGCGCCAAGATCTCGCCCTGCACGTCCACCGTGATCTTGCGTGACAAGTCACCGCGCGCGATGGCGGTGGCCACGTCGGCAATGTTGCGCACTTGCCCCGTGAGGTTCGAAGCCATCGAGTTGACGTTGTCGGTCAGATCCTTCCACGTACCCGCCACGCCCGGCACCTGGGCTTGGCCACCCAGTTTGCCCTCGGTCCCCACCTCGCGCGCCACGCGGCTCACTTCCGACGCAAACGCGTTCAGCTGATCCACCATCGTGTTGATGGTGTCTTTGAGCTGCAAGATTTCACCGCGCACGTCCACGGTGATCTTCTTCGACAGATCGCCCTTGGCCACCGCGACCGTCACCTCGGCTATGTTGCGGACCTGGTTGGTCAGGTTCGAAGCCATCGAGTTCACGTTGTCGGTCAAATCCTTCCACACGCCAGCCACGCCAGGCACTTCCGCCTGGCCGCCCAGCTTGCCTTCGGTGCCCACCTCGCGTGCCACGCGGCTCACTTCAGACGCAAAACCATTGAGCTGATCCACCATCGTGTTGATGGTGTCTTTCAAGCGCAAGATCTCGCCGCGCACGTCCACAGTGATCTTCTTGGATAGATCGCCCTTAGCCACGGCCGTGGTCACGTCGGCGATGTTGCGCACCTGATCCGTCAGGTTCGAAGCCATCGAGTTGACGTTGTCGGTCAGATCCTTCCACACACCAGCCACGCCGGGCACCTGAGCTTGGCCGCCCAAGTTACCTTCGGTGCTCACCTCGCGCGCCACACGGCTCACTTCAGACGCAAAGCCATTGAGCTGATCCACCATCGTGTTGATGGTGTTCTTGAGCTGCAAGATCTCACCCTTGACGTCCACTGTGATCTTGCGCGACAGGTCTCCGCGCGCCACAGCCGTGGCCACCTCGGCGATGTTGCGCACCTGATCGGTCAGGTTCGACGCCATCGAGTTCACGTTGTCGGTGAGGTTTTTCCAAACGCCCGCCACGCCTTCCACTTCGGCCTGGCCGCCAAGCTTGCCGTCGCTGCCCACTTCGCGTGCCACGCGCGTGACTTCGGAAGCAAACGCGTTGAGGCGGTCCACCATCGTGTTGATGGTGTTCTTTAACTCCAGAATCTCGCCTTTGACGTCCACCGTGATCTTGCGCGACAAATCGCCGAGCGCGATCGCCGTGGCCACGTCGGCAATGTTGCGCACCTGGCCCGTGAGGTTCGAGGCCATGGCGTTCACGTTGTCGGTCAGATCCTTCCACGTGCCGGCCACGTCGGGAACCATCGCCTGCCCGCCGAGCTTGCCATCTGAGCCCACTTCACGCGCCACGCGCGTCACCTCCGAGGCAAACGCGTTGAGCTGGTCCACCATCGTGTTGATGGTGTTTTTCAACGCCAGAATCTCGCCCTTGACGTCGACCGTGATCTTGCGTGACAGATCGCCACGCGCCACGGCCGTGGTCACCTCGGCGATGTTGCGCACTTGGCCGGTGAGGTTCGAGGCCATGGAATTCACGTTATCGGTCAGATCCTTCCACACGCCCGCGACGTCCGGCACCTGCGCTTGGCCACCCAGCTTGCCTTCGGTGCCCACTTCGCGTGCCACGCGGCTCACCTCAGACGCAAAGCCATTGAGCTGATCCACCATCGTGTTCATG
Organism: Deltaproteobacteria bacterium; assembly: GCA_033763315.1. Taxonomy (GTDB): domain Bacteria; phylum Myxococcota_A; class Polyangia; order Fen-1088; family Fen-1088; genus JAGTJU01. Next base: position 1,883 of record JANRKS010000036.1, read on the forward strand.
GTGTTCTTGAGCGCCAAGATTTCACCGCGCGCGTCCACCGTGATCTTGCGCGACAGATCGCCGCGCGCCACCGCGGTGGTCACCTCGGCGATGTTGCGCACTTGGCCCGTGAGGTTCGAGGCCATGGAGTTCACGTTATCGGTGAGATCCTTCCACGTGCCCGCCACACCGGGCACTTCGGCTTGGCCACCCAACTTGCCTTCGGTTCCCACTTCACGGGCCACACGGCTCACCTCCGACGCGAAGCTGTTGAGCTGGTCCACCATCGTGTTGATGGTGTTCTTCAAGGCCAAGATCTCACCTTTGACGTCGACGGTGATCTTGCGTGACAAATCGCCTCGCGCCACGGCTGTGGTCACCTCGGCGATGTTGCGCACCTGCCCCGTGAGGTTCGAGGCCATGGCGTTCACGTTGTCAGTCAGATCCTTCCACGTGCCAGCCACGCCGGGCACAACGGCCTGCCCACCGAGCTTGCCTTCGGTGCCCACTTCACGGGCCACACGGGTCACTTCCGACGCGAAGGCGCGCAGCTGATCCACCATCGTGTTGATCGCTTCTTTGAGTTGAAGGATCTCGCCGCGCACGTCGACCGTGATCTTCTTTGAGAGATCGCCTGTCGCCACGGCAATCGTCACGTCGGCGATGTTGCGCACCTGTGCCGTCAGATTGCCAGCCATCTGGTTCACTGAGTCGGTGAGGTCTTTCCAAACGCCCGACACACCTTCCACCTGCGCTTGCCCACCCAACTTGCCTTCGGTGCCCACTTCGCGCGCGACGCGTGTCACTTCCGAGGCGAACACTGATAGCTGGCTGATCATGCGATTCACCAGCTGCGCTGACTGCAAGAACTCGCCTTCCAACGGGCGCCCGTTCACGTCCAAAGCCATCGCTTGGCTCAGATCGCCTTTCGCCACAGCGCCCACGGTGCGCGTCACTTCGGTGGTGGGCCACACCAGATCGTCTATCAGGGTATTGAGTTCTGTAACTTCATCGGCCCACCCACCAACCGCGCCATGGACGCGCATGCGCTCTTTAAGCTTTCCCTCTTTGCCAACCATGCGACAAACGCGGGCGGTTTCCGCTGATCGCCGCGAACTCACGGCAAGGATGTCGTTGAAGACATCAGCAATCTTGCCTTCAAGCCCCACAAGCTCCGCAGGCAGACGAGCGGTGAAGTCACCATCGCGCAAGCGCAACATCGCGGCCAGTAACTGCTTCGAGAAACCATCTGCGGCGTTGTGATGGACAGCGCCTCCGTTGCTCGACGGTGCAAGAGGCGATCTGGACGACTCAAGCGCGGGTGACTGTTCTGTGCTGGACATGGGCGGCTCCGGCGGATGTGGGATGGAACTGCAACCGTGCAGCCGGGGAGTCGGCACACGTCATCCGATGTGTTGGACGCTTACGCTACGGTGGCCGCGAGCACAGAGCAAGACGGAAGGAATTGCCCCACTTGACGCACAAACGGTCGCCACGCACGATCCGTTACCGCGAAGTGACTTAGTTACTGTTGCAACCGGCGCGCCCAGGTAACGCCGTCGCCAGGTTTGTTAGGGCCGGGCGGCGAGCGAGCCGCGCCAACTGAAAGTGAAACGCAGCACGGTTGCCCGCGCCGGTGCGGTCAGCTGAACACCAGCGCCAATGTGATCACGGCTGCCATGATCGGCATCAACTTGCGGACCAGGGCGTCTTCGTCATCGTCGTTGTCGGGACCGCCCGTGCGCATGGCCGTGCGCGCCTCGAAGGTGAGCGATGGGGTGTTCGTCAGGGCCAGTGCGATTGGGGCTGCCATGTGCTGCGACTTTCTGTTGAGTGCGTAGATCAAATCGGTGCTTTCCCGCAAACTCCTGAGCCGCCACAATCAGACTCTTCAACGAAAAACGTCTGCGTCAAGAATGGTCACAATAGGGCCACCCACGTAACGTCCGAGCCCCGTCGATCGGTAACCAAATCCACCTGCTAGGTTTCCATCCGCGCTTCGTCTATGCTTCGGCTAATTCTGTTTTTTTGCTTGTTCACCCTTGCACTTGGCTGTCGCTCCAAGGGCGGCACCGCGAAGGTCGAGCCCAAGGCGAAAGCGCGCGGGCGATTGGGAGTGAGCGACATTGAAGCGCTCATACCGCCACACGTAGCCCACCGCGCGGTTTGGGCCAACGCGGTTGCCAATGGCCTGCGGTCCAATAAATTGCCGACCGACGCACCTTATGTGTGTGGGGTCATCGCCATCATCGCGCAAGAATCCAACTTTGCGGCCGATCCGGTGGTCCCCGGCCTGGGCAAGCTGGTCGAGGCGCGGCTTGATGCCTACCGCAGCAAGCTCGGGCTTCTGGGCAAACCGGTGTTCAACCGATTGCTGGCGGGACACTCCCCCACGGATGAACGCACATTTGAGAAGCGCATGGAGTCGGCGCGCACCGAACGTGACGTCGATGTCACGTTCCGCGATCTGGTGGCGTTTTATCAATCGAGCTACCCCACCACCTTTAAAGCGTTGAGCTTGGCGGGCCAGGTTTTTGATATAGCCAGCCTGGATGACATGAACCCGATCACCACGGCGGGGCCCATGCAAGTAAACGTAAAGTTTGCTGAACAATGGGCGCGTGAGCACAAAGGTGATCCAGACGCCGTTAGGGACGCGCTTTACACACCCGTGGGTGGCGTCTATTACGGCACCGCTCGGCTATTTGGTTATGACGCCAGTTACGCGGGCCCCCTGCACCGCTTCGCTGACTACAACGCCGGTGTCTACGCCAGTCGCAACGCCGCATTACAAGCGCAAGTCATGCGACTCACCGGAGGCAAGCTGGCGCTTGATGGCGACTTTTTGGCCTATGACAAAGACGCTGAAGTCAAAGCGGATGACGACACCGCGAGCCTCAAGGAGGTGCTGATCTTCCGCGATCGCTATGCGGCCGAAGAAATAACGGAGCGGCGCGTTCGTAAGGATTTGCTGAAAGAAAAGACCCGCGACTTCGAAAAGACAGAAACGTATCAAGCGATCAAAAAAGCGTACGCAGCGAAATTTAAAAGCCAGCCTCGGTACGCAATCATGCCCGAAGTGGCCATCTCCAGTCCAAAGCTGCGCAGCAAACGCTCCACGAATTGGTACGCCCAGTCGGTGCAGCGGCGTTTCGAAAGCTGTATGGCAGCCGCCACGCCTTCCGAGTGATATTAGCCGCCGGCTCGAACGCCAGGCAACCGTGGCTTCCAAGCGGATGCGTTTGAAATCGGCTTGCCTCGCCATGCCAGGCGCAACGCCTGTTGATCAGGTGAAATCACAGCGTGAGGCAACATTGCGCAGTTGCGCACGATCATTCCTCGCAAGGGCATCAAATCGACGCCGGTGTAACCCGCATCGAAGAAACGACGCCGCCAATTCTCCAGCCGATCGGGCAGCTCAGGGCGCGCCGGCCACACCGCTGGCAATTCAGGAGCGCGCTCGCTCAAGACCGCAGGAAGATCGTTTGGTCTAGGCCCGCCGCCAAGCTCGTGCATCTCCGCAAGCGCATCCATGACCACGCTTGCAGAGCTGCCGTGGGTGCCTAGACGCGACAACACGCGGAACGCGTCGGGCCCAAAATCCGCTTCATAAGCCACCACAAGACGCGGATCCATGCGGCGCACACGGCGTAGCACCATCGTGCGCGTCGAATCAACGCCCGGCCCATCATCAGGCACGTGGTGAAGCGCCATGTTTGCCACAACGGCCAGCGCCTCATGCTTGCGGATGATCGCACCGGGCCATTCCTGTGCCGCGGTGACCATGAACGAACATTCAAAGCGCAGGCCCGCCGCTGCGGCCGCGGCACGCATACGCTGTGAGGAATCACGTACGTCAGGCGTTGTGTCGCGCAGAGCAATCAGATTGATGTCGGGCGCGACGTTGTGAGTGCTTAAAAAGAAAATGAAGCGCTCCCACATCGCGCCGTCATCAAAGCTCAGATCAAGCAAATCAAGGCGCGGGACTTCACGGCAGACCTGCAACAACGACTCAAAAATCGCAGCCTCGGCAAAGCGCGCCACCAAAGACCCATCAAGCAAAGGCCGATACGCACACCCGCGTTCGCGCTGCACCGTGGGGCGCACGGATTCCGCCACCATCGCGGCCACATCCCTTTGGGTGGGGGTGTGAGGCAAGGCCTGGTTCCGATCGGGAGAGATCGGCAGGACCAGTGTGTTTCGACTTGTAGGTCGGTCAGCCATGCGGGGTACTTATCATGCAAAGCGGCCGCCATCGACCGCCCGCACGAGCCACCGGCTTCAATATGCGACGCGCAAGATCAGGGGGCCGAGACGAATGATTGGTGTCTTTTGGCCGTGCCGTTGTGGCATGATCCTTCGGCCGAGGTTTCTTCACAATGGCTCCCGTGATGAATTGCAAAATGGTCGAGCGAACACCTGGCTTGTACCAAGGGTGACGATGAACAAGGTGTTATTCGTTTCGGAGGACGCCCATGGCGGGCGTCGGTTGTGCGCGGCCTGGCCGAACGCCTCGGACATGCACTGGGCACCGGATATGGCCGGAGCGTTCTCCCAGCTGCTCACAGGATCCGTGCAGGTCGTGGTCGTTGACGACACCGCGTGCGGTGGCAAGGGGGCAGCCCTACTGGAGGAGATTGCGCATGCGTACCCAGACCCGGTACGGGTGTACATGACCTCCCAGCTCGATCTCGACAGCGCCGTTCATATTATCAACAAGGTGGGCGTGTATCGTCTACTGGCCAAACCCACGACCGCGGACGATTTTGTCTTGGCGATAAACGCAGCGTTGGCCATGGTCGCGTCTCGGCGAGTGTCAAGCCAGGTGCGGCGCGCCGCAGAGTTGCAGAACACCCAGCCGCCATTTGCCCCGGCACACACCTTTGTCCACGGACCGGTGCAGGCAGAAACCGTCGAATGGCCCGGCTACAGCTACGACAGAGCCAAGCTTTCGCGACGTGAAGAAGAAATCCTGCTGGCGGTCGTGCAGGGCAAAAAACCCATGGAGATCGCGCGCTCGTTCTTCATCAGCGTCCATACGGCGCGCAACCACATCAAGTCCTTGTATCGCAAGTTCGACGTGCACTCACAAGTGGAGCTAATCGCGCGCGTGTTGCACACTCCTGGGATTGTGGAGTTGTCCTCGGGCGGGCGTCGCGCAGGGTAGCCCAACCGGCGCATCTGGGAGCCAAGATAGGTCCACCCCCGGGGGGTGACGCCATCACGATTGGAAGTCCCTAAGCTGGCGCCGTGACCTCCCGGAGCGGCCCTGTCATCGTTCCCACCATTGCGCGCCTGCGCCAACTTCAGCCTCCAGGCGATGTGGCCACCGTGGTTGTGAAGGGCTACCGTAAGCTCAACGACGGCGGAGGTGGCGACTTCTACTGGGACTCGATGTCTGATGAGCCTGACGACGGCGGCACCATCTTCCGCGTGCGAGGCGTGGCCCTTGGCCGCTGGAAGAGGCTAAGTGAGGGAAACGACGGGGTTTGTCTCCTTAACCTCGCGTGGTTCGGTGCCACGGGCACCGGAAGCAGCGAGGATGAGCAGGCCCTCACCAATGCCACACGGGCAGCCGTGCGGTTGAGCGCCGTTCGCGCGACGGCGCTGTTCTTCCCCCAGGGCCTTTACCTCGCCGCCCGCCTCCGCGCCCCTGATGAGCGCCACGTGGTCTGAGCGGCTGTCACCGGCCCCCTTCGGTGTTGGTCGCTCAAAAGTAACCTTGTGAATGCGAGGCCACCCCGATACCGCTACTATTAAGTGTTGTGGGGGTTATGGCCGCAGACAAATCCAAGGCAGGGGCGCTGGCGGAAGACCTTGCGTCCGCTGAGCCGTCCTTCCTGCGCGGCCTCGAGGCGTGCTTCGCAAAAACAGACTTAGCTTGGCGTCTGGCCCAAATCCCAAAGCACTACGCCGTTCGTGGCGTGTTCATGAACATGTTGGACGAACGCGCGGCGGAACTAGGCGCCGAAAGCCAAGCCGCCTATGCAGATTTTTTTGGTGTCACTAAGTTTTCACAAATTCGTCTCTACTCCGTTAAGGACTATCTCATTCGCCTGGTGAAGCTTTCAGAGCTCCACTTTGGCGCGGATCGCATTCACGAAGGACTGTTTGAGATACAGGCGGCCGCCTTTCCTGCGTGGCGCCGCTCGCTGCCCGGGCGAATGACGTTCGCGGTTTTGGGGTCGAACTGCGATGCCATCTTGCGCATGACAAACTTGGGAATGAGCGCGGCGATCAACCACGGCACGTGTGTGATCACGTCAACGGGGCCCGGCACTTACACCGCCGCGTTCCGCGACCAACCGAATTTTATCGAACACGCCATGGCGGGAGCGCTGGTGGGCGTGGCGCGTTCGTGTGGGCTCACAGCCACGGCACAAGCACGGATGATTGATGCCTTCAATGGCGACATCTTGTTGACGATTGGGGAGCCTGAGGCGCCTAAGTGAACACCGGCACCGTAGCTCTACAGATCCTGCAAGAGCTGCGCGCGTTTGGCGTGGACCGCGTTTTTGGCATCCCGGGGGGAGCGGTGGGAGGCTTGTATGCCGCCTTGGATCACACGCCTGATATAGCGGTGGTGCACGCCAAGCATGAAACGGGAGCGGCATTCATGGCATTAGGATATGCGCTGGCAACAGGGCGCCCCGGGGTCGTGTTTACCACCGCGGGCCCAGGAATCACGAATGCGATCACGGGCATCATGTCTGCCTACTACGAAGGCGTTCCCGTGATCCACATCGCGGGTGAAGTTTCACGTGCGGCGTTTGGTCGAGGCGCCTTGCAAGAGAGCTCAGCGTCTGCCTGGGATGCGGTTGCCATTGCGAGCCGGTTCACAAAGTTCAGCGCGCAGATCAGTCGATCCGCCTCCGCGGTGGCTTTGGTGCGCAAGGCCTTGTCCATGGCATACAGCGGACGCAAAGGGCCCGCCTTTTTATCCTTGCCCATGGACGTTGCCAACGAACCCGCGCGCCACCAACCGCTGGCCGGCAACACGGGATCATCCTTCGACATCGACGTGGCAGCCTGCCATGCCGCGATGGAATGCTTGGAGCGCTCACGACGGCCGCTCATCTTAGCGGGCGCGGGCACGCGCGATTTTACGAGCCGACGCGCGCTGCGCAGACTTGCCGAACACCTGGGCGCTCCCGTGGCCGTCACGACGAAAGGCAAAAGCGTGTTTCCAGAAGATCACCCGCTTTACCTCGGCCTCTTTGGCTTCGGCGGTCATGACTCGGTCACCGAATACCTGGCCAGCGGCGTTGACGCTTTAATGGTCATAGGTTCAGGGCTTAATGACTTCAGTACGAACGCTTGGTCGCCTTTGCTCGCTGCCCCACGTGCGTTCATCCAAGTCGATATCGATCCTGTTCAGCTAGGAAAGAATTATCCGCTCACGCATGGCCTGCTGGGACCGATCGACGCGGTGCTGTCGCGTATGCTGGAACACCGCACGGGTGAGCAACCCAAGTTGCAGTATAAGGTGAAGCCACAATATCAAGCGGTGCAAGCGAGCGCTCAAGGAGCCTTAACCACCGCTCAAGTGGTGCAAGCCATCAACGAGCTTACGCCGTCCAATTCACTTTACACCGCTGATATGGGTGAACATTTGGCGGTGGTGCTGCATCACTTGCGCGTGCGGGACGACGGAGATTTCATCACGTGTTTAGGTTTTGGCGCCATGGGCTCATCCATCGGCACGGCCATCGGCTACTTGCTGGGCGCACCGCAACGAACGGGTTATGCGATCTGCGGCGATGGATGCTTTCTGATGCAGGGCACAGAGTTGGCCACCGCCGTGCAACACCGCGTTCCTTTGACCTTCGTGGTGATCAACGATAGCCGCCTGAACATGGTGCACCACGGCCAGGCCGCGATTTACAATTCAAAGATGGACTTCTCCACGCAAGAAGTTGATTTTGCCGCGTGGGCGAAGAGCATGGGCGCGCAGGGTTCCGTGATCCGCACTGAAGCGGACCTGCGCCACGCACTGGCGCAACCGGTGGCAGAGCCAACGGTGCTTGACGTGCGCGTGGATCCCGATGTGCGTTTGGCCGGCAGCCAACGGCTGGCCGCCTTGAAGCAATTTCAATCCTCACCCGCCAATGATCGCTAAAGCCTCTCGCATCGCCGGCCTGGGTGTGTGGTTGCCGCCACAGCGGCGTGGCAACGATCATTGGCCAAGCACGTGGAAGCCCCTTTCGGAAAGTGCGCGCCGCAAAGACATCTTGGCTCTGGAACGGACCAGCGGTGGCGATACACCAGAGCTGGCACCAGAGATCGTGCAGGCCATGCGTGCGCACGACGCCGATCCGTTTCGGGGCGCGCGCTTTCGGCACGTCATCGATGACGGCATGGAGGTCTCTGATATGGAGGCGCTTGCGGCGAGGGCGGCCATGGCGGATGCGCAAATTGAGCCACAGGAGATCGATCTGGTCCTCGTGGCCTCGCCCGTGCCTGATCGCATTTTGCCCGGCAATGGCCCGGCCCTGGCTCACAAGTGCGGCCTCGTCAATGCCGTGGCGTGGAACTATGAAGTGGGCTGTGCGGTGTTCCTGCCGATGCTGGTGACGGCGGACGCCCTGATCCGCACGGGTGCGTACAAAAACGTTCTCGTGGTGGCTTCGTCAGCTTTGACTCGCGTTTTGGATTACACGGCCCCCATGTCAGCTGCGTTTGGTGATGGCGCTGCCGCCGCCGTGATCACCGCCGGTCCTGACGGATTTGGTTTGCTCGGGCACTGGATGCGCACGGACGGAGCGCTTCGCGAGGGCGCCGTTTTCGCACCCGTTGTGCAAGGGCAACCCGTGCGCGCGTGGACACGCGCCAACGGCGAGGTCCGCTTGATGTCGTTCGATCCCGACGCCATCAAGAACGCCGGACGCCAGGCGGTGCACTATTGCAAAGAAGCTTGTGCAGGGGCGCTTCAGGCTGCCGGCAAAACCATGAACGATATGGCCCTGTATGTGGGCGCGCAAAGCCAAGGATGGTTCGTAGAAGGCTGTCGGCTTGGCTTGGGTCTCCCGGCAGAAAAAACGATCGATACATTTGCCGAAGTCGCGAACATCGGACCCGCAACGCTGCTTTTTAACTTACATCAAGCACGTTCCCTCGGGCGTCTACATCCGGGGGACCACGTTTTGATGTATTCACCTGGCGTTGGCCTGACGCGGGCGGCGGCCTGCTATCGCGTCGCGGAGCCAGCATGAAGCCAAAGATCAATGTCTGGCTTGCGTGGGATCACCCGGCCTTGCTGCGCGAACTCGAAGCTGCGCTGGAGGACGCCCCGTTCACGATTGCCCACACGTGCCACATCAATGAACTGCCCGTTGATCTCGTGAATTGCCACCTCGTTATCGTGGACCAATCACAAAGCGTTGCGCCCGCGACTTTGCGCCTCTACTCACTTTGTGAGGCAAACCCAGAAACGATCGTGCTGGTGGTGGTTAACGACCGCAATGACGTTGAACGTGAGCTGCTGGGTGCGGGGGTGTTCGCGGTGTTAGATAGCCAAACCATGATTTCGCGCGAACTGCTTGCTGCGGCGGCCGCCGCTGAACGACTGCTGGCGATGCAACAGAAGCAAAAGCAGATGTCCGCCAACTTGGCCCATCAAGACAAGATAGCTGCGATCGGCGTGCTTGCCGCTGGCGTGAGCCACGAAGTTAACAACCCATGCGCCGCCATACTTTCAAACGTTTCAAGTTTGCGTGAAGACTTAGAAGCGCTGATGCGTCGACCGCGCGCCCAGCGGTTGCAGGCGCTCGATGCGTTCGCCGCCGAAGCCATGGCGGCCTTCAGTGACTGCATAGGCGCAGGCCACCGCATCGCCGACATCGTCAACACCTTGAACCTGTTCTCGCGCAAAGAGGACACCTCTGAGCTCGTCAGCATTGACGTGAACCATGAAGTGCAAATGGTGTTGAGGCTGCTCGGCCGCGAGGTTAAATATCAGGCCTCCTTCACCGTTGAGCTTGGGCAAGACCTGCCGAAGGTGACAGGTCCACGCAATAGCTTAGCTCAGGTGCTGACGAATCTGGTGGTGAACGCCCTTGATGCCACGGCTGGAATGTCGAAATCCAACCGCAAGATTTGGATCAAGACTGTGTGTGACGCCGAGTACGTGGTGCTCCAAGTGGGTGACAATGGTCCTGGCATCGACCTTGAACTTGCACCGCGCGTTTTTGATCCGTTTTTCACGACCAAGGCACACGGCGAAGGCACGGGCTTGGGACTGGCCATAACGCGCCAACTGGTCCAGCAGCTCAATGGCGAGATCATGGTCGAGTCTGCCCCGGGTGCGGGCGCCACGTTCACCGTCTTTTTGGAGAGAACTCGGGGAATGCCCGCGGCACCTGCTCCCACTTCACATCAGCCGATCAGCACCATGCGGTTGCGCGTTTTGCTCGTGGACGACGATCCCTTCTTTCCGCCAGCGCTAGCGAGGGCGCTCGGGCGCCAGTTCGAGCTGCAGACGGCACGAAGCGCTGCAGAGGCGAAAACGCTGCTTCACGATGACAAAAACTTCGACGCCGTTTTGGTGGATGTCATCATGCCCGATATGGATGGTGTGGGCTTTTTCACGTGGCTGTCGCGGCAGCACCCTGCCCTGCGCACGCGCGTGATCTTCTTGACAGGCGGGGTAACGGGTCGGGCCTTGACCGAATCCTTGGAAGCAACCTTGCGACCGTGTTTGACCAAACCGGTGGATCAACAAGAGCTGGTAGCGTTGATCAGATCTTTGGCGAGGGAAGAAAGAACTTCCCACGAAGGCGTGGATCCCGCCAGCCAAAGGACTGCGGGATGAGCGGGATCGAAACACCTGAACCAGAGGTCTCGTACAATGGGGAAGTGCCTCGCCTGCAGGAGGGCGGCGTCAATTGGCTTGTGGTTGAGGATGATCCCCATGTCGCTCGTGCGATAGAACGCATTTTGACCAAATATGGATACGTGTGGCGTGCCGCGAACCTCGCAGCTGCCTTCACGCGCATCGAAGCCTTCAGCGACTACACTGGTTTGGTGTTGGATGTGAAGCTTCCGGACGGCAGCGGCCTCGACGCATTACGAGAGTTTCGCGCACGCGGGTGTGAAGCGCCCGCCTTGGTGATGACCGCGCACAACGACCGCGAGAACATCAACACGGCACAGTTGCTTGGTGCGCAGTTTTTGTGGAAGCCTTGGTCGAATGAGAACCTCCGCACATTTGTAGATCACGCGCTCGATTGGCGTGCGGCCCGTAGCGATCTGAGGACGTGTTTGGCGCAACTTGTGGAGCGGCACGCGCTGTCGTCGCGCGAAACTGAAGTGGTGCGTTTGGTGACGGTCGGTTGGCCCGTCGAAGCGTTGGCGGGGATGATGGACGTCTCAGAGAACACGATTAAGACCACCATCCGGCGTTTGCTCCAAAAGACCAGCGCCAAATCTGTTGCAGAGCTTGCAAGGGGCTTGCACCGACAGCTGCTCAACCCCCGCCAATGACGCCGCTCATGCGGCGGACGGCGGGATGGCACCGGTTTGCACGGAGCGAAAGGGGGATCGTTGAGGCGTTGCTCGCATCGTAAGAGTTACTCTGTGACCCACGTGGCAAGCTCGTGATAAACATGGCGGCGCACATGCGACTGCCTGCCCCTTTGTTTGTTCTGACGCCCCTCCTCGTGTTGGGCATCCACAGCTGCGGAACCTCTGGCTCGGCGGGCGCACGCCGTGACCCCACCCGCAGCACCGAGGCCCTACCCAATGCCGTGTGGCTGGAGAAGCTCGATCTCACGAAGATGTCAAAGCGCGGCCGTTGGGCAACCAACGCGGGCAAGTCGACGGGCCAAAACCCTTTGCGCATCGGCGGCGCCGAGTTTCCCCACGGCGTGGGCATGCACGCACCCGGAGGCATGCTGATACGCCTGCATGGCGTGGCCTTGCGTTTTGTGGCGCGCGTGGGTCTCGATGATGAGCCGGCCACCGAATATGGGACGGGCAGCGTTTCATTTGAAGCGTGGGTGGACGGCAGGCTGAGCGTGGCGACGCCTGTGCTGAGCAAAGGCCAAAGCCAGCTATTGGACGTGGATCTCAAGGGTGCGCAAACGCTGGAGCTCCTGACGATGGATGGCGACGACGGCAGCAATGGCGATCACGCCGACTGGGCCGGCGCTCAAATCGTTCTCGCCTCGGCGCGGTCGCAGCAACCAGAAGCTTTCATTCCACCGGCCGAGCCTGCGCCTCCCATCGCCGCTTCAGATGAAAAAGTTTTGCGGCTCAACGGCCCACGCGTCGTGGGCACGACGCCAGGCAGGCCTTTCGTCTACCGGTTGCCGATCACTGGCCCACGGCCGCTCCGAGTGGCTGCACAAGGGCTGCCGCGCGGTTTGAAGTTGGATCCCACAACCGGCATCATCCGCGGCAAGGTGGCGCGCGCCGGTCGCAACGTCGTCAAGCTCCGTATCACCAGCAAAACGCTGCGCAAAGATGAGACCCTGGCGATCGATGCGGGCCTCGGCAAGTTGGCGCTGACACCACCCATGGGTTGGAGCTCATGGAATGTGTATGGCGTGGACATCGACGGCGAAAAGATGCTCGCCACCGCCGACGCTTTGGTGCGCACCGGGCTTGCCAACTATGGCTACAACTATGTCAACATGGACGACGGTTGGACGAACGGCCGCGACGACAAAGGCCGCCTGCGTGTGGCGGCAAAGATGGGGGCTCTGCGCAAACTCGCCGATCACATCCACGATCTTGGGTTGCGGTTCGGCGTGTATTCATCGCCGGGGCCCAAAACCTGCGGTGGATATGAAGGCAGCTTGGGCCACGAAATGGACGACGCGCATTCGTGGGAGCAGTGGCAAGTCGATTACCTCAAACATGATTGGTGCAGCTACGAAAAGATCGCCACTGACGAATCAAGTTTGGTGGCCTTGCAAAAGCCCTACGTCGTCATGAACGCGGCGTTGGAAACCGTGGAGCGCGACATCGTTTATGCGCTTTGCCAGTACGGAATCGGCGGCGTGTGGAATTGGGGCGGCTCACCGCAAGTGGGCGGTCACTTGTGGCGCACCACCGGTGATCTTATCGATACCTGGGGCAGCATGTGGGGCATCGGGTTTGGGCAAAACATGGCGGCCCCCCATGCGGGACCAGGCGGCTGGAACGATCCTGATATGTTGGTGGTCGGTTGGACGGGTGGGTGGGAAGGGCCCGCGCGCCCCACCCGTTTGCTGCCCAACGAACAGATCCTGCACGTGACCCAGTGGAGCTTGTTGGCGGCGCCGCTCATCTTGGGTTTGGAGTTGTCCAAGCTTGACGATTTTACGCGCGCCTTGCTCACCAACGAGGAAGTGATCGCCGTGGATCAAGACGCCCTTGGCAAAGCGGCCACGCGCCGCAAACGCGAAGGACGCACAGAGGTGTGGGCGCGGCCGTTGGAAGATGGAACGGTGGCGGTCGGCCTTTACAACTTGGGTTGGCAACACACCACTGTGTCAATCACTTGGGCCGATCTGAACCTGAAGGGACCACAGCCAGTGCGTGACCTATGGCAGAGAAAGGACATCGGCGTGCTGAATGAAAGCGTGGGCCTCGACGTGCCTCAACACGGCGCCGTGTTGTTAAAGGTGGGCAAACCCAACGTGGCGGCCACGCGTTGAACAACTGCCAGGGTGGCTACCGTGGCACAGGCAAAGTGACCAAGAAACCATCGGCGCGCAACAACGAGGCATCGCCGTCGGCCGAGTGTGTGCCGGGGCCATTCAACATGCCGCCAATCAACAACTGGGCGTCGCCGTAACCAAGCACAAACCGCGCTTCATTGTGGCGCAGGCCCTGAGGCAAAGCCAGGCTCGTGGTTTCGCCAACCTCCGGCCATTTGCGCGCGAACCCTTGCGATGATTCAGTGATGCTTAGACCATTCGGGTTCTGCGCATAACCGCTCGCGCCCACAACCACCACGGTGTTTTCGTCCAACGGCAGCAGATCGAAAGCAATGTCGCCCGCGTTGACGTCAAGCTCACGCGTTTTCACAGCGCCAGTGCCGCCATCGATCTTCGCAACCAGCACGTCGAATCCCGTGCCCTGTGCGTTCCAATGCTCGGTGCGCCCCACCACATACGCGCCGCCATCCACCGCACGCAGCGATTGCAATTCGTCAGCCCCCATGGTTGTGATGACCGATGTTCCCAGCCGCCCCCCCGCAGGCGAAAGGCGCGTGACATAGGAATCCCAAGCGTCTGGATCGCCCATCAAGGTTTCACCGAATACGGCCTTGTGGACCTTCAGAATCTGAGCGGTGGCGATGTCTGGATAACGTACGCCAACGTAGATGAGGCCATCGGGGCCGACCGCCAGATGCACGGCATACTGTGCATTCACCAATCCAAAAGTATCGTAGCTGCCGCCGGTTAAGCCAAGCGGCGGTATCGACAATGGAGGGACCACAAGCGCCCGTGACAAAAGCGAGAAGGCGTCGCCCCCGCCATATCCCACGCGATAAGCAATCACCGAGTTGCGTCCGGTACGTGTGGCCAGCACCACCACCTCGCCTTGGGCGGCGATGCGACCGGTGTCATATGTGGCCTTCGTGATCGGGCCCGCGGGCGGGGGCACCTGTGGTAAGTCCGTGTCGATTAAAGGATCTTGTACATCCCAAACGCCCAACACTTCACCTGTCTCGTTGGTGCGTTCCAGCGAAGAGCCGTCCTTGGTGGCAAACAACAGAGTGAATTCACCACTGGGATGCAACGCCGCATCTAGCAGGTAGCGCATGCCCGATGATCCGCGGCTGCGGATTACAGCTCCGTCGGTTTTCAACCAGCGTATGGATCGACTCGGATACCCCAGTTCCGTGCGCAGATTTAAGGGACGATCCAACACGACAGCAAAGATCCTGCCTTGCACCAGCGCCTTGAGCGGGTAGAGGCCATCGAATCTTAAGTCAAGCTGGGGTGGCCGGAGCGCATCATCAACAACGCTGCCGTCAAACCCCGCATCGGACGCATCGGAGCGAGCGTCGCCAACATCGGACACGTGAGCGTCGAAAGCATCACCAACGGCGGCATCGGCAGGTGCGTCTGTGGACGCATCGGCGTCAGGGCCGTCCAATCCGGAATCGTTATCACACGCCGAAAAGAGCAGCAAACAGACCGGGATAAGTGAAAGGTATTTCATGAGTCGCAGGTTCTCGTCATTTTGACAATTTTAGGACCGGGCACACAACAGGTATACGATGCTTAGATGCCTGGCAAACCCTACCTTGTGGCCCTATTTTCAGTCCTGTTGACCGCCTTCGCTTCAATCTCGTGCGGCAGTGACGAAACCGAAGCCGATAAGCGGGGCGTGGGCGCAAGCTGCAGCACGAACGCCGATTGTTCTGAGAAGGGCCAAACCTGTTTGGCCTTCAAGGGCGGGTATTGCGGGGTTGCCGATTGCGTAGACGACACGGGATGTCCCGCCGCCTCGGCGTGCGTCAAGCATACCGATGGCAAGAACTATTGCTTTCGAACGTGCGTGGAGAAGCCCGACTGCAACGCCAATCGTCCCGTTGAATCTGAAGCCAACTGCTCGTCAAATCCAACGTTGGTGTCGGGCGCGAAGAACACCAAGGTTTGCGTTCCGCCAAGCGGTTCTTAAACCAAGCCTTCTCGACTCGCTCCCTACCCTCGCACCGGCGCGTAAGCGCTGAGGCCAAACTTCGGATCACCGAACCCCGCGCCCGGGACGCTCGCGCCCACGGCCTCGGCGATCGCCGCAAACACACCATTGGGCGCCGTGTCTGCGCTCAGCTTGACGTGGCGGCCTGTCTTAAAGAAACCGTTGGCGTTGCCTGCCATCACCCAAGGGAGCCGTCGCACTTGGTGTCCACCGCCATCCGACAACGTGTCTGCGTAAAGTACGATCGTGTTGTCGAGCATCGTGCCACCCTGATCGGTCTCAGCCGCCAATCGCTTTACCAGATACGCGTACTGCTCGAACATCCAGCGGTTGGCGTCACGGTACATCGTCATTCCGGGCTCTTGCCCACTGCTGTGGGCCATGGCGTGCAAGTGCGAACTGTTAAATTCGCTGATCGAAGTGGAGCCCAGGTTGGGGTTAATGTCCTTTAGCCACGAGAAGTAGGCATGGTATCCGTTGGTGTCATACAGCGAGTAGCACGCTGTGCGCGTGATGCCGCATTTTATGGCATCAACGATGCATGTCCATCATCAGCTTCGACCGCCCAGGCACATTGGCTTCGTTCTTGACCAAGTAATCCAGTGTGGGAGCCGCGGGCGTCTTGCACATCGCGGGGGGCGATGAGAGCAACCGGTTGAGCTCGTCTTGACGTCGATGCACGCTTGTGAGGTGTGCCTCGGCTGCCTGGCGATCGTCCCTGCCAAGGTTCTTGGCAAAACGTTCAAGATCTTTGCCGACAAAATCAAGCAGCCGCACACGCTTGCGCCACAGGCCCTCATTTGCCACGCCGCCTGTGCTCAGCTGCCGGCCACCGAAGATCTTCGTGAATACAGTTTTGACGTCAGGCTCAGGCGGGTTCGGCACATCCTTGTCGAACCACGAGGGGCAGCTCATGCCGGATCCACGTCGTGCTGTAGATAGATCGTCTGCATTGAGTGAAAGGTGCAGGGAATCAAACGCGAGGCTCGGATCCTTTTTGCGCAAAGCCTGCCCCACGAAACAGTCGAGCGAGGCGCTGCCCGCACCCATGTGGCATCCACCCGCGTTCAGCCGGCAGCCCCCGTCAGAGCTGGTGGCCGGACCTGGCAGCGTCCCCGTAAGCAAGTTGCCCCAATTGTGATGAGCGTCGCCATTGTCACCAGTGGTGTTGCCTTCGCTTTTGAGCCAGTTGCGTAAGGTGATGCCGTCTAAGAACAGCAGCTTCTCGCGCAGGTCTTTCAAGGGCGCCACCACGTGCGGAAACACAGCGCCGTTGAGGCTTCCATCCGCCCCCGCCCCCGTGGGCCAAAAGGTTTCAGCCCGCGTGCCGTTGCCTTTGACCACTGTGATAAGGCGTCCGAGCCCGCTGGCGGCGCTGGCGTGCCGGGTTTCAGCCAGCACCGGAAGCATGCCGGCGCCAACGCCAAGCGCACGTAAGAACGATCGGCGTTTAAGTTCCCACCTCGTCATTGGAGAACCTCACCCTGTGAAGGTTTGCGATAGATGAACGACGGTTGCTGGGTGGCGAACGTAAGGAGCTGCAGAATGTCGCCACCTGCAGCCACAAACGCGTCGCCGATGGCTTTGTTCGCAGGCGCCAAGGCGTCGTCGGCGCCGCTTCTGTGGGCGTATTGCGACAGCACCTGCGCAAAACAACGTTGCGATTCCTCGCGCTTCGACAAAACCACCAACAAGCTTGCGGCGTTGCTGAACGAGAGCGCTTCGCCGTTGGCCAGGGGCAGCGTCCCGTGTGTATCAATGGGCTTTCCATAGTCATCGGTGGTGCGTGTACGCCCGAGTTTGTCGAAGCCGTCGAACGCAAAACCCATGGGATCCATGAATTGATGGCAGCCCCTGCACACACCATCACGCGCGTGCTCCTGAAGCTGCTCACGCACCGAAGCCTCTGGCCGTCGCGGAGGTGGCGAAGGCACAGCCCCCTGGGGCGGCGGAACAGCGCCACAATCGGCCAGCCGCTCGTACACATAGCGACCTCTATGAATGATCGTTGCCAAAGGCGTGTCGGTGGTGCTCATCAAAAACGCAGGCTGCGTGAACAGCCCGGAGCGATCTGCGGCGTCAAGTTTCACCTTCGCCAAGGGCGCGTCTGTTTTCATCCCCGGCAGACCCAACGTTTGGGCCAAAGCACCATCGACGAAGGCCGTTTTCGACGCCAACAGCGATGTGAACGAATGATCACCGCTTGATCCCAAAACCAGATCCTCAAGGAACGCCCAGGTGGCCGCGAGGCTGCTTTGTTTGAGGACGTAGTCCTTATCCGTGGCAGGCGCGGTCTCAAGCGGCGCCAGCGGCAGCCACGCACGGAAGAAGCCGCGCAAGCCGCGCGGTGTCCTGACCGGATCTTGCAACATTCGTGTCACCTGCGCGGCCAACTGCGAAGGCGTCGATAGCTTGTTCGCACGTGCCGCCTCGAACAACGCCGCGTCTGGCATCGACTGCCACAGAAAATAGGACAAGCGCGATGCCACCTCGAAGGGCCCCAGTTTGACAAGGCCATTGGACGCAACGGGCACGTCGTCCGAGCGCTCCCATCGATAGTGAAACCGCGGCGACAACAACGCGGCACGCACCACATCCAAAAGCGCCGCCTGCAACGGCAGGCTTGCGTGTGCCTCATCAAAGATAGCCACAAGTTGCGCAAGCTCCTGGGCGCTGGGCGGATGGCGATACGCGCGTGTGGCGAAGGCTTCGATGAACGCAACGGCGCACGCCTTGTCGTCGTTGTTCTTTGGCTGGCAAGGCAACTGCTTCACGAAGCTGCTTTGTTCAAAGCGTGACACCAACCCGTCGAAGGCGTTCATCATTCGTTCAATCTCGTCGCTCGTGATCACACCACCTTCGGCCAAGCCTGCAGCGCCCAGCGTATCCGTTGAAAACAACTCGTCGACCGTTGGCTTTACGCCCAGTAAGTCTTCGAGTGTGTTGGCGTACTCGTCACGGGAGAGCCTTCGCAAAGGCACCACGGCCGCGGAAATTTGGCTGCCATGTGTTCGGCCACCCGTTTGTGTTTCCTGACCAGACGAACCGCCCATGCCCGCGCCGCCGCCATCTGACGCGCCATCATCTCGAACAAGGCCGGTGCAACCCAAGGCCGTGGCACAAACAACAAGAGCAGCCAGCCCAATCCAACGCATGACCCAGTGAGTGGGGCGATGGCCTTGCTTTTCTGATCGCGCCGACTAAAAAGCCACCGCGGCGCCCAGGCTGGCGTCAAAACGCAGCCAAGCGGCGCGAAAGACCTCCACTGGCGCTCCGCTGGCATCCCCCACGACGTAACGCGATTGCTGCCACGGCACAGCGCCGGTGCCGGAAAACATCAGCGCCACGTGTGGAGACAACGGCCAGACAGCCACGGCGCCCAACCCCGCACCACAGCCGAAGTTCCGGTCCACGGCCGTGGCGTCGATGTTCAACCCGCGCGCGGTTGTCACGCCGCAGTCCACGCCGGCCACGCCCCACAGGCCACGCCCCAAGGGTTGGGCCACCTGTACACCGAGGCGCGCGTCCCGAAAGTTTGCGCTTGGCCGTCGCGGCAGACCACGGCCGTCGAACACGGTTGTGTTGAAGGTGTAAGCAAGCGTGACCGCCACGTTTGTGCGTTCGCGCGGTCCCCCCTGCCACCGCGCCAAACCCAAGGCAGAACTGCCCGGTAAAGCGCCCCAACTTGCCCCCGCCGTCAAAGACAGGAGATTTCGCCACGGCGGCGGGTTGGTTGGCAAGGTTGGCGGCTGCACAACCTTTGCGGGTTCCGACGCCAACCGCCCTTCAGGATCGATCATCATCGTCACGATGAACGCAAGCGGGGGCAGCAGCTCGGCACAAGTCGCCGCCGGCAAAGTCAAGGACCGTTGCCCCTCCTGTGCCTTGCCTCCCGGCTCGCGCGCTGGCAGCTTGGTGGCGAGGTTGATCCGCCACACCTTAGAAGTGGCCCGGTTCACATCCAGGTCGATCGTGACGTCGTCGTGCGCCCCTCGCAGCGAGCCAAGCCGATCCGCGATGCGCTCGCGCAGAGCCTCCGGTGTAATGCAGCCTGCTTGACCATCCACGTTCGTGATGTGAAGCCGCACAAAACCAAGCAAGGGCTGGGCCGCACGCGCCCTTTCGCCTGACGCCGTTACACAGGCCGCAACGATGAGAATGCAGAAGGCGGGGTGCAGTGCCGGCATGCGCGCTTTCATTACAACACAATCCCGCCGATGATGGGTTTGGGCTTTGATCAGAAAAAAACTCGCCTGCCCCCACTCAACCACGTGTCTTCTTTGCTCGACCTGCCCGCGCTGTTCCGCGAGCATGCGCCTTATCTGTGGCGCGTGTTGCGCCGGCTGGGTGCGTCTGCCACGGACGCGGAGGATCTTTGCCAGGAAGTGTTTTTGGTGGCCCACAGAAACCAAGCCACGTTTCGCGGCGATTCAAGCCCCCGCACGTGGCTCTATGGCATTGCTGTGCGTGTGGCCGCCGACCTTCGCAACAAGGCGCACATGCGCCAAGAGCGCAGCGTGGCCGTGCTTCCCGAGACACTCGTCGAAGCCACGCAAGATGATGCGCTTGAGCAGCAACGCGCACGGGTTCTTTTAGACCGCGCGTTGGCTGGACTCGATGCGGAGCGCCGCGCGGTATTCGTGTTGTATGAAATTGAAGATCTGACGCTGCAGGAGATCGCAGACTGCTTGCAGGTACCCTTGCAGACGGTTTACTCGCGGCTCAAAAGCGCGCGACAGGAAGTTTTGGCGCTGTTTGGCGAAACGCTTGTGCCAGGGGGAACGGCAACGCTTTTGGAGGGGAGTGGTCGATGAAAACGTTCGAGGAACCACGTAGGTTGTGGCAGGACGAAGGGGCACCGGCAGCCTTGCAGAAGGCATTGAACGCTGGACGTCACGACAAGGCAAACGCGCGCGCGATGGCCGCGATGGCCGCAGGGCTCGCAGCGGCGGGTGTGCCGCTCGGCGGCGGAGCGGCGGTGGCGGGTGTGGGGGTGCTCAGCAAGGTCTTGATAGGCGCCGCCATCGTGGGTGCGATGGGCAGCGGCGCTTATGTGCTGCAGACACAAAGAGCCAGCACGCCGCCGCAAAACGAAGGGGCAAGTGCACCGGCCACTCTCGTTGTGCCGAAGCCCATGCCGCAGCCCACAGCCGAAGAACGATCGGCCGCGGTGGCGCCTGCCATCCATCATGCAGCGGCGCCACCGAAAGGGCGTAAGCCGCAAGCGAGGGTGATCCAGGACGCAGAGCCCTCGATCATCGAAGAAACCGCGTGGCTCGAAGACACACGGCGCCTGCTGCCCAACCAGCCAAACCAAGCCCTGCTGCGTTTGCAAACGTACGCAATGAAGTTCAAGCACCCGCTGCTCGACCAAGAAGCAGCTGTTTTGAAGATCGAAGCGCTGGTCGCCGCGGGCCAGCGATCCACAGCGCAACAACGCGCCGGTGAATTTTTTCATAACCACCCACAATCGCCCCACCGTCAGCGCGTGCAAAGGCTGCTAAACCTGCAGCCATGAAGCCCGCGGTGTGCGTGATGTTGTGCCGATGGGTCGGAATCGCTGGCGTGCTATTCCACGGTGGCTGCAACGACCACACGGGCACTCTGGGCGCATACTTCGGTGACGCGTCCGCCGATCTTCGTATAGAGGGGCCGAGGTGCGGCGATCTCACGTTGCCATCACAGTTGCCGCTGCCTGCAGATATTGGCTTTGCAGACTTACCCGCCACTTTGCCTCTGGGCGTGGTGAACGTCGCCATGGATTTCGCCGATAATCTTGGCGCCATTCCCGCGGGTTGGAGTCTCGGGGCAGGCAGCTACTCGGCAAGCCTTTCCGAGTTCGGTGCTCCTGGCGTCTCCGTCGAAAGCGATGCCATCAACCTGATCGTCAAACCGAAAGACGCTCCCACTGAGGGCAGCACCGATCGACTCTATTGGGGCGGCGAACTTTCGAGTTCACCCAAGTTCGGCACCGGCGTGTTCGTGGCGAAGGTAAGAAACGATGGTTGGCAAGCCGTGCAGTCGTCATTCTTCTTCGCGAACGATTACATCGATGCCTTGGGCAACAACCTGGGATGGAGTGGCGCAATCCTCGAATTCACGCACGATGGCCAACGGCAACGGCTGTCGGCCATCATTCACGAGTCGTCAACAGGGCGCCACGACGCACAGACGGTGCAGCTCGACGTATCGCCGACTCGCTTCACGACGTTGGCGTTGGTGGCGCTTCCCAGCGGGCAGGTGGGCTTTTATGTGGATGGCCAACGCCTATGGGAAATTAAAGGCGCACAGCTGCCGCCGATGCTTTCGTTCCGCTTCACACATTGGATCAACGGTCCGGCTGCGAACTTCAAGCCTAGCCCCACGCCGGTTGTCTTTAGCCTGGACGTTGTGGCCCACTACAAACTGACGTGCGCCTATTGAATGATGGGACAAGGGCATTTGCCGCCCACCATTCGCTTCAACTTTGGCATCGATGCGGGCGTCGCTCACGAACACGTCGGCATGCCTTGTACGTTCCCTGCAGCGCGTTGGAGGCGACCACGGCTGCCTGCACCGAACGCGCGTCCCTCCCCAAAAGTGCGACGGCGTCCTGTTTTGTCTTGGTGTATTTAATTTTGTTTGTTAATCAATTAGGATGTCGATTCGGTCGTCGGCCTGTTCCGGTTTGTTTTGTGCCGTGTGGTCCGTGTCTGCGGTGCAGGCGGCCACGGTCAGGGTTGCTTCGCCATCAGGAGCGGCTGTCATTGAGGTGCAAACATCCCCGCGCCTCACTTACACGGTGAAGTTTCAGAACCAAGTCATCATCCGGCCGTCGCCACTAGCGTGGTCGCTGGAAGGCGTGGGCGAAGTGGGGGCCGGCCTGAGCGTCAAGGCGCAAAAACAAACGCGCATCAACGAGGTGTGGGACGCGATCGCTGGCAAGCGCAGCCACGTTGAAAATAGAGCCAACGAAGTGAAGCTCACCCTCGCCGACAAAGCGGCACACACGTTCGAGCTTCATTTGCGCGCTTATGACGATGGCGTGGCGTTTCGGTATGGCGTGCCATCGCAACCAGGCCTTGAAACCTTCCGCCTTCAACACGAAGCCACGCAAATCGCCTTCCCCGCTGCGAGCCACGCGTGGGCCGCAAATTATGAAACCTTCACCTCTCCCCAAGAGCATGAGTTTCGCCACACCCGCACGAACGAAGTGCCACGCGAGGCCCTGTTCGGGCTGCCGTTCTTGGTGCAAGCCCACGCCAAAGCCTGGGTGGCCGTGACCGAATCAGACTTGCTTGACTGGGCCGGCTTTTACCTGCGACCGACAGACCGAGACGATACCTTCGTCACCGCGCTGTCGCCGCTGCCCTCGTCGCCATCGATTGCTGTGCAAGGCAAGCAGCAACGGTTGTCGCCCTGGCGTGTGTTCTTGCTGGGGGAAACGCCCGGTGCGCTGGTGCAAAGCGATGTGGTGCGCAACCTCGCCACGCCCAATCAGCTGGCCGATACCTCCTGGATCCACCCGGGGCGCGCGGCGTGGGATCGTTGGTGGCCCGGCGACTACAACCCCGGGGCCAAGAACAAGCAAGGCATGAACACCGCCACGATGAAAGACTTCGTGGATTTGGCGCACGAGATGGGCTGGGAATACCAAATCGTTGATTGGACCTGGTACGGCAAGCCAGAGAATCCGAACGCCAGTCTCACCAACATCACACGCGATCTGGATCTGCCCAGCCTCGTCAGCTACGCACGTGAACGCAACGTCGGCATTTGGATGTGGGCGCGCTGGAACCACATGAACAAGCAAATGGAAGAAGCCTTGCCCTTGTTTCACAAATGGGGCGTGGTGGGCATCAAGGTCGACTTCATGGACCGAGACGATCAAGAAATGGTGAATTTCTATGAGCGGCTCGTGAAACTTGCGGCGCAAAACCATCTGATGGTGGATCTGCACGGCGCCTTTAAGCCCACGGGCCTTGAACGCACTTATCCCAACTTGCTCACGCGCGAGGGCGTGATGGGGAACGAGTACAACAAGTGGTCCACGCGCATCACGCCGGCCCACAAAGTGACACTCGCTTTCACGCGTATGCTGGCCGGCCCCATGGATTTCACGCCGGGCGGCTTCCGCAACGTGGCCCCCGGAAGTTTCGCTATGAAGGACACCGCGCCGCAAGTGCAGGGCACGCGCGCGTCCGAGTTGGCGCTGCCAGTGATCTACGAAAGCGGCTTGCAGGTGTTCTGTGATGCCCCCGGTGAATACCGCGCGGCGAAAGGCCAAGGGCTCGAGTTCTACAAGCAGGTTCCTGCAGCGTGGGACGAAACACGCGTTTTGGCAGGCGCCCCCGATGAATACATCGCTGTGGCACGCCGCAAGGGGAACCGTTGGTTCTTGGGCGCCATCACCACCACTGAACGCCGCCTGGAATTGCCGCTGCAGTTTTTGGGTAAGGGCAGCTTCAAGGTCAACACATGGTTCGACGCCCCCGACAGCGCCGCAAAGCCAACCCACGTGATTGAAGGCCAAGCCAACGTCGCCGCGCAAGGCACATTTGTTTTCACGATGGCGCCCGGGGGCGGCGCCGCGGCGATTTTCACGGCGGCGCCATAGCCACTATCGAAAACTCTTTGACCTGCAAATAGGGCAAGCGGAGCAGATCTCGAAGCGTGTCTTCGTATGCGTAGCAATCGTGGGGGCATCGCGTCCGCCTCGGCGGCTGGGGCCGTGGTCAGCATAAGTCCCGCCACCACCGCACCGAGGCTCTGGAATGTTTGGGATGGGCCATTGGTTTCAACCTCTCAAGAGTCACACCCACCAGACCGAAGAAACCCCGTGGATATGCCCCCGCGTGATCTCCATCAAAACAACCGAAGCCTTTCGGTTCACCAACCCCCAGAAGGGCGCCTTGGTTGGGGAGGCCTCGTGGCGCGGCGCCCACATCACCCTGCCTTGCCCGGCGCTCACGCCCGTGTCATCGTGGGCTCAATGCGTCGAAGTCTCCCTACGTTATGGCCTGCCCTCGCTGTCGTTCTACTCGCAAGCGCTTGTGAGAGGCCGCAAAAACCCGGTGAGCTGCCGGCGCCAGCAAGCGACGTCGTGGCCCGGTTGGGCAAACGCGTGATCACCGTGGACGACGTGCAAGAACAGCTCAACCGACGTGAAGCCTTCATCCGCACCCGCTACCAGGCGCCGGAGAAGAAGAAGGAATTCCTCGACAGCTTGGTGCGTTTTGAGTTGCTCGCCGAGGAAGCCGAAAAAAAGGGCTACCCGAACGACCCTGACCTTATCCGCATGTACAAGCAGTGGCTGGTGGCGCGGTTGGTTCAAAAGGATTTCGATCCTCAGTTCGATCCCGCCGCGATCCCTGCAGAAGAGGTGAGCGCTTATTACGAATCTCACAAACAAGAGATGCAGCGCCCAGAGCAAGCACGCGCCTCCGATGTGACCGTTAAAACGGAGGCCATCGCACAAAAGGTGGCGGAACGGGCGCGCAAGCTCGCGAAAGCCGATGAACACGGCTTCACGGAACTGGTGCTGGGATACTCGGAAAACGGCGCCGTCCAACGCCGCGGCGGCGATTTGGGAATCCTCTTGCGCTCAGGCGGCAACAGCCAGGTGCCCCAGGCGGTGATTGACGCCGTCTTTGCCCTGCAAAACCCAGGTGACATCGCGGGCCCCATCAAGGCTGAAGACGGTTACCACGTGGTTCGTCTAACCGGGAAACAGCCGGCTCAAATACCCTCGCTTGAGGA
This sequence comes from Deltaproteobacteria bacterium, assembly GCA_033763315.1. Taxonomy (GTDB): domain Bacteria; phylum Myxococcota_A; class Polyangia; order Fen-1088; family Fen-1088; genus JAGTJU01. The sequence goes on from JANRKS010000036.1 coordinate 27,239, forward strand.
GATGGAACCTCACATTCGCGAAAAGATAAACAAAGAACGCCGGGATAAGGGCATGACGGCATGGGTGGATAGATTGAAAGCCGATGCCAAAATTGAAGTGTTCGAGGACAGGTTGGCGCAAATCAAAGTCGATACCACGTCGCCGCCCAAGTTCCCCGAACGCGCCCCCGTGTTTAAGATCGCGCCGGAATTGGTACCTGGAGCCCAGCAATGAAAACCACGAACGTCACTACTTTTGCCGCAGCGGCGGTGCTGTTGTGTGCTCACGTCGCGCAAGCGCGCGTGGTGGAACGCATCGCGGCTGTGGTGGATGACGAAGTCATTTTGGCCAGCGAAGTGGAAGAGCGCGCGGCACCTGCGATGGCACAGATCGCAAGCATCACCGATCAAGCGCAACGGGCCGCACGCGCGGAGGCCGTGCGCCGCGAAATTCTTGACCGCTTGATTGATGATCAACTGATCTTCGGCAAAGCCAAGGAGCTCAAACTCACCGTCAGCAGCGAAGAGGTGGATAAATCCATCGAAGGGATCAAGCGCGATCATAACCTCACCGATGAACAACTGCGCCAGGCGCTGACCCAGCAGGGCATGAGCATGGCGACTTACCGCCAAGACGTGAAGAAGCAGGTTCTGCGCTACCGTGTTCTGAATATGGCCGTGGGCTCCAAAATCGCGATTTCTGATCACGATGTGCAGGAGTATTACGAGCGCAACATCCGCAAAGGCGCGGCCTCGGAAGTGCGCGCCAGCCACATTTTCATCGAGATCCCCGACGATGCCGATACCGGCACGGCCATCGCCAAGCGCAAACAGGCCGAAGGAATCGTCGCGCGCATCAAGGCAGGCGAAGAGTTCGAGAAGCTGGCACGCGAAAACTCAGAAGACGCGAACACGCGCGGTGAAGGCGGCGATTTGGGATACTTCGGCCGCGATCTGTTGCCCAAGGCGATCGAAGAGGTGGTGTTTGCCATGAACATCGGCGAAGTGCGCGGCCCCGTGCGTGCCGACAAGGGCTTTCACATCATCAAGCTCGTGGACAAGCGGAACAAGGACGTCAAATCGTTTGATGAAAGCAAGAACGAGATCCGCATGCAGCTACGGCAAAAAGAGTACGAGAAGCAAGCGAAGACTTTCGTCGCTGATTTGCGCCGCAAGGCCATGGTTGATCTGCGGCTTTGATTCACGCAACCGCTGCCAAAAGGCGGCGGCGCGCCTCTTCCAACGTCGAACGTTCGCGCAAACCCTGGCGCAAGAACTGGTAAATGCGATCGATCTTCGCGAGAGCCTCATCCACGCGTGGATCGGCGCCGCGCTTGTAAGCGCCCACAGCGACGAGATCGCGCTTGTCTTCATAAACCGCCAGCAGCTCGCGTAAGCGCACGGCGGCTTTTTGATGCTCTTCATCGGTGACCGCCGACATCACGCGCGACAGGGATGGCAGCACATCAATGGCGGGAAAGTGCCCCCGCTCGGCCAGCGCCCGCGACAACACGATGTGACCGTCCAAGATGCCACGGGCTTCGTCAGATATGGGTTCATCTAGATCGCCGCCGGCCACAAGCACTGAATAGATCGCGGTGATCGAGCCCAGATTTGACTGCCCTGCCCGTTCGAGCAAGCGGGGCAGCAGCGCAAACACGCTGGGAGGGTAACCTTGGCGCGAAGGCGGCTCGCCGGCGGCCAGCCCCACTTCACGCTGCGCGCGCGCAAACCGCGTGAGCGAATCCATGATCAACAACACGCGCTTGCCTTGATCGCGAAACCATTCGGCGATCGCCGTTGCCACAAAAGCTGACTTAAGGCGCACCAACGAGGGCGCGTCCGAAGTGGCACACACCACCACGGCTTTGGCGAGGCCTTGCGGCCCCAACGTATCGTCCAAAAACTCGCGCACCTCGCGGCCGCGCTCGCCCACCATGGCGATCACGGTGACGTCCGCGTCGGTGTTGCGCGCGATCTGCCCCAGCAGGGTTGATTTGCCCACGCCCGAGCCCGCAAACAAGCCCAAGCGCTGCCCTTCGCCCACGGTCAAGCCACCGTCGATCGCTCGCACGCCAAACGACAACGGCGCGTTGATCCGCCGGCGGGTCATGGGATCAGGCGCCGGGCGATCCACGGCCCACGCCACCGTATCGCCCGCAATAGCGCCACCGCCATCGCATGGTTGGCCCAGGCCATCAAGCACGCGTCCCAGCAGCCCCGCGCCGACCTGCACCGTCAACGGTCGCCCCGTGGGGCTCACCATCGCGTCGGGCCCGATGCCAGCGATCGGCCCCAGCGGCATCAGAACCACTTCTTCGCCCCGAAAACCAACCGCTTCAGCCCGCAGCCGCTGACGGCCTTCATCAATGAACACCAGCTCACCCACGCGCACGCCTGGGATCGTGGCGCGCACCACAAGGCCCGTCACTTCCGTCACGCGGCCCGCAAGACGCAGCGGGTTCACTTCGTCCAACGTGGCCAAGGCCGAAGCCAGATCCACCACGTCGGGCATCGGCGGCAGCTCGTTCTCGTCGCTCATATACGTCGTCCTGTGAGCGCGCGTTCAAGCGCGTCGAGTTGTGTGGAAAGGCGCGCGTCCAATCGTCCCACCGGGCTATCCACGACACAGCCATTGCGCTCGATGCCCGGGTCCGCGGTTAACTTAACTTCAACGCCGTTGGCCACACGTGTGGCCAAGCGCCCACGATCACGTGCCACAGCTTCCAGATCTTGAGGGTGCAACCGCACCACAACGGTGCCCGCGCGCGCCCGTACCTCAGACAACGCCTTGGCCACCATGTCCACCACAAAAGAAGGTGCCAAGGTCACCGCTTGCCCAACGATGCGCTCTGCCATGCGCCTGGCCAACGCCACCGCGCTGTCTTGGGCCTGCGCGCGCACCGCTTCGGCGTCCGCACGCGCCCGCACCATCACCTCAGTGGTGGACGCAAGGCCCTCTTGGCGCCCCACCGCAAAGCCAGCCTCGTAGCCCGAGCGACGCGCCTCCGCGCGATCGGCCTCGATCTCGGCACGCATCCGCACCACGTCTTCATGCGCGGTCTGACGAATCGAAGCCGCATCGGCATGCGCCTCCACCTCGGCCACCGCCATCACCCGCCCGTGTGATCGAATGATTCGTCCCATCGCTAAGCCGCCTTCACAATGACGAAAAACCCAACGCATGTCACGCGGGCCCGCCTTCCAGCAGAAACCGCCCCACCACGGCCGGCAGACGCAAGGCGATCGTGCGCACGGCCGCCGGCCCCGCGGCGCTTAATTCAGGACGTGCGGCCGACAAGCCCACAAAAGCCAAACGCACCTCGGCCCCCGGGCGACCGGCGTCTTCTAGGGGCACGTCGTCGCGGCCGGCCATCGCTCCGGCCCGCGCCACCGCCAACCGCGCTCGATCCCGCGCGGGCGGTTCCACGCTTTCGGCGGCAAAGCGCGCAATCACCTGTGCCCACGGGGCGCCCACGGTTGCCATCGCGCGCGCGCGCATCACAGGTTCCGCCCGGTGCAGCGATCGGCCCACCTCAGCGGCCCCTCGCTCACACAAAGCCCGCCACAAGACGGAGCCCGGCAGCCGATGCCACAGCACCGCGCGCGTGCCCACCCCGGTGTCGTCGAAGGGGCGATCGGGGGGAAACGCGTGCTGCGCGGGTTCGGGATCCGACAGGCGGCCGAACAACAACCACAAAAGATCGTTAACCACGGCCGCAGGCATCATTGCGGGCCGCGCTGTGCGCCAGGGGCCCTCGCCGCAGTTAACGCCGCTGGCCTCCAAGCGGGTGACCAAAGCCGCGGCCACCTCAGGGCGCTCGCGGCCCAGCACGTAGCGAAGCCACGATGGGTGCAAGCTGCCGAGCCCTCCGGGCACCGAACTGGAAAACGCTGAAACGCCGCTGTTTTCTGCGAAAGCCCGCCCCGGGGCTGCACCCGCGGAGGCGACCTGACGCAACCCGCCATCGCGCCACGTTGCCGGGATCGCGCCCCCCAAACGCGCGAAAACCACGCGGGCACCGTTGACCACGAGGCCCACGTGCGGCGCGTTTCCATCGGGCGACGTCATGCCCGCAAAGTATCGCGACGCGTGCCAAAGCGAAAGCCGCCGACACACACTTCTTGCACGCGCAGATCACGCCTTTATGGGCGCAATCCAATTCGATGTGGTATCACAGCGCGCCCCAATGTCCGAAAACAGCACACTAGCTCCTTCAGCCACCGTCGACGCCGTCCGCTCGGACGTGCGCAACATCGCCATCATTGCGCACGTTGACCACGGCAAAACAACTTTGGTCGATGGCTTCCTCCACCAAGCCGGCAGCTTCCGCTCTGGCGAAGTGGTGGCCGACTGTGCGCTTGACTCGAACGATCTTGAACGCGAACGCGGCATCACGATCCTTGCGAAGTTCACTGCCATCACTTGGAAGGGAACGCGCATCAACATCGTCGATACGCCGGGCCACGCCGACTTCGGTGGCGAAGTGGAACGCGTCTTGAAGATGGTCGATTGCGTTTTGCTGTTGGTCGATGCGTTTGATGGCCCCATGCCGCAAACCCGCTTCGTCACACGCAAGGCCTTGTCACTTGGCCTCAAGCCCATCTTGGTGGTGAACAAGATCGATCGTGACGGCGCGCGCCCGGACGCAGCCGTGGATGCCACGTTCGATTTGTTCGTGAACCTCAAGGCCACGGACGCGCAGCTCGACTTTCCCGTTGTGTACGCGTCTGGCCGCCAAGGTTATGCCGTTCACAAACTGACCGACGAGCGCAAGGATCTAGGCCCCTTGCTTGATCTCATTGTTGAACAAGTGCCGCCCCCACGCGCTGATGTGGACGCACCGTTTTGCATGCAGGTCACCACCCTCGATTACGACGACTTCTTGGGGTACGTCGGCATCGGCCGCATCCTTTCGGGCCGCGTGAAGACCGGCGATCGCATGATCTGTGCGCACCGCAATGGCAGCAAGGAAGACTTCCGCGTGGCCAAGGTCCTTGGCTACCAAGCGCTCAAGCGCTTCGAGTTAGCGGAAGGCGCCGCCGGCGAAATCTGTGCGATCACGGGCATGGCCGATCTAACGGTGGGTGACACCATCACGGATCCAAACAACCCGCGCATCTTGCCGCTGCTCGAGATCGAGGAGCCCACCGTGAAGATGCAATTCATGGTGAACAACGGCCCCTTGGCTGGCACCGAAGGCAAGTTCGTCACCTCCCGCAACCTGCGCGAGCGATTGTTCAAAGAGCTGAAGTCGAACGTCGGCTTGCGCGTCGAGCCCACCGAGTTCCCTGACATCTTCGACGTCATGGGACGCGGTGAATTGCACTTGTCGGTTTTGATCGAGACCATGCGCCGCGAAGGCTTCGAATTCATGGTGTCGCAGCCTCAGGTCATCATCAAAGAGGTTGATGGCAAGAAGATGGAACCCTACGAGGACGTGCTGATCGACCTCGAGGAATCCTATGCCGGCGCCGTCATCGAAGAGATGGGCCGTCGCGGTGGCCGCATGAAGGAAATGAACCCCACAGGCGATGGCCGCACGCGCATGGAATACACCATTCCCGCACGTGGCCTTATCGGCTTCCGGTCACAGTTCCTCACGCTCACACGCGGAACCGGCATCTTGAATGCCAGCTTCAGCCACTACGGTGATTTCGCCGGTGTGTTGAAGTCGCGCCCCAACGGCGTGTTGATCGCGCAGGATCCAGGCGAAACAAACGCATACGCGTTGTTCAGCTTGCAAGAGCGCGGTCAGCTGTTCTACGGCCAAGGCACCAAGGTTTACGGTGGCATGATCGTGGGCTTGCACAGCCGCAACAACGACTTGGTGGTGAACCCCTCCAAGGCGAAGCAGCTCAACAACATCCGCACCACGGCAGCCGACGAGAAGCTGATCTTGGCGCCACCTCGCCGCTTCTCTTTGGAAGAAGCGCTTGAGTTCATCAACGAAGATGAACTCGTGGAGATGACGCCAAAATCGATCCGCATTCGTAAGCGCGTTCTCGATCACAACGAGCGCAAGCGCGTTGAGAAGTCACGCGGCGTCGAATCTTCGTAGGCCCTGTTCGCTTTTTCAGGTTTGCTGTGACCGCGCCCGTGCCCGCCGCGCCCGAGGCCTCGCAAGGAACTTTGTTCCGACGAGTGCTGCTGGGTGTCGTTGCGGGCATGGCCGTTTATGTGGGTTTCGCGCTGTGGGCCGACGCGCGCAAAGTGGGGGCCGCCTTGGGCCGCTACGCGTGGTGGACGGCCGCGGTGGGGCTCGTGCTGGCGGCGCTCAACTACGCGCTTCGTTTCGTGCGTTGGGAGCTTTACTTGCGTCGCCTGCGCTTGCACGTGCCGCGCACTGAAAGCCTGCTGGTGTTCTTGTCTGGTTTTGCGCTCACAGTGACGCCCGGGAAGCTGGGTGAAGCCATGAAATCACTGCTGCTGCGGCAAAGCCATGGCATGCCGGTGGCGCGCACGGCGCCGATTGTGCTTGTCGAACGCCTCACCGATTTGGCGGGCTTGCTGTTGCTGGCGGCGGTTGGCGCGTTTTCGTTTCCTGTAGATCGGCGCTTCTTGGTGGCCGGTGCGGCGGTCGTCATGGTGGGTTTGTTGTTCGCTTCGGTGGAATCATTGGCCAACCCGGCGATTGCGCTTTCGGGCAAAATCCCCGGCCTGCGGCGCATGGCTGGTTCACTGCACGAAGCGCACGCCAGCGCGGCCACCCTCCTTAAGCCTGGGCCCCTGGTGGCCGCCACTTTGTTAGCCGCCGTGGCTTGGGCCTGCGAATGCGCGGCGTTTTGGCTCATCGTCAAAGGGTTCGCCGGTGCACAGCTGGGCCTGCAGGCAGGTACGTTCATTTACGCCGCCATGACAATCGCCGGCGCGCTCTCTTTCTTGCCCGGCGGCCTGGGCGTCACCGAAGCGGGCATGTTGGCGTTGCTTGTGCGGTTTGGCACCGGCATCGATGATGGCGCTGCCACCGCGGCCACGATCCTCACACGTATGGTCACGCTGTGGTTTGCGGTCATCGTGGGATTAGGAGCGTTGGTGCTTTACGCTCGCCACCGTCGCGTCCATCATGGCGCGCGGCTTTCGCAACGTGACACGTCCGTCGCTTGATTTGCCGGAGCGCTTGATGCAGCCTGCGGTTGCTCTCGATCCCCACGGCAGGGCTTAAACGCCGCCTCTTTGCAACGTGCGCACGAAACTCTTTATCGTCTTCGCCAGCATCATCCTGCTCAGTGCGGCGATGGCGAATCGTTTTTTGAACAATACGGTACGTCGAACGGCACAAGCAAACGTCGACCGTGCGCTCCGCGCGTCGGCCCGCACGTTCGCGCATTTGGCTGCCTCCGTGCCTGAGGAGGCCTGGGCCCAAGAGCTGACGCCACAGCTGCGATCAAATGAGGCCGAAGACATCGTCATGACCTTGTTTGATCGCACGGGCAAGCGGGTGACCGGCGTCGATCTGTGGGAACCCAAGCCTGATGAAGTGCCGGCGCGTGAGCTGCGTATGGCTCTGACCGGCAAGGAAAGCTTTAGCCGATCGTTTCTCTTGCCCTCCACCGACCCCTACTTGGTGGCGTTTGTGCCCGTGCGCCGGCGCGGTGACACGGTGGGCGCCGTGCGTGCCAGCATTAACCATGGACCCACCGAACGAACGCTGGTCGAGGCGCGCACATCGTTGGCGTGGGGCGTGCTGTTTCTCTTGATTGTTGCCGCCGTGTGCTCGTGGATTGGGCCCCGGCTGTTCTCGGGGGCGATATCTGATCTCATGAGTACGGCCACCCGGATGGCCAAAGGCGATTTGCAAATTCGCAGCGTGTTCAACCCGCGCGATCCGTTGGCCCCTTTGGCGCAAGCGTTGGACCTGCTGGCCAGCAACCTTGCCAAATCGCTGGACGCGCTCAAAGCGGAACGCGATCTGGTGGGCCGCATCCTCGAGCGAATGGAGGAAGGGGTGTTGGTGCTGACGCCCGACCGTCAGATCACGCTCATCAACCCAGCATTGAGGGACGTTTTGCTGCCCAAGCCCTCCTTGGGCAATAGCGGCAACGCCAGGAACACGCGCGAGGATGTGTTCGACGTGCGAGGCCGGACGCTGATGGAAGTGTTCCGCCACGCCGAACTGGCCACGCTTTTGGATCGATCCAAGAACGACGAGCGTGTGCGCGCCGAGATCGAAGTGGAGGGTCTGCGCCCGCGACGCCTCATGGTCACCAGCACCCGCTTCCGTGAGGGCGGGTATTTGGTTGTGTTTGTCGATGTCACCGACATCCGCAAACTGGAAAGCCTGCGACGGGACTTCGTTGCAAACGTGTCGCATGAGCTGCGCACCCCTGTGGCCTCCATCCGCTCGGCAAGCGAGACACTGCCGATGGCGATCAGCAGCGGCGATCCGAGCGCCGCCCTGCGATTCGTAGATATCATCGAACGCAACGCCGAACGGCTGCAAAGCCTCGTGGAAGATCTGTTGGACCTATCGAAGATTGAAGCGAAAGAATACCGCCTGGCCATTGAGTCGCTCTCCGTGCCACGCATGATCTCGCATATTTTTGGCCTGTTTCGTGATCGAGCCGAGCGGCGCAAGATCAGCCTCGTGGCATCGGCGGAACACAACCTGCCCGCTTTGCAAACCGATCGCCGGGCGCTTGAAACCGTGCTGTCGAACCTGGTGGACAACGCGGTCAAATACTGCCCAGATGGCGCCCGTATCTGCGTTAACGCCCGCGTCCAGAATGAGGCCATGATCATCGAAGTTGAGGATTCAGGGCACGGCATCGAAAGCCAGCATTTGCCTCGGTTGTTCGAGCGGTTCTACCGCGTGGACGCGGGCCGATCCCGCTCGAAAGGCGGCACCGGCCTAGGCCTGTCGATCGTAAAGCACCTCACCGAGGCGATGGGCGGCACCGCCACGGTGGCGAGCACGGTAGGCAAAGGCACCACCTTCACCATTCGCATCCCCCTGGTGCGCACCGACGCCAAACCTTCCTCCACGTCGATCGAGGACTCGTTCGGTTAGCGGCGGGCGAGGCGCCGCGTGCAATTTCTTACAGCCAGCGGCGCGCCTGCGCTAAGATCGATGCTGTGAACCGAAGGCACACAAGCCGAGAATACGAGGACGAGCTTCAACAGCTGCGTGAGCACGTCCTGCTTATGGGTGCCAAGGTTGAGCAGCTAATCAAGAACGCCATTGAAGCGCTGCTCACCCGCAACACGGAACTGGCCAAGAAGATGATCCTGGCCGACCGCGAGGTCAACCGGCTGGAGTTGGCGATCGACGAGTTGTGCCTGCACATTCTGGCGCGGCGGCAGCCCGTGGCCTCCGATCTGCGTCTCATCACCATCACGATGAAGTTGGTGACCGATCTTGAACGCATCGGCGACTTGGGCGTGAACATCAGCGAGCGCGTGATTGAGCTTAATGAAGAGCCACCGCTCAAACCTTACGTCGATTTGCCCAAGATGGCGGAAATTGCCATGGGTATGGTGCACGACGCCCTTGACGCCTTCGTGGCCAGCGACGACAGCCAGGCCGAAGACATCATCGCGCGCGACGAAACCGTGGATGCCTATTACCACCAGATCTTCCGCGAGCTTTTGACCTACATGATGGAAGACGCGAAGAACATCGCGCGCGCCACGCGGTTGCAATCGATCGCCAAATACATTGAACGCATCGGGGATCACGCCACCAACTTGGCCGAGATGGTGATCTTCGCGGTCAAGGGCAAAGATCCGCGACACAAGGGCAGCCGCCCCACGGAAACCGAAACGTAAGCGCCATGCCTCTGCCGCGGCCTGCCCTAGACGCCATGGCTGCGAAGTATGAGGCCCTGATCGTGTTGCGGCGCACGCGCGATGGCGACGCCAACGCGAAGGTCTCCGCGGCCACGAAGCTTGAGTTGCGCCGCCTGTCGCAAGTGTTTCCGGGTTGCCTAAAGGAACTCGATCGGTGCTCACTGGCCGTGTTGACGCAGCGGCTGGAGGATGTACAGGCGGCGAAGCGCCATGCCCCAGCGCCCTGGCTAAAGTGGATGTGGCGGTACCATGAACTTTTGCGTGTCGCCCTGGACGCGAAGGGCGGGCGACCTCACGCAGCGCCGGGCCTCAGGGCCTTTTTGGCGGCATGCGAGGCGCCACCCCAGGGCCGCTTGGTGCCACTCGTTCTTGAGCAACTGGGGCACGAGACGCACACCCCCGTCGCGGTTTTGCAAGACGCGCTATTTCCGCCGCGCTAATTGCCAAACGCGATGTCATCCACATAAAGAGTGAACGAACACGCGGCGCTGCCACAGCCCGCAAGGCCAATCAAAATCTCGGTGACGTTGCTGCTGTTGGGGGTTCCCATGATGTCGGCCACAGGAATCACCACTTGCTGCCAGCCGCCTTTGAGGCCCGTCTTGTTGTAGGTGATCGAATTGACGCCTCGGCCACCGCCGGGGGCCGCATAGTTACCCCCCACTTTGATCGTGACCAAAGCATTCCCCGGCGCCGTTTTTCCGGGTTGCGGGACCATGTTCACCCAGAAGCCAAGCTTCTTGTATTTGTTGGCCGGCGTGGCCGCGATCCCCCAGCCGAACTCAGCGTAATTAATGTTTGCCATTGTGAACGCGATGACGTGCTTCGGTGAGAATGCCATTGCGTCGGAATAGGTCAGGGTGGTTTTGCCTTCTTGTCCGCGGCCCATCCAATGCGTGCCGCCGCCGTTGCCAACGCCGTCGCCGTTCCAAACGATCTTTTCATCCGCCAACGAAGACATGCCGACAGCGGCCTTGGCATCTGACGGCTGTGCGTCGACGCCCGGCTTCGCGGCGTCGGGCGGCCTTGCCCCGTCGGCCCCAGGTTGCACGCCCGCATCAGCAGAAGCGCCACCACCTGCGCCCCCCACTTCCTCGCCGCCTGTGCCCCCCGATGACTCGCCGCCTGTGCCGCCAGAGGCCTCATCAGAGCTGGCCTGCTCGCCTTGGCCGGCGGCACCACCGCAAGCCACAAGTGCCAAAGAAAAACAAAACACAACAAGCGAACAGATGCGTCCCTGAACCACGTGGGTGCTCCTGCTGAGGTTTCGGCGCCGCCCCCCTTCGTCCCCCTCCCGCCAGTCTCCAAGGATAGCCCAGATGCAACAAAGGCAACAGGTGAAGTGCCCGTTGCCTTTGTTGCAGCGCCAAAGCGCCGCATTCCTGACGCCGCTGTTTTACTTAGGCATCACGCAGCTGTCAGTGCAAGCGGCCGGCAAATAGCACTCCGTGGTGTAGTCCTTGACCATACGATCGGTGTTGAAGCGCCAGCCCATCGTCTTGAAGGCGCGCTTCATACGACGCACCCAAGCGCGAGGGATGCCGTCACTGTCACGATCAAAGAAGGTGGGGATCACCTGGTTCTCCAGCACGTCATACAGCGACAAAGCGTCGCGCCGATCTTGCTCTTCTTGCGACACGTGCGTGCGACCGTTGCCGATCGCAAAGCCGTTTTCGCCGTCCCACGCCTCGGCCCACCACCCGTCGAGGATGGAAAGGTTGAGGCCACCATTGAGCAACACTTTTTGCCCGCTCGTGCCGCTGGCTTCCAAGGGTCGACGCGGGTTGTTCAGCCACACATCCACGCCCTGCACCAAGTGGCGCGCCACATTGATGTCGTAATCTTCCACGAACACCACTTTGCCCAGCAAATCAGGGCGCAGCGATGATTGGTAAACCTCGCGCAGCACGGCTTGGCCCGGCTTGTCAGCCGGGTGCGCCTTGCCGGCAAACACGAATTGCACGGGGCGCTTCGCATCGCCCATGATGCGCAACACGCGATCGATGTCGCTGAAGATCAAGTTGCCGCGTTTGTATGTGGCAAAGCGCCGCGCAAAACCGATGGTGAGCGCGTGTGGATCCAAGGCGGATTCGGCCGCCCTGGTTAACTCAGGATCGAGGCCCACGCGGCTGCGGTGCTCGCCCACTTCACGGCGGGCAAACCGCACCAAGGACGCACGCAAAATACGGTGCACTTCCCACAGCTCGGCGTCATCCACTTCATCCATGCGCGCCCACAGATCTGGATTGGTGATGTTCTCCATCCAGTCGCGGCCGAGGTACTTACGGAACAGCTCCTGCATCGCCGGCGCCACCCAGGTGCGCAGGTGAACGCCGTTCGTGATGTGCCCCACGGGAACTTCGTCTTCACGGTGGTGCGGCCACAGCACTTGCCATGCCTTGCGGGTCACGCGGCCATGCAAGGCCGAAACGCCGTTCGCCCAACGCGACATCTTGAATGCCAGCACGGTCATGCAGAACATTTCGTTTTCGTCGCGTGGCTCAATGCGGCCGAGGCCCAGGAATTCATTGCGGCCCAAGCCCAAAGACCGACGCAGGGGCTCAAGGTGAGCGTCGGCCAATTCGGGCGAGAACCGATCGTGGCCAGCGGCCACCGGTGTGTGCGTGGTGAACACGGTTGATTGCGCCACCTCTTGCGCCGCATCGGCGAAGCTGGCGCCCGTATCTTCCATAATCGAGCGCGTGTATTCCAAAGTGGCAAAGGCGCTGTGGCCCTCGTTCAGGTGCATGATCGAGAAGTCGATGCCAGCGGCGCGGAGGGCACGCACGCCGCCCACGCCCAGCAATAGCTCTTGCCGAATGCGCACGCGTGAGTCGCCAAAGTAAAGCCGGGCGGCCAAGGCCCGATCTTCGGGCGAATTGCGTTCAACATCGGTGTCCAACAGCAGCAAGCGCGCGCGACCGATGTTGGCTTGCCACACCTGCGCGTGCAGCACGGAGTGATCCATCGGCACTTCGATGATGAGCGGGTTGCCATGCCGGTCCAGCAAGGGAGATGCCGGCACGCGGTCAAGCTGGGCCCGGTTATATTCCGCGTGCTGCTGCCCCGACTCGTCGATCAGCTGACGAAAATACGATTCACGGTAAAACAGACCCACACCCACAAGTGAGAGCCCCAGATCGGACGCCGTTTTGATGTGGTCGCCGGCCAGAATGCCCAAGCCGCCGCTATAGATGGGCAGCGATTCATGAATGCCGAACTCCGCCGAGAAGTAGGCCACGGGCCGCACCTTCAAAGGGGCCGCATGTGTGCCCGCCCACGTCGTAGCGTCGGGCGAGAGATAGGCACGAAACTCGCGGTGAACCTTATCGATGCGGGCACGCAACACGGGGTCTTCGGACACGCGAGCCAACTGCCCGGGAACGACCGTTTGATAGACAGCCAAAGCGCTGTGGTTTGAATCGTGGAAAACGTCGGGGGCTAAATCACGAAATAAGCGGATGGCGTCTGGGTTCCAGGACCACCAAAGGTTCGACGCTAAGTCACGGATCTGCTCGCCAAGCTGTTCAGGAGTACGTGTTGTGGACATTACCCCGGCAGTAAACCACGACCACCCAAATCCGAAACAAGAAAAAATTGCAGCCTCGGAAGCTTTTTTGAGCGTTTTTTGGCGGCACTTTCGCCAGAGTTTTTCCGGACCTGGACTATACTGCTGACCAGTTCATGCCTCATCAACCGAGACTCCTCGCCTTGATCATGGCCGGCGGCAAAGGCTCCCGGCTTTTTCCCCTGACGCGGGATCGCGCCAAGCCTGCCGTTCCGTTCGGCGGCCGCTACCGAATCATCGACTTCGTTCTGTCGAACATGGTGAATTCGGGCATCCGTTCGGTCTATGTGCTGACCCAGTACAAAGCGCAGTCGCTGGTCGAACACGTGCAACGTGCCTGGGGCTCGCGCAACAGCCATTCCGATTTCGTAACCGTGGTGCCGGCCCAGATGCGTATGGGCGAATCTTGGTACCGCGGCACCGCCGATTCAGTGTTTCAGAACTTTCACATGGTGGAAGATTGCAAGCCAGACCTGCTGTTGGTCTTCGGTGCGGATCACATCTACAAAATGAACGTCCGACAGATGGTCGACTTTCATCGCGAACGAGATGCCTTGGCCACTGTGGCGTGCATCCCCGTGGCTGTGGAGGAAGCGTCTCAGTTCGGCATCATGGAAGTCGATAGCCAAGGCCGCATCATAGGCTTTGAGGAAAAGCCGCAATCAAACCCCAAGACGATTCCAGGCGATCCCACCCGGTGCTTGGCCTCGATGGGCAACTACATTTTTCACCCCGAAGCCTTGGCCGAAGCCTTGCTGGCAGACGCACGCCGCGAGTCGCGCCACGACTTCGGCCACGACGTGATCCCGGTGTTTCAAGAAACCGGCCGCGCGTACGCCTATAATTTTTACGAAAACCGCATCCCTGGCGCCAAGTCGACCGAAGAAAACATCTACTGGCGCGACGTCGGCACCATCGACGCCTACTACGAAGCGGCGCTGGATTTGAAAAACGTGGTCCCCGCTTTGAACCTTTACGGGTGGGAGTGGCCGATCATGACGGCCAGCTATTCAGACCCGCCGCTCAAAATGGTGTTCGACGATCCAGGCCGGCGCGGCACGGTTTTGCAATCAACGGTGGCTGGTGGTTGCATCATCGCCGGTGGTTTCGTCAAGGATTCGGTCTTGGGCCGAAACGTGTTCGTTGACGAAGGCGCCGAGGTTCGCGATTCGGTCATCTTCGATAACGTCTACATAGGCAAAGGCGCCCGCATTCAGCGCGCCATTATCGACAAAAACGTGCGGGTGGCCGAAGGCGATCTCATCGGCCACGACCTGGCCCGCGATGCCCTCCGGCACGTGGTCAGCGAAGGCGGCGTCACGGTGGTGGCCAAAGCCCGCGACACTTTGACAACCCGTCTGCGCGACTACGGCTAAACGGCATCCACCCGAAGCAACGTTGAGGTGGTAAGTATGCGCAGAGCGTTCCATGCCTAAAAAACAAGCTCCGAGCCCGACGCCCCCTGCCCCTGCGTCTCAAACGCGGACGCCCCCGCCAGGTCAAGCCGGGGCAGCGGCCACGATAGCCTCACCGCCGGTAGCGATGTCGTCGCCTGCCACGGCGCAGGTAAACCAGGCTCCGCAAGCCAAAGCACCCACCCCTTCAGCGCCGCAGCCCAAGGCGAGCACCCCAGCACCCGCCGCACCCGTGGCCATGCCCGCCAACGCCAAGCTGGTGCTGTGGGTGGCCTCCGAGGCCGTGCCTTTGGCCTCTACAGGCGGCTTGGGCGACGTGGTCGGCGCGCTGCCGGGTGTCTTGCGCGACATGGGTTGGGACGTGCGCTTGTGCCTGCCGTATTACCGGCACCAAATCAAACAACCCGTTTCGGCGCCCCTGTTCCACTTCGACCTGCCGCTGGCCGAACCGTTGGCCGTGGATGTCCGCCAGTTGATCAACCCTCCCGCGGGCGTGCCCACGTACCTCATCGACTGCCCGATGCTGTTCGATCGCGTGGGCCTCTACGTGGACGGCAACGGGCCGTTCGTCGATAACCCCTTCCGCTTTGGTGTGTTTCAGTTGGCGGCACAGCGACTGGCCGCACGATTAGAGCCCACGCCTGCGATCATTCACAGCCATGATTGGCACGCGGCCTTGTTGCCGGCGCTTGTTCGGTTGCCTGGCCCCACCCACGAAAAGCTCGCCAATGTTCGAACGCTGTTCACCATCCATAACCTTCAGTACCAGGGGGATAGCGATCGCGGCATCATTGAGGCGCTGCGTTTGCCGCCCCAGCTGTGGGATCCGAATTGGGCGGAGCACTTCGATAGATTCATTCCGCTCAAAGCCGCATTGATGACGGCCGATCGGATCACCACCGTCAGCCCCACGTATGCCGAAGAGTTGCGTTCGCAAGAGCGCGGCATGGGCTTGGATGGCGTGATCCGAAGCCGGGGCACCGACATGCGCGGTTTGCTCAATGGCATCGATGAGGTGTCGTGGAACCCGGCGGTGGATCCCGCGTTGGCCGCGCACTTTTCAGCCGCAGAAGTGCAGGGTCGTGCCGCATGCACAAAGGCGCTGCGAGCAGAGCTCGGCTTACCTGATCGACCAGACCGCCCTTTGATCGGCTTCATCGGTCGTTTGGTGGGTGACAAGGGCGTGGATCTGATTCTCGATGCTTTGCCCGAGCTGCTTGATCTCGACGTGCAAGTGGTTGTGCTTGGTTCGGGCGACGCCGCCTTGGAGGCCCGCTTGCGCGCAGCCGAAGCCGCCTATGGTCCGCGTGGCTTCCGCACGGTGATCAAGTTCGATGCGAAATTGGCGCGCCGGATGTACGCGGCCTTCGATATGCTTTTGGTGCCGTCGCGGCTTGAACCGTGCGGCCTGGTGCAGCTTTATGCCCTTCGCTATGGCGCCGTACCCGTGGTTCACGGCGTGGGCGGCCTGCGCGACACCGTTCGCGAGGACGAAAACGGCTTCGTGTTCAATGAGCCCTCCGCCGTCGCCCTTACCGATGCTGTCACTCGCGCGGTGAGGGTTTGGGACGATCAAATCGCGTGGACCGCCCTGCAGGTCAAAGGCTTGCGGCAAGACTGGTCGTGGAAAAACGCCGCCGTCCCTTACGATGCGCTTTACCGCGAAGTTCTAAACACCCCGATCCGGCGTTCGTTCACGCCGGCCGTCGTGGTGACGGAAGCAGCGGCCGCGCGGGCCGGCACGGAGGCCACGGTCACGGATTCGAAGGCCCCAAGCGCCGCGCCACCTCCCCCGGCACCACGGGCCGAAACCACCGCGTTTCGTTTGATGGTGCAGGGGCCGCGCAGCTTGTTTGCTTATTGGTCCGCCGAGGCCCAAGGCCCCTTCGATCTTGTGGTTGAAGAGCGCCCGTCAGGCGTGATGTACACGGCCGCCGCCGATCTGCCCGCCAAAGGCGAACGCTGGTTGGGCGCCTTGCCTGATCAGGCGTATCGCGCGTTCTTGCGTGATCGCGCCGGCCGCGTGGTGGCGCTATCGAACGCCGTTGTCACACCTTTGCAAGACCCACCTCCCCCGGCCGCAGAACACCCTGAGTGGCTTGAGGCCGCTGTTGAAGTGGGCGTGTTCAACGAAGACGGCGAAGGCCGGCGTTGGTCAGCCGTATTCAAAGGCGCGCCGGCGTGGACCAAAACCAAAGATGGCAGCGTTGAGCCTTCGTGGCCCGAAGACGGACATGGTGTGCCCGCCACAGGCCCCGTTCTGGATGGCGTTGGCCGGCCTGTGCCGCACGTAGGTGCCTCAGAAGCTTTGCATGCGCCTGCGCACAGCAAACGCGACATCAACCTAAGCAACGTGTCGATGCATCCGCCTGAGGGTCATTCCGCCGCGCTGGCCTCTTCTGCCGGCGTCGCACGCTTGGGATCTGGTTCGGGACGCACGCGATGATGCCCGCGAAGTTGTGTTTGGTTTTGCACGCGCACTTGCCCTTCGTGCGCCACCCTGAACACGAAGATTTTCTTGAAGAAGACTGGCTGTTCGAAGCCATCACTGAGTCCTACGTGCCGGTGTGGAGCCGCCTGGTGAAGTTGGCGGATGAGGGCATCCGTTTTGGCATCACGCTGACGATCTCTCCCACGCTTGCAGCCATGCTGGATGATGTGTTGTTGCGCAAGCGCCTGCACCGCTATGTTGAGCGGTTGCTGCGCTTGTCCGAAACACAAGCGCAAGTGCATAGCCTTAGTTTGCAAGGCGACACTGCTCGCCAGGTGTTGCACCGGTGCCAAGAAACGTTGACGTTCTTGGCCCGTTGGAAAGATGATTTGCTGGCGCCCCTGCGCCACTTGCAGTCGCTTGGTTGTGTGGAGATCGCAGGCTGCAACGGGACACACGGCCTGCTGCCACTGATGAGCTCAGAGGCCGCGCGCCGCGCGCAGATCCGCGCCGGTGTGGATGCCCACGCGCGCAACTTTGGCCGCCGCCCGCGGGGCCTGTGGCTGGCCGAGTGCGGTTTTGACAACGGCATCGACGAACTGTTGGCAGAAGCCGATGTCCAGTTCTTTTTCGTGGACGCCGCGGCCATCGAACGTGGTCGCCCGCCCTCACCGTTTGGCTTGTTTTCCCCGGTAAAAACCGGCTCTGGTGTGGCCGCGTTTGCGCGCGATCACGAAACCGGCCGCCAAGTGTGGAGCGGCGATCAAGGTTACCCCGGGGATCCGGCCTACCGCGAATTCCACCGCGATTTTGGCCACGAAGCCAAACTTGAAGACATCGCGCCGTTTCTGCCGCCCGATGGCCGGCGACGTCCGATGGGCCTCAAATATTATAGGGTCACAGGCCGCGACGTGCCTCTGCACGAAAAGCAGCTTTACGATCCAGCGGCGGCTTTGGCGCGCGCCCGCGTTCATGCCGCTGACTTTGTTGTGAACCGGCAACGCCAGGCGCAAGCGCTGTCGGCCAGCATGGCGGAGGCCCCCGTCATCACCGCTTGCTACGACGCCGAGTTGTTTGGGCACTGGTGGTACGAGGGCCCCGCGTTTTTGGAGGAAGTGCTGCGGCTCTTGGCCCGCACCCCCGAAATTCAAAGCGCCACCACGGCCAGTGTGATGGATGAAGACCGCACGTTGCCTCACCAAAACGTGGCACCATCAACCTGGGGCGCGGAGAGCAGCAACAAAGTGTGGCTGAACCCCGACACAACGTGGGTCTATCCCGAATTGCACAAGGCCGAAGCGCGCATGCAAACGTTGGTGCGTCGCTTTGGCAACGAAGACGGCATCACCGCACGCGCCCTTCGCCAGTTGGGCCGCGAGCTCTTGTTGGCTCAAAGCAGCGACTGGACGTTCTTGATCACGTTGGGCACGGCGCCCGAATATGGCCGCGCACGCTTACGTGAACATTTGGAGGCCTTTGCACGATTGGCCCACGCGCTTGAAACCGATTCCTTGCGTGATGGCGATCTGATCGCACGCGAGACGCGCACGCCGCTGTTTCCCGACCTCGACGTCACAGCTTGGACGTAGGCGCGGCGGGCACGGCAGCGTCGAGCAAAGCCACGCGCTAAAGCAGCCGTTTGAACTCAAAGCGCTGAAATGTCGCAAGCATGCCGCTGCGATCGGGTGCGCGGTTCACCAACGCGGCGGGCTCAGTTGGTCATGACAATGCTATAGCGCCTGCCAGCGCTTGGGGGCCGCCTTCAATGTGGTGACGCCCAGGGCATCGCACCACGCAAGAAACGGCTCGCGAGGCACGCCGGTGAACGCAAGCTCATGCAACGTGTGTGGCAAGGGCGCATCGTTTACCAGCGTCGCAAGCTTGCGGTACAGCAAAGCTTCCTCTCGATGCCTGCAAAGGGTGGCCGCCAGGACTGGCGCCCCGCGGACCTTCACCGTCCAATCCGAAGCGTCGGAGGGGATCGCCTCAAGGTGCTTGTACTTCCCCAGCAACAACCCAGCGCTCTTTTCGCCAAAACCGGGCAGCCCCGGAATGCCGTCGGCGCTATCGCCTGTGAGGGCAAGGTAATCGGGCATGCTGAGTGGACCGAAGCCACGCTGTTCGCGAAACGAAGCTTCTGTGATCAGCTTCTTTTGGCGACGATCGATCTGAACCACGCGATCGCCGTCCAAGCATTGCCCGAGATCTTTGTCGGGGGTTAGGATCCTCACCTGTTCGACCTGCGGCTTGAAACGCGACGCCCCGGTGGCGAGGCCATCGTCCGCCTCGTGGTCGCGCATCGACCACACCGCCACCCCTAGGGCACGCACGGCCTCCTCAGCGGCATCGAATTGCGAACGCAAGGCTGGTTCCACACCCTCGTCGCTTTTGTAGTCGGCGAACAGATCGTTGCGAAAAGAGCGAATGGGATTGTCGAAGGCGACCGCAATGTGGGTCACGGCCTCCTCTTCATCGTGCAGCAAAGCCAACAGCGACGCGACAATTCCCACCGTGGCCTTGGCCGTGCGCCCATGCGGCGCGATGTGATCCGGGCGCGGCGAATAATGAGCGCGAAAGAGCTCGTAGGTTCCGTCCACAAGGTGCAGCCGCATAGGCGCTCAGTTTACCGTATAGACACCGTTGCGCCGGCTGAGTTAACAGCACGTTGCCCTGACACGACACCTCGGTTTCTTTTGCAAGGGTCCGCGTCCCCAGCGCGTTCTTTGCTTGAAATCGATACCTCCATGCCGAAGCATGAATCTCACATTGGGTGCTGCACGTGTTTGCAAACAGATCGTTCTTGGCGCAGCTGCCGCCAACAGCGCGCCCCTTGGTGAAAGCGGTTGCCCGGCGCCCGGGCCGGTCGGCATCCTCGTCTTGACCCACGCCAGGTCATATGACAGGACTAGCGGTGCTGTGAGACACCTGCGAAACCAAGCCCAGCTGTGCCCCCGCACGTTGTCGCTTGTCTTCGCGCTGTACATCCTGCTGATGTTCGTCGGCCGTGTGCAGTCCGTGTCACTCGTCAATTTTCTGACCCAGCTGGGATCGGACGCGGAGCCATCTACACCCGCCAGCGTCGCCGTGTTCGCCGAGCACGATGATGACAGCGACAAAAAGTCCTTCACGAACGAATGGGACGAGGACGACAAGTGTCATTCGCCGCTGCCGCTGTTTGCAGCGACATACCCGGATGTGAGCCACCGTTTGCAGCTGCATGGGCCCGCCCTGGTCTTTGCCTCGGGTTCCTCGCGTTCGTTTTTCTGTCGCGGCCCGCCGCGCGCCTAAGGCTGTGATCGCCCCCCCCGTTGAACACCGATCGCGGTTGTTCGACGCACGTCTTTGTGCCATCACCGGCCTGGGGCCATGTAGCCATCAGGACCAACCACCGCCGTGCTTCGCCGCCTCAGGTGGCATCCGGTGTTTTTCCTAAACCGGCAACTCTGTTCGCGCGCCTACGGTAACGCCCCGAGCCCGCGAAACGTGTTCCTCATCCCGCAACGTTTAGAGCCAGAACCATGAATAAGATTATTCCGCTCCTGACCGTGGCCGTCTCTTTTGCCAACCCGGGCTGCCATTCGCAAGAACACAAGCACCACGAGATCCCGAAGTACCTTGTCACCAAGCCCCTCATCAAAGACACGGACATCACCGCCGAGTACGTGTGTCAGATCCGCTCCGTGCAGCACATTGAGCTGCGGGCGCTAGAACGGGGCTACCTGCAAGGCGTGTTCGTCGACGAGGGGCAGTCGGTCAAAAAGGGGCAGCAGATGTTCCAGATCATGCCGCTCGTTTATAAGGCCGAATTGCAAAAGGCTGAGGCGGAGGCCGAGTTCACAAGAATCGAATATCAAAACACCAAGCTTCTGTCTGACAGCAAAGTCGTCTCGCAAAACGAACTAGCGTTGGCGAAAGCCAAGCTTGATAAGGCACAAGCCGAGGTTGAATTGGCCAAGGTTCACCTAAGCCTCACCAGCATTAAGGCCCCGTTCGACGGAATTATGGATCGCTTCCGCGTGCGGCTCGGCAGCCTCGTGGAAGAGGGGGAGTTGCTCACCACCTTGTCTGACAACAGCAAGGTTTGGGCCTACTTCAACGTCACCGAATCGGACTACCTGACCTTCGGGCTGCACTCCCAAGAAGACAGCTTGATGCAAGTGAAGCTGATTATGGCCAACAACCAGCTGTTCGAGCACGGTGGCCGGGTTGAAACCGTTGAGGCAGATTTCAACAACGAGACGGGCAACATCGCCTTTCGTGCCACTTTTCCGAACCCCAAGGGCCTGTTGCGGCATGGCGAAACCGGCAAGGTCCTTATGACCTTGCCACTCAAGCAGGCGCTGCTGATTCCACAGAAGGCCACGTTCGAGATCTTGGACAAGCGATACGTGTTCGTCGTTGATGACAAGAACACGATTCGCTCGCGGTTGATAACGGTCGCACACGAGGTGCCAAACCTTTACGTCCTTAAAGAGGGTCTGGCGCCGAACGACACCATTTTGCTGGACGGCTTGCGTAAAGTCCGCAACGGAGACGAGATCGCTTTGGACTTCAAAGAGCCGGCGGAAGTCGTCGCGCACCTGGCCTTGCCGGCGGAATAGACCAACGCGCCCGCTTTTTGGGGTTGAGTCCGCTTAATGATGGGCTCCATCACACCCGGCGTGCGCTCTCGGATCGTTTCACCATCACAGGAATCGCACCTATGTTTACCAAATTTATTCACAGACCCGTTCTGGCGATCGTCGTTTCGCTCGTGCTCATGTTCCTAGGCACGCTCGCCATAAAAACACTGCCCGTGTCGCAGTTTCCGTCGATCGCGCCGCCGCTCGTGCTTGTGTCGATCGCTTACCCCGGCGCCAGCGCCGACGTGTTGGTGAAGTCCACACTGATTCCGCTCGAACGCTCAATCAACGGCGTCCAGGGCATGAAATACATCGTGTCCGATGCCACCAGCGCCGGTGAAGCGGTCATCCAAGTTGTGTTCGACCTCGACGAAGATCCGAACCGAGCGGTGGTTAACGTGAAGAACCGCGTGGATCAGGTGATCAACCAGCTGCCGCCCCTGGTGCAACGCGAAGGCGTGGTTGTCTCGCCCGTGCAGCCCAGCATGTTGATGTATGTCAACCTCTACAGCAAAGAGAAGGACACGGATGAGAAGTTTCTCTACAACTTCGCAAACGTAAACCTTCTGCCCGAGATCCAACGTATCAAAGGCATCGGCCAAGCGCGCATCCTGGGCAGCCGCCAGTATGCCATGCGCATCTGGTTGGACCCGGATCGCATGCGCGCCTACAACATCTCCACCACCGAGGTGATGGAGTCGATCGACAAGCAAAGCGTCATCGGTCGTCCAGGTCGCACGGGCATTGCTTCAGGCAAACAATCGCAAGCCCTGGAATACGTGCTCACCTATTCGGGCCGTTACAACAAGCCCGAAGAATATGAAAACATCATCGTGCGAGCGAATCCCGAGGGTGAGTTTATTCACCTCAAAGATATCGCGAAGGTAGAGCTCGGCAGCGAGTTCTTCGACATCTACTCCAACATGAATGGCTATCCCTCGGCAGCCATCGTGCTCAAGCAGACTTACGGCAGCAACGCGAGCCAGGTCATCGAAAGCGTCAAGCTGAAGCTGGAAGAGCTCAAAGCCACCACCTTTCCAGCCGGCATGGATTACGAGATCAGCTACGACGTTTCAACCTTCTTGGACGCCTCGATTGAGAAGGTTATCCACACGCTGGTCGAAGCGTTCATCCTGGTGGCGTTGGTGGTTTTCCTGTTCTTGGGCGATTGGCGCTCGACCCTGATCCCCACCTTGGCCGTGCCCGTGTCGCTCGTCGGCACGTTTGCGTTCATGCCGTTGTTTGGTCTTTCACTGAACTTGATCACCCTGTTCGCGTTGGTGCTTGCGATCGGCATCGTGGTCGACAACGCGATCGTCGTGGTCGAGGCCGTTCACGCGAAGATGCACGAAGAGCACCTGGCACCCTATGAAGCCGTGCAAAAGGTTTTGGGCGAAATCAGCGGCGCCGTCATCGCGATTACGCTGATGATGACCGCGGTCTTCGTGCCGGTGGCATTCATGACGGGGCCGGTGGGCGTGTTTTATCGGCAGTTCGCCATCACGATGGCCACCTCCATTGTGCTGTCCGGTGTGGTGGCGCTAACCCTCACGCCCGTGCTGTGTGCCATGATCCTTAAACACAACCACGGCGCGCGAAAGAAGCGCACACCGATCGGGGTGCTGCTTGATGTCTTTAACCGGTGGTTCGAACACGTTACCGGCCGCTATGTGGGCCTGCTCAAGCTCATCGTGAACCGTCGGAGCGTCACGTTTCTCATGCTCGTGGGCTTCAGCATGGGCGTGTTGGGGCTCAGCAAGGTGCTGCCGGCGGGCTTTATTCCCAACGAAGACCAGGGGATGATTTACGCCATCATTCAAACGCCGCCCGGCTCAACGCTTGAACGCACCAACGATGTGTCTCGCCATTTGCAGGCGATCGCCGAAAAAGTGGAAGGCATCGAATCTGTCTCGTCGCTGGCAGGCTACGAAGTTTTGACCGAAGGCCGCGGCTCCAACGCCGGCACGTGTCTTATCAACTTGAAAAACTGGTCGAAGCGCAAACACACGGTTCGCCAGATCCTGGAAGAGCTGGAAGAAAAGTCGAAAGACATGGGCGCCGTGATCGAGTTCTTCGAACCACCGGCGGTGCCCGGCTACGGTGCGGCAGGCGGCTTTGCGTTGCGCTTGCTGGATAAGACCAACAGCGACGACTACCACGCGTTCGACAAACTGAACAAAGAGTTCATGGATGCCTTGGGCAAGCGCAAAGAGCTGACGGGGTTGTTCACATTCTTTGCTGCCAACTACCCGCAATACGAGTTGCTCATCGACAACGAGTTGGCGATGCAAAAGGGCGTGTCGATCGGCGCCGCGATGGAAAACCTGGACATTCTCATCGGCAGCACCTACGACCAGGGATTCGTGCGTTTCGGGCGCTTTTTCAAAGTCTATACGCAGGCTGCGCCTGAGTTTCGGCGCTTGCCTTCGGACATCATGAAGCTTTACGTGAAGAACGATCACGACGAAATGGTGCCCTACTCTGCGTTCATGAAGATGCGCAAGACGCAGGGTCCAAATGAGATCACGCGCTACAACCTCTACGGATCAGCTGCCATCCGTGGCGAGCCCAGCAAGGGCTACACCAGCGCCGACGCGATCGCCGTGGTGCAAGAGGTGGCAAGGCAGACCCTGCCGCGTGGTTACGAAGTGGCTTGGGAAGGCCTATCGTTCGACGAAGCGGCCCGTGGCAATGAGGCCATCTACATTTTTCTCGTGGTGTTGACCTTCGTGTACCTGGTATTGGCGGCACAATACGAAAGCTTCATCATTCCCTTGGCGGTTGTGCTCTCGTTGCCTGCGGGCGTTTTCGGCTCGTTTTTGCTCTTGAAGGTTCTGGGCTTGGCCAACGACATCTACGCGCAGGTTGGTCTGGTCATGCTTGTGGGGCTACTGGGTAAGAACGCCGTGTTGATCGTTGAGTTTGCTGTGCAGAAGCACCACGCGGGCATGTCAGTTCTCGACGCGGCCATTGAAGGCGCAAAGGTGCGCTTCCGTCCCATCTTGATGACGTCGTTCGCATTCATCGCGGGCTTGGTTCCGATGGTGGGCGCCACCGGCCCTGGTGCCGTGGGGAACCGAACGATTGGTTCGTCGGCGTTGGGCGGCATGTTTTTCGGAACGATGTTTGGCGTGATCATCGTGCCAGGCCTTTACTTCGTCTTCGGCAAACTCGCAGAACGCAAGACACTGATCAGGGATGAAGAAGAAACCTCTGTAACCGAAGAGATAACCCACCATGCGTAGGCTAGGACGAATCGTCACGTGTTTTTCACTGTTGTGCGCCAGTTGCGTGCCCTCGTTGACGCAAAAGCCGGCGCGTGAAGCGAACCGCACCACGCCGAAGAACTTCGAGGGCTCACAAGACACCTCCAATTCAGCGCAGGCCAAGTGGCGCGAGTTCTTCAACGATCCCAACCTCAACGCGCTCATCACCTCGGCCCTGCAGAACAACCAAGAGCTGAACATTCAGCTGCAAGAGACGTTCATGGCCAACAACGAGGTGCTGGCAAACCGCGGAAGTTATATGCCGCGTGTTGATTTTAGGGCCGGCGGTGGCCTGGAAAAGGTGAGCCGCTACACCAGCAAGGGCGCGGCCGACGAACTCACGGGGGTTCCCGAACCTTTGCAGGACTATATGTTCGGCTTCTTTGCGTCGTGGGAAGTGGACGTCTGGAAAAAGATGCGCAACGCCACGAAGGCGGCCACCTTCCGCTACCTGGCGACCCTCGAAGGCCGGAACTTCATCATCACACGCCTCGTGGCTGAGATCGCGAACTCGTACTACGAGCTGATGGCGCTCGACAACCAGCTTGAGGTCTTGGACAGCAACATCGCAATCCAGCAGAGCGCGCTTGAAGTGGTGAAGCTGCAAAAGGAAGCGGCGCGGGTCACCGAGCTCGCCGTGCAAAGGTTCGAGGCGGAAGTGTTCAAAAACAAAAGCCGCCGCTACGACATTCTGCAGAGGATCGTCGAAACAGAGAACAAGCTGAACTTTCTTGCGGGTCGCTTCCCGCAAACGCTTGCACGCAGCTCAAAAAGCTTTAACGACCTTTTGCCCAAAGCCATCGCGGCCGGCCTGCCTTCGCAACTGCTGCAGAACCGCCCCGACGTCACACGCGCTGAGCTGGAACTGGCGGCGGCGAAGCTGGATGTGCAGGTGGCGAAAGCATACTTTTATCCATCGTTCGGCATGCGGGCAGGCGTCGGCTACCAGGCGTTTAGAATCAAGCGCCTGATCAATACGCCAGAGTCGCTCCTCTATAACGTCTCAGCAGATTTAATGGCGCCTCTCATCAACCGAAACGAGATCAAAGCGGTCTACTTTTCGGCCAACTCAAAGCAACTGCAAGCGGTGTACGAGTATGAAAAGACCATCCTCAATGCATATACGGAGGTCGCCAACCAACTTTCCATGATCGACAACCTCAACAAGAGCTTCGCACTGCAAACACAGCAGGTGCAAAAGCTCACGTCGTCGATCGATATCTCCACAAGCCTCTTCACCTCGGCGCGTGCGGATTACATGGAAGTGCTGCTGACCCGCCGTGACGCGCTTGAATCACAAATGGAGCTGATCGAAACGAAGAAGCGACAGCTGGCAGCGGTGGTGAACCTATATCAAGCGCTGGGCGGCGGCTGGCGGCGATAGGTGGCAGGAAGGCGGTTGGCAGGATGTCGGGTTAGGCGCGGGCCTGCTTTAGGAACGTCCGCTACGGGATGCAAGGCGAAAGGGATGCTCCCTGTGCGTCGAAAGATTTCAGAACGACCTCCACCTCGGGATGCATGGGCGTTTCGGAGAGAAAGAAGATCAGGGTCTGCCGCTGTGTGTGCATTCGGAACAGCGTTAGCGCAGCTGTTTTGAGGTTGAGCCGCTGCGATTTCACCACCCGATCGCGCGTGGCATCCAAAGCCTTGCAATCCGGAAAGTGAATAAACCACAGGGCCGCGTGCAGCGGTCCCTGCGGCGAGCTCACCTGAAGAACTGCCTCGTCAAATTGACTGGCCTTGCGGAAGCCCGGGGCAGAAAAGTCCTTCGCCAGCCAGGACGCACGCTCAGCCTTGTCAGGTACGTTTAAGGTCACCTGCCAGTCTGCGTCGGAAACGCCCGCAAATGATCGGCCGATGGTGGTCGCCAAGGCTCCGATTGTCCACGTGCGCGTGAAATCAATTGATAGCGTCTGTTCCGTTGGCCGCGCGTCCACGGAAGGCAGATTGGCCTCCGCATCAGGTGCGACTACAGCTGCGGGCGCCGGCCTTGTTTCCGTGCCCCGAGAGCAAGTGGCCGCGAAAAGAAGGATGAACACATATCTCACGAAGCACATGCTAACGAACCTGCACCTGTGGCGGAGAAGCCGGCGTGTACGTGATGGACATGCAACCGGAATCGCCAATCTCTTTCAGGCTTAAAGCGAAAGAGCTTTTTACACTGCCCGAGATCTCTACAAGAAACTTGTTGAACATTACGAAACCTGACGGCCCGCCGCACACCTCTATGCAGCCAGCGGTCGCGTACAATTGAGTCAGGGGATCGTCGGGCCCGTCATGAATCAAGAAGTTGCCGTGGACCTGCCAAGCCCCATCCTCTCGAGAGGGGAAACTGTGCACCTTATAGGTCGGGATCCAGCGGTGAATGACATAGGTGTGATGTTGACTAAGGCCGACCGTATAGGGCTTTGGATTACCCGACTTCCGATGGACGCCGAAACGGATGACCTCGAACGTTTTGGAGACCGGGCGGTGAAACTGATCGTGGCCCAAAACCTTTAACTCATACGTCGGTATCACGTACGTTTTGCCATCAAAATTCGGATACGACCACGTGTAGGCCACGCCGATAGGCGCCGCTCCAACGACAAGGCGGATTTTGCGAAGTGCCATTTTGGGAATTATCGGTTCGGCTTGTCGACAGTTGCGTGGAACCCCGCTGCTGACGCGGCTTTCTACTGGGAAGGTGCCACCAAAATGCTGGGGCACGGATGACTTACCATGATTCGTCATGGTAAAAGCGACGTTCCGCGATGAAATTGCCTCATCTGTTCCTGCGTTCTGCCTTTTCAATCGCCCTCGCCTTGAGTTCTGCGGGGCTCTCAATCGCAGTGGCCGCCGACAACGCGGAAATGCTGATTCGCAAGGGCGTCGAGCTGCGACGAAAGGGCCGCGATAGGGATGCGGCCGATCTATTCCGGCAAGCTTATGATCTTTCCCACACGCCGAGGGCAGCGGCGCAGCTCGGTCTTTGTGAACAAGCTCTGGGGCAGTGGCTCGCATCGGAGCAGCATCTGTCAGAAGCGCTGGTGGCGGAGTCAGATCCCTGGATCGCTGGCAAACGGGACACGCTCGAGGGCTCGCGCGAAGCGGTGAGGAATCGGCTTGGTTCGCTGCACATCGCAGGCGAACCTCGGGGCGCCATGGTGACGTTGAACGATCGAGTTCTTGGTCAGCTGCCGCTCACGGATGACGCTTGGGTGCTGCCGGGGGCGTCGGTGCTTATTGTTCGCAAGGACGGCTACGAGAGCAAGACGATGAACGTGAACGTTGACGCGGGCACGAAGCAAGCTGTGACGATCCACTTGACGGCTCCCGTGTCTTCGCCCAGCGTCGCGGTCAACTCCTCCCGCAAGGAATCGACGTCGGCCGTCCAAGAAGAAACGGTGCAGTCCGGTGCGGGGCCACAAGAAGCCACGTGGCGCCCGTACGTTATGTGGGGCGCGCTTGGCACTGGCGTCGCTTCACTGACGCTGGGGATAGTGAGCCACGTGCAACGCGAGTCTCACATATCCACGTTCAACGACGAAAACGGCAATTGCTTCAATGATGGCGGCACCATCGTTGGTGGGTCCGCTTGTGAATCGCTTCACTCAAAAATCAGCGGCGACACAACGCGAATGATCGTTGGCTATGTCGGCGCCGCCGTTTTCACCGGTGTTGCAACCGTCTTGTGGGCTACAAAGCCATCGTCTACGGAACAGTCAGTTGCCTGTGGTGTTGCACCAAACAGTGCCACGCTGGGCTCACTTCGCTATCTCGCGTCCATTCAATGTAGCGGCAGATTCTAAGGGCCAACGATGTACAGAGCACTAAAGATTATTTCACTTCTTGCTGCGCTCGCAGTCGCGGCAAGTTGCAGCAGCGAACGCAGCTTGCCCAAAGCCTCCGAAGATGTTGACGCAAATGTCGGCGCTTCGGGAGGCGCGGCTGGCGGCAATTTGGGAGGGGGGGGAGCAGGCTTGGCGGACGCGGGTTCCGGCTTGGGATCCGATGATGGGTCTGCGCCTCTCATCGATCTGTGCCCGAAAGACGAACGCCGCTGCAGCAGCGGAGCGATCGAAGAATGTCGCGACGGAGCGTGGACCCAAGTCATGACTTGTGGCGGGTTCTGCCTGAACAAGGCGTGCGTAGCGTGCAAACCGGATGCGAAAAAGTGCGACGGCAGCGCGCCGCAGGTTTGCGATGCGACTGGCTCGTGGACTGCGTCAGGAGCGGCTTGTGACACGGGCTGCAACGCAGAAACGGGGCTTTGCAACGGTTGCCCCACGACGGGACAAAGGACCTGCACGGGCAAAGATGTGTTCGTCTGCTCGCCGGACAAAAAGTGGGTAAAGGACGTGACCTGTAGTGCGACTCAAGGGTGCATCGCTGGAGCGTGCACGGCTTGCGATCCAGGTGTTTCACCTGTCGCCTGCCAAGACGCGAGGGTCCGCGAATGCGCAACAAACGGAGAATGGAAAGAAAAGGTGGTGTGTGAAAACTTCCAAGTCTGCGGCGTTGACCGCTGCTTACCGACGTACGCGTCTACCGTCACTATCGGCGTGGTCGAGTCAGTGAAGTTCTCAACGATCTTTCAAGATGGCTCCGCGATTCTTGTGGGAAGATTTAAGGGATCTGTGGATTTCGATCCTACTCCAAAGGTCGCGCTGCTTGCTGGCGGTCCTGGAGCATGGTTCGTGCTCCGCGTCGCCGGCGACAATTCGGTCGTGTGGGCAAAGGCGTTCTCGGGAAACATCCTCATGAACTCTCTATCGCCTGGATCGGACTTCGGAGCACTGTTGACCGGGAGTTTTTTTGGCAGTGCTGACTTCGCGGGGAGAAATGAATCGGCAGCAACACAAGGCACCAACTTTATCATCCGCATTTCGAAGGACGGGACATTGGACCTGCGCGCCTTCAAGGAAACATCGGCAGCTTCTTGGAGCATCACCGATGCCATCTCACGTCCCACCGGTGAAAGCACATTTGTGGGTCGTTTTTCGGGCACCTTGCAGTTCGATGTAGACGGCGCAGGATACACATCCATCCCGGACAACACTAATGGCTTCGTCGCTACCCTAACGACCGCCGGAAAAGTGTCATCGGTTCAACAGATCCGCGCCTTGAACAACGGTCAGGTGTCACCAACAAATGTCATCCGATCAACGTCCGGTGGACTGTGGATCGGGGGACTGGCCTCGGGAGAAATTGACCTCGATCCTACAGCCGGTATTGATAACCGACTGGTGAGCAGGCTGTCTTTTTTCATGTTGAGACTGGACGCGGGAGGCGCTTACAGGGCCGGCAAGATCCTAGATGTCGCTAACATAGATTTCTCAACCAGGCTTGTAGCGCTTGCTGGCACGAGCGACGATGGAGTTGTGGTGGGGGGGAACTTGTACGCCGATAGCGGTGCGATCGATCTTGACCCGGGCACCGAAAAAGTCAGCAAAACAGCGATCGGTGAAAACGATTTTTTCGTCATCAAGTTGAACAAGGCAGGCGAATATCAATGGGGCAACGTATGGGGTGGCTCTGCGTGGGACGAGCTAGCTGCACTCCAAACGCATTCGACGGATGAAGTTCTAGTGAGCGGGTCGTTCAAAGGGAACCTGAATTTTGCAAACGAACAGTCTCCCGTCCTGCGCAGTGCTAGCGACGGGGCCGCTTTCGCAATGGTGCTCAAACCCAACGGCGAATTGCGTCTCGTCCTAAATACAGGTGGCGCCGAAGGTTCAGCGTCTGCCGGTTTCACTCAAACCGGTTTCGCCATGTCCGGAATCTTCATGGGCAGCGTCGACTTCCAGCCCGGCAACGGCGTCGAATTCAAGGAAGGCTCGCCGTCATTGTTTCTCAGCCGTTATTCCCTATAGCGTCCCGGCGCGAGCGAACGGTTGCTTAAATCGGGACCTGCCGTAACGGTGGGCTTCCTTTCCTTTACCAGCGCGACCGCCGCTTGTGCTACCCCACCCGGCCACACAGAGCATTCGTGTGGGTCGGCCTCAGGGGCATACAAAGGCGATGTAAAAATGTGCGAATTCGCGGCTCCTCCTGTGTGGATAGGATTGGAATCTGGTCAAGACTGCGCAATTCTTGCCCATCGCACTTCGGCGGTGATGTGGTTTTGGGACCTGGTGATCCGAAGGGCAACGTCCAGCAGTTCATTGTTCGTTATCCCTCGGCCTGATGGCCCAGAGTCTCGCGGGGCTCTGTTTTGCTTAAGGAGCACTGTCATGAAACTCGTAAAACCGTTATTCGTTGTCGGCTTAATGTTCGCCCTGGCCCCAATCGCCATTGTTGGCTGTGGCGGTTCCAGCGATAGCGACGGATCGGGTGGCAGCGGAGGCGATGGCGGTGACGGAGGAGGCAGCAGTTCTGGCGGCAAGGGCGGCAATGCTTCCGGCGGTAAGGGCGGCAGCGCCAATGGCGGCAGCGGCGGCTCTGCTTCTGGCGGTAGCGGTGGTACATCCGCTGGCGGCGGTGGCGGGACGGCGAGCGGCGGCAGTGGCGGCGCGGCAGGTGGTGCCGGTGGTGGAAGCGGTGGCGCAGCAGGAGGCGCTGGCGGCGCGGGCGGGACTGGTGGCGCTGCGGGCGGAGCTGGTGGTTCAGCAGCCCCTACGTTCAAGATGATTTACGACACCATCCTGAGCAAAACAGCTTCTGCAGCGAACGTAGGATGCGTCGGGGGCCAGTGCCACAACGTCGTCCATAAAGGAGTCATCTTCGAGGCGGGAGGAGGAGCTACGGCGGCCTACAACTCGCTCAAGAACGCGATGAAATTCGTGGCTGGGAATCCGAACATGTCTGTCATCTACAATGAGGTGAAGAACAAGGAAATGCCGAAGGACGCGAACGCCAAGCTGTCCGACGCCCAGGTAAAGATGATCGAGGATTGGATCAAAGCGGGTGCGTTGAACAACTGAAGTTCTCACTGATTCGCCAAAGCCGCTGCGCTTCCAAGCCCAGCGGCTTTCGTGTTTCGAAGGCGCCCCGCCAGACGGCTACCAGTGCATCTAGCAGGCCATCCCGGCCGCCGCCGGGTGAATCGAGGAGGCAGATTAGGCCTACGCGTTAAGGCCAATCGACCAACGCGCGTAAGCACTCCTCGTAAGGGCTCCCCTTGATGCCTTCATCTTGACCAAACAGAAAGAACCTGTGCTTCGGCACTTCCTGCAATCTGGGGTACCTCTTTCCAAATTGTTCTACAAAATGGAATTACCGACTCCATTTTGCGACGACCCAGCAGCGCACTGCGCCACGACCACGCCTAGCCCGGCAACAAGGCGTGGCGGGTTACGGCGCCTGTGACGCTGTGATCCTTGACCGTGACATAGAGCTCGCCGCTGGTACGCACCAGCACCCATTTGCAGTTGCGGTCCGTCACTGCGTCAAGCTCGTCTAGAAAGGCGCCATCGAACGCAAACACCTCAATGCTTTCGGCTTTGTGTACGCGCTCCCCGGCAACGGCCTTTTGCAAAGTCGCGGGATCGTGTTGCGTGAACACAACGACGCGCGGTGAAGCTTTGCTTGCTTTGTGCAAACGCTCAGCAGAGGGCGCGCCAACTTCGATCCAACAGCGCAGGTTGCCTTGCAGGTCTTTGATCCACAACGCTGGTTCATCTGTCGTCGAAAGGCCCTTCGAGAACGCGATGCCGTCCTCGTAGCTTAGGCAGTAAGCGAGCACGCGTGTTAGCAGGAACCGCATGGTTTCTGAGGGATGACGCGCAAGCCGCAAATCAAGAGCTTCGTAAACGTTCCGGTCCACGTCCGATAGATCGATTTGCAGGTGATAGACCGTTGCGCCCAAAGCCATACGCGCACCTTAGGGCAAAAGCGCACCTGCAGCCATGCCCTCTTGTTCCTGTGGACGTAACGAAAACAAATAGGCCGCTTTGCGCGGTTCACCCATCTCGAACGGCGTTTGACGAGGTGCGCTTGTGGCTGTTAGCGCCAGCAGCCTGCCTGGCTATAGGCACAACCGCGTACAGCCGATGTACCAAGGGAGATGTCCCCTGAGGACGAGATGGTCACGACGCTTGAGATCCCCGCCGGCACATCGCCGTCGGGGCGTGCGCCCTATCGGACCCCAACCCCCGAGGAAGAGGATGATGACGGCACCCTGCCCCCGGGGAGCGCGGCCGGCAATTGGATCATCGACTTTCTATTGACCAAAGGGGGTGGCGGCCAGATTTACCAGGCGCACCACGCTCAACTGCAACGCGTGGTGGCGGTTAAAGTCTTGTTGAAGTCGTTAGCGAACCACCCGGAAACTGTGAAGCGGTTTCTACAAGAGGCCGTTTCAGTGAACATGATCCGCCATCCTTCGATCGTCGACGTGTTCGACGTGGGCACCTTGAATGATGGCCGCCCCTACCTTGTGATGGAGTTGCTGCAAGGTGAGACCTTGCAACAAACCATCCGCCGCAAAGGCCGGCTGCGCGGAGAAGAGGCCGCGCAGATTCTTGAACCGCTGTGCGATGCGCTTCATGCGGCGCACACTGCCGGATTTGTTCATCGGGATGTGAAAGCCGCCAACGTTCACGTGGGTGAGCGCAACGGAAAGCTGCGCGTCACGCTGCTTGATTTTGGCATCGCCAAAGCGTTGCGTGTCGATGCACCTGGCGCCGGTATGACTGCGCGAGGCACGCGCTTGGGTTCGGTGACGTCAATGGCACCCGAGCAAGTGCAGGGCAAGACGATCTCGCCAAGCACCGATGTCTATGCGTTAGGCGCTTTGTTGTTTCGTATGCTCACCGGAGGGCACCCATTTTCAGCTCAAAGCATCTCAGAGCTTGAACGCATGCACTTAGAAGCCAGCGTGCCCAACGTGTCCGACTATGCGCCCGTCAGCCGCGATTGGAACATCATCATAAAAACGGCGATGGCCAAAAAGCCGGCCGACCGCTATCAAAGCACTGTGGCCTTTATGGCGGCCGTCCAGCGCGCGGCGGCTCCGATGGATGCCGCCGGCACCACAAGATCAGAGGTGCAGGCCTTGGGTGTTTTGGTGACCATTGAGGCCGACGCCAATCACGGCGATGAAGGCCTGGCGGCGGTGATGAGCGCGCTTGACGATGTGGAACAATTGCTGGAGGAAGCGCACTTTCCGTTCGTACGCGTCGTGGGGTCGTCCATCTTGGGAGTGCGTCCGCTAGAGCCAAGCAGCACAAAAGCGCAAGCGTGTAGTGACGCCGTGTCGATGGTGCGCGCGCTCATCCACGATCTTGAACACCAAGCGCCGCGATCGTTCTCCGTGCGCGCGGCCTTGCATCTCGATTCGGTGGCGCTTTCGAAAGCTGAGCCGCCGCAGCTCGTGGGTGGCGCGCTGCTTGAGGTGCAGGATTGGATGCCCCCGAGCGAGGAAGGGCATCTGTGGGTGAGTGATGAAGTGCGGCGCGAACTGAACGCCTAAGGTTTCAGCTCTTCACAGCGAGCCATGCGGCCCACGGGTGCGCCCGCGACGAAGCGGCCGAAACGATATTCGCCCTTGGCGGTGATGCCGCCCTCTTCCGTGTATTGCGTCCATTTGCCGGCCTTCTCGCCGCCGCGGTAAACGCCCTCGATCCAGACTTTGCCATTGGGGTACCAGGCCATGTAGGAGCCTTCAGCGCTACCGTTGCTGAAACTACACGACTGGCGACGCCCCTTACCCTCGGCCTGCAGCTCAAACCATTGCGCATGCTTTGCATCTTCGCTTTGGCACCACACTTCGTTTTGTGAGGATTTTGCAGCCACTTTGCGCATGCCTTCAGGGCAATGCTTGGGGCCGCCACAGCCGATGGCCAACAACGCCACGGCCACGCAAGAAAAAACGCGACTTGGGTGTAACAAACAAGAAGTGCGCGACATCGGGTTCATGCCAAGCATCGGCAGGCCTCCACCCGAACTTTAGAACATGGTAGCTTTCCCTCCATGACGACTTCCCCACTTGACAGCATTGTTGAACTTTTGGGCAAGGACGCTCAGGCTTTGCTTGACCACAAAGCCAAGGTGCCCAAAGAAGCCTTGACCCTTCCGGGGCCCGACTTTGTTGATCGCGTTCTGACACATTCCGATCGAAGGCCCGGAACGCTTGGAAACTTCCAACGCATCTTGAACAGCGGGCGCCTTGGCGGCACCGGGTACCTTTCGATCCTGCCCGTGGATCAAGGCATCGAACATTCAGGCGCCGCATCGTTCGCGCCCAATCCGGAAATGTTCGACCCTGAAAACATCATCAAGTTGGCCATTGAGGGCGGATGCAACTGTGTGTGCAGCACATTTGGTGTGCTCGGCATGATGGCGCGCAAATATGCGCACAAGATCCCGTTTATGGTGAAGCTAAACCATAACGAAATATTCTCGTATCCCAACATCTACGACGAGACGATGTTCGGGAATGTGAAGCAAGCCTGGAACATGGGCGCGGTTGCGGTGGGTGCCACGGTTTACTGGGGTTCAGCCGAATCGCGGCGCCAGTTGCAAGAGGTGTCCGAAGCCTTTGCGCAAGCTCATGAGCTGGGCATGGTGACGGTGCTGTGGTGTTACACGCGCAACAAGGCCTTCAAAACGGACAAGGCCGATTACCACACGGCCGCTGATTTCACGGGCCAAGCCAATCATTTGGGCGTGACCATCCAAGCTGACATCATCAAACAAAAGGCGCCCACGAACAACGGTGGCTACAACGATCCGGCGCTCAAGGGATTTGGCAAAACCCATCCGAAGGTCTATTCGGAACTGACCACCGATAACCCGATCGATCTCACGCGTTATCAGTTGATGAATTGCTACATGGGTCGCGCCGGCTTGATCAATTCAGGGGGTGAATCCAAAGGCGACAGCGACTTGGCCGAAGCGGTTCATACGGCCGTGGTCAACAAGCGTGCGGGCGGCATGGGTCTCATTTTGGGGCGCAAGGCTTTTCAACGTCCCATGCGCGACGGTGTGAAGCTGCTCAACGCGGTTCAAGACGTTTATTTGAACGCGGCCGTCACGATCGCCTAGCCATGACCACACCTTCCGCAGCCCCGTTCACAGTCGGCGTCTATGACACCAAGCCTTATGACCAGGAGGCACTTGTGAACGCAGCTGCCCCAGGCACATTGGCGTTCCGCTTCTTCGACTTCCGCCTGTCTTCGGCCACAGCTTCGTCCGCCGCAGGCTGTGAAGCCGTTTGCGTGTTCGTCAACGATAAGGTCGATGCGGATTGTTTACGCATCCTCGTCTCAGCGGGGGTGCGCCTCATCGCGCTTCGCTGCGCGGGCTTCAACAACGTGGATGTAGCAACTGCCAAGCAGCTTGGGTTGACCGTGGTCAGGGTGCCGGCTTATTCACCGGAAGCCGTGGCCGAGCATGCGTTGGCGTTGCTGCTCACGTTGAACCGCCACACCCACCGTGCTTTTAACCGCGTGCGGGATCTGAATTTCTCCTTGCACGGCCTTGTGGGTTCCAACATTCACGGCAAGACAGTTGGCATTGTGGGCACGGGCCGGATCGGTCGCGCAACCGCGCGCATTTTCGCTGGATTTGGCGTGCGCCTCATCGGGTACGACGTTGAGCCCGACGTCACTTGGTCCGGCACGTGCGGCCTCACTTATCTCCCGCTTCCCGACTTACTCGCCACATGCGACATTATCAGCTTGCACGTTCCCCTCACACCGCAGTCCAAACACCTCATCAATGCCGAACGGTTGGCGCAAATGAAGCGCGGTGTGTTTCTCATCAACACAAGCCGCGGCAAACTCATTAACACGCGGCATTTGATCGATGCGCTCAAACGTGGTCACATGGGTGGCGTGGCGTTAGATGTCTACGAGGAAGAGGAAGGCATCTTCTTCGAGGACCATTCGGAAGAGCCATTGCAAGACGACGTGCTGGCGCGTCTGTTGACATTTCCCAACGTCCTCGTCACAGCTCACCAGGCGTTCTTGACCCATGAAGCCTTGGCACAAATTGCCGCGACCACGCTCGGCAACCTGCAAAAATTTCGGGACCGGGCGCCGTGCGAGGTGGACACGTTACTCTGATTTCCTGGTGGCCGCCACAGCGGTCACATGTGAGGAGGCGCGAGCATGGGCGCAGCCAGGAGCCGGTCCACCTTGGTCAAAAGCGCGCGCCAGGGTCTAGAAAGTGGGACATTTTGCCGACTTGATCCTCAACTGTGAATGCCCCCGCGGCCTCCGGCCACACCGAAAACAACGACATCCTCTACGTGGCGGACCGGCACCTGAATGTGGTGCTGGTCAACGACCACTGGCACGCGTTTGCAGAGAACAATGACGGCCGCGCCGCGTTTACGCCTGGCGCAAGAACAAACCTGCTCGATAGCTTCAGCGGGTCTGAACGCAGCCGTTGGCAGGCGATCTACAAATCGCTTATTGAAGGGCAAATGCCGTTCTACGAGGCTGACTTCTTGTGCCCGTCGCCACACGAGTGGCGCGTGTTCAAGCTCCGAATCGAACGGCACCACGATGACTCCGCTGGCCTATTGCTGGTTCACCGGATCATTCGACAGCCGCAAGACAATCGCCAAGACACCAAGCCCGCCCAGGCTCGTGGTCGGCTAAGCGTTGATCTCGGCCTGCATGCGGCGGGCTTCACGATCGCCTCATCATTGGAGCCGCTGCTGGAAACAAGCGGTGACCTGATCTGGTGCCGCGGGTACAAGCATGGGCAGGCTGATTTCGTGATCGCAGATGCCGCCGGCCATGGAGCGGCCGCGTCCCAACTTGCGCTTCGGGTGGGGGCGATTCTGGACCAGGTCGCCCGCGCCTCCCATTCAGTGTCTGCAAACGTCACCGAGCTTAATGCACAGCTTTGTGCACAAATGGCCGCCACGCGCGGGGCCGAGGTCACGAGGGTGGATTTCGCCACGGGATTGTACGTGCGTATCGATCGGCAAGCACGGACAACCACAATCTGCAGCTTTGGCCACCCCGGCGCGATCTTCGCGAAAACAGGCTACGTTCAACCGGCACCCGGGCTGCCTGTTGGCATCCGCACCGAGGGCGGCTGGATCGAACAGCCCTACAGTTTCGAGCAGTACGGCGCCCAGCTCCTGATGTTCACTGACGGCATCACAGAACAATTTAATCCCACGGGCCGCATGCTGGGACACGCCCAACTGGCGCAATTTTATGTTGAACATGCGCACCTTCATCCCCCACAGCGGCTTGAAAAAATTCAAAACGCTGTAGCCGTGTTTCGCGGCGATGCTTTGGTCAAAGACGACCAAGCGCTGCTGTTGGTAGATACGTTGAGCGTTGTTTGATGATCCGCTTCAACGCAAAAAGCAGACCTTGAATCGCGCACCTGCTTGCGGCTTTACGTGGTGGGGCTGCTCGGGAGCAATGCCACCATCCACACCCGCGCGCAGCACAAACGCCAGCGGCGCCTCGCCTTCGATGGCGTAGTCAACACGCCCATTCAAAACCACGATGCGGCCCCACGTGTTAGAGCGCAAGGTGTGACTTGCCAGCAACGCCTTGGGCACTGAATGCTCATCGAAGATCGCCGTCTCTTTGTACACGACAGCGTTGGGTGGCAACCGGGGCATCTGGCACAAGACGCACGTGAAGCGCGTGCCAAACTTTTCTTTCCGTCCTTGTTCGGTCATCACCCAAGGCGCGCTTTGGAACGGCGGCTTGTGCCGTACGTGCTGCTTATGGCCACAGGCAAGCTGAGCAACCCACACGCCAGGCTCAGCCGGGTCGTCTTGAGCAAAACCAATCGCGGGCACCTGCGGCTCTGGATCGAGACGCCACACCAACGATGCCAACGTGGCTTCGTCCAACGTGGCTTCGAGGGCGGGAAACCAGGACTGCTCTTCAAAGCGCACGTGCTCCTCAAGCATCTGCCCAACGGCCGCTGCGTTTGGAAAGTCTCCGCCCTTTGCCTCGTCGAACAACCCGCGCAACCGCGCGTGGTCGCTGCGGACGGTGGCGGCGTGTTCCGCAACCGCACCCTCATGGCCGTGGCACAAAGGCAGCAGCTCACGCTCTTCCACGCGAAAGTGAGGCAAGACTTGCGTGCGCCACTTCGTTTGCAGTGACTCCGTGAGCTCAGCCGTAACGTTACCGCTGATCATGCGCAGTTGCCGCGCCAGCACCAAGGCATGGTGGTGCTCACGAGAAAGCGTCTGCAGCCCGAGGTGTCGTTTCACCTCAGAAGCTAAGCAGATGCGGACCCTCGCTGCGAGCGGTTGGACGCCGCGTTCGTGTGCACAGGTCAATGCCCATATTTCGCCGAAAAAGCGCTTGCGCCAAATAGGTGAACAAGATACCTATTTGATATGCGCTTAACGATGCAGTCCGATTTTGCTTTTCGGACACTCGTTTACTTAGCGGCCAAACCGCTGGAGATCGCAAGCGTCAAACAAGTCGCAGACGCTTACGGAATCTCCGCAAACCACCTTTCGAAAATCGCGCAGAAGCTGCAGCGCGCGGGATTCTTGCAGAGCGTGCGTGGCGCCCAGGGCGGTATGCGGTTGGCACGCCCCGCGGAGCAGATCATGCTTGGCGATGTGATTCGCTGCATGGAGTCGGCAACGCCGTTGGTCGAGTGCTTCAACATGCCAACCAACACGTGCCCTATCGTATCGGCGTGCGGGCTCAAACGCATTTTGCACGACGCCTACGAAGCTTTCGCTGCACACCTCGATCAATTCACCGTGGCCGACGCCGTGGGCAAGCCTGCGCTGGTGTCTCGGTTGCTATCACCCACAACTTTGCGTCGGCCCTCACGAGCGGAGCCACAATGACTGCGCCGATCAGAATGCTTGGCATTTCGCTCTGCCTCGCAGTGAGCCTGCAAGCGTGCGGCGGTGCTGAAGAAGAGCCGCTCCCGCAACCCTCACCACCTTCGCCCGAAGAACTAAGGGCCGCGGCGCAAGCTGAAGCCGTGCGCGCGTACTGCGGGCCACAGGCCGTTGCCTATGCCGGCCCGCTCAACACCACGGCCGATTTGACAACGATGCTCAACAGCTTGCCGCGCCCGCTTGATGTGCCGTGTTTTGTGGCTGCGTTGCCCCGCCCCGTTGCCATCACAGCCACGACCAGCGTGATCAGCTTGCAGCCTGCTTCAGGTCGACGCAACCCGCGCATCTTCATGCAAGCCGGCGGTGGCCTCATCACGTCGATCACGATGGTTGGTGAGTTCAGCCAACACGTCGAGACGTCAGAGCCTGAGCCCAACCAGCCTGGCTTCACCGTGAAGGGCGATCTGGTTTTCCCGCGCCAAGAGCCGTTGCAAGAGGCCGATTTCTATAGCAGCCTCATAACGCCAGAAGGCCCCAGCAGCTGCAGCGGTTGCCACGGCGGCGA
Source organism: Deltaproteobacteria bacterium (assembly GCA_033763315.1). Lineage (GTDB taxonomy): Bacteria > Myxococcota_A > Polyangia > Fen-1088 > Fen-1088 > JAGTJU01. The sequence continues at coordinate 67,594 of JANRKS010000036.1, forward strand.
ATACGTGGCCCGCGAGGTCAACGGCGTGAATGCCTTTGCCTCACGCGGTCTCAAACCAACGCGCAGTCAAACGGTGCCCATCCCAGATGTACAAGCCTTGGCCGACGAATGCACCGCAGACGACGCCACACCTCGCTGCCGCATGTTGCGCGCATTGTTCAGGGATCCGCAAGCCATCCTACCGTTGCAGTTCGCGCCCGAGATCCTCACGATCTTTGGGGGGAAATAGAAAAGCGGGACGCAGACGTGCGCCGTCACTGTAGCCATCACCTCGGTCAGGTGACGCCAAAACGTGCCAACGTTTTGGCCACCATTTGCACGATCGCGGTGAACCGAACGCAAGCCGAGCTCAAAGGCTCGGTGTTGGCTGCGCAACGACCGCCTTGACCCAATCCACGAGGCGATTGAAGCCAGGTACGGCATCGCGAACGATCTGACGTTTTTCAGAGGACTCACCAAACACCAATCGAGCCAGAATATCATCTCTGGTTTGCGGGCTCTTGGCTGGAACATCCACATGCATTACGTCACACGCCGCCCTAACGAGGGTCTCCATATTCTCGTGCAAGAGCACGAGATAATAATCCCCAGGCGAAGCGCTGCGAATGGCACCACAGATTCCGGAATGGCAGTCATTCGGGCGCTCCGTGGGTAGCCAGAGTTCGAGGATCTTGTCGTGATCGAGGACAGCACAAAGCGGTCCTCTGTTAAGAACCAGCGGAGCCTCATCCGTCAGAAGGCGCTTGATGGTTCCTGCGCCCTTCTTTGGTTGTCCGCTGAACATGCGCAGAGCGTCCTTGAGATCACAGCCTAGGTCGTCGGCTATGCACCTGGCGAGGAATTGATCAGGACCATAGTTCTTTGATCGAACCGGCTGCCGCGCGTCCTCCCACCATACTGTGACGATCAACGTTGGCACTCCTCGTTCGCTTTCCGGTCATCAAATGACATGGGGCAAGTAACCTTCTGCGCGAATTGAGCCCAATCCCCGATAACGTTCCAACCAGGCACCCAGCTGTTCGGGCTTAAGCCTCATTAGTGAAACCGATCCATCGTCCTGCATATGCGTCACAACCACGGACCGGCTTGGCGATGACAATGCATCAAGGAACCGATCAGAGTGAGTTGCAACAACGACAGGTACCGTTTGCGCAGCATCCTCGAGGATGTGCACCAGATTCACCACCAACTCGGGATGGTAGTGGATGTCAGGCTCATCAAACGCCAAGACCGATCTACCGCGGCCTAATTCTACCGCGGCGAGCATCAGGAGAAACGAAAGCTGGCCCTCGGAAAGGGCGCGCAGCGGCAGCGTAAGGCTTAGGCCGAAGTGAACCAATACGTCGAGCTGGCCGGAGCCTGCAGGCTGGATCGAAAACTGGGTCAGCTGCGGCCCAAGGGCGGCACGAGCACGTTCCAAGAAGCGCTGCCATGCTTGAAGGTCATTGCGAAGCACCAAAAGTGCCGCAGGAAACTCATGCCCATACCGCTTAAGGCGCTCTGTGTGGTTGGCAGGAGAAGGCCATCGCGGGCCCTGTCGCCTGTCTAACTGCAGCTGCTGCCATATGGGCCGCACCTCGAAAGGAGGATGATACTCAATCGCCCGGAGAGCCTTGGCGAGCCGTACGAAGGCTGGATTCGGCGATAGTCCCTGAGCGCCCGCTGCAGCCGCAAGCATCTGCGCAGGTACCTGAGTGATGGGTACGTTGGCCTGGCTAGATTCGTCAAACCAATAGAACTCGCCCTGACCACGTTTCAAAACGACCCGTGGTTTCTCTCCTTTAGCGAAAAGCATCTCTGCCACAATCTCTGGAACGGTCCCCGTCAAAGAGACCTTGAAGCCGTAGCTGAGTGGCGGACCATCGCCCTCGATATCGACGCCCAAGCTGAGCGAAGAGGCCCCTCGGCGTAGAAGATCGACGAAGGGTCCATGCGACTCTTGAAGAGCTTCCATAGCGAAGCTGTTGGCGATCCCTACATGTCGGAGCAGCTCGAGGCACTCAAGCAACGTGCTCTTTCCACTCCCATTATCACCGATCAGAACCGTCAGACCATCAAGTGTGAGCTCTACGTCTTTGAAAACGCGAAGGTTGCTTATTCGAATCTTTGTAATGCGGTCGGCGGGCATGGGAGTCCTTGCGGCGGCAGAACACATTACCATGGGCAGGGACCGCCTTGTCCACTCCCCGTCGCCCTCCCCCAGCCCCCGTTCCGGTGGCGAAGCGAAACTCACTTCATGTTTTGCCGCACCCAGCCGATAGGGCTGACGTGCTTCACAACGGGGGCACGAACGCGCTCGGACCACGCAACAGGAAACGGCGCGCTCTCAACGATCTTTGCCGGAGACCTGCCTTGAGATACCAAGTCATTGCCGCTATTTCATTTTGTGTGGCGCTTGCCGCGTGCGGATCGAGCGGCAGCTCGAATTCCAAAGCGGATGCCGCCGTTAACGCCGAAGACGCCTCAGGCTCTGGTTCCACCGGAGGAAGCGGCGGCTCTTCTATGGGAACCGGGGGCGCGGGCCTCAACATGGGGGCCGCAGGCATGGGCGGCGCGGGAACGGGCGGCGCAGACGCTGGTGTGGCGGACGCTGCGGTCGACGCCAATAGCGTGGACGCACAGGTGGATGCCTTCGTTAACCCTTGCACAGTGAACAACGGCGGTTGTGATGCGAAGACAACGTGCACCGTCGGCGCGCAAGGCGCGGTGGTGTGTGGCGCCTGCCCCACGGGATACACAGGCACTGGCGCCACGGCGTGCACAGACATCAACGAATGCGACACCAACAACGGCGGCTGTGATTCACACGCCTTGTGCACAAACACGCCGGGCGCGCGGACCTGCGGTGCGTGCCCCACGGGCTACACTGGAACCGGCGAAACCACGTGCACAGACATCAATGAATGTGACACGAACAACGGTGGTTGTGACAGCTTGGCTACCTGTATGAACATGCCCGGCTCGCGCGTGTGTGGAAGCTGCCCCATGGGCTATTCGGGCACCGGCGAAACTTCGTGTGTCGACATCAACGAGTGCGCCGCACAGACGCCGGCTTGCGATCCCCTTGTGTCGTGCACAAATTCGACGGGCAGCTTTACCTGCGGTGCTTGCCCCGCAGGATACACAGGCGGCGGCCTTTCTGGTTGCATGGACATCAACGAGTGCGCCAACAACAACGGTGGTTGCGACGCCTTGACCACCTGCACGAACACCCCCGGCACACGCACCTGCAGCGCTTGCCCGGCGGGCTACATGGGCACAGGCGCCACGGGTTGCGTGAACATCGACGATTGCGCCAACAACCCCTGCCAAAACGGCGGCACCTGCGCCGACGGCGTGAACGCTTACACATGCACTTGTGCGGCCGGCTACAGCGGCAACACATGCGCAACGAATGTTGATGAATGCGCGGGCAACCCTTGCCAAAACGGCGGCACATGCGTGGATGGCGTCAATGCTTATACATGCACCTGCCCCGGCGGCTACACAGGCACCAACTGCGAGACAGTTGCGCCCAGCGTGAAGATCTTGCTTCACTGCGACGCCAACTCACAAGTGTTGAACACGTTTAGCGGCAGCGGTTGCTTCGGCCCTGTCGCCGCTGGCGGCGCTTCGTATGCGATCCTCTCGGGAGGCTTGGCCAGCGTCACGGTGTGGTCGGGCCCGGACTGCACGGGTTGCTCTTACGTGGTGAACAGCAACACCAACTTCTGCGGCGCCAACTTCTCAGGGTGCGGCGGTCTGAACGACAACGTGAAGTCGGTGAGCATCCCGTAGCCACTGTCTTCGAGCGCTTGATCAAAAGGGGGTCCGACACATGGTCGGGCCCTTTTCTTTTTAGACAAAGGCCACCCACTAAAGCGCGAACAGCGCTAAGCCCATCAGGTGCATGTGCGCGTCGTCTCGGCGTGGGTTCACCACATCGATCTTGAGCTCGCCGTTTTCAACTTCAACTTGGTAGGGGCCGAACTTGCCCCATTGGCCCTTGGTGAAGGCGGCAATGTTTTCGGCCACCAGGTGGGTTCCCACACGCACGTTCATGGCGCGATGGTTGGTGCGCCAGTTTTCTTGCACCCACAGAAACAGCTGATAGCGCCCATCAGGGACGCGGACTGACAAGTGCAGTTCCTCGCCGTAGATGCCCGTCGACAACATGGCGGCCGTATCTGACGCTGCGTAAGGCATCGGTTCGACAGCCATGCTCACTTGCTGCGCCTGCCCGACGTCCAAGATCGATTGGCGGGCTTCATCAAAGGATAGCCAGGCGTTGCCTTCTACGACAAGCGCGGGACCACCCAGGTTGATCCCCAAAGCGAACCTGGCAGGCACATCGAAATCAAACACAACGATCGACTCGCGCCCCGCTTCAAGCAGCGGCAACACTTTCGTGGCCGCAAACTCGACGTGTGCCGGATGTTCCAGGTAGCGTTGACGAGCCGCTTCGTTGGCCAACAGCATTTCGAAACCAACATTGAACTCCTGGTTAAGACCCTCGTGGCTGTTGTTATAGCCCCAACGGTAATCCAGAATTTCGGGTATCTGCGCTCGCAACTGGCCAAATCCATTCATCACGTCCATCACGGCCTCGATGCTTGACGTGCGACTGAATCGGAAAACAACAACGTGCTTGATCATCGTGAACCTCGGTTTTGGGGTTGTGCAAGATCAGCGAGGAGCACCCAAGGCTTCCGCGATGGCGCCATCAATGAAACGTTGCCGTCAAGAGAGGCCGACTCAACCCGCTCGGGGCCGAACACCCCACCCTCCGGATCAAACCAACGGATGCGCAAAGGCCTGGTCACCTCCTGCAGCTTCGCTTCGCCCCCGTCAGGCATGAACACAAGATACGATTCGGCAGCGCGCGCCACGCAGTCACGCCCACCCGCCAAATGAGGCGCATAAGCGACGTCGATGAAATCGAAACCGGCGAGCGCCTTTGCCAAATAGCCAACGAACGTACGGCCGGGCAGTGTGAGCGCGCGCTTCCAACTGGGTCCGTCAGCCCACGCGGGCCAACCCGGTTCATCATCCGAAAGCTTCCATTGCCAAAGCCCCCCAGCGCCATAAACCACACCCATGGTGCCGCCCGCGCAAACCTGCGACCACGCCTCGTGCATCTGCCAAACCCCAGCGCCGTTTTGCGGATTGAGAATTCCTTCATACGTGGGTTCACCATTCGCCACGGCCTTGATTGGCACGCGCGCCTGCATACGCTTGACTGGCCCCGTGTCGTGAACGCTGCGATGGCCGGTTTGACACCACTGAAAATCAAGCCACGCAGCGTTCTGGTGCGCGCGGTTGCCGTGCAGATACTCGAACGGGCTGTAGTGAATGCCCGTCGGTTGCTCATACGCATCCCACTTTTGCACCGCGGCTCCCGCAGCCTTGATGCAATCATAGTGGGCCGTTCCGTCCGCGCTGATCAGCCACATGGCCGGTTGGTGGCCGTACCTTGCCACCAAGTACTTGCAGTAACGCGCATATTCCGCCGGCACCGCGTGTGTGCCCAAAACGGTGAGGCCCTTCCAACCGAAACCTTGAAACACGGGCTGCAGCACAGGCACGATGTCGTGATTGATGAGAACGTCAATAAGGGCGTCCAACTTGTCAAAGTATGCAGGTACAAGTTGATTGAGATGCCCCTGCGGCAGATCCGAAAATCCCACATCAAATCCGCCAAACGCACTGCGATCGAGGGGCCCCACCGCAAATCGATCGGGCTGCACCGACATCAACAAAGCGGCGTTGAAACCAGCCGCCTTTCGATCTTGCGCATAAACAGTCGCATCTTCGAGCGTCGCGCGCCACGGCAACGCCCACGGCGTATCGGCAACCATGAAGAACGGTGCCCCTGTTGCGTGGATAACGTTGCGCCCGCCGGGCGACATGCGCAGCAGGCCCTTTGATCGAAGGTCAACACCACCATAAGCGATGGCCTGCACCTCGCCGTTTTGATCATGAAGCCCGCGCGTGGGCGGTTGCGCCGTGCTCTGCCAACGCCAAGGCCCCGGAGCTGTCGGCGCGAACCGAACGCCAAAGCTATTGCCACCCATCCAGAACGCAGGCCTACGAATGCAGGCGCCACCGGGGCCGGTAAACGCAACTTGCAGTTCTTGCTCGACGTAGGGATTGTCCAGAGGCACGGCGGCGGTGAAGTTAAGTTCGATGGTCTCGCACGGTGTGCTTGTTTGCGGTGGGGTCGACATGCGCCGTCCTGCCCTACTTCAGCCCGGTCCCCATGGCAAGCGCTCGTTGGTGCGCTCGAACACAACTGGCCTTGCCGGCGCGCTGGCCTTTAACGCTTGGTAGCCGCTCACTGTGCATGCCTAACACGGCGCCCCCCCGAAGATCTCCGGCGCCACGGTGGAACTTGCTCCACTTCAGCAAGCCGCACGATCAACGCAAGCTTAACGCCCGCGCAGGCGTGTTCTGCCAAGCGCGCTGACCGAAAGCCGGAGGAGGTTCGCTTGGCTCGCAGTCTTTTGATTCCGTTCGCAGTGTGCGCGTGTGTTGTGGGCGTTGGTTGTGGTGGTTCGTCAAGCACCGACGACGCCCCGGCAAATGAGGGTGGAGCCGGAGGCCAAGAGGGCGATCAAGCGGACCCAAGCAACGGCGGCAGCGGCGGCACCGACCAAGGCGCGGGAGGCCACGCGCAGCAAGGCGGCACGAGCGCACAGGCACGAGGGGGCTCGTCACAAATGCCTGACGGCGGCGCTTCACCGGATGCGGCGGCGGTGAAAGGTGGAGCGGGGGGCGCGGCCTTGCTCCCGCGCGTGCCCCGCCCCGCTGATGACGATTACAAGCCTGACGTGATTTCGAAGCTGCGTTTCCCTGCACCTACGGGCGCAGAGATCAGCCAAGTTCAAGCCAATCTTGGCAATCTGTTTCTGTCGCGATCCTTCACCGGCTCGAACGGCTTGAAGCTTCCGTATCGTTTGCACGTTCCCGATCGCGCTTCGTATAAGAACAAAGCGCCGCTGCTCATGTTCATGCACGGCGCAGGCGAGCGCGGTTATGGCAACGACAGTCAGATCGGACCTGCCGTGTTTATCGCGGGCCCCGGCGTATGGGCGATCGGAGAGCGGGCCAAGGCCGTGCCCTTGTTCATGTTGGCGCCACAATGCCCACCTGAAGATCACTGGGACGGTTTGCAGACGCCACCGGCCGGTCTGCAGTTCACTGGCTCAACGAGATCGATGAAGACCGCGATCGAACTGCTTGATCAAGTGATCAAGGATAACCCCACCATCGATACCAAACGCGTCTACGTGATGGGAATGTCCATGGGCGGCTTCGCCACGTGGGAAATGGTCTCGCGGTGGCCAGAGAAATTTGCGGCCGGGATTCCGATGTGTGGCGGAGGCTCGAAGAAATACGGCCCCGTGCTTGTGAACATGCCGTTGTGGGTGATTCACGGCGATGCCGATGGCTCGGTGGACTATAAGTTGGATCAAGTCATGGTCGACTATCTTAAGTCCTTAGGCGGTATGCCCCGCTTCAGCCTTTACAAAGGTGTGGGCCACATCGTGTGGGAGCCTGCGTACCGCAACGAAACGGAACTGTTTCCCTGGTTGTTCTCGCAAAGCCATTAGCCGCCAAGCGCTTCACCAGCGGTCGACATCACCCCATGGTTCCGCCTAGACTGCGGCACCATGAAAACCAAAGCGGCCGTGGCGTTCGAATCAGGCAGGAAATTGAGCCTGGAAACCGTGGATCTGCAGGGCCCCCAGGCCGGCGAAGTTCTGCTCGAGATCAAGGCCACGGGCGTTTGCCACACCGACGCGTTCACACTTTCAGGCGACGATCCCGAAGGCGCCTTCCCTGCCATCTTAGGGCACGAAGGCGCCGGCATCGTGATGGAAGTGGGCGCGGGCGTTACGTCCGTGCGCCCGGGCGACCACGCAATTCCGCTCTACACGCCCGAATGCCGCGAATGCGAGTACTGCCTGCATCCAAAAACGAACTTGTGCCAAAAGATTCGCGGCACACAAGGCAAGGGGCTGATGCCCGATGGCACCTCGCGGTTTTCACTCGATGGCAAGCCCATCTTGCACTACATGGGTTGTTCAACATTCTCCAACTTCACGGTGTTGCCCGAGATCGCTGTGGCGAAAATTCGCCCCGACGCCCCTTTCGATAAGGTTTGCTACATCGGTTGCGGCGTGACCACAGGCGTGGGCGCCGTTGTGTTTGACGCGAAGGTTGAACCGGGATCCAAGGTGGTGGTGTTTGGCTTGGGCGGCATTGGCCTCAACGTGGTTCAAGGCGCACGCATGGTGGGTGCCGATCAAATCGTGGGCATCGACGTCAACCCTGCACGAGTGGAGATCGCCAAGAAGTTCGGCATGACCCATTTCCTTAACCCGAAGGACGTGCCAAACATCGTCGAGGCGATCGTTGAGCTTACGGGCGGTGGCGCCGACTATAGTTTTGAGTGCATCGGCAACACCACGACCATGCGGCAGGCGCTGGAATGCTGCCACAAAGGCTGGGGCGAAAGCGTGATCATTGGTGTCGCAGGTGCAGGCAAGGAAATCTCTACACGTCCGTTCCAATTGGTTACGGGCCGCGTGTGGCGAGGCTCAGCGTTCGGAGGCGCGCGGGGCCGCACCGACGTGCCGAAGATCGTGCAGTGGTATATGGACGGCAAGATCGACATCGATAGCCTGATCACGCACACGCTGCCGATCGACAAGATCAACGACGCGTTCGATCTCATGCACGCAGGCAAGAGCATTCGCAGCGTGGTTACGTTCTAGGGGCGATGCCATGCAATTGCTCTCGACTCACAAATGCTTCGGCGGTCAGTTGGGTTACTACAAGCATGCCGCCAGCAGCACGGCGTGTGACATGCGCTTCACCGTCTTTGTGCCCCCGGGCGCCAGCGCCAACAACAAGCGACGCGCGGTGATGTTCTTGTCGGGCTTGACTTGCACCGAAGAAAACTTCACCACCAAGGCCGGCGCCTATCGTGTGGCCGCCGAACTTGGTTTGGTCATCATCGCGCCAGACACCTCGCCGCGCGGCGCTTCGGTGCCTGCGGGCGAAGGCGGCGAAGTGGGATTCGGCGCAGGGTTCTATGTCAACGCCACAAATGATCCGTGGGCCGCGCATTACCGCATGGAAAGCTACATTGCCGATGAACTTGTGAACCTCATCTTGGCGGAGTTTCCCATTGCAAGCATCGGCCTCTGCGGTCACTCGATGGGCGGCCACGGGGCCTTAACCTTGTTTCAAAAGCACCCAGGCAAGTTCCGCTCGCTATCCGCGTTCGCGCCCATTTGTGCGGCTTCGCAGTCATCATGGTCGAACAAAGCG
>JANRKS010000037.1:0-3507 GCA_033763315.1 Deltaproteobacteria bacterium
CCCATCCAGATCTCTGTGAACACTCGAACGCGGGTCTTGATCACAAGGTCTGTGTCGTATCCAGGGTTGGTGTAACAAACATCGGCTTGGCCTTCGTGCAGCGCCAACCAGATGTGGCGTTTTCCGGCGGGCGCATCAGGGAACTCGAAGCGCATCACGGTGCGTTCGGGCGGCACCTTGCTGTGGTCGATGCGACGATGCACGTCCCACATCAATAAAGTTACATCCAACTGTTCTTCGCGAATGCCGCCTTTGACGAAACGCTTGCCCCAATCACCCATCGCCATCACGATCGGCTCCAGCGCCTTTCCCGCTTCGGTGAGCGTATACGAAGGGGTTGTGCTTCCCACTGGCGTTGCACGCTCCACCACGCCCGCTTCTTGCAGCGCCGCTAGCCGCGCCGACAAAACACTGCGGGGCATCAGCGGCACGCCTTTGAGCAGATCGCCGAAGCGTTCGCTGCCGCACAACAGCTCACGCACCACCAGCAACGTCCATCGCTCGGCCAGGACCTCGGCGGCCTGAGCGATAGGGCAGAACTGTCCATAGCCACGCATGGGACTTTCATATCGTTTCCGGATGTTTGTGGCCAGTCCATTTTTCGAACTAGAGACAGGGCGCTGCGGAGGTCATGGTGTCCGCGGAGGAAACAAACATGCACACGAACGATTCACCATGGGTTCAAAAAGCGCGCGCCCTGGGCGCCACCTTCGCGTCACGTGCGGCGGCGCATGACCGCAGCGGGCAGTTTGTTGGCGACAACTATGCTGATCTGAAGGCGGGCGGATTCTTTGCGGCAGGTGTGCCGCAGGAACTCGGGGGCGGTGGGGCCAGCCACGCTGAGCTCGGTGAAATGCTGCGCGAGTTGGCGCATCATTGTGGCGCCACGGCGTTGGCGCTTTCCATGCATCAACACCTCGTTGCCGCGGCGGTGTGGCGGCACAGGCACGGCCAGCCTGCGGAAGCTTTGTTGCGCGCGGTCGCAGGGAAAAATCTTGTGCTGGTGAGCACGGGCGCGGGCGACTGGCTGCGCTCGAATGGCCACGTTGAACGCGTGGCTGGCGGGTTTCGGGTGTCGGCCCGCAAACCTTTTTGCAGCGGCTCGCCGCAAGGTGATTTGCTGATCAGCAGCGCCGCTTGGAACGATCCGGAACAGGGGGACGTGGTGCTGCATTTCTCGGTGCCTTTCACGTCCGAAGGCGTTCACGTGGGGGAAGATTGGGACACCTTGGGTATGCGCGGCACGGGGTCACAAACGGTGGAGTTGCGAAACGTGTTTGTGCCTGACGAACGCGTGTCGCTCAAACGCCCACGCGATGGTTGGCACCCGGTGTGGTCGGTGGTGGCAACGGTGGCCGTGCCGGTGTTCATGGCGCCCTACCTGGGCATCGCAGAGTCCGCAGCCAAACTTGCGCTGGCACATATTCGTGAACGCCAGCCGGATCCGATCACGACGCTAACGGTGGGGCAAATGCAGAACGCCTTGTTCACCGCACGCCTCGCGTGGGACGAAGCCGTGCGAAACGCAAACGGTTACGAATTCACGCCGGACATCCAGCGTGCCGACGTGGCGTTTCAGTGCAAAACCCTCATCGCGCAGAACGCGATCTCGACCGTCACGTCAGCGATGGAGCTCGCGGGTGGCGCGGGGTTCTTCCGCAGCTTGGGACTTGAACGCCTGTTCCGAGACGCGCAAGGCGCGGCCTATCACGTGCTGCCTGCAAAACAACAACAGCAGTTCGCGGGTCGCGTGGCCTTGGGGCTGGATCCGGCGGCGTGAGAGCGAGTCATACCCGTAGTGTCCCGAATGTCATCGCGGCGACTTATGCGACGTCGCGGTGGTAGAAGTTGAGGGTGCCGTCCAACCTGGAACGCGTTTTGACGATCGCGGTGGAGCTGTTGTCGTTGGAGGCGACTGCAGTTTCGATCAAAAGCTTGCCACCGAGGCCTTGGTGATATCGTTCGGCGTTGTAGTGGGCGACGTATTCGCGAACAAGATGTCGCAGGTGGGCTTCACCAAACACGATGAAGTGATTGAGGCACTCGTTGCGGATGGACTTGATGAAGCGCTCAGCGTGAGTTGGGCCAAAATGTTAGCGACGGTGGTGCGACCTATCTCGATCTTCAGGCCGCGAAGTGCATCGCGAATCTTTGTGTAGCCCCAAGCCAAGTTTTCGTAGGCAAATCGAAGGACGAGATTGCGAACTTCATCAGGCTTTCGCGGGCGGCCCACGTTGCGCGTGCATGAACTCTCATATTTTCGGGCACCGAGCTGCCGATACCATGCGAGGATAGTTTCGGGGCGAACAATATGGCAGCAAGCCTTGCGCTCTTTGGCCGGCAATTCTTTGCCCTTGAAGGCGAGGCGGCGCCGGTGGTCCGCAGTGAAGGCGATACGCTTTTTGCCGGTAGCTTGGTGCAATAACTCCAGAAGGATGCGTTGCTCTTCGCGCATGTATTCCATCTTCCTTGTCAGCCGATCAGCCAACGCCGAGGCGATCATGGCGATGATGAATTGGACGGTGGCCGGGAGCATGGAAGGCGTCCAGAATCGCCTGGTTGGCGACGGCTTTCAAGACTGACCAACGCGGCGAATTCATGAGAGAATCATCACGATGGATTTGTGGATAGCACGGGATGCGATGAAGCCGAAACGATGCCGGATAGGTCTCGTGCTCTTGATTGTATGGGTTGGTTGCAGGTCGCCTACAAGTTCGGAACCTATTCTTGTTGACAAGTTTATGTCTGACCCCGACCCTGACCTTTCGAATAGGCGAGAGCTGGCTGGATGCGAACTTACGTCCAATCAGGTCCAAGCCCTACTGGCGGTTGTCGCGTACCGGTCGGAGATACAGGCAGATGCACTTACTAAAGACGAACGCGACCTCCGTCTTTATGATGTAAAGATGCGTCTCCGAAGAAGCGCCCAGGAGACGAAGAGCGTTGAAGCCTCTGAAGGTTACATCGTTCAGTTCGAACCCAAGCACCTACCCGAAAATATCAGAAGAGAAGTTTTGGACGATACGAAAGGGCCGCGCCTTCTCCGCTACTATGTGCGTCCTGCCGTCTACACTGTTCAATACCCAGGCTTCAAGATCCTGAAAGTGGAGATGATGAAAGAGACAATCGATGAAGCGTTAGACAACTGGCGACAAGGGCGGAGTCCTTTTCAGCCTGGCCGGAAACAGTGAGACTGGGCGCGGCGGATGCACAACGGGCACCGTCCCTAAGGTGTAATAGCTACGACTTGATTTGACACCTCTAAGAAAAAGGGGGTTACCCTGGCTGTGACGATAAACCGCAGCCACGGAGCGGAATTGCTCCAGAGAGGTAACCCCCAAGATGACTACAGATCAGAAAATCATAAAGAACAAGATCGGACTTTTGAAGCTGGCGGAAGAGCTAGGAAATGTGTCCAGGGCCTGCAAGGTGATGGGCTTTTCGAGGGACACATTTTATCGATACCGCGACCTGTCCCATGACGGTGGCTTTGACGCCCTGGTGGAA
>JANRKS010000038.1:0-63694 GCA_033763315.1 Deltaproteobacteria bacterium
TCAGGAAAATCGAGTTTGGTGAGCCAAGTCCTGGTTGAATTGGTGGCCAAGCATCTGGGCAGCGAGGTCTCGATCGAAGACGAAGGCGTCGATGAGCTTGAGCGCACGGTCATCGTCACGCGCGGTGGCCGCATCAGCCAGGGAATGGAACGAATCAAGCGCTTGGTGCAAGTGGATCAAAGGCCGATTGGCCGCACGCCGCGATCGAATCTGGCAACGTACACGGGGCTCTTCGATGCCGTGCGTGCGTTGTTTGCGGCCACAAAGCAAGCGCGTGCGCGCAACTATGACGCCGGCCGGTTTTCCTTCAACGTCGCCAAAGGGCGGTGTGAGACGTGTGAGGGTGAAGGCTCTGTTATGGTTGAGTTGCTGTTCCTGCCCAGCGTGTATGCGCCTTGCCCCACGTGCGGGGGCGCCCGCTACAACGCCGAGACGCTGCAGATCCACTACCAAGGCCTTCACATCGCGGCCGTTTTGCGCCTGACCGTGGATGAAGCCTTCAAGTTCTTTGCCGGTGCGCCGCAAGTGCAGCGATCGCTACAAGTGTTGCGTGAAGTGGGCCTCGGCTATCTGCGCCTCGGCCAACCTGCCACGGAGCTTTCAGGCGGTGAAGCGCAACGAATCAAGCTGGCCACGGAGCTGCAACGACAACAAAAGGGCAACACGCTTTACGTGCTTGATGAGCCCACAACCGGCTTGCATCCGGCGGATGTGCAAAAGCTCATGACGCAGCTTCAGGGCCTTGTGGACGCAGGAAACACGGTGATCGCCATCGAACACGACATGACGGTGGCCTGCCAAAGCGATTGGCTGATCGATATGGGCCCGGGTGCCGGTGAAGAAGGCGGGCTGGTGGTGGCGCAAGGCACGCCCGCGGAAGTGGCACACGCCACGGCGAGCGTCACCGCGCCGTTTTTGCGCCGTGCCTTAGGTGATAAATTTAAGGCTGCTTGTTGAGGTTGATCATTGGTGTGGCGCCGCCAGTGATTTGCGGCAAGTGGCCATCCCAGCGCATGATCTTGGTGTATTCCACCAAGGCAGGTGTAAGCGACTTTGAGATTTTGTCGTTGGAGTAAGCTTCGGCGTCGGCCTTCAGTTTTTGCGCCGTGGCTTCGCCTTCGGCTTGTGTGATCTTCTGCGTTGCAATGGCTTGCGTTTTACGCACCTCTTGCTCCGCGCGCTGCGCTTCTTGGCTCATCGCCACCTTCGCGTTGATCGCTTGGGTGACAGCGTCTGGCACGCGCGTTTCGTTGAGTGTGAACTGCGTGATGTTAAAGCCGTCGCCCATCAAGCGTTTCGTCAGGATGCCCTGGCCTTCGGCGCGCGCGATTTCACGTTTGTCTGAATAAAGTTGCTGGGCCGTGTATTTGGCAAATGTCTCTTGCAAGGCTTCACGAATGGTTTGCCGCATGAACGTGACCAAGATGTGATCGAGGTCGCGGCGAAATTTCTTGTAGATGTGCGGCACTTTTGACTCCTCCAGCGTCAGCGACATCGATACATCAACGTTGATCGGCAAGCCCTCAGAAGACGTCACGGTGATCGAGTCGTCATGTGGCGAACCCTCCGTGCTGCCCTTTGTGAGCACAACGGTTTGCTGATAGGTCGGGTATTTCGCGATGTCGGTGCAGGGCCCTTGCCAGTGATAGCCGATGCCCAAAGGCACATCATCGATGCCTCCGCCGGCGCACTTGTTGATCCGCACGCCCACGTGCCCAGGATCAACGTTCGTCACGAACACCAACGGGACAATGACCACGATGGCCAAAGCCACACCCACGCCAACGAGAACTTTCGGATTCATGCCGCTTCCTTATCGCACGCTTTGGCGCCAGCAGGCCCGGTGCCACCACGTGTTTGTTTTCTCATCAAAAATATCAAGCTCGGCCTGCACGGGCTTCTCGCAGATCACGCAAGTTTCCTCCGTGATAGTTTGCAGCTCTTGTTCAGCGTTGGCGGCGCCAAGCTTTTGCCGCCGTCTGCGTTCCCTTTGCGCAGACGTCTTGGCAACGTAGCGAGCGAAGGCAAAGGCACTGCCAACAAAAGCTACACCCAACAAAACCAATTCAGCGGGATTCACGGGATCTTTGGCACCTTGTGCGCGTTTGTTGCCAGAATGTACCACAAGCGTAAGCGGGTGGGCTGGCGGTGGCATGCAAAGGCTGCCGGATGCGGCTTGCCTGCCACAAGGAAACGTCGCGGCGGAAAGAACCGCATAAGGCAACGCGAAACATCGTTGTCTGCTAGATAGCGGTGTCGTTTTGGGAGGGGTTGATGAAGCAGCTTCTTGTTCCAGTTGGCGCACACGATCATGCCCGGGGGCCCGTGGACGCACACGTGACGATTGTGCAGTACGGGGATTACGATTGCCCCCACACACGTTTATCGAACCGCATTCTTGTGCAGTTGCTGCCCAACTTGCCTGTTTCGTGTCGTTTCATATATCGGCACTTTCCCTTGCGCCACCTGCACGCGAACGCACAACTGTTCGCGGAACTTGCTGAAGCCGCCGCCGATCAAGGGAGGTTCTGGCCGTTTCACGATCGCGTGATGAGCCACTCGCGCGCGCCGGATGAGGCTGAGTTGCGAGCGGATTTGCATGCGGCGGACCTTGATTTGGATGGGCTGGCAAGAGCGATCACGCTCAAGGTGCGTGCGCGGGTTGAAGACGATCTGCAAGGCGGTAAAGCTGCGGGCGTGCACAGCACCCCCACATTCTTCTTCAATGGCGTTCTGCATGAGGGGCACTACGACCCTGCCACCGTGCGCGGCTTGATCGACGCGGCAGCCAATCGTTTGTGACGGAGCTTTACTTCATGAACCACCAAGAGCCCGAGATCGTTGTGAATCACCGTGAACAACTCGCGTACTTGCTCAGCGAGGCCGCCGAGATCGAACATGGTTTGATGTGCTGCTACCTTTACGCGTCGTTCAGCCTAAAGCGGCACATTGACGAGGGCGTGACAGCTTTGGAGCTGGAGGCGATCAACCGGTGGCGCATCACTTTGAATGAAGTGGCCCGCGAGGAAATGGTGCACCTGGCTTTGGTTAGCAATTTGTGCACGGCGATCGGCATGGCGCCCCACTTGATGCGTCCGAATTTGCCGGTGGCCAGCGGCTATCACCCCTCAGGCATTTTTTTATCGTTGTCGCGGCTTGATGAAGCCACCATTGATCACTTTGTTTATATGGAGCGCCCTGAGGGCGTGCAGCTGCCGGATGGCGAAGGGTATGCAAAGGGTGATTACGAACGCCCGACCTTGCCGGGCCGTTTGATGCCGAACGCGCAGGACTATGCCACCGTGGGGCACCTTTACCGGGGCATCTTGGACGGCTGCCGATCGCTTTGCGCAACGTTAGGTGAGCAGAAGTTATTCTGTGGCGATCCGCGCGGGCAGGTGGATCAAAAGATTTTCGCATTGGACGGTCTATTCGCCATCACGGATCTAGCTTCGGCTGAACGGGCGATTCAACTCATCTTGACCCAAGGCGAAGGCGCCAGCGTGTCGTCATCGGCGGGCCATTACGCGCGTTTTGTGCAGCTGCAAAGGGAGTATCAGGAATTGCGGAAAGCGCGGCCTGATTTCGATCCCGCGCGTCCTGTGGCCCGCAACCCGGTGATGCGTAAACCGCCGTCCCCCGAGGATCGCGTTTACATCGATGACGCGGCTGCGGCTCGCGTCCTGGACTTTGCGAACGCGCTTTACACAATGATCGTGCGATTGCTCGGCCGCGTGTTTGGCACAGTGGAGGAATCAGAGGCGGAGCGCCGCATGCTTGCAGGCCTCACGGTGGATCTCATGCACGCCATGACAGTCACTTCCAACGTGCTGACCAAGATGCCAGCTGGCGCCGCTCACCCGGGCGTGCGCGCTGGCATTACGTTTGCCATCTCGCGCTCGCTTGACACTTTGCCTCAACACGAAGCCGCTCGCCGGCTGTTCTGTGAGCGCGCGCATGAGTTGACAGCGCGGTGTGAGTTGCTGGCAACTGAAGTGTCTGCCGACTTGGCGCCGGTGGCCGATCGTTTGCGACGGTTGCGCGATCGATTGTCGGCATCGCCGGTGAGCGCACCTGTGCCGCAACAAATCTCCACACAGATCTCCTTGCCGATCACGGCAGAGCCCACCGTCAAAGGTGAAGACGGCATCGAACGCGTGACTGGCAAACGGATAACCTTGGCATTCGAGGCCAAACGCTGCATTCACTCTCGCCATTGTGTGCTCAACGGGCCCGACGTGTTCCTTGCGAATGTGCCAGGGGCGTGGATCCATCCTGACGCCGCGT
Organism: Deltaproteobacteria bacterium; assembly: GCA_033763315.1. Classification (GTDB taxonomy): domain Bacteria; phylum Myxococcota_A; class Polyangia; order Fen-1088; family Fen-1088; genus JAGTJU01. The sequence continues at coordinate 4,288 of JANRKS010000038.1, forward strand.
CGGCAGACACCGTGGTGGCGATCGCACAAATGTGCCCCTCGGGGGCCATCACGTATGAACGCACAGATGGTGAGCCAAATGAACGTGTTCCGCTCGTGAATGTGGCTCGCGTGCGCGAAAATGGACCTTATGCTTTCACGGCGGATCTGCAACTTGATGGACGTGAACCCATGATTCGCGCCACCTTGTGCCGCTGCGGCGCTTCGCAGAACAAACCTTTTTGCGACGGCTCACACAATGGCATCAAGTTCAGCGCCACGGGTGAGCCGGCCACGATATCAACTGAGCCGTTGGCCGAGCGAGGTGGTGCCCTGGCGGTGAGCCCGCAGCCCAACGGGCCCTTGTTTGTGACGGGCAACCTTGAGATCTGCGCAGGCACAGGTCGCATCCTTCACCGTGTCACCAGCGCGAAGTTGTGTCGATGTGGTGGCTCGGCCAAAAAGCCGTTCTGTGATGGGACCCATGCGCGCATCGGGTTCGAGGCAGATTAGCCGTGGTCCCCTAGCGTTGCGCAGGCGTCGATCGTGACGTGCCGTCGGCGTTTGTCACAGGAGTGGAACGGTTGTGCGTTTACGCCCTTGTTTCGGCCGCGATCAGCGTTGGTACGCGATGTGAATAGTCACGTTGCGGAGGATCAAAATGCCGAATTCAAACGCAATGGATAAAGACACGAAAGAAGCTGTGGGTACGGGCGCGGGGGCGTTGGCAGGCGCGGCCGCGGGTGCAGCTTTGGGCACTGCGATCCCCGGGGTGGGCAACGTGGTGGGTGCTGTGATTGGTGGGGCTGTTGGTTTGGCGGGTGGGGCCGTAGCTGGAAGGGCGATTGCTGATTCCATCGACCCTAAGGTCGAAAATGAATATTGGAGCGAGAACTATGCCTCGCGACCTTACTCGAAAGACACGAGCTACGACGATCTGGGGCCCGCTTATCAATATGGCTGGGAAACGCGGGGACAACACCCGGTAAGCAAGCGCTTCGACGATGTTGAATCGGACTTGAGCCGCAACTGGGACAACAAGCGAGGCAACTCGCGCTTGAGCTGGGATCGCGCCAAACAAGCCACGCGTGACGCTTGGGATCGCATCGAGCGGAAGTTGCCTGGCGATTTCGACGGCGACGGCAAATAAGGCGAGAGCAAAAAACTGTTTGTGGCGGCGGCGTGCAGCGCGCCTACCTGCCCTGAACGCCGGGCGGCCCTGTGTTGATTCACGGGGTCGCCCGCTGCACATGCGCTTGCACAGACTAGCGGAACCAACAGTCACATCACCGTTGGTGCAGCCTTCATGCGGCGTTGAAGGCGATAAGCCACGAGGCCCGCCACCAACGTGGCGCCGCTGATCACGCTTTCGAATGGCTTGCGGTAGATGGTGAACGCCACCATCCACGCCACCAACAGCAAAAACACCACTGGCACGAAGGGCCAACCAACAACTTTGAGGCCAGGCTGCTTCTGCTTGAGACGGAACAGGCCAAACACAGTGGCTGCGTTGCTGAGGCCTAGTAACACACCGATGTATGTCAGCAAGTGTTCATAGGTTGCTGTGGTGGCTAAGGCGACCGACAGCAACAAAATGAGTGTGATGGCGTGCCGTGGCGGTTGCCCAGGCGGCGGTGCGAGCCATGGCGGCAGATATGCGTCTTGCGCCATGCGACCCACCACGCGCGGGCCTGTGAACGTCAACGCTGAGATGCTGGCAGCCAAGGCCAACGCCACAAGTGCCGACACCAGCGTTCCAAGCGCGGGGCCGCCCCACATGATCGCGGCGATTTTGCCCACTTCCAGTTTGCCCGCCATCAATGCGGGATCACCGGCGCGCACGAACGCCGTGTTGAGCAACAAATAAAGCAAGGTTGTGAAGCCGGTGCCCAGCAGCAGCGCGCGCGGCAATGTTTTCTCGGGGTTTTTCACTTCGCCGCCGATGTAGACGCCTGCGTTCCAACCCGCGTAGCTAAATGAAACCCACACCAACGACACAGCGAAGTCGGCGATGGGAAACGACACTGGTTGCGCGGTGAGGGTGGTGCCAAGCGGCACTTGCGCCTGGCACAGGCCAAACACCGCCAGTGAGACGATCAAGATCAGCTCACACACCACAACCCATGCGTGCACGCGGGAGCCATGACGGTGCGAAACAGCGTGCAACAATGCCGCCGCGCAAAGGATCAATACAGTTGTGATTGTGGGCGGAAAGCCCGCAGGCAAAAACGGCGACGCGTATTTGCCGAAGGCGATGGCAGCCGAAGCCAGTGGCGCCGCGAAGCCCGCCGTCAACGACATCCACCCCGCCAGATAGCCAGCGGCGGGGTGAACCGTGCGCGAGAGAAACACGTACTCGCCGCCGCTTTCGGGAATCGTGCTGGCCAGGGCGCCGTAGCAAAGCGCGCCGCACGCCGCGAGCACGCCACCCGCAAGCCACGCCAGCAGCACCCACAAGCCTGAACGCAAGTCGGCCAGCAAAAAACCAGTGGTGGTGAACACGCCTGTGCCCACCATGCTGGCCACAACAAGGGCCGTGGTCGCGAACAACCCTAAGTGGCGGGTAGGGGTAGACACGCCGCCAACGATATCAGCTGCACATCTGATGGGGCGGCGGGGAATTGTTGCGGGCACGAAAAACGGGCGTCGCGTTATTTTGCTGAGAGGCCCATCTGGGTTATTGTGCTTCTTTCAGGATCTTGATGAGCCGCATCACCGATACGTTCCCGGTTGAAGATCTGAATGAGGCCCTGCGCAGCGCAGGCGTCGGCGTCTGGAGCTGGGACATTGCCACCAATGTGATTCGTTGGTCGGACGTTACCCACCGCATTTATGACGTCACGCCCGAACAGTTCACGGGTGAGTATGCATCCTTCGCAGCCCGCATCCATCCCGACGATCGGCAGCGCGTGGAGCAAACCATTGCCGACGCCGTGAGGGGGTTGCGCCAAGATTACACGATCGAGCATCGTCTGATTCTGCCAGCCAACGACGTGAGGTGGGTTGAAGGGCGGGGGCGCGTGGTGTCCGATCAGCAAGGGCGTCCCTTGCGAATGATTGGCACCGTTGTTGACATCACCGCACGCAAGGCAAGCGAAGAGGAACTGCGCAAAGGTGAAGAGCGGTTGCGCTTGTTCACCACGCACGCCACGGATTACGTATACGAAGTGCGCGGGGAGGAGCACGTGCCTCACGTGGTGGCGGGATCGTTTGAGCGCACCACCGGCCTCACAATTGCGGACGTGCGCGCGCGCGGTGGTTGGATGCAGGTTGTGCATGCAGAAGACCGAGAGCGGCTGCTTGGTCTGTTGGACGAGATCAGGCGTGGCCGCAGCCTCTTGAACGAGTACCGCATCATCGATGGCGCAGGCCGCACAAGATGGCTACGCGATCGGATCGTGCCGGTGTTAAGCGAAAACGGCGCCCTCGAAGGCGTGGTGGGTGGCGTCTCAGACATCACTGAACAGCACGCTCTGCAAGAGCGCTTGGTAGAGGCGCAACGGCTTGAAGCGTTGGGGCGGTTGGCCGCCGGTGTGGCACACGACTTCAACAATTTGCTCACCGTCTTGATGGCTGAGTCGTCGTTTTTGCAAGAGCCCAACGTGACAGACGAGATCAAGCAAACAAGCCTGCAGGCGATCAGTCTCACGCTTGAACGCGCCACCAATTTGACCTCGTCGCTGTTGGCGTTTGGTCGCAAGAACGTACGTCCCGTGGCTGTGCTTGATTTTGTGTCGTTGCTGCACAAATCGCACACGATGTTAAGCCGAGCCGCCGGCGAACGTCTGGATGTCAGTGTGCGCTGTGAAGAGCGCCAACTGCCCGTGGTGGCCGAGCCAAGCGACGTGCAGCTGGTGCTGCTGCACTTGATCCTGAACGCCCGCGAGGCGATGCCGAGAGGCGGGCGCGTGGTGTTGTCGCTGCAGGCGGTGACGCTGTCGCTGGAGGATCCCGAACGCCCGTCGTCGTTGCCGCCTGGCACATACGCGCGCCTCGTGGTGCGCGACGAGGGGCCTGGCATTGATCGCGAGGCGCTTTGCCATATCTTTGAGCCGTATTTTACGACCAAAGGGCACGGTGGCACCGGGCTGGGGTTGCCCACGTCGTTGGGCATCGTGCAGCGCTACGGTGGCTTGCTGCGGCTCAAAGAGACCTCGGCGCGTGGCAGTCTCTTCGAGGTTCTTTTGCCGGTGTCCGATCAACCATTCGCCAGAGCCGCTGTGCCCCCAAGCCGGGCCCAATTGGAGGGCACTGAACACATCTTGCTTGTCGAAGACGATGGACCGGTTCGGTCCGTTCTGTCCCGCTTGCTGCAAGACCGCGGCTACCACGTGACCGCCGTGGCTTCAACCGAGCAGGCGCTTGCCCTAGGCGATGCATTGGCGAACGTGCAAGTTCTGCTCACCGACGTCCGCTTGCCGGGCCAAAGCGGGCTTGATTTGGCGGCACACCTGCGGCGGCTTTACCCGCGGCTGCCGGTGCTGGCGATGTCGGGGCACGTGGAGGATCCCGAACAACAGGCGCAACTAACGCAGGGGCGGTATCCCTTCATTGCCAAGCCGTTTTCCAACCAAGCGCTGTTGCTGCGTTTGCGTGAGGTTTTGGATCGCGGCGTGTAAGTTCGGATTGCAACGCCCGCATGGTTGCGCCTAAATGCGTGACAGCTATGAATCTGCGGCGTTTGATCTTGATGTGTGGTTTTGCGTTGGGCGTGGCTTGCATGCTTTGCCCAAATCCAACGGCGGGCGCCACGGCGTCCGATGCCTACGATTTAGGAGCTGACGCTTTGGCCGTCTCGCGCCTCATCAACTGCACGAAGGAACCCGCCGCGCTTGCCGTCTCGAAGGGCGTGCATGCAGGGTACTGCGCGCGTCTGTCGGGTGTCTCGGCGCGGTTTTTGAAGCGCTTTTCGCAACGAGAAAAACCGCTGCTCACACAGGTGGTGCCGCAAGATCTGGACCTGCCTGTTGTCTACCCGTTCGGTGGGGGCGATCTGCTGACGGCGCTTGGCACCTATCCGAACGCCAAAGAGATCACAACGCTGTCGTTGGAAGTTTCAGGCGATGTACGAGCGGCGTCGCGGGTCAAGCCAGAGGCTTTGGAAGCTGCCTTGATCCAAGCGGGCGACAACCTGCGCCGCCTGGTGGCCGTGGAACATTCCAAGACCACCAACTTGTCCAGCATGTCGCATTCGCCTCTGCCCGCGGAGATCGTGTTTTCGTTGTATGCGATCTCGCTGTGGGGATTCGAGACCACCGGTTTTCGGTACTTCGATATTGCGCCCGACGGATCGCTTGACTACTGGAACAAGAGCGACCTTGATAAACGCGAGGCGGAGGCCAACGCCGCGGCGGCGCGCGGGCACTTGCGATCCACCTTTTTTCCTAACATCGAAGTGCAATTCAAACGCCCGGGTGAAACCACCACGCGTGTGTTCCGCCACATCGCTGCCGACCTCTCGGACGAGCGCCTCAAAAAGGACAGCCGCGTGCTTCTGCACTTGCGCGCCAAGCAGAAGGTGTTGGCGATGACGAAGGCCGCCAGCTACCTTTTGTGGTGGGGAACATTCTCGATGATCCGCCAATGTTTGGCAGACACCGCGGTGTTTATGATCTCAGACAGCACAGGGTTTGCACCGGGATACGCCAAGGCACAGGGCTTCAGCCAAACCACGTACGGACAGTTTCATGGATCGTTCTTGCACGAAGCGAATGAATACATCGCACAGTCGTTCATCGAAATGTGGCGCACGCAACCGCAACGTCCCCTGCCGTTCCGTTATGGGTATCCCGATCGAGATGGCCATGGGCACATGTTGGTGACCAAGCGTGAAACAACGAAGCCTTAGGTGGTTGTTTGGTGTGGCGGTGGTGTTGGGCGCGTGGCTTGGCGCGGGCAATTACAGTGAAGCGGCGGCGAAGACGGCTCCGTCAAAAGAGATGCACCACCGTGTGAACACGAAGCGCGGCCCTGTTTATGTGTACAGGCCTGCGGGCGTCAGCCCAGTGTTTACCGTGGTGTATGTGCACGGGTTTTACAACAACGTGGATTCGGCGTGGCAGGAGCATGAACTGGCCGCAAAGTTTGCCCGCAGCCAATTGCCGGCCACGTTTGTGGCGCCCGAGGCGCCGGCTTCGCCGCAGGAGAATGTGGTGTGGCCCGATCTTGAAGAACTGCTCAGCACCGTCCGCGCCGCGAAGCCTAAAGCGTTTTCACGCCGCGGACCCGTTGTGTTGATGGGCCACAGCGCGGCCTACCGCACGATCGTGTCGTGGCTCAAACACCCGCGCGTAACAGAGATTTTCCTGGTCGATGCGCTTTACGGGTTCGAAGACGATTACGCCACGTGGCTCAAACAAAGCGATGACCACCGCATGGTGCTTGTGGTGAAGACCACCGCGGAATGGGCCACGCCTTTTGTGAAACGCTTTCGTTCGGCCATCAAGCTTGACGAGATCCCTGTCACGCCAACCTCGCGCTTGCGCCACGCGCACCTTGTGCGGATGAACACCGCGTTCGATCACATGGCACTTGTGAAAGAGCCGCAGCCCCTGGTGAGCCTGCTGCGCCTGAGCCGCTATGCGCCTGCGCTCAATAAGGTCAACGCCGCGAAAGTTTCGTCGGCTACGGGCGATAGGTAAGCGAAGCGATCGCTCCGTACGCGAAGTCTTCAAAGCCGAGTGGAAATTGAGGGCCGGCCGCCAGCGTTAGGTTTGGTGTGAGCGCCAACGTTACGGCCGGCGTGAGCACAACGCTGGTGTCGCCCGCGGCGCGTGAGCGGCCACCCACCTCGGTTAAGTTGTCGCGGCCTTGCTCAACGGCTGCAAGCACTCGTGCCTCGACATAGAGGCCGGCCACCCGTGTGGTTTGCCAAGCGGCCGCCAACGCCACGTCAGCCATGGTGCCGCGTGATTCATCCCACGCCCACGCGATGCCCGCTTCTGTGAACACGCGCAAACGCTCCTGCACAACATCATACGCAAGCCGCGTCGAGAGCCGAGACACGAACGCATCAGCGCCGAAGCCATGCTCCGCGCTGCCTGTGGGCACCGAGGTTTCGACCGCGGCGGACCAACCCAACGTTTGCATCGGAACAAACGCGCGCAAGCCCAAGCGTACGTCGGCGAGCCCCGTGTGTCCGTGGCCAGCGCCGGCGGGGAAATCAGAAATTATCGGCAACAGCGCTTCGGCCGCAAACCGCGGGCCCAAACCCACCATGCCGTAAAGCGCGTTTACCAGCACCGTGGCGTCGCCCCCGGTCAACGGGCCATAGAGCGGGTGACCGGTCACCCGAAACAACCGGCTGCTGAGGCCAAAGCGCGTCTGGGGCGTGTGAATCGAAAGCCCCGCCACGTTGCCGGGCACGTTCAAAGCGACGGGCAGTGCGGCACCACCGTCATGATGAGCGTGTGCGAGAGACACCTTTGCGCAAAGGACTGCGGTGGCGAGGACGATGGATCGACGAAGGGTCACCCCCGGCTCGTAGCGTTTCGCGGTAGCGTTGCCAAGGTTATTGAGGTTTCTGCGACAATATGACGCATTCACTTCTTGCGTGACTATTTGGGCCGCTGCGCGTCTAACGGTACGATCGCGAAACGTCCAACGTCATGGCTAGAAAAATCTTCTTCGTTTGTGCGCTGTTGTTGCCCTTGTGTTTGTGGGCGCTGTCGGGTGTGTGGCCTGGGGCACTCTGGGCGTTTGTGGGCGTTGGGCCGCTCATTGGCCTGGGCGTTCACGACGTGCTCCAGAAGCGGCACTCGCTGTTGCGCGTGTATCCCGTGGTGGGCCACGGCCGCTACCTCATGGAGGCGTTCCGCCCGGAGATGCAGCAGTACTTCGTGGAATCAAACATCGACGGCAAGCCATTTAGCCGCGAACAGCGTTCGGTCATTTATCAACGTGCCAAGGGTGATCTCGACACGATGCCGTTTGGCACCCAACGCGAAGTGTATGCAGGTGGATATGAATGGATGAACCATTCGATCTTGCCTAAGCCCTACCTGCACGACGATCCGCGTGTGCTGGTGGGCGGCCCGGCGTGCACGAAGCCCTACCGCGCGTCACATCTGAACATCTCCGCCATGAGCTTCGGATCATTGAGCCCCAACGCCATCTTGGCGTTGAATATGGCGGCCAAGCAGGGCGGCTTCGCCCACAACACAGGTGAGGGAGGCATTTCGCCTTACCACCTGCAACCGGGAGGCGATCTGATTTGGCAGGTCGGGACCGGCTACTTTGGCTGCCGCACGCCCGAGGGTGGCTTTGATCCCGAGCGCTTCGCGGAGAACGCGCAACGCGAGGTTGTGAAGATGATCGAGCTCAAGCTTTCGCAGGGCGCGAAGCCTGGCCACGGCGGCATCTTGCCTGCCGCAAAGCTGACGCGCGAGATCGCACAGATTCGCGGCGTGCGTATGGGACACGATGTGCTTTCGCCGCCCGCACACAGCGCGTTTGGTTCACCCATCGGGCTGCTTGAATTCATTGCCAAGCTGCGCGAGCTCAGTGGCGGTAAACCTGTGGGCTTTAAACTTTGCGTGGGCAAGCCCGCCGACTTTCTAGCCATCTGCAAGGCGATGGTGAAGACCGGCATCATTCCTGATTTCATCACCGTGGACGGCGCTGAAGGCGGCACAGGCGCCGCGCCCGTTGAATTGTCGAATTCCGTGGGCACACCGTTGCGGCAGGGGCTGACATTTGTTGATAACGCCTTGAGGGGCGTTGGTCTGCGCGACAAAATACGCGTGATCGCCGCAGGCAAAGTGGTGACCGGCTTTCACATGTTTCGTCTGATGGCGCTCGGCGCCGATATGTGCAACGCCGCGCGTCCGATGTTGTTTGCGCTTGGGTGCATTCAAGCACGGCGGTGCAACGACAATACGTGCCCCGTGGGGGTGGCCACGCAAGATCCGTCGCGCGCCGTGGGTCTGGTTCCCGAGGCGAAGGCGCCCCGCGTGGCCCGGTATCACAAGGCCACAATCAAAGCCTATCTGGAGCTGCTGGGCTGCGCAGGGCTTGAGAGCCCACGCCAAGTGCGCCGCGATATGATCTTGCGGCAAGTGGATGGCTTTGTGGCGCGCACCTTGGCTGAACTTTACCCGCAGATCGAGGAAGGTTGCCTGCTTTCCGACGCCACGGTGCCCGCGTCGTTCATCAACGACTGGCAGCGCGCGTCTGCCGAACGCTTTTAGCGCATCAGCGCCGCGTGACTCACACGGCGCTGGTGCAAAACAGATCAACCTTGTTGCAACACGGGTTGCACGGTGCCGCCTGGTGCCAACTTTACAACCTCGCCGGTGATCGTCACTTCGGTCCACAAGAACGGGATCACGAAGAAGATAGCCTGCACCACCTGTGTTACGGGCAGCACTTGGGTTTGGTGAAAGCGTACGTTGATGATGCCGTCGCCATTGAGGCGGCGGATCTCAGGCATCAACGTTTCATTGAAGCCGGTTTGAATGTCAGTGCCCACGATATCCACAAAGCCGAACAACAGGTGGCCTTTACGCGTGACCTGGATCAGACCCAAACTTTGATACGGCCCTTGAATGTCACCCGTGGTGACGAACGGCGCATGCAGGTTTGGATCGGTGGGTAAGGTGGCTGTGTTCACGATCGTGCAAGCCGACAGCGAAAGGCACACAGCGACCGCGGCTGCTTTGAAGAACGAAGAGCGATAAGAGGTTTTCATGGGGTACCTGGTGGAAAGGGTTAAAGGAAGCGGATCACTTCGCCTTTGGCGTGCACAGAGCGCCAACGCGTTTTGACTTCTCGTTTGCCTTGGCTGTTCGTCTTGAGTGAATCAGCCAAATCGCCGGCTCGTTCAGCGGGTGTTTGTGGGTTCTCATCGAGAAACTCGATGTTGATGACGCCGTTGCCGCCCATCTTGATGGCGGCGTTGACCAAGGCGCCCTTGATGGTTCCGTCAATCTGCGCGTCGCCCACGTCGAGCACGCCGGCCACCTGGTTGCCAAAACCAGTTGCCTGCACGAATCCCAACGTTTGGTAAGGCCGGGGTGCGGCGCCCGTGGATAGAAACACTTGATTGCCTTGCGCCGGTCGCGAAGACAACGGGCCGCTTTGCACAACAGCGGTACATGCGCTGCTGCCACACAGGGCCATGGCAAGGCTTGCCACGAGGGTTAATTGATTCGCCCCGCAGCGCCTGGTTAGGCGTGGGGCCACGAGGGGCACGGGTGAGGGAGCATGTTTCATGGGGTGGGTCCTTTGCACAAGTGAACGCACGAGCGGGATCGGGTCACTGAAACTTCAAAATTGTGAGGTACGCGCCTCAAGGCCCACCCACGCTCCGGGCTGCCACGTGGCCAACCGCAAAGCGGCGCCCGTGGCGTCGGGGGGCGAAATGGTGGTTGGGGGAATGGCGTCTAAGCCGACGCCCAAGGTGCCAAACAGCCAAGCGGCCAAACGCAGCTCCGTGCGTAGTTCCCACCGCAAGGCCGGCAGCACGAGTGACCGCGGCGCCTCGACCGTGGAGGTCGGCGCGCCAGAAACCCAGTCGCCTCCGCCGCCCACGCCCACAACGAAGGCGACGTCTTCAGTGCGGGCGATCGTGAAGGCCAGGCCAAACCTCCAGTCCCACACACTGAGCGACCACTCGTTGCTTTCAAGATCTTGCGCCTCGACAAGCAGCGGCTTCCAGACCGAGGTCCACACCGTTACGTCACCCAGGCGGTTGTTCCACCGCGACGATAGACGCAGCCGCGGCCCCTGCGCTGCGGCCCCCGTGGCCATCAGCCAGTGTGCCGCGTAGGTCGTTTCAAGCGCCAAGGCGCGCGTTTGGGTTTGCCGCTCTACCGCGCGAGGTGCAGGGGCCGTGGTGGTGTGCGCCGCGACGATCGGCGGCGGCGGGTGCGGCAACTCGCTTTTGATCTCATCCAGCGTCAGCGCCACTTGTGCACGATCGTCAAGCGCGGCGAAGGTGGGCGCCAGCAACTGCGCGGCTTGTTCCGCGAGGATCGTGTCGTTGTTTTGTTCGGGAAGCCGTCGCACGAAGAAGCGCTGCGCGTTCGCGTCCCGAAAGTAGATCTTCACATTCTTGCGATCGCGCAGATCGATCCAAGCCGCAGGGCGCGCCGGCCCGTTGTGCGAGGCTTTCAGAAAATCATCGCTCTTGAGATCGCTGCGCGCTTGCCAATGCACCAACAAGGGCTCAGACACCAGCGCTTCGACCAGTTCAGATACCACGTGGCTTGTATCACCGGGGGGCCGCACGCTGATCACCTCCACCTCGGCGCTTGTGCCCGGCGCGGTGAGGCACAACAACAAGAAAGAGATTGTCATCACGGCTTGCTTGCGCGCTCCTTGAGGTAGGGCGATTGTGGATGAGCGGCGGCCAACGCTTGCCAGGCGGCGGCTGCGTCTTGGCCCAACGACTCAAGGCTTTGCGCGGTGCCAGCCATCGCTTCTTCTTCAAGAGCGCCACCCGGGTTGTGCCGCAGATACGAGGAGAAGGCGGCCAGGGCCGCAGTGTGATTGCCGAGGCGTCGGTAAAGCCGGCCCGCGGCCAAGCGCGAAACGTCGGCTTCGGGGCTATCGGGAAATCGAGACAACAATTCTTCGAATTTTTGCGCCGCCAGCGGGTCCCAACCCATCGCTCGTGCGCGTCTCGCCTCTTCGAACAGCTGGCCGGCGCCGTTTTCAGCAGCCGCGTCTGTGCTGGGCGCAGGCGTGGCGGCGAGCGCGCGTGGTTTCGTTGTGGCAATCGGGCGTGGCGGTGGTTCCGGCGGCGGAAGCGGTGGCGAAGGTGGCGCAAGAGCTGGCAAACGCGCCGGAGGCGGCGGGACTGGTTGAGGCGAAGCGGGCCGCTGCCACTGCGAGCGGAACGCCACGGCCGCCAGCGCACCACCTGACAGCACGCCCACCAAGATCAGCGCCCATGACCAGCGCAGCGTTCTGCTCCCAAGCGCCCTCGGTTGCTGCCTGGACTTTGTGCGTCCCACCGCACGCGTGATCACATGAGCGTCATCATGCGCGTGCCGCGCCGGATAAGCGCGCGCCACAAGTTGCAGCACGCGCTGCTCCTCGCTGTCGTGGCCTGGTGGTGGCAAACGTGATGAACGTTTCATGCGTTTGCCAACCAATCTTCAATGCGTTGCTCGCCCACGTTCAGTTTCTTGCGTAGGCGCGTGAGCGCGAGGCGCAGACGGCTGCGTGCTGTCTCAAGCGGAATTTGCAAAGTGGCCGCAACTTCGGGCAGGGATAGCTCCGCCACCACATGCATCAGCAGCACTTCGGCTTGCGCGGCGGGCAAGCGCTCCACCAGGCGGCGCACAGCTTGTTCTTGTTGCTTGGTGGATAATGCGTCGCTGGGCAAGGGCTCTTGGCCCGGCAATTGATCCAACACCGTGGCGTCAGACCACAAACGTTGATACCACGGCCGCTGCTTGCGCCTGTACGCCATGCACGTCAACACAGCCACACGGCAAGCAAAGTGGCGGGTGCTGGCCGTGTGACGGAACCGGGGCAGGGCGTTGAGGAACGCCAGCAACGCGTCTTGCAGCAGATCCTCGATGTCCGTTGACACCATCTTTCGAATCACGTGCAGCATGGAAGGGGCCACACACTCAAGCAGCTGCGTGGTTGCGCGTTGATCGCCAGCGCGCGCCGCCTGGGCCAACGCATACCACGGGTCATTCTCGGGCACGAACAGGCCCGCGGCGGAAACGCCGTGCGAATCAGATACGTGGGGAGGCAACGTTGACACGATGTGGGGTGAAGAAGCGCAGCATACACGCCAAATGGACCACGCTTCGACCCGGCGACTGTGAGACTTATTTAACAACCCATCAGACCGTGTCGCGCTTTCACCAAACGGGTTAGCAAACTCAGGTCCGCTCGCCGATAAACACAGCTCGTCAGCGTTTGGGCGGATATTTCTGAATTTTTCGCTGCAACGAACGTCGATGGATGCCGAGGCGTCGTGCGGCTTCGGACAAATTGTTGTCGCAATCAGCCAACACTCGATTGATGTGCTCCCATTCCACGCGTGCCAAACTGGGTGTGTCTGGAGCGGCGCGTGTGTTTGGCGCTGGCGGGGCGCTAAGCGCACGCAGGATGTCGTCGGCGTCGGCCGGTTTAGGCAGGTAGGCGGTGGCCCCCAAACGCGTTGCCTCCACGGCCGTGGCGATGCTGCCATAGCCGGTGAGCACCACGATGCGCGCCTGAGGTTGTTGCTGTGCGAGCGCCTGCACAACGTCGAGACCCGAGCCTTTCGGCATGCGTAAGTCGATGACGGCGAAATCAAACGCAGACGTAGCCAGTGACGCAATGGCGGCCTCGGCCGTGGCGGCGGTGTGCACGGTCATGTTTCGCTGACGCAAGGCCTTCGCCAGGCGGTCACGAAACACATCGTCATCGTCCACCAACAAAAGTCCTGGTGTCTTCGAATCAGTCATTTACGGCCACCGGCAAGCACATCTTCACTGTGGTGCCTTGTCCCTCGGTGGACGAAAACAACACGTGGCCACCCAAACGTTCGGCCACACTGCGCGCCACAAACACCCCAAGACCCATGCCCTGGCCCACCGGCTTCGTTGTGAAAAACGGTTGCCCCGTCCGTTCCACCACGTCGGGCGCCATGCCGATGCCTTTGTCGATGATGGCGATGGTTGCAACGTCATGTTCGCATTCGGTGTGTACAACCACCGTCATCGCCACGCCAGCCGCGCGGCAGGCGTCCCAACCGTTTTTGATCAAGTTTGTGAGAGCCTGCCGCAAGGGCGTGCGCGGTGCACGCAGATACACGGCTTGGGCATCGCCGGTCCACACAAATTGAAGAACACCAGATTCTTGCGCGAGACCTTCGGCCACGTCGTTCATCACGGACGCCAGCGACCTTGTCTCGAAGGCGTCCGCCATCGTGGCACCCGTGTCTGCAGACATTTGTGCAAGCACTTGGCGGCAGCGATCCACTTGTTGTCGCACCAGCCGCGCGTCATCCACCAAATCGGCTTCCGCGTGCTCCAAGGCAAGTTCAAGTTCGCGCGCCACCGTGGCGATGGTGGCCAACGGCGTTGCCAGTTCATGAGCCGCCCCCGCCGCCAGCGTGGCCAAAGCTGATAGCTTCTCGTTGCGCTCATTGTTCTGCCGCACTTGTTGCAGCTCCGCTTCTCGCGCCGCCAGCGCGCCGCGGATGCGCATCACAAAGAACACGATGAAGCTGGCCGCCACCGTGAACGCCACCCACATGCCCTGCAAATGCAGATTAAAAAGGCCTTCACCACCACCATGGATGTGCAACGGATAACTTGGCAGCACAAACAGCAGGGCCGAACCGGCGGCCGCAAGCGACACCAGGCCCCACACCACTTGCGGAGGCAAGGCGATCGCCGCCAAAGCGATGTACACCAAGTAAAGGAAGCTAAAGGGATTGTGCGGCCCGCCGGACAACAGCAGCAAGGTTGTTAGGATCACCACGTCGAAAGCCAATCCGCCAGCCAATGGTGCGGGTGTGATCGCGGCACGTCGGTTAAGCCAGGCGTGCATTGCGAGGTTCACGCCCACTTCCAGCGCCACAACGGTGGTGAGCCAAAACAGAGGCAAGGTGATATCCAGCGCAAAATGCGCGATGCCGATGGTGGCCACCTGGCCGAGTACGGCGCCCCAGCGCAGGCGGAACAGCCACGCAAGGTTTATGCGGTGGGCGCTATCGAAGGCCAATGGCATAGGAGGTGGCACAAGTTGCCGCGTGCCGTGCCACGAGGCAAGCGCCATCGCGGGAAGAGCGTAGGGCAAATTGTCGCAGGGCGCGCAAAGAGGCTGCGTTTGAGGGCTTTGCGTGTAACGTGTTACAGATGCGTGGATCTCGGTTTTGCTTTGGCGTGTGCGCAACGTTGGCGCTGGCATGGGGGGCCATCGGCTGTGGCGGTGACGACGAGGCGCCCGTGCAACTTTCTTTTACGGCGCGTGTGGGCGCGGCGCCGTTCGCGTGTGGCACCGTTTATCCCGGCGTGGGCACAACGGCGGCGAACGTATCGGTAGAAGACTTCCGCATGTTCATCTCGAATGTACGTACGCTTGATGCGGCAGGAGGTGAGCATCCCGTGAAGCTCGTAGCGGATCAGAAGTGGCAAAGTGAAACTGTGGCTTTGCTGGATTTTGAGAACGCCTCAGGCCCGTGTGGCGAACTTGGGACGCCCGAGACGAACGCCAGCATTCGCGGCATGAAAGACGGCGCAAAGATCGCAGGCGTGCGTTTTAGCTTGGGTGTTCCTGAGGGCGAGGCACACCAAAATGTTGGCTTGGCCAAAGCTCCGCTTAACTTGGGTTCAATGTTTTGGGGATGGCAGGCAGGCTATAAGTTTTTGCGCGTTGACTTTAGCTCCACAGGTGATGATCCCGCGGTGCCGCCCACACAGTGGCTGGTGCACATTGGCAGCACCGGCTGTCAATCAGCGGCGGCCACCGTGGCTCCCACCACCGCGTGTGCACGTTCGAATCGCGCGGAGATCACGCTGCTTGGTTGGGATCCATCAAAAATGATCGTGGTTGATCTGGCGGCGCTGTTAAACGCATCGAATGTTCTGCTGAACACTGTGGCGACGGCACCCGGATGTATGTCTGACGCCAGCGATCCCGAGTGTCAGCAAGTGCTTGCTGGTTTGGGATTGGACGCAAGCAGTGGGCAATGCGCTGGTGCGTGCTCTGCACAAAAATTCTTTCGCGTGGAATGAAGCGATGAAAGCTGCGAGCCTCACAGTGGCGCTTGTGGTCGGATCTTGTTGCACGTTACTCGCGTGCGGCGAACACCGGACGTCAACCTTTACGTGGTCACTGCCGCCAGGTTTTCCTGTGCCCGCTGTGCCAGCCGACAATCCCATGACGAATGAGAAGGTGCAGTTGGGGCGTCGCTTGTTTTACGATGGCAGATTGTCGGGCAATGAAACGCAGTCGTGCGCTTCGTGTCACAAGCAGGAGCTGGCATTTAGCGATGGCATGCCCGCCGCCACGGGATCGACAGGCCAGATGACGCCGCGAGGTTCCATGGCTTTGGTGAACGTGGCTTACAACGGCACGCAAACCTGGGCGAACCCTGCGCTGTTGTTGCTTGAGCAGCAGATACCCATTCCCATATTTGGTGAGCGGCCAGTCGAGTTAGGCGCCACAGGCAATGAGCCACAAATCCTGGCGCGCTACATGGCTGATGTGTCTTATCCCCGGCAGTTTGCGCAGGCGTTTCCCGATGATCCCGCGCCCGTGTCGTTTGCGAACATCACCAAGGCGCTGGCTGCTTTTCTGCGCACGTTGATCTCGGGCAATTCCGCTTTCGATCGATACACGTACCAGAACGACAAAACGGCCATGTCGGCTTCGGCGTTGCGCGGCTTAGAGCTGTTCTTCACCGAGCGGCTTGAATGCTTTCATTGCCACGGCGGCTTTAACTTTTCATCGTCCACAACCCAGGCCGATGCAGCGTTTACCGAGCGTGCGTTTCACAACAATGGCCTTTACAACATTGGCGGCGCCGGGAGTTATCCGCCGGGCAACCGAGGCGTCTTTGAAATCACCGGCGTGCGCGAAGACATGGGCAAGTTCCGTGCACCCACGCTGCGCAACATCGCTTTGACGGCTCCTTATATGCACGATGGCAGCTTGGCGACGCTCGATGACGTGCTTGATTTTTATGCGGCTGGCGGGCGCGTGATTGAAAGTGGTCCCTTGGCTGGCGATGGCCGGGCCAACCCCTTCAAGAGCCGCTTTGTGCCTGGTTTTGTGCTGACAACCGAGGAGCGTGCGGACCTGATGGCGTTCCTGCAAAGCCTCACCGACACTTCGTTTGTGCAAAACCCCTCATTTGCGAAGCCGCTGTGATGTTGAGCCGCTAGGCTGAGGCACCTGCGATGAATGCAAGTTGGATCCTGTCGTTGTGTGGTGGCGCCTTGATTGGCGTCGCTGCTTCGTTGCTGCTGGTGTTTGGCCGAGAGGTTGCGGGCATCAGCGGCATCTTTGCCGGCGCGATTTCTGCCGAGCCCGTGCAAGGCAAGTGGCGTCCCTGGTTTCTGGGGGGCTTGGTGCTGGGGGGCACGGTGTTGTGGTTGTTGCGGCCGATGTCGTTCGGGGCTGACGTGCGGTCGTGGCCTTATGTGTTGTTGGCCGGGGCGCTCGTGGGCGTGGGGACGCGGTTGTCGGGTGGATGCACAAGTGGCCACGGCGTGTGCGGGTTGAGCCGTCTTTCAGGTCGATCGCTCGTGGCCACGATCACGTTCATCACGACCGGGGTTGTGACGGTGTGGCTGCTCGGGCCCAAGGGGTGGCCATGAGACAGGCCTGGGTGGCGTTGGCGGCCGGATTTGTTTTCGCCTTGGGCCTGGGCCTTGGGGGCATGACGCAGCCCCTAAAGGTGACTGGGTTTTTGGATGTGTTCGGCCATTGGGATCCCTCGTTGATGTTTGTGATGGCCGGGGCGATCGCGGTGCACATGCCCGTTGTTTTGTGGCAGCGGCGTAGGCAAGCGCGCGGCTTGATCGCCGCGCCAGAGGGGGGGTGTGGCCTGCCTGAAGAGGGCGCCAAGCTGTGGGATGCGAGGCTCGTGGGTGGAGCCGCGGTGTTTGGTGTGGGGTGGGGGCTTGGCGGCTTTTGCCCTGGCCCCGCCTTCGTGAGCGCTGGCGCCGGGACGCTTTCAGCCCTGGTTTTCGTGGTGGGTATGGCGGCCGCTATGTGGGCGCAGGCTTGGCTTAGCCGTGGCGCCCGGGCAGGCGGGCCCCGCTAGCCGCCACGCTTGGGCACCACCCGCGCAATGTACGTGGCCAAGCTGCAAACCCCCAACCCCGCCGTCACAGACGCCAACCCCCAAGGCGCCGGCCTGCCCAGCAAGATGACCATCGCCGTGGCGAACTGAAGCACCGTCGTGGCCTTACCCAGGTTGTTTGCGCGGTAGTTGTAGCGACCCTGTCTACGCAACCTGGGTGCAAGCGCGTAGATGGTGATGGAGGCCAACTGCAGCCACTCCCGCAACAGCAACAGGCCAACGAGCCGCGCGGGTGCCCCGAAATGCCACACCAGCCCCCCGAGCACGCAGCCTATAAAGAGCTTGTCGCACAAAGGGTCCAGCCAATCCCCCCGCGGAAAATCAACCTGGGTCGGTTTTCTGGCCGCCGAAGCCCC
Organism: Deltaproteobacteria bacterium; assembly: GCA_033763315.1. GTDB lineage: Bacteria > Myxococcota_A > Polyangia > Fen-1088 > Fen-1088 > JAGTJU01. The sequence goes on from JANRKS010000038.1 coordinate 22,386, forward strand.
TGCGAAATCAACCTGGGTGCTTTTCCCGGACGGGGTGCTTTTCCCGGACGCGCGGCGGGCCACCCAGCCGTCGAGAATGTCGGTTAATGCGGCGGTGGCTATAAGGACGGTGCCGACCGAGGCCGAGCGGGCCAGTAACAAGAACAACATCCCCAAGGGCAGCCGCGACAAAGAGAGCAGATCGGCCCACGGCATGCGCCGAGCATACCGCAGGCCGCTGGTCGGGCACTCGCAGTCAGGTGTTGATGAGAATTAATCGAGTATCGGTGCGCCGCCGCTTAGTTCAGGTGCCGGGCGGTTAGAAATCGGCAAGGGTGGCGGAAGTGCGGTCCTGCTGGGCAATTCGCTAGACTTGACAGCCGTTTCTTGTACGGGCGATCGGCGCACCTTGCGGTGTATTGACCCGGTCCGGAGCCCCTCCTGTTTCGGAGCGGATGAGGGGCCTTGAACGGGGGTTATGTCCGATAGAGCGGTCCCGCCGTTGCCGGTCCCAGCCGGGGTGACAGGCCTAGATGCTGGCAACAAACTGGGTTTAGCAGGCAGGTTCTTGTCCGAAGACGGGGGGTCTGATGATCGCCCGTAAATTGACAGGGCTAACACAATCATCGCCGCCAGAAGCAGCGGAACCGCTATGAAGGAGTAAAGTCGCCATCTGCGTAGCCGCCTGAAATGAGCGAGCTCCAAATCAAGCGTGGTTTCATTCGAACGAGCGCCAGCGGAGCGTGAGGCAACATCAGACAAGAGGGCCTTGAGGTCACCCACTTCTTTGGCGAAGGCTTCAAGTTGCGCGGCCATCGTCTCCAAGGCATGCGTTACACCCGGCGCAGGCAGCCCGCCCGCCGGAGTCGCCCCCTGCGAAGCGAAGGAGCCACTTCTTCGTCCGGTTCGTCTTTTGCCGCTCATAGCCGTTTCCTCATTATCGGCCCAGCCGGTTCCAAAGTTGCTTAGAAAATCAACCCGGGTCGTGTGCCTGCAAGGCTCCAACTACCAGCCGTTCCCGAAATCAACCTGGGTGCTGCAGCGCTGTCGTTTTTGAGCAACTTCGTCGGGGAGTCGTCGATAGGTGGGTATGTCACTCCCGCGACAAATTCTTGCTGGTCGAACCTATATGATCACTCGGCGCTGCCTGCAGCGGATGTTCCTGTTGCGTCCTGACGACGAGACCACAAATGCGTTCATCTATTGTCTCGCCATCGCTTCGAAACGGTCTGGCATCGCTGTTCATGGCTTCCTCGCGAGTAGCAACCACTACCATGCAGTGATCACCGACGTGCTTGGGCTCTTGCCGGAGTTCCTTGAATATTTTCACCGTTTGCTCGCAAAGCACCAGAACGCCTTGCATGGGCGTTGTGAAAATATGTGGAGCTGCGAGAAAACCTCGGTCGTTTGGCTGGTATCACCCGACGACATCATTGAAAAGCTGGTTTACACGCTTGCCAATCCGGTCAAGGACCAGCTCGTTGAACAGGCTCATCACTGGCCCGGGGCGACCTCTTATCACGCCACCTTGCACGGCAAAGTTCTCACAGCCTCGCGGCCGCGCAGGTTCTTTCGGACAAATGGCAAGTTGCCTCCGTTCGCGGCTCTTGCTTGTGTTCCGCCACAGGTTTGGCAGGGAGAGGCTCAGCCTCAGTTTGTCGAAACTTTGAAAGAGAGGATTCGTGACGTGGAGCTGGCCGCGGCAAAAGAGCGGCAGCGTTTGGGCAGCAAAGTTATTGGACGTAAAGCAATTCTTTCGCAGTCGCCCACAGATTCACCATCAAGTCCACGCACCCGAAACAAATTGCGGCCAGTGCTGGCAGCCAAGAACGTGCAACACAGAAACGCAGCCCTGGCAGAGTTGCGGCGCTTTCGCAACGCTTACCTCGTTGCCCGCGAAGCCTGGCGTTCGGACAAGACCCAGGAGTTTCCAATAGGCACGTGGTGGATCGCGAGATACGCCGGCGCTCGCTGCGCACCGGGCGGCCCGTCGGTATGATGCCTATTTCAGACGTTCAAGCTGTTTCTCAACAGCTGGACGGTCGGGGGCATCGGTGGGTGCAAGCGTCAGGTATTTCGTCAGCGCCTCGGCGGCGTTCTTCCTGGAACCGGCTTGCAGTTCCGCAAAACCCAACTGAAAAAACACATCTGCGGCCCAAGGCTTGTCTTCCGGCACGTCAGCCGAAGCGCGCCGCAAGTACTCAAGCGCCTGCTTGCTTTGGCTGCGATCCATGAGCAGGCGTCCGAGCTTATAAAGCGCTTCGGTATGCTTGGGCTGCAGCCTGACCACGTTCCGCCAAGCGTCCGCGGCTTTATCACTTTCGCCCAAGGTGTCGTGGGCATTTCCCATCAGCAGGTAGGCTTCGAAAAGCTCTGGATCGATGCCAACGGCGGCCGTGAAATCACTGATGGCCTTATCAGGTTTTGCCCGCTTTAATAGGACGCGACCGTGTTCAAGGTGCGCCTCTGCCAAAGCGAACGCTTCACGAAACGCGACCATGGCGTCGTCCTCCTTGCCCGCCTGGTTCAACACCTTGCCGAATGCCAACTGCACTTCGGGTGTGTTCTCATAACTTGTGGCCCGACGATATTCGCCAATGGCCTTGCCTAGCTCGCCCTGCTTTTCACGTAGTTGACCCAATCCGAAAAGCGCCCCCGGCGTCTGCGGTGCATCCTCCACCACCTTCTCCAAGTGTTTGGCAGCCTTCTCGAGGTTGCCCATCTGCAGGGCGAGACGACCGATGGCGACTTGAACTTCTGGCCCAGCTTTGCCCGAAGCCAAGGCGGCTTCGTACTGGGACATCGCTTCGTCTTTTTCGCCTAGTTGTAGAGACAGTGCAGCCAGGCGCTCGCGCAGACCGTCGGTGTTGGGGCTTTGCACCAACAACTCATCTAGCTCGAGTTTGGCTTCACCCACGCGTCCTTGCGCTTCCAATGACGAAGCCAGTCCTAGGCGAGCCGCCGTGAGCGCTGGATCAGAGCTCAAAACCTTGCGGAAAACTTGTTCGGCTCGATCCGGTTGTTTGGCAACAATGAGCGCTTGGCCCCACGCAATTTGAAGCACGGAAGAAGGAGCCCCTGCGTTTTCGGCGGCCTTGAGAATTTTCAACGAGTCGGCGGCACGGTTCGTTCGCTGCAACAATGCAGCGAGACGCAAAGAGGCAGGTACGAACGCAGGGGTCAACTTTAAGGCTTGAGCGTATTGTTCCTCCGCCGCCCGCAGATCGGGATTGACGGCTTCCTCCGCCGCCCAGGCTTTGAAGAAGGGGCCGCGGGGATCCCGCGGGGCCATGGGCAAAGCCTTCTCGATGAGAGGAAGGCCTTCCGAAGCACGGTGCGTGGCAATCTGGGCGCCACCCAACGCGAACAACCCGTCAAGCTTCTTGGTTGCTTCTATGGCCACGCTCTGCGCGCGCGCGAGTGCCTCGTTGAATCGCCCTTCCGCGAGGAGTGTCTCCGAAAGGGCAATGCTTGCGTCGACGTTGCCAGGATCAGCTGCCAACGCTTGTGCATAGGCCTTGTTCGGGATGGCCGTTTTGCCTAGAGCCGCAGCCGTCCGGCCCTTAAGAACGTGGACCGCCGCGATCTCCGCGCCCGAAGCGTCCGTGGCGTTCAAGACGGCCAGCCGTTCAAGTTTCTCCAGCAGAATGGTTGGCTTTAAGTCCTGCGTGCGCAATGCACCGAGCGCCGCAGCGACGTGCTGTGGATTGGCCGCCGCCACCTTCGTGAATGCAGCATTGGCCTTCTGCGTTTGGCCCGCGGCCTCGTAAGCGCGTGCCAACATGTATTGAGGCAATAAGCGCCCAGGTTGCTGCGAGACCGCGATTTCGAAGGTGCTGGCGGCTGACGCAGGGCTTCCGGAAGCCATCTGTTTGAAACCGATGATCAGCCGCGCGCCAACGCTATCTTCAATGCCGGCAAGCAACGGCTCTGCCCTTTGGGGTTTGCCTTGCGCGACCTCAAGCAAAGCGCGTGCTCTTCTTTCAACCTGGGTTGGTTCCGGAGTCTGCAAGATTTGGGATAGCGCTTGCTCGGCCTCTAACATCGCGCTTTTGGGAGCGCCGCGAGCAATCCGAGCGAGCAAGAGGAGCTCAGCAGCTTGTGCCCTCAACTCGTCGCCCTTCGATTCAATTGCTGCCTGTTGCAACAAGGCGGCAGCAGCCTGCTTGTATGAGGGAAACGAATCGCGTTCTAGCTGAGCGGCGAAGGGGGCCAGGGTTGTATCGGGCGATGCGCCTCGCTTAAGCATCGGCAAAATGAAGAATATGGCTGCGGCTGTGACCAAAGCCAGTGCGGCCCCTATGCCGCCCAGCAGCCGCAAGTTGATGGGACGGCGGCGTTTGGTTTGCTCCGGTCCGCCTTCGGCGCGATGGGGACTGAGCTCGGGAATCGCGTCTTCGAGGACGCCCATTGCATTCACTTCGATGGCGGGCAATGCCGAGGAGGGCACCACCGTTGTGCTCGGAGACGATGGATTTTGGGCGTGAGCTCCTTCAATGTCCAAGCGAAAGCCGAGCCCGCCATCGATGGTCTGCTCACCCGGCTGAACGGGCACGCTTAGATCCGGAAGCCCCCTTGTGTGAGCGGAAGGCGAGGTGTCGGACATATCGCTCAACAGGTCCAGATCCAACCCGGGTGCACCCGCCGCCGCCTTCGGGACCCCGCCAATCCCCAATATCGTCGCCCCACCATTGGCCGTCGTTGGGGGCAGATCCATGTCGGGCGAAAGATCGAGGTCGAGGCCATCAAGAGCCGGCGCGGGGCGACCTTGTGCCGACGCTCCCAGGTTGAGTGGAGTCAGCGGACTTGCGCTCGTGGGCTCCGGCGTCCGCTCCCTGTCTTGAGAGGCACCCAGGTTGATTCTGGCGAGGGCGATGGGAGTGGCCGGAATGCGTGAATCCACCCGCTGGACAGCGCTGCGCGGCACAGGCAGGTTCGGTTGCGGGATTGCCTCTCGCGGTGCCGGCAAGTTGGGTAACGGCACTGCCTCCCTAGCCGCGGGGAGATTACCCAGGTTGATTTTCCCGGCCGGTTGAGGCACCGCTTCGCGCGCGGCCGGCAGATTGGGAGCCGGAATCGCCTCCCGCGGCGCCGGCAGATTTGGCTGAGCAACGGCTTCCCGGGGGGCTGGCAGATCTTGAACGCGTGGGGGAGGCAACGGCGGCGGAGCGCCTTTGGACGCTGGAAGGTTGGGCATAGGGATCGCCTCCCGTGGCGCCGGAAAATCAACCTGGGTCAGTGGCTGCCCTCCCAGGTCAAATCCAGGTTGAGGGGGGGCGAGGCCCAGCGAGGGAGAAGGTATGGCCTCCCGAGGCGCTGGCAAGTTACTCATGCTGCGGGGGCGCCCGGGAAGCTCGGGGTCTTCACGGCTCTCAACCACCAAAGCGGCGGCGCCGCCCGCCAGCACTTGCGACGGCAGCGGTTGTGGTCGGCCTTTGGCCGAGAAGCTGTGTCCGCAAGTGGCACACCGATGGTGCTCTCCGGACCCCGGCGCTGCGGCAGGCTGTGCTCGACCGCATTTTGGACAGAAGACTTGAGCTGACACCGAAAAGACGTCCCGGGTTGAGTTTCCTCGTCGCCGCTAATGCAGGATCCTGGAGCGGCCCTTCGAAAAGTTCGGCGCTTTAGGTGGCTTCTTTAGCCCGCCGCATCCCTTTTCTCGCGTAGCGGCAAATTTTGAACGCCTCCGCCGGAAGCCGAAAGATCAACCTGGGTGCGCAGCTAAGAAAATCAACCCGGGTTCGGGTCCCCACGCAAGGTCGACCCTCCCTCCACCCCGGCTGCTGTGCCCAGCCACCTGGAAATCAACCTGGGTTCGGGTAGAGGACTTGGAAGGGCAGGCTGTGCCTGTTAAAAACGCGGGGTGATTCGCCACGACCATTCGCTTGCTGAGATTGAAGCCCTCTACAACCAGTCGCTGCCCCGGCTGATCCGCCAGGCGCAGGCGATTCATGAGCAGCACCACAGCCCCGACGAGGTGCAGCTGTGTACGCTTCTTTCGGTCAAGACGGGCGGCTGCCAAGAGGATTGCTCCTACTGCCCACAATCGTCGAAGTACGAAACAGCGGTCGACCCGCAACGCATGCTCAGAGTCGACGAGGTCCTCGATTCAGCCCGCAAAGCCAAAGAGGCGGGCGCCACCCGCTTCTGCATGGGCGCCGCCTGGCGCGAGGTCAAAGAGGGCCCCGCCTTCGACTCTGTGCTCAACATGGTCCGCGGTGTCAAGGAACTGGGCATGGAAGCCTGCGTGACCCTCGGCATGCTCACCGAAGACCAGGCCGCCCGCCTCGCGGACGCCGGCCTTACCGCCTACAACCACAACCTCGATACCTCCCGCGAGTTCTACGGCAAGATCATCAGCACCCGCACCTACGAGGATCGCCTCACCACGATCCGCAACGTTCGTAAAGCGGGCGTCACCGTGTGCTGCGGCGGCATCATCGGCATGGGCGAATCCGTGCGCGACCGCTGCGCCATGCTGATGACCCTCGCAAACCTCGACCCGCAGCCCGAAAGCGTGCCGGTGAACATGCTGGTACCCGTCGAAGGCACGCCGCTGCAGAACCTGCCTGAGACCGATCCGCTGGAACTTGTGCGTACCATCGCCACAGCGCGCATCCTAATGCCTAAGGCCAAGGTTCGTCTTTCCGCGGGCCGCACGAAGCTGTCACGCGAGGCGCAGTTGCTGTGCTTCCTCGCGGGCGCGAATTCTGTGTTCTACGGCGAAAAACTGCTCACGACCGGCAATCCGGATGTGCAAGAGGATCAAGCGCTCTTGCGTGACGCCGGCATGCGCCCCGCCGCTTTAGGCTAAGGCGCTTTTAATTCTTGCCCCGCAGCTAGACGACGAATGTTGTCGCGGTGGCGCGCCACGATCACGCCCGCCGACAGCGCGCCGTAGACGAAGTACGACGCGTGGGGCGTGCCGAACAAAAACAAAAACGCGATGAAGGACACCGCGCCGGCCAGCGATCCCACCGAAGAGATGCGGAACGCCACGTAGCACAGCAAGTACACGCCAAACGCCGCCAACGCTGGCAAAGGCGCCAAGGCCAAGGAGGCCCCCAACGCGGTGGCCACCCCTTTGCCCCCGCGTCCCTTCAAGAACACGCTAAACACGTGCCCCAGCACCGCAGCCAACGCAACGCCCGCCACAACCCACGGCCCCACCTTCATCCCGCGCGCCGCCATCACAGGAGCCGCGCCTTTCGCCGCATCAACGACAAGCACGAACACCGCCCAGCCCTTGCCAAGCGCGCGCCCCACGTTGCTGGCGCCAACGTTGCCGCTGCCGATCTTTCGCAAATCAACGCCTTTGGCCCGCGCGCACAAAACGCCGGTGGGGAACGAGCCCATCAAGAAGGCAAACAGAACCAGTGCGATCGCCAGCGTCATTGAATTGATCCCGCCCGCAGCATGGCGGCCGTGCTGCTGGAAGGCAAGTCCGCCACCCAGCCCGGTGCTACAGAAATTGCGCAGGGTTCCGAATCCTTTGGGCAAGGATCCAACAGAGGCATGGCATGACTTGGCGTTCGTTCACGTTGATTTGCTGCGCATCGACCATCGTGGTGGCATGCAGCACAGGCGGCCCGCCGTGGACCTATTCGGGCGAGCAAGGCCCAACCAAGTGGGGCCGCATAGATCCAAGCTACGCGGCTTGTGAAACGGGCAAGAGCCAATCGCCCGTGAACATTGTGGAAGTGTTGCCGCGCGACCTGCCTAACCTTGCCTTTCGCTACGGTAACGCCCCGTTGCACCTCAACAACAACGGACGCACGGTGGAGCAAGTGTTTGATGCGGGACACAGCGTGGGCCTGGGCAACATGCAGTACCAGCTGCAATCGTTGCAACTGCACAACCCAAGCGAGCACCGCGCGGCAGGCAAAGCGTTCCCGATGGAACTTCAGTTGCTGCACAAAAGCGCGCAAGGCCACTTGTTGATCATCGCGGTGATGATCAAAGAAGGCCACGCTTCTGCAGCGGTCAACGCTCTTATGAACCACGTCCCCGCGGAGGCCGGCGATATGTACGTCAGCGACCAAGCGATCTCACTGATGCAGCTCCTGCCACAGCAAAGAACGTACATGCGTTACAGCGGTTCGCTCACGTCGCCCCCGTGTTGGGAGAATGTGATGTGGGTTGTGCTCACCGAGCCGATCGAAGCGTCGAAGGAGCAGATCGCCGCGTTCGCACGCGTGCTGCCGAACAACGTGCGTCCACTTGCACCGTTGGGGCGTCGCACGGTGTTTATGGACGCCACGCCTTAGCGCTTACCTGCGCAGCAGCAAGATCGCCGCCACGATCACAACCGCCGCCACACCCACGACAATCCACGTGCGGTTCAAGGACCCCGCGGGCGCCGGCTCCGCCTCTGTTGCAGAGGCCGGTGCCGCCACGGGCCGATCCTCCATCATCACCACGCGCATCCCTCGTTCGGTGAACAGCGCCTGCATCGCATCCACAAGCCCTGCGTATTCCTTAGCATCAATCAGGCTCGCGTTGCCGAACCGCGCGTTCAAGATGCCCTGCGTACGACCGTACGTGTTGATCTCCGCTTTTTTCTCAACGGTGTTCACGTGGCCTATCACGATCGTGGCGCCGCCTTCTTTGGCCACAAGTTTGATGTGTTGAAGCGCCTGCTTGCCGCCCTCAGTGGACTCGCCTTCGGGGGCCGACAGTTCCGCCACATGCCCGGTGCTCAGCTTGTGCTTGTTGCCCACCAAGAACTTGAAATAATCGGCCAATCCCACCGCTTGCGCGGCGATCATGGTTCGCTGCATTTGTGCCATCGCTGCTTCGCCCTTCTTTGGTATGGGCAGCGACACTCTGTCGCGTTTTCTTGAGCGCGTGGCGCAAAAGCGTAAACGGATGAAGGCGTTTCGCCTACACAAACGGACTACGTGCCCTAGGGCTGCAGCACCCGCACGGCGGCATCTCGGCATTCGGCGGGCGTTAAGCCAAAACGTTTGCGAAACAAGCGGTAAAAGTGGCTCACGTTCACAAACCCCACCTCATGCGCCACAGCCACGATCGGCAGCGACGTGCGCGTGAGCGTTTGGTGCGCCTGTTCTATCCTCACTTGATTCACTAGCTCGGTGGGCGTGGCGCCAAGCCAACGTTTGCACTCACGGCTTACATGCGCGGGACTTTTGCCTGCGTGTTCCACCATAAACGCCACGCCTTCGGGTAAGGCGTCGGGCCTTGCCGCCAATGCGGTCAGCGCCTTGCGCAACCACGCGGGCGCGAGCGTGCCCGTCCCGATAGGCGTTTGCGTTTGCAACAGATACAGCAAGTTCAACAAAAAGCGATCAAGCGCGCGGCTGCTGCGTTGGCCAAGCCGCAACTCACCACACAGCTGCTTAAGCTGTGCCAGAGCGCCAGCGCTCAGTTGATAAGAGCGTGCGGTCAATGGCTTGGAGAAAGGATCAGGCTCATCGCCTTTGTAACGCTGCCAAAACGCTGACCAGTGCTCTTGGCCAAACGCCACGTTTACGATGCTGTAGCCCTTCGGATGGCTGGTCTCGAAGCCATGCACGTCCCCCGGGGCCACCAGCATCAAGGTTCCGGGAACCAGGGGTTGCGCTTCATTGGGCAGCAGATGTGCGCCCCGGCCCCCTTCAATCCAGAAAATCTCAGGGAAATCGTGCGTATGCAGCGGCGGCGTGTGGCCGGGCAGCATCAGGCGGCATGACACGTGGCACGCCTGCGGGGGCCGCACAAAGTCGTGCGCCCTCAAACGCTTGACATCAACGGAGGACACAGACCGCCAGGTACCGACAAGACTTGAAGCACATAATGGTGCAAATTATCGCTCATGCTACAAAGCAACGCCAGTCACGAAGCGAAGGCCGCATCAAATCAGGACAAGCGGCTGGATGCCCAAGCTTGCTTGGACTTCAAGCGACAAGGATACCTGGTGTGCCCGGCGCCCGTGCTGCCCACGCCTGACTTTGCGCGCCTGCGAAGCACGCTTGAAGGATTGCTCACGGCGTTGCCCGAAGGTAAGCGGCCCGAAGACATGGACGTGCCACACATCGTGCATCCGGAGCTGTTCGAATTTCTGTTTCACAAGGATGTGTTGGATCTGGTTGAACCGCTGCTTGGCCCCAACATCGCGCTGTTCTCAAGCCACGCGATCTGCAAACCGGCGCTCGACGGCAAACGTGTGCCTTGGCATCAGGATTCCTTTTACTGGAAGCATCTGCTGACGCCGGTTGACGTCGTTACGGTGTGGCTGGCGATTGACCCTTCTGATGAGGGCAACGGAGCTATGCGCGTGATTCCTGGCACCCACGGGGATGCCACGGTGCCCTACGACGACGTTGATCTGCACATCAACACCTTTCCGAAGGAGATCGGGCGCGCTTTTATAAACGAAGCGACATCAGTGACCCTCGCCCTGCAACCGAACCACGCCAGCCTGCACGCCGCAGGGCTGTTTCACGGCAGCGCGGCCAACACAAGTCCGCGAAGGCGCTTCGGCTATACGATGCGGTACATGAGCACGGCCGTAAAATACAACAGCGACGTTGGCACGTACCATCAGATCTATCTGGCGCGTGGCCGCGATCTCGCTGGAAACACGTACGGCGATCCGATGAAGCCACGACCCGATCTTGTTGCCGCTCGTGCGGGGCGTATTCGAAAGGGGCACTAAAGCTGTGGTGCCAACAGCACTTTGATGGCGCCGTCCGCGCGCTCCCGAAACACGTGGTATCCGTGCGCGGCTTCCGACAGTGGCAGCACGTGCGTGATGATCTCGCGAGGTCGAAACTGGTGCAGCAGCAGTTTGGGCAGCAACTTCTCCATATGCGCACGGGCGTGGCAGCGGCCCATCGTGATCGTGAGGTTCAAATTATAACCTTCACTGATGGGCAAGGGATAAACGGGCTGCGTGTGAAAGCCCGCGATCGAAATGGTGGCGCCAGGCCGCACCAAACGTAGCGCCAGATCCAAAGCGGGCGCGGCGCCCACCGCTTCAAGCGCAACGTCTGCGCCACGCCCTTGCGTCAGCTCGTCGCACATCGCACGCGCCTGCGCGGGCTCACACGCCACGGCGCCTAAGGTCACGGCTTTGTCTCTGCGCACGCCATCAAGATCGATTGCCACCACGTGCGCCGCGCCCAACGCCTTGGCCGTTTGCACACACAACAGCCCCACCGGACCGAGCCCCACAACCGCCACAACGTCGCCCACCTTGATTCGTCCCGCTTGCGCGGCTCCGTACGCCGTAGAGAGAATGTCGCCCAAGAACAAAGCGTCTTGGTCTTCAAAGGTTTGCCCATCCGCAAACGCGGCCGGCAACTTCATCAGCGTGCTATCGGCCAGAGGCACGCGCACAAACTCGGCCTGGCCGCCTTGCAGTCCACGCCCGCCTTCCGTGACAAAGCCAAAGCCAAGGCTGCGTTCGCATCGCCCCGTGAGGCCCTGTTCACAGTAAAAGCACACGCCGCAATTGACGGTGAACGGCGCCACCACCCGATCGCCAACGCTGAACTTTTGTACGGCTGGACCTGCGGCATGCACGGTGCCCACAATTTCGTGCCCCATGATGGTGCCGGGGCGGCAGCCCTTGTCGCGCCCATCCACGATGTGAAGGTCCGACCCACAAATGCCGGCCAAGCTGACCTGCAAAACCACGTCGGTGGGCTCTTGCACGCGGGGCACCGCGCAGCTGGTGACCTGGACATTCCCCTGCGATCCAAGCGCCACGGCTTTCATGCCCCTGGTCTCGCAAAGAACCGCCGCAGAAGCAAGCCGCCATGCAAACTGCTATAGCACTGCCGCATGCAGGCCGCGCCGTTTGCCTCCCCTGACTTTCTGCTCGAACGCTACGACGTATTCTTTCTTGATGCCTACGGCGTGCTCGTGAATTCGAATGGCGCTTTGCCGGGCGCGGCCGCCTTCCTCAAGCAAATCATCGACCGCGGCAAATCGTATTGGTTGTTGTCAAACGATGCCTCTCGCGGCCTCGACACCACGTGGCGCCGGTACACGGGCTTTGGCTTGCCGCTTGACCGCGAGCGCATCATCACTTCGGGTTCGTTGCTGCCGAAGTACTTCGCGCAAGAGGGGTTGGCCGGCACGCGCTGCATGGTGCTGGGCACTGAGGATTCGCAGGCGTATGTCGAAGCGGCGGGTGGCGTCGTGGTGCCTTGCACGGATCACACCGCACAAATCTGCGTGCTAGCGGACGATTACGGGTATCCGTTCTTAGAGACGATGAACGAAGTCATCACCGTGCTGTTGGCGCGGCTTGAACGAGGCTTGCAAACGCGGTTGTTGCTGCCCAATCCTGATCTCGTGTTCCCTCGCGATGGTGGCTTTGGCATCACAGCGGGTGCCTTGGCGGCGGCGGTGGAAGCTGTGCTGACGCTGCGTGATCCCACCGGCGCGCAAAAGTTCGTTCACCTGGGCAAACCACAAGCGCCTCTATTCGAAGAGGGCCTGCTGCGTGTGCCACATGTGCCACGCGAGCGTGTGGTGATGCTGGGCGATCAACTGGCCACCGACATTTTGGGCGCAAGAAGCGTGGGCCTTGATTGCGCGTTGCTTTTGACCGGCGTGTCGCGTGTGCACGAAGTGGCGTCTGCACCTGCAAAGCCAACCTACCTCATGCGCGGCTTAACCTAAGGCACCCTTTCGTGCGCGCGCTGGCTTGCCTTTTGCTGACGTTGTTGCTGGCCGCCGGTTGCCAACGGAAGGCGAAGCCAGTGTCAGCGGCGCTGCCAGAGGTGGCGTCGGCTGGGTGCATAGAGGCTTTGGGAAGTGTTTGCGTGCTGGATGAACAGCGCACGCTGAGATTCTGGGTGCCAACCGTCGTTGACGGTTTGCGAGCGACAACGGACGTTGGCTCGCCCTCGTTGAAGACCTTGCCCATCCAAGGCGGTACCTTCATTGCGGTGCAAGTTCCTGCGAAAGCTTCATCGTTGACGCTCTCGTCAAACGATGTGCCATTCGAGCGCCTGACTTTGCAATCGTGGAAGGAGAACCCAGTTCTCGCTTCGGCGCGTGTTGCGGCCAAGACTGATCTGCGCGCAGCACAGGTGCAGTTAGAGCAGGCGTTGCCTGGGGCCGATCCAGTCCTCGCGGCTCGCATCAAATCTTTGCTAGGACGAATTCACATGCAGGCTGGCCGCTACGATGACGCGATGGCGTTGCTGCAGGCGTCGGAGGAGGCCTTCGTTGCATCTGGTCTACGTTTCGCCGCCAGCGAGGACAAGATCGCAATGAGCTTTATCGCTTCAACACGGCGAAGTGATGCCAAAGGGGCCATGCAGCTTCTGCTTGCAGCAAACGCCTTGGGTGAACGAGGTCGGGCGCTGTCAGCCGAGATAGATTATCAACGTGGCCTCGTCGAGAGCATGGTGGGAAATGTTCGTGGAGCGCTGGGATTTGTTAAAGAGGCGCTTCGATGGGCGCAGCGCCTGCAGATCACAAACGTCGAAGTCGCCGCGCAGCAGTGGTTGGCCATGACGCTATCGTCTTTGGGCCGCACCAACGAAGCGCTCGCGATTCAATTGCAGCTTGTTGATCGCTTGCCAACAAACCCGTGCTTGCGCGCACCCGTCTTGGCAACGGCGGCGTGGTTGTCGTTGCTGCAAAAGCCTATCGATGCAACGCAAACGGAAACGAGGCTTCAAAATGCGCGCCAAGAGCTGCAAGCGTGCCCCGATCCCTTCCGTGCTCGAAACCAGACCCTTAATGAGATCAGCTTTTCATTGTCGCAGCGCAAATATGGGGAGGCTGAACAGGAGCTGCGTCCGCTGCGCGCGAGCAGTGAGGGACGAACGGCCGCCTTGTCGGTGCTTGAGCTTGAGCTTGAGGGCCGGCTGGCATTGGCCCAACATCAAGCAACGGCTGCTCTGCACGCGTTTGACCGCGCCGAAACTTTGGCCAACGCGGCTGGCCTAGGCGATGAAGCTTTGCGAATGCGTGTATGGCGAGCCGAAGCGTTGGCGGAGACCGGGCAGACCCATGCAGCGATTCGTTCACTGGAAGAAGCGGAACATATGCTGGACCAACGTCTGCAGCTGGTGCCGGTCGGGGAAGGGCGCATCCGGTTTCTCCAGATGCGCGACCAAGGTGTTCGAGCCTTGGTAAACCTTCACCTGCGTGCGGGGGATGTAAAGGACGCCTTCGCTGCAGCCAGGCGGGGGCGCAGTCGCGCGTTGCGAGGTGTCGCCCTGGGCGAACAGCTTGCTGGCCTTACGGGACAGGCACGTTCCAAGTGGATTTCGAATATTGCGGAGTACCAGAAACTTAGAGCCAATGCGGAGGATCTCTCCGAGACGTGGTCACTGTCGGAGGCAGAGCTGCATGCCCAGGCCGACCTCAAATTCGAGCGTGACAAGCGCGCGCAGGAGGCCTTGGATAAGGCCTACGCAGATCTGGTCGGCAGCCTGAAAAGCGAAGCGGCATTGCCGGACCTCAACTTGGCGCCAGGCGATCTTGCGCTGCTGTTCATCAAGGAGCCCGAGACCGATGGCAACAAGGTCGCGTGGAGAGGGTTTGCGGCGACTTCAACCGATGTCAAAACGTCTTTGCTGTCCGCGCCTTCCGTGGGGTTTCGCGACCATCCCTGGCTATTGCCGTTTGCAGACGCCATCGAACGCGCGACGCGCATTAGGATCCTGTTCACCGACGCGGGAACGGAAGAAATTCACAAAGCCGCGTTCAAACAAAGGCCATTGCAAAACCATGCGCCCGTTGTTTATAGCCTGGACATCACCTCAGCCGCCCCTGCGTCAGGCCGCCCGCTGGTCGTGGCCGATCCATCTGACGACCTTCCGAGCTCACGCGTCGAGGGCCAAGATGTGGCCGAAAAGTTAAAGGTTTCTATGAGCGACAACATGCTTCTGGGCGCAGCAAGCACCAGACGGGCCGTGATGACCGCGTTGCCCACAGCGGGATGGTTCCATTATGCGGGCCACTCGGTTTTTGCCGGCGAAGAGGGACTGGAATCGGGTTTGCCTTTAGCCCAGCGACAGCGCTTGTTGGCCGCCGACGTTCTGGCGTTGCCGGCCGTTCCGCGGGTGGTTGTGCTTTCCTCCTGCGAGGCTGGGCGTAGCTCAGGTGACTCAAACACGGCGGGATTGGGCCTGGCGCAAGCGTTTGTGGTGGCGGGCGCCAAAGTGGTGATCGCGCCGACGCGCGCTGTTTCCGACGAGGTTTCTCGCGATTTCATGCGCCTGTTCTACAAACATGTGTCGTCCGGCTTACCTCCGGAACGAGCGCTGCAAACCACGCTCTCGGAAGCAAACGCGCAACAAGAAAACGACTGGTCAACATTTCGGGCGCTTGTGCCGTAAGATGCGCGCGTTCGACAAAAGGGTGAATATGAAAAAACGTTCTCGATCGTTGTTGTGGTCTGGTTTGTTGTTGGTGCCGGTGGCATTGGCCACGGCCTGTACGTGCAGCACAATGCAACGCACCTGCTTTGCGGGCTCGCAAGCGCAGGCGTTGGCTTACGCGCGCGACGCGGTCACGGTGCAAAAGCCTTCACCCGAAGCCTGTCGGCAAGTGCTGCAAGGCAAGGGTGGCCGCTGGGAGGGCCACGTCACCGTCGCCACAAGCAAGGAAGTTTACTGCCGCTACACCTGGGTGGGCGACCGTGGCGTTCCGGCCGATCTGCAAGCGCTGGCGCCGCTGCGCCAATTTGAGATCGACGTTCCCGTCATCTCTGCCGCAGCCTTGGGCTCGCCCGAGGCTGACTTTGCCAAGCTTTATAAACAGCAAGCGGGCCGTGTGAGTTTCACAACGGATGTGAAGCCAGCCCCGCGCGCTCCTGTATGGGTTGCGGTGATCGACTCTGCGGCACACGCATGGACAGATGCCGCTCCTGATCGTTTCGGCCACGGCCGTGCGGTGGGCGCCGTTGTGAATGATCTCGCGTGCGGCGATCTCGATAGCAAAGATTGCGGCCTGCACATCGAGAACACCTTGGCGATGCCCCAGGTGGACAAGGATGTTCTCGATTACACGGATGGCGGCTTTTTCGGCTCGCGCATGCAATTGGCTGATGCCATCGAAGCCACCGTTGCTGCGTGGGATAAAGAGCGGGCGCAAACACAAGCGAAGCTGATCATCAACCTGAGCCTGGGGTGGGACCAATCACTGCACGCACGCTATCCGGCGCCAGCGGCCGCGCAGGCTGTGAAGATCGCCTTGCAACGTGCGGCTTGTCGTGGCGCCCTTATCTTCGCTGCGGCAGGCAACCGCAACCCTGTTTCACAAAACGGCGCGCTCTACCCTGCGTTGTGGGAACAAGACGCTGCGCCAAACATTAACGAGTGCCGCCGCTTGGGCGTGCCGGTTGATCGCAAGACGCAGGATGATCCCAAACAGGCGGCGGCCAAACGCGAGCTTTATGCGCCCTTGCTTTACGCCGTGGGTGGCGTGGACCAAACCGATACGCCGTTGATCTCAACAAGGGTGGGTGGCCAAGCACGCCTCACCGCGTACGGCATGGCCGTGATCACGGATGACGTACGCCCCAACGTGGCGTTCACGGGGTCGTCGATGGCCACGGCTGTGGCTTCAGGTGTGGCGGCCGCCGCTTGGTCTTTCGCGCCCACGTTGTCGCCGGCAGAATTGGTGGCGAAGCTTTACGACGCGGGGCAGGTGATCGATCCACTTTTGGCGGTGCCTTCGTTCTGTTTGGGCGGCGTGGCTTGCCACACCTTGCCTGTGCGTAGGCTTTCTGTGTGTGCGGCTTTGGGTGCGATTGGCGTGTCATCATCGTGCGTGGTTCCGGGACCCAGCGGCGAAGCACCAGCGCCAGGAACTGTGCCACCCGCGCTGCCAGCCTGCTCGGGCACAGATTGCGCCCCCACCGCCAGCAACCCCAGCGACATCGAACCATGGGTGAATCCACAACCAGGCGATCCCATTTGCCCCAGCTGCATGATCAACAAAGCACAGCTAAAGTTGACGGGAACGTTGAGCGCAGCGGCAGCGAGCAATTCAAACTACGTATGGCTCACGCGTTACTCAAGCGTGTATATCGTGGCGGAGCAGGGGGCCACGAGGCCTGTCGGCAGCACGGCAGTTGATGTTGGGCTGACGTCGCCGGAGATCCCTGGCTATCCAACGACGCAGGGGGATCTGAGTTTGTGGCTGTATCTTGGCGCGACGTGGGTTCCGCTCGGCTCGCAACAGGTCCCAGTGCAATAGGGCGCCAATGACGTCCAGCGCTTCATCGTTGGCATGGATACCTTTCGCATTGGCTGCGATGGTAGGGTGTGCCGAGGATGAAGCGTACAACCAGGGTTTCGACTCAGGGGCCGCTGACGTTAGGCTAGCGTCAAGGGACGCGCAGCTGGCCTCCGACATCCTAAGTGATGCCGCTCCGACTAAAGACTCAGCCCCCTGGGACTCAGTGCCAGACTCGCGAGACGAATGGAGCCGACTACGTAGTGCGTGTGATGAGGCGTGTCACGTTTCAACCCAAGTGGTCTGCCCAAATACGGAATCAGAGGCGGGTTGCAATCGATCGTGTGTGAAAGGCGGTGAGCGATGCACCGAGGAGGTCATCGCCCTGTTGCTCTGCTTAGCCGCCGCGGGAACTGCGGCACTTGAGTGCCAGCCAGTCGCTCAATCGCCAACCTTGAAGCAAGACCAGTGTGTGATTCCGATGCAGACCCTGATCCACTGTCAGACGCAGAATCTTGCCAGCGAGTTGTAAGAAATCTGACTCCGTCACTCTGTCTCTCCCCCTTCACCGCGTCTGCACCACCACCAACCTCAACACCTTCGTGCCGTCATTCGTCGAGATGTGACGCTGCCCCGCCTTTAAGTAAAACGCGTCGCCCTTGCGCGCTTGGTAGGTGCCGCGGCCGAAGGCTTCGATGGTTAACGTGCCTTCGATGACGTAGCCGCACAGATCCACGGGGTGTTGCTCTTCTTCGCGCACCTTTGAGCCAGGTTGGTACTCCTCGTACGTCAACACCAAGTTCGCGTCGCGGTGGGCGGGGAAGGCGTACCAAAATGTGCGATCTTTGCCCTCAAGGGCGCGCATGCTTTTGCGGGGGAACACCAGCGGCAATTCCGCGTCGCCGGCCAGGCCACCAAAGAAAGTGACCACGTCTGTGCCCAGGGCCTCCAAAACCTTGATCAGCGACTGAATGGTGGGCGAGGCCGTGCCTGCCTCCAGCTTCGACAAAAAGCTGGGCGCGATGCCCGCCCGCGTCGCGGCCTCACGGAGCGACAATTTCTTTTCTTCCCTGAGCGTGCGCAAGCGGGCGGCAATGCGGGGCGTGTCGGTGGTGCGCATGCAGCCTTTATAAGCCGCTTGGGGCCGGTTGGCGACGCCCGTGCCGCGGTTGGTCGCATGCAAATTCACCTTGTTCTCTATAGAGGTCACTCGTACACTCACTCCGTGTTCGCGCTCGCCCCTGTTTTCGTCGCCCGATCCGCGTCCTCGCACGCGTGGTTGTGGCCGGCCGTGGCCACCACGGTGTTGTGGGGCGTGTGGGGGGCATTCGCGGATGCACCCGAGGCCGCGGGCTTCCCCGCCACGCTGGGGTTCGTCGCGTGGGTGATCGCGTTGCTGCCCGTGGCGGCCGCCGCGTGGCGCACGCACCCCGGGCCCCTACCGCGGTCGGCTCGTGCCATCGTTCTTGGCTTTGCGGGTGGGTTGCCCGCTGGCCTTGGCAATTTGCTGCTGTTTTTTGCCCTGCGCACCGGGCCCGCCTCACTGGTGTTCCCGCTGGTTTCGCTTTACCCCATCATCACGGTGTTGCTTGGCGCGCTGGTGTTGCGTGAACGCGTGCCGCGCGCGGGTTGGCTGGGCATTGGCCTTTGCACGATCGCGCTGCCTTTGCTTGTTGTGCAAACGGGCGGCGGCGATGCGACCGGCACGGCCTGGATCGCCTACGCGATCATCGTGTGCTTGTTGTGGGGGGTGCAGGCATTTTTGTGGAAGCTGGCTGAGCCCCTGCTTTTGCCCCAAGCGCTGACTGTGTATTTGGCGGCCGCGAACCTGCTGCTGATTCCGTTCGCCGTTTTGATCACCACGTCGTGGCAGCACATCAATTGGGGCTGGGGTGGCTTGGGCCTTGCCATGTTGGTGCAAGCGCTCAACGCCATCGGTGTGTTGACGTTCGCGCACGCTTTGGCGCGCGGGCCCAGTGTGGTTGTGGTGCCGTTGACGGCGCTGGCGCCCTTGATCACGGTGGTGCTCAGCCTGCTTGTGCAAGGCTCGTTGCCATCTTTGCCCAAGGCCGCCGGCATCGCGTTGGCCACGTGCGCGGGTTTCATTTTGGCGAGCAAAACATGAAACGAACGGTTGTGGTTTCCGGGGCTTCATCGGGCATTGGAGCGGCGTGCGCGCAACGCTTTGCACGCGAAGGTTACAATGTGTTGCTCACCGCTTTGGATGAGCCTGGATTGGCGGCCGTGGCTGGCACATTGCCAGAAGGCAATCACCACTACATCGCGGGTGATTGGCTCGATCCGCAGACGCCGGCGCGTGTGGCCTCGGTCATTGAAGATCGTTGGGAACGTGTGGATGCGGTCGTCAGTTGTGCCGGTGCCTTTGTGAGCACCGATCTGCAGGCCGACGAATATGAAGCCTGGTCGCGCGCGTTTCGTTTGGTGTTTGAGGGCGCCTGGCGTCTGACACGCGCGGTGATGCCACTGCTACGCGACCACGGGCGCATCGTTCACGTATCATCCATTCACGGCGGACGCGCCGAACGGAATGCCAGTGGTTATGCTGTTGGCAAAGCGGCCATGGATCAGTTGTGTCGCGGCCTGGCCGTCGAGCTGGCCCCGCGGGGCATCCTGGTGAATGCCATCGCGCCTGGTTTTGTGCGCACGCCCATGTCGGTGCGTAACGATGGTGTCGACGAACTGCGAACCGATTGGTTCAAAAGCAACTACGTGCAAGGGCATCATTTGCCTCTACGTCGCGCTGCAGAGCCGCACGAGATCGCGGGTGTGGCGCACTTTCTCTGTGGGCCCGATGCCTCTTACATCACTGGTCAAATAATCACGGTCGATGGTGGATTAACGATCACGTTTTGAAAGAACGAACATGAAGATAGAAGCTGTAGATTTCTTTTATGTCTCTATGCCCGTCGTCGACGACATCGGAGATGGCAGCCAAGACGCCTGCCTCGTCCGTGTACGTGCGGGCGGCTTCGAAGGGTGGGGCGAATGTGAAGCCGCGCCGCTGCCCACAATCGCGGCGTTCATTTGCCCCATGTCACACAGCGCGTGTAAGCCAGTGGCCGCGTCAGTGGTGGGGCAAAACGTCGAAAGCCCGGCCGACATTCGTCGCATCAACGAACTGGTGCGGCTGCAAAGTTTCGATCTCCTGCAAGCGGACCACACGCTTTCCGGCATCGACATTGCCCTGTGGGATTTGCTGGGCCGCCAACGGCAAGCGCCCGTATGGTCGTTGCTCGGCTTCACCAAGCCCACGCCCAAAGTCCCTTATGCGTCGGTGTTGTTTGGTGACTCACCTCAACAGACGCTGGCCAAAGGTCGCAGCGCGGTTGCCCAGGGCTTTCGTGCGGTCAAGTTTGGTTGGGGGCCTTATGGACACAAGCGCGTGGAGGACGACGCCGCGCAAGTGTTTGCCGCACGCGAAGGCATCGGCAGCGAAGCGCTGCTCTTGGTGGACGCCGGCACCGCCTTTGGGGAAGACATTGAGGCCGCGGCGCTGCGTTTACCGGCCCTTGAACAAGCGCGAGCCACGTGGCTTGAAGAGCCTTTCGTCGCAAATGCTTTTGACGCTTATGGTGCGTTGGCCAAGCGCTGCAAGTTTGTGCGGCTGGCGGGCGGTGAAGGCAGCCACAACGCTCACATGGCGCAGAACCTTCTTCACCACGGCGGCGTCGGCTTCGTTCAGATCGATACAGGCCGCATTGGCGGCATCACCACCGCGTTCGATGTGGCGAACATGGCCAAGGCGGCACACGTGCAATACGTGAATCACACGTTCACAACGCCGCTCGCTTTGTCGGCCAGCTTGCAGCCCTTTGCGGGAATGAAGGATGAGTTGTGTGAAGTGCCGGTTGAAGCCTCGCCGTTGGCCAGCACCCTGTGCACCACGGGTCTTAATCGGGACGCGCAGGGGCACCTGCTCGCACCCAACGCACCCGGGTTGGGCTTGCAGATCAACCTCGACACTGTGAAGCGATACCTCTTGGACGTGCAGATCAAAGTCGGCGGCAGGGTGCTCTACGAAACGCCGGCTTTGTGACGGCTGCGGCAAGGCGTTTGCGGTAAGCTGGCGCCTATGCCAGCGCTGTTTGGTCGTCTTCGCGGCTTGGGTCTTTGCGGCATCCTGCTGTGCGGCTGCTTCGTCGCCTGCCAGTCATCAACGTCTACGGCCCCTGCAGATGACGATGCTGCCGTCGGTGGCAACCCAGCGGGCGCGGGCGGCGCCTCTGCGGGCGCTGGTGGCATGGCCAACGGCGGTGCGGCCGGCGCGGGCGTGGCAGGCGCCGGTGGCGCACACAGCGGTGGCACGAACACGGGCGGTGCAGTCACAGGAGGCGCCGGTACGGGTGGAGCCCCTACGCCCGCCAACGCCGTGGTCATCGACACGCACACCCATTTTTGGGATCCCACGCGCCCCATCCCCGCCGGCCGCACGCAACCCATTCCCTGGCCCGGCCCCGGCGACACGGCGCTTTACCGCAAGATCTTGCCGCCCGAATACGCGACCAAACGCGCCGGAACCGGCATCACGGGCACCGTGGTTGTGGAAGCCAGCGGTTGGTTGGAGGACAACCAGTTCCTGCTCGATCTCGCAAAATCGTCTCCCGAGATCTTGGGCGTTGTTGGCAGCTTTGGTGAAGTGCTCGGCACCAACAAGTTCGATCAAGCGCTGGCGCGGTTTAAACAAGATCCGTTGTTTCGGGGCATTCGCATTGGCGGCGGCGATGTGTCCGGGGCGTTGTCTTCGCCCTCACGTTTAATGCAGCTCTCGGCGTTGGCGAACGCCGATCTTACGGTTGATACGTTGAACGTCACGATCGCTGACGTGATCAAGTTGGCCGTGGCCGTGCCGAAATTGCGAATCGTTGTGGATCATATGGCGGGCGTGCAGGCCCTGGATCCGAGCGGCGTTTGGAAGCAAGACATCGCCGCGTTGGCGGGAAGCGCCGTGGCCAAGCGCGTGTATCTGAAGCTTTCAGGCCTCGTGGAAAGCGCCGGCATGTCCGCACCGATCGATCCTTCGCGCTACGCGGCTGCGCTCGATCACGTGTGGGAAAAGCTGGGGGAAGATCAACTGCTCTATTCCACCAATTGGCCGGTCAGCGAAGTGAACGCGCCGCTTGCCACGGTGGCAAACATCGTGAATGCGTTTTTAGCCACGAAGCCCGCCACGGCGCGCGCCAAAGTCTTCGCAACAAACGCGATGGCCGCGTATAAGTGCGCTGCCCAGCGCTGATGTTTCCTGTTACGAATTCGACTCACGCGGTGTATGGCCTTGCGTGCGCGCTTTTCATGCTTGCCTCACCCAAGGGGTTGATTACGTCGAGTTTACATTTCATGAACGCTCCTGATACCAACCCGATCGTGAACATGTAACGTGTATGCCCGAACTCCCGAAATGGACCGCGCGGCACACTGAAAGCAGATGAAACCTGCTTCCGCTTCGCGCGTGTTGTGGCTGTCCACGGCCGCGTTCACCTTGTTGTTCGCTGTGTGGCTGATGCTGGGCGTGTTGGCCGTGCCCATCAAGGCGGAATTTGCCCTCACGAAGCCGCAGTTCGCGTGGTTGGCTGCCATTGCCGTGCTGTCTGGGTCGCTGCTGCGTTTGCCGTTGGGCATGCTCACCGATCGGGTCGGTGGCCGCAAAATGATGACGGCGATCTTGCTGCTGACGTCACTGCCGTGCTTCTTGCTATCGCGCGCGCATTCATACGGCGCGCTGATGCTCTATGCGCTGCTGTTCGGTGTGGCTGGCAACGCATTCTCCATCGGCATCGCATGGAACGCGGCGTGGTTCTCGCGCGAAAAGCAGGGCTTCGCTTTAGGCACGTTCGGCGCTGGCAATGTGGGGGCTTCGGTGACGAAGCTCATTGGCCCCACCCTGATTGCCATCGTGCCCGCCGCCGGCATTGGCTTTGTGCCCGGTGGCTGGCGGTTCGTGCCCGTGATGTACACCGTGGCGCTGTGGATCATGGCGGCGCTCGTGTGGTTCACGTCGCCCAAGCAAGATCAAACGCCCGGCGCCGGCCGCTCACTGTCGGCGATGGTGCAGCCGCTCAAGCAAACGCGCGTGTGGCGTTTTGGCTTGTACTACGTGGTGGTGTTTGGTGCCTACGTCGCGCTGTCGCTGTGGCTGCCCAACTATTACACCACGGTATACAGCCTGAAGCTCAGCCACGCCGCCTTGTTGACCGCACTGTTCATCTTCCCCGCCAGCTTGTTGCGCCCGCTCGGTGGTTGGCTTTCAGATCGCTTTGGCGCACGGCCTGTGACCTATGGCGTGTTCATCGCCATGGCCTTGGTGTGCCTGCCGATGTCTTTGCCGCGCTCCATCGTCAACGTGGGTCCTGCAGCGTTTGCGTTACTCACAATCGCTTTAGGTGTGGGCATGGGCATCGGCAAAGCGTCGGTCTACAAATACATTCCCGAGTATTTCCCGCGCGACGTGGGCGCGGTGGGCGGCCTCGTGGGCACCCTCGGTGCGTTGGGCGGCTTCGTGCTGCCGCTGGCCTTCGGCTATTTGGATCAACTCACGCACGCGCCGCAAAGCTGCTTCGTGGTGATGTTGGCGTTGGTGCTTGTGAGCTTCGCTTGGCTGCACATCGTCGTACGGGGGCTGCGGTCCCCCGAAGCCGCTTTAGTCCTGCCAGGTGACCGCTTGCCGCAGCACCTGAACGCCGTTGGGCGGTGACGCCACATCCGCAACTTTGAATTGTGCCATCGCGTGTTCCGCACCTACGAAAGCCACCAGTTCATCGCCGCTGCCGGTTGGCCACGTGGGCACGAAGGTTCCGCGCGCACGCACGGCACCTGAGGCCGCGACTTCGGGACTCACCGTCCACGGCATAAGTTCACCGTTGTGCAACCAATAGAGCTTCGCTTGCACACGCACGCCAACCGTGACAGCCGGGCGCAGCACCACCTCAATGGTTGCGCCGGGTTTCACCAACAGCGCGCTTGCCGGCGCCTCGCCGCGCAGCTGCGACACGCCGTGGGCTTGCATTACGTAACTTGGCAACGTCACGCCTTGCGGTGCTGACCACAGCAAAAATGCCGCTGCGGCGAAGGCGGGTAGCGCCAAGCTTGGCACCAACCATTTCCACACAGCTGGCCACCACGCCGCTTTACGGGGCGCGACCTTGGCGGGTGCATTCATGCCAAGGCCCTTCATCGCGGCTTCATAGGCGCGGTCTTTGCCCGCAACGTTTGCCAAAGCGGCTCTGTAGTTCTCGGGCAAACCGGCCTGCGCCTGCGCCTCGCTTGCCGTGCTGCTGATCGCCGTGCCCGCGGCCTGTTGTGCGCGTGCGTGCGCGCCCAACGTTTTGAGTAAATGTTCGGCGCTGTCTGCCTTCATGACGAGCGCTCCAACGAAATGCCACCGGGCAAGTTGCCTGTATCCGGCAAGATTTCTTTGACCAACTTCACAACTTGCTTGCGCAAGCGGCTGCGCCAAAAATAAACGGAGTCGGCTGACATATGCGTTAACTCCACAACTTCGCTCATGTCGCGCTCTTCGACGAAGAGCAACTGGAACATGTGCTGTGCCAAGGGGCTGGCGCTTTCGCGAAAGCGATCCAACAAGATGGAAAGCAGATCGCGCGACAACATGGCGGGCTCAACGTCCACGGGAACCTCGTTGGCCGCTTCACTGTCCATCACGTCTTCCCACGCCGCTTCGCCGCCCGGTGGTTTGCCCGTGCGCAAATATGACAACACGAACCGCTCCGTGAGCAGTCCCACGAAGTTGGGCAGTGACAACCCACGCGCCTCGTCCCACGCCCGCAGCTTGCGTCCATCCTCTTCGAATAGATGGGCGAACACATCCTGGCTGAGATCCTCGAGCTCTCGTGGATCGGGCGTGCGGCCTTTGCGCCACAGCACGCGCGCCACCCGGGCTTGCACCACGGGCGCAAGCACATCGACCAACGTTCGAGCGGCGCTGGGATCGCGCCCCAACGTTCGCCGGAGCAAATCCTCCATTGGAACTGGTCGCGACATGGGTGGCAGTTGGACCTGCCGCAGGGCTAACACGCCCCCTAAACGGTGTCCATGCCGCGATTGGGTTTGCCAACCGCGAGCGGCGTGCCGCGGGTTTTTCCCCGTCATTCACCAAGTTGTAGGCCCTCACGGTTGGGCTTACGCGCCGAAGTCGCCCGATCTGAGATCGTCTCAGATTTTTTCCTGCACCCACGAAGTCCTCCTCGCAACGCAAGGCTGCCCACCCGCAGCCCGTATCACGGAGGCTCGCATGTCCTTATCTACAACTGCCATTTCAGACAAAATTCCCCGACCATTTTCACCACGCCTGCTGGTTGACTTAACGCACCGGCTGCCCGCTTCCTGGGACCCGTTTCCTGAAACCACCCCGCAGGCCCGCCTGGCACAATTGGCGAAGGATCACCTGACGTACCTGCAAGAGCGCGCGTATCGTCTCACGCGCAACCAGGCGGACGCGGCTGACTTGGTGCAGGATACGTTCGAGCGCGCGCTCAAGTTCGTGGGCCCCCGCGTGTCTCCTCAACGCGCGCGCAATTGGCTGTTGGTTGTGATGCACAACCTGTTTGTGGATCGCTACCGCGCCAACCGCAGCACTCACTTTGTTCACTGCCAGGAGTTGTTGATGCAACTGCCCGCGCCCGAGCCGGAGGCGCCCGATCCCCGCGATTGTGTGACCATTGATGATGTTCACAAGGCGCTCACAGGCGTGCCGCCGGTGCTTCGCCGCGTGTTCGAATTGCGAGAGATCGAGGGGCAGTCCTACGCTGAGATCGCTGCAACCCTCAACATTCCTCTTGTCACGGTGGGCACCCGGCTCTTGCGGGCGCGCCGCCACATTCGCGCGTCTTTGGCCGCGGTCGCGCCGATGGCCGCCGCGGCCTAAGCGCGAAGCCGCCTTGTAGCGCTATAGAATCGACTATAGTTGCGGCGGTGGCCCTTCCCCACAAGCGAGAAAAAATAGCGGAAACGGTGCGAGGCTGGCTGGCCTCGGGCCGGTATGCGCCTGGTGATAGGTTTCCTTCAGATCAGGAGCTGGCGCGCAAGTTCAAGGTCACGCACGTCACTGTGCGCAGCGCACTCAAGGCTTTGGTGGACGAGGGCGTGCTTGAGCGGCGCATCGGTTGGGGCACCGTGGTGCGCGATCCCTCGCAGGCGCCAGCGGTTGTGAACGACGCGTTGGCCAATGCCGTGGGCGTGGCGTTTCCCGACAGCACCTATTCGTTCTTCAATGAGCTTTTGCGCGCGATCGAAGACACGCTGCATGCCACGCGGCGTCCGTTGGTTTTGGGGCACACGTGGGAACGTGCCGCGCGTGAAGAAGCCGTCGTTCGTGGTTGGTGCGAACAGGGCCTCACACGCTTAATTGTTGCGCCCACGGGCGGTGACGAAGCCTTTTATCAAGCGCTTTTGCAAGCCGGCGTGCGGTTGGTGTTCGTAGACCGCGAGTCAACAACTTTGGATGTGCCGTCCATCACCAGCAACGATCAACAAGGCGCGCGCGACATCACGTTGCATCTGCTGGCCAACGGCGCGCGTCGGATCTGCCACCTGGCGGGCCCACAAAGTGCATCGACCGCGCGGGCACGTGTGCAGGGGTATCTGCAAGCGTGCGACGAAGCCGGCGTCAAGCAGGCCAAGCGCACGATCATCCCCGCGGGTTTTTTTCTTGATGACGGTTACCGCGCGATGAAAGCGCTGCTGAACAAAGCCGCCGAACCACCTGACGCTGTGTTTGCCGCGAACGATCCCGTGGCCGTGGGTGCGTTGCGTGCTTTGGCCGAACAAGGTTTGGAAGTGCCGCGGGATGTGCGCGTGGCAGGTTACGGCGACACCGATCTGGGCCGCAATTTTGCTCTGAGCAGCGTGCGGCAATTCCCCGAACGCATGGGCGCCGAAGCCGTGCGCCTGCTGTTGTCATCCGAGCCGCTGACCCGGTCCCAATCGTTGCGCCTGGATGTGCAATTGATGCCGCGGGCTTCCACCGGCGTGGCGTCGTAAAACAACCGGCGTCCGCATTTACGTGGGCATTGCACATGATTCTATAGTGCTATAGTATGTGCTCAATGGAACAAACCGCCGTGAACGCGCTGCTTTTGGGCGGGCCCATGTACGAGGCGCTTTACGACCACGCCCTGCCGCGGTTTGAGCGCGCCACGGGGATCCGCGTCAACGTGCTGGCCCGCCTGCCGCACCCCGAGCTTAATGCCGAAGTGGCGCGCCTGTTTGCCTCCGAAGATCACGGCATCGATCTGTTTTCCACGCACACCAAATACGCGCCTTCGCAAGCGGAACACTTGCTGCCGCTTGATCCGCAAGCGTTCGATGCGCCTGCGTTGCTGCCCGCCGTGCGCGCGCTCGCAACGATGCGCGGAAAGTTGATGCAGGTGCCGCGTTTTTTGGATCTGCAACTCCTTTACGTGCGTGAATCGTTTTTCTCGAACGCCGCCGCCCAAGCGCATCACGCGCGCAGTTTTGGGCAAGTGTTGTCACCGCCGCGCACGTGGTCAGATCTCATCAATGTGGCCAGCACGTTGACCCAAGGTGATCTGTATGGCTTTGTGTTCCCGGGCCGCGACTCAGGTTTGTTTGGCACGTTTTACGAGATGCTCGTTGCCGCCGGCGGCGACTTATTTTCGCCAGACCTAGAGCCGGTGTTCAGCAGCCCGGCGGGTTGGTGGGCCGCGGACGCATTGGCCGAGCTTCACACGCGGCGGCGCTGCACACCACACGCTTTGCCTCAATGGCACTACGACGAAATCTCGGCGTGTTTTCGCCGTGGCCAAGCCGCTATGGTGGCTGATTGGCCCGGCAGTGACGGGCTTTACCGCGACGCCAACACCTGCGTGGCGCGCGATGACGTGCAGCTGCATCCGTTGCCAACGGGCTTTGCCGACAAACGCGCCGCTTATGGAGGATGTCATTCGTTTGCGATCGCGCGCACCGCACGAAACGCTGCCGGCGCCCGGCGCTTGCTGCAATATCTAACCAGCCACGAAAGCCGGCTTTTTGAAGCAAGTCACGGCGCTGTGCCCGTAACAACGGCCAGCATGGCGCATGTGCGCGCCGAAGCCGTCGCCTCGCCACGCCAGGAACGTCGCTGGCGGCTGTTGAATGACCAAATCGAATCGGCGCTGATCATTCCGCCTCGCTTTGCGGCATACCCACGTTGTGAAACGATCTTGTGGCAGGCCCTGCAACGTGTGATGTTGGGTGAAGTTTCGGCACGGGCCGGCTTGGACAAAGCGGCCCACGACATGCGTGCGATCGTGAAAGGCCAGACGGCACTATGACGTTGTCCACAGAAAAACCAGTGGCGGTGATCACGGGCGCGGCCAAGGGCATTGGTTTGGCCACGGCACAAATGTTCTTCGCCCAAGGCTACCGGGTGGCTTCACTGGATGCCGATGAAGCGGCTTTACGTGAGGCGCATCTTTCGGTGAGTCCCGGTGACGCCTACGAAGATTGGTGGCCGTTGCCTGCCGATGTCTCGTCGTCTGTGGCAATCGACGGTGTGGTGGCGGCGATCAAGCACAAGTGGGGCCGCATCGATGTGTTGGTGAACAACGCTGGGATTGCCTTCGCCGCTTCGTTGCATGAGCACAGCAACGCCGATTGGAACCACGTATTCGCCGTCAACGTGAACAGCGCGTTTTTCATGGCTCGGGCCACACTGCCGCTTTTGCAAACGAAAGGTGGTGCGATCGTGAACGTGTCATCCATGACAGCGCTCGTGGGCCAACCGCGTGGCGTGGCGTATACGGCGTCGAAGGGCGCTCTGTTGGCGATGACGAAGGCGTTGGCGCTAGAGCTGGCGCCGCATAACATTCGCGTCAACTGTGTGTGCCCGGCGGGCGTTGATACGCCTCTTATGCAATCGTGGGCAGCGTCACAGGCCAACCCACAAGCGGTGCTACAAGCGCAGGCCCAGATGCATGTGCTCGGGCGCATGGCCACACCACAAGAGATTGCCAGTGCCATCTTTTTTTTGGCCACGCCCAATGCGTCGTTCATCACGGGTGTTATTTTGCCTGTCGAAGGTGGCGCCACTTTAGGATACCGGCGCACGTAGACATAAGGCATTGACATGAACATTCGCTTCGACGGAAAAGTTGTACTCATCACAGGTGCCGGCTCGGGCATCGGTCAAGCCACGGCGTTGGCTTTTGGCACAGCGGGTGCGCACGTGGTGGTGGCCGATCGGCGGATCGAAGCGGCTGCACGCACGGTGGCGTTGATCGAAGCCGCGGGCGGCCATGGCACCGCGATGGCCTGTGATGTGACCAGCGCCAACGACTGTGCCGCCGCCGTGGCGAAGGCATTGGAGGTGACCGGTCACTTGGACGTTCTGGTGAACAACGCGGGCATTGGTCATTCAGGCTCTGTGCTTGCCACCGAAGAAAGCACGTGGGACGCCGTGATGAGCGTGAACGTCAAAGGCACCTTCTTGATGTCGAAGGCCGCGTTGCCCACGATGATCAAGCAGCGCGCGGGATCCATTGTGAACACAGCGTCGATTGCGGGCCTCAAGGGCTTGCCTGAACGCGCCGTATACTGCACGTCGAAGTTTGCGGTGGTGGGTTTAACGCGCGCCATGGCGCTTGATCACGTGGGCCAAGGCGTGCGGATCAACTGCGTGTGCCCGGGCACCACGGAAACGCCTTGGATCGCGGAGCGCTTGGATGAAGCGCAAGATCCGAAAGCCGCGCGTGCGGCGTTGGTGGCGCGGCAACCCATGGGGCGCTTGGGCTTGCCCGAGGAGATGGCCGCCGCGATCTTGTTCTTGGCGTCCGATGCAAGCCGCTTCACCACGGGCTCAGCGCTGGCGGTGGATGGAGGCTTCTTGGCGTGAGCCACGCCGTCGGCCGCCGTGCGTTTGTGTGGGGCACGGGCGCGCTGGCGTCGCTTGCGGCGTGTCGACCACGATCGCCAGCCAACACGTGGCGCATCGCTGTGGTACCCAAGGGCAGCACGCATGAGTTTTGGAAAGCGGTGCACGCTGGCGCCAACGCCGCCGCCACAGAGCTCAACGCCGCGGACGTGAGCAAACGCGTGGAGGTGTTGTGGAAGGGCCCGCTGCGTGAAGACGATCGCGAGCAACAAGTGCAAGTGGTGGAGGCGTTTTGCGCGCAAGGCATTGATGCCTTGGTGTTGGCACCGCTAGACGCAAACGCATTGGCGCGTCCCGTGGAGGAAGCCGCGCGCCTCGGCATTCCCACCGTGGTGATTGATTCGGCGCTTCACCACGCACCGTTCGTCAGTTTCGTGGCCACCGATGGCGTGGCGGGTGGAGGCTTGGCGGCCGATTGTTTGGCGCGCGCGCTGCCCGCGGGAGGCAACGTAATCATGCTGCGCTACCAGCAAGGCTCAGCAAGCACGGAGGCGCGTGAACAAGGGTTCCTGCAGCGCGTGTTGCAAACCCCGTCGCTGCAGTTGATTTCATCGGATCAACACGCTGGCAGTTCGCGGGACACAGCCAAACGGGCGGCGGAAAACTTACTCAATCGTTTTGGCGACAAAGTGGCCGGTGTGTTTGGTCCGTGCGAACCCGTCACGATGGGTTTCCTGTTGGCGCTGGCCGATGCGGGGCTGCAGGGCAAAGTGAAACTTGTGGGCTTCGACATCACGCCGGGCTTGGTTACGGCGCTGAAGAATGAAACGCTGACCGGCGTTGTTGTGCAAAGCCCGTTCGAGATTGGCAGGCAAGGGGTGTTGGCGGCGGTTCATCACCTGCAAGGCAAACCCGTGCCCTCGCGCATTCCCACCGCTGTTACATTGATCACGCCACAAAACGTGGGCACCCCTGCGGTCGCACCATTTTTGCCACAAACCCATCCCGCGTAAGTGATTCATGCTGGCCGTGCGCGATCTGCAAAAGTCGTTTGGTGCCACGCGCGCGTTGGCGGGCGTCACGCTGAACGTGCAAGCGGGGCAGGTGTTGGCGTTGTTGGGTGAAAACGGCGCAGGCAAAAGCACCCTGATGAATGTGGTGGCGGCGGGACTGGCGCCTGACGCCGGCCAGGTGTTGATGAACGGCAACGTTGTGCATTTTGCGTCGCCGTCCGAGGCACGCCAGGGCGGCGTGGCGCTAATTCACCAAGAGTTGCTGTTGTGCCCGCATCTTTCGGTACAAGAGAACCTCTTGTTGGGTCTTGAATCGCGTCGGCTTGGCGTTTTGAACGCCGCGCAAAACCGCGCACGTGCTGTGGAGCTATTGAGTCGCTTTCCTCACCTGCACATCAGGCCTGAGCAGAAGGTGAGCGATCTATCCGTGGCGGCACGTCAGGTCATCGAGATCGCGCGCGCCTTGGCGGCCAACGCGCAAGTGTTGTTGATGGATGAGCCCACGAGCAGCCTTGGCGTCGAAGACAGCCAGCGCCTGCACACGTTGGTCAAAGAGCTCTCCGCGCAAGGCAAAGCCATCATCTACATCAGTCACTTTTTGGAAGACGTGCGCCAGGTGGCGTCGCATTACACCGTGTTGCGCGATGGCGCGAGCGTGGCGCATGGCGCACTTGCGGATGCGACTGACGCGCAACTTGTGGCGCACATGGTGGGCCGCGACGTCACGCAGTTATTCCCCACGCGTTCGGCCATGCCGGGCGACGTGTTGCTTTCGTGTGAAAACTTGGCCACCAAACAAGGCCTGGCCTCAGCATCGTTGCAGGTGCGTGCCGGCGAGATCGTCGGCCTGGCCGGGCTCATGGGGGCGGGCCGCACTGAACTTATCCGTGCTTTGGCGGGGCTCGACCCTGTGGTGCAAGGGAACGTTGGCGGCCCCAACGCGCAGACACTGACGCACGCAGGTGTGGCGGCGCGCATGGCGGCGGGCTTCGGATTTCTCAGCGAAGATCGCAAAGGCGAAGGTTTGGCTTTGAACCTTTCCATCGCCGACAACACCACGCTGCCTTCGTTGCCGCGGCTGGCGCGGCGTGGGTGGCTGTCGTTGACAAAGCAATGGGATGCCACAGCGATGCAAATGCAAAGCTTTGGCGTCAAAGCGCGATCGCCGGCGCAACCTGTGGGGCAGCTATCGGGTGGCAACCAACAAAAAGTGGCGCTGGCGCGCTTGGCGCAGCAAAACGCAAAAGTGTGGTTGCTTGATGAACCCACGCGTGGCGTGGACATTGGCAGCAAAGCGCAGCTTTACGACATGATTGCCCGCGCGGCCGATGCAGGGGCCGCCGTCTTGCTTACGAGCTCTTACATTCCGGAACTGCTGGGCCTATGCGATCGCATAGGTGTGATGAGCAAGGGGCGCTTGGTGTTGATGCGCGACGCGCGTGAGCTTGACGCGCACGAGATCTTGCACGCCGCTTTGGGTGCGCCAGCGAAAGAGAATCTGACATGACTGTGGCCACGGCTTCCGCTCTTCCTCAAAATGTTGCCTGGCGCGCGTGGGCCAAACGTTTAGGTCCCGTGATCGCTTTGCTGGTGGTCGTCTTTGCCTTTGCGTTCGCTACGGGTGCGCCCGATCGATACCTCTCCGTTCACAACCTGCGCGTGGTGCTGGCACAAACGGTGACCGTGGGCGTGGCGGCGTTGGGCATGACGATGATCGTGATCACGGGGGGCATCGATCTATCTGTTGGCTCTGTGATCGCTCTGGCGGGCGTGACGGCCGCGCGGGTGCTGCACGCGGGCGCCTCGCCGCTGTTGGCCGTTGTGGCGGCGCTGGGGATGGGCGCGTTCGTAGGCCTCCTGAACGCGGCCGCCATTACGCGCCTCAAGGTGATTCCGTTTGTGGCCACGTTGGGATCACTTGGCGCCGCGCGAGGTATGGCCAAGTGGTTTGCCAATGAACAAACAGTGGAGATCCCTCCCACGTGGTTAAACGAATTGGCTGTCACTGTGCCGCGGCAAGCGGCGTGGCTTGTGGCCCCAGGCGTCTGGATCGCGGCGGTGCTTTCGATTTGTGTGTTCTTGTTGTTGGGCCGCACAGTGTTCGGCCGCCACCTTTACGCTGTGGGCTCGAATGAGGCGGCGGCCAAGGCCTGTGGTTTGTCGCCCAACCGGATCAAGTTGTTGGTCTACAGCCTGGCCGGCGCGTTCTTCGGCTTGGCGGGCCTGCTGCAGATGTCGCGCTTGCGCCAAGGCGATCCCACCGTGGCTTCGGGCGTGGAATTGGACGTCATCGCTGCCGTGGTGATCGGCGGCGCCAGTTTGTCGGGCGGCCAAGGCGGCGTCGCGGGCTCGTTGGTGGGCGCCCTGCTGATGGCCTTCCTACGCAACGGCAGCCAACAGATGGGTTGGCCCACCTACGTTCAAGAGACGATGATCGGCGTCATCATTGTGTTTGCCGTGGCCCTCGATCGGGTGCGGCGGCGCTAGAGTCACAAATAAAGACGCCCACTTTGATTGGGCAATTATCGAGTTACATTGATCGGCCATTTCTTATCGAGCAACGAGGTATCAAATGACAACGCGTGTATTCCAATACCCCAAGTGCAGCACTTGCCGTAAGGCCTTGAAGTGGCTTGATGAGCATGGCGTAGCTTATGCGGCCACTGACTTGGTGGCGAAGCCGCCGAGTGCGGCAACGCTCAAAGACTTGCACAAGCGCTCACAGAAGCCGCTCGCCAAGTTCTTCAACACGTCTGGCGAAAGCTACCGTGGCGGCAACTTCAAAGAGAAGCTCAAGACGATGACAGACGCTGAAGCGCTCGCAGCGCTGGCGGCCGACGGCAAACTGATCAAGCGCCCGATCATCGATGATGGCACGCATGTGTTGGTGGGCTTCGATGAAGCTGAGTACGCGGCTACGTTTAAGAAGCGAAAGTAGCAGCGGCTGATCCATTTGCCGTGAAAAGGGACCCAAACTAAAATCCCGTGAAGGTCAGGCTTACGCCCCCCGTATCCCATCGCTCGTGCGCAAACAATCCCATGGTCGCGGAGGCCTCAAGTCCAACAGCTCCGTGCGGAAACCGGAAACCCTCAAAGCCGAGGCCCACTGTTGAACCAAAGCCGGGGCCCACTGAAAAAGGTGATTCTTCGTCCTCGGGATCTGATTCGGTGACCCACGAAGGGCCGAGCCCACCGTACATGTAAAAGCGGCCTCCGAAGAAACGCTGAACGCCTGCCATGGGTGTCGTTTGAACGAAGGTCACACCCTCGCGGTTGGTGCCGCCGGCTTCGATACCCACGAACACCATCCAGTTGACCGCCACGCCGGCCGCTAGGCGCAGACGCAACAGCCATGCGCCCTGGCCGTCGCGGCCTATGTTGTCGTTCAGAGCCAGCCAACCGCCACCAAAGCTAACGGCGATGCTTGCGTCCCGCTCTACGGCTCTGGGGGGCGCAGGTGGCATGGGCTGAGCTTGTTGATCTGTGGCCAACGAGGAAGCCAGAAGGAGCGCTTGTGTGAGCATGAAATGAGACTACGAGGTTCGTTGCTCGCCGTGGGTCAGCTGACAAAAACGCGCTTACTCTTAGACAAGGTGCATGGCTGCAAGGCGGGTGAACGACGCGGGCAACTTTGCCTTGAGGCTGCGGCGTTTAACCACGGCGCGCATGCTCACATCATGAAGACACGCGCAAGCAACACATCCTGGCCGCTGTTGGCTGCATTCGCGTTGGCTGGCTGTGCAACAACGGTTCCTCCGGGTCGAATCATAGGCGCCACCTATCCAAGGCATGAAGTTCAAGTGTTTTCGATGGGCGAAGGCTCTTTGCCGGAAGGCAAACGAAACATTTCCTACTTGCATTTACGACTCGCCGTGAAGAACGCGAGCCATAAGCAGTCCCTTACAATTGATCCGCGAAAGCAGTGGATATCGCTACCAGCTGGCACTGAAGTGCGCCCGGACTTCGCAGAGAGCGACCGCCAAACAGGGCTCCTCACCGTATCGCCGAAACGATCAGGCGCGATGGATCTATTTTACGATCTGCCGAACGATACCGACGAGTTTGAGTTTCATTGGACCGTCGCACAAGGCACCGATGAAGCCGTGGATCACACGATCAAGTTCACCGTTCTGCAAAAAGCCGACGCGCCACCCGGTGCAGGCATCTGGGTGCCCACGGGACAGCCCGACGATCAATATTACGTTTCAACACTTCGCCCGTGGGCTGAACCAACGCACGATTGGTACTGGTGGCGGGACTCGGACTTTTACGCATGGATGCACCGGCCCCCGCTGCAGCAAGGCGACGAGACCATCGACACGCCCTCCTCTGACATCACCGTCCAGTCCGGATACGACGAGTGGTACTGGATGAACCCAAGCGCTTCTGTGCCGCCCGCATACGGAACTTCGGGCTTCTCCGACGCAGCTCCTTCTCCGCAAAGCCGCGGTGGTTGGCGACACGTTGTTCGCCGGCCGCGACGCGCGGTTCACAGGGCAGAACCATCGCGCGCGGACGAGCCCTATCGAGCACCAGCTTCACACGCAGAGGAGCCCTATCGCGCGGAGCCCTCACGATCCGACTCTGAAACCAGAGCAAGTCATTCGCAAAGAGAGCAACGCTCCGAGGAAACCGAAAGCGCCACTTATCGTGCGCCACCGTCGCGAAGCGCCCATGAAGATCACCGCACTGCCGAGACCCGCCCGTCGCCCCGGAGTGCACCATCGCCTTCAAGCCGCGAAAACCAAAGCGAAGCGTCTTCGGTGGGACGCAGTTGGCGCCGCCACCGTTGATTGGTGCGCCTAGAACACGGAGGTCAGAAAAAATCAGCTGGTGACGCAAGCGTTTGCAGCCACCAGCTGCGCGTTGCCTCAGATCAGGCCACGGTTGTGATTGAGGGCGATTCGCCCCGCTTTAAGGCCACTCGTAACTTTGATAGCTCCGACTTTTTTCATCCATTGCTCCTTTGCTGCGAAGATTGCCAAACGTGAGGAGCATCTGATACCTGCTGGGGAACTTCAACAACTTCCGAAGATGCGATGTGCCAGGGTGAGTCACGTCGTGCGTTAGACACAACCCTGCCGGGCACGTTGGAAACAAAACGAAAAGTGGCGGCGATCGTGTTTGGCGATGCGGCTCGCAATCTTTAGAAGCTCAGGATGTCACCTTTGCTCTTCAAGCCTGCTGCAGCCGCGATCTTCTTTTTTGAATATGCTCGCGGCGCCGCTTGATGAATCTTTGTACCTAGCGGAACATGCGGCGTGAGAAACTCATCCACCACCGGGCTAGGATTGGGCCTGTGGCTGCTTGCCGCACCGTTCGTTCCGGGCTGCAGGCCAGAGCGTCCGGCCACACCGCCAGCCGCTGTTGCCAAATCCCCGCGGACGGTGGCGGCTGATCCTGTGGCGCCCTCGGTCGAAACGGTGGGCACTGATGAATGGAAGCGAAAGCTTTCGGTTGCCGCGTTTGCAGGCGAGACGCTCGCTTCTTGCTCCACCGTATCCGTTTCGCTTGATAAACAAAACGCGGGTAACTACGACGCCGATAGCTTTGTAGGCGGTTTTCTTGCCGCCATGGCGGGCGACCATGTGACGGCGATGAAAGGCCGTGAGGCGTCGCTGCAAGAGACCGACGGCAGCGTGCTTGATGGCATCAGCCGCTTCGTCTCGATGAAAGAAGACGAGCTGCGCGAGGCCACGCGCGACAAGAAGAACGTGGCTGGCATCGCCGAAGCACGCAAAATGCTCAAGACGTTTCTGTCCACCAGGTGGCCCACGCAGGACGTGGAAGTGGCAATCAAAAAAGGGACATTGGCCACAGTGCCAGATTGCGCGTTTCCCGATAGGACCGCGCTTGGCTCCTGCTCCATTCGACGCGGCCGCGAGGGCTTAAGGGTGTTCATCGTCGCAAACCATTACGCTGCAGGCGACGTAATCGATTCAGATCGAGCCTTGAAGATGTGCCTGCGGTTCGGCGGCGCTTGGCAAGGCGTGGCCAAACGCCCCGGCAAGCGCGAAGCATTGCCCCCACAGGCGGCCGCCGTGCCCTAATCGCGGTCGAAGTTTTCGTAGGAATCACATTGGCCAGAAACTTGCACAGGTGGTCTGCTTTGCCCGCAGCGGCGGTGAAGTTGTTGATGCGTGTGACCGCTATCGCTTTGCTTTGCCGTACGTTTTGAACTTCTCTAAGACCCGCGCCATTTCATCATCGGGCAGCAACACCGGCTTGCCCATCTGCAACACGCGCACGTATTGCTCCGCCAAGTCTTCCACGGTGACCGTCAACGCCAGCGCCGCGGCAAGGTTGCTGCCCATCGCCACAATGCCGTGGTTGCCTATCAAGCAAGCCTTGCGATCTTGCAGCGCCACCAAGATCGAATCTGAAAGTTCTTGTGTGCCGAACGTGGCGTAGGTGGCGCAGCGAAGGTCATTGCCGCCCGCCGCCGCCACCATGTAGTGGAACGCGGGAATGCCTTGGTTCATGCACGCCAGCGCGGTGGAGAACGGCGGGTGTGCGTGCACAATCGCCTGCGCGTCGGGGCGCGCCCTATATATGTCGCGGTGAAATCGCCACTCGCTTGACGGGCGAGGAAACGTGTCTTCATCGGGCGTTTCATCCAGCCCCACACTCACGATGCTTTCGGGGGTCAGCGCTTCATACGGAACGCCCGACGGCGTGATGAGGTAGCCTTCTGGAACGCGGGCGCTGACGTTCCCGCTGGTGCCTCGTGATAGGCCCTTGGGTGCAAGGTCTAGCGAGACGTTTACGATTTGTTGGCGAAGGTGCGCGTGGTTCATGGGCATTTCAACGTCGGTGATATTGCCGTTAGGGGATCTTGTGCCCTTGCGCCGCTTCCCAAAGCGCGTACCAGTCACGACGATCCATTTTTAAGTCGCTGGCCGCCACAAGTTCACGCAGTCGATCTTCCTTGTTCGTTCCGATGACCGGCACGCAGCCGGAGGGGTGGGCCATCACCCATGCATGCGCCACGGTTGAAACAGACGCGCCACCATAGGTCTCGCGCAAGGACTGGCACAAGGCGCGCACGCGCACCGCGGCCGGATCGTCGCTGTTGAGCAGCCTTCCACCGCCGAGGGGTGACCACGCCATGGGATGAATGCGCAGTTGCTGGCACTGATCCAACGTGCCGTCATACATCGCTCCCATCGCCAACAGGTTCAGTTCCACTTGGTTCGTGACCAAGGGCTGCGAAAGGCACGATTGCAGAAGGTCGAATTGCGACACCGTATAGTTCGAGACGCCTGCATACCTCACTTTGCCGGCTGAGATGACCTGCTCGAGGCCCTGGGCGGTGTCTTGCGCGGCGGTGAACCAATCCGGGCGATGCACGAGCAACACATCCAGTGCGTCGACGCCCAGGAGCCGAAGCGACTTTTCCGTGCTCTTCACCACGCGCTCGGCCGAGGCATCATAGAACGCCACTTTGCGATCAGGGTGGCGAGGGTGAGGCACATAGATTCCGAACTTCGTGATGATCTGCAACTTCTGCTTGAGGTGCGGCGCCAACGCCAAGGCTTGGCCAATCCGCTCCTCCACGTCGTAACCACCGTAGATCTCGGCTGTGTCAAGCGTGGTGATGCCAAGGTCTACGCACAGCTCCAGTCGGCGTGCGATGGCCTGCGGCGTTGCCAAGGCAGGATCAGCAAGCAGGCGCCACGTGCCGTAAACCAGCCGGGACACCACAGGACCGTTGGGCGAGAGATTGAGGGGCTTCAACATGGGAGCTTTTTATCCGTTTGCAGCGCCGCCGTGAACTCAAGAGTTTCCTCCTGCGCGCGTCGGCGGGTAAGACAGGCACGCCAAGTGCATACCATGTATGTATGACGTCGATTTTACAAAGGGTGGGGCGAAATGAGTTCGGATCGTAACGCTCGTACCCTGATCGCCTCTGGGGTGATGCTGGGCCTGGGCCTGGGCGGGTTCTTCGACGCGATCGTGTTCCGCCTGCTGCTGCAGTGGCACAGCGTGGTTTATAACAAGGTGCCGCCTGTCACCCTGTTTGGTCTGAGATACAACATGGTTTGGGACGGGCTGTTCTTGGCCGTCACATGGTTAGTCATGGCGGCCGGACTGATCTTGCTGTGGCACTCAGTCAAGCGTGCCCAAAAGCTGTGCCCTACGTCCGTCTTAACCGGTGCCTTCGCGACCGGTTGGGGCCTTTTCAATGTGATCGAGGGGCTGGTTAACCACCACCTATTGCAACTGCATCACCTCCATCCGGGACCGAACGAGCAGGCCTGGGACATCGGCTTCGTCGTGGTCGGAGCGGCGGCCGCTGCGGTGGGATCCTTGGTTGTGCTTGGCGGTCGGGCCAAGCCCCTTGAAAGCCTCATTTGTGCATCAACCGAATTGAAAAACCCAGCGAGGCAACACTAATGGACGCCATAGATTTTCTTGTGAAGCACCACCGGCAGCTTGAGCAACAGTTGACGACTTTAAAGCGCAGCGAAACGGTGGATCAGAACGCGTTCGACGCGTTGGCCGATTCACTCGCCGCGCACATCACGGTGGAAGAGGAGATCTTCTACCCGGCTGTGAAGGCACGCCGCACGGAAGAGATCCTGCTTGAATCGCTTGAAGAGCATCTGTCGCTCAAACGCGTGCTCGCGGACCTTCTGGATCTTGGAGCCAAGGATCAAAAGTTTAGTCCGAAGCTGCATGTCTTGGCCGAGCAAGCGGAACACCACCACGAAGAAGAAGAGGAACACCTTTTTCCGAAGGTGAGAAAGGTATTGGATGATGCGCATCGTGAAACGCTGGGTGCCGAGATGAGCGCCCGGATGACCGCGTTGATGCAAGCGTCGCCGCGCGATCGTGTGCGATCGCAAACGGCAGAGTCGGCCGCGCTCGCCTGAGCGCGATATGGATCGTCGTTTGCAATGAATTCGCAGACAAATCGCGGAGGAATCAATGCCTAAGAAGACAAAGAGCAACAAGTCAGAACCAGCAGCCATCAAGATGTTGAAAGATCAGCACCGCGAGGTTGAAGAGCTTTTTGAAGAGTTCGAAGGAGCGGCTCAGAACGAAGACAGTGAAAAGGCGCGTGAGCTGGCAGGCGTGATTTGCGAGAAGCTCACGCTGCACGCAACCATTGAAGAAGAGATCTTTTATCCAGCGGCACAGAGCGAAGAAACGGCCGATCAGTTGGAAGAAGCTGCCATTGAACACATCAGTGCGAAGCGTCTTATTGCTGATGTGGCCGAGGCGACGTCTGACAAGAAGCTGAAAGCTTTGATGTCGGTGCTCAAGGAGCAGATCGAGCACCACGTGGAAGAGGAAGAGGAGGAGCTGTTTCCCAAGGCGCAAGAAGCGTTGTCCGAAGATGAGATGGGGCCACTGGCCACCCACATGGAGGAACGCCTCGAAGAGCTCAAAGAACGCGGCTTGGGCAAGCTTGATATTCAAAGTGCTGCCGAGGCAGGCGACGAGGACGAAGAAGACGACGAAGACGCCGATGAGGAAGACGACGAGTTGGACGACGCGGACGATGAGGAAGAAGACGACGAGGAATCCGCTGAACTCGATGAGGAAGAAGACGAGGCCGAGGCGCCGAAGCGCATGCCGGCGATCGCCAAGAAGACCGCTGGCCGTCGCAAGGCAAGCTAAACGCACAGGCCAAGGTGGCCGCAGCTTCAGCTGTTGAGGTTGCGGTCGGCGTGGCTTTCGTCTTGTGTGAAGAAGGCGTGCACGTCTTGGATGTCTTCGGTGCGCGGGCACTCAGCGGGCAAACTGCTGAGCAAGCTTGCGCCATAGGATTTGCGTGTGATGCGGCCGTCTAGAATGGCCACGACGCCTCGATCAAAACTGGTGCGTATCAAACGGCCGAAGCCTTGGCGTAACGCAAGGGCGGCCCGCGGAACTTGATACGCCCCGAAGGGATCGCCCTCTTGCTCGCGAATGCGTTCAATGCGTGCCGCTGTCAGTGGATCGTCGGGCACCGCAAACGGAAGCCTATCCATCACCACCAGCGACAAGGCTTGCCCTGGAACATCTACGCCTTCCCAGAAGCCCTGCGTGGCCAAGAGCACCGAGCCCACGTTGCTTTTGAGCGATTCAAGCAACACGTGGCGGGGCCGCTCGCCTTGCACCAACAACGGGAATTTGCCGCTCTTGCGAAACAGCGCCTCGGCCGTTTTCAAACTGCGAAAGCTTGTGAACAACAGCAACGCGCGCCCCCGAGAGGCCTCGCACAACTCGAACGCCCGCTCCGCCGCTGCCTCGGCGTAACTTGCGTGCATGGGATCGGGCAAGTCCGCGGGCAAGTACACCAGCGCTTGCTTGTGATAACGAAAGGGTGA
>JANRKS010000039.1:0-14242 GCA_033763315.1 Deltaproteobacteria bacterium
CGTGGCGCGCGTCCACGGCCACCGCCTTGGGTGTTTTGGGAGATCCCGCGGCGGTGCCGCTGTTGCGCGCGTGGGCTTTGTCGGCGACTCGAGGCCGT
The DNA here is from genome assembly GCA_033763315.1 of Deltaproteobacteria bacterium. Lineage (GTDB taxonomy): Bacteria > Myxococcota_A > Polyangia > Fen-1088 > Fen-1088 > JAGTJU01. The sequence goes on from JANRKS010000039.1 coordinate 99, forward strand.
ACGGCCCAAGCGGCCATTGCGGCCCTGGGAGCGATAGCGCATCCGAGCGCCGCATCGGCGTTATCGGATCGACTCGCCAACATGGGCGCAAACGATCCCTTGCTGCCTTGGATCGAGGAGGCCCTGCTGCGTTTAGGTGTGCAGGCCGAGCCCGCGTTGATTGCTTTGTTGGCCGAAGATCGCCACCCGCTCCTGCTCGTGCGCGTGATGGCCTGGCTTGCGAAAGTGGGTGGGCCCCCCACCGTGTCTGCGTTGGCGGAAACCTTGGCTTGGTCGTCGCCCGCGGTGCCCGCGGCCCTCGCGGCGCTGGCCACGATGCACGCACGCGGTTTGTCCTTGGCGCCCGCGCAACTTGATCTGCGCGCGGCGGCCTCCGATCCATCGCAAACCATTCGCGCGTTGGCGGCACCTTTGGTGGCAACGGCGACGCGCTGAAAAAATTCAGGTTGTTTTCGCCACGGGTTGTGCGGAAATGGCGCGATGTCGAGCGCCGCCAACCTCCCCCTGCCCCCGCGTGGTCCTTCGCCAAAGCTCACGGGCGAAAAGCCGCAGTATCGATCCTTTGCGCAGAAGTTGTTTCGCATGCGCTCGTTCAAAGCTTGGTGGGCGTGCTTGGTCGACGAAGGGCCTGGGCATTTTCGCAACCCGGTCGATTGGTTGTTGGGGCGCGATCTGCTCACATACCTTCGCTCCATTTCGCTTTACAGCTCCAACGGCGCCGAGCTGGATCACCGCGATTGGATGCACCCAGAGGTGATCGATCTTTCATCGGCCCCGCTGGCGGCCGACGGCGCCTTTTGGTTTGATTACATGGCTGACGCTGGAGATGGCCAGATGGCGATGTATAGCCTGGCCTATCTAGCTTTGGGCGATCTGTGGAAGCACGAGGGCAAGCTCAGCTGTGCAACAGAGGGCACATTTTCAACGGCCGAACGCCTGCCGCGTGGTTCGTTCTTATTCCTGGGCGGCGACACCGCTTACCACGTGGCTGATCGAGGCACGCTGGCGCAGCGGTTCGCAGGCCCGTTTGATTGGGCTCAAAAAGACCGCGAGCGCGAGGGTACGTTGGGCGGACACGAGGCAGGTGCCGCGGCGCCCATGCTCTTCGCCATTCCCGGCAATCACGACTATTACGATTCATTGTTGGGCTTCAACCATCTGTTTCGCCACAACGCTTCGGCTGCAGACACACGCCCCTTGGTGGCCGACTTCGTGCGCCGCCAAGACTCCAGTTTTGCGGTGATGAAGTTGCCGTTCGCCTGGTGGTTCTGGGGCCTAGACACGCAGAACGGGCGCATCGATTGGCGCCAAAAACAATTTATTCTTGATCAGCTAAGCGAAGGCACGCCGAACCGTTTGATTGTGTGCACGCCTGAACCAACCACTGTGTTTCACGAGGTGATGCGCCAGGCAACCCGTCCGTACAAAGACTTGCACCTGCCGCGCCCCTTCACCACAGGTCAGCTGCCCAACGACGATCAGATCCACCTTGATATAGCCGGCGACGTTCATCATTACGCGCGCCACTCGTTGAGCGACGTTCCCAATTATGCGTCGGTGGTATCGGGCGGCGGGGGAGCCTTTTTGCACCCCACGCATACGAACATCGCCGGGCGGCCTCAGCCCGTGCAAGGCAGCCGGGAGACGTGGCCTCCGGCACCGGTTCTTTACCCATCGCCCGAAGTGGCATGCCGCGAGACGAATCTGCGGCTGCTTTGCCCATGGAAGATCTTCCGCGGTGGCTACGTGTGGTTGATAGGCGCGATCTGTGCGGCAGTGATCTATTTCGGGGCCACGGTGGCGCCTCACACGCGATCGCTGTCCACGCACGTGGGGCGTTGGATCGCGCCGTTGACTTCCCCAGCCGATGAAGAAGCGCTGCAAACGCCGCCCAAGCGCGATCTCGAAGTGTTCCAAAACATGGCGCCCGCACTTGTGCCCCCCAACATGCCCGCACAAGAAGACGATCCGATCACCGTTACCGTTGCCGCCGCCGCGGGCGCGCCAGCACCGGTCCCCAAACCGGGCCCGCCCGCTGAAGGGGTGGCCGTGGCCATCATCATCGCTGCGTTGGCCGCCGTGTTTGGCCTCTCCGCGAAACCCAAAGCGCTCGCGCGCACACAAGCCGTGAAATTGCGTCGTTACATCGGTGTGATGGGAGCGCTTGCACTTTCGGCAACGGCCATTGGCTTTACCTTCAGCATTTTAGGTGGCCTTCATCAAGCGCCCGAAAAGCATCCGTTCTTGAGCAGTTTGATGTTGTTGGCGTTTGCCCTGCCCCTGCCCGCCGCGTGGTTATGGACTTCAAGTTATGTGGCCACGCTGCCCAAACAAGCCAAATTTCGCTCCATCAGCTGGATGGATTACGTGCCGGCGTGGATCGCGTTAAGCCACGGTGTGATGTCCGTGGTTTTTGGTTTGGTGTTGTACGGCGTGCAAGCGATCGGGCAAACCTTCAGCGACTGGGTCTTTGTGTTCGCGTTCGCTTTTGTGGGTCTCGGCCCCGCGGGTCTTGGCTGGTTTCAAGCGGGCGCCCATCGTAAATGGCACACGCGCTTGGCCTTCGCCGCGATGGGCCTTTACCTCGGCTTGCTGCAGATCTGCATTCCTTTGTTGTTAGCGCTCGATGGCTCGTGGTTGCGCGCGGCCGTGGTGATCGGGTGGACGTTGGCTGTCACCGCGGTGGCTGCGACATGGTGTTCCACCTGCAAGCGCAGCCGTTTGATTTGGCTGCTGTGGCTGCTGGCGGGAGGCGTGGCGTTGCTGGCTTCCATCTGGGGGCACACGCGGCACGAGGTTTCCTTCACCAGGCTTACCGTCACCGTGTTCGCGGGCGCCCTGTTCACCTGCGTTTGGTTCGGCTGGTACTTGGCTTCGACGCTGGCGTGGGGTGGCCACAACAACGAAGCGGGCGGCGCCGCTCACCTCGATCGCCACCGCCATTTCATTCGCTTCAAGTTGCAAGCGGATCGCCTCACGGGCTATGTGATCGGCATCAACAAACCGGGTCCCGATGGCAAGAACTTGTGCCCCGAGCTTGTAGACGTGTTCCAGCTGGTGCCGCGCCGACCTTCCTCGGCCAATCGAACTTGACCACGGGGTGAAAACACGGGCGCGCTGCACTTTGCCCTGTGCAGGCTGCGGGCGCTGCGCTATCACGGCAAGATGACGCGCTCACTTCCTCGGCTCTTGTTTATTTTCGGCATGCTAAGCGCTTATGGTGCAGCTGCGGCGCCGGCCCAGCCAACCCCCACCCCCAACACGCTGTCGGCGGCAGAGAAGCGCCAGGGGTGGCGCCTGCTGTTCGACGGCAAGACCTTGGCTGGCTGGCGAGGCTTTCACCAAACCGATGTGCCAAACGTGGGTTGGAAAGTGCAAGACGACAGCATCGTCTATGAGCCCGTGTGCCCCACGTGCGAAAAGCCAGGCGACCTCATCACCAAAGATGAATACGACAACTTTGAACTTCGCATCGATTGGAAGTTGTCTCCCAAAGGGAACAGCGGTGTGAAGTACCTGGTGGATGAAAGCCTTGTAAAGACCGGCCACGGTGGGCTTGGCTTCGAGATGCAAGTGCTGGACAACGAAGGGCACCCAGACGCAAAGAAGGGCATTGCGGGCAACCGCACAGCCGGCGGGCTTTACGATCTCATTCCCCCCGCGCAGCAGACGGCCAAGCCCGTGGGTCAATGGAACGAAGCGCGTTTGGTGGTGCACGGCAACCACATCGAACACTGGCTCAACGGCCAAAAGGTGGTTGAGTATGAACGCGGCTGCCAAATGATGAAGGCGTTGATTGCCGGCAGCAAATACGCCGCGAATCCTGGCTTTGGCGAAGCGGCCAAAGGGCACCTGCTGCTGCAAGACCACGGTGATCAGGTTTGGTTTCGCAACATCAAGCTGCGCGTGTTGCCCGCCCCCAAAACCAAAACCCAAACGCCAGTCGCCCCCACGAAGTAACCAGCCTGCCAACGCAGGGTTTCTGCCAGAAGAAATCCGCGCCACCACGGCGCCAGACCCAGCACACGAGTCATATGACTTGTGTGACTGGGTCTTCTAGTTACATCAGTTCCCGTCGCAAAAGCTGACATCGTTGTCCAGTTTCTGTCGCCCGGGCATAGCGATCTTTCTCAAGCAGATGGCGGTCTTACGAGGCTTTGCGGGGGTTGGGCCGGGAAAGGCCGGCATCGGCGGGCTGCGATCGCGCCGCGGCACGACCGTTGCACAAGGGGTTTGCACTTTTTCAGCGCGACAAAGGTCTCGGGCGCCCCTCTTAAAAGAAAGAAGAGCATATGAACTTTCCTAGCAACACCGTCGTGGTCCCGGCCGAAAACCCCTCTGAAGGCAGCAAAACACTGCGCCTCAAAAGCCCCCAGGCTCGTGCGCCACGGGCTCCTACCTTAAACCAAGGAACCGCCATGACTGTCGCTGTGCTCCCCGCCGACGGAACTGATCCCGTCGCCACCTTCCCCGATATGGAAACCGCCATGGCCTGGGGTCTGCAACAATACAAAGGCGCCCCCTTCGTCGTCCGCGTTTATACCGACGCGCAAGACGCGGCCGCTCCACCGCCTCGCCCCATCGCCACCCAGCGGCGGCCTGCCACCAAAGCCAACGCCGTTTCAAACATTTTGCGCACCGTAAGAAAGGCCGCGCAGGAAGATTTACAGCACCAAGCTGGTTCTCTTCGCAAAGCTGCAGCCCACTAGGCCGCGCTTCGAAGCCCAAAGGCTTCTTCAGACTTAGCTTAAAGGCAGTACCAAACCCGGCTGGCCGACTCGCTCCCCCTGAGACGGCCAGCCTGTTTATTTTTGAAGCCACGCACGGGCCGCGCAAGCGCACGCGACTGCTAGGCTTGGTCCGTGATCAGCCTCTATTTTGACGTGGCCAAAACCGCGGGCAAACGCGCCATCAAGGCGTGGCCCGTCGCATTCTCGGTGCTCATCTATGCGGCCATCATGGCAGCCGCCATGTACCTCTTTGGCAGCATGGGCATGATTGGCGGATTCATCATGGGCTTCATCATGGCCGGCTGCTTCTCCAGCTACCTCACCTTGCTCGACAACACGGTGTCGGGGCACAAAAGCCGTTGGGCGGATCTAAAGAGTGGCTTCGGCGCGCGGTTCTGGGACGTCATCAGCGTGATGTTCGCATTCTGGGTGTTGGGCCTCGCCTCGCGTGTGCTGGTCAACGCGGCCCAAGAAAAGGCGCCCGCCATGCAAGCGATCATCGGGCTCGTCATCGCCGTGTTTTTTAATGTGGTGCCCGAACTGCTTTACCAAGGCAGCACACGCTCGTTCGCCCTGCTGATGGAGTCGGGCCGCTTCATCACGAAAAATTGGATGTCGTGGTTCCCACCCAATCTGCTGTTTGCCGCCGTGGCACTGGCGCCGCAAGGGATGCTTTGGGTTGATCACCCGGGCGAACTTTTGCTGCTGTTCAACCGTGTGTTTTCAACCTCAGGCCCCCTGCTGCTGTTTGCGCGCGTGCCGCTGTGGCTGATGCCCTTGCCGCTGTTGTTCTTGCACTTCGTCATGGTTTACCGTGGCGTGCTGTTTAAAGAGCTGGCCCACAGTAACCCTCGCCTGCGCGCCTTCCGCGAAGCGCAACGCCGCGACTAAACCGCCCGCATAGATCCAAATCCGGGCCGCGCGCGTATCCTCCGCATGGTCCCTCGTCCTTCGTCTTCCGCACCGGGGTGCAGGTGCGCCCCACCGGGGTGCAGGGTGAACGAGGTAAGTGGGGCGAGGCGTGCTAGCCTACGGCCCGTCGTGTCACCCGCGGACGAATGGCTGCTGCAGATTGCGCAGACGCAGAACAAAGAAGCCTTCGCCAGTTTGTTCCAGCATTACGCGCCCCGGCTCAAGTCATTTGTGATGTCGTTGGGGGCAACGGCCACGGTGGCTGACGAGGTGGTGCAAGAAAGCCTCATCAGCGTGTGGCGACGGGCTGGCCAGTTCGACCCTGAGCGCGGCAGCAGTTCGGCGTGGTTGTTCTCGATCACGCGCAACACCTTCATCAGCCATGTGCGCAAACAAAAGCGCCATGAGGCGAGCCCTGAAGATCCAACTTTGGCCAGCCACAACGACACACCAGAGGCGCGGGCGATCTCTTCGCAGGCGCGCCACAATTTGCAGGAAGCTCTGGCCAGTTTGCCGCCCGAGCAAGCGAGTGTGTTACGAAGCGCCTACATCAAAGGCCAGCCCCTGCGCGTGATCGCTGAGCAGCAGAACCTGCCGTTAGGCACGGTGAAAACCCGCGCGCGGTTGGCCTTGGAAAAATTGCGCGCCCTATGGAACGCGAAGGAGTCGTCGTGATGGATCCCCAGCACCATCTGCCCGCCGATGTGTTGATGGAGTACGCCGCTGGCACCGCGGCTGCCACCACGTCCTTGTTGGTGGCGTGCCACATCACGTTGTGCGCGCTCTGTCGCGCCGAGGTGCAGCGGCTTGAGGAAGTGGGCGCACGTTTGCTGGAACAACAGCCCGAGGCGTCCTTGCCCACAGATGCATTGGCGCGCCTCTTGGCCCGCATCGACAGCGAGCCCGTTGTACCCTCGCCTGCGCCCGCACCCAGCGTGGACGCGCGGCTGCCACGCCCTTTGCAGGAGGTGCTGCCGGGTGGCCGCTTCAAGCTTGCGCGTTGGCTGCCCGGAATGAAGGGCATCACCTTGCGCTTGGCCGAAGCACCGTTACCCCCGGCGCGGCTCGTTCTGTTTGGCCCCAACGTGTGCATCCCCAGCCACGATCACGAGGCGCCCGAGTATCTTTTGGTGCTCGATGGTGAGGTGGTCGACAGCAACAAGGTCTATCGCCGCGGCGATGTCTCTGTTTCGGAAACGGGCCACGTTCACGAGCAGCGCATCAGCCAACGCGGACCGTGCTTGTGCCTTATCGTGAATGAAGGTGGCATTCGTCCAAAAACGTTGTGGGGGCAATTGCTCAAACGCATTGCGGGCCTTTAGTATGGCGCTCGTGTCGAACCGAGATGCCAAGAAGGCGCAGAAAGCCGCGCAGCACCCCAACCGTCCTGGGCGTGAATGCAAGGCGGAAACGGGCACCTGGGAGCCGATCATCAACCGCGCCCGCTGTGAGGGCAAAAGTGATTGCGTCGCCGTGTGCCCCTACGACGTGTTCGAGGTCAAGCGTATCTTAGAGACCGATTACAAAACATTGCCGTGGCTTGGCCGCTTGAAGCTTCGCGTGCACGGCATGAAAACGGCCTACACCCCCAACGTGGACCAATGCAAAGCGTGTGGCTTGTGCGTCGTTTCGTGCCCCGAGAAAGCGATCACGCTGCGGCCGCGAAACTAGATGCTGTCGACGCGGAAGCGGCAGTCGGCTTGTAGTGTTCGCAGAGCTCGCGCCTCCGCAGCGCGAGTATCATTTCTGCAATGTAATATAAACTACATACACGTCCGCGGAAAATGAGGCTTTAGGCGGCGGGATGGGTTGTGCGCCAGAGTCGCAGCTCACCCGGGGCGGGGCCACATGCGGGGAATTCGCACAGCGCCGCTCAACGGGCACAAAATAAAACGGCGCCGTTTTTCAACAGCGCCGTTGGGCGACCTCGGCGGGATTCGAACCCGCGTTCATGCCGTGAAAGGGCATTGTCCTGGGCCGGACTAGACGACGAGGTCTTAAGATTTAATTAACTCTAGCGTACTTTTGATCGCTTGAGCTTGTGAGCCCAGCAGGATTTGAACCTGCGACCTACGGATTAAAAGTCCGCAGCTCTACCAGCTGAGCTATGGGCTCGAAGGGACGGCTTTGTACCACGGTCTCGGGCAGAGTCAAAGGGGTTAAGCAGACGAATTGTTTGATTTTAATTCAGCGTCCAAAAGGTCAATCGCGCGGGCGGCGGCTGCCTGCTGCGCGGCTTTTTTCGACCTGCCAGAGGCGCGAGCGTATTCGCGCTCCCCGATGAACACGGCCACCTCAAACGTGGTCTCATGCTCGGGCCCTGTTTGTGCCACCACGGTGTATGTGGGCGCGCTCTTGACCTGCGCTTGGGATAGCTCCTGCAAGCGAGATTTGAAATCCCGCCCTGCCACGCGCTGGGCGTCGAGCAAGCGTTCCGAGAACAAGGTCTGCACAGTTTGGTAAGCGGCCTCGAAGCCCGCGTCCACAAACACGGCGCCGATCAGCGCCTCCAAACTGTCAGCGAGGATTGAAGGCTTGGCTCGGCCCCCGGCTTGTTCTTCACCCCGGCCCAAAAAGATCCACTGGCCCAGCGCCAAGCTCTCCGCAACCCGCGCCAGGCCATCTTCGTTCACAACCGCCGCGCGCGTCTTCGATAGATCGCCTTCGGGGCTATCGGGATAGCGCTTCATCAATAAGTCGCTGATCACCAGCGCCAACACGGAATCGCCCAAAAACTCAAACCGCTCGTTGTGGGCGCGCCCGCCCTCTTGATTCTCGTTCACCCACGATTTGTGGGTCAAAGCTTGCTCACATAACCGCGGGTCGCGGAACTGGTGTGCCAGCCGCTCCTCAAGGGCGGCGTAGGCTGACGCGTCGCTTTCAGACATAAGGGACACCGAGTATAGCCACAGCAACGCCGCTCGTCGGGAGCTGATGTGATTTATACAGGGGCGCGGCCTTGCACCCAATCGGGCGTTAGAAACAGCGTCTGTGCGCGAAGCTGACGTCTGCTAGCCTGCGCCGCGGTGAGGACCCTTCTCGTTGTCGTTGCCCTCATCGTTTCCGCTGTCGTTGTAGCGCCGGCCGCCCAGGCACGCACCACTTCTGATCACCAGCTGTGGGCAAGCACAACTGTTCTGACTCGCCCGCTCACGTCTTTGCGGCTGCTGGGTTGGCTTGACCTTCACGATCGAAAGCGCGAGGACTCCACGCTCCTCATCCTGCGGCCGGCCGTTGGCCATCAGCTGATGGACCGGTTGGCTGTGTACGCAGGCTACGCGTGGCTTGCCACATACGCAGACGAGGGCGCCAATCGTCACGAGCACCGGACATGGCAACAGCTGGTGTGGAACGCGCCCGTACCCCAAGGGTGGGCCTTGTCCTTACGACCTAGACTTGAGCAGCGCTTCGCTCAAGGAGGAAACGACACCGGCCACCGAGTGCGCGTATCGGCCCGCGGGGCCTACGCGCCACATCCTGCAGTCATGATTGTCGCCTGGGACGAGTTCTTCTATCAAATCAACAACACCGACTGGGGAGCCTCCTCTGGCTTCGATCAGAACCGAGCCTTTTTAGGGCTGGGCCTACCAACCACAAGCACCGCGCGCGTTGAGGTGGGGTATTTGAACGTGTTTCTCAAGCGCTCACCCGACAATCATCTTGACCACAACCTTGCGATCAACTTGTTCTGGACACACTAACCGCGGCGGGGCTCGCGAAACGGTAAAGCGCCGAAGCGAAAGGACGAACGATGAAAGTTATGGTGATCGTAAGGGCAACGAAAAACAGTGAAGCCGGCGTCATGCCAAGTGAAGAACTTATGACGGCGATGGGCCAATACAACGAGGAGTTGATCAAAGCCGGCGTCATGTTAAGCGGCGAAGGTTTGCATCCAAGCGCGGGTGGCAAGCGCATTCGGTTTGCGGGCGGTGGAACCAGCGTCATCGATGGCCCCTTCGCAGAGACGAAGGAACTTATCGCTGGGTTCTGGGTGTGGCAGGTATCATCAATGGAAGAAGCCGTGGCCTGGGCACGCCGCTGCCCTCCCCCCATGCCTGGCGAAGAATCCGAGCTCGAAATTCGCCAAGTCTTTTCCGCCGAAGATTTCGGCGAAGCCTTGACGCCAGAGCTTCGCGCACAAGAAGATCGCTTGCGCGAGGAATTGGAACGTCAGAGGAAGGGGTGACGCCCTCCGCATCCAGACCCAAAACGCAGGTGGCCTTGGTCCTTCGCTGCAGTTGCTGCAGCGTCGTGGTTGCCATTTGACCCGCCCAAGCATCGCCGTCGCAGAGACTATCCACCACAGGTGGCAGATCAAGTCGTAGCTACTAGAAGCGGCGCCGTTCGGAATAAGATGCGACAGGATGCCGCCGGCGACGTCAGCGGAGGTGCGATTCGTTTCAAACCTCCGTCATGAAGAACATCCATAAGTACCTGTTGGCTATCGCCCTGCTCTTGCCAAAGTTGGCATTTGCCGCTGAGGGTGCACCCACGCACGCTCAGTCACCAGCGGCTTCTCTTCGGCCCGGGACCGTTGCCGAACAGCCGCAGCTCCTTAAGCCCCCAGGCCACGCAGGGTACGTACATGAGTTGTTTTTGGTGGATTTAGCCGCCGTCAGCGTTTTTGTCTTGGGTGTGAACCTCGAGAGCCCCCCCTTGGCATTTGCAGGGCTCGGCACCTACGCCTTGGGGTCGCCCTTCGTGCATAGCGCTGTCCATCACCGCACGGCGAGCGTCTGGGGATCAAGCCTGCTGATGAGGACCACCTTTCCTATCGCTGGCGCGTTTATTGGCTACAAACTCGACGTGCTGGACTGTTCACATCAGTTTTGGTGCGGCCTCGAAGGCGCTGCGATGGGATTCGTCGCGGGCAGCGTAACTGCCATCATCATCGACTACGCCAAGTTCGGGTCCGACCACAACGACGACACCGTCCGAAAACCGCCGGCCTTCGCGGCGACGTTGGTGCCGGTGCCGGTTCGCGGCGGTCTGAGCTTGGCCTTAGGGGGGCGGTTTTAAGACTCCTTCGCCACGCCAACGAGCGACAGCTCAGGTCAATAGATCAGGGATGGTGCCGGTTTCGTTTGTGGTGCCGAACGAATTGATGGGAACCCCGCGCTTGTTCGTATCTGCAAACAGCGGTTCAACCAGCACCCTAAAGAGCGCTTCGGCCTTCTCCACGCCTGCCTCAGAGAGGCCTGTGGTGCTAGCGCCGACGTTTGCATAGCGCGCCACGATGCTGTCGGGCTGCAGCTGCCCGTCCTCAGGAAGCGCCATGCCCAAAAGATCTTGGATCGTGTTGGCGAATTCCACCTGCGTGAGGCGGCGCAGCGACTGAGGGGGCGGCTCAAAGCTGGGCGGTGGCGGCGGCTCCATACCTGCTTCGTTGGACGCTGGCGGTTGCAGTCCATCCGTGTCTTCGTCGCCGTCCGCGGCCCCTATCCCGCCGGTGCAGGCGGCCAACAATGGCACCACGCAAAGCGCCCGGATGAGATCGCCACGCAAGAGTGAACCCAAACAACTGCGGTCCGTCATGCAAACTCCTTATGTTCGCGGTGGTCGGTGAAGTCTGGCCACGCGCTAAGCTCGCCCCCGACGGGCCAAGCTCCTGACTAAGAATGTCGCCACACCACCTACGGGGCGCGAAAACGTCGTCGCCTGTTGCCGGCGATTAACCATCGTTAAGTCACGACACATTGCATGGGCCGGCTTGCGACCATGTACGATGAAACTGGGCGCCTCTTCAAACAGCTAAGCAGCCTGTTTCAGGTTCTCTCGAATGATCCGCGGATGACGGGCTGCAATTCGCAGGAGACCGATCCCAGGTCCCTCCGGTTTTCTTCGACCATATTCCCAGTTCCGGAGGGTGTGCACGCTGATTGCCAACGACCCCATAGTGCTCGCATCCCATTGGGCTGGCTAGGTTCTCATCAGCGCCCGCGGGCTTTGGCAAGTTCAACGCTGGGTTGGGCGGCCTCCGCAGGTTGTAGGCCGTGCTCCTCGAGCCAACGACGCGCGAGGGCCCCAAGTTCCTGGCGCTTGAAGGTGAACCACGCATCCTCGATGCCAAGACGCCGAATGGTTCGCTTGAAGTTTCGGAACGCTCCACTCCCTCGGATCGCCTCGCGCACCTCGGTCTGCTGCTGGCGCGGCAACGACCCGCCGAACCGATCCATGATGTCCCACTCGTGGATGTCGAGCTTGGAAGGCAATTCGAGCCAGTCTTTCGACTGCAGCACCTCTCTGGCTGAGGCCACTGCGTCCTGCTGCCACTTGGGCATGTCTGGATCAGCCTCCTCCTCTGCGAATAGGAGTTCTTGATGCATCACGGTTCGCACTTCGCCCGTCAAGCGATTAACGTAGCCAGACATTTCGTTCGACGCAGCGTCGAGCGCATCCACCATATCCGCGATTGAAACTTCTGCTCCCATACAGATGTCCCTTTGTCCGCCCCAACGTGATGACGTTAAGCTGCGAAGCCTTCGTTGAAGTGCACGACCAGGTGGAGCATGCGCTTCGACAACCTATCTTGGTTTTCCAACGACATCCGGAAAGCTTCGGCAGCTTCAACGTTTGGTTGGACGGCCAAATTAAAGTCGATGCGCTCCATCGACTTTCCCCAACTGCTTGTCAAACGTGCCTAGTGGCAGGTGACCGGCCTTCCGCGCTACCTCAAGAACAAGACAATCTGAGAAGCCAAGCGATGGTTTTTCCTTGAATAGGGCGAGTGCCGAGGACACAACATCCGCGTCCTGGATCACGAAGCTCTCATGCTGCAGTAGCATCTCCAGCGCCGCCATGAGCGGCTTGGGTGTCACGTCATACACGCTGGTGAGCACCCAACTCGTCTCAAGCAACACCAGATGGGAGATCCAAGCTCCTCCTTGAATGAAATCATCAGCAGAGGTCGTCTGTTTTTCGTCGTCCCTCGTCAGCAGGCGGACCAGGACGTTGGTATCAACGGCGCGCATAGCGAGCCCTGACATTTTTCTTGATCCCTTCCTTGAGTTCCTCCGTGCCTCTCCTCTTCGTGCCGCTCGGAAAAAGCGCCGCGTGGATTTCTTCCGAACTGTGCTGCCTCACCCGCGTAACGGTGATCTTCCCGTTCTCTTCGTTCCACTCGAGAACTGTTCCAGGTCCGACGCCAAGCACGCGTCTGATCTCGGCTGGAACTGAGATCTGACCCTGTGCGGTAACTTTCGACTTTGCGAGCGCCATAAAGGAGACATTACCACGGTAATGTACGCGAGCAAGCCTCATTCGGGACCGCACGACCGCCAGTCCGCCCAACGTGTGAATTTCAGCTGCGGGGCCCAGTGCGCTCCAAGACCGCATCGTCGCTCGCACACCGCTGCCATGTCTAGGTTCAAATTGGCGTCCGCGGCGCTGTCAGACTTGAACGATGAGTTGGGCGGCCACCGAGGTGCTCCGTGCTAGATTGGGCTCAATCTATCAAGGAGAATGTGTGAACTCGGGAACAAGAGAGACACTCCATATTGTCGCGGTTATCGCTCTCGTAATTGCGACAGCAACTTGCGCGCGGACCCTAGAAACGCCGAAGAATCAGAGGGCAGACCCATGCAGTTCTGTTCCCACGGAGGCGCTGGCTGGGGAGGCTCGAGAGTCGAGTTTCTGCTGCGCCACCTTTGAACGAAGGGAGTGCGGAAAAGTGTCGGTGGCGAGCGGTGAAGGGTGCCGTGAGACGGAATGGTCACCAACGGCAAAGAATTCCTGTATAGATGGCAATACACTGAAGGACGGGACTAAAGGTAATGCCTTTGATTGTCGGGGCGAGGCCTTCGATTCCGCTACCGGTGCACTTCGTTGGTGTGTCCTCAGGTGATACTCTCCACCATTCGGGCTGTCCGGTCCGGATAACGTGTGTGGCCTTAAGCTGCAGCGCCCGCTGACGCCACAAGACCAGATAGTCGCTTGCATTCCACTGACTTGTCTAGGTTCAAAGTAACTTTTGCGGCGCTGTCTGTCTTAAAGGCCCGGTTATCCAGCGATCAACTGCTTACGCCGCCTCTTTAAGATTTTCTCGAATGATTCGAGGATGACGAGCCGCGATTCGGAGGAGCCCAAGCGCAGGCCCCTCAGGTTTTCTACGCCCTTGTTCCCAGTTGCGAAGCGTGTGCACGCTGATTGCCATCGCCTGCGCAAACTGTTCTTGGGTCAGTCCGACGAAACGGCGAAGGGCCGCAACATCATCGCCGGATTCGATTTGACCGTCCATTAGACGCTTGCGAAGGCGCGCAGGGATGGCGCGCGCCATTTGAGCATCGGTAAGTTCTTCGAGTTTCGTCATTTCCGTTTCCCTTCAACGTAGTCTTCGTACATACCTGCTTCTCGCTTCGTCGCCCCGATGAGGCCCAAAGACCGCATTGTCGCTCGCATTCCACTGCCATGTCTAGGTTCAAAGTGACGCTCGCGGCACTGTCAGACTTGAAGGCCGGGTTGGGCGGCGGCGCTCTGCTTGGCGAATCTAGTTTTTGCGGTGCT
>JANRKS010000040.1:0-299630 GCA_033763315.1 Deltaproteobacteria bacterium
AGCACCGCAAAAACTAGATTCGCCAAGCAGAGCGCCGCCGCCCAACCCGGCCTTCAAGTCTGACAGTGCCGCGAGCGTCACTTTGAACCTAGACATGGCAGTGGAATGCGAGCGACAATGCGGTCTTTGGGCCTCATCGGGCACTGCAGCTTAAGGCCCATCACGTTGGGCGGACGAAGGTAGCCGCACTAATTGGAAAGCCATCTGTATGCGTCACGGAGATCGAAGAATACGCATCCGTAGTCTCGTAAAGTTCTTGGTGTTGCCCACGACACTCGCGGTGACGTTTCCTCATAGAGCTATTGGAGGTCGTGTCTGCGAAATTCCTCCTCCGTTGCGTTTCTCAGATGAGAACAAACATCAGCCGGAACTCGCTCGGCCCGACCTCATTGCCAGACTTACGGCCTACAAGTTCACGGAAGCGAAGGACGGCCTTGATGCGTTGTTGGTAGGGTTTGCACGTGGCGACGGTCCCGTCGAAGGAAGCTGCAACAACGTGGGCGCATTCAAGTTTTGCCCATCTCCGCGCGATGGCGACGATCACCATAACATGGGGTTCACATTCAGAATCCTGGAGGGACGTCTCCCGGCGGGGCTAGTCTTGCCAGAAGAACCGCTTGCCGTCTCATTTCCGAAAGAACCGACAAGCTTGCCTACCGAGCAATGCGTGAATCTGTACTGGATCGACGATCTAGGTCCTTTTGCCGCCAAAATCAACGTAGTTGTCGTTGATCGGCAAGGACATGAAACCGGCAAATTCGATATCGACGTGAGTGGTCCAGAAGCCCAACGCCGAACCTCCCCCTCAGTGTTTGAAGATTTATGGGAAAATTACGGAAAGCGTACTTTACTACTGATTGTTCTCCTTTTCATCGTGATGGGACTCGTCAGTCGCATACGGTATTACTACCGTGTGGCTTTTGGGAAACGAAAGCGGTCTGAGTAACAATGGGGACTTGCTCGAGGTTTTCCGACTTAGTTCGGGCGAGCGGCGCCGCCCATATCATCGTTCAAGTCCGACCGCGCCCCGGACGTCAATTTGAACGTAGACATGTTTGTGGCTGGCGAGCGACAATGCGATCTGTGGCGTCAGTGAGCGCACCGCGGCTGAATTTTGCACGTTAACCGGACGCCGATGGCATTTCACATACGCACACTTATGTTGGCGATCGCAGTGGGATTGCTGCTTTGGGCTGGCGCGCGCCACGTTTCAGAGCCGCCTAATGATCCGCTTCGTGAAGTCAAGACCGATAGCGCGCCCGTAGCCGAAGAGGCTGATGTGAGCGCTGACCCGAGGCTAACGAGCCGTGTCCATAGCGGCGGCACACAGCCCACGCGGCCAATCAGGAATCGCCCCGCTAACCTGTCATACCCAGGCATCGACGAACGGCTCAGGGCCAGCGCTCTCAACGCTCACGAAAGCGAGCCAAGAGACGTAACCTGGGCACCCGCGATGGAAGCGGCGTTTGGGTCAAGGCTGACAAAAGAGGAGCTGTCAAAATACGGGTTGGCAGAGCTGCGAATTACAGAACTGTCGTGCAAACGCGTTACATGTCGGCTCGCGTACGAGTACCCAGCGAGTGTCGAGGATGTTCTCGCGGCTAACGGACTGCCACGACACATTTCTCCGCTAGCGCTTATCGAGGAGCAGACGGGTCCTCCTGCGCCAGTAAACCTTGGTTGGAGCCGCGAAGTCGTGGAACGCGATGGCCGGCGCCTGATGCGAATGATGGCCGTATTCGGATTTGACGACAATTCATACGATCCGGAACAATACGCCGATTGGGTTGAGAGCAAGGCCGAAGAAGCACGTGAAGCGTTCGGCCGTATGCCTAGAAGTTGGCCATCACCCGTAGACCCAGAGCGATCCGATCTCGATGCCGGCTAACTCACGCCCCTCATGCCCTGAGGCGGACCGCACATCGGTTGGTAGACAAGACAGCGTGGATCATCGCTGTGTGGCACGACACCAGCTGCCACGCGAACCCAAATAGAAGTCGACTTGATTCTCTGCTCAGGCGAAGCATTTAGCTGGCAGACCGTGCCGCGCTCATCTTCCTGGCAACGGAGGCGCCCCGTGCTCCAGTCACTCAGTGGCCGGGTAGCGCCATTCGCGTCACTGCCGACGGGCCGTTCCCCGATGCCACTGTAAAGGCCTCGTTGGAACTTCCGGAAGCCCTGCCATTGGACGCAATCGGCCACTACGTCTACACAAGCAGTACAAACGGCTTCACCGTCTTTGCGGCCACCGATGTCAGGCACTTGGGCGTGGAGCGCCATCGACCTCGAGAAAGGCCTGGCTGCATTCTATTTCTTTCCAGCCAAGCCGTGGAAGCCATTTTTCAACCTGGACGCCACAATGTGTTGCGGGCAACATTGGGGCGTTCGGCATTGATGGCTTTTGCAGCTTAACGCCGATCCGTTGGCCACCGAGGGGATCAGGATGAAACGCAGAAAACTGCTTGGTGAAGGCATCTTGCATACGTTGGGTTTCGTTTCAGCGTGTAAGCGGCAGCAGCCTCACGCGAGCAGAGATTTGACGAAGGACTCGTTGATGGACTACGACATAAAAATCGCGGAGGTTCCCGAGCAGCTCATTGCGGTAGCAAGGGAGCGCACGAAAATGAGTCTGATTTCGCGAGACATTCAGCGGCTCTTGGATGCCCCGTGGGCCTTGATAAGGCAACGTGGCGATCTGCGCACGGATGGACATAACGTCGCGGTCTACTTGCAATGGGATCCGAACGGCGCGGTCGAGGTCGGCGTTCAGATTGTCCGAAGATTCGATGCAACCGATCTGGTCGTGTGTTCCGCGACGCCGGCGGGGCGAGTCGCCGCCACAACGCACTTCGGCCCGTACGAACGGTTGGTCCATGCGCACAACGCAACTAGGGAATGGTGTGCGAAGCACGGGTACAAGCCCGCCGGGCCCGCTTGGGAGATCTACGGTGACTGGAACAATGATCCCCAGAAGATTCGGACCGATGTCCATGTGCTTCTCGCGTAGGGCGGACGCCAGGGTTCTGCGGAATCTGACTTTGAAGGCCGGCAATATTGTGGTCGCCGTCGCGAACCTCGACACGGCACTGATTTCCGCGCAACAATGTAGCCGGCCGCCGTCGGCCGCGGCGATTGCGTATGGCGTTTCGACGAAACACTGCATTCTTGGCACTTGCTTGCGCGGCGTGGGGCGTAAGTTGCGCCGACGTTTTTCATCCGTATCAGAGCACGTCCGTCTTGCGAGGCTGGGCGGTGGTAATTGCTGCTTTCGGTATCGCCGCTCTGTCGGTGTATCTTGTCCGCTACCGCAGTGAGCGCTCGGCGAAGCGAGGGCTCGCTGTTTCCGTCGCCTCCATCGGGGCGTTTCTTGCCGGCGGTTTCGCTCGGCCGTGGGTGGCGTCGGCAATTTGGGACGTTCGATGTTCAAGCAAAACAGACATCAGGCATTGTTACCAAGCGGCGATGGAAATAGGCGCGTTTCAAAATTCAGGCAACGATTGGCTAGGCCGGCAATGTATCGGAAGCGAGATCCCGTATACCGTGTGTCGGTTTTCACCAATAAGGGACGAACGATCGTGCGGAGCCGTTGCAAGCGAATGCGCAGCCTGGGCAACGCGAATGATTCCGCGACCATTTGCAGCCGCAATCTGTGAGGAGTGGCAGGACAGCTGTCGAGATCTCCGTGCCGCCGGATGGCCAGTCGCGCGGCAACCTGGACCAGTGAATCCGAGAAGCTGGCCACCCCCTTTTTTGTCGCCAGCTGACCCAAAAATTCCAGGCTGGTTAAGGACCAAGGCCGATTCCTCAATAGATGAAAATGGCAGATAAACGCGCGATTTCTGTGCAGTAGACTAGACACGTTAGTAGCTCGAGAGCGACAATGCGGTTACGCGGCCGTGTGCGTTGACGCTGGCTAACCGGCCGCTGCAAGGGATGAACACAACAAGCGTTCGCTGCAACGCAGCTCATAGCACTGGTGTTTGAAGCCCCGCTGCACAACCGATCGTTTCAGCTGACAAAGCGTGGGCGGCATCTACAACCTAGACACGCTCGCGGCTTTGCAACACCATTGGTGTTGTTCACGCTGCTGGGCTTTGCAACTGAACTTTGCACGTTGAGCAGACGGCAGAAGCCCCAGGAAATGCAAACGCCACGTCCACGTGTTAAGCTTCAATGCATCGTGGCAAACGCATTGCAGATTCCGCCGGCAGGTTTCGAGGAACTTTCAGTCGAAGACCAAGTCGACTACGTGCAAGCCTTGTGGAACAGGATTGCTGAGCGTCCCGAACGGCTTCCCATCTCGGACGAAACACGGGAAATGCTCGAACAGCGCTTGGCCGCTCACCGTGCAGCCCCAGATGAAGCCAGGCCATGGGACGAGGTTCGTGAAGAGATCCATGCGGCCCTGCGTGCACGCCGCAAATGAAACTCGTAGTACGTGATGAGGCGTTGCTCGACGTCGTTGAGGCTTCGCTAGCGTATGAGGACGAACGCGAAGGGTTGGGGTGGGACTTCGAAGGCGAAGTTGACCGCGTGATGTCTCGAATCGCTGAGAATCACCTCCAGTTCGCCGATCGCTTTTCTGGAATACGTTTGGCCCTAACCCGCCGGTTCCCGTACGGTGTTTTCTTTGCGGTTGATGAGCGTTAAATCACGGTCATTGACGTTCACCATCTTCACCGCATGCCCGGTCATGGAGACATCGACTGTAGGTCTCACGCAGCTGCCCAACCCTTCATTGCAGCAGACAGTGCCGCGAACGTCACCTTGATCCTAGACAGGGCAGCGGAATGCGAGCGACAATGCGGTCTTGGTGATTCAGTGGGGTCCGCAGCTGAATTTTGCACGTTAGCTTGGCAGGCCTGAATGTTCTGGAGCCGTGAGAACCGAAAGCGCCTGAGGGTACACTTAAATGGGCCTGTGCCGACCTTTGCTGCGACCCTCCTTTTCGCGGCGGCGGTGGCGACGGCACTCCGAATATCGTGGAACCCGGGCCTCCAGAGCTACGTGGAATACGTTCCCATCAGCGGCCTTTTTGCCGCTTTCGTCTTGGAGCGCATCGTCGTCTATGACAGAAGATTAGGGCTTACTACCGTCGTATGCGACGTCCTCGTTATCGTTCTGGCGTTGATGCGAGTTCTCGTTCCCCCGTTGCCATTTGTGTCCGGGCACTCCCTATTCTCGGCTTACGCATTCACGACGCCCTGTCGATGGCATCTTCGCGCAGTCGCGCTCGTTGTACTGGCACAGGTCGCGTACGTGAAACTCGTGCTGACGGGAGGGATGGTGTCCATGGTACTGGGGTTCGCAGCGGCGGCACTTCTCGCCTTCGTCAGGCACGCGGCAGAGAAGAGTGTCGTGGCGGAACTCGATTCCGCCGGCTAACAATATGGAGAGCCGGTGGATGAGGCGATCCCTGAGTGTCCCAGCCCATGTTTGAGATATGCTCTAGTTCGGACGAATGAAGAGGCTGGGTGGGCCCGAATGAGCCAGAATCTGGGGCAGCCACACCCAGGCTAAGTGATCATTGCAGCAGGCGGTGTTAATTTGCACGTTATGCCGATACGCAGGTCTTGTAATGCGAAGGGTTGAACTCGACGCACTTCTTCAGCGGCGTTTTCCTAGTGCCAGCTTTCACGACTCCGAGTTGCGATCAATGACCGTAGACTGGACGGGCAGGCGCGCGTGTTTGGCGTTCGAGATGAACGTGGAACGGAAAACCCACAAATTCGGGATCCTCGAGCTTGATGGTCTGTTCTTCTTGGCCACCGAGGCCCCCACTGCGCCGACCTCTGAGTGGCTGGGGCGCCCTCTTCGCATCACTGCCGAGGGATCGTTTCCCAACGCCGCGATCAAGACGTCGCTAGAACTGCCGGGCGACCTGCCATCGGACGCCATTGGCCATTATTTTTACGCCAGCAATACCAACGGCTTCACCGTGTTTGCGGCGACGACTATTGGATTTCTTTGGTGCGAAGGCACATGACTTCCGCATTCGAATGGGAAGAAGCGATACCCACGATCAAATACGGAGACGTAGAACTTAGCAGGCTTACCGAGGGCGACGTGCCGGCGCTGTTCGAGATATTCGGACACCCCGAGGTGATGCGCTACTGGAGCACGCCGCGGCTCCACGATGAGGCGGCTGCGGCAGCCTTATTGAACGACATCCATGAAGCGTTTCGGACTCGTCAACTGTTTCAATGGGGCGTTCGGATCCGCGGAACCGCAAAGGTTGTGGGTACGTGCACCTTGTTCAATCTGGATTTCGCGCATCGCCGGGCAGAGATCGGCTTTGCCGTTGCCCGTCGTGAGTGGCGCCAAGGCATCGCTACCAAAGCGACGAGAGCCCTTATTGAATTCGCGTTCGAACGCCTCGACTTACATCGGCTCGAAGCCGACGCTGATCCGCGAAATTCAGCATCGCTTCGCGTGCTCGAGCGTCACGGGTTCCGACGCGAGGGCCATCTGCGAGAGCGATACCACCAAGGTGGCGAGATACAGGACGCACTCATCCTGGGGCTTCTTCGGCGAGAATGGGACGGCCCCGCCCATGAGGTCGGCATTGACTGAGCGATCATTTATCCATTCCAAGCACCGAGCAGCCTACCTTGGAGCTGTGTTGTACTTTTTATCGGGCAGCTTTGGTCGGGCAGACGACGCCATCCCACCAAACGACCGAGCGCAATTAATTGTCGGCTCACTGCGCGGGCTAGAAGCTTGGCGCTATGATGGCGGTGGCAAGCGCATCATCAGCAAGATCGTTGCACTCAAACCTCGGTGGCTGGACGCAGGCGTCGTACTGGTGTTGATGGCCATCTAGATCCGCAGAAACTTGGCCATGGTGGCCCCAAAGTCAGGAAATTAGGCGCCGAGGCAGTGGCGGCTTAAAAGCCTGCGCTCAAGCTCGAGAAAAAAAAACGAGGGCCCACCCCAAGCTTGTGACTAGGCAAAGGCGGGCCCTCACGAAACGCTTTCGCGTCGGGGCAGATGGTGGTCCTTTCGCGAAGCGTTGTCCAGTTTTTGATCATTCCCGAGCGGGGATGGACGACTGGATGGATGAGCTGGTTTTGATTGAGCTTCTTTGCGGCACCTGCCGCTCAATCTTTCACGTCTGCGAGAGTGACTATCGAGGCCACCGCTACTGCCAAGAGATGTGTCGGGGCCGTGGGCAGCGTCAGGCCCGGCGAGCCGCCAACGACCGGCACCAGCGTTCAGCCGAAGGCCGCGCTGACCATCGCGACCGTAACCGTGCGTTGCGCAAACGCAAGAGTGCCGCCACAAGCGTGACGGATATGGGTTCAAAAGAATTTGACCGCGTGGCCTCTTTGCCCTCGCCAGAGCGCTTGCCCGTAGCCATGGAGGTTGCAGTGCAAAGCGAAGGCGAAGGAAAGAACGATGAAGCCGTACAAATTGATGGTGTCTTCGATGCAAGGCCGGATGCGGTTGTTGCTCCTGGACGAGACAGACGAGATCTTGAAAGCAGAGCTGCCGAGCGGGTATTTCCCGCGTCACCCACGCGCGATGACGACGTTGCTCGAAGGCTTGTCGATGTTCCTCTGCGCCAAGCTGCACGTTGTTGTGTCTGCGGATGTATTGGACGATTTATATTGCCTGGATTTCGTGGACGGGCTGGGCGGCGCGGCCCCCAGCGTGTTTTTCGAGGTCGAGATCGCCCCACGGCTGCGGCGGCCCGGACGGCGAATTAAAGGTGTGGGCCACTTTCGTGACCTGAAGCAATTGCACCTTTGTACAGGGTGGCCACGATGACCATCTCAATCGAAATGGAAGCTGAGATCGTGCGCCTTTGCCGCGCTGAAGGCTGGCCCGTGGGCACCATCGCTACGCAGCTTGGTGTTCATCATGATGTCGTCGAGCGCGTGCTCGGTCTGCAGCCACTGCGGGATGATCAGCGTCCACCTTTGCTCATCGAGGCTTACAAAGGCTTCATCAAGGAAACCTTGGATCTGTATCCCAAACTCTGTGGCACACGTGTTTTCGACATGATTGCCTCGCGTGGCTACAAAGGCAGCATGCGCACGTTGAGTAGGCATTTGCTCGAGGTGCGTCCCATGCCAAGGCGCGAAGCTTATCTGCGAATGGATCCGTTGATTGGCGAGCAAGCGCAGATCGATTGGGCGCATGTTGGTACGGTGGATGTGCCGGGCGGCAAACGAAGCCTTTGGCTTTTCGTAATTGTGCTTTCGTGGTCGCGAGCACAGTGGGGCGAGTTCGTCTTCGACTTAACGGCGGACTCTTTGTTGCGGTCGCTGGTTCGTGCAGCCGAGTACTTCGGCGGCACCTGCCGCCAGTGGTTGTTCGACAATCCAAAGACGGTGGTGCTCGAACGCTTCGGCCAAGCCACACGGTTTCATTCGCTGCTTCTTGATACCGCGGGAAAATTCAACGTACAGCTGCGCGTCTGCGGCGTCCGCAAAGCAAATCAAAAAGGCCGCGTCGAGCGTGCCATCAGGTGGTGGCGCGACCGCTTCTTGGCCGCGCGTACAATCCGCACCATCGAGCAAGGCAATCGTGAGCTTAACGAATTTTTGCAAACCATCGTTCTTGATCGCCCTCACCCCACAATACCCAGCCAAACCGTGAGGGCATGTTTTGAAAAAGAGAAGCTTGCAATCCTGAGGTTGCCAGACACGATGCCCGCCATCACCGTGCCCACGCCGGTGGCAGTCGACAAAACAGCGTTCATTCGCCTCGATACGAATTCCTATTCAGTGCCTCCGTGCTTCGTCGGCCAAACACTGACGATGTCGGCTTGCGACCAAACCGTGCGCGTGCTCGATTCTCGCGGCCTGATGGTGGCGCAGCACAAACGCTCTTGGGGGCGGCGGCAAGTGATTGAAGATCCTGCGCATCGTGAAAGCCTGTTGACGGTCAAGCGAGGCGCAAGAGAAAGCAAAGGACGAGATAGGCTACGTGTGGTCACGCCACAAATTGATGTACTCGTGGACAGGTGGGTGGAAGCTGGCGCAAATATCGGCAGCGTTATCTCACGCACCGTCAAATTGCTCGACACCTATGGCCCTGACATCTTTGCCGCGGCGATTAACGATGTCGTCGAGCGCGGCATCTGGGATGTCGGCGCCATTGCTCAGGGGTGCGAGCAAAAACGCATTGCCACTGGCTTACCAGTGCCAGTCGCAATTGCGTTTGGTGAAGGCGTCAAAGACCGCCACGTGAAGCCTCACTCATTGGAGAGCTACGATGACATTTGATCCTGCAGACGCGCTCGCTTCGATTGGAATTCGTGCACCCAAGCCCACGATCAAAGCGTTCTTTGCTGAGGCCACGAAGGTGCGCTGGTCCCCGGTGCAGGTTTGCGAAAAGCTTGTGGCTCTAGAACGCCGCGAGCGAGACGCGTGCAATCTTGCACGTCGTACCCGCTCCGCCACCATCGGTCCCTGCGCCACATTAGATACGTTCAATTGGTCGCATCCACGCAGCATCGATCGCGAGGTGTACGACGAGCTCTTGCTACTCGACTTCTTGAAGCTTGGTCAGAATGTGCTTTTTCGCGGTCCAAGCGGCGCGGGTAAAACGATGCTCGCGCAAAACCTCTGTCTCGCTGCATTGGCGGCTGGCCACCGCGTTCGCTTCGTGACCCTGGCTTCTGCCCTCGCCGATTTGCTGCGCCAAGAATCTTTGCCGGCATTCGAGCGCCGCGTGAAGCGATACACGGATCCAGATCTACTCGTGCTTGACGAGCTGGGTTATGTGCCCGCCGACTCACGGGGAGCTGACATCCTTTATAACGTCATCACGCGCCGGCATAAAGCTCGGTCAACGATCATCACGACCAATCTTGCCTTCAAAGAATGGGGGCCAGTGTTTCCAAGCGCTGCCTGCGTGGGTGCGCTCGTGGACCGCTTCACCGAACAGTGCCATTTCGTAGACATTGATGCGGACTCGTGGCGCCAGAGAAACGCGCTAAAGCGATCGGCGAGCGCGCATTCGGCGCGCAAGCGCTAAGCCGTCCCCGCTTAACCAGGCCCGGTCGCTCGCCACGACAGGGCCTTTCTTTCGCTCTGCCATGGCCGGATTTCCGCGGATCTGCGTGGCCGTCTACATACTGGCTATTCATCCGGAAAACTCCGCAGATCTCTCAAGGGGTGGCAGCATTGATCGCATAGTGATCGACACTGGAGATCGTGCGCCTATAGCCAAGCTGCCACCTTTTGTGTGCGCTGACGCTTCTCTGAAGGTCTTTCCGTCGGTTGCGCTTAACATCCAAGATCCCGGAGACTTTCGCATCGACCGCAAAAAAGGCTGGGCTTGCATAACGCTGATGGATCGAAATATCAACGCAGCTTCGCTGCTGTTGGACATTCGCGTCGATCTCAAGAGCGGCAACGTTGCGCGACACGTATCGGTTGGTGAGTTTTCTTGCCGCCCCCCCGATGGAGTAACCACGGGCGCGAAGGCGGCGGACACGTGCGGGTCTCAATCGAGGGCTAGCGCGACGGCCTCTCAACAGAAACGCTATGCATTCTCGTTCAGGACGGGCAATGTCATGAAGAGTGTAAAAGGTCGTCCGCAGAAGGTGCTTCGCATCAACGAGTACGAGCAGGAGGCGCTTTCACCGTCAGGTCGTTGGGCATTGCTCAGCGGCGATCAGAGTGATGGCGACTACATTCACCGCCAGCTCGTTCTGCTGGATCGTGAAACCGGACAAATTTTCCCTATCCATGGCAGTCCCGGCGCTTGGCCCTCTGCGCTAGAGCCGGTGGCAGGAAGCTCCTTGCGAATCGAAGTTCCGATTGCAAACACCATTGGCGTCGTCGGCGAGTCAGATGTTCGGTGGCTGGGGACCTCGGCCGAATCGGAGGTGCTGGTAATCGACGATCTGATCATTGTGCCACGACGTGAGTCCTTCTCTGTCAATGGTGCCGTCGCCCGCTAACCTCAAGTCCGCGGTCCATCACGGCATCGACTTGAAAAGCCTGCCGACGTTTATGGCAAACTAGACACGCGAACAGGGCGAAGCCACGATGCGCGTTGCAGGCGGCCGAAACGTGGGCGTAGCCCTGGTGCCGTCTTTCAGCTCATGATCGCGCTAAACAACTATGGTGAGCAACCATTCGGCAACCGTCGTTCGATGTCTATCGCCGACGTTGCTGAGAATATCGAGCTGGCGAAGCGCTATCTCGCCCAGCTCGACGCCAATTCGGAGGTCGCCGGTTAACCCGATGCCCAAGACCATGGAGTCGTGGGTAGCAAAGGAGTGGCGTGCCCTCGGGTTCTATTTCTACCGAGACACCGTTTGTCGTGAATACAGGTTCGTGGGCTCACGCGAAGGGCTTCGACAATTTGGTGCACTGCTTATGGCCTACGGTCTGAACCCGAACAATGCTGACGAATCAGAACACGAACATCACGATCCATTCGGTTCGCTCAAGATAATGACGTTGACCTTCCCACGGATCGATGACGACGCGATATCTGGAACACTGGATGACCTTCGCCGGTGGGCAAGTATTGTTTCTGAGAAACTGGATGTCGCCGTTGTGGGGGAAAAGATTCGAATTTCCGAGGAGTACACACGCTCCAGCCAGTACATCTTGATCCTTGATGTTCGTGAGGACGGATTCGATCCGGCCGCTGCCGAGGCTTGACACTCTCGTGTCACATCGGTGAGGCTGTCCCCTATGTTCAAACGTTCGCTTGTGATGATGATTGCGCTGGTCGCCACTTTGCAACACGTACGGCACGCACGCGCCAACGACGCACAGCCATCGCCACCGTCGTTCGCTTGGCTTCCCGCCGGGGCGGCCGCGTTCGGTTTGGGCGTATACCTGAACCTGAGCGCGGCTGCTGACTTCAAGGATGGGAACGACGATTGCGCGAAGCTGTTTACGGGCTGTAATACGCGATCAATTGGAGGTGGCCTGTTGATACTTGGCGGTCAGGCGCTCATGGCCACCTATGGTTGGAAGTTGGGCACGTATGGATCCTCTCTTAACGAAGAGCCACCGGGTGCGCTCAGTAAAGTGGCGCTGGTTTTCGCTGCGGTGGGGTTCACAACGTCTCTCGTCGCAGGCGCGTACTCCGTTGTGAAGGCACTTGGATGCACGGAGGGGGACGACCGCCACATATCCTCTGCCTGTGCAGGAGATACGCTCTACAAGGCAACTCTGGTTCAAACTGTTGGTCAAGGCGTTCTGTTCGCAGCGGCGCCCTTCGCTGCTTACGGTTTTGGTTACAGAGTGCATGAGCGCAAAAAACGCGAGCTTGTGCTTTTACCTATGTCACCAGCGGGCGGTGGCATGGGTTTGATGGCGGCATCGGCTTTTTAGCGTGAACGTGATGTCGCTTCTCCACGTTGATCACGCCAAGATAGAGCTTTGATTCAGTAGAATTTGCGCTGCACAACAGTGAGATTTGTCCGGGCGACTCCTTGGTGATGGCATCGGTCATCGGCGATAGCCAAGCATGGCAAGCCTCGTACCGCAGTCCCACCATCGGTGGCGCGATCAAGCAGGCGCTGGCGTTCTTCGTTGATGACGTTGACGCTCACGACACAGAGCCGTTGCTCTTGTCACGCAAAGCTCTTGCACTTGTGACGTCCCTTCTTGGGTTGGTGCGCGACACTGCGCTCAGGAGAACCAACCATGAAGAAGAATCTGTCGTCGCTTTTGGCGGCTAGCGCATTGCTCGCCGCGTGTGGCCCGTCCGCGGGAACCCAGGATTCGCAAGAGAAAGACCTGACAGGCGGCCTGACGCTTTCCCTCACGTCTGTGCCAACCGACGTGTCGTGCTTGAAGATCGACGTTGTGGGCAGCCGCACCGTCAGCGAAGCCTTCGACATTGATGCGAATTCCAGCAATACTTTCAAGCTCTCGCGTTTGCCCGTCGGCCTGGTCAACGTGTCTGCCAAGGCCTTTGCCACAGCTTGCAAGCTTGTAAAACCGGCCGATGAGCCAGCCTACGTCACCGAGAGCCCAGCCTCGGTTCGCATCCAGCCCTCGGTTCTGGCTGAGCTTATACTGAAACTGCTGCGCAACGGCCGCCTCTCCGTGGGCATCGACTTCGAAACTGACGAATACTCCTGCGGCACATGCGACGACAAGAACGAATGCACAACCGATACCTGCACAGCAGGCGTGTGTGCCTTCACTCCCGTGGCTGATGGCAAACTTTGCCAAGGCGGAAATCTGCGCGTGAAGCTGCTGGCCTTCAATGATTTTCACGGACAGCTTTCGGCAGGCAGGCTCGTTTCGGGACGCCCTGTGGGTGGCGCTCAAGTGATGGCTGCTTATCTTAAGGCCGCCTCCGCCGGGTTCGAGGATCAAACCTTGATCGTTCATGCGGGCGATCACGTCGGTGCGTCTCCGCCCGCTTCGGCACTTCTTCAGGACGAGCCATCAATCTCGTTCCTGAACATGTTGGCCAACTCATCATGCACCTACGCAAACAAGGCCAACCCCGCCTGCAACATGGTTGGCACGCTAGGCAACCACGAATTTGATGAGGGATCTGGTGAGTTGTTGCGCTTGCTTGATGGCGGCAAGTTTTCGAGCGGTCCGTTCCTCGAAGATCCATACCAAGGGGCACGCTTTCCTTATGTATCGGCCAACGTTGTGAATGAGATCACCGGCCAGCCCTTGCTGCCTCCCTACGTCATCAAGACGATTAAAGGCGTCAAGGTTGCTTTTGTGGGTGCTGTGCTAAAGGCCACCCCCACCATTGTGACGCCCACGGGTGTGGCGGGTTTGAAGTTTCTTGACGAAGCAACGGCGGCCAATAGCTATGTGCCTGAGTTGAAAAAGGCGGGTGTTAAAGCCCTCGTACTTCTGATTCACCAAGGCGGCACGCAAAGCAGTTACGTGGGCCCCACCAAAACCACGGGCACCACCATCAACGGCGCAGACATTCTGGATGTTGTAAAGCGGCTCGACAGTGAGTTTGACGTTGTGGTCAGCGGCCACGCGCACGCCTTTACCAACGCGCTCGTGAACAACAGCGAAGGCAAATCTATCTTGGTGACGCAAGCCTTCTCGGCCAGCACCGCCTACGCCGACATCGACTTGACTGTGAGTCCCGCAACAGGTGATGTGGTGACCAAGACCGCTTCGGTGATCACAACGTTCGCTGACGTGGCCCCCGGCACAACCCCGGTTCCCGACGTGGCTGCCTTGGTGGCGGCAGCTGAAGGCCGTGTGGCGCCGCTCATCAATCGCGTTGAAGGTTTTGCGGCCGCTGCTTTATCGAGAGCGCAGAACGCCGCTGGCGAATCTCCCCTGGGCAACGTTATTGCTGACGCCCAGCGCGCGGCCATGGGCACCCAGTTTGCCTTCATGAATCCAGGTGGCATCCGCGCTGATTTGAACGCGGGGGACATCACCTGGGGTGAGCTGTTCACGATCCAGCCGTTTGGCAACAGCCTCGTGAAGTTGCAAATGACCGGTGCGCAAATCAAGTTGGTGCTTGAACAACAATGGGCACCGCCACAAACCTTCGCACGCATCATGGCAGTGTCGGGTCTAAAATACACGTGGGACAACGCCTTGCCACCTGGCAACCGCGTGGTGCAAGTGCTGGACGCGGCAACGGAGTTGCCTTTGGATCCCGCTGCGCTTTACACCGTTGCTTGCAATAATTTCATGGCCACGGGTGGCGACAACTTCTCTGCCTTCACCTTGGGATTGAACGCCGTGGGCGGGCCCATCGATCTCGATGCGCTTGTGGATTGGGTGCACAGCCATAATCCGTTGACCGGCGCCAACGACGGACGCATCAAGCGCCTGAACTAAACGTGCGTCCCTTAGCTTATCGTTTACTAATGGCGTTATCGTGGTTGGGGGCATTTGCATGCGAAACGCCCCCAACTCACGGTGATGCGGCCGCTTTGGTGCGGGTGGGCAACGTGTGGATCACCGAGGCAGATCTCGATCGGGCCATCGCGCGCGAGCCCGAAGCCGCGCGGGAAAGATACAGGCAAAAAGCAGCCCGCAAGCAGTTGCTTGAGGGGCTTGTGAAGTTCGAGGTCATGGCACAGGCCGCGCAAGCCGCGGGAGCCATGAACGATCCTGAGGTGTTGCGTGCGTGGAAACACCAAGGCATCCAAAAATACATTCAAGATCGCATCGGCAACCAAACGTCGGCCGAAAGCATCGCGGCCGCTGACGTGCTTGCCTATTACGAGAGCCACAAAGAGGAAACGTATTCACAACCGCCAGCGGTTCACGTGCGGCAGTTTCTATTCGACGACGAAAAGACCGCCGCTGCGTTCACCACAGCGTCCAAAACGGCGAAGAAGCAGGATGGCACCGACCTTGGCTATGTGGACAAGAATACGGCGATGCCCGGTGTGCTCAAATCGGCGGCGTTAGCGCTAACCGAGAGCACACCCATTTCGGCACCCGTGCACATCGAAACCGGATGGGCTGTGCTTATGCTGGTGGACCGGCGGGCCCCCGTGGTTGTGCCGATCGGCGATGTCGAAACGCGGATTCGCCAAGAGCTGCAAAGGCAACGGCGCGAACAAGCGTTGGACGCCTTAATTAAAGCGGCGCAACGGCAGACGAAAGTGACGTGGGCCGAAGCACCGGGGGCCTGAGTTTGACTTGATGGCGCCCAAAGTCGCGCTTGACAAGGACCGGTGGCTAAGCCACCGTACAACCATGCGGAGTCTATGTCTTATCGGTGTTGGTGTTGTGGCAGGCACCTTGGCCGGCCCTGCGATGGCGGTTGCCGACGTCTCTTACGATTCACAGGTGCGGCCGATCCTTTCGGCCCGATGCTTCAAGTGCCACGGCTTCGATCCCGGCACGCGCCGCTCGGGCTTACGCCTTGATACGTTCGAGGGGGCGACGAAGGACGAGGCTGCGGTGGTGCCTGGAAAGCCGCACCAAAGCGAGCTCATCAAACGCGTTCTCACAAAAGATCCCGATGATCGCATGCCGCCCAACGGCGAGCCGCTGACACCAAGCGAAGTTGCAATTTTGCAGCAGTGGATCAGCGAAGGCGCACACTACACACAGCACTGGGCCTACGCACCCGTGGTCAGACCACCGCTGCCCAAAGTGAAACAGCGTTGGGGGCGCAACCCGATCGACCGCTTTATCTTGGCACGCCTCGAAGCCGCTGGGCGCCTCCCCTCACCCCCTGCAAGCCCCGCGATTTTGCTGCGGCGTCTGTACCTTGATCTATCAGGCCTTCCTCCCACGGTTGAGCAAGTCAAGGCATTCGAGCAAGACCCTTCCTTCGCACATTACGAAGCCATGGCCCGCCGCCTTTTAAACGAACCTACGTTTGGTGAACACTGGGCGCGGTGGTGGCTTGATCTCGCTCGTTACGCTGAATCCACAGGGTACTCAGGAGATTTTCTTCACACAATGTGGCCTTACCGCGATTGGGTGGTGAACGCACTGAACGCGGGCATGCGCTTCGATCGCTTTTCAATCGAACAAGTGGCAGGAGATCTTTTGGCCAAGCCCACGCCGTCGACGTTGGTGGCCACAGCCTTCTTTCGCGCGGGTGCGGTCACCCTCGATGGCGGCAACAAGGCGGACGAGATCCAGTGGATGATGGCAAGGGATCGCACAAATACCACGGCCACGGTTTGGCTTGGCGCCACCATGGAGTGCGCGCAGTGCCACACACACAAATATGATCCCTACACGCAAAAAGAATATTACCAACTCGCAGCCTATTTCCGCTCCAACGCCGAGGAGGTGATCTCACTTGGTTACCGCGAAGCCGTGAAACGCCTCTACGGTGCCACTGTTTTGTTAGACTCGTATCCGACAAATCAAATGTCGGAAGACGAGTTGGCAACGAAAGCCACCGACGTCGCCAAGCGGATTCTATTCGCCAAGCGCATCTCCGATGAAATCGTGCAAGGCCGGCGCACGCGGCAAGACGGCGAGCCCGATTACGTTCAGCTTGCCAAGGACATCAACGACAAGGAGTCCGATCCGCTCATCGCCTTTTACGACCGATACGCGCCTTACCGTTTGTGGATCATGAAAGATCGCGCCACGCCACGGCCGTGTACGGTGCTGCAGCGAGGCGATTACACCTCGCCAGGTGAAACCGTGACCCCGGGCACCCCAGCGTCGCTTCATCCGCTCAAACGACGAAGACTTGCGAATCGACTTGAGCTCGCACAGTGGCTCGTCAGTGCAAACAATCCATTGACCCCGCGGGTGATTGTGAATCGCTTTTGGAACGAACTGTTTGGGCGCGGAATCGTCACCACCACCGAAGACTTTGGTCATCAAGGCGCCCTGCCCTCTCATCCTGAGTTGCTTGATTGGTTGGCGTCTGAGTTCGTCCTGAGCGGTTGGGACATCAAGGGCATTTTGCTGAAGCTCGTGACGTCCGAAACCTACCGACAAAGCTCCGATCGGGGCGACGAAGACGTTCCGGAAGAGCTATTCGCGTTCGGGCCGCGGCACCGCTTAACCGCCGAAGGTGTACGCGACAATTTGCTTGCGATCTCGGGGCTGCTCGAACGCCAACGCGGAGGTCCGCCTGTTTTCCCTCCCCAGCCTGACGGGTTATGGAAGGAGATCTTCCAATCGTCACGCACCGACTACCCAACATCAACCGGGAGGGAGGCATACCGTCGCAGCCTTTACGTGATCGCACGCAGAGGAAGCCCATTTCCGATGTTCACCACGTTCGACGCACCTGCACGCGACGTCAGCACCACGAAGCGATTGCGGTCAAACACGCCCTTGCAGGCGCTGGCGTTGATGAATGAACCCATGTTCGTTGAAGCCGCGCGCGCCTTCGCCAAGCGCATGCGAGCAGAGCGGGGCGACGACGTCAGCAAGATCACTTGGGGGTTTCGGACCGCCGTCGCGCGCGCACCCACAACACAAGAGGTGAACATCTTGGCGGCGCTGTTGACCGAGCCCAAAGGCTCGACCGCCGATGAAGATGCGTGGTTCAACGTCGCGCATGCGTTGCTCAATCTCGATGAAACGATTGTCAAACGATAGGAAACGTCATGCAGTTGTCACGCCGTCAGATGCTTCAGTTGGGTGCAGCCGCGCCCTTAGCGCCGCCCGCCGCGGCGAGGCCGCGCATCATGCATCATGCAGCCAAGGCCAAGCGCGTGATTTTCATGCACATGGTGGGGGCGCCTTCGCAAATAGACCTATTCGATCCCAAGCCGATCCTCGCCAAGTTCGCGCATAAGTCGTTGCCCGATTCGGTGCTAAAAAATGCGAATTTCGCATTCATTTCTCGCGACAGTTCGGCCCTGCCCTCCCCCTGGGAATTCAAGCGTTATGGAAGACGAGGCACACACGTTTCGTCGCTGTTGCCGCATTTTCAAAAGGTCGTGGATGACGTATGCATCGTTCGCTCGATGCATACGCACGAATTCAACCATCCGTCGGGCGAACTGGTTTTTCACACGGGCTTTGGGCAGCTGGGGCGCCCAAGCCTCGGCGCATGGGTTGACTTTGCGCTCGGCTCGGCCAACCCTGATCTGCCCTCGAACATCGTCATGTGTACGGGCGGCGGCAGCGCGGCGGGAACAGCCACCTGGGGAACAGGCTTTTTGCCAACCCAGCATCAGGGGGTGCGGCTGCGCGGCAGTGGCGACCCCGTGCTGTTTTTGACGAACCCGGATGGCATCAATGACAAACGGCGCCGCATCATCATGGACGCCGCCCGCAGACTCAACGAGCTGCAATACAAACAGGCCCGCGACGCAGAGACGCAAACGCGGATCGCACAAACCGAAATGGCGATCCGCATGCAGAAGTCGGTACCTGAACTTGTGGACCTGCGCAGCGAATCGCAGGCCACGCTCGACCTCTATGGCGTCGAGCCCAATAAGCCCAGCTTCGCGCGACATTGCTTGCTGGCGCGCCGGCTTGCGGAGCGCGGGGTTCGCTTCATTCAACTCATGGATGGCGACTGGGATCATCACGGCCAACTCAAACAAGATCTGCCAACGAAATGTGCGCAGGTCGATCAGGGCATGTCAGCCTTGGTGCAGGATCTTGGCAAGCGTGGCCTTTTGGACGACACGTTGGTTGTATGGGGCGGCGAGTTCGGGCGAACGCCCTTGGCACAAAAAGACGATGGTCGCGATCATCACAAAGACGGTTTCACGATGTGGTTGGCGGGCGGCGGAATCAAGGCAGGCATGGATTACGGCGCCACAGACGATTTTGGCTTCAACGTGGCACAGGATCCGGTGCATGTTCATGATCTGCACGCCACCATCTTGCATTTGCTTGGCATCGATCACGAACGCCTCACCTACAAATTCCAGGGCCGTGACTTTCGCTTGACCGATGTGGCGGGGCGAGTTGTGCGCCCCATCCTGGCCTAAGCTGACTCGCAAAAATGCGTCCGCCCGAACGGCAAACCTTTCATTTGGCCGCACCCAAACCTTTCATTTGGACGCACCACAACCTTTCATTTGGCCGTAGCCAAACCTTGCATTTAGCCGCAGGCAGGGGTTACATTGTATCTCGGTGAAGTCTAAGGAATACAAGAGGTTCGCCATGGCGCGCCTGGAAGAGGCCCTCGACGACACCCCCGTGGTGCTAATCCATGGCCCGCGCCAGTGCGGCAAAACAACGCTGGCAAAGACTGTGGCCAGCCAGCGCGGCCACTCCTACTTCACCTTCGACGACGATGTGGTCCGCGCGGCGGCGGCGACGGACCCCGTGCGTTTCCTGTCTGAGTTGCCCGAGCGGGTGGTCCTTGATGAGGTGCAGCGGGCGCCGCAGCTGTTCTCAACCCTCAAGGCGGTCGTCGACAAGAATCGTCGACCCGGCCGTTTCTTGCTTACAGGTTCATCCAACGTACTTCTGCTGCCGCAGCTCGCTGACTCTCTTGCCGGTCGAATGGCAATCATCCGCCTGCATCCGTTGGCCCAATCTGAGCTCGAACGGCGGCCCTCCAACTTTCTAGAGTCGCTGTTTCGCCGAACGTGGCCAAACCGCAAAACGGAGCGGTTGTCGAAATCACTTGCCGCGCGGATCGTGGCTGGTGGGTATCCCGAAGCGCTCGGTCGCCAATCAGCGCACCGCCGTGCCGCTTGGTACCGCGACTACATTGAGACGCTGGTTCAACGGGATGTACGTGAACTTTCGCGCATTTCTTCGCTAGACGTTTTGCCCCGTCTGCTTGCGCTTGCCGCAAGCCACACTGCCCGTTTGATCAACATCACCGATCTGGGCGGTCCATTCTCACTTAGCCGACCCACCATTCGAGACTACGTCACGCTACTTGAAAGGGTGTTTCTGCTCGAAGAACTTTCACCCTGGTACAGCAATCATATGAGTCGCTTGGTTAAAACGCCCAAGTTGCACATTATCGACACAGGCGTTGCGTGTGGGCTCTTGGGGCACAACGAAGACTCGCTTTGGGAAGAGCGCGAAATGTTCGGTCAAATGCTTGAGACATTCGTGTTCCAGGAGCTTCGACGGCAAGCGAGCTTTCGCGAGGATAAGATTGGTTTTTCCCACTTTCGCGACAAGGACGGTGTTGAGGTCGACATCGTCCTGGAGGCCGGTGCTCACCAAATGGCAGGTGTCGAGATCAAAGCGGGATCTACCGTAACGTCCTCCGACTTCCGCGGCCTGCGAAAGCTGGCAGAAGCGGTGGGCAAGCGTTGGACAGCCGGCATTGTGCTTTACGACGGAGAGGCGACGCTTCCATTCGGTGAGCGATTACACGCAGTACCCTTTGGGTCCCTGTGGCAAGGATGGCAAGACTAAAACTCCGTTACAACCGGTTTGCCTTCGAGCCACGCCAGCATATTGATGGCCAGATAGTTCCAGTCCATGAAGCCCTTATTGAGAACGGGCTCGCCGCTTTCGGGCAGGTAATATTCGTGGGCGGCGCCAGAGCGCTCGACGTCGCGGCCAATGAGGGTGATGGTTTTCTCGGCAAGCTCTTGAGCCTCCTTCGTGAAGCCGTATTTCACCAGTCCACGGAACACGATGTAATTGGACAACGACCATACGGGACCCATCCATGACGACGGGTTACCGCTGGCGCGCACGTTGTACATCTTTTCCATTTTTGAAAGCGACCGGATGCCATACGGTGCTGCAAACGTTTTTTCATTCCTGAGATGTTCTGCCACGATGCGTTTGGCTTGCTCGGGCGTGGCAATCTCGGCCCACAGGGGCATAAAGCCCGTCCACACACCCAGGCGCTGTATGAGGCAATCGTAGTCGCGGGGACCGCCGCCGTGCAATTCCCACGACACCTGCGGCTTATTCACCGGCATCAAATTGAGATCCACGCTGTAGAAGAAGCCATCGCGTTCATCCCACATGTGCTCTTGAATGGCTTTGCGCAGGTTCTCGGCGTCGCGGCGAAGCAACACACCGATCTCGCTTTGGTTCAACTTGTCCGCGAGAAAGGCCGCCGCAAGCAGCTCGCGATACATCAAGCTGTTCAAATAGATGTTGCCGCTGCTGCCGGGCGGGCGAAAGAACACTGCTGGATCCGTATCGATACCCACGGCCAGATCGGTTTGCCAATAATAAAGGCCCGTGGCCTTGTGCCGGTGGTGGTTGCGGTAGTTGTTGAGGAATGACTGCACAAAGTAAAACGATTCGCGCAGCCATTGCACATCGCCGTCCATCTTAACCAAGAACGCCGCATGTTGCGCCAGCACCGGCTTGTGCATGTTCTCGGCGAACGGGTTCTTCGGCATCATCTGATCGCGCGTCTTTGGCTTCTTGAAGATCGTGATCGGTAGCCATCCGTCGGCGCCGCCAAATCCCAAGAAATTCAATACCGAGCCGCGGCCGTGGTCGATGGCGTCTTGCTTGTCCTTGGCCGTGCCAACATCGGCCACGATCTGACGAACGGCGATGTCGTAGATCCATGAATCCCAATCCCACAGCTGCGCCTCGTATTGCGAGCTGCCCGGCAAGAAGAACGGATGTTTGAAGTTATTGCCAGGCTCGCCATAGGCGTCGCGGTAGTTCTTGTGCATGTGCTTGCGCAGCACAGCCGCATACTTGGCAATGTCGCCGCTGAGCACCCGCGGGGGCAATGTGGCGGCGGCACTTTGTGGTTGCGCGCGCGCCGTAGAAACGGTTGTGCATAGGAACAAAAGCAGAAGCGATATTCTGAGCATGAAACGGTGGCAATCTAACGTATTTGTTCGCAACCTGCGTTGCCTAAATCCGCACATGGCTGTTATTGGCTCTGTGAAAACAGCCACGGAAACAAAGCGGGCTCGCGGTAGGCGGGGCCCCACACGATGTGGCCGGGGCCTGTGTATGTGCTGAACTTGGGGGAGCCACCCAGTGACTTTAGCTTCTCAATCATGCGTCGATCCCATTCAATGGGCACGTTGCCATCATCGGTGGAGTGAAATGCCCATATGGGCATATAGACGATCTTCGCCGCCATCGACCGATCGCCGCCCGAGCACATTGGGATCGCAGCCGCGAATTTTTCGGACCAGCGCGAGATCATCTCCCATGAAGCGAACCCACCCATTGACATGCCCATTACATAAATGCGACGCGTGTCGATCGTTGGGTTCTCTTTAATCACAACATCTAAGAGCTCCATCGTGGTGGTCAACGCCTTGGTGCTACCGCTAAAGCGCAGGTCAGTTGGCGTTACGTCCGTGCCGTCCCAGTGTTCAGGCGCCCACGGGCATTGCGGCGCCAAGATAAAGGCCGGCATCGCCTTGGCGCGCGCACCAATGGCAAGTACACCGGGCCCAGCGATAAATACAGTGGGCCCGACCTGAGCCCTGTTGTCGGCTCCACGTTCACCGCCACCATGCATGAACACGAGCAGCGGCGCTTTGTTCTTGTATGAAGCTCGATCCGGCGTGTGCAACCGATAGGGCAACGTCATACCGGTGGCGCCTTTGAAGCTTCTCGGCGGGAACAACTTGTCCAAGTTGTTTTGCACTTCGGTAATCTCAGCGGTCGTGGCAGGAGGGAACCGCAGCTGCGCCAAGGCCTTGGCGTCATAATCTTCGTCGGCGGCCCGAGGCACCCGCGGTTGAGCGGCAGGTCGGGCGCCCATAGGCGGGGCGTGGCTACAACCGAAGAAACCCCAAAAAATGGCGAAGACATACGGGAAAGCGCGAGCCATGCAAGCCTCCTGTGGCCCTGTGAGTAAAGCCTCCGGCCAACGGCGGGCGGCTGCCGTTACTGTTACCGACGCTCAGCTTGGGCTCCACCGGATGATCCTCGGCCCA
Organism: Deltaproteobacteria bacterium; assembly: GCA_033763315.1. GTDB lineage: Bacteria > Myxococcota_A > Polyangia > Fen-1088 > Fen-1088 > JAGTJU01. The sequence continues at coordinate 23,177 of JANRKS010000040.1, forward strand.
AAGCCCGACAAAGCTCTGTAGCGCAACGTTGTGACAGCGAGGTGATTTGGGCTGCAAAAGCGGGTACATTGTGAGACACCGCTTGCGAAACTTGCAGCATAGGACCGGCAGGCAGCGCGCGTTCCATCGCTTATGGATGGCGTTGCTGATGATGTGCGGACCTCAGCTCGCACGGGCAGGTGCACCTGAAAATCTTGTGGCGGTGGAGTACGAAACAGATCCGCAAGCCCAATGCCCTTCGGCCGCGCAGGTGCAAGCCGCTGTGCAAAGGGAAGCGGTGAATGCCACGATTTCAAGCGCAGCGGCCTTGCGGGCCACATTGAAGGTGGCGCGTGATGACCTTGGGCTGCACGCAACGATTGCGATTCGCGAAGCGCAAGGGGGCGAGCAGGCGTTGCGACAGATCGATGGCGCGCACGATCGCTGCATTGATCTGGTGCGCGTGTTTGCCGTGCTTGTGGCTTTGCAGGTGCAAAAACACAAAAACCAGCCCGCGAAGACGGTGGCTCCGCACCGTGCAGTATCAAAGCCGCGCCCTTTAGCCGCCAACGCCGTGCCTGCCACAACGAAACCTGTGCCGAAGCCGCAAGCGAATGCGGTGCTCGTTGAACCGGCACCCGCCGTTCCTCCCGTGGCAACAAAACCACGTCCCGCCTTTGCCGTGTGGGGGGGCCCGACGATAGATGGCACCCCCAATTTCACCCGCATGGGCGGATTGCTTGGTGTGGCGTTCGGACTGACGCCGCATTGGCGCGCGGTCGTTGAACCCTACGGCGCCTGGGGGCACAAAGATGTGCAGACGGGGGCGTTCGATGCGCCTGTGCTGGGCGGTGCCGTTGCCGCTTGTTGGTTGCCGTGGATCGATGCAAGGGTGACATTGTGGTTGTGCCCCGACGCCGCCGCGGAAGTGATGTTCGTGCGTGGCCAGAACGTGGATGTGCCACAAAGCGACGCCACGTTTTTGGCGCGGATCGGAGCTGATGTGCGCGCGTCGTGGGCCATCAATGGCCCGTGGTTCGCGATGGTGAAACTGCAGGGCGGCATTCACCTGCGCACCCCGCGCGTATTCCTCGACAACCAGGCGGTGTGGGCCGTGCCCCGAGGGGCCGGAAACCTCGCAATTACAATTGGTTACAGGTTCTAACGGCGCGGCCCCGCGGTGTGGGCGCGCTCCTGTCGATTTTTGAAAATTTATCGACAATGCCGTGGCTGCCGAAGCAATAAGAGGGATGCCAGTGTTGGCCATGGCTGGGGTGAAGCTTGAACCGCGAGGGCACCTTGCCCCGGGGCGGGCCCGGCCGTTGTCGCGGGCGGATGATGCCGGCGCGCCACGTGAGCTGCCGTTGCTCGATCGATTCGTCGACGAGATGCCGTTTCTTTACGGCTTCGTTGAACGCATGGGGTTGCCGCCTTCGGATCGCGACGATGTGATTCAAGAGGTGTTCTTGATCTTGCACCGGCGCCAATCGGATTTTGATGGTAACCGCCCGCTGCGCCCTTGGCTTGCGGGCATTGCCTATCGATTGACGCTGCAACAGCGGCGGCCCAAGCGCGAAGTGGATTTGCAAGGAGCTGATGTGCGCGATGAGCGATCGCGCTCGCCTGAACAGCAAGCCGTGAGCAACGAATCGGCTGACCTCGCTTGGCAGGCCTTGCAGAAGATCCCGGCCAAACAGCGGGCGGTTTTTATCCTGCATGAAATTCAGGGGCAAGATGTGCCCGACGTCGCAAAGGCGTTGGGTGTGCCACGGTTCACTGTGTATTCTCGTTTAAGGGAAGCGCGCAAGGCGTTTGCGAGCGCTGTCGATCGTTTGGTTGGCAAGGATGGGTGGCATGGCGCTTAATGAAATGGATGCGCAAGTTCATCGGCTGTTGGTCCGGGAACGCAACCGTGAGCCGCTTTCGGCGCAAAAGCGCGAAGAGCTCAAGCGCCGCCTGCAACGCGCGGTGGCCGAACAGCGCCCCGCGGGCCTCGGGTGGTGGCGAAGAACCCGGATGGGGGTGCGCTTTGCGATCGCGTTCTCTGTGTTGACAGCCATGGGTGGAGCGGCCGTTGCGTTGATGCTGAACGCTCAGAAACCCGCGCCCATCACGGCGCCCCTTCATAAGGTGCTTACGAAACAAGCAGAAGCGACAGCTGTGGTTCTCCCGGCAGCAGAAGACGCCAGTGCATCGGCGTTGCGCGCGGAGGTTGCGCTGATCGCAGGCGCACGGCGCGCCTTAGAGGCGGGGCACATCAAAGAAGCCATGCGGCTGTTGGCGGCGCATGGGCAACGCTTTCCCGCCGGCACACTGATCGAAGAGCGCGAGGGATTAGGCATCATTGCGTTGTGGCGGCAAGGTCAGCACAACGCGGCTCGGGAAGGAGCCACACGCTTTCGCCGGCAATACCCACGCAGCCCCATGAACAGGCCCATCCACGAGCTTCTCGATGGCAGCGCTTCGCAAGGGCGATAAGCGCGCGTACGCATGGTGCGTGCTTGCCTTTGCGCTGTGCCAAGGCGCGTGCGACGATCGGCTCAACGCGGGCTACAACCTTCCCGCCGCCATCACGGGCGACGCAGCCCCCACGGACGCCACACCTTCGTCGCCCTTTTCGTTCAATGGCAAACCCGTTGCGTTGCAACTCAACGGTGACGCTGTGTCGCTGGATCCCGCACTAGGCATTGAGTTGACGCGGTCACTTGAGAACCAAGAGGGCAGCGCCTACCTGCCGATGATGATGCCACTGACAGCGGGCAAGGTCATCACCGTGTTTGCAGCGTTTGTGATCGAACCCAGCGAGCTCGCGGCCGACGGCGTGGCGTTCGTTTGGCATAACGATCCACGCGGCATTTATGCGCTTGGCGGAACGGGTGGCGGCATCAGCATCGGCAACTTGACGCCATCGTTTGCCGTGGTCTTCGACACGCACAACGGCAGCGGCTTCGAGTTGGCTCCCAACGTGTGTATGGGCCACGGCAATAACTTCGCGACGGCCGCGGTGGCCACCCGGACGGTCCCCTTTGATTTGCCCACGGGTGAACCCGTTTTCGTGTGGATCGACTACGGCGCGCAGCGGCTGGCCGTTTTCGTCAGCCATGTGGCATCAAAACCAACTGCGCCCTGGATTGAAGCACCCGTCGATCTTGTGAAGGAAGTGGGCAGCACGGCCGCGTTCGGCGTTGCAGCGGCCACGGGCGCCAAACATTCACGCCATCGCTTGCTGTCATTGCAGGTGTCTTGGGCCCCGTAGATCCTCCCGCTCAACATTTTCTGACAACCTTGCCCGCCTGGCTGCAATAAGCACCATGGCAAAAGCGCTGTTCTTGTTGGCCACGTTGTTTGTGTCCGCGTGTTCTGGAGCCGTAAGCGGTCAAGATCACGAGCCCTCCTCAGGCCCGACCGGCCCCAACGCACCGGGGGAAGATCCGAGCCCCGGCGATAAACCCGATACACCTGCCACCGACACCCCAATTGGTTTGGCGGGCGTGCAAGGCATTCTTGGTTGCCCCACTGTGCCCTTGCCAGCGTATGGCTCGCCACCTGTGGCCACGCTTTCGAAACCGTTTCAAAGCAACTGCGCCGCCTGCCATGGCGGTGCGGGTGAAGGCAGCGCGAAATACCCCGCGCTGCCGGGGAAACTGTCGCTGCCTGAATTCATCGCAAAGGTGCGTTCAGGCATCAATGAAATGCCGGCGTTCGCGGCGTCGTTTATTTCGGACGCACAGTTGACCGCCGATTTCGATGCGTTGAAAAAGGGTGCACAGCCAGCTTCGGCACAAGTGGACGTGCCCCTCACCTGGTCACAAGGCAAGCTGGATGAAATTTACACCCAGGGGCTGCAGGTGTGGCGCAAGCCCGGAAGCATTGATGGGCAAGCGTGCACCAATTGCCACAGCGCCGATGGCGTGGAGATGGCGATCATTGGCTTTACCGACGATGCCATTTTGAGGCGGGCGCAACAGCACTTGTCGGCCGAAGACGCGCTGGTCGTGCGAGACTTTGTGCACGCACAACGCCGCCGGTTCAACATCGCCAAGGTTTGTTCGCCTGATTGGCGTCCGTTTCAACCGGGCGGCGAAGTGCTGCCTGGCAACACGCCGAACGAGCAAGACGCTTCATTCTTGGCTGAGCTGCAAAAACGCAAGCTGCTGGTGGCCACGGGAAAAGTGGTCACGTTGGCCGACGCGCAAAAGGCGCTGGCCGAGCTGCAAGCGATCGATCTTCGCCAGTTGCCCATCGGCATTCCCCTGCCCCGTTGGAGCGAAGACAAATTCAACGGACCCGCACATCGAGACATCAACGACTATATGGCGCCCATTCCAACGGTCCCGAACCGGCCCGAAGAATACTTTGCGGTGGAAGATGAGTATCTGCGCGCGCCAACCGATCAAAACCTTTACAAGGTGCTGGATCAGAACCGCAAGAACATGAACGACTTGGGTTTTGCCAAGAAGAACAGCACCCCACACATGGGAGGCAACTGCCCCGCGTTCAACGAGAGCACGGGCTGGATCCTACAGCGAATCACCCAGCCGAAACGGCTCAGCACGCTGCTGGCAGCTCACCTCTTTCGGCAAGAGCTTGCCAAGCCGGGAAGCTTCTACAAACGTCCGGCATCCCCCTTTCCTGATGCCCCCGCAGCCGCAAACCCCGCGTTTTTCATGGGTGCCTTTGCGATTGAGCCCCCGTGTTACGACGCGGTCAACTATTCCAGCTGGATCAAAGCCTTTCCCAGCGGTTTTCGCGATGAGTTTCCGGAATCAGATCTCAAAGCGGGCGTGGTTGAAAACGCCACCGACCGGATCACGCATGTGTGGATGACGTTGGGGCAGGTGATGGATCCTACGCTCATCGCAACGGATCCGATGCAGGACAACAAGATTCACTATTGGGCGTTTCGCAATTTCAAGCAGAGCGAAGTGCATCTTCCGTTCATGTACGTTCACCGCATGGCCATGCAGGCCCTTTACCGGACCAAGATGCTAAAGACGGAACAGTTCCCCAAGATCAGCGGGCCCTTCGATGAAGCCAACCGCGATTGGCTGCATCCCTTCCTTGCCACGCGGACGCAAAACAGCGCGGGTCTGCGCAGCGCCGCGGATCCGGAAGCGAAAGGCTTTCCGGGCGTGGCCGTGAACCGCTTTAAGGGCAACCTCCTACGCATGATGTTACTCATCAGCCAAGATCTATTGAAGTCGGGCATGCCGATTCAAACCGAACAAAACAGCGACCACTGCTTGTCGCTGTTCTGCAACTACGGTGAAATGCGTGGATTTACATCAGACCTCAAAGCGCAAGCGAGCAAAGCCTCCGCGAAGGCAATCTACGACGCGCAAGGTTTCGACTTGGATCTGTACATGAAGGACACGGACGCCCTGCTGACCAACGTTGAAGCGCTGGCCACCAAAGCGCCGCGCCGGTAAACATGACGATCACAGCCGCGCGCCTTCCCTTGCAGGGTTATTGCGCGCGGCACATGGCCGATTCGTCCACAACACCGTATGCAAGATCGATCAGATTGGGCCCCATGGGCCCGTTGATCTTCTCCCACGTCACGCCGTCCAAGCTGCGGTAAAAACCTGTGCCGGCTTGAGTGATGCCAACGTAGGTGCCGGCTGGGCTGCGCGCCACAACGTTCACTTTAATGCCCACCGGTTTGAAGATCATTGACGCCCAAGACTCACCATCGGTGCTCACATAGGCACGGCTAACGGACGGCGCATAAAAGTGATCACCCGCCCACACGACTTTGCCGATCACGCCGCCACCGACGCTGCCCGATTTCACAACCTTCCCATCGACCAGCTTGCAGAAGTTGCCCTTCGCCGACATCACCACGAAAGCGTTGCCCCCGAAGGCCGCACCGCCCAGCTGCCCAAGGTTGCTGAAATCCATGCCGGGGCACCCTGTGGCCTTAATGAAGGTTTTGCCCTGGTTCCACGTGACAACGGGTGTGAGATCACTGCCGCCGCCTGCCACAGCCGGACCTCCGCCGCCTGCGCCCCGCACGTGATACCCATGCCCGGAAGGTCCACCAGGCATCCACGTGACCCCACCGTCGCGGGACACACGTGAACCAAACGAATCAACGCCGACGAACGCGCCCATCGAAAAGCCCAAGCCACCAAATGTGTAATCCTTCACTTCGGATCGCTGCCACGTCACGCCGTCGCGGCTACGTTTGATGCGCGCGTAATTGCCCCAGCCGCTCACTTGCACAAACGTGCCGTCGCCATAAGCAAAGCCTTTGTGGGTGTAGGGCGAATGATCTTCGTTGGCGTTCTCGATCACTTCTTGTGCGATCCAAGTCTTGCCATCGTCACAGGAAGTCACGGTGCGGCCGCCATTGCCTGCCGCCACAAACACTCCCACTTTGCCCATGGGTATCACGACGGCGTCGGGTGCACCTGCATCGCCGTTGGCGCTCGCGCTTCCAGCATCGCCCGCATTCTGCATATCCGTGCGGCCACCGGCGGCATTGCCACCGTGATCGCCGTTGCCCGCTTGGCCGCCCTCGCCTGCACCGCCCACGGCTTCACCACCTTCCCCACCAGAATCGTCATTCACAGTGGACGGCCCATTGGCACTGCTGCAAGCACACAAAAAAGCGCTGACGCCTAGAACAACGACGAAGTTTCGAGCCATACGAACCTCCTGCTGGCTCACCGATTGAATCAGATGCCCCAACAGGATAGCTCAACTATCGGCCCGAACGATCGTTCGATGAATCGCCTAGGCCGTAAGGCATGGCCAAAACGCCGTGGGGGAGCCTTGAGCATCTTAAACGCTCACGGTCGACGCGGACGCATCATCACGCATCCCGGTGCGTTTGACGGGCACGGGCAGCCCAGCGGGACCCACAAGTTCGATCGCCCGTGCGTACGGCCACCACCTCGTGGCACAAGTCCCCGCGCCCCGCACCACACCTGCCAAGTTTACGAATTGTCGTCGGGCAGGCTCTGTCGCCCTTTGGCGTTCAGCGCGATGATCTCCGCATTGACGGTGGCATTGACGAAATCGTAGCTAACGATGTTTGGCAACGAATAGTTGCGCACCGGTAGGGTTGAGTACATGACGCGGGGTTGGGTTACAACCTTCTTGCGTAACGCCCCCACCTTCTTCGATTCCTCCGCTTGCACCTCGAAATCAAGGGGCACGCTTTTGGGCCCCATCCCCTTCATGAGGCGCAGCATGAAGGACGTGGATTCGTGCGTGCCACCGTGAACCTTGCCATCGCTAAAGCGATAGAACGGCCTTTGCTTGGTGGTGCCGTCCTGAATGCCTGTGGTCGACGCTGGATTAACATAGGTCTTTTGCCAATACACCTGCCACAGGTGTGTGCCGTTGACGTTGTGTTTGGCGTTGTGCTCGTACTGCCCCTTCAACCCATTGGTCATCACCTGGTGCAGCTTATGGGTGCCCGAATAACATCCACAGGTGCTGATGCCACGATCGTTCGCGGGGTTTTTGCTGTGCTTTGTATAGCCGTGGATCCCTTCACCCTGACTGATGACGTTGCCAAACTTGTCTTCGTCGAAGATGCACACCAAGCCTCCGCCGTTGCTGACGATCTCGCCCAGCGTTTTGGTGCATAAATTCCCTGTGCCCTTGTGAAGCGCGCCCACGCCGCTGAGCTTCGCAATCTGGTGTGCTTCCGTGGAAGCCGACGTGTGCGAGATGCGGAAGATGATCACCTCCGTGCGATGGCTCTTCCAAAACTTGGCCGCCCCCTCCAGCACTTCATCCACAGACGTTTTGCTGAAGGCGCCCTGGCCAGCCGTGGTGTGATGTGCGACAACCTGCTTCTTGTGCGTGGCCAGCCGGAGATCGAAAAAACGCGTGCCCACCGCCAGCTGTTCAAGGATGGTCAGATCCTGGGTCGCAGCGTTTGAGTTGGTGCCGAACAGCGTCTTGTCGATGAAGTTTTTCGTGGTGCCGGCATCGTGGCTGCCTGGCAGGTGCATGTCGCCAAGTTTGCGGTCTTGATACTGTGCCATCCAATCCGTCTGTGCCATCGCCCGGGGCTCCTTTGATCAAAGACAACTCAAACCGCCGCATTGTCGTGCAAGTCCGGATTTCAATCAAACGTTGTCTCAGTTTCGCTCGCGATCAAACGCACGCAAGTAGGAGGGTTTGGCGTGACCCTTGGGCTTTTGCCCCTTGAGGTGACAGTCGCGAGAACGCTCTAAATAGTTACCGAGACAACTCAAGAACGACGAGCGCTATGTCGAGGAACATCGGGCTCCGCCTTTTGGGGACGGGGAATCTTCAACCACATCCTTCACCGAGGATCCTCATGAAACCGTTCCAGGCCGGCGCCACACTACTTGTTCTTTCGCTCATCACGGTCACCACCGGGTGTGGCAGCGGTGGCGGACGTTCTCCGGACAGCGGCACCATCACGGCGGGAAGCGGAGGCTCGGGCGTGGATGCGATGAGCGCTGGAGGTATGGGTCTAGGGTCGACGGGTGGAACCGGCATTGATGCGATGGTTGCCGAAGGTGGCAGTGGCGGGTCGGTCGTGCCGGACGCCGCCGCGGACGCCTTGGCGGCAGATGGTGGCAGGGCAGACGCTGAGGGCGCCGATACGGCGGTGAACGAATGCGAGGCGACGATTAAACCATGCAGCGCAAATGCGATTTGCACGGACACACCCAGCAGTTACACCTGCGAATGCAAAGCCGGATACAGCGGCAATGGTGTGACATGCGTTGATGTCGACGAATGTGCAACGAACAACGGCGGATGCAGCGCAGACGCCATCTGTTCCAACACAGCCGGTGCGCGCGAGTGCACATGCAAGAGCGGCTTTAGTGGCGACGGCATCACGTGCGTAGATATCAATGAGTGCGCCACCAACAACGGTGATTGCGATTCCTTGGTGGTCTGCACAAACACGCCTGGTTCGCACACGTGCGGCAACTGCCCTGCCGGCTACTCTGGTGGCGGCGCAGGTGCATGCACAGACATCAACGAATGCACTTCGGGCACAGCCAACTGCGCCGCAGACGCAGACTGCACAAATAGCGCAGGCAGTTTTTCATGCACGTGTAAAGGAGGCTTCACCGGCACGGGCGCAAGCTGCAACGCGTGTGCAACGTGCGCCGCAGGGTCCTATGAGACCGCGGCGTGCACCGCCACCACCGACACCACGTGCGGCGCGTGCCCGAGCGGATGCACAACATGCAGCAGCGCCAGCATTTGCACGGCATGCGCGCCAGGCCATTACATGTACCTTGGCATGTGCGTCCCTTGTTCAACCTGCGGCGATGGGCAGTATCAATCGAGTGCCTGCTCAGCAACACAAAACACCGTATGCACCAGCTGTTCGGTGTGCGGCAACGGGCAGTATCAAACCATGGCATGTGCAGCCACCACCAACGCCACGTGCAGCACATGCTCGGTGTGCCCGGTCGGCAAGTACGCCTCCACGGCGTGCACGGCCACCAGCGACACGGTCTGTGGAACGTGCGACGCAGGTTGTGACGCGTGCAGTGGCACAGGCCAATGCACTGTTTGCTCCGCGGGCTATGCCCTCAATGGGGGCTCATGTGTCAAGAAGGGCAAGAGCTGCCTGGCTTTGCACACGGGCGATTCACAATTGCCTGATGGAATTTATCAGCTGGACCCAGACGCCGCGGGCGCGGGCGAGCCGTTCTTCGCATACTGCGACATGACCACCGACGGCGGTGGGTGGATGAAGATACTGCAGTACAAAGATGCAGCCTACACGCCCACGTCAGCCGCCGTTGGCACGATCGCCGTGGCAGGAACCAACGCCATGGCCAAGATGGCCGACGCAAACGTAAATGCCTTGGCGAAGATATGGCCGCAGCGGGAATATCGCTTTGCCGGAGCAACTTCAACGAAGAAGCTGTTCATCAAATCCAGTGTCGATTGGAACGATACCGCACGGGGCGAAGGCTTGGTCTTGACTGGTACGACCATGGCGTGTGAATCCACCACCAACTGCACGTATGTCAGCGTGACGACCCCAGGGGGCAGGCCCACAATCGATTCGAATGACTGGACACCCTCATCAATCGCAGGTGCGAACAACATCGATCGCTACTTCACGGATTACAGCGCGCCCATTCATTGTTTCGCCACAAATGACTCCACGAAGCGCTGCTACTGTTCTGGCGCCACAACTAACCATGCCATGATTCAGAATTTATCGATTTGGGTCCGTGAAGATCCGATCTCCAGTGCCGCCGTACTCACTTATCAAGCTGACGAGAACGCTGGAGCCACGGTCGCTGATAGCTCGGGGCGCATGCTCAACGCGACGCTCGTTTCGGGCACATGGGACGTCGGCCACACAGGAAGCGGCATCGCAGGGGCGTTTGTGACCAACGCTGACGTGCCGGTTACAACCGATGTGACCGTGTCGCTGTGGGTGCGCCGTGATGGCGCTGGGAACGCCTACTCGCGCATCTTGGGGTGGCAGAACGATCGTCTCGAACTTGCAGATTTCGCCTCCCAAGGCAAATTGGGCGTCTACACGCCGGGCATCGGTTGGCAAAATACAGGCGTGACCTTCGCCAGTGGCTTTCATCACGTGGCGGTGACGGTGGGCGGCGGCACGGTCACGGTCTACTACGACGGTGTCAGCGTTTACACCCACGCAGGCTCCGTAAACCTGAGCGGACCAATCATGTTGGGTCGCCGTTGGAGCGGCGGTGAGGCATGGGTTGGAGCCATCGACCAAGTGCGCGTGTTCAACACCGCGCTCAGCGCCGCGCAGATCGCAGTACTAGCGCAGGAATAGACGGCGCGCGCCGCTGCTCGACGTCCTGTCAGACGAGGATGTCGAGCAGCTGCACCCGTGTAAGGTATCCCTCAAGCACCGCAACCGAGTCTTCGATCAGCAAATCAAGTTCGATCGTGACGACGCGGTTTCCCGATCGGATTACGGTGCCAGAGATCACCAGCTCTTGGCCTGCCAGATCGGCGATGCCCGAAAGCCATTCGCCCACGGCCGGCAAGGTTGCAGGCCCATCGGGCCACGCCATGGTCACGTGAGTGCGGGACAGTTCCACAACGGGCGCGCGCCCCACGTCTACGCGGACATGTGACGCAAGCGTGGGCGGCGGCGCCACGCGGTAATTCACCCGGCGGTTGTTCACGATCAAGCGATCGAGCGTGCTGTGGATGGGCGCTGACACGGGCGTGTCTTTTGATTCGAGAACCAAATCGCGCAGCGCCTTAAGCGATTTTTGTGTGGTGATGAGATTGCCGCGCATGTCGGCCAGGCGCCGCTGATCGCGGTGCAATTTGTGAGCGGACATCGCCAACAAATTGCTTAACAAGCGTATCCCCACGGCAGGATGCCGGGCAAACAACTGAGTGATGGCGGTCTCATCCAGCTCCCACACCTCGGCCGTGGCGGAGGCAACCGCACGACCGTTGCGCTCGCAGCCCACGACAGCGCCAAGCTCGCCTATCACAGCGGGTGGGCGCAAAGTGAAGGTGTCCTCGCCGGCGATCTGCAACGTCACCTCGCCTGCGGTAAGCACGTAAAGGCTGCGGGCTGTGTCGCCAACCTCGAAGAGGATGCCGCCGGGAGGCGAAGCGGCCGTAAACTTCGCACTTAACTCAACCAACGGCTCCTCCGGAATGTCTTGGAACAAGGCGATCGTGCGAAGGTGGTCAAGGCGAGGTCCAGGCATCGCAGGAGTTTACACCTCAATGCGCAAGCCCGAAATTGCGGCCAACAACTCCATCATATCGCTCATGATTCTCGGCCCCGTTGGTCCCCCCACAGAAATTTGAGCCTAGGCATAACGAGCTATGAGCGACCAAGCTCCCGCCGAAACCTGCGCCTCAAGCACACCTTTACGTGACCCTGCCTGCGTTTCCCTTATATAGAGGGCGCATGAAATCTCTGCTCGCTGCTCTCGCGTTGGTTTGTGCCCTGCCACAAGTGGTTTGGGCGCAGACGCTGCTGACACCCGGGTACCAATTCAATTCAGACCCCACCTGCCGGGAACTCAACGGCAGACTTTATCTTTTCACCACGCACGACCAAAGCACCGTGAACTTTCAAGGGCCAGAGGATTTCTGGCACAGCATGTTCGACTACCATGCCTACAGCACCACAGACTTCAAGCATTGGATCGATCACGGCTCCGCCTTAAGCATTCACGACGCCGCCTGGGCGACCGATCTTTCAGTTTGGGATGGCGACCTGGGGATCCCCGCCAACGGAAAGTTCTATGCTTACGTTCCGTTTCGCAGCAAAGGGTTCGAGATTGGCGTACTCGTGGCCGACAGGCCTGAAGGGCCCTACCGCGATCCGCTAGGCAAACCCCTGATGACCACGGCGATCATGCGTGAGCATGGCATTGCTTTAAAGACAGAAGCGCAACCCAAGCAGGCAGACTCCCAAAGCCCAACGATCGTGCGAGACGAAAATGGCGTTCCGTACTTGCTGTTCGGTCAAATGCGCGTGTTCGCTGTGAAGTTGAAGCCCAGCATGACGGAGCTTGACGGAAAGGTCTTTGAGATCGACGTGCCCTTGCGAGGGGGCGAAGCCACCGAATACGTGGAGGGCCCGTGGATTCACCGCATGGGCAACAAGTTTTACTTCTCATACATGACGTACAAGAACTGGGAAGGTAAGACGAATTCCAATTTCACGAACGAAGATCCCGCGGGGCCGTACATTCAGTATGCGGTTTCGGACAAACTGTTCGGGCCCTATGCCAAGCCAAAGCATTGGATTTATCCAGTGGCGCCCGATGCCGCAAACAACCAGCATGGCGTGTGCACATACAAAGGCCAGTGGTACGTGGCATATCACGTGCCGTATGAAGGCAAACAACACAGGCAGGTGGCCATCACGCGGCTGCGCACCAACAAACATGGTGACCTGCTGCCGATTTATCCCGGCAAGGATCCGGGGGTTGTCCCGAAGGATTCTGTAAGCTTGGTTCTAGACGCTTTTGCGCACAAGCGTGAAGCTGAAGAGTTCCATACGCGTCGTGATGCGTTCGAAGAGCGCGGTAAGAAGCAGGATTTTCACTTTAAGCTCAAGCAGGACGGCTTTCTGCACTTCCGCAATGTCGATTTCGGCGCGGGCGCCACTGGCTTCAAGGCGCATGTGAGCTGCGAGAACAGCAAAATTCACGACGCGCGGCTCGAGTTTCATCTCGACGCCCCCGATGGCCCCAAGATCGGTGAATCACCGGTACGCTTTACATATTGGATCACGTATTACCAGGAGCTCACCGGCGCCGTGCAAGGAGCCAAGGGCGTTCACGACGTCTACCTGGTGGCCAAGGGCGAAGGCGGGGATGCTTACGGTCGCCTATTCAACGTGGATTGGTTTACCTTCACGCGGTGAAGGCGACGGCCCGTGGCACCGCCGTGACCGATCTGCCGAGGGCCTGCTAGGATGCTGCGATGGCACCAAGAGCAGCTGTGTTTTGGGCATGCGTCGGCGCACTCTGCGCGTGCGGCAACACCAAAACTGACTCGTGCTTAGACACGTGGGAACGGCGCACGTCCACGCTGGCGCCATGTGCACCCACGAACACGTGCGCGCAGCTCAGCGCGCAACCTGAGATTCAAGCGTCGTTTGTGATCGACCTTGCTGGCGATCCAAGCGTGCGGGGCCCCGATGGTTCGTTCGTTGTGGTTCCTGAAGGGCAACGGCTGGCAAACTGGAATTGTATGGCGGGGGCGCTCCGTGAGCGCGGTGTGAGCTCCGTTGCGCCTTATCAATCATCCTCGAACGTCGCGGTGACGGGCACTTGGTCCCAGATTCAAGATGTGCGCGGCTTCCGTCTCGTGCTTGGCATTGCCGTCACCTGCCCCGACTGCCGGTAGCGGAGCCTTGTGGCCCAAGCTCCAACAAAGCCAACCAAAGCCTCGCCATCGCGTAAGCTATTGTGACGTGCCTAAGTACGACTTTCCGCCTGCACCCGTAAGCCTTAAGGGGCGCACCACTGAACTGCGTGCCCTGCAACACCGCCTCACCGACGGCCGCATTGCACGGCTGGCCTTGGTCGGCGGTGGGGGCAGTGGCAAATCGCTGCTAGCGTGTGCCATCGGCCATCGCTTGCGCGCTCACTTTACAGGCGGCCTCGTGTGGCTGCGCGTGGGCAACTGGGACACCACCACGTTGTTCCAAATGTTTGCGCGCAAGATGGGCGCCAATCCAACCGGCGGCGCGCGCGGTTTGCGTCGGACGCTTGGGCAACTTGGCCCAGTATTGATCGTACTCGACAACCACGAGAATGATGCCGCGTTGGCCAGGTTCTTGGATGAGCTAAACGTTCCGAACGTGGTGTGGCTGATCACGGCGCGCCGTTGCCTTTTGTCAGGCGTTGAAATCTTTGCGGTGGTTCCGCCGCTGGTTACGTCGGCGCAGGATGCGTTTCCGCGCGTCGCACCGCTAACGAAGCTGCTGCGATGGAACCCGTTGGCGCTCGACATCGCTGACGCGCTTGTTCACACGCGCGCCGTTTCTGTGAGGGCGCTTCATTCGTGGCTCTTGAGCCATGGGCTGGGCCAGGTCCGTGTGATGGCCCACGAGGACGACATCGCAGAAGTGCGAGGTTTGTTTGAATGGGCCTGGGCGAAGCTTGCCCCGGCCAGCCGACGGCAACTGGTTGTGCTTGCAAGCAGTGAAGGCGACGACATCGATGAAGCGTCCCTGTTCGCGCTGGCTCGCACCGGCAAGGGTGGCGAACAAGCGCTTGGGGCGCTCAGACGTTGGCACCTTGTTCAGGAGCCCGTGACCGGCCGTTTTACAGTGCACGCGGTGATTCGGTACGCCGTTCAAACGAAGAAGCAACTGCCGGGGAAGCTATATTTCGATCACTACGTCCCGTTGCTTGAACGCGACAAAGAACGGGTGGTTCAGGAACAGACCCACCTCTACGCCGCGATGGATTATGCCCACCGCAATTCATCACTGGTCGACGCCTTACGTGTTCAAGAGCTAGCCACGTTGTTGGGCGCGTAACACAGAGTGCGCCCGTTGCCGTTGGCTTAGATGCTGTCGCCCGAAGGCGAAACGGTTTCTTTCTTCGGATCTCCCCTTAGCGCCAGCTCTTCTTGATACCGAATCGCAAATTTCCGAAGACCATCAAGGTCAGCCTCGGTTAATACGAAGCGACCCATGCAGCTTTGCCCAACCACGCGTATCGACTGAGCCAGCTCTACAAGCGAGGCAAACGGAACAACAAAGCTTAGGCTCTCTTTGAATGCTGTCTTCTCAAAACTGCCCTCGGGTAGTTCAAGCAAGCGGCCGTTGGCGACGAGCTTGAACTCACAGCCTTCGAGCTTAAAGGGAGGCGCTTTGCGTCGCAGGGTCAGGTGGACAAGCAGAGGCTCCGGCTCGGGCTTCCCTCTCCATTCCAACACGATGCCATTGGACGGGATGAAGACGTCCACACCTAAAACCATCACGCCTTCTGACTCTGATTCAAGACCGACGGGGGGCCGAGGCCGCGGTGGCGGTGGGGACGCACGATAAGGCTGGCTTGCCGAGCGTTCGACAGGTGCACGAAGCTGCCACCGGCGATTTCCTGGTTCGCCGACGAGCGCATAGGTCGCTCGTTTTTCACAGCCGGTCACATCCCAATCGGTGCGTGTGATTTTCAGAAGCTGAAGCTCCGCATCTGCACATTGAAGATCATCGGCGGCCACCTTCCGCAACGCATTCGTAGGGGTGCCGCAAGCCGCAAACAGGCAGGCAATTCCGAGCAATCTCTTTAAGAATGTGCAAACACCGTTTGTCACGGCCGGAAACGTAACATGCAGCCAAGGGGAAGCGATAGTCGCAAACTTCGTCTCACAGCGATCTGCCGTCTTTGCCCTCCGGGATGCTAAACCAAAACTTATGCGACGAATGCGTTATGTGATTTGCGATGTGTTTACGGACAACGCCTTGGCGGGAAACCCCTTGGCCGTGTTCACGGATGCCCGGGGCGTATCTGAGAGCATGATGCAGTCACTGGCGCGTGAACTGAATTTGTCGGAAACAACATTCCTCCTGCCGGCTGAACAAGGCGGCGATGCGCGCGTTCGCATCTTCACACCCACCCAGGAGCTGCCTTTCGCCGGGCACCCCATACTCGGCACAGCGTTCGTTCTCGCGGCACCCTTGCAGCGGCCCATCGTCCGTTTAGAAACAGCGGGCGGCATTGTGCCGGTGCGGTTTGAGTTAAGCGGTGCACGAGTGTCGTTTGCTTGGATGCTGCAACCGTTGCCCACGTGCAAGCCGTTCGGCGACGAGGCCACCGTACGTTTACTTGAGGCACTGGGTGTAACCGAATCCACCTTGCCGGTTGAGCTCTACAACAATGGCGTTCACCACGTTTATGTCGCTTTGCCAACCGAAGAGGCGGTGGCAAGCGTGCGCCCCAACATCGAGCGTCTAGGTGTCTTTGGAGCGATCGGCATCAACGTTTTCGCGAACGCAGGCAACCGATGCAAAACGCGTATGTTCGGCCCCGGGCTCGGCGTGGCAGAAGATCCGGCAACGGGCTCTGCTGCCGGGCCTTTGGCTGTCCATTTGTTAAGACACGGCCGCTTGCAATCGGGCGCGGAAATTCAGATTGAGCAAGGCGCCGAGATCAACAGGCCGTCGAGAATCCATGCCATCGTTCGCGGCACGTCACAAGCGCTTGAATCCGTCGAGGTCGGAGGCGGCGCGGTGATCGTCGCGCGTGGCGAGTTTCACTGCTGAGTGGTGTTCCAGCAAACAGGTTGGATGGAATTGCCGTAGCGTAGGGTTTTTGAAACACTACGAGCAAGGAATGACATTACGAGGCAGCCATGAAAGACTGCCCCGCGCATGAGCGATCCAGAGAAGATTGAAGCGCTGCTTGCGGCGGCACAGCATCTAGAAGAAGAGTTACAGCGTTTCGGCCGCTTGGTCGACACCGCCTGCCGGGGACAGATCGGCAGCCAAAAGGACATTGAGCGAACGGCGAAGGCGATTCAGGAGGCCACAGCCGTCGTCAGCCAGATCGATGCGCGCGCGCAGGCGTTGACGCGTTCGCTGCAGCGGGCGCAGATGGCGCAACAAGGCCCCATCGACCGGCTCCGCACTCGCGCCGAGTTGCTGCGGCAGCGCCACGAAGAACACGAAGCGCTCAAAGCACGCTTTGCCGAGCTGACGGCCGAGGCAGCCTCCCTGGCCCAGATCACGCAGCCGCTGGCGGAGACGTCGTCGATTCAGCTGGATGTGGCCACACCCATCACCACTTTGAAAGACCGTCTTAAAGTGGCCCGCGAGAACGCGCGTTCGCTCATGCAGGACGCCCATTCAATGCGTTTTGAAGAAGTGGCGAAGGACGTTCACCGCTTCGAGCAAATGCTGGGCACTTTGGAGCGCAAGATCGTGCAAACCGAAGAATCGTTGACGACCGCACGCGCCCGTGTGCAATCGTAAGCGTGCGGTCACCGGCAAAGGGGGTTGTGGTATTCTGGGCTTGCGATTCGAGACAGGAGCTTCAATGCCACACAGAACTCTCACACGCGTATTGTGCCTTGCTTGCACGGTGACCATGGCACCGCTACAAACGTGGGCGGCCAGCAAAACGGCGCCAACACCGGTACCGAAGGCGGCTCCAAGCGGCGCGGCCGCCAACGAGTTCCAGCTCCAGAACTCAAACACCGCCCGATCGGCCCAAGGTGCCACCGCTTCCAAGATCAAGGCCACCAAAACCGAGGCGGCGATGAAGTTTGTCGTCGTCGATAAGGATAAGGGCCCCGTGGCAGGCATCGTGATCTGCTTAACGGCACCCGATGGCAAAAAGTTTTATACGGAGGAAACGGATGCCACGGGTTACGCAGAAGTTTTGGTGCCCATCGGGCAAAAATACGAGCTGGTGTACTTGTCCCTCGGTCGCCGGGACATCTCGGCGCACGTGAACGTTACGAACGAACCGAACCAGAACGTCAAGCTCACCCTGCGCTACAAACGGCCGCCGCCGCCACCTGAAATCAAACGCAACAAAGGCGCCCCGCGCTTCGTGCTCAATGGCGTGAATTTCGATACGGGGAAGGCCACGATACGGCCCGAATCGTTCGCACGCTTGGACGCTGTGGTTGAATACATGCAGCACAAACTACAGTCGCGCATTGAAATCTCCGGGCACACAGACAACGTGGGCAACCCGAAAGCCAACAAGGCCCTGTCGCTGGCCCGGGCGCAGGCGTGCCGCAATTATCTTGTAAACAAAGGCATTCAGGGCGATCGCATCGTTGCCGTGGGCGTGGGCGATGAGCACCCCATGGCAAGCAACGACAGCGAAGAAGGCAGGCAGCAGAACCGTCGCATCGAAGCAACGGAACTGTGAGGCGCAGACTCACACGCCGCGAGGATCTTTCACCTCTGACGCGATTTCACGAAATCCTGCACGATCTCGCGGGCCAGCTGCGGCTCGAATGGTTTGTCCACGCACTTGTTCGGCGTTTGATCTAAAAAGGCATGAGACTTGGGCGTAAACGCTCCGCCGGTCATGAACACAACCCTTTCGGCCATTTGCGGGAACTCTGACCGCATTTGCGCAAAGAACTCCATGCCCGACATCTGCGGCATCATCAAATCGCAAAACACCACGTCATACGCTTGGCCCTCTTTCAAAAGAGCCAAGGCGGCTTTGCCGGACGTGACAGCGGTCACGGTATGATGGCGTAGCGCCCGCGTCAGCGACGCACCGATGGCAGGCTCGTCATCCACCACAAGCACCTGAGCGTTGGCCACTTGCTGCGGCAGCGGCGCACTGGGGGGCAAGTTCGATTGGGCGCGGCGCTGCGCGGCCGGCAGAATCACGCGGAATGTGGTGCCTTGGCCCACCACGCTTGTTACATGAATGTGGCCGCCCAAGGCGGTGACGATGTTGTGGCAGATTGACAGCCCCAAACCCGTCCCGATGCCCGTCGGGTTGGTTGTGAAGAACGGATCGAAGATGCGACCGATGTGCTCAGGCGCGATCCCGTGCCCGGTGTCGCGCACCTCGATCACCACGCGGCCAGCAGCATCGGTGGCGATTGAAAGAGCGATCTCATTTGCTTCGAAGTTGCCCTCTTCGATGGCTTGAGCTGCGTTGATCAGAAGATTGATAAAGACCTGCCCAAGCCGAGATTCATCGGCCCACACGGGTGGCGTATCCGCGTAATCCCTTACCAGGCGTGCGCGCTGGCGGATCTCATTTGCAGTCATGTTGACGGACAAATCCAGTAGCGGTGCCACCTCCACCAGAGCCTTGCGCTCCTCCTCAGAGCGGGAAAACGTTTTGAGGCCCAGGACAATTTTGCGAATGCGCTCTGCACCCGCGTGTGCCTCTTGCGCCATGTCACGAATGTCATTGATCAAGTTGGCCCGGTCGCCGCGCTGATCCGGAGCATTGACAGCTTCGAGAATGAGACTGATGTTTGTGGTCACATAGGTCAGCGGGTTGTTGAGCTCGTGTGCCACACCGGCCGCAAGCGTGCCTACCGAGGCCATGCGATCCGCGAACATGAGCTGTCGCCGCAGGCTTTCCTCCACGTCACGAGCCTTTCGCAGGCGCTCATCGGTTTCTATCTGCTGAGTGACATCGCGGGCAATGGCATACACCAGGCCGCGTTCCGGGTCCGACACCGAACGCCACTCAAACCAGCGGTAGCCGCCATCCTTACACAAGTAGCGGTTGCGCAGATCCCACAACCAAGTGCCATCCCGCAGACCCTCCCGCGCCTTCAGCGTGGCGTCACGATCATCTATGTGAACAAACTCTATGGACGGCCGTGACATCAACTCGGTCACCGACCACCCGAGGGTGCGCGTCCACGACTGGTTCAGACGCTTGAAATAGCCGTCAAAACCGGCGACGCAAACGTTGTCGAGCGACATCTCGAAAAAATCATCCAGCGCCACAGCGTCGGGCGACAACGGCTGTTCATTTTGGGCTCCTGCGCTCACCGACACAGCATCCCCGGCGCTGGCGGGCGACACGGCGAAAGGGCGATCAACCCATCGCGCCCGCCTTTCATGATCACCAAAGTAAGGCTCGTCGTCATCTGATGGTCAACCTTGCGTAACCCTCCTTGATTTTACTCTGTTCCAGGAAAGAAACCAACACAGCGCTGTCACGCAGTTTTCAAGGTGATCCAAGCCGGCGCGTGGTCACTGGCGCCCTCCTTGCCACGCACCCAGGTGTCAACGCCGGCGGCCGCAAGACGGGGCGCCAGGGTTGGGCTCAACAGGAGGTGATCGATCCGCAAACCCGCGTTTCGCTCCCAAGCGCCGCGCAAGTAGTCCCAGAAAGTGTAAACCGATTCGCGAGGGTAAACCGCACGGATGGCATCACACCAGCCTTGCGACAATAAGGTTGAGAACATCGCGCGGCTCTGCGGTTGCAACAGCGCGTTCTTGCTCCATGAGCGTGTGTTATAGATGTCGAAGTCGGTTGGCACAACGTTGTAATCACCCACCAAAGCCACAGGGTGGCGCGTGTCAATCAACGCTTGTGCATGCCGGTTGAATCGTTCGAACCACGCCAGTTTATAATCAAACTTTGGCCCCGGTTGCGGGTTGCCGTTGGGTAAGTAGAGGCAAGCCACGATCACGCCGTTCACGGCCGCCTCAAGGTACCGAGCCTGCTCGTCTTTCGGATCACCCGGCAGGCCGCGCCGCGTTTCGATCGGTTTGCTTCCTTTGGCCAAAATGGCCACCCCATTCCACGTCTTCTGGCCATGCCAAATGGCTTCGTAACCGGCGGCCTTGATGGCGGCGCCAGGAAAATCACGATCGGTCGATTTGCTCTCCTGCAAGCAGACAACGTCGGGCGACTCGGCTTGCAGCCACTGCAACAGGTTGGCAAGCCGCTTCACCACGCCGTTGATGTTGTAAGTGGCGATCTTAAGAGTCGACATGTGGATGGGCGGAAAGGCAGCATACACGAATGCAGCCCCACAGAAGACCACGCCCAGCACAGCCCTGGGTTGTATGCTGGCGCTGCGTAGGAACCAAGCCTTGATCAAAATCGTTGTCGCTGTTTTCGGACTGGCCAGTGTGGCGTACGTCGGTCTTCTGATTTGGTTCCGTATGAACGAAGATACGCTGTTGTTTCACCCTGAAAAGGGACCACTCGCACCGCCCCCACCAGAGCTCCACCTAGACTATCAGGATGTCGCCTTCCCCAGCACCGGCGGTGTGGCATTGAAGGCGCGGCTGATCTCACCGCGGCCCGCCGGAGCGCAGGCACCACCAGGCTGGGTGCTCTACTTTCACGGTGCGGCCGGCAACGTAGGCACCGCGGGCTACAACGAGGCCTGGGCAAAATTCCGCGACGTCGGGCTGGGCGTGCTGGCGGCTGATTATCGCGGCTATGGTGAGAGCGAGGGCCAACCTTCGGAGTCGGGCTTCTATGACGACGCAGCGGCGGCCTACGTTTACCTTCGTGAAACGCTACACGTGGCAGCCTCACACATCGTGATCTATGGCTACTCGCTGGGCACGGGTGTGGCAATCGATCTGGCCACCCACGTCCAGGCGGCCGGTCTCGTCGTTGAGGGAGCCTTCACATCCGTGCCTGCGCGTGCCGCAGAGCTTTACCCATACGTTCCCGTGCGATCGTTGGCGCGCAACCGGTTCGCATCGCTCGACAAAATTCCGCACGTGACGATGCCGATTTTGTTTGTGCATGCCCGCGAAGACGAAGCCGTACCGCTCGCCCACGGCAAACGGTTATTTGACGCCGCCACGGCGCCAAAACGTTTTGTAGCAGTTGCCGGCGGTCACACCACGGCGTTCAAAGTGGATGGCACGTTCTTCGAGGCAATCAAGCACTTCGTGGCTGATCTTGGTCTGCCCGTGCAGTGACCGAAATCAAGGCGTGGTCGGTCGTGTGTGCTGGTTCAAGTGTGCGCCTGCTTGATCCACCCGCGCCTGCGTGGCGGCGTTGGCGCTGCGTTTAAGCTCCACCCCAAACGCCCGTGTGAAGGGCAACCCCTGATCTTCGGGCAGATATCGGTTGAACACCGACAAGGCCCGCGAGAAGGCATTTGGCGCAACGGCATGAGCTGCGCGCAGAAGTTTGGCTTGCCACCCAAGTGTCAATTGGCCCCCACCCTGCCTCATAGACGCAACGATCAAGCGGGCCGCTCGATCGGCCGACATCGACGTCAGCGGCATGGAGTCGCTGGCACTGAACCACGCGAACTCAGCTTCTGGGTTTCCTTTGAATTCTGCGTTCACGGGGGAGCCAGTGTGCAGCAGGCCTGGGATCACCGTGGTGACATCGATGTTGTCGCGCGCCAGCTCTGCACGCATGCCTTCGGACAACCCCATGAAAGCCGCCTTTGAGCAGTCATACGGCACAAGGTGGGGTACGGGCACTTGGCCCGCGAAAGAGGTGACATTAACGATATGCCCGCCGCCCTGTTCGCGCATGTGTGGCAACACAGACCACACCACATTGAGCGGACCCCAAAAGTTCACCGCCATCGACTTTTCAAAATCGCCCAACGTCATCGAATCAAGTGGCCCCACGGAAATCATGCCCGCGTTGTTGACCAAGATGTCGATTCCACCGTAGTCCTGCAAGACCGCCTGCACCATATCGTTGACGGAAGCTCGGTCGGTTACATCACATTGATACATCAGCACATGGCGTCCGTGGCCCTTGAGCTCTTGCCTGGCGCGATCAAGTTCACCCTCGTCGCGCGCACAGATCGCAAGGTGACAACCTTGATCCAGCAGCGCGCGCGACAACGCGAGGCCCAAGCCACGCGAGCCGCCGGTGACCAGAACCACTTGGTAGCGCAGGTCGCGCCGCTGCGTTCTGCGGTAAATCCAGCGGCCAGCCAGAAAGGCGCCACCAATGAAGGCCGCGGCTGTTAGTAGATCGGAATTGTCACGACGCATTTCGCCCCTTCGGCGTCCGGCTTGGTGAACGCCTGAGCTGAACCAACTGCAAAAGCCTCGCCATACCGCGGCTCCGGGGAAAGCCCTCCCCGGGTGCAGGAGCCAAGGATCCGACGTTGCGGGTCCCTAACGCGCGGCTCACCTTCGTGTCGATCCGGAAACCACAAAGCGGAACCCAAGAAGCAAAACCTGGGAACCTTCGCCCAGCCCGGCTGTCTATACACGTGTGCGGCCGCATCCCTTTGTTTGGGTGATGTGTGCTCTGGCAGGTTCCACAACCTACTGGGCATTGCAGGCGGTTATGGCGCCCCGGGGAAAACCCGCGGCCGCAGCGAACGCGGCTCCCGTCGTGAGGCCCGCCGCTACGCCAACCATGCCCCAATTTTTAGACCTCGCGGTGCCGCCACCAGAGGTGGCGTGTGTCCCAAAGCCCGGCCGCGCCTGTCTGGCTGGCCGCGTGGTGCTGTCGCCCAAGGCGCGTGATTTGTGGCAACGGCAACAAGGAACAGCGCCCTTTGCCTTCACATCCCTTCGTATCACGCCTCACCGTCATGTGATGGATGAGCATAAACAAGGTGATGAAGTTGAGGACGACGATGACAGCGACGAGACTGACAACCGCCACACGTGCGCGTGCGACGAGATATACGTGGGTTCGGATGGTCGCTTCGAACTTGGGCTGCTGCCAGGGCTCTACGATGTGCAGGCGCGCACCGAAGACAATGCCTTCACAGGCGTACTGGCTCGGTTTGAAGCGAAAGAACGAGCCAGCGTCGGCCCCGTTGAGTTGTTGTTAAACGTGGCGATGCACTTGACGGGCGTCGTGAGAAACCCGCAGGGGCAACCCGTGGCGAACGTGCGCGTTGAGGTGCAACGCACGGCCCCTGGGCGCTTGCAGCCGCAATCAATTCATGGACGCACAGATCAAGACGGCCACTTTGATTTCGCGCCGATGGAAGAAGGCCTTTATGATCTCGAGTTCACTTCTTCACGATACCGAAGCGCTTCACTGTTCGGCGTGTCTGCCAACCATTCCCCATTTGAGGTGCGTATGACGCGCAGCCCAGCGTTGTTGGGGATGGTGGCGGCCGGCGATCAAGATTGTCCGCCGTTTGTCGAAGTGCGGGGCCGCCTGCGATCGATGCGCGTGCCCACCGAGACGCCAGGCTGCACTTTCTATACGCAAACGTTGCCTCCCGAAGAGCAGCTACACGTTGTTGCGACGCTGGCGGGGCGGAACATTGAACAGTATTTCACTGTGCCGGTGCTTGGGGATCCGCCGGTGGTTTGCCTCGGCGGCCCCTGCCCTTTCAACCCAGCCGTTGTGTTGGTGATGCCCATTGGTGGCGAAATGGATGCTTTGTTCGTGGACACCGAAGGCAGCGAGAACGATGAGGAGCTGGGCCAGGGCATGGTGACCTCTGGTGGATTCGCACCGAACCGCTTCTACGCATTCGCTGGCTTTCGCGCGGGGCAAACCGTACGCGTGGGCGATCCCGATCAGCGGCACGCGCAGGCACGCGTCACATTGCATACGGGAGTGAACGAATTGACAATCACAGTGCCCCAACATTGATGTAAAGGCGTGGTGTTGTTGACGATGACGATTTCAAGCGTCGCGGCTGATCTCTGCCGCAAACAATTCGTGCATCAGCTGGCTGATGTCCTCCCGTGAGGCCGTGGCGAAGGGGCGCAACATGCGCGCAAACTCGCCGGCCGAACGAATGCGTTGATCCACGGTGGGCGCCATCGCTTGCTTGATCACTTGCACAAGCTCCGGATCGAGTTTCGTCATCTCAAGATCCATGCGCGAGAACTCGGTGTGCCCGGGGCCCACGGCGGCGCGGAGGATCTGGTTGATGGGCGTGAGCTCCTTGCTGTTGTAGAGCGCGTGGCCCACCAAACAACAAAACGCCACCACGCCAGCGGCAAACACATCGGCGCGCGCGTCCACGGCTTCTCCGCGCGCCTGCTCGGGCGACATATAGCCGGCGTTGCCCTTGACCATCCCCATCTGCGTTTTGCTGACCCGGCTTTCCGCTTTGACAATGCCGAAATCCGACAGCTTCACTTCGCCCGCGTAGGACACGAGTACGTTCGAGAGCGACACGTCCCTGTGGA
Organism: Deltaproteobacteria bacterium; assembly: GCA_033763315.1. Classification (GTDB taxonomy): domain Bacteria; phylum Myxococcota_A; class Polyangia; order Fen-1088; family Fen-1088; genus JAGTJU01. The sequence continues at coordinate 48,156 of JANRKS010000040.1, forward strand.
CTATCTCCATTGGCTTGCCTTTGGCGTCGACGCGGGTGTGGGCATATTCGAGTGCCAACAACACTTCGCGAATGATGGTCATCGCGATCGGCGTGGGCAGCGGCTTGCCATGCACTGACATGTGCCGCAGCAAAACCTTCTCCAGATCTTTGCCGGCCACGTACTCAAGCGCCAAGAAGTAATCGTTGCCCGCTCGGCCGAAATCAAACACCGATACGATATTTGAATGCGCTAGCCCAGATTGCAAACGCGCCTCATCCACGAACTGCGCAACCGCTTCGGGCAAACCAAGCAAATGCGGATGCATGCGTTTGACCACCAAAGTGCGCTCAAACCCCTCGGCCCCGTGAAGGATCGCGCGGAAGATCTCCGCCATGCCGCCTTCGCCGATGCGATCCAGCAAAGAATAGCGCCCCAACACATGGGGCTTTTGTTCTCGCAAATCAACAGCCACCGCGGTGGCGCTCATCGTTTCCGAAACGCTGATCTCACCGGAGGGTTTGCGTGTGCGAGGATCAGAGGTGCCATGCGTTTCGGCCACGCGGGGGGCGGTGGGGCCCGTGCCGATCACTGTGGCCTTTGCTGGCAACGCCGCAGCTGGCGCTTCCGCTGGAGTAAGGGGTTGCGTGGGCGTGCGGAACAACACAACAACACCAGCAAGTACGAAAACCGCACCCAAGCCCCAAAACACGAATGCCAGTGGGTTCACGGCGGACGGTGCGGCCAAAGGCACGGCGCCCACCGCCCACAACCACAAACCACCGGGAAGCTGCTTGGATGCGAACGGCAGATAGTCCGCTGTGGCACCGGCAGGGGCGCCTTCTTGCCCCAGCAGTTGCGGCAACGCCGCGGTCTGCGCCGCAGGGCCGCCAGCCAAGAGCAACTGTTGCCCATCGGAAATGCCGAGCGCCGCACCACTGGTCAACGCGGCAGCGGTGAGCGCTTCCTGCGTCAACACTTCAGCCAAGATGATCACGCCCTCATGCTGGCCACCCGCAGGCTCCAAACGAGCGGCCGCGGCGGCATACACGCGGCCACTGCCTTTGATCAACCCTGAAGCCACTTTGTTTGCCGACGCACGTTTGATCAAATCATCTGCCACGGGCATCGGTGATTCCAAGAACAACGAGGCGAGCGGTTTGCCGCTAACCACGAGCGCGCTCACGCGGCCACGGCTGCGAAACGGGTTCCACCAATCCTCGTTTTCAAACGCGTCCTGAAACGTAGCCGCGTCAACCTCATCGCGAACGGCGGCAAGCAAAGGCGGCAGCCGTGCTGCCTCGGCCGCTGGTACCTCGAGTGATTTGCCCCGGCTGTCTAAGGCCGCTTGGGCCCGCGAAACGAAACGTTCTGCCACAGCAGCCACCGGCGCCGCTTGCGAACGCTTTTGCCCGTGCATCGCGAAGCCCCCACCCAAGGCTGCCGCGCCGAGGGCAATGAGCACGAGCGGCAAACGCGAAACACGGCGCACGGGTGCAGGCGATTGATCAGTCTTCATAAGATCCGTACGCCTGGCCAAACTTGTTCAGATGCGGCTGCTTCGGGGCCACGGACGCGGCCATTTGCACCCGGTTCACGCCGCCCGCAACCTCGACAGCCTTAACAGCAGGCTTGATCCCTGGCGCCCACAACACGACCTTGCGCACGCCGACGGGCACGCCATCGATCTCGAAGGAGCCATCGCCGTTGACCTTCGCAAAATAACCATTGGGCACCACCAACACATCCGCCTGCATCTTGCTGTGGATGTTGCACATGATTTCCACGTGCCCCGGCCGCGTCAGCGCCACGGGAGAAGACGTGGTTCCTCCCTTAAGGCTGCCCACGTCAAACGCGTTGCTACGGCTTTTGGAGAACACGTTGTGAAAGATGGCGTCGCGGTTCGGGAAGATCAACTTGGTGCCCACCGGCACCGCCACCACGCGCGGTGCGAATTGCTTGTTCTCCTGCCGAATCTCCACGGTGCGAAGCGGGCCCGTACGCCCGCGCAAGCCATCGACATAAACATATGCCTCGCCCGCCCCCGAAGGCAGTTCAACCTTGCCCTGCAGCTTTCCCGTGGTGGCGGCCACTTCGCGCGTCGTCTGGCTTGGTTGATCGGGCGTTGCCGCCGGCGTGCTGGGTGTGGCGGGCTTGGGCAACGCGGGAATGTTCATCGCCTGGTTGCCTGCGCTCGCACGAATGAGCTGCACCAACACGTCGTAACGTTGTTGATCGGCGGCCATCATGTTCAGGATCAGCTGTTTCTGCTCAGCCAGCTCGCGCTCCAGCCGTGCGACGTCAGACTGCAACCGCGCAACCTCTGAAGAGGGGTCCGCGGCCGCTGCGATGGAAGGAGCGGCAAGGAGGCACCCCACCCCGAATAGCGTCGTAAGCAAATGCTGCCTTGAAATAGACATCGTGGGCAATCTTCTCATCGCTCGGCTCCCAAATTAAAAAGAAAGCACCAGACTGCTGGTGAACACGTCGTTTCGGACGGCAGGCAAACCGCCGTATTCCCCATTGCGCAGGTATTCGGCCTTCAAGGCACTGCCTTCGGACAAGGTCATACGCACGCCGGCCGTCGCGCGCCACGATTTGGTAGCATAAAGACGTTCGTCGCCCAACCACACGCGGGCGCTGCGGTATTCGCCGCGGCCATAGGCGCCGAAGGTGGCATTGATAAGCCAGTCGAGTTCAAGGTAACCGCCGCCCTTGAGATCCAGGTCGTAAACGTCATCGGCGGCGCGGCCATCCATCTTGCCTTTGAGGAACTCAGCGCGCACGAGCAAGCGGCCGAGATCGGCCTGCACATCGGCGCCCGCGAAATAGGCCGTGCCCTTGCTGGAAGGCGAGCGATCCGGGGCGCCGTAGCTGCCCGACAGGCCCAACTCCACGCCGAACGGCAACCGCGCCGAAACGCGCGCGGACCCTGTTTTCGCAGCGTTGCTATCAACCTCGTCGTAAAAGTGAAACTGCTCCCAGGTGTTGGATCCATTGGTCAGCGCCATCGCCACCACCAACCAATCGCTGGCGCCAAACTTTGTGCGGGCTTTGACACCCACGGCAGGGTTGGTTGTGTAGCGAGCAATCAACGATGGCGTGACGCCGAAGCGCTGGTGTGATTTGCGGTTGCGGTATTCAATGCCCAACACCGAATCGGTTTTGCCCACAAACAACGAAGTGCGCTGCGATTGCGTGGGCAACCACTCAACCTGGGCGATGTCGAGATCCATCACGTCGCCTAGGCGAAAGTCGTTGCCTGTGCGAGGCGTGATGTTCAGGCTGGCGGTGATGATCGCTGTGGGTGTCATGGCCGCCCGCATGCGCAGGTTCAATTCATTCACGATAAACCCAGGGGCCCCGCGTGAGTTGATGCTGTCAAAGCGATCCGTGCCTGGCGCGTTGCCAAGGTCAGCCACTTCCCCGCGCGAATTGACCGCGGGGGCCAAAATATCGCCCAAGAACACCCAGCCGAAGTTGCCATAGCGGTTGCTGAAGTCTTGGACGTAACCCGACCCATCACCTTGGGGAGCAAAGAACCCAACATCCACATAGCCACTCCACTGCAGCTTCGGGTTGCGGTTGAGCAGCATCTCCTCGTTGCGCTGCACACGCTCGCGCAATTCGGCGATCGATTCGGGCGTCTCAAACACGGTGGTATCAGCGCCAGACACTTCATCTGTTGTGACTTCGGCATCCGCGGCCTGTGCCACCGCGGTCCAGATCGCACACGCGAAAAGGTATGTGACAAGGCTTTTCACAGGTGCGCTCCTGGTGGCGGCAAGTGCAAGGCGGGCCGGTCATACACACCGGTAAGCGTTCGCAAGAAGGCCGCTAGATCGGCACGATCGCGCGCGCTCAACTTGAGTGGCTTCAACTCATGCGCCACGCCAGCGCTTGTGTCACCGCCTTGGTCGTAGTGCTGAATCACATCGTCGAGCGTGCTGTAAACACCATCGTGCATGTAGGGCGCCGTTAATGCCACGTCGCGTAAACTTGGCGTGCGCCATTGGCCTTTCATCTGGGCGCCTGGCACCATCGTATAGAACCGGCTGCGTTCAGACCCCTTGGCAGGATCGTCGCTAAACGCCCCGTTGCGCAGCACGGGCGACGCTTGCAGCTTGGTCAAGCCATCGAAGAATCCCCAGGGCAAACAGTTGCGCGGGGTCACGCAATCGCATGCGCCACCGGCGGGGCAATCGACCACGGTGGGCACGCTCACGCCTTGTTGCGGAACGCCGATGTTGTGAAAAGCGTTGTCCGAAAACAGCGGTGTGTTGTGGCACGAGATACAAGACGCGCGCCCGACGAACAAACGTAGGCCGCGCTTGGCGTCGTCTGAAAGCGCCGTGGATTCTGGTCCCTCGGCCACGAAGCGATCAAACGGGGCGTTGCGGCTGCGCAGCTCAAACTCATACGCGCCGATCAACTTTGCAACGTTCACCAGCGTGCGTGTCACGGCGGATCGATCTGCATCCGTCATGCAATCGAACGCATCAGCAAACGGCTCAGTGGCGTCGCCCACCTGGCAGCCAGCTTTTTTGCCAGGCTTGCCCTTGAGCGGGAACCGGGGCAAACAGACCTGGGCTCCTGTTTCCACGTTGGTGGCCACGGCGCAACCCGTGGGGCAGGCGGGCGCCACACCTGCACATACACCAGCCACATCGACAGCGGCGGCCACCTCGGCGCTTGTGCCGGTCATCGGCAATGGTTCGCCGATCACCGCTTCGTAAGCCGCGCGGTATTTGTCGGCTACCGCCCATGCGATGCTCAAACGGTTGCCATTCATCGAAACGGCTGATTCGATCACGGCAAAAGCTTGCCCCCACAAGGAATCCGAACGTCCATTCCAATACAGCAGATCATAGTAAGCGGCGTTGACCGACTGTTGGCTGTTGACGTCGTACCAGCCCGCGCCCACAGAAACGTGCCCGGGCACCGAAGAGGTGTCGGTGCCGGCGTGCGTGGGGTTGTGGCAAGAAGCGCAAGACAACGCCGTTCGAGTGCCGAGCGGCGAACGCGCCGAAGCCGTCGCGCGCCCTAAGGTGTCCACCCAGGTGGAAACGCCGGAAAAATCCCCTTCGAAATAGAACTGCCATCCCAACGCCACGGCGGCTTCGTTGCCGACGAAGCGGTTAGAAGCATCGTTGCGGGGGGGCGCCAAGCCCGCCAATGACTGGGCCCGAGACCATTCTTGATGTGTGAAAAAGCAACCCGCTTCCTCACACCCAAGGTCATCAAGCCCACCACAGGCAGACAACAGCAAGGCTGTCGCGCCGAACAAATGGAAGGTGGTGGCGGGGAAATTCGACACGCCAGCAATGTAACCGCGTTATGGCAAAGAGGGCAGTTCTGTTTTCGAACCGTGGTCCACAAAAATGCCTTTTGAGGCTTCGCGCCCACCTTGGGTGATCGGGCCACCTCAAGGGCTTCGCAGTTCATCGGGAATGAGCGGGCTATCCTTGCCAGTCACCACCAGCCACAATTGGTAGGCGGCGCGGGTGGCCGCGATGTGGAACAAGTGCCGAGATTCGTCGTCGTTGCCAAAGGTGTTGTCGTTGACGTCCAGCAGAACCACGTAGTCGAACTCGAGACCTTTGACCTGGCGTATCTCGGTCACGTCGATGCCGGGGCGAAACGAAAACTCCTGCGCGCGCACCCGCCGCAGCGATGGCACATCGGCGCGTCTAAGGCCCTCGAAATAACGATCCGCCTGTTCCGTGTGCCGCGCCAACAACCCCACGGTGGCGCGGGGCTCACGCACAAAGAGGGGCCGCAAGGCTTCAACAAGAAACGCCACAGCGGGCCCCGTGCCGGTAAAGTGATGCGCCTGCACCGGCGCCCCCGTGCGCGGCGTATGGGGAGGTGGCTCTTTCATCAATGGCCCCATGGCATACCGAGCCACATGCATGATCTGGCGCGTCGAGCGATAGGCAATGCGCAGCGGCTCCACCGCCACGTGCAACAAGCCCAAGTGCTGCAAGACCGATCGCCAATCGCCAAAGCCGTTGTCGAGGAACAAACGCTGCGCCGTATCGCCCGCCAAAGTCACCGATTTGCGTTTGGTCGTCGACCCCAACAGCACGGCAAGTTCCGTGGGCGACAGATCCTGGGCCTCATCAACAAACAGGTGCGCCAACTCCTTGCGCGCGCCATGCAACAGTTGATGGACCCGCAACAACAAAGCCACATCCTGCACGTCAAGCAACCCGCGTTTGTCGTCGGTTTGCTCCCCGTCGATGCCCACGTCGCCGCGAATCTCGTCATCGTCGGGCACGCCATAACGTTCACGGCGGTGCGCTTCGAGCTTTTCTTCGCTGCGGGTGGCGGCATCGCGTTCAAGAAGCGCGGCCGTGCGTGCGCTCATGTGAACAAGCGTTGCCTCCACATCCGCCGCCGCCAGCGGCATCTCTGGATCGTTCTGCACCAGGGAAAACAGCGCCGCCCGATCCGTCATCAGTTCAGCCCACAATTCCAGCGTGGCGCGTTTGCTGAGTTTTCGTTTGCTTGCCTTCCAGGCCTGCGTGCGCCGTTCCACCTCGTGCAGCAAGGCGGGGTGGTTCTTGACGCGCGTCACCGCGGCCGGCGTGTCGTCCACGCTCACAAACGCCAACCAAGGCAAGCAACGCCGCAGCTCATTTTCGGCCCACACGGCAAACGTCACCACTTGCACGCCATGCACGCCTAACGAGGGCAACACTTGGCCGATGTAAGCCGCCAGGGCCGCGCCAAACGTCACCACCAAGGTTCGCTTCGGTGCGAACTGATGCGGGTCGTTGAAGTTCAAAAATGCGATGCGATGCAGGCCAATGGTGGTTTTCCCACTGCCCGCCCCACCTTGAATCACCACCAAACCTGATGAGGGCTTCGTGATCAAATCGAATTGCCGCGGATCGATGAGCGCGGCAATCTCAGCCAGATGCCGATCGATGCGTTGCTGGCCATCAAGACCGCCGCCAAGCACGCCCACGGCGGCGTCGGGCCTGCGGGCCGTAAGCTCTCCGCCGTGAAGGTTCGTCTCTTCGGGCTCCTGTTCACGCCACACCGTGGGCCGAGACCCGTCAGCCACCCACACCCGATCGCTGGTCGCCACACGCCTTAGTTGCGCGTCGCTGATGGTGACTGTGCGGCGGGCTTCGATGATGCCTTCAACTTCACGGTTGCCGAAAGTTTCGGCATAGTCGTCGCCCTCGTCGTACCGGTAGTAAAGCTGACTGGCGGGGGCGTCTCGCCAATCCACGATGTTCACACGTGCTTTCGGATCGATGAAGGTCGAACGACCAATGAAGACATCGCGCGTGTGGGCGCCGCGCCCTTGCACTTCTTCGCGCAGCCGCAGATGGCCGAAATAGGGTGAGTTCTGATCGACCAACAATTCCTGCACCTGCACGCGCCGCGCACCAACTTCTTGCAGGCGTTCCATCTGCGCCACCAAGGCAGGCACGTCCTCAAGGCGGGCCTCCGCAATTTCGTCGCGCAGGCCGATCAACTGAGCGGCATATTGTTCCGGCAAATCGCTGCGTTTGATCGCCGCCAGGCCCCGGCCCTGTAGGCTCGATTGCACGCGTTCAAGCAAAACGAGCTCTTCTGAAACAACTTTGAGATCGGGCGGCGCCTCCAAAGGCTTGCGAGGGGCAGACACAAGGGCGTAGCCTACGCGGCCCGTGCGGGCAGGCAAGGCGTGGGTCAAAGCCGCCTTCGCAGGCAGGCCACGCGCCCGCCCTAACCTACAGGTATTTCAAGGGTAAGCGCGCTCCTCACACAAGCTGCGCGTAATTCTGCCGATGTGGCACATGTCGTGGCAAACGCGCGGAACACCAACAACGGAGACGGAGCCGATAGGGCCACAGCTGCCGCTGCCCGCACGTCCGCAAACATCGTCGCGTTGCCGCCCGAGGTGATCAAGGCGGCCAGCGAGGGCGCGCAACAACTGGGGCATTACATCCTCATCAGGGAGTTGGGGCAAGGTGGATCGGGCACCGTCTACGCGGCGTGGGATAGGCACCTTGGACGATGGGCGGCGATTAAGGTTCTGAACCACATAACCGCGGAGAGCGCCGCACGGTTTCTGCGGGAGGCCCAGATGGCGTCACGCCTATCGCACCCCCACATCGTGCCGCTTTACGAAGCCTCCGAAGCGGACGGGGGGCGCCCCTTCTTGGCAATGAAACTGATCCATGGTCAGCAGCTCTCGCGCGTGCAACTTGAGGTCAAACGCGCGAGCGCCGTTATGCGCGACGTGGCGGATGCCGTTCAATACGCCCACGACAACGGCGTGATCCATCGCGATCTCAAGCCGCAAAACCTGATGCTTGATGAAGCGGGCCACGTATGGATCCTGGACTTCGGCCTGGCACACTCCGTAGACAATGGCAGCACCTTAACGGTGGCCGGCGCCATCGTGGGCACGCCTGCCTTTATGCCGCCCGAACAAGCGCGCGGTAAACACTGCGATGAACGCAGCGATGTGTACGCGTTGGGCGCCACCTTGTATGCGTTGTTGAGTGGTCGCGCGCCGTTTGAAGGCGACAACGCTTTGTGGGTAATGACCCAAGTTTTGGCTGACGATCCGCCACCTTTGCGATCGTTGAACGAACGTGTTCCAAAGGACATCGAGACGATCGTTCAAAAGGCCATGCGCCGTGATCCACAACAACGATACGCGCGCGCCCGTGACTTCGCCGACGACCTGCGCCGGCACGACCGCGGTGAGGTTGTGACGGCACGCCCCGTGGGCGCAGCCGCGCGCTTGGCCAAAACCGTGCGGCGAAACAAAGTCGCCGCTGTCACGTTGGCGGCGATCGTCTGCGGCGTGGGCTTGTTCGGATTGGGGGCCTTCCGCTACGCAAAGGATATGGAGGTGCGCGAACAGGCCACGGCGGAGGCGCGCGCCTTGGCCGAATCGCGCTTGGCGCAAGCGTCGAAGAACCTGAAAACAGCCGAGCTCAACCGCGCCGAGGGCCTTGTGGAGGAAGGCAACGCGCTTGGCGCCGCGGGCGATTGGCAAAGTGCAAGCTTGCGCTACCAAGCGGCCGATACGATTTTTAAAGGGGTCGGCGAGGAAGATCCTGGGCCCAACGCGGGCATGACGGACGTGCTTATGCGTGCGCCTCCGCCCATATGGATCCAACCAGCCCTTCATTCGGCGCGCATCACAGAGCTGGTTCTAAATCGTGACGAAACCCGCACCTACTCAAGCAGCTTGGATGGCACCGTCAAAGTTTTCGACCCGCGCAATCAACAGGTCGAACACACGTTTGAGTTGAACGTGCAAGTGTGGGCGCTGGCGCTCGATCCCTCTGAGCGCTTTCTCGTGGCAACCACAGAGGACGGGCAAGCGGTGATCTGGGACGTGAAGACTTTCGCGGAGGTGCGGAAGTTGCAGCAATTGCCAACACGCCTGCGAGCGATCGCCTTTTCCCCCGATGGGCGCTGGCTGACCGGCGTCTATTTCGACGGCACCGTCGTGACGTGGGCGTTTCCCGAAGGGCGCGTCTTGGCGACGTGGAAGGAGGCCACTTACGCGCGCTCAGTTGCGTATCCCGCGTTTGGCAATGGCACTGTAACGATCGGCCTCTCGCACGATCGCACCGGGCCCTGGGCCGTTTTGCGCAAGGCAGACACGGGCCAAAAGGTCGGCGCACTCACCAACAACAAGGCCTTCGCTGGCGTTCGCAACATCGTGGCCGACCGTCGAACAGGGTCCTTATATGCAGGGTTTGACGGCGGCTTTTTGATTCAGCCCAAGGGCAGCCAAGGGGCGCACACCTATGCCAGTTTCGGACACACCGTCGGCGTGTCATTGAACGCGGCGGAAGATCTTTTGGCCGTCGGGTTCCTAAAAGGAGCCATCCAAGTGCGCTCACTTTCGAGCCCGCAGAAGGTCCTATTCTCGTTGACGGAAGGCGGAGGTGAGATCACGAGGCTTGGCCGCAAAGGCCGCGTATTTTCCGCAACCGATAAAGGCGCTCTCCAGCTTTGGGCCATGGGCACTCAACCCTCGATGGGTAGGGTGGCCGAGCAAGACAATGTCATTGGCGTGCAGTCGACGATGGCGGGCGCGTTGGTGGTGGTGGAACATCGTGGGGGGCGGTTCACTGGCGTGGATCGCGCCACGGGCAAGAATTTATGGACGGTTCAACTCCCGGTTCCTGCGAGGTCGTTCTCGCTGCCCTCGCCACAGGCGGATCGTTTGGCGTCATGCGATCAAGAAGGTCACCTGCGCATCTTCGCGTTGCCTTCGGGGAAACAACTCCTCATGATTCAAGTCGATACCCCGGTGAGGTTCTTAAAGTTCTCGCCGGATTCGCGCTGGCTGGGTGCCACCTTCGCACCCGGGGGTGCGTTGTTTGATGCGAGTACGGGCGCCCTAATGACCTCGTTCAACGGCGAGCTGACGCATCGGTTCGTCGCGTTCGCTCCCGATGGCAGCCACATGGCGACGATGAGCGGAGCCGAACTTGTGATCTTCGATATGAAAGCGATGCAGGTGAAGAAGCGCTTTCCCTACCACGCAGGTTGGCGGGCTACTGACGGCTTCTGGAACGCCAAAGCGGGTGTGGTGATGGTCGCCTTCGAGGACCAAGGGGTCGTTTCTTATGATCTTCAGACGGGCGAAGAGAAGCCGCTGGTGCTGTCCGACCATGTTTCAAGTCAATTGGCGCTCGCAGCGGTGTCACGGCCCGTGCTGTGGCTGGGAACCTTGAAACATCAAGACGGAGAACTGGGGATTGATGTCTGGGACATCACAAAGAAGCGCCGCGTGCATCGGTTTCAGTCGAGCGGCGTTGCCGTGACCGAGCCGCACCTGCCAAGCGACGTTCCGTTGGCCGTCTCGGTAAACGACGCAGGCGAAGTCGTGGTCTGGGATCTGACGCTGCCAGATCGTTTCCAAAACCGACAGGACGAATTCGAGTTGGCCATCCGCAAAGAGGAGAAGGTGCCCTCCCCGCGCACTCATCTGGCATTGGCACGATACTTCTCTATGCGTGGCGTTGATGATTGGGCCGCCGACGAGTTCATGAAATTTGAAGAGTCAGCGGGTGCCCTGCGCCGCGAGGTAACGGCGCTTGAATATGGCCGCGCGCTGTGGCTGGGCGGGCACATCCAGAAAGCTTTGCAGCAATACCAACACGCGCTGAAGAACGGCGAAGCGCCGTCCGACTACTTGAGACTGTGCATCACGGCCTTGGAAGCGGAGTTGCAAGCCGGGTCTAAAGCCGCGGCCACGCCTGTGCCAAAGCGGCGCACGAAAAGCCAGCCCGTGCGGACGCTGTGAGACCGGGTCAGCCACGTCTTCGATGAAGTGGCGGCCTTTGTCGTTTTTTTGAGCAACACAAAGGCGCTGCGGACACTGAGACAACAGGCGCTCGCTTTGCCGTGCTGGCAGAGCCCGGGCGGCCGCCTAAGAAGGAGAAGCTTTATGTTCTGGGTCCCTACCAAAATCAAAGCGTTGTTGATGGAGCCATCACCTGATCTGGCGCGAACCTGCACCGCGCTTCAGATTTGTTTCGCCCTGGTGTTGTGCGTCAGTTTCGTCGCCTGCGGCGCCCGCGGGGGCAGCACGGATGGCGTTGGTGGCAACGCTGGCACGGGGGGAGGCGGTGGCGGCGGCGGAGCGTCCGTAGACGCTTCTGCGCAAGACGGTTTTGTCTTCGACACCGACACGCGCGTCATGCCCGACGGCGGCGCGTGCACTCCCATCACCTGCGAACAGGCGGGTGGAAAATACTGCGGCCGAATTGGCGACGGCTGTGGCGGCGCGCTTGAATGCGGCGGTTGCGTCGATGGCCAGACCTGCGGCGGCGGCGGCCGAACCAGCGTTTGTGGTGCACCGCCCGATCCGAACTGCAAGCCACTAACCTGCGATCAACCCGGAGGCAAATTGTGCGGCAGCCTGGGCGATGGTTGTGGCGGTGCGCTTGAATGCGGCGGCTGCAGCGACGGCAAAACCTGTGGCGGTGGCGGGCTGCCCGGCGTGTGCGGGTTACCGCCTGATCCTTCCTGTAAGAAGCTCACGTGTGAACAAGCCGGTGGAAAATTGTGCGGCAAAGTTGGCGATGGTTGTGGCGGCCTCATGGATTGCGGCGGATGCCCGGGAACGTTCACGTGCGGCGGCGCCGGCACGCCCGGCGTGTGTGGCCCCGCGCCGGGCACATGCACGCCGCGCACCTGCCAGCAAGACAGCTGGAAATACTGCGGCAGCATTGGCAATGGCTGTGGCGGCACGCTCAATTGTGGCGGTTGCAGCGCGCCCGACACCTGTGGCGGCGATCCCCGCGCGCCAAGCGCTTGCGGACAAGATCGCTGCAAAAACTTGTGCTTGAAGCAAACCAGCTGCCCCAATGGTGGAACCACTTCGGTCAGTGGCGTGGTTGTGGCTCCCACGCTGCCAAAATACGGTACGCCCGATCCGATCTATAACGCTCTTGTCTTCGTGCCCAACGAACCAGTCAAACCGTTCACATCTAAAATCATGTGTGAAAGCTGCGAAGCACAGGTGACCGGCGCCCCATTGGTGGCCACCACCAGCGGCGCCGATGGCAAGTTCACGCTGACGAACGTTCCCGTGGGTGACAACATCCCGCTTGTGATTCAACTTGGGCGTTGGCGACGTCAGGTTGTGATCCCGAAAGTGCAGGCGTGCAAGAACAACGCTCTGACCACTGAATTGACCCGCTTTCCGCGCAACAAGACCGAAGGCGATATTCCTCAGTTTGCCTTGGCCACGGGCAAGGTGGATGCGATTGAATGCGTGCTCCACAAAATGGGCATCGATCAATCTGAGTTCAGCCCGCCCTCGCAAAGCGGCCGTGTGCACGTGTATCAACAAAACGGCGTGATCCAGCAGCAGAACGGTACGAAAGTCACGCCTGCGGAAAGCCAGTTGTGGAGCAGCGCCTCCACGCTTGAAAAATACGACATTGTTGTGATGCCATGCCGTGGGGGGGCTGACGCCCCCGCAGGTGCAAACACACAGCGCATCGTTGATTATGCGAATGGCGGCGGACGCTTTTTCGCCACGCACTACAGCTACACGTGGTTGACGTGGATGCTTAAGGCCGCACAGAAAGGTTACCCCGTGGGCGCGTTGCCCATCTGGACGGGCAACCTAGACACACGGCCTGCGGACTGGATGCAGCGCATTTTCGAGCCCACCCTGGTGGACCAAAGCACTGACAAGGGCAAAGCATTTTACAGCTGGCTCGCAAACGTCAACGCACTCAATGGCACGGATCCAGGCGACATTGGCATTCAAGACTTCCGCACCGATCTCACTTCGATCGATGCGCCTGCCACGCGCTATCTCTACACCGACGCCACGATGAAGGCCGTGACGGTGCAACAATTTGATCTGGGCATGCCGTGGACCGCGGCCCCGGCGAACCAATGCGGCAAGGTGGTTTTCAGTGACTTCCACGTCTCTGAAAAAGACAATCTCACCGACAAGGTGTTGTTCTCGTCAGACAATTGCAACGACTTAGCGATGCGGCCGCAAGAGAAGGTGCTCGAGTTCTTGTTGTTCGATATCGCTTCTTGCGTGAAGCCGCTTGAGCTGCCACCACCCCCACCACCGCCTCCGGCCGCACCGCCGGGCCAGCCACCTGCGGCGCCGCCAATGGCGCCCATGGCACCCCCGCCAGCACCGCCGCCCTTGCCCCCACCGCCGCCCCTATAGCCTGGAACACTGACGCGTCTGGCGCCCGATTCATGTGGCGCCAGACATCGTCGTACTTGCAAGGCAACAAGCCCCACCAGGAAGACGCGCCCGCGGACTAACGACACCACAACCCACAAGTTGTGCCGCCGAATGATCCCGGCGGCCGAATGGCGGTGGCGATGCAACCTTCGGGCGACGACTCAAACTCAACGTCGACGCCCAACGGCACCTCATCCTTGCACGAGAGCTGGCGCTCGAAAACGCGAAAGCCGTTGAACGTCTGCACCACAAGGTATTGGCCTTGCCTTCCGGCGTACGCCAAGAGCGCACCCGTGCGCGGTGACACCGAACGTGAATCCGGCGTCACCAGCGGGCGACACAAAACCGCGCAGGTTTCATGCGTGGAAGGATCAAACAAACGGTTGTGCGTGCATGCCTCCGCAAATTGCGAGAGGCGCACCAACGCGCCTTGCTGGGTGTGTTCACAGCCTTGTCCTTCAAACAGGTGCAACCCCGTTTGCGTGGCAACGAGGAAGAGCTCCCCTTGCGACGCCATTTCCACGCGGCCTTCCTCTTGTCCAACGTCGCTCCAGTTCTGGTTGTCGCGCGGCCCTGACGGAAGCTCGCCTTCGATGGCCGCCGGTGCAGATCCCTCAACCACATGAGAGGGCGGCGTGGGGGGCACCGAAACGCACGCGACGAGAACAACGGCGAAACCCAATGCGTGCAGCAACATTCCAAAGGGCATACCATTGTGTGGCACCGCCATCCACGACAACACGGCCAATGAAGGCGGCGGCGCCATTTTCTTCGTGAGCAACGATCGGACAGGCTCGCTGGTGATCAAGGACTCAGTGCTCACCGCTAACCTCAGCAAGGGCTTCGAGACACAGGGCTTCCCCGGCATCTTTGTGCTCGCGAAATCGGCGCCCGAGGTCACAGGCTCGACGATTACGAAGTGGCCGTCGCTCGCGTTAAGGTGCGCGCAGAGGAAACAAAATCTGCTGCGACCATTCCTTCGCTTGTTTCTCCGGCAAAAACGCCAAACCTGTGATCGGCACAAGCGTATAAGCAGAGAACTTGTAATGGGCTTTCGGTAACACACGCGCCTTTGCGACATCCTCAAAGGGCAGTCCAGGCTCCTTTCCGGGGCGAAGCGCGCCCATCACCAAGGGGCCATGGCGAAAGCCACGCACGCCAGGCAAACGCGAAGCATTGATGGATTCCACCGCTCGCAGCGTGATGGGGAACTTGATATCGATGGTTTGCCCCGCCGCCAGTGGCTGAGGCAACCGCAGCCATCCGTTTTCCAGGGTGTGAGCCACAATGGCGCCTTTCAATTTCACAACCACGCGGCTGGCGTCGACCCACGAAGGCATGAACACTTGCAGGCGTGCCCCGGCGGGCGCCTGATGAACACGCACTTGCGCTTGGCCTGTGATGGGGAAGGCCGTGTTGACTGAGAACGCCAGCGCGCCGGCGGGCAGTTCCAGTTTTGCTGAAAAGCTTTGCAGCGTCGTCAAAGCCACGTCGTTGCCTTTGGTGGCCACCTGCCACACAGACGCCTTGGCCATCCCTTCACCGCCACGCATGGAACAGCAAGCGAAGGCCTCAAAAATGTCTTTGTATGGGGCCAAGTAGGGGCTGCCATTCGATCCTGGGCACGTGTCGCAGCCGAAACCGCCATTGGGCCGCTGGTTAAAGCCAATGCCGTTGAAGTAGATGTTCTGCGCGTCTTCCAGGTAGGCAACGTTCTCGGTGGCTTGCCACAGCAGCATCGCAACATCGAAGGAATCGATAATGGCGCAGCCTTCGGTCCAACGAGGCTTTCCAAACCAGTTGTCGTTGGCAAAGTGATCGGTCATCGCGTGTTGTTTGTAGGTGGTAAACACCTTCTCCGCGATGGCCACGAGAGCGTTTCGTTTTGAGAGGCGCGCAAACCTCAAGATAGCGCGCGCCGCCGACAAAGACGCATGCGTCTGCGCACCCACAACTTGCAAATCGATCATGGCAAAACGTTTGATCATGATCTGGATCAACGACTCCAACGCGTCAGTAGGTGCAAGCTCATGCGCACTTGTGGCGCCGTCGAGCATGATGAACGCGCAGCCGATGTCGCTCGACAAACGCCACCCATCAACAACGGCGCCCACGATCGTGCCATCTGCTTTTTCGGTTTGTGGCCGGTTCGCCGCTGAAATGGGATAACGCTCGTAAAAGCCGCGCGCGGGCAGCAAGAGGTTCTTGATAAGCGCGTCGATCATGCGGAGCGAGCGATCGTCGTGCTTGTACTTGTGGTACTCGATGAGCCCACGTAGCAGCCAACTGTGCCCCGCCAGCACTTGCTCGTCCATCACCCCGGCGGGCAACACAGGCCCCAGATACCCTCGCGCGTTCAGCCGCCCTGCGATGCCCAACAGCAACGCGTCGGCTTGGTGGCTTGGCAGCCCCATCGCCTGCGCCGTCAGAACTTGGCCCAAGAGGGCGCGGCCTTCACGATCGCCCGGCCATCCCTCGTTGCCTGCCAAAGCCACCTCGGGCGTGTACAGTTCAAGCCGGTTGTACGAAAGGCGCAAGCGCCGGCCAAGCTCGCCCTGGCTCGCAATGGCCCCGAAGGGCGCTTCCATGAACGAATCAGAGGTGGCTTGCGCCATCTGTGGCGCCGCGCACATGCAGCCTAAAATCAAAGTCACACACAACGAATGCTTGGGCACAGCACCAGGGAGTAGCACCACGAGGCACGCATGAGAATAGTACTTTGGATCGATCGCTGCGCTTTAACGAGGCTTGTACTTACCGTAGCCCGCCATCAATGCAGGGATCTCTCGCAAGAGCTCACGCGGCAAATAACCGAGCGGCGCAAGCTTGCGCGCCAACACATCACCGGCGCGAGCGTGCAAGTGCACGCCCCACACGGCGGCTTGAAACGCGGAGGCACCGCGCGCGATCAAGCCACCAATCAACCCGGCCAACGTATCGCCCGAGCCTGACGTCGCCAAACCAGAGTTGCCTGCAACATTGCGATAAGTTGTGGTGCCATCACTGATCAACGTCTCGACGCCCTTGAGGATGGTGATCGCGTTAAGTTCCTTCGCCACCGCTTGCACCGTGGCGAGGGCGTTTCCCTTGATGGCGTCTTTGTCTTGGCCAAGCAACTTCGCCATTTCACCTGCGTGCGGCGTAACCACGAGCTGGCAGCGCAACTTGCCCACCCGTTGGCGGTGATCGCCAAGCACGGTGAGCGCACCTGCGTCCAACACCACCGCGTGCTCGGGTGTTAACGCTTTGAGAATTGATAACACCAAAGGCGCCAACGCGCGGTTCTCGATCATGCCTGGGCCCAACACGATGGCGTGCGATGAAAGGCACAGGGGCACAACTTTGCTTTCACAGCGTCCCACGAAGCCGCCATCGCGCGCCTCGGGAACGGCCTGCACGAATGCCTCGGGAATGGCCACCGCAATGGGCGTGGCGACGCCAGCGGTTGTGATGATACGCAGTTTCCCAGCGCCAGCGCGCAACGCCGCTGTCGCAGCCAAGATCACCGCGCCCGGCAGTTGCCGCGCGCCCCCCACAATCAGCACGCGCCCTCGCCCCTCCTTGTCGCCGTCCGAAGGTGGCGCCGGAATGGGCCAACGCCGCAACAGACGCGCGTCTACAAGGGCAACTTTGGGCTTGCTGATTTGTTTATTTGGGGAGCGGCGCATCGGGTGCACTCGTGACAGTTTCGCCCGCTTCCTCCATCGGAGCGACGAAGTTGAAATGTTGGAGCTGCCAGCGGAAGTTTGTGCCGGAATCGGCGGCCGGCACATAAGAGGTCAACGAACAGTTCGCCACGTCGTGCGCGCGATCAATGTCGAGCACTTGTTGTTCTGACAAGCGTTCAATGATGCAGCGGTAGCACAACGTCACCACTGAATGGCAAACCAAAAGCACGCGCTCGTTCTCATGCTCTTGTTGCAGCGTTGACCATAGGTGGCGCAGGCGAAGCAGAATGTCGCACCAGCTTTCACCGCCGGGCGGCCGATAGTAGAACTTTCCGATGGCCTGCCGGAGCGCCGCCTGATCGGGCATCAACGCCGCAATGCCAGCCTTGGTCATGCGGTTAAGCACACCGAATTCCTTTTCTCGCAGCCGCTCGTCCACCAATAGCGGCACGCCGCTTAAGCCCGCGTGCTGGATCACGATTTGAGCTGTGGTGTGGGCGCGGACGTAAGGCGAAGAGATCACAAGCGTTGGCTGCTCTTGTGTGGGCTGCGCGGCGAACCACCGGCCCAAGGCCGCAGCTTGTCGCTCGCCACGTGGCGAAAGAGGAACATCGGCATCTCGATGCGCCAGTTCAATCCAATGCCGGCCCTCGGCTTCCGCAGCCATCAGCGCGACGTTGCCCGCACTTTCCCCGTGCCGAGCGATCCATAACCTTTGTGGTCCCCGCCTCACCACAGATGCCATAGCATGAGCCATGGCTGCCTTCGACGGATGCCGTTAACGAGGTTTCACGCTGGCCACGAACGCCAGCAGATCGGCAGCCGACATCGGCTTAAGCAGAACCCCGTCCACCTGCTGCGCCTCCTCGGGCGACAGATCCTGGCCCGTGAAGAACACAATGCGCGCGCGTGGCAGAAGTCGGCGCAGATCGCCCACGATTTTATCGGCTGGGCCACCGGGCATAGAGCGATCCAAGAGCACAAGTTGTGCGTCGGGGTGGCTGCGTGCCAGCAGCAAAGCTTCGCTAAGGCCGGGCGCGCGGTGGGCGTCCATTCCGCTCTTCCGCAACACAGCCAGCGTGGCCTCCGCTACGGTCTCTTCATCTTCCACTATCAAGACCACGCGTTTGGGAGGAACCGCCAACGAAGGCGGCGGCGCGACGGCCGGCTCGGCAGCCATGGCGGTGGCTTCTGGCAAATACAGCACCACTTGCGTACCGCGGCCGATGTCCGAATGGCAAAAAACGCATCCCCCGGCCTGCGTGACCACCGCGTACACCATCGCTAACCCAAGACCCGTGCCACGGCCCACATCCTTCGTAGTGAAGAACGGTTCAAACACGCGGGTGCGAACTTCATCTGTCATCCCCGTGCCCGTGTCCGCGATCTCAATTCTCGCGTAGCTGCCCTCAGGCAAGCATGATCGCTGGCCATCAGATGGTTGGCCGACGAACCGGCTGATCGAAACCTTCACCGTTTTGTCAGGCCGAGGGGACGCCAGAACCGCGTCGCGCGCGTTGAGCAAGACGTTGATGAGCGCCTGTTCGAGATCGGAAGGCCCGAGGAACACACACACGTTGTCCTGGTCGTTGACCTCCAAAACAATGTTCTTCTCAAACAGCGTTTGGCACATGGCAAGCGATCGATAAACGACTTCGGAAGTGGGCGTGAGCCGCGCGGGAACTGTTCGTTTGCCCGCAAACGTCATGAGTTGCCGGACCATTTCCGTGGCGCGCGACGCCGCTTCCTTGGCACCCTCGGCGATGCTCGACAGCGAGGCAGGCAACGCGGGCGCCATTAGATCTAAAGCCGGGACGATCGCCGCCAACATGTTGTTGAAGTTGTGCGCAATGCCGGCGGTGAGTTGCCCCACAGCCTCCATGCGTTGCGCGTGCCGCGCGCGCAACTCCATGTCGTGTTGCTCAGTAACGTCTTGCGTGCCGCCGATCAAGTTTGTGGGGCGACCTTCATCATCGCAGATCACCTCCCGAACCGTGGCCACCCACCGCACGCTGCCATCGGGCCGCACGATACGGTGAGGCGCGGTGTGGAAGCGCCCGGCCACCAGAGGCTTGCTCATTTCCCTTTGCAAGATCGCGCGGTCGTCCGGGTGAACGAGCGCGTTCATGTATTGCGTCGCTGTTAACGGCTGGTCGCAGCCGAAGATGTGAAACGCATTTTCGTTCCACGTGACCTGGTTGGTTTCCAGATCTTGCACCCATAGGCCCATGCCGGTGGACGACAAGGCCAACTGCAACATTGACTCGCTTCGACGCAGAGCTTGCATCTGCGCGCGCTGTGCTGTGACATCAATGGCCACCAGCATGAAGCCCAAAGACCCGTCACGATCACGCACGGGCGCCACATAACTTTCGTAGTGGGCGGCGTTCCCGTTCGCGCCCGCACCCTCTATCTCATAATGCTGCGCTTGCCCGGTCTGCCAGGCCCGCTCGATCGCAGCTTGCGCCACAGCTCTGTGTTCTTGGGGCACATAATCAAAAAAATGCGTCCCTATGACCTGTTCTCGATCAAAGCCGGGCTGTAGCCGACTGATGGCTTTGATGCGGTAGTCATGACCATACCGAACCATGAACGCCGGAACAGCGGCGAACACGCCTCTTAACATCTCCTCGGCTTCAAGCCCGGCGTGAACTTTTTCTTCCAGCGCAGCTATGCGCGCGCGCAGGGCCTCCAGTTCCTGCTCGTGGGTAAGCTGGCCTGAGGAGCGGGCCGCAACCGGCGGGGCAGACGAGTCACGAGGATCCGACACTTTGTTACTATAAACCTACAGGGTGCCATTTCAGAAATCCGCTTGCGAGCGATGGTCACCTAGCGGCCCTGGTGAAGCCGGCGCACGGCACGGCGCAGCTCCGAAAGCCCGAGAACGTGTAGGCCATGGGCCACCAGGCACCCAGTTCGCAGAACGTGTCGAACACCTGTTCAGGTGAGGCGTGAATAAGGATGTTTGTTTTGATTGGTTGCATGCTCCGTCCTTCGTTGGCTCTGAGCACGGCAATGCAACAACGACGCCGAACGCGACGAAACCCTCACAGGGGGCGAGACTTTTGCCAACAGGCATCGAACGGCGGTGTCACAATGGTCCGCGTATGGTGACAGATTCAAATTTCTCCCCGGACGAAGTGGGGCGCTGGCTGGATCAGCTCTACATCGCCAGCGCCGGCGCGACCCTGCGTGCCGAAGACAAGCGCAAAGCCATCGAGGTGGCAGCGTTGTTGAGCGAGATCGACCGGGCGCTTCGGGGCCTGAGCAAGGCGCGCGGCCTCACAGTGGTTGATGCTGCGTCGGGAAAGGCTTATGTGGGCTTGTTGACAGCCAAGCTCGTGCTTGAGGCCATCGCGCGGCCGGCGAAGGTGGTGTGCATCGAGCGCAACCCGGCCCTGGTGGCGCGCACAGAAATGGCCGCGCAGACCTTGGCATCCACAGTGCCCATCACCTGCGAGTGTGCCGACCTATCGCAGGCGGGGGTGTGGCCAAACGCACCCGCCCTCGTCGTCGCGCTTCACGCGTGCGGCCCCGCCAGCGACGTCATCATCGAACAAGCGGTGGCGTCGGCCACGCGCGTGTTGCTTTTGGTACCGTGCTGTGTCGGCGCAGGCGTCGCGAAGGTGAAGGACGCCGAGGCCTTGGCGGAAGCGTTGGGTGTGCCACGCACCGCGCCCGTACGGCGTCGTTTCGTTCACGCGATCATCGAAGCGGATCGCGTGCTCACCCTTGAAGCCGCGGGCTATCAAACGGAGGCGGTTGAATTCGTGGCGCCCACGGTCACGCCCTACAACACACTTCTGCGCGCAAGGCGCGTGGGCGAGCCTCACCGGGTCGCACAAGCCCATAAGGCTCGGCTGCGACTTTGGAGCCACAGCTCGCACGTTGTGACGCCATCATGAGCCGGCGCGACAACCACGAAGCCCGCTGTGCCACGTGCCACATGCACAACACGTTGTGCGTCTGCAGCCTGACGCCCACGCTGGCCACACGCACGCGCTTGTCCCTTCTCCTTCACTACCGCGAAGCCCGCAAGCCCACCAACACCGGGCAACTAGCAGCCCGTTGTTTGAGCCACAGCAGCATAAGCATCGTGGGTGATCGTGATCGTCCGCTGGCGTTGCCACTTGTGCGCAGCGATGAACAACCTGTGCTGTTGTTCCCCTCCATGGATGCGGTCCCTTTATCAACGTTCGTGGATTCGAAGCGCCCGATCGTCCTCATCGTGCCGGATGGCAATTGGCGCCAGGCCGGCAAGATGCGGCAGCGGGTGCCAGGTTTGGCTGACGTGCCTTGCGCGGTGATTGGCGAGCATGCGGGCACGGCCTACAAGCTGCGCGCGGAGCCTCGGCAAGGCGGATTGGCCACAATGGAAGCGATCGCTTATGCGTTCGGCGTGCTGGAGGGTGCCAAGGGCCCGCATGTGCAGCAATCGTTGCTGGCGGTTTTTCGCATCATGGTTGAACGCACGTTGTGGCTTCGTGGGGCTTTGCCGGCCGCTCATGTGACCGGAGGTATCCCGGTGGCAGCGCAACGAAACGATCCCCGTGGCGGAGCGCCATCAACTTAGGCGCCGCGGGGGCCCAGGACGCGCCTGCACGAACTCAGCAAGTTCGGCTAGGCGGCGTTGGCCGTCACACCTTACGCTCTGAGGTGTGAACGACGACATCCGCGCGCAAGCAAACTATTACGACCGGTTTCGACGGGTGCTTGTGTACATTGATAACCACCTGCAAGAAGCGGTGGACCTCGAAGAGCTCAGCCACGTGGCGGCCTTTTCGAAGTTTCATTTTCATCGGCAGTGGAGCCAGATGTTTGGCATCACCGTCGCGAAATACATCCAGCTGCGCCGGCTTAAGCGCGCGGCGTTTCAGTTAGCGTTTCGGTCGGCGGAGCCCGTGCTGCACATCGCCTTTGACAGCGGGTTCGAAGGTCCCGAGGCGTTCGCGCGTGCGTTTAAACGCAACTTCGGACAAACGCCTTCTGAGTTCAGGGCCGAACCAGAATGGCAAAAGTGGCAACAGGTATACGCAACATCAAATCAGCTGAGGGAGGCACACATGAGCACGCAATGGCAGATCCACGATGTGAAGATCATAAACTTCTCCGAAACGCCTGTGGCGGCACTCACGCACACGGGCGATCCGCAGCTCATTGGCGATTCGATTCGGCGCTTCATTGAGTGGCGCAAGCAGAACCGTTTGCCCCCACGCATAAGCGCCACGTTCAACCTTGTGTACGACGATCCCGATGACGTGGACCCAACACAGCACCGGATGGATCTTTGCGCGGCCACAAACCAACCGGTTTTGCCTAACGAGTTTGGCGTCGTCGCCAAAACGATTCCCGCCGGGCGTTGCGCTGTCCTTCGCCACGTGGGATCAGATGACACCTTGAGAAACACCGTGGGATTCCTTTACCGCCAGTGGCTGCCGCAAAGCGGGCACGAGTGCCGCGACTTCCCGCTCTTCTTTCAACGTGTGTCGTTCTTCCCCGATGTGCCCGAGCACGAGGCCATCACCGACGTGTTCTTGCCGCTGCGTTAGTGGCAGTTGCGGCAGAAAAACAACACACCTGTGTCGCTTTCTTGAGCCGCGGGGCCGTGATGTGCGTCTCCGGCACATCGATCGGGTTGTGCGCCTTGGCCGCGCCATTTTAGACGAAGCGCCTCAGAAACCTGAGGTTCCAGATGGCGTGGGGGGGCGCCCAACAAGACCGAAAACCGTTGAATAACAAGCACATACAGTCAACGGCGGCGTTGGAATGGCCCTTGCTGAGCAACATGGAGAGGTTCACATGCAGTACTTAACTCGATCCCAAGTTCAATTCGCTTTTTGTCTTGTCGCCCTTGCAGCCTGCGGTGGCAACGGCTCCCCCACAGACGAACCCTGCGATTCTTCGCTGCAAAACTGTGGTGGAGGGGGCGCCGGTGGAGACGGCGGCGCCTCGGGCGGCTTTCCTATCAAAGGGGGAGCGGGCGGCTCACGTGGCAGCTTCGGTGGGGCGGGCGGGGGCGTGGCATGCAGCGACTCTTCTCAATGTGGCAAGAGCCAGTTTTGTGATCTTAACCTCAATTCGTGTGGCTTGATCGCGTTCCTGGTGGCGCCAGCAGAGGACAGGGCCGATCCCCCTCTTGGGGGCTCCACAGGCGTGGCAGCACCGCTTCCGCCCGGGTTCTGCGTGAGCCGGCCCGACGCATGCGATTTGAACTTCGCACCCGTGTGTGGCTGCGATGGCAAAACTTACGGCAACGATTGTGAGCGCCAACGCGCCGGCGTCTCGAAAGCTTCTGAAGGCAAATGTGATGCGCAAGTGATCGTCGTTGGGCCCGGCGGCACATGCGGCACCTTCGACGGCCGCAACACCTTGGTGTGCGATAAAGGTCTATTCTGCGAAGCGCCCGCGAACCAATGCTCCGCACCTGGCGGCCGAGGCACGTGCCAAGCAGCGCCACAGGTGTGCACAGCGATCAGCGCACCCGTGTGTGGTTGCGATGGCAAAACGTATGGCAACGACTGTGGCCGTCGCGCCGCTCGGCAGTCGTTGGCACATACCGGCGCGTGTTCGCCAACCACCGCGCGTCTGGGCGAAGCTTGTGGACCAGCGCTTGGCATCACGTGTGAACGAAGCCTGGTGTGTGATCCGCAACCAAACCAGTGCAACAACGGCAAGTTCGTGGGCACGTGCACCGCACAGAACTTGATGTGCACCAAAGAATTTGTACCCGTGTGTGGATGCGACGGCCGCACGTACGGCAACGAGTGCTTGCGTCTGTCGGCAGGCGTGACCAAGAACCACGATGGCGAATGCAAAGGCGCCACGCGCTTTGTGGAAAGCGGCATTTGGGGTGGCCCGCACATTGAGCTTGCGGCCAAGGATCCGAAGAGCGGCGGCTCCTTAACGTTTGACTGCGGCCGCGCTGACATCGTCTCGCCGCTTGAAGTTGATGGCAACGGCAACTTCATGTGGAAGGCGCGCTACATCTTGACCGGTGGCCCCACCCAGGCAGCGCCCCCCGCCCCCCTGGCGAGAGACGCGATCATCACGGGAGCCGTGGGCGGAAAACAAATGAAGCTGAGCATTCAGATCGCTGGCTCGATGGACCAACCATCCTTCGCACTCACCTTCGGCGTTAACGGCAGCTTCAACTTCTGCCTCTAAGACGCTTCAATGGCGCAAACACCCACCGGGGGCACAACACTGTGTTCCTGCGTGGGTGTTTATCTTTGGAGCCGCGGCTAACGCGGCGGCTTTGCGGGGCAGGTGATCTTCTTCGCTTTCGGTTTGCCATCGTAACGCTTGCCCACTTCGCCGATGATCACTTCATCACCTGGCTCTGGGGAAAAATTGCAGGCCTCAAAGTCAAACCACAGATCGCCGTGTTCGGGATGATCGATGTAACCAAACCCTTGCTGCTTGTTGAACGACTTGATCTTTGGCACGCGATCCTCCCTGGTGTTGCGCGAACGTGAAGCACCAGCGTAAGGGCGCCGCGAAGGGCCTGTCAAATGGCGCCACGCAACCACATTCGCTTACCTGCACAGCTCAGCGTTGCATTTCGATGATCATCAGCTCCATCGATTTATCGGATTCGTTCAGATCTCCGTGCAGCTCATTCGCCGGATCGGCGGGCAACCAATATGCGTGGCCTGTTTTGAGGCGCAAGCGGCGGGTGGGGCCTTTTTGTTGAGGCAGGGCCAAGGTGCCGCCTTGCAACGCCACAACCACCCGTCCGTGCTCATGTCGGTGCATTCCTAACCCTTCGTGTGGCGCCAAAATCGTCTTCCACACGCGGACGTCGGCGTTCTCGAACTGCGCGATCAAGGGTTGCGAGCGAGGCACCGCGAACGAGCGGGCCCCCCAACCAAGCGCCAGACCGCAAGCCAGCCACGCCATTGTTGTCCGGTTCATGCGATAAAGTGTAGGCGCATGAGGGGCCAAACTTCCACACTCTTAACGCTGCTTGGCGCTTGGATGTGCTTTCCGCTGGCCCACGCCTCGCCGCATCCAGATGTGGGGATATTCTCTGAGCTCGACAGCGCCGTGGTGGTAACCCTGCCTCCGGCCTCGGCCACCGTACAGCCGCGCCTGCAAGTGGATCCGCAACGAAGCTTGTTGCTGTTTTACGATGCTGATTTTCCGCTCAAAGCGTTCGCCTTACAGCCCTCCGCCAAAGCCATTCGTGAACCCACCGATGTGCTCGCGGTTTTGCCGGCGCCAGCGGTGGCTGAGCTTGCACCATGGCTAAAATACCAGCCGGCCGTGATTGTTAAGACGGGGCCTTCGCGCGGCAACGGGAGCGATCTCGATGGCGACGGCATTCCGAACCCGCTTGATGTTCTGTTGGGCGCGCGCAAGTTGGTGCTGAACCACGCCGCGTACACGGAGGGGTATTACCGCATTCCCTTCCCGCAGGGCGATGTGCCGCGCAACGTGGGCGTGTGCACCGACACGATCATTCGCGCCTTTCGCAACGCGGGCCTTGACCTGCA
This sequence comes from Deltaproteobacteria bacterium, assembly GCA_033763315.1. Taxonomy (GTDB): domain Bacteria; phylum Myxococcota_A; class Polyangia; order Fen-1088; family Fen-1088; genus JAGTJU01. Next base: position 74,000 of record JANRKS010000040.1, read on the forward strand.
AGCGCGTGTGGCCGACGACATTCGCAAGGCGGGCACGGCGTACGGCATCCGCAAGCCCGACACCAACATCGATCACCGTCGCGTAAAGACGCTGCTGGTGTGGTTTCGCCGCCACATACCGCAGATCAAGGACACAACGCTGCGGCCAGGAGACGTGGTTTTTCTGGATACGTTTCCCACGCGCGCGGGTCCCGACCACGTAGGCATCATTTCTGATCGGCTCGCGCCAAGCGGCTTGCCGTTTGTGATCAACAACTGGACGGTGGGGTACAAAGAAGATGAGATGGATCTACTGCCGTCCATTCCTGTGACCCACCGATTTCGTTTGCCATGAAACGACGGCAGTGGCTCACACACGCGGCGGTTGCGGCGCTTGCACGCACAAGCTTGGCCGCGGCGCCCAAGCGGTGGCCCACGCCCAACCTCGCGGAGGATCAAGTGCTTCGGTGCGTGGCGGGCATCCGACCTTACCGCAAAGGCGGCGTGCGCATCGAACGTGAAGAAGCGGCGGGAAAAGCACTGGTTCACAACTATGGCCACGGCGGTGCGGGCTACACATTGTCGTGGGGCAGCGCCAAGGCTGCGGTTGATTTGGTGAAACACGAAAGCCGTGGTGCCTGTGCGGTATTGGGCGCGGGGGTGGTGGGCCTCTCCACTGCGGCGTTGCTTCTGGAGGCGGGCTTTGCGGTGCACGTTTACGCGCAAGCCTTTCCACCACACACCACATCCGACGTTGCTGGCGCCGAGTGGTCGCCCGACATCGTTGATCGCGGTGAGACGCCCGCACAGCGCCGCCGCTTCGATCAGATGCTGCTCGACTCTTGGCACCGCTTTATGCAATTGCGTGGCGACAGGTGGTGCGTTTACCCGCGCGCAATCTACGAAGCCGATGACGTTATCAGTGGCTTGGATGAACTTCCGGCGGGAATCATGGCGCCGGGCAAACGCGTGCGGCACCTGCCCTTTGCCCCCCACCACGCGGGCCGCGTTTTTCAAACCTTACTCATCGAAGCGCCGGCATATCTGCAAACGTTGGTGGCTTACATCAAGGGCAAGGGTGCTGTGCTGCACGAGCGAAGCATTCACAACGCAGCGGATGTGTCGGCCCTCAAAGAACGTTTGGTGTTCAATTGCATTGGCATGGGCGCTGCGGCCGCGTTCGCGGATGAGGCGATGGTTCCCATTCGCGGCCAGTTGGTTCATTTGCGCCCTCAAGCCCTGCCGTACATTCTGGATCACGTTGATGGTTATGTGCTGTCACGCAGGGACGCGCTGATCTTGGGCGGTTCGTTTGAAGCTGGCGTGGACGATCCTCATCCCGACAACGCCACCCGCGCGCGCATCCTGCAAGTCAACCGCCGCTTCTTCGCACGCTCGTGACGTTGGCCCGCGTGGCCGATCACAAAACAAGCGCTAAGCTTCTGCCGGGGCTTCCTGCCCCGCGAGGACTATGGGGGCGATAGCAAAATAGTGTTTAAACGCTGGCGACGGCGGCTGTGGCACGCGTTTCTTGTTGGCAGCACCTTAATGCTGGCGGTGGTGACCGTGACGTTGGTGATGGCGTGGCCGTCGTTCGGCAGCAAAGCCCAAGGCAACCGTCGCCAAAGAATGCTTGCCTCGCCGCAGTGGAAGGACGGCCAGTTTCACAACCCACAGCCGTTGTTCAACGACCCGTGGGGCGCCTTGATCGGCATGGGCCACGTGAGCGACAACGTTAGCCCACATGAAGCTGTGCCCGTTCTCAGCGTCGATGCGGCCATTTTTTCCACGCCGCCCGCGTCAGGCCTTCGCGTCACGTGGATGGGGCATTCAACCGTGCTTGTCGAGATCGACGGACACCGCGTGTTGACCGATCCAATGTGGGGGCCGCGCGCGTCGCCGCTGACGTGGGTGGGGCCCAAGCGTTGGTACGATCCTCGCTTGGCGATCGAACGGTTGCCCTCCCTGGACGCTGTCCTCGTTTCTCACGATCACTACGACCATTTGGATCGCTTCACGATCGAAGCGCTGAACAAACTACAAACAAAATTCATCGTGCCCTTAGGTGTGGGCGCTCATCTGGAATCATGGGGTGTGCCTGCCAACAAGATCGTTGAGCTGGATTGGTGGCAAAGCACGACCTTGGGGGATCTCACGGTGAATTGCACGCCGGCCCGCCACGCCTCTGGTCGCACTGTGGTCACCGACAAAGACGCCACGTTGTGGGCCGGGTATGCACTGGTGACATCGAAGCATCGCGTTTACTTCTCCGGTGACACGGGATTATTTTCGGCCATGCAAGAGATTGGGCGACGCTGGGGCCCTTTCGATCTAACGATGATCGAAGTGGGGCAATACCACCGCTCGTGGCCGGATTGGCACATCGGTCCCGAACAGGCGGTGGTGGCGCATGCGCTGCTGCGAGGACGCGTGATGCTGCCGATTCATTGGGGTTTGTTTGCGCTGGCGTTCCACGGTTGGACGGAACCCGTGGAGCGCGTGATGGTGGCGGCCGCCAAAGCTCATGTGCCCCTGATGTTGCCCAAGCCAGGGGAAAGCCAAGAGCCGCAAAGTCATCGGGCGCCCGCGCGGTGGTGGCCACCGTTGCCGTGGGAAACGGCCGAGCAGCATCCCGTTGTGTCGTCTCAGGTCAATCTGAAGTAAGGCGCATTTAGAGCGCAAGCGGTGATGTGCCTCGCCACAGTTCGCCCACCTCAAACGCTGTGAGGGCGCGGTTCCACAAGGCCACGTCATCGATCAGGCCCACAAACGGTTCGGTGGGATCGTTGCCGTTGAGGTTATTTCCAATGAAGAACGACTCGGTCTCGTCGTGCCCCAACGTATTTTGCAGAGTTGGCCCCAGAGCCATGAGGACGCCGTTGACGTAGAGCCGTAGCTCCTTGCCATCGAACGTCGTTGCCACATGAACCCATTGGTCTAACCGCGCGGCGTTGGACGCGATCAAATGTGAGGCATTGCCGCCCAAGCAGTTGGAGAACACCGAGATGTGTGGATATTCGATGGTTAGATTGATTGATTCACGCGTGTCGTCGCAACGGCGCGAAACAATTGAATAGTAAAGGGAGTCTCGATTCTTCAGATACACCCACGCTGCCGCCGTCATCGAGGCGTTGGTGCTTTGTAGGGCTTCGGAGGGCAGAAGGCGCACGCCTGACAAGGCGCCGTCCGCCGGTGGTATTAACGAAATGGCTTTCCCTGTTCGGCCGGGCACGGACATACAAGTGCATGCGTCGCCCTCCAAGAGGGCCTGCGTTCCATTGCCGCTTTTGTCGGCAAAGGTTCTGGAGCCCGATGGATCTTCGAAAGGGAAATAGGCAATCGAGGCGTTTGTTCCCGACGGGAATCCAGCGTCGCTGTTGCCGCCCGCGTTGCTGTTGCCGCCCGCCCCGTCCCCGCGTTCGCCAACCGCCCCGCCCGCGCGCTCGCCGCCAGCCCCCAAACCACCGCCACCACCTCCTTGTGGACCCGCAGAGGGATCATAAGCCGGGTTTGGGACCTCGCACGCAGCGAGCACCCACAAAAACCTCAGAAGCGTCATGGCTGTGTAGCGCCCGGTCAAGCGGCAAAACACAGACGAGGAGATCGACATGGCTCAGGCTTGTGTATCGGCGGGTGCGGCTTTGGACTTGCGTGTGCCTTACGTTCAAGCGCTCGCACCCAAAAGGACCGCCTCCGGTGGGCGTTTTCCTTGGTCCGCCGCTTGCGCTTAAGGCTCGAAGCGGGCCGCCCGATAGGACTTTCCCAACCCACCTTGGGGATCCACTGCTTCATATAGGCAAAAAGACTACTTGCTTTGCCTTCAATAAAGTGTAATTTACCACCCACACAATCACACAGACAATTGCAGTCCCCCCTCATCAAGGAGAGTCAATGCGCCATCTCGTTTCCAAAGGGTTGATCCTCGGTCTGGTTGCGCTTGCAAGCGCCCCGGCTTTTGCGGCCAAGAGCGTCACTAAACTCAGCTTTCGAGGCAGCTCCGCCTTTGCGTCCATCAGTGGCTATAACGGCTGCGGCACGGCCTCGTTCAACGTGAACGCGTCCGAGAACGTCAGCCGGCAAACGGGTTCCGGAACCTCAGAATCGCGCGCCGTGATGGTGTCGGTGAATTTCGCCAATTGCGACGGCAGCAGCTACGTCGGATTCTTTCAGCTGGATGGCGCGGGTTACACCCACTCTGCCCAGGGCGTGACGATCAACAAAACCATCATCGTGGACAAAACGACCTTTGGTTTCGACGAGTGGGGCAACCCCACGTGGGTGCCAACCGGCGAACAAGCCACGGTCTCGATCTCGGTGAATCTGGTGCCAACCGGCGACTACTTCAAGGGTGACACCAACAACACGCAAAGCAGCACCAACGTGTTTATCAAGAACCGCAGCCGAGGCACCATCTATGAGGTGGACGCCACGCTCGCCGCTTCAATCGATGGCGTACCCGTAAGCTTCGGCTTCGGATTCCCCTACGGCCAAATGAGCGACACGCAGTTCGGCCAACTCACAATCATCACGCAATAAAGTTATCAGAAGAAACGAGCGCGCCTCCCGCAAAGCATTGCGTGGGGCGCTTTTCGTTTGCGCTCATAGTGAAAGTACGGCGTGAGTTTCGCTTCTAGCGGCAGTTCATGGGCCGCTTGCTCCCAGAGACGCGCGTCGGCGCCCCACTTTATTAACAGCTTGTCGGCATCGCTTTGGTCATTTGCAAGCGCCTTGCAATGCGCTGGTGCCCGCAGACTTAAGGTGCAATTAAAGCAAGTGACCAAGCTCTTGCTTGATCGAACGCATCGCCGAAGCCGCCACGGCAATGGTGCGAGCGATGTCATCGCGCGTGTGCGCGGCGCTCGTGAACCAAAGGTGCCGTGGATGCATGAGGATCCCTCCCTCAAGCATCCGCGCATAGAACCCATCGCGCAGACTCGCGTTGGTCTGCGTGTCGGGGTGTTGCCAACTCAGAAATGGCATTGAAGGAACGGGTTCCGCGTAGGCCACCGCAGGCAAACCTTCCGCCAACGCCATGCCGTTGAGGCCGTCGATCAGGGTTTGACCGAGCTCGTTCACCTTTCCCGCAACGTTGCTGCGGTCCACAATCTCCAGAACCTTTAATGCAGCGGCGATGGCACCCGTCTCACCATGAAATGTGGCGGAATAGTGCATGCCGCTGCCGCTTTCCATGATGTGTCGCTTGCCGATGACGGCAGCGATGGGCCAACCGTTGCCCAGAGCTTTGCTTAAGGTCGTGACATCTGGATCGAGATCTAAGAGCGCCTGAATCGAGCCCTTGCTTGTGCGAAGACCCGTCTTCACCTCATCGAGGATAAACACCGCACCTGCATCCGCGGCAGCATCCATCCAGGATTGAAAGACGTCCCGCGTGGGATCGAGCACCATCTCGGGTGCAACAATTACGGCCGCAATTTCATCACCATCTCGTTCAAGAATGTGTTCCAGCGAACCCGGCACCCGCGGCGTGAACTCGTAGACTTGCTCCGAAAGTCCATGCGGAACAAACGGCTCCAGCGGCAGGCACCAATCGTGCCATCCGTGGTAACCGCACCTAGCAACTTTGCGGCGCTTGGTATGCTTGCGCGCGATCCGCAACGCGGCGGTGGTGGCTTCTGAGCCCGTCTTGAAGAACACGCCGCAATCACTGCGAGGAAAACGCGACAACAGCGTCTCCATGAATTTCAGATGCAAAGGGTGGTTGAGCGATAGCAGTGCGCCCTTGCGGATCTGTTCAAACGCGGCTTCGTTGACTTCCTCATTCGCGTAGCCAAGGAGGAACGGCCCATAAGCCATGATGTAATCGATGTATTCGTTGCCATCCACGTCAACACACCGAGCGCCCGAACCGCGCTCGAAGTAAAGCGGCGAGTTCTCCGGCGCCAGCAGCGGGCGCCCCGACAAATGAATGCCTCCTGGGATCAACTTCTTCGCCGCCTCGAAGAGCGCTGCAGACCGCGCGAATTCCAATGATTGGTCCTTTCGTTGCGGCGCGATGAATGCAACGAGTGTTCCACCGCAATGGCATGTGGACGGCCGGAGCCAAGGCCACCAGGGCATAGGCTCAACGTTTAATGCCGGCCTTGTCGTTACTGTCAGTTCACCAACGTCGGGGTAATGTGACCGAGTGAAGTGTCGTGGGCCTTTAAGACTTCATCGGCCGCGGGCCAAGCGCGCTACCAAATAAAGCCGAAGAAGGCCGCAAGTTCAATGTGCCCCGGGTGGCTGATCATCGTGCCGAAGCTGCCACCAAAACGCCAGTCCGTGGCGGCGGCCACGCGAAATTCATCCATCGCCGTAAGCCCAAGCACTTTTTCGCCGATGCTTGTGTAAATGCCGGCGCTTCCGCGATGTGCGCCGAACGCGGGCGCGCCCATCATGAAGCGGGCGCTGTAGCCACCGCTGGCCGTGAAGGGGGCCGCGTCTCCCACTTGCAGGCCACCGTGCCAGTGGCTCTGCTGGCCAAACCGCACGCGAAGCACGCCATAAGGTAAAACGCGCGCGCGAAAATCCGGCCGGCGGCGGCTGGCGCCATAAGCCCAAGGTCCCATGGAAATGTGGAAGCGACGACCGTCGTAGCCGATGAGCGTTTGCAAAGCGAAGGCCGGTGCGTGTTGCCCACGCCACGATTGAACCGCGTGGTTGTAGTTGTTGATGTCTTGCCGATAACTGCCCACCGCTGCGAGATACAACCAACGGCCCACACGCGTTTCCGCGTGACCGTAGATCTCTGCGAATGGATAGGCATCTTGCGCATAGCCGCCCACTTGATCAACGCCAGCCGCAAGACCTGCACCCAAACGCGTCGTGGCTGCTTCGTCACCCTCAAGGCCAACGGCGCGGGCGTCACGCGCCCCCAAGATCACGAGCGAAGCCGCAAGGATCCAGTCACGTCTCATTTCAGCACACCTTGCGCACGCAAACGCGCAAGCACCTCGCGCGCCGTATCGGGATAATCTGTGTATATGCCGTCGGCCCCGAGCCGGAACAAGCGTTCCATGGTGGCCGCGTCGTTGATGGTCCAATACACCACGGCCACACCATCGTCGTGCGCGTGATCCAAGATGCCTTTGGTATCGAGTGCCAGGCCAGCACCTGACAGGGGCGAAGCAAAGCAATCAAAATGCGGGCACGCGGCGTAATCCCAGCCCGCTTTCGCACTTAAAGCCAAACACTTCGCAGCACCCGTGGGGTAGTAACTGGCCACCTCGGGCAGCGCGGCCTGAATGCGCGCCGCGATGTCATCCGATTCGGCGCCTGCAATCAAATGATCCAGGCGTCCCGTGGCGCGCAGGGCATCGGCCACTCGCTGTTCAATGCCCGCCGCTTTGGCTTCAACGCTGTAACGAGCGCCCGCGGGCAACGCTGCCAGCACCTCCTGCAAGGTGGCAATGCGGTAGCCCTGGCCTCGAAACGGAAAACGCGAAGGATCGGCCGAGTGGCAATCGCCGCGCTCCGCCGTGCCATTGCCCACGTTGGGCGTGGCACAATAGCCGGCGTCCAGAGCTTGCAATTGCGCCAAGGTCAGATCGCGCACGTTGCCGGTGCCATTGGTGGTGCGATCAACATCCGCGTCATGAATCACCACCAGCACGCCATCGGCGCTGGCGTGCACGTCAAACTCCAGCACCGCGTCCGGGTTGCGCTCGTGCGCATGCAACATCGTGGGAATGGTCTCTTCGGGCTCAACGCCGCCGCCAAAGCGATGCGCAAACACCAACGGCGAAGTCTGCGTGCGGAAGAACCTATGCAACGCTCGATCACTGCAGGCCGATGTGGTCAAACACCCAAGCAAAACGAGCGAGAATGCGAGACGCATCGGTTCGTGCCTAAACTAGAACGCCGATGCGCTCAGCATAGACGCGCAACTGCGAAAGGTATAACGCGGCCTCGGGGGTGCCTTCGGCGGGCGCCCACGCGGGGAACGTTTTATCGTTGCTGGCCGTGTAGGGGCCCGTTTTCACCTCATAGACAGTGGTGTCAGGCTCTAAGGCCACGAAGCTGTGGAAGATGCCGGGCACTAGGTCCACGCCAAACACCTCGCCACCCGCCTCCGCACGCACACAGTGATCGATGGTGCCATCTTCAGTGAATGTGAAGAACAGGAGCGCGCCAGCCAGCAACACCCAAGCTTCCGCTTTCGGCGGATCCAAGTGACGGTGGGGGCGAACGTAACTGTCGGGCTGTGCAACGTTAAGCATGCGGTGCAAGGGGTCGGCGTCGCTCTTATGGAACGGAGCAATGATGCGACGGCGCGGACTTTGTCGCGACAGTTCGCACGCTTGGTTCAGCATTTTCCGAGACAACAATGCCAAATCACCCGACGGGGGTGGCAGCGCGAGAGGAAATGGACGGCTCATGCAGGCATCACAGCACAGCGCAAGCGTGCGCGCGATAACAAAGGTGATCCCCTGCCCCGGGCTCTCGGGCAGCCGGCGCGCGGTTGTGGCTGATGAAGACGTTAGCGAAGCCGGCGCAAGCCTTGGCGTGCTTTGCGCGCGTGCCAGCCACGCGGGGCCAAGGCGAGGTACTGGCGGTAGGCCGAAGCCGCCGCATCGAGGTTGCCTTCGTGTTCAGCGGCATAGGCCACGATCACGTAAGCTTCGGGCAATTCAGCGTTGAGCTCGAGTGCCTTTTGCGCCCACGCAGCCGCTTCGTTGATTTGCCCGTGGCGGTAGATCTCTTTGGCAAGCACCAAGGCTGTTGCAGCCTCAGGATGTGCCTCGAAGGCGGCCGTGCACGTTTCGATGATTTGCTTTGACGTTTGCGTTTTCGCGGCGCTGGCGCAATCGGTTCCAATGGGCGTCGGCGCAACGGGGACGGCCTGCGCAGCCACCGGCTCGGGTGCAACCGTTTCCACGCGGGCGGGCACGGGCGCCGAAGCGCTCTCTGAGGGGGCGGCCACGGGCGCGGGGGCGGCCACGGGCGCGGGCTCTGCCACAGGCGCCGGGGCGGCAGCAACCACCTCGGCCGCTGGCGGCGAGGGAACCTTCACCGTCTCTTTATTGCGAAAGCGCGTGCTGATGCCCCACACCGCAGCCATCGTGAGGCCGGCGCACGCAAGCGTCAGCAACCGATCCCGCCGCACGCGGTTTCTTTGCGCTCGCCGTGCGGCGGCCAAAGCCTGCAGGGACGCCTGCACCGCCTCGTTTACCGAGCCCGCGGGCGTGCGCCCGGTGTTCGAAGCCGAGGCCGTTGACGTTTCCGTTGCGTTCGTCTCCATGCCGTTAATGTGGGGCCCAAGCGGCGCAGAAATCAAAAAAGCGAACATTGTCACCACTGGGGTGGTCTGGGGGTCGGCCGAGACATGCCCCCGCAGCGACGCCCACTCCTGGCCCAGCGTTTAGTTCAGCGGACCAACGCAGCCTCAATCCGTGGTTGAAGTTCTACAAACAGATCGTGACCCACGGTCAAAGACTTGCGGATCAAAAGCACAGCCGCGTAATCGTGGCTGGCGTCGATCCAGGGATAGGTGCCGAAAGCGCCCGGATCACTCCAGATCACACCGCCTTTTTCACGCCACCAACCCAACCCGTACCCTTCGGCCTGCGACAAAGGCGAACCGCTTTGGTCCAAGGCGCCGATGTGGTTGGTCAGGATCGTGGTGACGGTGGAAGATGTAAGCACACGAACATCACCACAGCGTCCCCCGTTAACAAACACGCTTAAAAAGCGCGCGTAATCCACCAGGCTGGCGGCGGCACCACCGGCGATGCGTGGATTGATGTCGCTGCCCAAGTTGTTGCGCGGCGAAGCGGCGAAGCTCAACGTTTCGGCCTCACACGGCGCTGACAACGCTTCGCTGAACAAGGTGTTCCAGGGCTTTCCGCTCGCCACCTCGGCCATGCGCCCCGCCACCTGAAAGCTGGCGCCACCATAAACGAAGGCCGGTGGGGTTTGCAGCCTGGCGCCCAAGATCTCTTTCGCACACGCCGCCAGCGTCAGGCTGTCACTGGCGAGGCAGGTGGCATTTCCCGGCAAGCCCGAGGTATGCGAAAGCAATTCGCGCAAAGAGATCTGTGCTTTGTCTGCAGGTGCGTCCGTGAGCACCTCCCCAACCTTTGCATCCAACGAGAGCGTGCCACGTTCCACCAACGACATAATCGCCAAGGCTGAAGGAGCCTTCGAGGCGGACGCCAACTCAACCACGGAGGCGTTGGTTTGGTTGCCGAAACTCTCCAACAACAGCGGTGGGCAGCCTTTGCGCAACACTGCTAGCCCGGCCCCGTTGATCTTCTTCGATGCAACGGCTTGTATGAGCACAGCGCGTGCCGCGGAAAAATCGAAGGCACCACAACGACCAACGCTTGGTGGTGCGTCATAACCAGCGTCGGCGGGGGAGAGTGCGTCGTTGCTTGGCCCATCGGAAGCCCCCACCGCGCCATCGGCGCCGCCGTCCTCGATCACCGCGGCATCATCGACGTTCGACGAATGATCGGTTCCACCACAGGAGGCGCTCAGGAAGCTTGCTGCGAGAACACCGGTGAACAATGTGGTTGACGAAGTCATGGCTGAACTTGACGATGACACAGCCGGGGCCGCTCAGTATACAGAGGCTGTCCACCGGCCGGCGACATTGGGATCGCCCGAACGTGCTCCGCTACCGGTAGCCCAGCTTGTGCAACATCTGTTCGGCTCCCGCGGCCTCAGACGACTGCGGGAATTTGCGCAACAGTGTGCGTAGATGCGTTTCAGCCGCGTCATAGTCTTTGCGTACATCGGTGTAGAGGCGCGCCAAGAGGAACAGAGCGCGCGCGGCCAGGGGATCGTTGATGTACGCAATTTTCTTGAGCGTGCCTATGGCCAGCGAGGTTTGACGTTCGCGAGCCAGCAAAGCGCCCAACGTAAATACAGCGGAAGGGGGCAGCAAGGCGGCCAAGCGATCGGGATCGGTGCGAAACAGTTGCAGCGCCATGCCTGTGTCTTTGTTCGCCAACGCTGCGAGTACAGGGCCGGTGGGACCGGTGGCTACGCGATTGGAAAGCGGTATTTCGGCACTCTCCTGCATCTCGGGCCAAAGGGGCGCCGAAGGAGCAGCGCCTTCTTGCACGGCTTCGTCCATGAAGGGCAACATTGTTGGCAACGATGCGGGCCGAACTGCGACCAACGGCGCTGACGCGGGTTGCATTTTCTCGGGCTTCTCACCGCGTGGTTCCACGCCGGGCAAAGCCGGCGTCATATAGGTTCCTTCGTCGCCCCAATCAAGGAGGTGCCCGTGAACGAACAGCACCTGGCCCAGCACAAACGCTCCGACGAAATCCGGACCCAACCCAACGAATTGTGCAAGCCAACGCGGAAAAAACGGAATGGGAACCGCGCGATTAAAGGCCTCCCCCGCTCGCGACAGTGACACGTCCAGCACCAACAAACCGAGCAACGTTAGCAGCACGAGTGCGTAGTCTCTGCCCACGCGATAGATGTAAACGAAGATCCGAAGTGGGTTGAGGATGCCAAGCACACCCACCTCGGTTGCAGCGGCCACCAATGCCATCGGCGCATAAATGAGGCCCATTGCCACCGCGATGAAGTAGATGGGCTCAGCGTAGGTTTGCGTGTCGAACAAGTCCCAAAACCCGACACCTTTCGCCGCAAACGCATACACCATCGGAAACAGCCACACGATCCACGTGCTGAGGACGCCCTTGACGGCCGGCATCACAAGGTCGTCGCTCACGGATCGAAAGTCAGGCACCCCCATCCTCTCGCGGCCATCGCCAGAGGTGCGAATCAGAAACAACATGTAGCTCCAATAGCCGCCCAGATAAAGCACAAGCGCGCGAACGCCTGAAAGGTATCCAATCAGCGTGAGGTAAAGCGAGAGCGCCACCATGGCAAACAGGGTGCTTGGTGCGCCGATCGCTTTGAACGCGCCAGTGATGCGCGAGGAGAACATCACCGCAGCGCCACCTGGAACCATCAGAGTGGTTGCGTACCCCCCGCAGTGAACACACAAAGCAATCGAGTTGTCAGACGACGTCGTTGCTTTCGCCGCACAATCGGGACACAAGCGTGAGTCGCATTGCGAGCACATCCACCCCGCCATGACCTGCGTGTGTCTTTTGCAGTTCCGCATCCCGCCCGGTACCGCTGCATGGCTGGTAGCTTTTCCACTCACGTCTCTATCTTCGCCCGCCTTGGCAGCACCTTCAACTAAGCGTCACCGAATTTTGAGGTGTCGGTCGAAATCAACGACAGGCGAGCCATAAGCGACGCTCTCTGGACGGGGACGCCTAACCTCCACGAATTCAGACGGCCTCTTCACTTTGTGGCGTTTCAGCAGCCACAAAGAATGCGACACGGAAGCAACCACATCCTCATGTAGTCGTACGCGGTTGCATTTATCCAAAGCGTGCGTTTCAAGAAAGGACAACAACATGACCATGACGAAAGCCTTAATGTTTGGTGCCACAGCGCTTTTGGCGGTGGCGCACACTTCTGGTGCTCAGGCCTCCTTAACCGTACAGCACGCCAGTGTTTCGATGCCTGGTACAGCTTGTAAGCCCGCAAATGGCGCGGCGACCAACGTGCAATATGGAACAGAGTTGTGGGCACCGAGCGGTGGCACCGTAATATGTCCGCTCACGCTTCGCACAAAAACCGGTCAGGAGCAAAACGTTGGGAATCCGACTGTACGCATAGGCAGCAACAACCCCGTTTCCTGCACGGCTTACGGGGTAAACTTGTGGGGCGAGGTTCTGTTCACGCAAACGCAAACGGCGTCTCAGGCCGGGTGGCGTAAGACGGTGAACTTCACAGGTCCCGCCACCAATGCGCCCGCGGGTAGTCCCTATGACCTTTCTTACTTTGTGATGTGTAATTTGCCCCCAGCCTCCGCTGTCTACAGCGTCACCTGGTACGAGTATCAAGCGGACTGAACGTCCCAAAGTCTTCAAGAATAAAGCGCTGCGACCATGTGGCGCACAGGCGGCCGAGGCGTGCGACGACGGCCTTCGCATCAAACACCTCCAGCTGGTGCATGGCTAACCCGCACGCGGCCGCAATTACAAAAATAGGGAATCCGGTGTGAATTTGGCGCTGCCCCGCAGAGGTAACCGCAATCTCGAGTATTTCGTATCCGCACACCGTCGACCTTACGCTGGCGTGCGAACAACGAAGGCGGGCGGCACTCCGGTGCCGGCGCCCAATAGAGCCCGTTAACCTACGGGCAAAGGGCCGCTGTTGAAGCTTGATCCGCCGTAGCCAAATTCTTTGTCGGTGCGGATCATTTCGGATTTGGTTCGTTGGCTCGCGCCCGCTGGCGTTGGTGGCACCATCGCCTGGGCGTTCGCGGGCGGCGGAGGCAAAGCGTCGCAGAACAGCTTGTTGCGTCATCGCGTCCATTTGAACCACCGCCCTCGTCGCCTCCACGTCCCTCATCGACTGTGGCCCGCTCCGAAACCGTGCCGGCACGCTACGGTCAATTCCAAAACGGCGCCGCACAACACTGGCCGGAACAAACTTGGCTTCACGACAGCCTCCTAGAGCGGAAACGGCTTCCCAACATGCATGCGTTCTTGCTGCCACAAATTCAACTGCGAATCAAATAGGTCCGTATTGAAACCAACGGTCCAATGAATTCGCTCTCACGGCGAAATGGGCTCAGATCCTTTTTCTGTAAGGCTGGGACGCCCAGGGGCAAGACCTCTTGGAAAAGCGAATTCGCCTGGTGCCTAGGGCGTTCAGGCCTACCCTCGGGAGGTTCAGATGATCAATCGTTCCATGTATTTCGCCGCTATGCTCGTGGTTGGTGGCAGTGGCTGTGACGTCTACCGGGACGTGCTGGAAAAAGCGGTGCAGGGCGAACACCAAGGTGGTGGTAAAGACACCTCCCCTCCTCCTCCTTTGCCCCCTGTGGCCCCCACAACATGTGGCTGCGACGAGCTCGGGGCCGCCGCCTATGACAGTTGCATGGCGCAGGTGAAGGATCTGTCACAGCAAGGGGAATGCGGAACGCGCTACCAGGATCTAGCGATCGCTTGCCTCAACAATTGCAAGGAATCGGTGTGTTCCGGTGCCAAAGGCCTGGGCTACTACGCGTTCGATTCAGACGGGGGCGGTTACGGCCACACCGAGAACATTCCCTGCAACGATGCCTTGGCGAACTGCCTGCTTAACAGCTACGTCAACGGCGCGCCGTTGCACTGCACGTGGAACGACATCGAATTGCTCGGCTCAGGATCTAATCCGCCCGCACCGCCGGCCGCGGTTGATGTGTACTGCGACGGTGGCTATAGGCCCGAAGTTGAAACGTTCTCAAGCTCGGCACAAGAAGGACGTTTAGACATCGTTCGCATCTACGAAAGCCGCGGCGACCACCGTGGCGCAGATTACCACCCGATGGGTGATGTCAAAGTGTCCATCGACAACGGGTTCACCACCACGCTCGTGCTCTCGTCTTATGAGCCCACCCGTTGGCACGTGGGAGGCCCGGGCGAATCTTCACTTCGCCGCATCATCGTCACGGGCTACCAAGAGCAAGACGTTGTGGCGCCTTCAGGCGTGCAAATCGAACGTCACGTGGGCAGCGACGCTTGGTGGGAGTTGGCAAGCAAGGATGGCCCCTCAGGGAAGGAAAACTTGATCACCGCGTCTACGGAGGCAGCGCATGTCAAACCAACCACGATCAGTTACTGCTACCGCGCCAACGCCTTCTCGTTGCGCTAAGTGAGGCTTAACTTAAAAAGGCGCCGCTGCATAAGCGGCGCTTTGCTTTTCCCGAATAGGGAGTGGGGGTTGCATTCGCGACCCGGCCGGACCATCGTAGCCGTAACCTATGAAGACGAGCACCCCCACGAGCATCGAGATCATCTTCGACGCTGCCGCACATGATTTAGGCGGGTTCACTGTGCGCCGAGCATTGCCCACGGCGGCACGGCGAATGGTGGGCCCGTTTACGTTCTTTGATCACATGGGCCCGGGTGTATTTGCTCCGGGCCACGGCATCGACGTGCGGCCACATCCACACATCGGCCTCGCCACCGTGACGTATCTGTTCGATGGCGAAATTTTTCACCGCGACAGCCTTGGCTCGGCACAGGCCATTCGTCCGGGTGACATCAACTGGATGAATGCAGGCCGCGGCATCGTTCATTCGGAACGCACGTCGGCAACGGTGCGTGAACGCGGCTCAAACATCTCGGGCCTGCAGTTGTGGGTGGCCTTGCCGACCGCGCACGAAGAAAGTGAGCCCACGTTTGCGCATCACCCGGCCGCCACTTTGCCGCAAACACAGCGTGACGGTGTAGCGATCAAGTTGCTCGCAGGCAGCGCCTATGGTCTTACGTCGCCGGTGGCGACATTGTCGCCGCTGTTTTACGTGGACGTGCACATGAGCGAAGGCAGCCGGTTGCCGTTGCCCGCTGAACACGAAGAGCGCGCCCTGTATGTGATAGACGGGGCGGTTGATTGCGACGGTCTGCGCGTGGAACCTGGAAAGCTCGTCGTGTTCAGCAAGGACGCGCAACTTGATCTACGCGCGTTGTCGCCCACGCGGCTGGTTCAGATTGGCGGGGCCCCGCTCGATGGCAAGCGAACCATATTCTGGAACTTCGTCTCCAGCTCAAAGGCGCGCATCGATCAAGCGGCCGAAGATTGGAAAGCAGGCCGCTTCCCCAAGGTGCCGGGCGACGAGATCGAATTTATTCCCTTGCCTGCATGACACCGCTTTGCTTTCAACGCGCCACGGGCACGTCAATGCGTGTGCCGTCAAACGTCTGCTGCAGTTCGCAGCCACTGATGCCGGGACACGCGGCGTCCGTGCGGATGATGTGAGTGATCCGTCCATCGCGCAAGCGGTCGGACTGCACGCGCGCCGTTACGCGCACTTCGCGGCGGTAGGTGCAGCCGCGCAACATTTCATCTTTGGCGCCCAACAAAGTTAGGGACAGCTCGTCGCCTTCGATGCGGCCGGTCAGGGTTGATGAACCCACGCCCAACCAGAAGGCCAAGCCCAATATGCCTTGCAGCTCCGCAGACACCTGCTCATTGTCTTCCCCAAACTGTTGCAGTTTGATCTCGAAGGAAGACACCGCACCCGGCATCCACCCGTCTGTCATACAAGCGTCGCTGCCGTTCTTGATGCTCATGCTCCACGTGCCCGAGACAGGTGCGTTCTGCAAAGGTGGCACCCCCAGCCAACAGCCCGCACTCGTGGCCAGTGCCACAAGCGCCCCAACGCCGCGTACGCTCATCAATAGGCCCCTCCCAAAAACAAGCCGTTGCCGCTGAAACCCACAGACACGTTGATGCCTGGTTCGGACTTCACTTTGTGAAAGCCCCAAAGCGCCAGGCCAGCGCCCACAGCGGTCACCGCGAATGCAGCCGTGGTTAATTGCCCCCACAGCACCGCGTCGCTTCGCAACGAGGCTCCGTTCTTTCCGCCATCGATGAATTCGTTGCGCTTTGACAAAAACATCCATCCGCTGATCCCAGCCGCCACCGCAGACGCGCCGGCCACTGTCACACCGGTCCAGCCAACGGAATCTGACCTGTGTTTAGGCGACGCGGGCGGAGGGGGAGGTAAACTTGGCGCGGGTGCCATGGGAGCGGGCAAAATAGGCGGTGTGGGCTCGGCGGCCGCGGCCGGCTTTGAAGGAGAAGTCACGCCTTGTGCGTGGAGCTCCTTAACACGTTTGTCTGCGTGCCCACGTTGCGCTTCGCTGAGATCAGCCTGCGTCAAGGCTTCTTCATACGCGGCCAAGGCTCGCGGTCCATCGGCAAGCCGATCCCACGCCCGCGCGGCGTTGTAGATAGTGGGGCCACTTGGCAATAACTGATGGGCCTGCTCGAACGAATGTCCCGCCACCGCATAATCACCGCGCAGAAATGCGTCTTGCCCTGCGCGAAAAAATTGTGCCGCCTGCTCTCGATCGGCCTTGTCTATTGGATCAGGCGCAGCGGCGGCATGTGCGGTGAAGATCACAACCGCATAAGAAGCGAAGAACGCGGCAAGAATGAAACGCAATCTCATGGTTTTGTGTAGGGATTATCAGCCAAGGGCGGCGTGGACGAAGGGGGAGACGGGGGACGTGAATTCTGTGCAGAAGGGCCACGAATCACTTTTCGAGCTTTAACTGCCACTCGTGGCTTTGGCTCAGCCAGTGGCCGAACCTCAGCCTGCACTTGAGCGGGAGGCACGTCAGGTGCCGAAGACGCCTGCGGTGCTTGGGATGTTTGCACGCTAGCACGCTTGGACGTTTGGCCTCGCGGATAAAGGAACGCTGCCACCGCCAAAGTGGCCACCGAAACCGCTGCCATTGGCAGCAGCCACGCAAGAGGTTTTCGCGGGGCGATCGCCTGAGGCGCCATGGCACGCTCGCCAAACGGCCGCAGGGCGCGTTCGCGCTGAGACTCAATGGCGTCACCCATGTGGGACAACAGGAAGCGCGAAACCTCGTCGACTTCGGCCACACCACCACACGCGGCCGCCGCCGCCACCAACTGCTTGCGGAAGAGATCAGCGCTGGCGTAACGTTCGTCCGGCTCTTTCGTCAGCGCGCCATGCACAGCGGCCACCAACGCCCGTGGCAGCTCGGGGCGCACGCTGTGCAATGAGGCGATGTGGCCCGCGGACACATCCAGAATAAGCGTGGCCTCGTCCTCGCTTTGGTAGGGGCGGCGCCCCGCGAGCATTTCCCAGAACGTCACGCCGGCTGCCCACACATCGGCCCTTCGATCCACGGCGCCGCCTCGCAATTGCTCGGGCGCCATATACCCCAGCTTGCCTTTGATCACACCGGTTCGCGTTTGCCCGGCTTGGGTGGTGGGTTTCGCAATGCCAAAGTCAGACAACAACGTGAGCCCGGCCCTGGATAGGAGCAAGTTGTGTGGCGACACGTCTCGATGAACCAAGCCCAAGCTTTGCCCCTGTTCGCCCACCGCTTCGTGGGCGGCGTGCAAGCCGGCCAACGCGTCAAGCATGATTCGCAGTGCCACCGGCAGCGGCATCAGTTCATTGACGTCTCTTAAGTGCCCCAACAGCTGCGCCAACGAGCAACCATCAACCCAATCCATCACAAGGAACACGCCCTGCTCAGTGTCCCCCACATCCAAAACGGGTAGGACGTTCGGATGACGTATCCCCGCGGCCAAGCGCGCTTCACGCAGAAAATCCGCGACGTAGGCTTGGTCTTGCCGCAGATGAGGGTGCAGCACTTTGACCGCCACCTCGCGGGCGAAACCGCCGATGCCGGTGGCACGAGCCAAGTAGACCGTGGCGGCCCCACCCACTCCAAGGGGCGTCAGCAACTCGTAGCGCCCCACAGTCAAATTCGAGGGGGTCACCTCGGCATTCCTGTGTGCTTTGCTCATGCTGGCCTTTGTAGTGTACTGCGCCCCCTGTTAGTGTGAAAGCTCATGAGAGAATCGGATGCGCAGGCGGCGCCTGAAACCACGCAACAGCACACGCAAAGCGCTCTGTTTTCCCAGACAGCGGGCGGTGAGCCGCTGGTGTATGAGATCACAGTTCGCTCGGTCGAAACCTCGCAAGAGTTGCACCGCGTGCGCCTTGATGCGTCACAGCCCGGACGATGCCTTGTGGGCAGCAGCCTCGCGTGCAACATCCGCGTTGAAGATCCCACAGTGTCGCGGCGCCATCTGGCGCTCGAGGTTCGCGATGGGGCCTTGGTGGTCACCGATTTAGAATCGCGTAACGGCACGCGGATCGCGGGTTTGCGCGTGCGCGAGGCACTGGTCGAGGAGCGCGCCATCATCGAAATTGGCAGCGTTCGCATCGAAGCCGTCAAACAAACCAAAATCCCGGCCGCCACATTGCCCCCTGATGTGGAATTCGGCAACGTTGTGGGCGCCAGCCTGCAGATGCGCAGGCTTTATCCTCTGTGCCACAAGCTTGCCCACAGCACGATCCCGGTGGTGATCGAAGGCGAAACGGGCACGGGCAAAGAAGCTATGGCTGAGGCACTTCACTCGCAAGGGCCACGCGCGAACGCACCTTTTGTGGTTTTCGATTGCACAGCCATTACGGCCAGCCTGTTGGAGGCCGAGCTGTTTGGTCATGAAAAAGGGGCGTTTACAGGCGCCGACCGTGCGCGCGAGGGCGTGTTTGCGCAGGCCGATGGCGGCACGTTGTTCATTGATGAAATCGGTGACATGGATCTCGCGCTGCAAGCAAAGCTCTTGCGCGCCATTGATCGCAACGAGGTGCGGCCCATAGGTGGCGCCAAGCCTCTTAAGCTTGACGTGCGCATCATCGCAGCCACGCGCCGCGATCTCGACCGCGAAGTGCAAACGGGCCGCTTTCGCGATGATTTGTTTCACCGCTTGGCCATTGGGCGCATTGAACTGCCACCTTTGCGCCGGCGCACGGGTGACGTGGCGTTGCTGGCGAAACGTTTCTGGCAAGACTTCGGCGGCCAGGCTCAGGGTCTGCCGATGAGCGTGTTGTCGCGTTGGGAATCGGATCCATGGACCGGCAACGTGCGCGAGCTGCGCAACGCCGTGGCTCGTTATCTTGCGTTGGGTGAGTTGGCGGAACTGACGACACGCCACGCGCCCGAAGAAGAGCCACGGGACGACAAGCTATTTGCGGGTCTGGAAGCGTTGCCGCTGGCGCAAGCGAGGGCCGTCATTGTGGAGCGGTTCGAAAGGGTGTACATCAACAGGGTTCTTGGCCGTGTCAACGGCAATGTCACCAAGGCAGCGGCACATGCGGGTGTGGCACGCCGCTACTTTCATATCCTCAAGAGCAAACTGGGTGGCAGCGAGGGCTGATGAATCCCAGCGCTGACGCGCCTAGTGCACGCGGTGGCCTAGGGCTCTGAACATAGTTTTGATTTCGCGCACTTGTTGCCGAAGATGTTCAGCAGATCGAGCGCGTTGCCACATTCGGCCAGCGCGATGGAGTCTAAGCAAACGTCCAAGGCTTCACTGTTGATGCGACCATCGCATTGCGAGGGTGGCAAAATGTCCTGCCACAACGAGTTCATCTTCACGTCGCACGCGTCGCGGCTCTCGTACGTTTTGCCCGCGCCCACCTCGCCGCAGGCCGTGAGGCGATCGCAACTGGCGCGCGCCGTTCGTTCACGCGCCGCGGGTTGGCTGCTGTCATTGCCGCAGGCGCCAAGGGCACCAAGCGAATACACAAACATCATGATGTGAAGCCAATGAGCCGAATGCATATGTTCACACTCAGCAAAGCTTGGACCACGGCCATGACACAAAGGCTATCTGGGCCCGAGGCAACGCCTGTGTGATCTGGTGGATCGCACGGCGAGGGTCATGAGATCCCACAGATCCCGTTTTTCGGTGCAGTCCCGCCCGAGGACACTCTTTAGAAAGTCACACCATCCACATAAAACGTGACGCGCGTGCCGTCTTCGCGAGTGACAGCCTGCACCCCAAACTGCAATAGATCCTGCGTGTCATAGTTGTTTGGCAAAGTGAGATCGAAATCGATCCACGTGTTGCGCGCCAGGAGATCAGCCAGCTTGAAGTTGCCTTGCCAAAGCCCGGCCTTCGTGATGGCGAACGGTTGCAGAGCAAACAGGGCGCTGCTGTCTTTGCCCGCGGGAATAAAGAAGTGAAACCGGATCGTCTGGCCTGGTCTCAAGACAGGCGTTTGATCCTGCAAAACGCCGATGTAGCGCGCCTTCTCAACGTCTGACTTTTTCGTTGCGAAACTGATCTCGAGCGAAGCGCTGCCACTCCAAGCGCGCTCGGTCGTGCGGGTGACTTGCGCGCCCGCGCCTTTAATGTCCTGCCAGCCCTGGGTACCGGTTTCAAAATCGAAGGACTTCGCGCGCGGGGCCGACGGGACCTCGATGCCGTTCGTGCCGCCGCCTGAAGGTGGGTAAGAGCCCCCCATGGCGCTGCCGCCGCTACCGCTCACGCCACCGGTCATGGGCAGTGGCTGTGGCAGGCCGGGAGAACTGCCAGCGACCGCGCCGCCAACCGAACCACCGCCAGCCAACCCACCAAGCTGAGCCGCGCCCCCGCTGCCAGGCACGCCCGTGGTGCCGCCGTTCCCGCCCGTGGCAAGTGGAGAGCCACCGCTGCCACCCAACGATCCTGCGTCAGCTCGGTTCTCGGGTCCGCCCGTGTCACCACCACCACCTTCATCGTCTCCCGATCCAGCGGGCAGCTCTTCGTCTGTACTCTCTTCGTCCGAAGGCACGCCCGTGAGGTGAATGTCTTCGGTCGACAAAGTGCACGCAGCCACGAAGAGCAGCAGCCCCACCAGGCAGCCACCGGTTCCCCGCCCTTGTCCTGACACGATCATGAGGGAGATCTGCAGGGTAGAACCAGCTTCCGCAAGATACAGTTAACTCTCTGATGCAAAATCTTACACGTCGGTATGATCGTGATTCTCAATTGTTTCATCGAAAGCACAGCGGTTACAGGCGGGGCACCTTCCAACGACTTTCTCGCGTCATCACATAGCCCGCCAGCCGCAGGCACTTAGCGTTTGAAGGGGGCACCTGGCGCAGCGGCCGGCGTGGCCTTGGGCTTGGCCTTCGCCTTTTTGGGCGCACGTGGCGGCGGCGCCACCCGCTTTCGAGGTTTGCGCGCCTTGGTCACTTTATTAAGGGACGCCTTATTGAGGGACGGCTTGGGTTCCACAGCGGACCGGGGCATCACGGGCGCCGTGACATTTGCTCGTGGCGGCGGTGGGGTGCCGGCTGCGCCGCGCAACATATAGGGTGCCGCGTATTCCAAGTGGATGTGGTCGCGGTGATCATCATTGTCATCCGGCGTGACGATGATTCGCAGGTCCGTTTCCAACTTCAACCGGCAAACGAGCGTGCGCAACGTGCGCCCACGCTCTGTCTTGGGGCTGCCGATGCACGCTTGCAGCGCGCCTTCGTTCGGCACCAGATGCAACCACGCGCCAACGCCGCGCTCGAAATCCGCGGCAACGTCGTGCTTGCCGGCAACGCCATCAAACACGTGCACATCTATCGCGCGCCCGAAGGAGTGCGATGACAGTTGCGATGTTCCACGACGCGTGCGGTGATCATAGGCGGCGGAGAACCGCAGCTCGTTGAGCCCCAGCGCCAAGAACACAGGCGCTGCCTTCTGTAAGGCCAACGCCAAGCTGCAGTCCATCAACGCTGGGTACGGCCCTCGCGGCACCAACAACAGTGGCCCCAGCTGTCGATCGACTTGCACAGGCAACGCGATGTTTTGGGATGGCGCCGGTGCTCGCAACGCAACGCCTCCCCGCACGAGCTGCAACACGCAGTCATCCGTCCCGGCATCTACACCTGAAGTCGCAGGCTCGGTTTGCTCAGCACAACTCGCGTGGGCCCAAAGCAACGCCAAGCTTGCGGCAACAAGTCGGGCCATGTGCCGGCAGCTAGAGTGAATCGGGAAGAAAGTTCTGCGGTACATTCACGTCGTCGTACGGCACACTCGCGGCGATGCGGTCTATCACCTTACACACCCCAGTGGCCGCTGTCCCTACGCGAATGTGCTGTCGGATGATTTCAACGTCGGCCGCCCAGGCTTCACTTGAGATCAAGGCATTCAACCCACGATCGGCAAGGATGTGAACGCGCCGTTCAAACGCCGAAAGCAGAACCAACACACCGATGCGACACGGCGTCTCAAACAACGCGTGCTCAGCGAATAGTGTGACCGCGCGCCGGCGCACAGCTTCGATCTCAATGACGTCTGGAATCACCCACCGCCCCACCACTGGCACGTGCAGCAGCCCCCACCACAATGCGGCCAGTGGCAATTGCAGCAGCAACAGCCACACCGTCGCGAGCGTGGGCAAAGCACCATGCAACACCAACGCTGAAGCCAACGTGGCCAAGAACATGGGCAAAGCCAGCCAACGTTCGTAGTCATCGCTGCGTGAAGCCTCACAAAATACGATCTCCACACCGCTGCGTTTCTCCGCGGCGGCAATGGCATCCGTGATCAGTTTGCGCCCCTCTTCGTTCACCAACATCACCAATCTCCTGAAGCACCACCACCGCCGAATCCACCGCCGCCGCCTCCAAAGCCCCCGCCAAGACCACCACCAAACGGACCACCGCCCCGCCCGCCCCGCCCTGAGGACCAACCGCCCATACCCATGCCCATACCGAACGGAAACCACAAGGAGGATCGCCGCCGCCGGCGGCCCGCTGATAAGAACAGCAATGCCAGCACAGCAAGCAAAGGAAACAACCACGGCCGCGACGCGCGCGCTTGCGTGGTGTGTTTGCGTGCGGCCCCCGTCGATTCATTCTGTGCGGCCGCCATCAGGGCATCGAACCCGGCCATCAAGCCACCTGCGTAATCACCGCTGCGAAAGTGCGGTTTCATTTGGTTGTCGATCACCTGCCGCGACACCGCGTCCGTAATCACACCCTCAAGTCCATACCCGACTTCCACACGAACGCGACGTTCCTGCACAGCCAAAAGCACCAGCAAACCATCGTCGCGTTGCTTGTCACCCAGCTTCCAAGCGTCCGCCACCTGAATGCTGAACTCTTCAAGCGGTGAGCCGTCCAGGCTCTTGACCGTCAGCAAGGCAAATTGATGGCCCGTACGCTGTTCATACGCGGCTAGGGTGGATTCAAGCTCCTGTTGCTGTTGCGCCGACAGTACGCCCGCTTGATCTTCCACGCGCCGGCTTAAGGTGGGCACCGGCGCCGCTTGCGCGATGCCCACCCAGGCAATCACCCCAATGATCGAGAGCCACAAGCGCCCCATGGCGGTCTGCACTTAAAACTTCACTTCAGGGGCGCGCTCGGCACCAGGCGTGCTGGCCGTGAAGGTGGCCCGGGCTGATTTACCTCGAATGCGGGCGCCAACGCTGGTGGGCAGCTTCTGCACGTATGCGTTGTAGTCAGCCACGTTGGCGATGTAGCGCTGCCGAGCCACAGCGATGCGGTTCTCTGTGCCCTCGAGTTGAGCCATCAGATCGCGGTAGGCAGCGGACACTTTCAGATCAGGGTAATTCTCAACCGTTGCCAGCAGCCGTGACAAAGCGCCCGAGAGTTTTGCCTGCGCTTCTTCAAAGCGCTTCAGTCGCTCCGGATCGTCAACGATGGACGCATCCATTTTGATCGACGTAGCGTTGGCGCGCGCCTCGATCACCCGCGTGAGTGTTTCCTGTTCAAAGTTCGCAGCGCCTTTGACGGTGTTCACCAAATTCGGAATCAGATCGGCGCGGCGTTGGTATTGGTTTTCAACCTCCGACCACGAGCCTTTCACCGCCTCATCCTTATCAATCACGCCGTTGTATCCGCAAGCGCTTGCCGCGCACAGAACAGCCACAGCCATAGCTTTCACAGTTTTCATAATTTGCCCCACGCTTTACGGATTCGACGCAGAGCCACGCCGGATCAAGCGCAGCAACAGCAACAACACCACGGCCCCAACGAACGCCACGATGATGGTTCCCGCTAACCCTCCGACCGGTACGCCAGCGCCGACCGCGCGAAACAAGAAGCCGCCGATGAAAGCGCCCACGATGCCCACCACGATGTCGCCCACAACGCCAAAACCACCGCCGACAACCGCTGAAGCCAACCAACCCGCGATCAAACCGACGGCCAACCAAAGCAAGAATGTTTCGAGTGTCATGTGTTTCCTCGACGGCACCCAACTGCAGACGATGTGCCATATGGTGGGCGCGCGATTCGTGGCGTTTGCGCACCGTTAGGTTACGAAGTGGTGCGCGGCGCTTGTCCGCGTTACATGACAGTAGCGTCAGTATGGTCTTACAGAAGACCAATGGTTAGTGAACAGCGTTGACCGCGTGCTTGTGGCGGGCAGCCGCAACGGCTATTCGTGGTCCTATTCGGATCCTGTGAACCAAACGGGCAAGATTCAAGAGATCAGCGCCACCTTCGATCCAGCAAACTTGTTCGTTTGGACGATCACATCGCCCGCATCGCTGAGCTGCAACGCCGGGTGAACGTCAACACAGGCAGCGGCTCGCTGGTCACAAAAGCTGTAGCAGCGTGACGCGGCCGAAGGCGACGCTTTCCAACATCACGGATAGCGGCGTGTTCGAGAACGCGGGCAAAGTGCTGCCGCTGTTTGGGGCGTAAGTGCTGGGAGCGAAGGCCGCGCACGTTTCATCCCCCCCGGGGCGCGAGGCGCCCTCAGTGGATTCGTTTTGGGACACCACCACCACCACCATCGTCGACGCCGCTGTGTTAGCCGTGCCCAGGTGCAGACCTCGTAGCGCCAAGCATGGGGCGCACGCCCCAAGGCGCCACCACATTCGGCCTCGCCGGACTCTTTAGTGGGCGCACACGCCGTAGGTTGGCGGATCCGCACACGCCGTCTACACTGTCGGCCGCCAGCGCCATGTCGTATTGGAATCTGCTTTCGCTCACCCTGCCTGTCTTCAGCTTGATCGCCATCGGCGTGGGCGTGCGGCGCGTGGGATGGGTCGAAGACGCGGCTGAAGCGAGCCTCATCAGGTTGGTGGTGAACCTTCTGATGCCCTGCCTGATCTTCGAGTCCATTGTGGGCAACGCGGCTATGCACACCTTGGGCAACATCCTGCTGCCGCCTTTGGTGGGCTTTTCATTTACGGCCGTGGGGCTCGGCGTGGCGCTTTATGTGGCCCGACGCTTGCGGTTGGGTGACCGCCCCAGCGAACGCACGTTTGCTCTAACGGCGGGCCTCGCGAACTATGGTTATCTACCGCTGCCCATCATGGCTGCCATGTTCGGTCCGCAAAGCCAGGGCATTCTGCTGGTGCACAACGTGGGTGTTGAAGGCGCCGTGTGGACCCTGGGCGTGTTGGTGTTGAGCGGGTTGTCATTGCGGCAAGGCTGGAAGAAGCTGTTGAACCCCGTCGTGTTGACGATGTTCGTCGCCGTGCCTTTGAACCTGTCAGGCCTGGTCAGCTACGTGCCCACTTTGGCAACCGACATCATTCATGCGCTCGCCCGTTGCATGATTCCCCTGGGTCTGCTGATGACAGGTGTAAACTTGGCCCAGTACATCCGCGAGCCCAAACTTTTGTTCTCGCCACGCGTGCTTGTGGGCGCTTCGGTGCTCCGACTCGGCGTGCTGCCTTTGCTGATGTTGTGTGGGGCTCGCTGGTTGCCCTGCCCCATTGAGCTTAAGCGCGTGTTGGTGGTGCAGGCCGCCATGCCCTCGGCCGTGATCCCCATCATCATTGCCCGCCATTATGGCGGCGTGCCTTTGACCGCCGTGCAAATCGTGCTCGGCACCACGCTGGTAAGCGTGTTCACGTGCCCCTTGTGGATCAGGGCCGGACTCGTTTGGGTCGGCATATAGCGCGCGCTACTTCACGAACGCGATGTCATCGACGTGGATCTCGAACGCGGCGTTGGCGGGCGCAACGAATTCGATGCCCGTCGTTTCCTTGGGCACAAAAGGTCCAAAGACGGGCGGCCGCAACGTGTCCAGATCGTTGAACGCCACATAATAACGCTTCCACTCCGGGCCCAGCTGCAATTGCCTTCCCCAATAGTCATCACAATTGACGTCCACCGTGCACACGTCTCCCCAGCGCGCGTTGTTCTTGTCTGAGATCTTCAACCGCACAACCGTCGCCGCAGCTGCGCGCGCGTAAAATGCGATGCCTTTATAGCGGGTGGCATCATAGAACTGGCGAGGCGACAGCGGGCCTTTGAAATCAAGCGCAACCACCGCGCCCCAAAAAGTAAAGCCGCTGCCGCTATACACGCTTGATTTTGTGCTGGTGCAACGTGCTTCCAAAGCCGTGGTGACGCTGATGTTGCCCGCTGTGCCGTCTGTGAAGATCTGAGCAGGTGCCGCGGGTGTGCGGTCGCCCACCGCCACTGTTTCCACCGCCGTGCTCTCGAACGTGGCCAAAACGTCTTCTGCGGGCGGCCCGGCGGCATTGCAGTTCATAGGCTCGCCCACAAGTGCAGCCTTGGTGGGTGAAGCCGCGTCCAACTTCGGCGCGGCATCCAACTTGGCAGGGGCATCCATCCTGGGCGCGGCGTCCAACTTTGCCGCCGTGTCGAGCGATGTCGCATCTTGAGACTGCAACCCAGCGTCAAAACCAGCATCGACATTCTCATTGTTGTTCTCATTGTTAGGTGGCAACGCTCCTGCCTGCCCACCGCCGCCCGTTGCCTTGCTGCCTGCGGCGCCGCCACGACCACCGCCCCCACCGCTGCCGACAGTGCCGTCCGCACCGATCGCCACGTTCTCTTCACGCGTCTGGGGCGCACAGCCAGCATCAAGCAAAGCAATCACGGCGAAACAAACCAACCAAACTTTGTACGTTACGGAAGCGCGGTTCACGCGCTTGACGCTAGCAAGGCCACGGGCACCGGCCCCAACTCTTACATAGACAGGCCGTGAAAGCGCTTGCGCGGCCGACTTATGGCGACAGTTCTTTGACGAGGCGATCCGCGCCGTAAATCTTCCCAAGCGCGCGCAAGATCGCGATCGACGCCACCGACACAGTTCGATTGGTGGCCGGATCGAAACCGTAGTCGCCGCCCAACGATTGGATGTTTCCGTCGAACACCAAGCCAATCACCTCGCGTTCGGCCGTGATCACCGGCGAGCCTGAGTTGCCGCCGATGATGTCGTTGTTGCTGGCGAAGTTCAGCGGCGTTTGCAGATCGAAGGTGCGCTCCACATTGAGCCACGTCTTTGGCAGCGCAAACGGCTCGCGGCCCGTGTGCAATTGAAAAGATCCCGCGAACGTTGTTATCGGCTGGACCATCTCATTGCCCTGCACGTAGCCTTTGATGCTGCCGTAGTTAAGGCGAGGTGAAAAGGTGGCGTCTGGATAGGTTTGTGTGCCTTCCAATACGAACCGCGCCTTAGCGATGCTCTCCGTATTTTGCAGCATCGTGGCGTCCACTTCGGTGTCCCACTCCTTACGTACCAAACGCGCTTGCACGTCGATCTTCTGCGCCAGCGCCAGCAATGGATCCGATTTGGCTGCGGCGGCCACAGCGGCGGTTCCACCCTGCCAAAGCTTGCGCCTCACACCAACATCAGCCAGCCGTGTGCCTTTGACCAACGCCACCGCCAGTTCTTCGGGTGATTGTGGACCTAAGATCTGAACCACAAACGGGTGCGCTGGCCCAAGCTCTTCGCGCAGCTTCGTAAAGTAATGCGTTAGCAGCAGGGTTTGCACCTGGCTGTATACGGGCGCTTGGCTAAACAAACGCTGCAACAGCGTAGGCAGCGCCGACTCACGGAATTCTTCCAAGCGTTTTTCATTTGGCACGCCCAGCTCAGTTGTGCCGCGCACCAGTGTGCGGGCGATCTGCATCAAGTCGGACCGAACGCCGCCGTAGCCTTCGATGAAGAAGAATGATTTGCGAAGTTGCTTTTGCCGTTCAACCGCCTTAGCGATCGCATCCCACGCACCCGCCGTCGTGCGCCGCAACTGCGGATTCGCCGCCACTTTCGACCGCAAACGTCGTTCATCTGCAAGCTTGGCCGCCACCAGCTGGCCCTGCATCAGCGCGTTCCATCGCCCGCGCACGGCTTTGAAACGATTCTCCACGCCAAAGAGAAGATCCTGCGACGTGCGGCGCTCTTCCGCGCCACGGCGGCCGTATTCCGTCAGCACCCCCCGCAACTCAGACAACGACATCAACGCTTCGGGCAACGCCACGTCACGCTGGTAAACAAGTTGCGCCCACGTAAGCAGTCGTTCCGTGTTGCCAGGGTTTCCCGACACAAACGTCAACAAGCCTTCTTTGGGCTCATGACTTGACCAACGAAAATGTTCGGTCGTCACAGCGGGTTTGCCGCCTTCATAGGCACGCACGAAGGAAACATCCAGGTCGTAGCGGGGGAAGGTGAAGTTATAGGGATCGCCACCAAAGAATGCAACGGCGTCTTCCGGCGCAAACACCAACCGCACATCCTCGAACCGCTTATACCTGTGCAGTCGGTATTGCCCGCCATGGTAAAGGCCAACCACTTCGCAGCGCGTTTGCTGGTCGGTTTGGCAAGCCCGTTCAAGCTCTGCCTGCGCCGCTTTAAGCGCGTCGTGGTAGCGCTCGCCTTGCAACCCTTGCGTGGCTTTGACCACGGCGGCGGTGACGTCGCGGATCTCTTGCAGTTGGTGCACCTCCATATCGGGGCACCGACGCTCATCGGCTTGTGCCTTCGCGGAAAACCCCATCGCCGCGAGGTCTTGCTCTTTGGTTGAAAGCGCCTGGATGCACGTGCGCGCGCAGTGGTGGTTGGTGGCCACGAGGCCGGTGGCGCTTACAAAGCTGCCTGAACAGCCGCCCGCCAAGCGCACCGACGCGTGCATCACGTGGGCAAGCCAGGCGTCATCAGGCTCGAAGCCGTAAGCGGCTTTCACCTTTGCCTTGGGAAAGTTATCGAACGTCCACATGCCCTCGTCAGCACGCGCCAACGTAGCTACAGACAGGCTCAAAACAACAGCACACCAGCCAGCAGAGCGAAACATGCGCGGCAGTGTAGCGGCTTTGTGCCCGTGGCGCTCAGCCGCCGCCGGCGTCGGGCACGGGCGCCAAGGATGCGGGCGGGGTGTAAGGCGCGAAAGCGGCCGCGGAAAGCCGTTCGGCGTTGAACGCGGCCAATTCGTGCGCGGAATACGCGTGGGCCGAGCCGTACGGCAGGTTCATGCGTATGAACGAGAGAATCGCCGCGCGCATGGCGCCCGCACCCGACGCCCCCGCGTCGCCTTTGTCCTCTCGGCATTCATCCCAACGTGCGAACAGCAACTTGCGTCGCTCCGCCGTCGAAAGCGCGGTGTTGCCCCAGATCGCGGCAAGCTCACCCGTCAAAGAAAACAGGGCCTGCCGTTCATTCTCTGCCTGCACCTTGAGACGTCGACAAAGCCGCTCCTCACGCGTGGCCTCGGCCAAACGATGCTGCTCATAACGATAGGGGTTCTCGCCCAGCTTCTTCATCACAGAATCGGTGACATCAAACACGATGCCGGCGCCTGCAATATGGGCGCTGGGATCAACAAAGCTTTCAATGCTGCCATCGTCAGCCAGCTTCATCTTCACACCCGAGCGCCCCTCGATCACCTTTGCGTCTTTAGGCCCAGGGCTTCGCTTGATCACGTTGGGAACGCGGTTGGCAAACATTTCATTTGGATCCTCGTCGCCCACCGGGGGCCCCACCATCGGCACCCGCGGCGCGGCCCGCAACGTCCACAACCGATCAACCGCCTCGTCCCCACGCACCGCGGGGGCGGTTTCGATTGTGGCTGGCTCCGAGGCGGGCACGGCACTTGTCCCCCGCACGCCAATGGCCGCGCGCGGCGGCCGGCCGGGCGCGGGCAACGCCTGCGGAACCTCTTTGAGTTCGGGAGTGGCCGCACGAGGCGTGATCGAGGGAGAGTAAACCACTTCAAGCTCAACGGCCGCGGGCGGATCCTGCACAAGCGGATGGCTGCCCTTTCTCAAGAAGAGCACCAAAACGATGTGCACCACCGCGGAGGCCACGGTTGCCGCCCAAATGCGCCTCGACACCCGAGGACTCTAGCGCAGGTCTAGCGTCAGGGGGAAGCCGAGGCGCATGCCTGACTTGAAGCGGCTGCCTATTGTAGGATGCCGCCCATGCCCACCATCAAGCTTGCGCCGACTCCGGAAGATCACCGGCTTTGTTTCCCCGTGATGAAACAACTGCGCCCACATTTGACGGAGGACGAATTCGTTGAACGCGTGGGCAGGCAGGCCCGCGAAGGTTACTTGCTGGCATACTTGGAAGATGAGGGTGAAGTTCGCGGGGTCGCCGGCTTTCGTATTTTCGAATGCCTTCACCAGGGGCGATTCCTTTACGTCGACGATCTGGTGACGGACGAACGTTCACGGTCGCGCGGCTATGGCGATAAACTGTTTGATTGGCTCGCGGCTAAGGCGCGCGCCGACGGTTGCGAAGCACTCACCCTAGACTCTGGCGTGCAAAGACACGACGCGCACCGCTTCTACCTGCGTAAGCGCATGCGCATTGCTAGCTACCACTTCTCGCTGCCTCTTTCATAAAGGCCGCGGACGCGGCGTTCCGCTGCCCGTTAAGCGATGCCCGGCAACGTGCCGCTGTTGCGGGGACCAATGCCGAAGCTGTTGTCAGACATGCCGAACAACTGCATGATCGTCACGAACAAACGGTTTGTGGAAGACGTGCCGTTGGCGAAGCTGAGGAATCGATCGGTGCGAATTTTGCCGCCCAAGCTGCCAGCCAGAATAATGGGGATGCCCATGGTGCTGTGAGACGCGCCATCACCGTATTCGGTGATCCACATGACCAGCGAGTTATCCAACATGGTGCCGTCACCCTCGGGTACGGCGTTCATAGCGTCAAGAATGTCCTTGAACGCGCTGGCGTACCACGTGAAACCTTTTTGCAGCTCACTGGCAGGCGAGCGTTCGTGCACGCATTGATGCCACCCCCCTGGTAAGGAAACGTTGCCCAGCCACGGGAAGCTTTGCGAATCGTAGTTCGTGTCCTGAATTGTGACGATCTGCGCGAAGTTGCAGGCCATCGCCATCGCGGCGTTCATCGCTTGAGCGCGGTTGACCTTCGAGCCATCGCCCGTTGGTAGCGTGCCAGGCGAGCCACATTTTGCCGCCAATCCACCTCCCGACGGGATCGGCGTGTTGACGCTTCCCAACTCCTTTTCGAGATCACTCAGACGCTGGGCGTGAATGTCGAGGCGCGTTTGATCCTCTTTGCCCAGTTGGTTGCGAACGCTCGTGAAGTTCTCCTTCACCAGCGATAGGATGTCTTTGTTCTTGGCGCGCAAACGATCGGCGGCGGTTGCTACAGGAACAGGCGGAGGTGCGCCACCACCTGTGGCGGGCAACGTCTTGAACAAGCGGTCGAACACCCGCTGAGGGTTGGCCTCGCCGCTGACCGATTGGCCCGGGCCGGAGAACAACATCTGGTATTCGCCCACGCCATCGCCGTTGACCTTCAATTCAAGGCTTTTGACGCCCAGCTTTTGCTTCATGTACTGATCAATAGACGGGCCTTTGGCGGGGCTCCCTTCCCCGTTGGTGAAGTCATTGCATGACAAGATCGAACGCCCCGCCTTGTTGTGGCCGTTGCCACTCATCATGTCGCCGACGACGTTGTCGACCGGGTGTAGCAAGTTCAGTTTCGACTTGTACTGATTGAGAGGCGTCAGCACGGGCGGCAAGGCCGCAGGCAACGCAGCACCCGAAGCCACGTTCGGCTTCCACAGGTTGATCATGTTGCCTTCACCGCTAAAGTAGATCAGCAAGCGCTTGGGGGCGCCCGTTTGCGCAAACGATTTCCCTGCCGTCAATTCAAGCCAGGGCAAGCCCAACACGGCGCCTGCGGAACCACGGATGAGCGTTCGTCGAGTGATGTTTTTGAAGTGCATTTTGAAACTCCTTACTGCACGCGCCGAAAACGGAACTCATCGGCGGTGACAACCGCCATAACCAGATCGCGCAAGCCTAAGCCAGAATCCGCGAACTTCTTCGCTACCCCTTGGATCGAGCAGCTGTCAGCGTCGCCGTCGGTCCTCGCATAGCTAAAGCGGAACAGTTGGCGCGACAAACACTCGTGCACCGCGGGGCTCTCAGCCAACCGGCCACCAAGATCGTTGAGCGAAGTGAACTTGCCCTCAAGCTCCTTCGACGCAGGCTCAACAAACTCACCGCTGGCGTCGATGGCCGAACCATCTTTGGCTTTTTGCCTGAACCGCCCCAGCTCGTCGAAAGCCTCGAAGCCGAAGCCCAGAGGATCGATCAAGTGGTGGCAGCCGCCACAACGGGGGTTAGCCACACGCACGGTCGATCGCTGCCGTTGGGTGGCATCCGCAGGCAAGGTAAGGCCCGTTTCAACTGTAAGAGCGTCGTTGGGGGGCGCCGGGAAGGCTTCGCAGGTAAGCTTCGTGCGGACGAACACGCTGCGGCGAATCGGCGAGGTATCGGTGGAACTGGCCAAACCCGTCAACAAAGCGGGCTGGGTTAACAACCCCGAACGGCCTGTGTAACCACCATTGGCCTTGATAAAGGCGTCCAAAGTTGGGTTGGCAAACGGCGCGTCTGACGTGAGAAACGTCTTTAAGGTTTTGCCATCGCTCAAGAAGCTGTCAGCCGCGAACTTCTCGAACTCTGATTGCATCGCTGTGGCAAGTTCAGCGGTATATAACTTGTCGGCCCGTTGACCAGCCGCGGGCAACTTGAAATGCGCCCACTCGCTCACGAAACGCGCGATGGTGGCACGCGCCTTCGGATCACCCAGCAAACGATCCGCTTGCGCACGAATGTCGTTGGCAGAGTTCAACTTGCCGGCAGCGGCCGCGTCCAATAACGCGTCGTCTGGAACGGAATCCCATAACAGAAACGACAAACGCGATGCCACTTCATAGCTTGTCAACGCAAGCACTTCGGCGCCCGAGTTGCTTCCGGCCTCCGTTTGATACGTGAATTCAGGCGAGTTCAAAATCGTTGCCACAACGGCAGCGATGCCGTCCTTGAAGGCGTCGGTGCCCGTGCCGAGTTTGAAGGCTTTGAGCAAGGTGGCCTTTTCGGAATCAAGCAAAGGCCGACGATAGGCGCGGCGGCCGTAAGTGTCGATGAAGGTTTGGGCACAGGCTTCGTTTGGCGTTGAAGCACACGGCAACAAAGTTGAAAGCTTATCGACCACCGAAAGCGGAATTGTGATGGCCGCATCATTGAGCTCGCGGGCCACGCCAAGATCAACG
The DNA here is from genome assembly GCA_033763315.1 of Deltaproteobacteria bacterium. Lineage (GTDB taxonomy): Bacteria > Myxococcota_A > Polyangia > Fen-1088 > Fen-1088 > JAGTJU01. The sequence continues at coordinate 107,601 of JANRKS010000040.1, forward strand.
GCGTTGTACCCCGTGTCCGTGGTGAAACCAGACGTTGGCGCGCCCAAGGTTGGAATCGCAAAATCTTTGGGCAACGTGGCCTGGCCCTGAAAAATGTCACGGATGGCGTTGCGGTACTGCACTTCCGTGAGCCTGCGCATGGGGACCGCCACCCGGCACGCACCGGGGGGGTTTGGTTCCACAGTGCCGCCACCGCCACCCGAGTCCCCACCGCCACCACCGCCGCGATCGCCACCAGACTCGCCGCCGGCTTGGCCCACGGAGCCAGTGCAGGCGCCACCCACCAGGGCGAAACCCGCAAACAGGAAGAACGCCGATCGAAATTCTTTGTGCAACACTTTTGAACCTCCTAGTGCCACCACCGGTCGTCCCCGGGTGGGGAGCCGCCAAACGAGCCGCTCCCGTGTTTCGTTACTCTAACGCCCAGTTCCCTGAAGTGAATCACCTGTTCGTTGGATGGAACGTTTTTTGGTACTAAAGCACTAGAAGACCTACCCAATCGGCAGCACGGAGCAAATTGCTTAATGGCTTCCAGCGGTATGAGACACGCAGACGCACGTACTCCGCGCGACACTAGAATACCTTCCCATACAAAGTTCAAAGGCGCACCCTGAGCTCAAGTGGCCCGGGGTGCGCCTCAGCTGCATTGCGTCTGCTCTTGTCTACTTCACAGAAAACGACTTATTCGCGAGAGCGGAGAAATCGGGTGCTTTTTTGGGGTCGCCCTTCGGTGCGGGAGGCGGGGCCAGCACTGTGTCTCCACACGCGACTCCAACCGGCGTGGCCTGACACTGCAAGCCCAACAAGTCGCAATCGAGCGCCGAGATTCGGCGTGCGCCTTCACCTATGCCTGTGCAACGGGAGGCCACGTTGCCAACGCACGAACCGGCGTCTGTGAGATCCTTGCAGGGGTCAGTCCACTTGGCTGACGCTTTGACGTAAGCCAACACTTCCGTGCCGAAGGTGGCGTACACAGTGCCGAAGTCGCAGACGCTCTTTGATGAGCCCACGCCACCGGAGACCACACCCCAGGCTTCATAGTTGGCTGTCTTGGCGTTATAGCGAATCAACGGGCTGCCCGAATCGCCGTAGCAAGGTTGTGCGTCGCCAGGCTGGCCACCGGTCACCGCTTCATACCCGCTCAGCAACAGAGTTGAGTCGTAAATGTAGCGTGCAAAGGCCGTGGGATCGTAGGGAGGAAAACCTCCGTCATTAATGCCGCCGCCACCATCCACAGCGACGCCTCCATCGGCGACAGAGCCACCGGCATCCGTGGGCGTGGGCATCGGCGGACGCGCATCAGACGAATCGAGTGTCCCGCTGTAATAGCCTTGGCTCGTGAACCAAGCGTAGAACTTATCGAAGTTGCCAAACAGCGCCTCGAAGACCCGGCCCTCAACCGCTTTCACCGTTTGCGTGCCCACGCGGCGTTGACCAGATTGGCCGGCGTTGTTCATCACGCCATAACCGATGGCCACCATCTTCTGGCCAATCTGCTTTTCGGTAAGAGTCTTTGGAACCACGGGCGCAATGTCTGTGACGGGTGATTCCAGATGAACCACCGCCACGTCTTGCCCCATACCGACGAAGCCACCGATGTCGCCCGGGGCTTGATCGTACTCAACGATGGGAATGATGCGCGACGGGGCCGCCGAGTTAGAGCCCACAGCGAAGCCGGCCTTGAGCCCGTAGTACGAGATTTGATCCAGGATCTGGGCACAGTGTTTCGCCGTCATCACGCTTTCGGCGCCCACCAAGGATCCACTGCAAAAGGCTTCCGGTGGGCTATACGGCGATCTGGGATCGTAGGCCACCAAGGCCCCCACAAAATCGAGACGTTTGTCACCCGCGGGAAAACCTCCGATCAACTCTTGCGCTTCGGGGTCATCGGGCGTGGCGGGCGTTTGAGGGGAAGCGCCATCGCAGCCGAAGCCACTCAATGTTGCGGAGATGGTGAAAATTAAACTCGTACGTCGAAGAATATTGGTTTTCATAGAAAGCTCCTCAGTTCACGGACAAATCCCTGACCGGTCTGCGCAGAGGTTGTCGCAGAGAAACTTTCGCCATAGCCCCAGCTGGGTGGCCCTTAGTAACGATGGGCGCGGACCTTGGATGCCCTATAGTGCCGCGGATGCTCGCTCGTTTTGCCTTCACCGTTGCTGTTGTCGCTGTTGCAGCCTCTGCGTCTTTTGCACAAGTGGCGCCTCCCTTACCTTTGGATCTGCAGTACGTACCGCTTAGCCACGACGGCTCTTATCTGACCCTGGCACATCTGACAGCCACCGATACACGAAGCGAGGGGCTCTATCTGCGCAGTGTCAGGGGGGCGACAGATCATCAAAGCATGCTGCTCTTCGAAACTTTGCGAAATGGGGCGGTGGTGCGAACGCGTGAACACGCGACGGCGCTGGGTGTTCGTTTGCAGGCCGAAGGTGGCGCCGTGGAGCTGGCCTTCGATGGGCCTGGATCCGTGCGTGTGCGATCAAGTGGCGGTCTCAGCGTGCGCGTGAAGGTTGTATATCTGCGCGACGCGGACGACGCGTGGCGGGCGGCCGCTGATCGGGTGGTGCTGAATGTGGCCTCGAATAAACTGAAGCTGATGCTGCAAACGATGCAGGGGCAGATGGAGGTGGTGCGAGGTCAAGCGCCCAAGAGCCTTGGTTTCATCGTTACCCCAGGGGCCGACGATGTTGCGGAGGTGGCGATCGATGAGTTTCATTCCACGTGGCGTGCGCCCGCCGCCCGGCCATCGTTCGAGCGATTGGGGCCCGCCATCGCCGACAAGCTTTCGGCCTGGCGCAGGCAGCTGCCGCGCGCACCAATAGATCTTGAGGCGGGCGCTCGGATGGCGTCGTTCATCTTGTGGTCGAACCGCGTGGGCCCACGGTTGCTATTGTCTCGCAAGGCGATCTTCTCAACCAAGAATACCTTGATCGGCGATTGGGGCTGGGATCACGCTTTTCATGCGCTGGCGTTGGCCGCCGAAGCGCCCGACGCTGCGTGGGATGAACTGATGGTGGTCCTCGAAGCGCAAGATGAATATGGCGCCATCCCCGATCGTCTCAACGATACCGTTCGCACCTTCGACTTCACCAAGCCGCCTGTTCAGGGCTGGGCGCTTCGGCGGATGATGAAAGACAATCCCCAGGCCTTCATCAAGCCAGCCCGCACGAAGGAGGTCTACGTGCGGCTGGTGCAGCAAGCGCAATGGTGGTTGAGCCGCGATGACGATCACGATGGTTTGCCACAGTACGAGCACGGCAATGATTCAGGCTGGGACAATGCCTCGCCTTTCGTGTTGGGCGTGCCTTTGGAATCGCCTGACTTAGCCTCCTATTTGGCGGTGAAAATGGATGTTCTGGCCGATCTGGCGGGACGTCTGGGTAAGCAGGCGGAAGCGCGTGAATGGAAGCAACGGTCAACGGCGCTAATCGAGAAGATGCTGTCCGCGTTCTGGCGAGCGGATCGCTTCGTGGCCACACTTTCGGGCACCGACCGCTTCATCGCCAGCGATTCGCTGCTGTTGTGGGTGCCGCTGATCTTGGGCAACAGGCTCCCCGCAGCCGTTCGCTCCAGCTTGCTCAACACGATCACTAAGTTCGTCACCGCGCAAGGGCTGGCCACCGAGTGGCCGCAGAGCCCGCTCTATGAACCCGACGGTTATTGGCGGGGCCCCGTATGGGGTCCTTCCACGCTGCTTATCGTTGATGGCCTCTTGGCGTCGGGCGCGCGCGATTTAGCGTTGCAGGTGGCGCGTGCCTATTGCCGAACGCTTCAGTCAACGTCGATGCCCGAAAACTATGATGCGCTGACGGGGCAGCCGCGCAAAGACACGGCGTTCAGCTGGACCGCAGCAGCCTACTTGGTACTCGCAGGGGAGTTAGCGACTGGGCCGCAAGACGTCCGCAGATGATCGATTTGGTTTCGCTCACGCATCATCAGCAAGCCCTTCTTACGTGACCGTCTCAAACACCACCGGCACGTTCGCACTTTGAAGGCCGCTTAGTAATTGAACTGCACCTGCACCCGGGTCAGTTGGCCATCTTGCTTCGTGTAAGGGTACTTATCGCTCGTGCGGCTTGAGACGGCGTAGGCCAACGTCAATTCAACGGCACTGTACGGTTGCCACTCAATGCCCGTCTCCCATTCTCTCACGCTATACCGAGGCGCGTTCGGTTCGAACTTCTTGCCACCTTCATAGTAGGTGCCGCGGCTGTAGGGCGTGATGCTCTGGCCGTCGGCCGTGTCGAGCTTGTACATCAGCTGCGCGTAGCCACCGTGCAACGGTCGGTTGCGGATGATGGTGGTTTGGTTTTTTCCAAGCGCTGGTCCCTCGCCAAAGTTCCATTCAGCCTGAAAACCAAACGGCTGCGGGTACACAGTCAAGCTGCCCGCCGCGCGCCAGTCTTGGTAGGTGTTATCGGTTTGGGTTGAGGTGATGGTTGTGCCGCCGGATGGTTGTGCCAAGGCAATCGTGTATTTGCCCATGTAGCCCCCAACGCCCACTTCAACGAATTGCTTGCCGAACAGGAAGGGGTAAGTCACGCGAGCCACTTTGTGCAGGTTGTCGTTGCGCTCGGGCCGGTTCGCATTCTGACCATTGAACACACCCGCCGCCAAAACACCGTAATCGCCAGAGCCTTTGAGGCCTGAATCCACCAGGTGCTTAAAGCGTTTGCGAATCTCTTCCGGAGCCCAATAGAAGAACACCCCAATGTCGCGTTCATCTTTGACGGCGCTGTTGATGGCGTCATTGCGGTCTAAAGCCAGACGGTTGCTGCTGCTCTGCATGTTCTCAAAACCGTACGGCACCTTCGACTGGCCCACACGGAATCGAAATTCCTTCTTCTTGTCTAAGCTGACGTCGGCGTACCAATCGCGAAGGATGGCCACGTGAAGCTGCTCGCCTATGGTTGAAGCAAAGTCAGGCTGCAAGTAAACGAATACATGTTCGTGTACGTCGCCCTGAATGATCAAGCGTGCGCGACGCAAAGCAAAGCCGTTGCCCTTACCAATGCTGCGGTCGCCTTGTGTATTGATGAGAGCGTCGTTTTCGTCAAAGCTGGGCAAGCGGTTGTAGCGCAGCTGGGTGTAGCCGCGGATTCTCAATAGTTCGTACCAATGTTTCTTGGCCGGAGCGGCCGCAGGTGCCACCACCTCAAGTGCGGCCGGCGCAGCCGCCACAGGGCCGCTGGGGGCTGGGGCGGTGGGCAGTGGCACGGGGGCTTCGGTTTGCGCTTCGGCAAGGGCGCAGCATGCCACCGTGGCCACAAAAGCAACAATTTGGAGAGATTTTCGTAACAACATGGTGAATGGCCGCGGATACTAGGGGCCATTTATGACAATTCGGTGACAACGCCGTAACGATCATGAACGCGGGCGCCGCCTTGAATTCGCGGCTTCACAGCCGCAATCGGACAAAAGTTAACGCAGTAGCAATTGCAGTGCCGTCGTGGCCGTGGCCACGCCCTCGGCGATGCGTTCAAGTTGGACCCGCGTGGGAACGTCGCCCGCCAGTGCGGTTCGTTCAACCAAGGCCAAACGCCGCGCAAGTACGCGCGCGCCGATCATGCGCGCGTGCCCCTTCAAGTCATGCGCAACCGCGGCCACATGATTTGAATCACCGAGCTCAGCTTGCTCTTGCAACTTGCGCAGCGATTGTGTCATCGCTGCGCAAACGCGCGGACCGAAAGTTTGCAACAGGCTTGCGCCGCCCACGCTGGCGCTTTGCTTAAGGTCGTTGATTACCTTCGCATCTAGCACCGGCTTAGGCTTCTTTCGCGCGGACCGCACGCGCCGCGGCTGCGATTGGAGCAACAAGCGCTTTAGATCCGTCAAGCGCACGGGCTTGCCCAAGAAACCATCCATGCCGGCGTTCGAACAAGCTTGCCGATCTTCGGCCAGGACGTTGGCCGTCATCGCGTAGATGCGGGGCTGGCCGAGCGCACTTTGCCGAAGCTTCGTTGTTGTTTGTAGACCGTCCATGTCGGGCATCCGCAGATCCATGAGCAACAGGTCGTAAGGCACTCGCTTTGCCATCTGCACCGCGGTGCGACCATTGGCAGCCACGTCGCTTGGAAAACCTAAGTGCCGAAGCATGGCCTGAGCCAATTCACGCGCCTCCGCATTGTCGTCCACAACAAGAATGCGGAGCTTCGGTTGATGCGCCGGTGGCTCCGGCTCGTAGGTGGGAGCCGGCGGCCTTGCTTGGCTTGCCCGCGCTTGAACAAACGGGACAACGGCCACGAAGCACGCCCCCTTGGGCTTTTTGCGGAATGTGAGCGAGCCGCCCATCGCCGTGGCCAGCTTGTGGCTAATCGCCAGGCCCAAGCCGCTGCCGCCGTAGCGCCGCGTGGTTGAAGCGTCGCCTTGCGAAAATGGCTCAAACAAACGCCTCGCGGCCTTGGCGTCGATGCCTATGCCGGTGTCAGATACCGCAAACGTGACATGTACACGCTGGCCCTCGCCCACGCGCGCGCGAACGTCTACGGTCACCGCACCTCGTTCGGTGAATTTGACGGCGTTGTTTACCAAATTGGCAAGGATCTGTTGCACTCGATAGCTGTCACCGACCACAGAAAGCCGAGCCGAACGCGCCAACTTCACATCTAAGGCTAGGCGCTTCTCTTTTGCTTTCGGTTTGATCGCTTCCACCACCGCCTGCACAACATCGACCACATCGAAACGGTGTCGCTCCAATTGCGGCGTCACAGCTTGCAGTGATGAGAAATTCAAGATGTCATCAACGATCTTCAGCAGCATCTCGTTCTGCTGGCTCAAGATCTTAAGATAGCGTCGTTGTTCCGACGTCAGCTCCGTGCGCTCAATAAGTTGGGCATAACCCGAGATGCATTGGATAGGCGATCGTATCTCGTGGCTCATCGTGGCCAAAAAATCGCTTTTGGCGCGGTCAGCTTCTTCAGCGCGGGTCTTTGCTTGCCGAAGATCATCTTCGGCGCGCTTTCGCGCATCAACATCGCGGACGCTCGTGCGATACCCCTGCCATGTGCCGTCCGCGGCATACAAGGATTGCCACGAGATGGCGCCCCAGCGCGTCCCCCCATCCTTGCGCAGAATGCGGAACTCTAAATCATTGCCGCTTTGCCGCTGGGCAGCGCTTTGCAGCGCCTTGCGCACACGCGGGCGGTCGTCCTTATACACGAGGCGCAAAGGATAGTTGCGCATCGATAAGCACGCATGAACATCGAACCCTGTCATGCGCTCGACGGCGGGATTGATCCACCGCGTGACCCCCTGCGGGTCAACCCAGCTTTCCCAGTCGTACGTGTAATCGGCGATGGCGCGGAACAGCGCTGTTAGTTGTGGATCGGCAAACGCCCCCTGCGAGCTCACGATCGATTTCGGCATCACCCCACCAGATTAAAGCCACCCGCGTTCTATGGCATGCCTCGTGACGTCCGCGGCGTTGCTGGCCCCTAGCTTCTTCATCACATGCAAACGATGGTTGCCTACCGTCTTGACGCTCAACTGCAGCTCAGAAGCAATCGCCTTGCTGCTTTTGCCCCGAGCGATCATCATCGCGACCTGCTTCTCGCGCACCGTGAGCTCATCCCCGGCGGGCCCATGAGTTGTCAAGCGCAGCAACCGCAGCGACGTTGGGCAATAGTAGGCGCCCCCACGAGCCACAGTTTCTACGGCCGTCTGCAGGTCCGCCAACGACACACCCTTCATAACGATGCCGTGAACGCCAAGCTGTGACGCTTGTTGCGTAACCTCCAAACGCTCACTCGCCGTTAGCACCAACACGCGTGTGTGAGGCAGTTTGTTTTTCAAGCGCGCCACGACGTCTAGGCCACTGCCATCGGGCAGCACCACATCCACAACCAACAACGCTGGGGCGAGTGCAGGCAGTTCTGCGACGGCCGCCGCAGCCGTCGAGAACTCACCAACGATCTGTGCGCCCAGCTTGGTGACAAGGATCTGGGCCAGCATCTCGCGGAAGATCGTCTGATCGTCCACAAGGGCTATGCGTAGAGGTGCGGGCAAAGGTGAATCCGAGGAAATGAAAGCTTCTAGGGTACAAAACCCGGCCGACCTGGGGTGTATTCCCCATACCGACCGCAGGGCGTCACCGTCAGAGTTTACTGAAACCAAGGAGGATCATATGAACACTCTCAAAGTCGCTGTCCTGACGCTGGCCCTACCCCTTTTGGGCGCGAACACCGCCGCCGCCGCGATGACCTGCGGTACAAGCGACGCCCTCCAAGGCGTTACCCACGTGAAACCCCTACAGGAAACCTTTAACGTCGGCAAGGCGGAGCTCACTCGTCGCGCGGGCGCGCGGCTTTTCATTCCTGCCGAGGCTGGAATGTCGGTGCCATACTTGCAGCGCCAGCTGAACTGCCGCGTGCAAACGGCCGGTGGCGGGCAAAACGATCCGTTGTCCGTACCGAAGGTCAAAGCCACCGTCTCCGCGGCTGGTGAATACTTTGTTGTTGATCTGCGGGCGTCCACATTGGCCGATGCAAAAGAAGTGCAACGCCGGTCAGAGCTGTTGTTGCAGGGCAAGTGAGGTAGCGCTGGTCACATCCTGTCATCGGTGCCGTCATCTGATGCGGTTCCGATGATGGGATTGGCGCTTGTGGGCAACATGGCGGCCTCGATGGGCCGCATGTCATTGTCGAAGCCTCGGAAGGCAACGGTGCGTGCCCCACGCAGCTGAGCGAGATCGTAAAGCTGGTTGTAGGCCGTAAACACGGCGGGGATCTGACGCAAGCGTTCCAACGCTCGTCCTACAGCCAGCAAGTATTGTGATTTGGCCTCTGCAACGAGCGTGGCCACACGTTTGGAAGTCTCGGCCTCCAACGCCGCAGCATCCAAGCGCCCCTTTTCGACAACAACCGCGCGGGCTCGTTCCAAGCGCGTGGCCACTGTGCCGAAGACTTGACGTGAAACCTCTGGCAAGAGCGACACGTGGCGGATGAACACGCGTTCCACTTTCACGCCCCAACGCAACGTTTCACCAGATACGTCTCGCTCCAGCAGAGCCCCAAGTTCGCTGCGATCGTCAAGGATCTGTTGAAAGTCGCGGCTCCCGAGAATCGACATCGCCGCGTGAACCACCAAGTTTTGCGTGGCCTGATCCCAGTCTTCCACCGCGAACAACGCCTTCTCAGCGTCCACCACGCGGACCTCAACCCACAAATCCGCCACCACCGTCGTTCCGCGCGCATCGTTGATGTGCAGGTCGTGGATAATGCGAAAATCCAAGGCCCGCGATACGTGATGCACCTTCACCCACGGCAACCATTTGCCCGGCAGCACGTGCAGCCCAGGTTTTTCTAGCTTGGCGACGATTCTGCCAAAGCTCGTGACCAAAGCCACGTGCTCATCTTCGACAGCCACACCGAAGCCCCGGGCGATACGACCCAAAACAGACAAGCCAGCGGCACCCGCGGCCGCCCCGCCAAACAACATCAACCAATCCTGGGCGTTCACAGCGTTTTTCCTTCGTTTAGGTACATGGTGCGTGACTCAGAAAGCACCTCGGCCTTCCTGCGTTCAACGTAATCGCGCAGCACTCCGGCTTCGTGCAGAACTGCCAGATTTCGCCCCAGCTCCTGTATTTCATTCTCAACCGCCGCAGCTTTGGCGCGGGCAATCTCCACGCCGCGGTTGGCGGCCATCAGCTTCTGCGCGCATTCACCTTCCGCACGAAACCGCAAGCCATCCGCTTCGGCCCGCGCGCTCATGACGGCATTCAAAGCGTCAGCCATCTCTTCGGGAGGATGGATGTCGGTGATGTCCACGGCCTCGAAGTGCACGCCGTACCGATCGCCCAGTTCAGCCTTGGCGAAGTCACCGATGCGTTTGTTAAGCAGTTGCCGATCTCGACGCACCAGACCGAACGATCCGCCCACATCGTCTTCAATCGTTGTGATGTCGGTGGTGTGAGGAGGCGATTTCACGTTCGCAATCTCGTTGCGCAGGAGGCTCGAAAACAAGCCCGCCACGTGTTCCTTGCGATGGACAAGCCCGAACAGATACTTCGCGATGCCGTCGCGTTGAGGAGCGTAGCGAAGCATTGACTGGAGACGAATCACCGTTCCGTCGGCCAACATCATCGGTTCTGCGCCGTGTTGACCGCCCAAGGTCACGAGCTGTTCACGCAGCGAAACCACACGCACCTCGTCGAATGACCATTTGAGGTGAGCGCCAGGACCAAACAGCCGTAGGCTGCCGTCAGGATTGTGCAACGCTGCCCCAAAACGCAGCACGACCGCGGCGCAGCCTTCTTCCACCCGAAAGCCGCAATCCTTCGCCATCCAAGCCACAAACAAGCCAACACCCAGCACGATCCCTAAGATAAACATTCTCGTCGATCCTTTCGCAGACGGTCAAAAACGTTCGACAGACGCGCGCGCCCACGCCTCGCCCCAAACCGGCGGTTCGTCAATGGCGGTGGTTAACCGTGGCGTGGTGTGGCCCGCTTGCACCATGCGTCGATAAGCCGCCGCCAGGCCTCGATTCACATCAACCACGTCTTCGTTGAAATGTTGATGTGCCATCGTCACGGGCGGCAAGGCATCAGCTTTCGCCTGTGTGTCTATGATGCTTCCGTGAGGCACAAAACGATTGTCCGGGACCTCAACACCCACGACGACGGCCCCAATGCCTATGGAACAATGGCTGCCCACAACAGCGTCGTGCACAACCGCTTTGAACCCAATGAAAGTGTCGTCGCCCACATACGAAGGCCCATGAACAAGCGCATCGTGGGCCATAGAAACATTGCGGCCCACGTACACAGCCCAGCGTTCGCCGCCGACGATCACGTGCTTCTGCTTCAAGGCGTGAATCACCACGCCGTCTTGAATGTTTGAATTGGGCCCAATGAAGAAGGGGGCGCCCTCATCGGCACGGACCGAACTGCCCGCGGCCACGTGAACGTTATCGCTCAAGATCACTTGCCCAATGACTGTGGCTTGTGGATGTACGAAGGCGGTTGCAGGAATGAAGGGCTGGCTCCTTACGTGCGCGATCCACTCGCTGGCGCTGCCGGTGGTGTCCGCTCGCAGTTTGCGCGCACCCGCACGCTCAACAGGAAGCACCGCCCTGATGCCGGGAGGGTGAGGTGAAGTCATCGCCTCTAGGGCAGCTTTGGCGTCCTTGCGGTGGAACAGCAGATAGTCGAGCGCGGAAATCACGAGGCCTGCCACGAGGCCCAGCATCAGATGACCCGTGACGGTGCCAGCGGCGGTGACCAAGAAGGCCAAGGCCTGCAGCTTCGCCGTTCGCACCAAGTGAACCAGGGTGGGCACATCCACCAGCCGCACACCGATGACGCACAGAAGGCCCGCCAGAGCCGCCAGTGGCACCCGTGCGATCAGCGAACCCATCAGTAAAACCGCGGCGCCCAAGAACACCGCGTGCAACATGGTGGCCACCTTGGTGCGAGCACCGCTCTGCACGTTCACGCCACTGCGAACAACAACACCGGAAACGGGCATCCCCGTAAACAGCCCTGAAGCAATGTTCGCCAACCCCTGTCCTAGCAACTCCAAACTCGGGTGGTGAGGGCGGATTACGTTCTTACCTTGCATGCGGTCCACCGCGCGCGCGGCAAGCAGCGACTCTGCGGACGCCAGAAAAGCGATAGGCAAAGTTGCCGTGATCAATTCAACGAGGCGCTCCGTGGGAACCAGCGGAAAGCGAAACGGTGGTAGTGAAGACGGCACATCGCCCACGCGCGTGATGTCCCACCCGACGTAGTTCGCGATGAAGGTGACAAGGCCAGCGCCTACGATTGCCGCCGGAAAGCGTTTCCATCGCGACGTTCCAACGATCAACAAGGCCACCGCGAGGCCCGATACCACCGCCAGCCATTCAACTTTGTGCAACCAGTCTGGCTTGTGCAGCATCATCGCCAGCTCATAGACGCGGTAGTCGAAACCCAGCAGTTCAGGAATTTGCTGGTCCAGCAGTTTGATGCCAACGCCCGTCGTGAACCCTGCGAGCACACTCTCAGGGACGTGCTTCATCACGTGACCTGCGCGTGTGAACGCGAGCAAGAGCTGGAACGCCCCCACCATCACAGCCGCCAAAGCGACGCCCACCGGACCAAAACGCAAGGCCACGACAGCCACGATGGATGACAACGCGGCCGCGGGGCCCGTGACCTGCAAAGGTGCGCCGCCCACGAATCCGGCCACGAAGCCGCCGATCGCCCCCGCCACTAAACCGGCGGCGGGTGGCAAACCGCTGGCCACCGCCAACGCAAGATTAAGCGGCAAGGCCACGGCGGCCACCGTCAGTCCCGCCAAGACGTCTTGGGGTAGACTTTTTTGCGCCACCACGTCTGCGAAAGAACCGGTGAAAGACCGATACATCGATCGCCAATCTTGGTACAGCGGCTCCCAGATCGTTCGCTCTTTCAGAACCGGCCCTCGGCTAACCCGCCGGGGTTGAACAGGCGGATGATGACCCCGGGTCGCCTTGGGTGTATCGGTCGAACTTGGAATCACGGTCGCCGCAGCTTATGCGGGTAGAGAGCAAATTACCAGCGTTCCTCTCGCGCCTTTTAAGAACAGTCCACGCGACACCCGGCCCAAGGCCGAATAAGGCAAAGGGCGCAGCACCTATGTGCCGCGCCCTTACTTTTCAAAGCATCGTCTTCCTATCGGCAGGTTTGCGTGACGTTAGCCGCATCGGATCCAACGCAGCCCACGTTGGCCAACCACGAACAGGTTCTGTACGTGCCCTTTTGCCCGCATTGCGGCACCTTGGTGATCCATCCCGAGCGGAATGAGCACAACAACCTCGACGCGGCACCAACGCAGGTGGCAGACGCCAACGATGAATCGAACGGCTCCTCCACTTTGTTGCAGTTGTAATCGAACGAGCCCGAGCCCACCAAACAGAGGTTCAAATTATTGGGGCAGTAGGCAGTCGGGAAAAACGCGGTTTGAGCGGGGTTGGCGGAAGCCGCGCGCGGACCACAATCGATCGTATCCACAGCCACGGGCTTGGTGCGCGTGTAACCCGCGGGGCAAACACCGCTCGCCGTGATGGCACCTGTCACCGATGAGGCGTAGCCGTCCTTGTCGGTGTCAACGTAGCATTCGCAAGACGGCGCCACAGTGTCCGACGTAGCGGTCGAACAATCGTTGTCCTTGCCGTCTTTGCACTCAAACGCGCCCGGGAAGACAGCCGGATCCGCGTCGTTGCAGTCAACGTTGCACGCCTTTCCGTCTTTATCGCCGTCGCCATAACTGCAGGCGCCCGTGGCGGGATCGCACATGCCCGACATTGTGCAAGTCGCCGCCGTACACACCACCGCCGTACCGGCAGCACACTTGTGCGTGTTGGTGTCGCAAGTCTCGTCGCCGTTGCACTTGTTGCCGTCGTTGCAGTCGGCGCTGGCAGCACAAGTGAATTTACATTCACGGGTGCAACCGTCGTCATCATTGGCGTTGCCGTCGTCGCACTGTTCACCGGCATCCACCGCACTGTTGCCACAGCTGGCGGTCACGCATGCGTTGTTGCTGCACTTGCCTGCGGCACCACCTGGCAACATGCACGCTGAGCCCGCGGTCGCTGGGGTGCCGGCTTTACAAACGGGTTTCAGAGGCATCGTCTTGTCGCAAGTCTCAACGCCTGTGCAAGCATTGCCATCGCTGCAATCAGAATCTGCCTTGCAATCAAACCGACAGGATGAGCAGCCATCGCCAGTAACTTCGTTGCCGTCTTCGCAGTCTTCGCCTTGAGCCACGTCAACGTAGCCATCGCCGCAGCTGGAAGCGACACAGATCTTCTGCAAACACACACTGCCAGCGGCACACACGGTGCCATCGGCCTTGTCCGTGCATTCGACTTCAAGGATGGCGTCTTGCTGTGTGTCCCCTGAAGCTAGAGCGTCACTGCCGCTGTCCAACAAGGTGACCGTGCCATCAGTGGTGGACCCGTCAGGAGAAACAGCGCCATCAACATTGTTATCGTCGTCCGAGCCACAGGCGCCTATGACGAAAAGGCTGAGGACTGCAAGACCGCTTAAACCTAAAGGCAACCAAGTTTGTCGACTGCTTGACGTACGCATCGTTCCTCCACAACAGAAGTTAGGGCCTGACCGGCGCCGAAATTTGGCGCGCCTCATCGTACGCTCAGAATGGCCATCAATAAAGCGGATGGATGCGAAAGAGCGGCACACGTACACGCACATCGCCCACAAGGCAAGGCTTCAGTCGCCCGAGACTGCCCACGGCCGGGTGAAACGTTCTTTAGTGTTTCGCCGAAGGAGGCGCCCCTTGGGGGCGCGTCCTCGGCTCCAGCGCGTTGTGATGAATGCTGCCGTAGGGGTATGTGGTTTTGAGCGCCTGCATCCTGCGGTTGAAGCCCGTGATCATGCGGCGAGGCGTGGGCGGCTCGCCCGTCGCGATAGAAAACACCAACATCCCCAGCAGCACCAAAGCAACCACTCCACCCAACAATAAGATAACCAACATAACGCCATCCTTTTCCCCGCGGATACCCAGCCCCACCGTAACCACGCGCGGACGCTGGTTACGGCACTCCACCGCCAACGGTAACAATGAGAGCCGCCAAAGCTAAGCCGGAGCTAAGCTTCGCACTCTCAACCGCTCACTGGAGCAAACCCTAGACCACCGTCACAGGCGCGAGCGCTTGCAGCCGCTCCCAAGCGCGCGCCAACACCGACTGCAGATCATCAAGTGAGAACGGCTTGCTGAGAAAATCGTTCATGCCTGCGTCAATGCAGGCTTGCCGATCTTCGCTGCGCGCGTTCGCAGTCAAGGCCACAACTTGCGTGGGCCGCGATTGACCTTCACGTTGGCGCAAAAGCCTGGTGGCCTGCATGCCATCAAGAACCGGCATCTGCACATCCATGAACACAACGTCGTAGGATTGCGCCTCCAAAGCACGCAAGGCTGCGGCGCCATCGTCGACGGCACGCGACGAATGCCCAAGCTTTTCCAAAAACAGCATCGCCAGGCGTTGGTTCACCGCATTGTCTTCCGCCACCAGGACGCGCAGCGGTGGTAAGACCAGCGCGCCCACCCCTGGGTTGGTTGCGGTGGCCATCAGCTTTGGCACGGTGGCGGCCGCAAAGCTGAACCGGAACGTGGCACCTTGGCCAAGCGCGCTTTGCACGCTGATGTCGCCGCCCATGCGCCTCGCCAGCTGCTGGGCGATCGCCAGCCCCAAACCCGAGCCACCGAAGCGACGCGTGGTTGAGCTATCGGCTTGAACGAATGGCTCGAAGATCACGGCCTGTTTCTCGATCGCAATGCCGACGCCCGTATCCCTCACAGTGATCACAAGTCCAGCGGCCTCTGTGAACGCGCGCACGCTCACGCTTCCAACCACCGTGAATTTCAGGGCATTGCCGATGAGATTCGAAATCACCTGGCGCACGCGCAACGGGTCGCCCAAAACGGTCGAAGGCACGTCAGCGCTGACATCAAGGCTCAAATTGATTCCGCGACGAATGGCATCGGGTTTGAACAGCGACAGCACATTTCCCAGTTCTTCAGTCGGTGAAAACGCCACACTTTCAAGTTCGAGCTGCCCTGATTCGATGCGGGACGCGTCCAGAAGATCGTTGAGGATGCGAAGTAGGTAGGAGCCAGACTGCTTGATGGTTTGTAGGTACTCCCGAACTGTCGCCGAGGTGGGCTCCATCAAGGCCAACTCAGTCATGCCCAGCACACCGTTCATGGGCGTTCGAATTTCATGGCTGATGTTGGCGAGAAATTGCGCTTTCGCCGACAAAGCCGCCACCGCGGCTTCACGGCTACGCTCCAAGGCACACATAGCGTCCGCGCGAACGATCGCCGATGCCACGTGCGCACCCAGCAGCTCAAGCAAGGCGATGTCTTCCTCAGAGAACGGAAGAGGCTGCAACCGCGAGGCGCCCAGGGCCCCCACGATCGTATCACCTGCGCGCAAAGGAACAGACACGGTGGCATGCAGGCCCATGTGCCGCAGAGGCTGAAGAATTGGCTCCGTGCAATCGGGATCCTGCAGATTGTTGACGAGCAAAATTTCTCCCCGCACGATCACGCGCTCGATGATTGGGTTTGAAGCGGGCGACGCGCGTTTCACAAAAACGTCGCGCGCGTCACCCCTGACCACCCGCAGCACCAAGTCCTCGCCTTCCAAAGTGCCCACGGTCGCGCGATCTGCCAACAGGAGGGCTAAAATCGCCTCGGCCACGTGGGGCAGCATCTCGTCGATCGAGCTCGCACGACTGATCCGAACCCCAAAATCATTCAAGAGTCGCAGGGACTCATTCGTGGTGCGCAATTCGCCTTGTGGCGGGGCCGGGGGCATGCCCGACGACGATAACCCAGAATCTGCGTACTTAAAACATGTGGCGCGCCCATCGCGTCCGCTTATGCTGCGGCCATGTTCACGCGCAAGCGTATGTATTCGCCCGTCGTGGGCCGTCCCATTGGCCTGACTTCACATGCCCCGCGGTGTTTGCAAGGAGCGTTTTGGCTAGGCATGGTCGTCTTCGTTTTTACGCAGGTCCCTGCCGCTCGGGCGCAGACGGTCTGCCCTCCTGCAAGCAGCGACGCTTTTGCGTTTGCTTCCACGCAAAAACAAACGACCAGTTTGCAATTGGAGCCACAGGGTCAAAACAGTCATCGCCTGCGCTGGCCGCAGGTGCCTGCCCTCACAGACAGTGGTCTGTTGTTCTTGAACCTTCGAAGCGAAGGCACATCAGCCCCGATGGTGCGGCTGACCCACGCGCAAACCACGTCCGTGCAGACCCTGAATCCCGGCGCGGCAGGCACGAGGGCCATCAACGTGTCCGCCTTTGCAGGTCTACAAGCGAACGATGAGATCGCCATCACGCTGACGAACGCCACGCTCACGTCTTCATCGGCAACTCTCATTGTGTTTGCCAACAGGCTGCCACTGACGCGGCCCCTTCTGGTGGTGGCGCCTCACCCTGATGATGCCGAAATCGCGGCGTTTGGGCTTTATGCCGATCGCAAGACCACCGTTGTGACCGTCACAGCGGGCAACGCCGGTGAATTTAACTACTGCCAAACCGAACCTGATCCCGCCGCGCATTACCGCTTGAAAGGCGAACTGCGAGCCATCGACAGCGTCACCGTGCCTTGGCAAGGCGGCGTCTCCGTGTTTCGTGCGTTCAACCTCGGCTATTTCGACGGCCGGCTCAAAGCAATGTTCGACGCACCGAAAGAGCCCGCCAAAGAGCTCTTCGTTGACAACGACGATGTGTGGCCGTATCGACGCATGAACCAAGCGGCCTTATTGCCGATCGCGAGGCGTAAAGCCACATGGAGCAACCTGGTCGCTGATTTGCGTGCCGTGTTGCGCAAGGTGCGGCCCGCGATTGTGGTGGCGCCCGATCCGCGCCTCGATCATCACAAGGATCACCAGATGACGACGGTGGCGCTGTGGCAAGCGCTACAGGCGACGAATTCGCGCCCCGTGATCCTGCTTTACAGCAACCACGCCGAGGCGGATCGTTTTCCGTGGGGTGGAAGCGGTGAAGATATGCCGCCCGTGCCTTGGTGTGGTCCACCTTTACAGGCGCTTGGGTTTTACGCGCATCCGTTGGATGCGGCCTTGCGAAAGCGCAAGCTGTTGGCGCTGGAATCGATGCACGACTTGCGGTTGCCGCCCGCGGGACAATACGATTTTCACGCCGCGGCTGATGACCGCTGCCAAACACGCCCCGGCCTTCCGTTGGCAGAAGACACGTACCTGCGTCGAGCGGTGCGAACGCACGAAGTTTTTCTCACCACTGACAAGCCAGGCTTGCAGGCTTTGGTGCAAGGGTTCCTTCAGTGAACAAGCTGAAGTCGGCGTGGCCCCGGCTCGTTGCTGGCGTGGTCTTCTGCGGCTTGCTCACCGTTTTGGTGGCCATCACCAGCGTCACCGGCCGGGTGGCCGCCGCTTGGTATCGCCCCCCGGCCAACGCATCTCGAGCGCTGTGGTTTGCAGCCGCCTTGTGGCGCGACGTCGGCAGTGCCATGCCGGTCGCGGCCCTGCTCACCACCGTGTTGTTGATTCCCGTGCTGCTTGCCAACCGGCGGAACAGGATTCCCACGCGTGGCCTCGCGCTGGTGGCCATTGTTGCAGCGGCCACGATTTGGATCTCCGCGATCAGTTTCTGTGAATATTGGATCCAGCGCGGCTCCTTACCCGTGTGGCACGAGTTCATGGGGGGCATGGACGCGGCGTTCTTAAAGAGCGCGCTCGCCAATTTTCGGTACCCCCGGTATGTTTGGCCCGCGATCGTGGCGTGGCCGCTCATCGGCCTAACGATCCTGGCGGCCTTGCGTTGGGCAGCGCGCCGCGTGGCGGCGTTTCACAACGGCGGCTTCGTTGTGGGGTTCATGGCTTCGGCCGCATTGCTGTTCTTTTTCACGCACCCCGCACACAGCCCACCGCTGCCGTTGCCCAAAGCGCTGGTCGAAGCCGAAGGCGTCACGGATCCGTTCGGGCGCTTCTTCGGTAGCGCTTGGGCTGTGCTCACGGGTCATTCCAGCGAGCCCAAGCAAATTCTGATCGAGGCGCAGATACCAGCGAACCTGCAGCCCGAAGGCGCTTCGCTGTTGGGATTGGGCTTTCATCCTTCTTCAGGCAGTTGCGCGCCACATCCGTTTTCGTCGCCGCTTGACCAAGCACCCTTGCCGGCCGTGAACGCGGCCCTGCAAGCGATCTCGCGTGAGCTGTTCACCAACAACATCGGCAAGGATCTGTTGGTGTTTCACATTTCGCTCGAAAGCTTTCGGGGCGATGATATGGAAGCACTCAACCCTCGTGCACCGGCCGGGATCGCGCCGTTCTTCAACGGCCTTTATGCGCAAGCGGCCGCGGGCCAGGGCGGCGTGGTGGCTTCGCACAGCTTTTGGCAAGGCGGCGTGCGCACCTCGCAAGGCATGTCGGCGTTCACGTGCGGCTTGGGGGCCTTGCCTTATGGCGTAAGCCTCGTTCGTGATCTCGGCCCTGTGCCTTTGCGTTGCCTATCAGATGTGCTTACGGACGCGGGGTTTGGGCACACGTTCGTCTATGGTTCGCACCCTTCGTTCGATGGCATGTCGCCGTTTCTGCGTTACCACGGTTTCAGCAACTTCGTAACGCAAGACGAACTGCCAAAGCGGCTGCCGCTTGGTGAGTGGGACGCCGTATCCGATCTTGCCCTTTTCGATGAGGCCCTGCGCTTCGTGGAGCGGCAACCGCGAGCGCCTCTGTTCACACTGATGATGAGCCTCTCGAACCATTCGCCCTTCACGCCGCCGCAGGATTTGCCGCCGGTGATCAGGCCGCGGGTGAAGGCCGCGTTGGCCGCGAAGCCAAACCACGCGCGCCCCGAAGACGTTTCACGGCTTACCACGTACTCATACGCCGACTTCGCGTTGGCCGCGTTCTTCGAGAAGCTCTACGCCCATCATTTGGCCGAGCGCTCAATCGTGATCGTGCACGCCGATCACGCCACGGGTGAGCGTTACGTGTGGTCGCCCAAGCTCGGCCCCGAGTCGGAGACCGCCGAAGCCACCGCGCGCATTCCTTTTGCGATGGTGTTTCCGCCGCCGCTTGTGGCACGCGCCGCGCACCCAGTCGTGCTCACAGAACAAATTCGGCAAGCCAATGCACAAATCAATCTGGCGCCCACTTCACTCAACGATGTTCCACGTTGGGTGCTTGATTTGTTGTCGGCTCATCCAGGCCTTGCGCAGTTAGAACAGCCCTGGCGGTGGCACACGTTGGGAGGAATGACGTCGAGCACCTTGTTCGTCCCGCCGGCAGCGCACCCCGCACGGATCTATGGCATCAGCGGCATCAATCAGTTGTTTTGGCTAAACGAGCGCGGCCAATTCATGAGTCCCGTGGAAGACGTTATGGCGGTCACCACGCAAGCCGAGGTGTTCGCTGCCACGCGGCCCCTATTTCCAGCGGCAGCGTTGTGGTCGGAGTTTCTGAAGGGCTACGCCAAGACCTGCCCTGACGAACGCCACATCCGCCGCATAGGAGCGCCCGCGAACGGCACCAAATGAACCGCCGTTTGTTTCCGGAAAGCGGCCCCGCGGTGAGTTTTGCGCTGACATTCATAGCGCCCAAGGCGCTGAGAGGCGGTAAGTGGTTCTCGCTTGCCCGCCTGCTAGAGTGCGCCCGTTGGAACACCCGCCAAGATCACCACGCATGACGCATCCCCGCCGCCACGTGAGCCGCCTTCTACCCCTTTACATTGCTTTGGTGTTGGCCGTGGTCAGCTCCGCGCGCGCGGCCGGTGGGCAACACCCAGACGCCGGTCCCGTGTGCGGCAATGAGTTGCGCCAACTCGAGGCCAAAGAGCAAAGCCTGCAAATCTGTTTGCGGCAACGCGCGGAGGTCGAACGCGGGGTGGCCGATTGTTCTGAGGACTTGGCCAAAGCGCAGCGCCAAACGCGCAACACGGCCGCTTTGCTTGAATCCACGAAAGATGAACGCGACGCCTTGTGCACAGCTTCGGGGGCTTTGGTGGCGTCGGTGCTCGACGCGCGCACGCCCCTGCCCGATCTCGGCAGTTGCACGTCGGAGGCGGCCGCGAATGGCCTGGAGCAACTGATTCATAGTTGGAACGAATCAAAGCTCGCGCTTTCGCAATTTGCCGGCTGGTCGTCCGGCGAAAGCGATTCGTTGCCGCGCGCGCCTGCTTTGGGCGTGGGAGCGTCGCCCGTTGTGCGACGCATTTTGGGTGGCGGACGCATCGATCCCCCCCTGCCCTACCGCCGTTTGTTGATCGAGGCCGTACGCCTCGTGGCGCCCAAACATTTGCGGCGCTTGCGCGCGGCAGGCAGCGCCACATTGGATGCGTGGTTTACGTCTTCGGCTGAACTTGAAGCGGCGTTTTTGACAGAGGCGCAGGCGGTGCTCGCCGCACGCGGCACGGGGCTCGGCCCAAGGCAAGCCGCGGCTTTGCGGTTTGTACAAAGCTTTCAGGATTTGGTGGGATGCGAAACGCACGCGTGGTTGCGCGAATGTCCGCGCGCCCGTCGTTTGCAGGCGTTTCTCGAAAGCAGCGCGCCTCTTATCGTGCGGCAACGCCTGCAGGAGATCTGGGTGCAGCCTTGCGCTGAAGTGCGCTCGAAGGTTGTGTTGTCATGGCTGCGTGAGCTCCCGTCGTCGCAAGTGTCCACCGGCGAAGCGGATTGGGATCAGATTATACAAACCGCGTACGACAAACTCGTGTCGTGCTACCTCGCCACCAATGGCCACGAACAGAAGTTTGCCGGTTGGTTTGCCGAGCGCCTGCCACAAGCGCATGTGCTCACAACCACGGGCCTGCATGATGTGGATGCCTTGCGCGCCAAGTGGGTGTCGACCAGCGCCGAAGCGGCCTGCCTTGAAACTGTGAACGCGCTACGCACATTGCAAACGCCCACGCGCTGCGCGTTGCCGGAGATGGTGGCCGAACCACTGCGGCGTTGGTTTGGTCGCGCGTCCACCGCGGCAGCGGGCGCGGATGGAACTGTGGCGCAGGCCTGCGCTCACTACGTTCGTGCCTTGTGGGACGGCAACGAAGCACGCGTGCTTGGTTCATACCCTGGCCCGCCCACAGCGGCGGCCTTGGTGCGCGTGGATCGCGAAACAGCGTTTCGCCCCATCAAGAGTTTGCGCGTGTTGTGCGACACCCGCGTGGGCGCCCCGCAGGAGTTTGTAAACGACATGCGCCGCGTGGGGGCCGTGGCTCGCGCCGCCGGCGAAGATCTCACCGAGATGCCTTGGCGTTTAAGCAACGAGGCCGAGGCCCCTGAAGAAGCCGCACGTTATCAGCAGGCATCTTCCATCGTGTCGTGGGTCGCGCGGCGCGTGCGTGGTGAAGAGCCGTGCGACGCTTTGGGCTTGGGCGCTCAAACGTGCAAGGCCTGTGAACAGGATGGTCAAAACAGCCGCTACGATTGCGGCCTCTTGGCGTCGCTCACCGCCCGATGGTCTCGCTTTAACAACATCACGTTCGGCTTGGGCGGCCTCTTGTTGGCGCTCATCGTTCTGCTGGTGTGGAGCTTACGTTTGGCGCGCGCGTGGGCCGCGTACGGTCCTTGGCGGCGCGAACTGCGCGGCCACCTCGAAAGCATGGGACTGCCAGTGGCGCCCGACGCGCGCCGCTTGTTGTGGCCATCGCGTATGGGCACGTTGTTGGTGAACTTGCCACCCGGGCCCGCGTGGGAACGCTGGGGCACAGCCGCCGTCATCACTCGTGCCGAAAAAGGCGCTGCGGTCAGCTCACGCGATGTCACACGCGCCGCTTTGAGCGCCCGTTCGCAAGGCGCAGAGCTGGCGATGTTGTGCCATCAGGAAGGCGCCGCCCCCGATTTATCGGCGGTGCGCGCGATCTTGGATTGGGCGGCACGCGGGCCGCACAAGGCGATGCAGATCTTGCCCATCTCCGTCGAGCGCTTGCGCTGGATCCGCACGCCCGAAGATCTTTTGGATCTGATCGAGCAAACATCCTTGCGCGGCAACCCCTTCGAGGTGCGCGGGCGTCTCGTGTCTTCGAGCCAATTTTTCAACCGTGAACGTTTGGTTTCAGGCTTGATCTCGGCGTGCGAGGCTGGCCATTGGACCATCGTCACGGGCTTGCGCCGGTTCGGCAAATCATCGTTGGCGCTGGAGGTCGCGCGACGTTTGCAAGGCGCTTATGCCTACGTTGACTTGGCCGGCTTTCACCATGAAGTGTCGTCGTCAAGCGACGCGTCTCGCGTGGCCGACGGCATCTTACGATACGTGTGCGAGCAATTCCACGGCTCGGCCCAGAAGGTTCATCAGGCCACGGATCTTCCGCCCGTTCCACAAACCGGCGACTCACTTGACGCCGGTGCCCTTTCGGTGTGGATGCGCGACATGGTCAGCGCATGCCGCAAAGCCAGCGGTGGCCGTCCTGTCACGTTGCTCTTAATCCTTGATGAGGTGGAACAAGCGATAGGCGTGGGCCCGCAGCGCATCGCAAACGCGCTGGACGTGGTGTCGGTGTTGGTGGGCCGTTTGCGTGCGGTTCTGAACAACGCGCAGTTGTCCCAAGGCGGCGACAAAGTGGGCGTATTGTTCTGCAGCGCCTTGCACCCGTTGTTGTGGGCGCCCCTCTCAACGCTCTCGAACCAATCGTTATTGGGTGCTTTTCCCAGCGTGTTTGTGCCACGTCTACCGCAAGAAGCCGCGCAGGCGATGATGCGTGGTCTGGGCGCGCGCCAAGGCGTTCGCTTCACGGACGCGGCGTTGGACTTGATCATCCGCGAAGCGCAAGGCATTCCGATCTTGGTGCGCCGCATGGGCTCTGCCGTCTTGGAGCTCTACGATCCCGAACGCGCGCGGCAAGGCAGTTTGGGCGCCGTGGAAATCGGCATCGAAGGCGCCAGCGCCGCGGTTCGTCGCGAAGAAGAAGATGGAGCGCCGCTGCGCGTGTGGGTGGAATCGGAGATTGGCGATGCGCACAACCCCGCCGGCGTGTTGTTGCGGGCCTTAGCCGTGGCGGGGCGCATGCCGGTGGAGGATTTGCGCCGCACCGCCGCGCAAGTCACGAAGGAACAGTTCGTCGATTCGGGCATTGCCGCCTTGTTGAGCCCCGAAGAAACCGCACGCCGCGCGGCCGAAGCCGCTGGATACATCGTGCGCATGTTGGGCGAAATTGGCATCCTTGTACCCGAAGGCGACGAGACACAACCCGAGGCTTATTCGTTTCCCGAGTCCTTGGTTCGCCGCATTTTAGCCACGCCTCGACGCGATTCGCTGATGGGATTTTGATCGCCATGCAATACACAACACAAAGCTTGGCAGCCAACGATCCCCGCTGGGTCGATCGACAACCCGGTGTGGCCGAGATTGAACGCATGTTCCCTTCGCCCGTGGCTGAGGGCAAAGGCCGCAAAGCGGTCGAGGGTGGGGTGTCGGTGGTCGCGGGCCCAGGCATGGGCAAAACCAGTTTGCTCGCGCAACTGGCCGCGAAGCTGCATCGCGATCGACGACTCATCACAGCACAGATCACAATTCCGGATGTCGGCTCATATGCGGACGAAGCGGGTTTCTACGCCTTCTTAGGCGAGATCGTCTTGCGGACGCGGCAATCACTTCTGCAAGCCATGCAAGGCATCACACCGCCGGCCGCACAAGACGCTTCGTACAACGAAATCCACGCCGCTTTGCAACTTGAGCCTTCGTGGGATGTGCCTGAAACCCAGGCCATGACACCACGGGGCTTCGAACGTTTCATCGCCACGCTGGCGCAAGCCGCCTTGCACACGCCTGGTATTTGCTTGTTGTTCGATGACGTTGATAAAGTGGCGACGGCGCCTTGGAAGGGGCCGTTCATTTCGGCCCTCCGTTTCGTGTTCCAGGCCTCGTCCGGCATCACGCCCATCTACGCCCTGTGGACGCTGTTCGGCGATGAATCGCTGCCGGGCTCAAACTATTTTCGCAACGTCACCCGTCCGGTGTTTCTTGAACCGCTATCGGCCGATGCATCAACACCGGGCTCGCGTTTCGAGCTGGTCGCTGTCGGCTTTCCCGAATTGGTGCCTAGCACACGCCTCGCCATCTCGCGTTTGGTCGGTGGGCACCCGCTGTTGTTGCAAAAGTTCTTGGCCGATCTGGCTCAACGTGTGCCTGACGTCGACGCGCGCGCACAGCTGGGGCCGGAACACTTGGCAGCGGCCCTGGGCCCTGATGCGGTGGCAGAGCAACAGCAGCTCGTGGCAACGTTGCTGTCGATGTCAGCGCGCCTTGGCACCGCCTTGGCCGATCTTGAAGGCAAGGGCTTGCCTTACGCCAGTTTGCCGCGCGGTTTGGTGGCCTCGGGTTTTGTCGACAAAGACGACGAGGGCTTCGCAACACTCATAGAGCGCGCGCGCGAGGTGCTGTTGCCGGGCACGCCTTAACGCGTACCCCACTTTTCTTCGCGAACCGTGATGATGGCGTACGGCAAGATCCAGGTCAGGCCGAGAAACGAAAACAGCGCATAGACGGCGCCCCACAGGAACCGCAGACCCTTTTGCGCGCGCAAGTAGTAAAGCGAAGCGAGGGCCGCCATCACAGCCCCGGCGGTCAGGCCCGCTGCCAACTGGGCCGGCCGGCGCAGCACGGCGCCCGGCAAAGCCACCAAACCCACGAACACGTAAATCAAGCGGAAGCTGCTGGTGAAAAACCCAAGGATCGGAAACAGGCGGTTGCCGGGACGGTATTTCGTGAACATGAACTTCGCGAAGGAGAAGCCTTCCACGACGTAGCTGCGATCCCATCGCGTCAACATGCGCGTGAGCTGCTTATAAGTTTGCGGCACCAACGTCCACACCACGGCGTTACGCTGGTAAACGGTTTCGTAACCGGCCTTCAAAACGATGTTCGTCAGTGCCTGATCTTCGCCATGGCCCACCGGGCGACCCAAGAACGATTGGTTTACCCATTCGTCCATGTGCGGCAAGATCACCGCGCGGCGAAACGCCGAAAGCGCGCCAGGGCAAACGAACACAGCGCCGAAGGTCGACTGAGCGGCCCGCGACAGATCGAAGCTCAGTGTGAATTGAACGTCCAACATGCGGCCAATCAGGTATTGCGCGTTTAGCACCCGCACCCAACCAGCCACACCCGCCACGCGTGGGTTGGCAAACGGGGCCGCCAAGGCACGCAGCGTGTGAGGCTCTATCTCGCTGTCTGAATCGATCGTAATCACGATGTCACCACGCGCGCTCTCGAAGCCTGTACGCAGGGCCGCGCGCTTGCCTTGGTTGCCGCGGAACCGAATCAGCCGCACCACTTTCGGATAGATCTTGCGCAGCTTTTCCATGTGGAAAAACGTGTCGTCCCTAGAGCCGTCGTCCACCACAAGAATTTCAAGCTTGTCGTGAGGGTAATCGGCCTTCGCCACCGAGCGGATGCTTTGTTCAACCATCGGGCCTTCGTTGTAGGCGGGGATGATCACGGTCAGGATAGGCAGCTCCTCGTCAGGTGGCAGGGCCACGGGCCTGTATCTGAGCCACAGCGTGGTCACAAAGCACAGATGCAGGAATTCAAGCGTCACCAGGATCAAGATCGGAGACGACAAGAGCAACCGCGCTAGGCCAGCGGCACCCAGGTGCACGTTGGGCAAAAACACCAAGGCCAGCCCCAAGGCGGCCCCAAGCAACGGACACAACCCCAACAGGCGCTTGGGCAGGGGTTCAACGGGTTCCAACATACGGCATGCATACAACGAACACGGCCACGTGCGTGAGAAACCATGCACTTTTGCGGTCCCGCAGCCCGCCGCGTCGCGGGTGCACAGCCAGCGGCCCGGCGGGGCACGGGGTCAGTTGGGTGTCACGGCAAACGTCTGTGGGAACGAAACATACGTCTTGCCCGCCAGGGTTAACTGCGCTGTCAAGGCATGAACACCTTGGCTGAGGTCTGCATAACGGAACACGAGCGGCGCATCGCCAGGCATGAAGGTGTGAACCAAGTTGGCAAAGTCGTAAATCTCGATTTTGCTCCAGGCCGCCATACTTGGCAGAACGCGCACCACAGCGTCGCGCGCCTCACCCACCTTCGCGTCATAGATCGGCGTGATGTGCACGGCACGCCTGTATGAACCATAAGCGGCCGCAACGTACGCGGTGGCCTTGTCGAGCAGCCAGCCTGTTTTGGAGGCATCGCCTGTAAAGCCCGCCGCGGGGAAGATCTGCGCCATCGTGGAGGGTTTTTGTTTGTCGGCGTCGTCGCCGCTTAAGGTCTGCACCAAGAACGCTTTGTTTTCATCCACCGGCAACAACGGCAAAGCGCCTTGCGGGCTGCGCGCTTGCAGAGCGCGCGCGAAGAACGGCAGATAAAGCGCGTATGACCCAAGTTCAAGGTGGCTGAACCGCTCCTTGGCAAAGAAGGCCTGGTGTGCGCCTTGCCCACGGGTGCTTTCGAGCGATTGCACCAAATCACTGACTGCAACGAGATCAACCGAATCACCGCACGTAAAGATGCTCGGAATGGCGCGGGCGGCGCCAGCAGACACTTGCGCTGGCATCGCGTATGCGTCCGCCACGAAGGCCACAACGCGCGACGCAAACTGGTTCGCAAACCGCGTGGCCCACACCGATCCGGCGGAAAAGCCATAAACCACGATCGGCACCGTGTTGAGCTCGGGGTGGTTGGACGCGTTGGCCAACTGTCGCAGACCCGCTTCAACCAGCGTTGGCGATTGATTCGTCACGTGTGCCAACACGGCCAAGTCATAAGCCCGGGCAAAGTTTGCAAGGTATTCCCGCGCGTCCCACACGCCGTTGGAATCGCCACAACATCCTGGAGATTCGATATAGATGCCTTTGACCTTTTGCACGCCAGGAGGGATCCACACATGCACGGGATCGCTGGTTGAAAACGTCATCGCCGGCTCTTTGGGCGGATCGCCGGCCACGCGCCTGATCTGAAAGTCGTCGATCACCAGCGGGGCGGAGCGATCCGCGTAGCCGCCAAAGGCAATTTCGCCCGAGGTTTTCGTCAACACAAACTCGGCGTCGCCACGCAGGACCAATCGATCTCGATCGTAGGCGCTTGCCACCGCCCGCACAACGCCAGGCCGTGCCAACGTCAGCGTCACGCGGAACTCGTAAAAGCGCTCGTCATTGATCATGGGCGTCAACGTCACCAACGACTTTGGCTCAGGTTGCATGGCCAGCAGAGCACGGCTGCTTTCCAAATCACTGCCCTGCGCGAAAACAAACCCGTCATTGCCGGTTTCGCTCCAATTGAATGTGATGCGTGGCGCTTGTTTGCGACCGCTTTGCGGAAAGAACGCGATCCATGCCTTTGGAAGAACGCTGGGGGCCAGGGCGGGCGACGGCACGATCGGGGTGCTGTTGGATTGCACCCGCATCGAAACCACCAAAGGTCCGGATGCGAGATCGAAAGAATCGCTGGGCGTGCCATCAGGTGTGGAATCAACGATCGCCGTGTGTTGGGTGAACGACTTCACTTGCAGCGCACCATCGGCAACGGTCAGGTGTGTTGTCGGTTCATCCACAACCACCTTTTTAAGATCGGTGGGCGAGTCGAACGTCAGATGCACGAGCACAGTGGGATCGGGCGGCGGCCCCTTGTCGGGAACATACGCGTCTTCGGCGGACGCATCTGCCGCCGGCCCTGGCGAGCCACCTCCATCACCGCCCGTGCCTCCGTCCACACCAGAGCCACCGCTGGCGCCCTCATCACCAGCACCTGAACAGGCGCTAAGCAAAGCGCAAACCAGCAGACAGCGGCTTTTCGTCATGGTTCACCTTTACTTCGTGATGGTGGAACCAGAGACCTGTGGTGCGCCTTTGGCCTTCACGAATATGCCGGGATAGCCTTCGGTGTCGAAGCCTTTGTTGGGGTTGCCCGTCAACACGGAATCCTTGATGATCAGTGAGCCCGTGCTGTTGTTGCTGACAAAGAAGATGGCGCCGCCGCCTTCGTTGGCGCTGTTGTCGTGGATGGCAACGCCACACAGTGAAAGCGTAAATTCATTGCCGTCGTTGTAGATTGCCCCGCCATTGCCGCCACCCAAGTTGCCCGACGGCGGCGGTTCCATGCCGATGGCCTGGTTGTGGGAAAAAGCGCTATTGATCACCGTGAACGACACGCCCAACCCGCTGATGCCCCCACCGTTTGAACAAACATTCCCAAGTTTGTTGCCTGCTTTGTCTTCCCCTCCAAACGTGCTGTTGACGAAGTACGCGGGTTTGCCTTGAAACTGTGATTGCACGCGCACGGCACCGCCGCCCAAATCGGGCGCGGCATCGATGCATATGTTGCGAAAGAAGCGTGAGTTCAAAATCTTCAGCCGTCCCCCCCGCACGAACACGGCACCGCCACTTGGTTCGGGCTGTTGCCCCTTCGCGTTGCCATCGATGAACGTGAGGTTCTGCAGCGTCAGCTGCGGTGAATCCTGATCTTGGCAGTGATCGGTTGTGTACTTTTGCGCGGGGTCGCAGGTGTTTTGATACAGAATCCGCACCTTGCCACCACCACTCAAGGTGATCTTGGACCCACCATCGATAACGATCTTGGGGCCTGTGTCGTTCACGATCTTTGCAGTGCGATCCAGCACAATGGTCTTGGGCTCAGGCCCGCACGAAAACGTGATCACGCCCCCTTTGGCCACGGCATTCACGAACGCCTCAGAGGTGCAGCTTTGCGGCGTGCCATCGCCCACCACCGTCCGCGGGTTGCTTACGTTTTCGAGCGCCGCTTCGCTGGGCACCGCACACTTACCTGCAGGGTTACCCGCCGCAGGACCATCTTGGGCCGCATTCGTGGAGCCGCCGATCCCGATAGAGCCACCGGATGAGTTTACGGCCGATCCGGCCATGCCCCCCGTCATGGCCATACCGCCAGCCTTGTCATCTGACGAAGAGCCACCGCAAGCCCCCCACGCCA
The DNA here is from genome assembly GCA_033763315.1 of Deltaproteobacteria bacterium. Lineage (GTDB taxonomy): Bacteria > Myxococcota_A > Polyangia > Fen-1088 > Fen-1088 > JAGTJU01. Next base: position 136,971 of record JANRKS010000040.1, read on the forward strand.
CCGCAGCCGCAAGCAAACACCAAGATTTCATGCACTCAAAATACACGAAGTCGCACGGGCGCTCTAGACAAAGGCCTTGGGTTGGCCCGTGGCTTCGATGACCGACATCCACAGATCGTCGGTGGGATCCACGCGCTTTTGGCTACGCGTCGCCAACTCCATGGGCACATGCACAAAACGGCCATGCCATCGGCCGATGAGCATTTCCGTGTTGCCCGCCATCGCGGCATGAACGGCGTTGCGCGCCATATTCCAGCAGAACACGCTGTCCGAAGGTGAAGCAGGCACGCTTCTGATTGTGTAGCTGGGATCAATGTACTTCAAGGTGACCTCGCGTCCCGCACTCTTGAAGTGGTTGGTGATGCGATCCCGCAGAAACACGCCCACGTCCTTAAGACGCGCGTTGCCGCTTTTGTCTGACAACTCGGAACGTTCCGCATCCGCGATTAGCTCTTGCGCCGCCCCTTCGGCCACAACCACCACAGCGTGGCCTTGCCGATCCAGAACACGCTCAAGGCAGCGATAGACCCCGCGTTCACCCTCCAGATGCGCTGGCACTTCCGGAATCAACACCAGATCCACATCAGTGCTGGCCAGGGCCGCATAGCAAGCCACGAAGCCCGAGTGGCGGCCCATCAGCTTCACGAGACCAATGCCGTTGCGGGCACCCGTGGCCTCCACGCGCGCGGCGCGAATCACTTCAACGGCCGCCGAGAACGCGCTTTCAAACCCGAAGCTGCGATCGATGAAGTGGATGTCGTTGTCGATGGTCTTCGGCACGCCCACAACGGCGATTGCGGCGCCCCGACGGGCGATCTCCGCGGTCAGCTGCATGGCCCCGCGGATCGTCCCATCGCCACCCACCACGAACAGAACATTGATGCCCCACGCCTGAAGGTTGTCGACGACTTCGCTCGGGTTCTGCGACCCACGCGACGATCCCAAAATCGTACCGCCTTCATGGTGGATGTGCGCCACCGATTGCGGTGTCAGATGCAAAGGCGCCTGCCCCAACCGCGAGACCATGCCTTCGTACCCGTATCGAAAGCCCATGATGTGGCGCACGCCATAGCCGCCGGCCATCTCAAGCACCAGCCCCCGAACCACGTTGTTGAGGCCAGGACACAAACCGCCACACGTGACAATCCCACAGCGAACCGTCCGCGGATCAAAGAAGATCTTGTTGCGGGGGCCCGCCAATTCGAACGCGGGCAAATCTGCCAGGGCGTGCGCCCCCACCTGCGACAACACGTCATTGACCAGCACTTTGTCGGCCTCGCCCACGTAGTGCATCGCGGTCTCTCCCAGATGAGTGGCCACCGGCGAGGCGAAGTTGCATTTGCCTAAGTCTTTGATGGCGACGTCGGCGCGTGTGATCCGCCCCGCCAAACCGGGGGGACCTTGCACCTTCACCACATCCGGAACCGTTAACGAAGAGGGCGATGAAGCCGGGCCATCAGAAGGCATGTGCCTCAGAGCCTAAGCGCGCTTCGTTTCCAATGGCTTTCGGCGCCGGAAACATGGCGTAACGAATCGCCACACAGGCGCAATGCGCCCGGCCTAAAGCTGCGGCCGAAACCAGTTTGCCAGCCACTCTGAGATCTTTTCGCCGGTGCCACGTTGGCGCCAGTCCGCAAGGGAATAATCATCGGCGTTGGCTTTGTCGCGTTCGAACTGCGCTTCGTTCTCGGCAGCGAAACCGGCGTCGAAAACGTTCAGGTTGGCTTCGTCGTTCAAACGAAACGATCGGTTGTCAAAATTTGTTGAACCCACCGAGGTCCATGCGCGATCGACGATGAAGATCTTACAGTGCAACATCGTGGGCTTGTATCTGAAGATCTTCACCCCAGCGGCCAGCAAGGGTCCCCAATGAGCGCGCGAGGCGTGGCTGACCACCGTTTGGTCCGTATGATCTCCGGGCACAATGATTTGCACGTCCACGCCGCGTTTTCGTGCGGCCACCAGCATCCGCACCGAGAGATCGTCCGGCACGAAATAGGCATTCTCCATGTGAATGCTTTTGCGCGCAGCCGCGATCGCCAACAAATACATCAAGCGCATGCTATCGCTGCCCTCACGCGCTGAACTGCGAAACACTTGCGCGAATTGATTGGCGGGCTGCACCTCGAGCGACGGGAAATAATCATCGCCGTGCAACACGTGGCCACGCGTTCGAATCCAATTGTCCATAAACGCCGCCTGCAGCTGCGCGACCACGGGCCCCTCAATCTGGAAATGCGTGTCACGCCAGTGTTGGGGATCCTGCGCATGCCCATCCCACAGATCGGCGATGCCCACACCACCCGTAAAGCCCACGCGCCCATCAATGATCAAGAGCTTTCGATGGGTGCGGTTGTTCATGCGGACCAGGGTGTACCAACGCAAAGGCCGGTAATAGCTGACCGACACGCCAGAGCTGCGCATGGATTCGATCAGCGACCGATCCATCTTGGCCGCACCCACCCAATCCACAAGCACCGAAGTCTTCACCCCCGCGCGGGCTCGCTCACCGAGGGCGTCGGAGAACCGTTTGCCGATGTCACCCGACCAGTAGATGTAGGTTTCGAAGTTGATGGAACGCTTGGCTCCCGCAATGGCGTTCAACATCGCCGGAAAGATTTGTTCGCCGTTGATCAGCGGCAAAACCTTGTTGCCCGGTGTCAACGACCGGCCCAACAGGGATCCCATCGTCCGCGCAAACTGTGGATCTTCGATGCCGTAGCGCGATTCGATCTCGTCTTCGATGCGGTTCTCGCCAGAGCTCAAAGCAAGGGACAAGAATGCCGTCGTGCCTCCCAACATCAGCCCCACCGCCAACCGCTTCCATCCGCGCCTCGTCATTTCACACTCTTATCTAGCTTGCGTGCCAATACCGCGCACTTCCTGCAGCAACTTTCCCAAAGAACGCACCTTCGGTGCATTTAGAAGCATGGACTGTGCCTTTTTGCTTGTTTTTCGTGGCATATGTGTTGCTGACTATCAACTTATGTCGCCCACTTCGGAGATGATCCGGATCGCCTTGCTGTGTTTGGTCGCCGGCGTGTCATTACCCCTGCTCGTGCAGTTGTTCTTGACATTGCGTTCGCTGCAGAAGGTGATCGTGATGTTCGATAAGCGCCTCGACCCGGCGCTGCGCGACCTGTCCCATGCGATCGAAGGTCTGCGCAAAGCAGAGCCGTCAAACGCGGCCTCGGTGATTGGCGCGGCCGCCTTACCAGCGCTGCTTGCCGCGTTCAATGCATGGAAAACGCACATGGCCGAGCGTGCCTCGGCCGAATCAACAACACCCACCAAGGATCCGACACCATGAAAGACGAGCGCGTTGTTTATCAAGGCTTCACTTTTGGCCACGTCATGCTCGCGCTTTTAGGCGGCGCCGCCGCGGGCGCCGCGGCGGCGTACCTCACAGCGCCGCGGGCGGGCGCCGCCACGCGACGCCGCCTGGCGGGCATCGCCGACAACGTTTCAGATACAGCGATGCGCGTCCCAGAGGCGCTGCAAAAAGCGACCCAGGCGGCAAAGGAAGCGTTCTTAGAAGCGCTGGAGAACGGCTGAGCTGCGCTTCTTGAAGCGCTACTGCGTCAAGGCGCGCTCGCTCTGACGGCGTGCCGCCGCAGCCTGCTCCTCCAGCTGTTCTTTTGATCCAGTCTGCAGCGCCGCGATAATCGTCCTCGCAAACGCCGGCAAATCGCTCGGCCGTCTCGACGTGATAAGAGCGCCATCTTCCACAACCTCCTCATCAAGCCAGTGGGCCCCCGCGTTCTGCAGATCTGTTTTGACTGACGGCCAAGACGTCATCCTTCGGCCCTTCACCTCGCCGGCCTCAATCAACAGCTGAGGCCCGTGGCATACGGCGGCTACAATCTTCCCCGCTTGGCAAAACGCGCGCACAAAATCCACAGTGGGTTGGTGAACGCGCAAGTGGTCAGGCGAGTACCCACCAGGGATCACAAGCGCGTCGAACTCGTTGACGTTGTGGCCTGCCACGGCGTCGTCTACCTTCACCGTTTCCTTTTTGTGATAGCCCTTAAGCTCCGCGTTTCGTTCTAGCCCCAGCACGGTAACTTTGTGCCCCGCCTTCTTGATCTCGTCGTAAGGAACACGGAATTCAGAGTCTTCAAAGTCACCCGCCAAAACGAATGCAACGTTCGCCATACACACCTAACCTTTCTAATCAGGTATTCGGTGCAAGGCAGGGGCCACCGCAGGCAGATCGACATAAGACGCACATTGTCGCGGCCCGCTTCTCCGCCGGATAACCCGAGGGCTCTGCGACCACAGCGGCGTGGGGCCGCCCAAGTAGAAGCCTTGCGCTCGATCATAGCCGCGAGCGTTGGCACTGCACAGTTGTTCCTCTGATTCGATGCCTTCCGCCACGCAGGCGATGGTCAACGCATGGGCCAACAACGGCACGAAGGTCGCCAGCACCCGGCGCTGCCCTTCCATGACCTGAACGTCCTTGGGGGCCACCTTCACCACGTCGGGCAGCACGTCGCTTAGAAACCGTAACGAACCGCCCGCTTGACCGAAGTTGCTGATGGCCAAGCGAAAGCCTGCACCCTTTATGTTGGCGCACACCGCCTTGCCGCGTTCGATGTCGCTAAGCAGGTCGGATTCCGCGAGCTCAATTTCAACGCGGCTTAACTCGACGCCCAAGGCCTGCCCGGCGCGGGCGACGCGCATCAAGCATCCCTTTTCGCTCAAATCATCCACACACATGTTTAACGAAAGGCCCACACCGTCCAGCCCGCTAGCGCTCCATTTCGACAAATGGCGCAGGCCTTCACAGAACACCCATTCACTCAACTCTTTGCCCAATCGGGTGCCGCGCAACGCGGGTAAAAATCCCCCCGGCGCCAGCACGGTCCCGTCATTTCGGCGCCAACGGAGCAACGCCTCGAACCCTATAAGGGCGTTCGAATTCAAATCAAATTGCGGCTGAAAATAAAGCGCGAACTCATCACGGCGAAGCGCCTCTTGCACGTCTGTCCGAACCGAAGCCAACGATTCAAGCACCAACGTTCGTGGATCGTCAAACCGAAATGTGTTGCGCCCCGCACGCTTGGCGGCATACATGGCTCGATCGGCGGCGTTCAGGATGCTTTCCATTGAATCGCCGCTAAACGGGAATACAGCGATGCCAACACTGGCACCCACGTTGACCAAGTTCCCGTTCGCCATGATGGGCAGGCCGATGTTCGCCACAATCCGCCGCGCTGTTTCGCCCGTGGACTCAGGGGATTCGATGCCCTCAAGCAGCACGGCGAACTCATCTCCACCCAAGCGCGCCACCGTATCGTATTCACGCACTTGTGCGCGCAGCCGGCGCCCCACTTCCACAAGGGCCAGGTCACCGGCGTGATGGCCAACGTGATCATTGATCGGCTTGAAGCCATCCAGATCCACAAACAGAACGGCGAACATCTCATTGTGGCGGCGCGCCCGAGCCAGCGACTGTGTGACCTTGGCCGCGAACTGCGCACGATTCACCAAACCGGTCAGGCTGTCCATGCGGGACATATCCTCAAGCTGCTGTTCCAGTCGTTTACGTTCGAGCGCTGCGTGCACTGCACGCACAAGCTGGTGAAAACGCATTGTGCTTTTGTCGAGAAAGTCTTGGGCGCCCAGGCGAATCGCGTGTAGCGCTGTGACTTCATCTTCACTCTCTGCCAACACAACGATGGCGCTGCTGGGGGACGCTTCACGCACATGCTTTACCGATTCAAGGCCAAGCGAATCGCCCAGATCCAACAAAACGAGCGTGGGTGGTTGCGCAGCGATGTGTTCAAGCGCTTCGTTGTAGACATCGAAACACAGCACCTCGGCCACGTCGTTCATTCGGGCCAAGTGAAGACGCAACACAGCCAGGTTGCCATTGCCTGCCTCCACCACGACGAGGCGCGCAATGCCCTCGCCGGCCCCAAACGGCGCCTGCTTGACCTCTGTGCACTGGCTTGTTGCCATAAGGGCATTCTCGGCGGAAAAGAGCCTAACTTAACTATCAGACCCCAACGCCAGGATTGCCTCGCGTAACCCGTACGCCACGCCACAAATTGCTTTCGAAAGAACACTGTTTTCAGGATGTTACGCGGATAACACGCGGTGTCTCCGGCGCGCGCAGCAAACGCCTCGCGTCTTTCCTATTCTCTCGCTCTTCTAGCCCTCCTTTGTTATGGTGAAGCCGCAAGGGCAACGGGGGGGACCATGGTGGCAGTCACAACGGTGTTGTTGATCGACGACAACGATCTCGTTCGACAGGCGTTCCGCAGAATCCTTCAACTGGCGGGGTTCGCTGTATTAGAGGCCGACGGCGGCGAGACGGGGCTCGAACTGTTTCGCGAAGCCTCGCCGGCGGCGGTCCTCGTGGATTTGCGCATGCCGGGTCTTGATGGGCTGGAAGTTCTATCGCGCCTCTCACAAGAGGCACCGGAGACGCCTGTGATCGTTGTTTCCGGAGAGGGATCGATGTCCGACGCTTTGGCCGCCCTGCGGTTCGGCGCGTGGGACTATGTTACTAAGCCGTTGCTGCAATCAGAGATTTTGGCGCAAACGGTGACGCGTGCGCTCGATAAGGCCCGGTTGCTGAAGGAGAACCGCGAACATCGCGCGCGGCTTGAGGTGTTAAATGATCAACTTACCAAGGCCCTCGACGAGATTCGCAGCGATCAGGAAGCGGGCCGGCGTTTGCAGCACCAGCTGCTGCCTCCCGATCAACAGCGCATGGGTCACTGGAAGTTCAGCCGGCGCATCTTTCCGTCGCGGGCTCTAAGTGGTGACTTCGTTGACTATTTCAAACTTGGCGAAGGATACGCTGGGCTTTACCTTACCGATGTGGCTGGTCATGGCGCGGCTTCAGCGTTTGTGACCGCTATGATAGTGGCGTTGGTTGCAAAATATCGTGAAGCTTATGCTTCGGGTTTAAGCGACCTTATCTTGGAGCCAGAGCGGTTCTTGGAACAACTGAACCGCGATTTGTTTGGCCGCGGTCTAGACAAGCACGCCACCATGTTTTACGCCGTGGTGGAGTTAAAAAGTGACGTGATGGTGTACGCGAACGCGGGGCAGTATCCATTTCCTGCTTTGTTCGGGCGGCGCTACCCGCGTTTTTTGGAGGTTCCCGGGCGCCCCCTAGGGCTTTTTCCTGACGCGCGTTACACCCGTGGTGAACTGTCGCTGGCGCAGGTTGACCGCTTGGTGGTTGTGTCTGACGGCATGTTGTCCACCACCACTCAGCAAACCAGCACCCAAAGGTTGGATATGTTGCTGAAGCTGGGAGCCTCCGCGAACGATGTGGATGCGTTGGCACTGGCTTTGGGCACCGGGGAAGGACATCCCTGTGAAGATGACGTCACGCTTTTGTTTGTAGAAAGGAGCGCAGTTTAAATGCCAATGGGACGCGTGCTTTATTCACAAGATGGCGGCCTGCATACACTGCGGTACGTGGGCGAAATCAAATACCCCATTGCCCCTTCCATAGACAAATTCGTTAAAACGTTGATTCAGAACAACGCGATCGACGACCTGGTGGTGGATTTGACCGAAACCGATTCCATCGACAGCACGAATTTGGGGGAGCTCGCGCGGATTGCGCTGCGGCTGCGGGAACAGGGGCGCCGCAAGCCAGTGATCGTGTCGCCGCAAACCTCGATCAATCACCTTTTGCGCAGCATGGCGCTCGATGAGGTCTTCGAGTTAACCGTGCAAGTCCAACCGTTTGATGGCGACGACATCCCCACCGACGTGGAGACGACGCGCGAGGAGTTGGCCGCCGTGATGTTGGAATCGCACAAGAGCCTTGCGCAAATGGGCGAAGCCAACCGCCAAAAGTTTTGCGACGTGATTGCGTTGTTGGAAAAGGACGCCAACAAGCCACGCGGCCACAGCTAGGTCACGAATCCAATAAGCCGAACTGCCGCTTGTAGCGCGCAAAACAGCGTTCACCCGCGCGTAAACGCATCAACGCGCCCTCGGCCAGCGCGCGCGCCACGTGTGGATCGCCTGCGACCAGGGGACGCAGCACTTCGCGATTCCAGGAAAGCGAGTGCTGCACATCCAAAGTGGCGTGCAACGCAAAATACTTCCGTGCCACCGGCTCAACTTGCAAACGCTTGAGCCCTGCATTCACCAACGCCGCCCGCCCAGGCGCGGTCAACTCGATCACGCCCAGCGCACCCACGCTATGAAAAGCAAATCGCCGGTTGCACGCAAACGCGGCCATCAGGTTGCTCAGCGCGAGCGCCTCCCATACCACCTGGGAGGCGGGCAGCTTCACATCCAAGGCCCGCGCCAATTTTTCAAGCAGAGGTCCATGCATGGCCATCTGGTGCCCCTGCCCCATCTCATCCCAAAAATTGCGCGCCATCTCCAACTTCACCATGGGTGGCATCTTCACTTGCGTGAGCGCCAACAAATCCTCGAAGCCAGCTTCGCCGGCCACCTCTTGCCCCAAAAACCAACGTATCTGTTCAAGCGATGCGTGCTCCGCCAGCCAGGGGAACAACGGATCGTTTTGCCCGGGGCCTATTCGCTTTAGCTCCTCGAACCAAGCGACGAACGCATCCGGATGCGTGGGCGCCGCTGCGGCTCCTGCGGCCACCGACATGCGTTCTCGTTCCAAAAAGGCCGCTTCTTCGCGGCGTAGATGAAGCTCACGTGCCACATCCAAGGAGGTTTCTGCGCGGCTTGGCAAACAGGGCCGCAAGCGAAACTCGTTGAGTTCTTGCAACGCCTGCTGTAACGCCTGCGTAGCATCATGGGGGAGCAAAGGCTCGGGACGGTGATTTAAGTTCGCGGATAGCAGCATCGCGACCGTGAACATCAAACGCTGTGCCAAGTCCTCGCGAAGCGGTCGTCTTTCGGGCCACGCCCCCCTGCCACTTCGTTTGGTAAGATAGAATCCATGCGCGTGTTGGGCGTTGGCGACTCTTGCGATCTGGGCGACCTCTATGTTCGTTTGCAGGCGCAAGGGCATCAGGTGCGCGTGCGCTTAAATGATCCGGATTCTAAGGACGTCTTTACGGGCTTGCTGGAACACAGCCACGCGTCTTGGGCCGACGACCTCGCGTGGGTGGGCAAACGCGATGGCGGTGGCGTCCTGCTGTTTGAGGGGGTTGGGCAAGGGGAACGGCAGTCACAACTGCGGCGCGACGGCTACCTCGTGGTCGGCGGCAGCGCTTGGGCCGATCGCCTGGAGATCGACCGCGCGCACGGGCAAGCGATGCTGCGCAAGCTAGGCTTGCCAATCGCGCATCATCACGAGTTCCATAACTTCGACGCCGCCATCGAGCTCGTGCGCAAGACGCGCAAGCGTTATGTGCTGAAGTTCAGTGGTTCTGGTTTCTCTTCCACGCGTAGCTACGTTGGGTGTTTGCCCGATGGCAGCGACATGGTGGCCAGGCTCACGCAACAACGCAACCATTGGACGCTGTCCGAGGCACCACACATCGTACTTATGGAGCATCTGCAGGGCGTTGAGGTGGGCGTGGGCGCGTGGTTCAACGGGCACGAGTTCGTGCGGCCCGCAAACATCGACTGGGAACACAAACGCTTCTTTGCAGGCGATCTCGGTGAGCTCACCGGTGAGATGGGCACTGTGGTCTCCTATCGCCACGCCGATAAGTTGTTTCAAGCCACGCTTGCGGGCATCGAGCCGTACCTGCGCGAGATGCATCACGTGGGATACATCAACTTAAACATGATCGTGAACGAGGCGGGCACGTGGCCACTTGAATTCACATGTCGTTTTGGCTACCCAGGCTTTGCCGTTTTGAGCGCACTGCACGCGGAGCCATGGGACGCCACGCTCTTGCGCTTATTACACAGGCACACGCCGGTGCTGCCCACACACCCCGGCTTTGCCGTGGGCGTTGTGCTAACCGTGCCACCGTTTCCCTATCCTGATGGATACGAACGGTTGTCCAAGGGCATGCCGATTTGCTTTGCAAGCGATCTCAACGACGAAGACCGCACGTTCTTGCACTACGGCGAAGTCGCGCAAGCCCACGGCCAACTCGTGACCGCTGGGCAAATCGGCTACATCATGGTGGTGACGGGCCGGGGGGAAACCATCCAGGACGCCCAAAATGCCGCGTACGCGCTCGTGCGAAAAGTGGCCATCCCCAACGTTCGCTATCGAACGGACATCGGCACGCGGCTGATAAACAGCGATTACCAAAATTTGCAAGCGCTTGGTTGGTTGCCTTAACGGAGCCGATTCACCCCACGGTGGCCGTCAACCACACCACAGCGATGCGTTCCGCGCCTGCATAGATCGGACGTGACAACTCCTCCCCAAACACATCGGGATCGAGCTCTTCGTAACTCGACACCACGCCGGGCCGCGCGAGCAGTGGCTGCAGGCCCCGCCACAACGTGTCTTCGCCGTTGACCATGGTCGCGCCGGTGTACAAACATAGACGGCCGCCGAGTGGCAGGCGTTCAAGCGATTGACCCACGATTTTGAGTGCCAACGCTTCACCGAAAGATCCGCCGCCGTCGCGATACGTACGACGGCGTTCGTCACGCAAATAGGGCGGGTTGCAAATCACGCAATCGATGGGGCCTTTGATTTGTGCGAGCCCGTCGCTCTGCACGAACTCCACGTTTTCGACCTCCGCCAAAGCAGCGTTGACCCGCGCGAAGGCCAACGCCTTCGTGGAGATGTCGGAGAGCACCAAAGCTTGACCCGGTTTGACGGCCACGATGCCGCCTGCCCCGGTGCCGCAGCCCACATCCACCAAGCGCCCTCGGCCCGTATCCGCACGTTCAAGCGCACGACAAAAGCGATACGTGTCTGGGCCTAAAAATACGGCGTCCACGTCGTGCGTGGGATAGGACGAATGCGCAAATAGATAGGGCCCCAAAGACGAAAAGCGGACTCCACTGCGCAGGCCTTGCGGTGTTTCAAGCAAAGCCCCCGCCGCTGCAAGCGACGAGACGATGCCCACCGGCAAGAGCTCTTTGGCGAACGGGCGGTTCCATCCAAACACGTCTCGCAGCGTTTGCGCCACCGGCGTGGCCCGCGCATTCACCCGCTTGTGCGTTTCCGGGGTGACCGTAACAAACTGATAACGCTCTTGCCTAAGCCATCGCCCCACCTCCACCAACGCTTGTTCCATGCCAACAAATTACCTCAAGTGGCGCGTGCAAGCTTTAGGCGATATGCCACTTTCATGCGAATCACATCTCCTGCTCTTCGTTTGCTCGCCTTGCTTACGCTTCCCGCCTGCGCCCACGGCATGCACCACGGCCCGAGCGAAGGCCCCACCATCACGGCGTCCGGCGACGGCAAAGCCTCAGGCGCTCCCGACCAAGCGTTGATCGTTGTGGCGGCACTTGCCGAAAGCAAAGACGCCAGCACCGCCGCTGGGGAAAGCGCCCGCGTGGCCACGCAGATCATCGAAGCCGCCAAAGCCATCGTCGGTGGCCAGGGGTCTGTAAGAACGACGGCCTACAGCTTGAACCCTGTGTACGACTTCATTGATGGCAAACAATCGATGCGGGCGTACCAAGCGCGCAACGCCATCACTGTGGAACTGTGGGCCACGAAGGATGTGGGCGCTGTGATCGATGGGGCGGTGAAAGCCGGCGCCCTGGAAGTTTCGTCGATCACGTTCGGCGTGCGCGACAACGCAAAGCTGCGACAAGCGGCGATCGCGCAGGCGTCGCAAGCGGCGATGCGCGAAGCCACCGCTGCCGCACAAGCTTTGGGTCTGCGCGTGGGCAAAGTGCGCACGATTGCCGTTGGCTCTTCGTCGGGCGTGGTGCCCATGCCGATGGCAAAGTTCGCGCGCGCCGACATGGCCCAAAGCGCCACACCTGTGGAAGCGGGCGCTGTTGATGTCACGGCCTCAGTGTCGATCGAGGCGCATCTCGAAAAATAGGGGCGTTGTTACTGTGGCGCCGTGTAACCACGCCACGCCCACACGAGCGTGTCAGCCATAGTCAGATCAAACACGCGGTCGTCGCAATGTTTCGATTCTAGGCTGAACACGTAACGGTAATGATAGCCCGCCGCCTGCAATGCGGCGGCGGTGCGCTCGTTGGCCATCGGCCAGTTGTGGTGTTTCTCCTCGGGCGAGGTGGCGCCCAGATCGTGTTCAGACGCATGCACAAACACACGCAGTGGTTTGCGAGGCGTCGTCTCGATGAGCTTGCCGCCCGAGTGATATTCCCACGCCCCCAGGGGATACGTGGCCTCTTCCGGAGCGTCATCGTCCTGTTGATCCACCAGCGTGGCTGAGTAGGCAATCACGCGGCGAAAGAGATCAGGGCGAAACCAAGCCATCGATAAGGCCGCCGCGCCGCCTGAGCTGCAGCCAAAGGCGCCGCGCCCCCACGGATCGTCTGTAAGAGCGAACTTGGGGTAGGCCGCGCGGATCTCAGGATTCGCAAGCACCGCGGGCACAACTTCGTCGTTGATGAAGTTGGCAAGACGCGGCGACATCGTGTCGTATTCTAAGCCGCGTTCACTGCCCTTGCTGTCCGATCCGCCGTTGGCCACGGCGATCAACACAAGCGCGGGCAACCTGCGGTTCGGATCTTTTGATGTCGAAAGGTTATCGACGGCGCGGCTCATACGTCCCAAGGGGCCGGGCCCATCGTGCACGATCAAGAAAGGCGCGCGCGTGCCATCTTTGTACGTGGCTGGCACATAAACAAAGATCTTGCGGCTAAACGGGTGCTGGTGCTCTGGTTTCAAAGTCAGATCTTCGCCGCGGAAGATGTGGCTGTCGCGTGACTCCATCGTGAATTCAAACCGCTGGCCCTGCGGTGCACCCTTATCGGTTAGATCGGGATCGATCGGGAAATCGGGTCCCACCTTAAAGTTGCCGTCGCCCAGGCTGCTCACATCCGCCATGGCGGGCGGCGGCGTGGGTGCAGGCGCGGCGGAAATGACAGCGGCGTCTTGGTGCCGGCACGCACCCAGGGCCAAGGCAATGCAGAACAGTATTGAGTTTTTCATAAGCTCACTGGCTAACGTAAAGCGCGGCGCAAGACCTTGCCCACAGGCGTTTTCGGCAATTCTTTGCGAAATTCGACGAACTTCGGAACTTTATATCCGGCGAGGCTTTCGCGGCAAAACTCGATCAAGGCCTGTTCGGTCAGGCTCTCATCCTTCTTGACCACCACAACTTTGACCACTTCACCTGATTTCTCATCGGGTACGCCAATCGCTCCGACCTCAAGCACGCCCGGGTGCTTGGCAACCACCTCTTCCACCTCGTTTGGATAAACGTTGAAGCCCGACACGAGGATCATGTCTTTTTTGCGGTCAACAATGCGGAAGAAACCGTCAGGCTCCATAACCGCAATGTCGCCTGTGTAGAGCCAGCCGTCGTGCATCACCTTGGCTGTTTCATCGTCGCGCTTCCAATATCCCTTCATCACCTGAGGCCCCGAAACAACAAGTTCACCGGGTTGCCCTTGCACGGCCGGTTGGCCTTCTTCGTTCACCAACCGTATATCGGTGCTCGGGAACGGCAAGCCGATGGTGCCGATCCGATCGGTTCCATCCACCGGGTTGCAACACACAACCGGAGAGGCTTCCGTGAGGCCAAAGCCTTCGATGATGGTGGACTTTGTAAGCTGCTTCCAACGTTCAGCCACAGGGCGCTGCAAAGCCATCGCGCCCGCCACGGTGATTTTCACTTGCTTGAAATCAATTTCGCCAAAGCCCGGCTGGTTCATCAAAGCGTTCAGCAGCGTGCTGACGGCGGTCAACACGGTGAAGCGCTCCTTTTGCAGCAATTTCACAAACGCAGGAAAATCGCGAGGGTTGGTGACCAAAATGTTCTTGGCGCCATAGCGCATGAACAACAAGCAGTTCACCGTCAAGGAAAACACGTGGTAAAGCGGCAGCGGTGTTACCACGATCTCTTCGCCTTCCACAAAGCGCGGCGCCATCCAAGCGGCCGATTGCTCCATGTTGGCGATCACGTTGCGATGGCTCAACATCGCGCCCTTGGCAACACCCGTGGTGCCTCCTGTGTATTGCAAGAACGCCAAATCCTCGGCATCCATCGCCACGTCGGGCATCGGTTCATGCGACGCACCTTTGGATAAGGCGTCGCGAAACTGAATCGAACCTTCGATCGCAAACGGGGGCACCAGCTTCTTCACGTACTTGACCGCAGCGTTGATCAACACCCGTTTGACGGTGGGGAACAAGTCGCCCAGCTCCGTCACGATCACCTTCGGTGGCACGCCACCTTCACCCAAGGCCGGCAGCACGTCCTGCAGGTTGCGGGCGAAGTTCGCCATGATGACAACTGCCTTGACGCCCGCGTCTTTATACTGATGCTCCATCTCCCGGGCTGTGTAGAGCGGGTTTGTGTTGACCACCACAAGCCCAGCGCGCAAGGCGCCGAACAGCGCCACCGGGTACTGCAGGATGTTTGGCATCTGCAAGCCGATGCGATCACCTTTGGCCAGGCCCAAGTCTTTGCGCAAATACGCGGCAAACTGAGCGCTTAGTTCATCGACCTGTTTGAACGTCAACGTGACGCCCATGTTGGTGAAGCACGGGCGCTCAGCGAAACGTTCGCACGTTTGTTTCACCACTTCCGGAATCGAGCGATAGCGGCCGGGATCGATGTCCGTAGGCACACCTTTGGGGTAACTCTTGTGCCAAACACGAGGTTCCATCGGCACAGTATCGCCGGGATGCGGCACGAACGCATCTGGAAATTTTTTAAGCGACGCCGGCGGTTGCCTCGACCGGCGAAGATCGACTCACGGCGAGCGTGGCCGGCACGGGCACGCTCGCGCTAAACAGCGACCCGAGTCGAGGCCGAACCATCCACGTCGCGCAAAAGCTCGAAGAGCCTGCGGTGGTCGGGGATCTGCAGAAAGGAGGCGGCGAGGGTCGGGTCGTCGATGTCGTGGGCTTGCGCTTGAACACGCTGGGCAACGGCCACCAGAATGTCTCGCGCGGCCGCATTTTGACCGCTCGCCAGCAGCGCCTCCACGTGCACCAAGCGCAAGAACACTTCGCGCTCCTCAGGCGCGACGCCGTCATCATCGATCAGGCGCCGGGCTTGATCAGCCAACTGTAAACCGGCGGGCACGTTGTTTTGCATCAGTTCCGCCTTGGCGGCCAACGCCAGCGCATAAGGCCGAATGGGCAGCACCAGTTTTGGATCGGCAATGAATGGTTGCACGAACGGCCAGGCATCTTTCGGCTGGCCCCTAAGCAGCGCCAAATGCGCTTTATAGAGCCCCACGCTCAGCGCCAACCAGTTTACGCCGCGGCCGGCAAAGCGTTGTCCCGCGCGCTCCAACATCGTTGCGGCCTCATCCAAGTGGCCTTCGGCCATATGAATGACGGCGGCGTTGCCTTCTGCCAAACCCTCGAATAGATCCGAGCGCAAGCGACGCGCACTCGCGATTCCCTCACTTACGTATCGCTTGGCTTCGGCGTAACTTCCGCAGTCGCTCATCATGTTCAACATGAGAATGCGGGGGTCCATTTTCGAGACCTCATCGTCGAGAGGGGCGACCTGCTCAAAGCATCGTTTGTAGCAACGCAGGGCCTTGCCGAGTCGCCCCATACGACGTTCGTAGGAGCCGCGGACCGCCAATAGGCGCGAGCGCGTGATGGGGTGAAGCCGTTCCGCATTTTCACGTTCCGCTTCAACCAGCAGCGCTTCGGCCCGATCGCAAAGCCCCACGCCCAGCAGGCCTCCTGCAATGGACGAAAGCGCCAACGTGCGGTCATCCACCGCCGCGGTATCGTAAGCTTGGGTTGTCAAAACACATTCGGCCAACCACAGCAGGTTTTCGGCGTCAGTGGACTCCCCGAAGATCCAGGCCGCACATTCAATGGCGCCATACCAATCCGGTGAGCCCGAACGCAGAAAATTCATTGCCTCTTGCACGGGCGCCTGGCCCTCGGTCATTCGCCCCAGCCACCGCAAAGCCTTGGCCTCAAGCAAGCGCAGCCGCCCGCGCTGCATTGCCTCGGGTTTGAAGTCGAAAGCGCGGGTGGCAAATGAAACCGCGCCTTCCAGATCGCCCGCCGAAAAGGCTTGCACCGCCGCCGCCTCTGCCAGTGCACACGATCGCGGGGCATCAACCGCACGGCTCGCGTGCTCGAACAACAAGGACGGCGCCACATCTTCCAGCTCTTCAAGCCAACGCCCCGCCAAGCGGTGGCCCAACACCCGATCGCCGTCGGTCAAGGATTGATAAGCGGCCTCGCGCGTGAGCTCGTGCCAAAAACGAAACGAGGCGCCCGATTCAGCCAAAAGAATTTCTTCTTTCACCAAAAAGCCGAGCCAGCGATCCACTTCTACGGCGTCGTCCTCTCCCAGTAAGGGCAACAACGCATCCCGCACAAACGTTCGGCCGTACACACTGGCGGCGCGCAAGATACGCCGGGCCGGCGGCGGTAGATCGTCAAGCCGCGCCTGCACCGTGCCGAGAACGGCCTCAGGAATCTTCGACCTGCCCCGCCGGCGCAGCGTTCGCGACAGTTCTTCAATGAAAAACGGGTTGCCTTCGGCGCGCTCCGCAACCCATTCCACGGCCGGAGCGGCGTCCGCCGGCAAGAGTTCCCGAATCAGAACCGTGGCGTCGCCGCTGCTCAATGGCAGCAGCGACCGCGTTTGCAAACCCCGCTCTTCCCACATGCGTGGGTACGCTTGCCACAACGCCGGCCGCGCCAGAACAAGCACAAAACAGGCGCATGCACCCATGTGCGCGAACGCCCCCTCAAGGAGCTTCACTGAAGCGGCATCGGCCCACTGAAGATCATCGAGCAACAACACCAAGGGCAAACGCAGGCTGGCGATCTTGAACGCATCACCCAAGGCCAAGGCCGTTTGTTCCGCCATCACACGCGGGTCATTGCGCGAGGAGCGCAAAATCGATTCGGATTCCATCGTTGGCGCGGCGCCCACAAGCTCCGCCAAATACGTCACCGCCAAAGATTTGCCGTCGTCGGGTTGTCCCGCTTGGAGGAACGTCTGCACAATCTCCCGGCGCAAACGGCGGGGCGTATCCTCGGCGATGCCAAGGCCGGCCATGGCCAGCTGACGTGCAAGACCAAACGGACGCGCCGTTTGCAACGAGTCGCCCTGTGCACGCCACAAACGATGCCGGTGGTGGTGGTGCCGCAGGTGCGAAAACCATTCACTCGCCAAGCGGGTCTTTCCGACGCCCGCCTCTGCGATGTAAGCCACAAGTTTGGGAGGCTTGTTCGCGGCGAGCTCGGTAAAGTCACGTTCGAGCTGCTCAATATCGGCGTCGCGTCCAATGAACACACGTTCGGTGGAATTGACGATGATGGGCAAAGGTGTGGCATAGCTGTCGTCAACCAGCAACCACGCGTTGTTGTGGTTTCGCAGGGCGAAGCTGCGCGCCACCAGTGGCGCCATCTCTTCATCAACCGCCACATCTCCCGCGCAAAGTGCGGCCAGGCGCGCGCTGGTTTCATCAAGCAACTTGCCCAACGGCAGGCCTTGCCGCACCACCGCCTTCCCTAGCGCAATCGCCGTCATGGCCTCTGGCTTTTGTCGGCGCACCGCCAACGCGCAACGAGCCGCCTTCGCCGCCAACTCGGAAGCGGTTACCTTTCCACTGCACGTCACAAGCAAGGTGCCGTCCAACAAAACGTTCGCCTGCGCGTCCAACTGGCCGAACGCGTCCAAGAGCGCCTTGGGCAACGCCGGCACACCAATCAGAATCTCCCGCGTTTCCCCCACAGCCGGCATGCTTGACGTGGACTGCGTCACACTGCGCGTGAACTTTGACATCAGAACGACGACCGCTCGTTGTTCGTCCATCGACAAGGAATCACCGAAGGCCAACAGCTCGCCGCTGGCGCTCGAAGAAAGCCCGGAGAACGAAGCGAGCAACACTTCCGCGTTGGCGGGTCTTTCCGCTGGTCGCTTTTCCAGCATGCGGTTGATTTGCTTTTCCAGCGCTGGCGATACCTCGGGACAAAGGATGTGAATGGGCAACGGCACATCGACGCATACCTTGGCGAGAACCGCCAAGGCCGTGTCGCCCGCAAACGGGGCCACGCCACACAAACATTCGTAAAGCACCGAGCCGAGCGCAAAGAGATCCGAACGACCATCAATTTCCGGCAACCCCCGCGCCTGCTCCGGCGACATATAAAGCGGCGTGCCCACCGCGAAACGCTGCGCGTCTTTCGTCGGTTCAAGCACGCGCTTGGCCACGCCAAAATCCAGCACTTTGACTTTTGCGATGTCGCGATCGCAAAGGAAGATGTTGGCCGGTTTTAGATCGCGGTGAACGAGCCCCCGACCGTGTGCCACGTGCAAGGCGCGCAACACTTGTTGGGCCAGCAAGGTGACCTCCTCGTTGCTGAGCCGACGCCCGTGAAGAAAGCTTTCGAGATCGCAGCCCGTCAACCATTCCATTGCAAGGTAGGGCTCGCCCGAGCCGGCCAGGCCATGGTCAACGTAGCCAACGACGTTGGGGTGGCGCAGCTCCGCGAGCGCTTCCACCTCGCGCAAGAACAACGTGGTGGCGTTGCTGTGATCGGTCTTCAAGACCTTCACGGCCACAACCCGTCCGGTGTGTGTGTCAAGCGCACGCCACACGTTGCCCATGCCACCTTGGCCCACTCGCTCTTGCAAGTAAAACCGGCCTCGGAGCATGGTCCCCACGGGAACTTCCACGGCGAAAAACTCGGTGGTTCTGCGGACTTTCTTGAATGCCGTGAAACCTGTTGTGCCCCACACAACACTTGTTGTGCGGCAGGCGACAGGCCTCCAGGCCCGCCGAAGCAAATTCGCAAGCGATATTCAGGACACGCGGGTTGGTCTGGCTCTTGCTGAAGGGTTTGAAGCCGTCTTTGCGCGGCAAGGAGACCCAGGATGAGGAACGAGGCGTTCGTGTTGCTCGGGTTTGCGTTTTTAGGTGCCTGTGGGCAAGACGACCAAGATGGTTTCTTGAATGCGCCCACCGCCCAAGGCGTAACGTCAACCAACGGGTTGGCGACGGTCAATGGGTTGGCCACCGTCAACGGTCTCGTGGCCACCAACGGCTTGGCCACCGTCAACGGTCTGGCGACGGTCAATGGTTTGGCCACGGTCAATGGTCTGGCCACGGTCAATGGTTTGATGACCAGCACGGCAGGTCGCGCCACTGTGGAGTACCTGGTCAAGTGTGCGCTTGGCAGTGGCGATTACATCGACAAGCAAGACAATGTTGGCGCCTGGCATCGCTTCTATGGCGCCCTTGGCGTGGGCACCGCGTGGAAGGCCGGCGCGTGCGACCTTGACTGCCAACAGCGTATCACCTCGTGCATGTTGGCCCACATCAACAGCACCGGCAACCGTGTGCCAATCTTCGTCAACGCCGACCCCGTGAAGATGCCATCGATTGGCATGAGCATGGCGTTCCAGTCGGGCAGCGACGCCATCGTCCAAGAAGGCGTTTTCTTCGGCAATATCTTGGCCTCTAACCCGCCCACCGCGTACTACGTCAAAGGCGACGGGTTCAAAGCCAGCATCGCGGGCCGCTTGGGCGCAAGCACAAGCACCCCCTACAAGGCGTGGGACGGATACCGGGCGGACACGGGCACCTACAGCAACGGTGTCGCGGATGGGCTGTGTATGGGCAAAACGATGTCAGACGGTGAGCACTACGATTACGCCTCGTGCGGCAAAGCCGACTTTGCCGGCGACGTGTTCCACACCTATTGGCCCAACGTGATCTCAACGTACGTCAACAGCAACTACAACGGACTCACAACGCAGAATTTTGCCCCCATCACCTTCACCTTCAACGCCGAGGCCGTGCGTAATGTCACGAACAGCAAAGCCGACGTGTGGACGACCAGCAGCAACTTCGAGTTCAAAAACACGGTCGGCTTGTATTCAACGGGCCGATTGGCCATCGCGAATGTGGCTGGCGGGCGGCGCCTTTGCGCCAACGGATACAACGAGCACATTGTCATCACGAAGAATTCAGGCGAACGGTTCTCGTTGTCGTCGCTAAAAGTGGGCTTCCTCAACAGCACATCGTCGATCACCGTGCGCGGCTACTCTAAGGGTTCGAGCGTGGTCCGCTCCGTTTCTTTGCCAGTTACGTCACAGGCGGGGTCAACTTTGACCACCAACTGGGACGGCTTGCTCAAGGTTGAAATCAAGGCCTCGCAAGGCACCTGCATTGATGACGTCATCGTGAAGAGTTAATAAGCAGCCCACACGTTTGCTGCTTGAGGCCACGGTTTACGCCGTGGCCTCTTTGCTTTTTCAGCGCCCAGTTTTTAAGTGTTGCGGCCCACACAACAGCTGTCGCGCGGTAGGCGACACAACATGCGCTTCCGGTGGCGTAAACCCCAACAAAATCAACCCCTGGGGCCTTGGCCCACCTCTTGCTGGACATAGATGAGGCTGCGTTCGTGCGGCCAGGAGGACCGGATGCGTAATCAGGTGTTCGTGCTGTTAGCGATGTCAACCTTGAGTGCCTGTGGCAATGAGGCGAACGAGGACTTGGCATTGATGGGTGCGCCGACGAGCCACGCCCTCCTCTCCGAAAACGGTTTGGTTGCCGTCAATGGGCTTACATCCACCAACGGCCTCACATCCACCAACGGCCTCGCAAGCACCAACGGGCTGGCCACGACCAACGGGCTCGCCACCACGAACGGCCTCGCCACCACGAACGGCCTCATGACGACGACCGAAGGCCGCGTCACCGTTGAATACATCGTGAGGTGTGCCTTGGCCGCGGGCGACTACCTCGACAAGCAAGACAACTACGGCCGCTCTTACCGCTTCTTGGGCCAGATCGGCGTGGCGCCCGCATGGAAGACGGGATCGTGCGGAACCACCTGCCAGCAAAAAGTGACAGCGTGCCTGCTGGCGCACATCAACAGCACCGGCAACCGTGTGCCAATCTTCATCAACGCTGATCCCGACAAAATGCCATCCATCGGCATGACGATGGCCTACCAATCGGGCAGTGACGCCGTGATTCAAGAGGGCGTGTTCTTTGGCAACATCGTTGCCGCCAACCCTCCAGCCGCCTACTACGTCAAAGGTGACGGCTTCAAGGCCAGCATCGCCGGCCGCCTCGGCGCCAGCTCCACAACGCCTTACCAGCCATGGAGTGGTTACCGGCCTGATTCGTCCTTGTTCTATTCAGGCAATGCCGATCCACTGTGCATGGCCCGCGTGATGGATGACGGCGAACACTACGACTACAAAGACTGCGGCGCCTCTTCCGCTCCCTACGCGCCCTTTCAAAGCACGTGGCAGAACGTGATCAGCACCTACGTGAACCGCAACTACAACAGCATCGTTTCACAAGACTTTGTGACACGCACCTTCACGTTCGACGCCGAGCCGACCCGTTATGTCACCAACAGCAAAGCGGACGTTTGGACAACGGCCCACAACTTCGAGTTCAAGAACACGGTTTTCGTCTACTCAACGGGCAAGCTAGCCGTGCAAGACGTCAACTCCGGCCGACGATTGTGTGCAAGTGGCTGGGGCGAGCACATCGTCATCACGAAGAACACCGGCGAACCCTTCTCTTTGGCGTCCCTCAAGCTCGGCTACCACGGGGCTGGAACCACTCTCACGATTCGCGGATACGCCAAAGGCAGCACTGTGGTGCGCTCAACGACCCTCACCAGTTCGGCGAGTGGCACCTCCGTTGCCCCGGGTTGGAACGGCCTGCTTAAGGTCGAGATCAAGGGGCCGCAAGGCGTGTGCATCGACGACTTGGTCGTCAAGACCTAGACCGTGCGTCCGGCTGGCCACGTCTGATGGCCTCCCCCCTAGCCGCGGCGCCCTAAATGCCGTATCACACGGGTGGGGAGAGGCCTCGCATTACGCTTGCGGAGCCTTGGCACCCAGGGGCATCATGGATGACCACCCCTCGTGATTCCAAGGACTTAACGCACAATGCCAGACATGAACATCATCCAAGCCGTCAACGACTGCCTGCGTTTGGAGATGCGTCGCGATCCTAAAGTTGTGGTTTTGGGCGAAGACGTGGGGCGCTTCGGAGGCGTCTTTCGCGCCACCACCGGCTTATTTGATGAGTTCGGCCCCGAACGTTGCATGGACACGCCGCTGGCCGAGGCGGGCATCATCGGCAGCGCCATCGGCATGGCTTTGTACGGCATGCGCCCCGTGGCTGAGATCCAGTTCGCAGATTTCATCTACCCCGCGTTCGATCAGATCGTGAACGAGCTGGCAAAGATGCGGTACCGCAGCGGCGGCGAATACCCGGCCCCCGTCATCATTCGCACACCCGCGGGCGGCGGCATCCGTGGCGGCCATTACCACAGCCAATCACCCGAGGCCTTGTTCATCCACGTCGCGGGTCTTCAGGTGGTGTATCCCTCAAACCCGATCGACGCCAAAGGTTTGCTCGCGTCAGCCATTCGCGGGCAAGATCCGGTGATCTTCTTTGAACCCAAGCGCGTGTATCGTGCGTCGCGTGGTGACGTGCCTGAGGGGGAATACTTGATCCCCATCGGCAAAGCCAAAGTGGTCAGATCCGTACCCGCGCGTTCAGCGAACTCGGTGACGATCTTGGCCTGGGGCGCGATGGTGCACACGGCGCTTGAGGCGGCCACGCAAGGAGAAGAAGAAGGCTTCGAGATGGAAGTCGTGGATTTGCGCACGTTGTTGCCCTACGACATCGAAACCATTTTGGATTCCGTGAAAAAAACGGGCCGCGTGGTGATCGTGCACGAAGCACAACGCACCTGCGGCTTCGGCGCGGAGCTGGCCGCCACCATTCAAGAAAAGGCGATGCTGCATCTGGAGGCGCCCATCTTGCGCGTGACCGGATTCGACACGCCCTTCCCTTACACCTTGGAAAACGAATACCTACCCGACGCCAACCGCATCTTGGATGCGGTGGAGCGCACCATCAATTTCTAACCGACGCGCGATCGATATCGATTCTCTGGAGCGATAATGGCCTACGAGTTCAAGCTGCCTGACATTGGCGAAGGCGTGGTTGAGGGAGAGATCGTGCGCTGGCTGGTCAACGAAGGCGACGAGCTTTCGCAAGATCAGCCCATGGTGGAAGTGATGACGGATAAGGCGACCGTGGAGATCCCGGCGCCCAAGCCCGGCAAGGTGCTGACGCGCCACTTTGCCGAAGGCGAGATCTGCCCCGTGGGCAAAGTGCTGATCACGATCGATGACGGTGGCGCGCACGCCGCCCCCGAAGCGCAAGCGGCGCGCAAACGGCGAGCCAGTGCTCCGGCAACGGCTTCCAATGGCGTGCCTGACACGCAGGCCTTGCCCACCACAGTCACATCGACCGGACCCGTGCTGGCCACGCCCGCCACGCGCAAACTCGCGCGCGAAATCGGCGTCAACATTGGCCACGTCCAAGGCAGTGGCCCTGCGGGTCGCATCACCAACGAAGACGTACGCGCGGCCCACAGCGGCGGTCATTTGCCCAGCGCTCCCAAAGCCAACAAACCGACGCCGCAAAAGGTGTCTGCCTCCGAAGGCGATGTGCGCATTCCGTTTCGGGGCTTGCGACGCAAGATTGCCGAACGCATGGCGCTTTCAAAACAAAAGGCCGCGCACTTTACCTATGTAGAAGAGGTGGACGCCTCGGCCCTGGTGACTTTGCGTACGCGTGCCAACGCTCGCTTGGCGCCGCAGAAGCTTTCGTTTTTGCCCTTCATCGTAAAGGCCACGGTCGAAGCGCTGAAACACTTCCCGCAGCTGAACGCCACGCTCGACGAAACCACGTCTGAAATCGTGCAACGCCGCAGCTATCACATGGGCATCGCTTCGGCCACGGCCGAGGGCTTGGTGGTGCCCGTGGTGCACGACGCCGATAAGCGGTCACTGGTTGATCTGGGGCGCGAAATTGATCGACTGGCGGCCGCCACGAAAGCGGGCAAGGCCACGCTGCAAGATCTCACGGGCTCAACCTTCACCATCACGAGCCTGGGTACGCTTGGCGGCTTACACGCCACGCCGGTGATCAACTTCCCCGAGGTAGCGATCTTGGCCGTACACAAGATCGCGAAGCGCGCGGTGGTTGTGGACGACAAGATCGAGATCCGAGAGATGATGAACCTTTCAATCTCGGTGGATCACCGCTTGGTTGATGGCCACGAGGCGGCCGCGTTTGTGGCGATGATCAAGGATTCGCTGGAAACGCCTGGCTTGCTGTTTTTGGATTCAGTTTAGGTTTCATCGTGTCTTTGCAAAGATCATCCAAGCCCACCACCGGCGCGTCAGCCCGCAAAGCCGCAACGCTGGTTGAGCGATCGAAATCCGGCCAAACGGAGTCCCACGAATCCGTGGAAGTTTGGACGGACGAGGCTTACGCGTTGGCCACGGGCATCATTCAGATCTTGGATGAAAACGGCAAAGCTGATCCCGCGCGCGTGCCAGCCCTAAGCGCCGCCGAACACAAGCGGCTTTATGCGGGCATGCTGCAAAGCCGCTTGCTTGACGATCGCTTGATGCCGTTGCAGCGCCAAGGGCGGATCGGCTTTTACATCGAGGCCCGCGGGCAAGAAGCGGGCATGATTGGCGGCGCCCACGCGATTGAGCCGCGTGATTACTTCATCTCCGGCTTGCGTGAAACGGCCGCGGGCATCTACCGCGGCATGCCCCTGCGCACGCACTTGGCGCAGATGTTCGGCAACATCAACGACGTCACGTTGGGCCACCAGTTGCCGTGCCACTCTGGCACCCGCGCGTCTAACCACTTGGTGATGTCGTCATGCGTGTCCTCGCAGCTGCCACAGGCCGCGGGTGTGGCGTGGGCTGCCAAGCTTTCAAAGTCGGATCAGGTGGCGCTTGGTTACATGGGTGATGGCGGCACCAGTGCCGAGGATTTTCACGTGGCGATGAATTTCGCCGCCGTGTTTAAGCTGCCCGTGGTGTTCGTGTGCCAGAACAACCAATGGGCCATTTCAACGCCGCTGTCTCAACAAACTGTGTCGGAAACAATTGCCATCAAAGGTTTGGCCTATGGCATTCCGTCATACCGGGTGGATGGCAACGACGTGTTCGCCGTTTACAGCACCGTGAAAGCGGCCGTCGACCGGGCGCGTGCGGGTGGCGGCCCCTCATTCATCGAGAACCTGACGTATCGGATCGGCCCGCACAGCTCTTCTGACGATCCCACGCGCTACCGCGATCCGAAAGAGCCTGAACCGTGGCGCACCAAATGCCCCCTGCGCCGCTACAAGCTGTGGCTTGAGCGGGAAGGCATTTTGCCCGCCGAGCAAGAGGCAGCCTTGGCCGCGGCGCTCGAGCAAGAGATACGCGACGGCATCAGTGCGGAAGAATCAGCCCCGAAACCTGAGCGCTCGTCCGTCATCGCCGCCGTTTACGCCGAACCGAACTGGATTTTGAAGGAGCAGCTCGCTGACCTTGAGCGCGTGCGGGCGCGCCGTGGCGGCGGGGGCAACGCGTCCGGTTCCCACGGTTAACCTTCGCCGGGCTTGAGCCGCACAACCGGCCGCAAACGTTGGCCTAGCCACGGTTTTAGGCTATAAGCCGGCCGTGGCAGCCGAATCTGAAAATCTGAAAGTACACGCTCTCGTCATTGGCGCCGGCCCCGGTGGGTACGTCGCAGGCATTCGTTTGGGGCAACTCAAACAAAAAGCCATGGTCATCGAGAAAGAGAAGGCCGGCGGCGTTTGTTTGAACGTGGGCTGCATT
The DNA here is from genome assembly GCA_033763315.1 of Deltaproteobacteria bacterium. Classification (GTDB taxonomy): domain Bacteria; phylum Myxococcota_A; class Polyangia; order Fen-1088; family Fen-1088; genus JAGTJU01. Next base: position 162,617 of record JANRKS010000040.1, read on the forward strand.
CCTTCGAAGGCTTTGATCAACGCCGCGAAGACCTTCGACAAGATGAAGCACGCCGATGAGATTGGCGTGTTTGCCGACAACATCCGCGTGGACATGGGCCGCATGCAAACGTGGAAAGATACGGTGGTATCGAAGCTCACGGGCGGCGTGAAAACGCTGTTGAAGGCCAACGGTTGCGACTTCAGGCTCGGCACCGCGCGCATCACCGGACCGAAAACCGTGGCCGTTGAGAGCTCTGAAGGCAACTACACAATCGAAGCTGAAAACATCATCATCGCCACAGGTTCACGCCCCGTGGAGATCCCAGGCTTTCAGTTCGATGGCAACCGCGTGGTGGATTCCACCGGCGCCCTGGCTTTCACTGAAGTACCCCCTCGCTTGGTGGTGATCGGTGGCGGCTACATCGGCATGGAGATCGGCACGCTCTACGCGAAGCTCGGCTCGAAGGTCACCGTTGTTGAAGCGTTGCCCCGGTTGCTGCCCGGCACCGACACAGAGCTGGCGCAGGTTGTGGTGAAGAAGCTGAAAAAGCTGGGCGTGGAAGCCATCACCAACGCCAAAGCCAAAGGCTGGGAAGAAAAGGGCGATCACGCCCTGGTGGCGATCGAAACGGCCGAAGGTGAAAAGACCATCGCGGCCGACAAGATCCTGGTGGCTGTGGGCCGACGCCCCAACACCGAAAACCTAGGGCTTGAAACTGTGGGCGTAAAGGTGGAACGCGGCTTTGTGCCTGTGAACCAACGCCAGGAAACCAACGTTCCAGGCATCTATGCGATTGGCGACGTCGCGGGGCAACCCATGTTGGCGCACAAGGCTTCGAAGGAAGCCGAGGTGGCCGCAGAGGTGATCGCGGGCAAGAATGCCGCGATGGACGCGCGCGTGGTGCCTGCGGTGATCTTCACGGATCCCGAAGTGGCCGCCGCTGGTCTCACCGCAGAAGAAGCTGAACAAAAAGGCCGCAAGGTGCGCACGGGGAAATTTCCTTTCGTGGCGCTTGGCCGCGCCATCGCGAACGCGGACACCGATGGTTTCGTGAAGGTGGTATTGGACGCCGACACAAGCGAGATCTTGGGCATTCACGTGGTGGGCAACGGCGCCTCCGACGTGATTGGCGAAGCGGCGTTGGCGATCGAGATGGGGGCCATGGCCGATGATTTGGGCCTCACGATTCACGCGCATCCCACATTGCCCGAAGCCTTGATGGAAGCGGCCAAAGCCGCGCAAGGTGAAGCCATCCACGTTCAAAACCGATAATCGTGTGGTTCAAGGTTCTCGAGCCTGGCACCCTTTCAGAAGGAGATGTGCGTTCCGTGCATTGTGCGGGACGCGCGCTCTGCGTTCTGAAGGCCAATGGGCAGTTTGCCGCGCTGGATGATGCATGCCCCCACCAAGGCGCGCCGCTTGGCGACGGCTGGGTGGAAGAAGGCTTGCTCATCTGCCCCCGCCACGCGTGGGCGTTTGATCCTTTCAAAGGTTCGCTTGCAGGCAGCGAGGTGCAAGAGATCACAACGTATCCCATCGAAGAGCGCGACGATGGCGTTTACGTGGCCGTGCCCGAGCCACGTAAGAAACCGTAACGCGGGCACCCCAGCGCGTCCCGTCCTCTCCGCCTATGAAGCGGCGCAATTTTACGAGCGAGGAAGCTGTTGCGAGGGAACACGTCGCCTTAATCGCCTAGACTCATTCTGCTCACCAAGCTCGCCAACGAGCTGACCGATAAGGTCGCATGCGCAAGGGGTTCCAGGATGTTCGGAAAACCGTCTGTATCTGCGTTCGCTGTTTTTTTTGCACTGGTGCACGCCACCAGCGGATGTGGCGCCGGGGATGCGGAGGCCGACGATGACGGCGGCGGGGCTGGTGGTTCGCAAGGCGGCGGTGGCGGACAAGAAGACGAAGGCGGAAGTGGAGGCAACAACCAGCCCGGCGCCGGGGGGGCGGCGGGTGGGGCCAGCGGAGCGGGTGCCGTGGGGGGTGCGCCCGGCGGCCAAGGCGGCAGCGCCGCGGGTGCGGGAGGCAACACCCCCGGTGCCGGGGGGGCTTCCGGATCTAACCCATACGGCCTGCCAACAAACCGCCCGATTTTGATCCAACCCCTTGGCGATTCCATCACCGAAGGCAAGGGCACCGATCAGGAGGCCACTTACCGACGACCCTTGTGGAAGAAGCTAAAAGACGCCCGTTACAACGTGGACTTCGTCGGCTCGCGCAAGCTGCAACTGGGCGATGCGCCGCCGTTTTTCAAGGACTACGACCCTGATCACGAGGGTCATTACGGCTGGAAGTTGGCCGAAGTCATCAAGCCTGAAAACCTTGGGCAGTGGCTGAAGCTTTACACGCCCGACGTGGCACTGGTCCATTTGGGAACGAACGATTCGGCGGCCGGGGCGGCAACGCTGGTAACAAACACCGAAACGCTCGTGAAGCAGCTGCGCGCCGACAATCCAGCCATCGTGATTGTGCTCGCCCAGCTGATCCAACCCGGACCCACGCAGCAGGGCTTCAACTCGATGTTGCCGGCTTTGGCACAAAAGCTGACCACGCCGATGTCGCCGATACTCGTGGTCAATCAGACGCAGGGATTCACCACCGCTGATACGATTGATGGCATTCATCCCAACCCCAGCGGCCAAGAGAAGATGGCCACGAAGTGGTTCGCAAGCCTCATGACATTCTTGCCCACGCCGCAGTGATTTGGGCACGTGTGATCACCAACACGCCAGCGCCAAACCTTGCTCGGAGGCGCCACAAAGGTTAAACGTTGGCGATGTCTGCCCTTCGTCGCCTAATGTTGCAAGCGCTGGCCCTGGCACTGCCCGTTGTGCTTTGTGCACCCACGTTCGGTAAGCCTGCGCCGAATTACAAAGATCCGGCGTTGCCCGCCGAGGCGCGTGTGGAAGCGCTGCTCTCGCAGCTCACGCTTGATGAAAAGCTGGTGTTGATTTCCGGCAAGGGCTTTGAGACGCGCCCCATCCCACGTTTGGGCATTCCCGAGATGGCCATGACCGATGGGCCCAACGGCGTGCGCTGGGGAAAAACCGCAACGGCCTTTCCCGTGGGCATCTCGGCCGCCGCGTCTTTCGATCCCGAAGCCGTGCAGCAGATGAGCCACGTCATTGCGCAAGAAGCTTTGGGCCGCGGGCGGGCTGTGTTGCTGGCGCCGTGTGTGAACATCAGCCGCGTGCCACAAAACGGCCGCAACTATGAGTGTTTTGGCGAGGATCCGTTTTTGTCGGCCCGCACAGCCGTGGCCTACATCAATGGCGTTCAAAGTGCCGGCGCCATCGCCACCGTCAAACATTTCGCCTGCAACAACCAAGAGCATCGTCGACGCGAGATCGACGTCATCGTATCGAAACGTGCCTTGCACGAGATCTATTTCCCCGCGTTCGAGGCAGCGGTCAAAGAAGCCAACGTCTATGCCGTGATGGCCGCGTACAACAAAGTCAACGGCCTTTACTCAAGTGAGAACCCCTTCTTGATCGATGAGATTTTGAAGAAGCGCTGGGGCTTTCGTGGCTTGGTGATGTCGGATTGGGATGCCGTGCAACACACCCTGCCCGCCGTGAGAACGGCTTTGGATCTCGAAATGCCGGAAGGCACCTTCACAGGTGAGGCGAAGCTTAAACCCCTGTTGAAATCAGGCGAGATCACAGAGGCACTGATCAACGAAAAGGTGCGGCGCATCTTGTGGGTGATGTTTAAGTCGGGTGTATTCGACCACCCGCCGCAACTCAACGAACGCAACGTGGGCAAACCCGAGTACCGCACAGCCGCACTAGCGATGGCACGGGCGTCTTTGGTGCTGATGAAAAACGAGCGCAACGTGCTGCCCTTGCAGGCGGCGGCAAAGCTCAAGTCGGTGGCCGTGATCGGTCCGGGTGCCGTGTTCGCACGCTTGGGAGGTGGCGGCAGCGGTGAGGTCCGACCGCTTAGCGCCGTGCGCCCCTTAGATGCACTCACGAAGATGCTTCCTGGTGTGGAAGTGAAGTATGAAGCGGGCCTCAGCATGGAGGGCGACGTTGAGCCGATCGCCGCCGAGGCGTTCAGCCACCAAGAAGGCAAGGGTATGAAACCCGGTTTGAAGGCCGAGTACTTCAATAACAAAGAGGTGCAAGGGCAGCCCGTGTTTCAAGACGTGGCAGCGGTCGTCGATTATGACTGGGGCAACGATTCGCCGTCACCGAAGGTCACGCCCGATTTCTTCTCCGCGCGCTACACGGGCTTTATCACCGCGAAAACAGCGGGGCGTTATCGCTTCTTGGGCTCGGCCAACAATGGCTTTCGCGTGTTCATCGATGGCAAGCCGTTTTTGAATCTTTGGTCCGGCGAAGAATTCAAAAAGCCCACGGCTGAAATTGACCTTGATACGAACCCTCATGAGATCCGAATCGAATTTTTCGAGAACAAAGGGCAAGCGCGCGTGCTTTTAGGTTGGTCGCGCATTGAAGGCTCACTCAAGAACGCGGTTGATCTTGCCAAACGTTCGGACGCCGTGGTCGTGTTCGCCGGCTTCTCGGCGTTTTATGAAACGGAAGCGTCCGATCACGGCCTTGATTTGCCACAGAACCAGATCGATCTCATCAAAGCGGTGGCCAAGGCCAACAAACGCACCATCGTGGTGCTCAACACCGGATCGCCCGTTTTGATGGAATCCTGGGTGGCGGGTGTGCCCGGCCTGCTTTCAGCGTGGTACCCCGGCCAAGAAGGTGGCACGGCCATCGCCGAAGTGTTAACGGGCGCCGTTAACCCCTCGGGGCGCTTGCCATTCACTTTCCTTAAAGCGTGGAAAGACTCGCCCGCGTTTAAAACCTATCCGGAAGTCGGCAACACGGCTCCTTACGATGAAGGCGTGTTTGTTGGCTACCGGCACTACGACGCGAAGAAACTGCCCGTGCGCTTTGCATTCGGCCACGGGTTGTCCTACACCAAGTTCATTTACAGCGACCTGCAGATCCAGCCCGTGCAGGGCGATGCCATTGGTTGGGAGGTTAGCTTTGCTGTAACGAACAAAGGCAAGCAAGCCGGCGCCGAGGTGGCCCAGATGTACATCGGCCAACCCAAGTCGCCCGTGCCCCGCCCTCCGCGGATCCTGCGTGGTTTTACAAAGCTGCCGTTGGCACCGGGCGAGAGCCGCCGCGTTTCCTTCAAGCTCGCAAGCCGCGATTTGTCCTATTTCGACGAAGCCAAGGACGATTGGGTGCTGCCTTCGGGCACCTATAAGGTCGAGGTGGGCGCCTCGTCTCGTGATCTACGTCTGTCAGGCACGTTGACTCACAAGGCGCGCTAAAATTAAAGCCGCGGTATGATGCGGGCCGATGGCCCTTTTCCAGAAGCCCGCACAAACACCGGAAGAGATCGAGCAGGGCAAGCCGCTTGCCATCACACCCGACGAGGTGGAGAAGATGGATGAGGCCGCCTGGTACGCGCAAGTGTACCGTGGTGATGCCTTGCCTCAGCTCACATGGCGTGCGGTGCTGATGGGCAGCCTGCTGGGCTTTCTGCTGGCGTTCACCAACCTATACATTGGGCTCAAGACCGGTTGGGGATTGGGCGTTGCCATCACGGCCTGCATCTTGGCCTACAGCTTGTGGAATGGCTTGTTGCGTTTGCGCCTGGCGAAGACGCCCATGTCCATCCTGGAAACCAACTGCATGCAATCCACAGCGTCCGCCGCTGGGTATTCCACGGGTTCAAGCATGGTGGCCGCGATCGCCGCGCTGTTGATCATGTCCGCCAGCGCCGAGCGGCCGGGGGGGCAGCATCTGCCGTGGCCAATCCTTTCAGCATGGACGTTCTTCTTGGCCATGTTGGGCGTGTGCATGGCGATCCCCATGAAGCGCGCCATGATCAATCGTGAACGTTTGCGTTTTCCTTCGGGTCTCGCTTCAGCCACCACGCTGCAATCGCTTTATAGCCACGGCGGCGATGCGGTCACCAAAGCGCGCGCGTTGTTTGCGGCCGCGTTCGTGGCTGCCACCACCCCGTTGTTGATGGATCTAAAGTTGGTGGGCCAAGGCAAAGATCGCCACCCGTGGCTGCCTGACTCGTCGCCAATCTTTGATCGCTGGCTGCCCGTGCTCGGTCGCAGCAAGGCGGGTGAAGCGCTCAAAGCCAGCGACTGGACGTTCGCCTTAGATCATAAGCTGGTCATGATCGCCGCTGGCGCGCTGGTGGGCCTGCGCGTGAGCATCGGCATGTTGATTGGTGCTTTGTTGCTCGCTTATTGGGTGGGCCCCGTGGCACTCGCCGCCGGTGCGATCGATTCACCCGGCGCCGCCTGGCGGGAAATCGGCATTTGGGTGGGCGCACCCATGATGGTCGCGGCCGGCCTGCTGTCGCTCGCGTTTCAATGGCGCTCGGTGCTTCGTACGTTCTCGCGTAAAAAAGCGGTGGCGCCAAGCGCCGTGCAGCCTCACGCGGAGGTCCCGCAAAGTTGGTTCGTGTGGGGTGTATTTATTTCGGGCGTGGCGATTGTTTGGCTGTCGCACCAATACTTCTTTGTGCCCTGGTATTTGGGCATCGTGGCCGTGGCCATGACCTATTTCCTTTCGTTGGTCGCGTGCCGCGTGACAGGCGAATCAGACATCACCCCCATCGGCGCCATGGGCAAACTCACGCAATTAACATACGGCGTGCTGATTCCTCAAAGCGCCACCGCCAATCTGATGACCGCCGGCGTAACGTCCAGCGCCGCCGCCTCCGCCGCTGATCTTCTCACCGATCTCAAATCGGGGTATCTGTTGGGTGCGGATCCACGACGGCAATTCTTGGCGCAGTTTTTCGGCGTTTTCTCGGGCACCATCGCCACGGTCGTCGGCTTTTACCTGTTGGTGCCAGACGCCACAGCGCTCACAGGCACGCCCGGCCACACGGCGGAGTTCCCCGCACCGGCGGCGCAATCGTGGCTGGCCGTGGCCCGCGTGTTTCAAGAAGGCATCGACACGCTTTCACCCACAGCACGCGCATGCATGTTCTACAGCCTGATCGTGGGCGTGGTGTTGGCCCTCGTGGAAAAGTACGCGCCACCCAAGCTCACAAGGTTCATCCCTTCATCCACGGGGATAGGCCTCGGCTTCATCTTGCCTTTTCAATACCCGCTGTCGATGTTGATTGGCGCGATCATTGCGGCCGTGTGGCAGCGCCGCCACAAGGCCAGCGCCGAAAGATTGATCGTGCCGTTGTCATCCGGCGTGGTCGCAGGCGAATCCATCATGGGTGTGTTGGTGGCGGCCGTGAATAACTTCTTCTTGGGGCGCTAGGCATGCGCCTCTTCCGCCGGCTGGTGTTCGTTTGTGCGCTTGCAAGCACCACGTCACTGGCACAGGCGGGGCCACAAGAATGGCATACGCTTGATCTGGACCTGCAGTACCGCATCAACGTTCACCGCACGTTGGGTTTCGTCAGAGGCATCGCGCAGACCCCCGACGGCTATTTGTGGTTCGGCACAAGCTTCGGCGTGGCTCGCTATGATGGCGTTCGCTTCGCCTTCTTTGAAAGCGCCAACACTCCTGAGATCAAAGATGATCACGTCCAATCGCTGATCTCGGATGGCCAGGGCGGCCTGTGGATCGGCACTCAAACAGGTGGCATCGTTCAATTTAAAGACGGGCGCTTTCACACGGTGCCGATCGACGGCATTCCAAACGATGCGGATCTGAACAGCGTGGATCTAGATGATCAGGGCACGTTGTGGGTGGGCACGCGGCGCTTTGGGCTGCTGAAGTACCGCGATGGAACGTGGGGCCGTGTGCCGGAGTTGGGTATCGCTGTGAACCGGTCGGTGCGCGGTTACGGCAACGCGCTTTTGTTTGCGATTGACGATCATTGGTGGCGTGTAAAGGACGGGCAGATAACGAAAGTGCAAGACGTTCGTCCCACGGGGAGCGCTTACGAAAACACCCCGTTCCTGCTGCGTGAAGTGTTGCCGCCCAGCACCGCATGGGATTCACCGCTGTTTGACCCCATACGCGACGCACACCTGCAAGCGTCCTCGGTGGCTGATGACGGAACTGTGTGGCTGGGGGTGGGCGGTCTGACCCGCATCGCGAACGGGACCCGGCGCACCTTCCGCGTAAGCGATGGCGTGGCTAGCGAAAACGTCCTGACAATCTATCAAGACAGCGAAAGCAACGTGTGGGCGGGCCACTATGGCACGGGCCTCACCCAGATGACGCGGGTGCCATTCTTTAATTTTTCGATGCGTGAGGGCTTTGGTGGCGGAGCCGCTTTTTCCTTGGCACAAACGCGCGCCGGCACGATTTGGATCTCGCAATCGAGTGGCCTCACCGAGGTGCAGGGGCAGAAGTTTCGCAACTGGTCCACCGACGATCAATTTCCGGCATGGGCGGTGCGCACGTTGGTGGTGGCACCTGATGATTCGCTATGGATGCTTATGCTGGATCAGGGCATCGGTCATTTCGTCGACGGAAAAATCACCACGTATGCCCTGCCGCAGACGCCAAAGACCAATGCAATCACGGCCCTGACCGTCACGCGCGCCAACGAGGTTTGGGGGGCCATGGGCAGGGGTGGGTTGGTCAAACTTGTTGATGACAAACTCATTGAAGTGGCGGTTCCTGAGCTTGGAACGCCCGGCTGCAACGGGCCATCATCTGTGGAGTTTCCGTGTGAGCAGTCAGTCAACAGCTTGGTGGAGGCCAACGACGGCGGCTTCTGGATGGGCACCACGGGACGCGGCTTGTGGAAGCGCGACAAGCAAGGGCGCAGTGTGGCGGTGCAGCCCGAACAGGTTGGCAACGCCCTGGTTTACGACGTGCTCGAAGAAGGCAACGGCGCACTTTGGGTGGGAACCGATCGCGGCCTATTCTTGATTCGCGATGGCCGGGCCACCGCGTTCACCCGTAAAGAGGGGCTGGCATCCGACGGTACGTTCTCTATTCTTGACGACGCCCACGGGCGCTTGTGGTTATGCAGTGAACGTGGCGTTGCCAGCGTCAGGCGCGAAGAGTTCGAGGCTGTGGTCGCAGGGCAGGCCCAACGTGTGGATCCCGTGATTTTTCGTGCTTTGGATGGACTTCCCAGCGACGAAATGATTCGCCGGTTTGAACGCAGTGCCTTGCGCGCGCAAGATGGCCGCCTGTGGTTCGCCGCCGTGGCAGGCGTGGCCGTGTTTCAGCCGCCCGAAAAAGTTTCGGTGCCGCCTCCCCCCGTGGCACGCATTGAACGCGTGGTGCTCAAACGCAAGCAGTTCACACCACCTTTCCCCGAAGCGGAGGTGGAAGTGGCGCCAGGGCAAGGCGATTTGGAATTTCAATACACGGCGCCCGCCTTCGGCGCGCCTCACCGGCTGCGCTTTCGCTACAAGCTTGAAGGCTTCGATCGGGACTGGGTGCGCGCGGCTGAACGTCGGTCTGCCTTTTACACAAACATCCCTCCCGGTCGTTACACCTTCAAGGTGGTGGCCGAAAGGCCGGAATCAAGCGCTTCGACCGTGACCGCGTCCTTCGCGTTCACGTTGAGGCCGACGTTCTTTGAAACGTTTTGGTTCTACTTGGCTTTGGGGGGGGCCTTGCTGCTTTTGGCGGTGCTCGTGCAGCGTTTGCGCATCCGCGCGGTGCAGGCAAAGTTTCAAGCGGTGCTGGATGAGCGCAACCGCATCGCGCGCGACCTACACGACACGTTGGCGCAGGTGTTCTCGGCGATCGGATTTCAGATCGATTCGGTGATTGGGTTGGTGGCCCAAGGCCAGGCGCTTCCCAAGGATCGCCTCAAGCGCGTGCGGCAGATGGTGGCACACGCGCGCCTTGCGGCCCGCAATGTGGTTTGGAACCTACGCCAAAGCGAAGGTGACGAATCCTCCATCCGTTCGCTGATCTCAAAGCTGGAGGCCATTCCTCCGCTTTACGATTCCGTCCGCATCGTCGTCAGCTCGCCCGACATGCAAAGGTTTCTACCCGCCGCGGTTGAGAACGAGCTGTTTCACATCGCCCAAGAGGCGGTTAGCAACGCGGTGGAACATGGCAAGGCCGGCCTCATCTCGATCGAGCTTGAGATCGCGAACGACGAATTGGAACTTCTGATCCACGACAATGGCGTGGGCTTCGAGCCGCGCCCGCCCGAACAAGCCGATGAGCCGCGTTTCGGTTTGCGAGGCATGCGTGAGCGAGCGTCCCGCATTGGCGCGCAGATGACCATGCACACCGAACCCGACGTTGGCACGGAAGTGAGCGTCAAAGTGAAGTTGGGGCAAAGCCACGCGCCGCCCGACAGCGCCGCGTCTTAACGCTTCGCCACCGTTTCGCAGCGCCCGGCTTTGCAAACGGCGATCTTGGTCATACACGGATCAGCAAGACACCGCACCCCAGGGCCCGTGCACGGCGGCAGCTCCTGCTTGGGCCCCAGGGCGCGGCAGTCGCAACCCGTGCAGTAATCGGCGGTGGCGCGGCAGTCGGCATCCGTCTTACACACGCCTGCGGCGTCGTTGGCAGGCTCGGGCTCGCAGAACTGCTGCGTACAAACCCCGCCCGGCGCCGTGCAAATGCCACAGCTTTGGTTGCAGCACACTTCATTGGCGGCGCACTTGACCGGTCCACAAGGCTCGCCCCCCGCTGCCGGGGCTTCGTCCATTTGACCAGCGGCCGATCCGTTGTTGGCCGAACCTTGGTTGATCGTGTGGGCGTCTTGTGCGGGCGGCTGTTGCGGCGCCTGCCGGTTGCACGCCGCCAGACCAACCCCCAACACCACCCACAGAAGTCCCTTTGCAACCACGCTTGTCATGGCAGACAGTCTACACAGAAGCGCGCCGCAGCGCCGGTGCCCTAGTGGCCGCGGCGGATCTCAGGCGGGTGAAAGCGTATCAAGAAGCTGTGCACTTCATTTTCGGCGCACGTGATGCGCCCGGTTTCTGGTTCAAACAGCTTCGGCACAAACTGGCGCTGCCGCTCATGCGTCACCCGGTAACCGCGCTCTGACAAAGCGTCGATCGTCATGTCGATGGCCATGGGATCTGTGAACACGGCGTTCTCCGTTTTGATGTGCGCCCGGCCCGCGAGCGCGTGCCTGCGGATGGCGGGCACAAATTCGGATTCAATCACCGCCACCGTGCGGCGAAACAGCTCGGCGTGCCTGTGCTCATAGTTATCCAAACGGCGCACCAGCTCTTGGCGCGCGTGCACAATGACTTCAGAGGCCACCGGCAGATGGTGAATGATGTCGTAGGTGCCATGCCCGAGCTCCAGCGAGCTCTGGTACTGGAACTCATTGATGATGTTCGCTTCCACTTCATCAAGGGGCGCCTGCGCGTTGATGAAGTGGTAGTGGAAGTGCTTGCGGAGGCTCGTGAGCGCCTCATAGGTCTGGTCTTTGAACGTTCGGTATCGGTTGCGCGCCAGCTCCTCGTCCACATCCGTCGGGCGCAGCTCGATCGGGCGACCAAGGCCGGTCTTCTTGACCTTCTGGTTGTGCTTTTCGATCTCTACGCCCCGCTGCAGTTGACGTTCCACTGACGTTTGTTCATCAACGAACAGCACCGTGATGCGAAACAGGGGGCGGCGGAACTCCGGGCCTATCGGGGTGCGATAAAATTCGGCGCGCAGATCCAGCATACGGTCATGCAGCAACTTTACGGCTTCCACCTGCATTTTGGTGCGCGGGAAACCATCCACCACGACGCCGCTTTCGTATTCGGACTTAAGGAGCTGGCGCAGGAGAACTTCGATGACTTCGCGATCGCCCACCAGTTTTCCCTGGTCCTTGAGGGCCTGCATCTCCGCGGTGTCTAGGAGGTCGCTCATCACGATCGGTGGCGCCGTGAGGCTGCGCTCCCGCATGATAAATGGCGTGTTCGTTCCCTTACCCGCACCGGGCGCCCCGCCCAGCCACATGATTTCTTTCGGAAACCGAAGGTTGGCGCGGCCGAAATCCTGCTCCAGGCGCCGCCACACCTGACCAAAGATCAGTGGTGCGTCTTTGATTTCAAGTTCGTTGTTCGGAACCAGCGAAGCGTCGCTGTCGCCGGGGTTTTGCACGGGAATTGACACGCGCAACAGTATGCGGGGTATCACGACACACGGCTAGGGCCCAGGCGTGCTGTTGCGGAACCTGAGGCGCCAAAACCCAAAGAAAAAAGGCCGCGCCATCCCCCAAGAGGGCGAGCGCAGCCTGATTCCTGACTTTCACGAGCCGCCGTTGGATTGCGCCAACCGCGAGATCGAACGGTGCTTAAACCGCGTCTTTGGCGGCCTTCACAGGACGCGCCTTGATCACCTTGCGAGCGGGCTTCGCTTTGAAGACCGTTGGTTCGCCGGTGAATGGGTTGATGCCCTTGCGAGCCTTCGTTGCGGGCTTCTTGACCACGGTCAAACGGACCAAGCCGGGAACCACGAACAACGAATTCTTCTTGAGCTCTTTGTAGCCGAGGTCGGCAAGAGCTTCAACGACGCCCTTTACGTCCTTGCGGGCCAGTTCGCTGGAATCAGCGATCGCCTGGATCAAACCGCTCTTTGAAAGGGGGCCTCCGCTGGCCTTCTCTTTAACAACTTTTGCTTTTTTCGCTTTTTTTGCAGCCATAAAACGTCTCCTTGTTCGGAACGACTTGGGCATTGAAACAGCACTTTGGTGACTTCGACAATAGAAATTGTTGAAATTGTCGGTAGTTTTGCGTTTTTTTCTAAGAGCACCACATGTGTGATGCCTGGTTTTGCGGACAAACAGCAGCAGCGGCGCAAGCGTTCGCGGCAACGACCCCGCGGGCCGCCCAGGCAGAGATCAGCGATTTTATCGGTAAATAGCCTGTAATTCGCCATCTCGGTGCGCATCGTCACCGGGCCGATGCCATCGCTTGCAAGGTTGCCTGAACTTGATTGACGCTTGGACAAGCATCAGGCAAACGTTGTTGGACCCATCGGAGGATCCCCTGTGCTTAAGATTGTTTGTCCACCTTGCGTGTCTTCACTGTGCCTTACGCTCTCGACGTTGTTGGCACTCGCCGGCCTCAGCGCCTGTGCGACGAGCACCGACAGCATGTACACGCAGTTCGTAAAGCCGCCTTCGGACGCGCGGCCGTTTGTGCGCTGGTGGTGGAACGGGGGCCGGGTCAACGAGCGTGAGATCCTGCGCGAGCTCGACGTTATGAACGCGGCGGGGATTGGCGGCGTTGAGATCAACACCATCGCGATGCCCGAGGGCGCCACGCCTCAATCTCTGGCGCAATCTCCGGCACTCGAATGGTTGGGTGACGAGTGGACGAAGATGGTGCGCGCCGCCTCTGACGGGGCCAAGGCGCGTGGCATGACTGCTGACCTCATCGTGGGTTCGGGTTGGCCCTTCGGTGGCCGTTTCTTGGCTGTTGAGGAGCAAACCCAGCGTGTTTTGCTGGTCAAACGCGAGATCATTGGGCCACGCGTTTTAGACCTAAGCGTGGACGAGCTGGGGCAGGCGCCCATGCAAAGCGGTCGTCGCAGCCGGGACGAAAGCGCTCCGTCGCGACGGCAGTTGGCGATGGTGCGCCTTCTGCCCACCGACGCCATGGCGGCCACTTTCACCGCGGGTCACGATCTGACCCCGTCGGTCGCGGACGGACGCATCCGCATAAACGTTCCGCAAGGGCGTCACGCCATTTATGCCGTCTTTCGCGATTGGGGCTTTACGCACGTCAAGCTTGGCGCCCCAGGCGCCGACGGTCCGGTGGTCAACCATTTCGACGCGCAGGCGGTCCGAAAATACCTGGACCACATGGCGGCCAAGTTGTCGCCCGCGTTCGGCGGACGTTTGGGCAACAAGCTGCGCGCGTTGTTCATCGATAGCCTTGAATTGGATCACGCCAACTGGGCAGACGACCTATTCGCCGAATTCCAACAGCGCCGCGGTTATGATTTGGCGCCCTATCTGCCGTTCGTTCTGGACGCCGACGTGCCGGACGCGGATTCAGCGTTTTTCAGAACAGTGCGGCGGGCCCGTTACGATTTTGCGAGAACCCTGGTTGAGCTGTTCGAGACGCGCTTCGTTGGCACGTTCGTAAGGTTCTGCGAGGAGCAGGGCGTTTTGGCGCGCGTGCAGGCGTATGGACGCGAGACGCATCCGTTGCATGGGGGCATGCAGGTGCATTTGCCCGAGGGAGAAACGTGGCTGTGGCACGATGAGGCCAACCAGACGCGCATCAAGGTGGAATCCACCTCTGTGAATAAGTACGTGTCGTCGGCCGCGCATCTTACGGGCAAAGCGCGCGTCAGCTTCGAGGCCATGACTAATGCCGTGCCCGTCTTCCGCGAGACGTTGGCGAATTTCAAAGAAGGCCTAGATTTGTCCTTGCTGGCCGGCCTGAACCATCCCGTCATTCACGGGTTCAACTACACGCCGCTAGAAGCGGGCTTTCCCGGCTGGGTGCGGTTTGGTTGCTACCTTAACGAACGAACCCCCTGGTGGCCTGCGTTTCCGCGCTTCTCCGATTACGCCGCACGCCTGGGCACGGTCTTACGTGCGTCTATGGCGCACGCTCAAGTGGCCATCTTGGCGCCGCGAGCAGACGAGTGGGCGCGCCTTGGCCTGCTTTACCAGCCGTTCCCAGAGCAGCGCTTCCCTTGGTACCAATACAGCATGGCCTCGGCCGTCCAAAACGTGGGTTACGGCAGTGACTTCGTCAGCGAGCGCATTTTGCAGAACGCCACCTTTGCCGGTGGGCGCATCAACTTCGGCCCGCAAAGCTATGGGCTGCTGGTGATTCAAAACGCCGAATCGCTGGAACTGCCAACCGTCAAAGCCGTCCTGGCTTACGCGAAGGCGGGGGGCCGCGTGTTGTTTGTCGGGCAAGTGCCAAGCCACGCACCGGGACTGGGACCAGATCTGCAGAACGACGGCGGCGTGGCCCAATTGATCAAAGAAGTGATGGCAAGCGACCACGTCAAAGTGGTGCCCGAGCCGCGTGAGGCTGACGGACTGCCCGGTTTGGTGGCCTGGAGCCAGCAGCATCTTCCGCCCACCGGCGTCACGCCTGCGGCGGTCATCGACGCACCGGTGGCCCACGTTTCGCAGATCCATCATGATTCGCCGTCCGGTGATGTGTTCTTTTTCGCGAACACGAGCACCGAGCAAGACGCGGCTTTGAAGGTAGCGTTTCCCACGACGCAAGGAACGCCTTGGCGGTGG
Organism: Deltaproteobacteria bacterium; assembly: GCA_033763315.1. Classification (GTDB taxonomy): domain Bacteria; phylum Myxococcota_A; class Polyangia; order Fen-1088; family Fen-1088; genus JAGTJU01. The sequence continues at coordinate 177,719 of JANRKS010000040.1, forward strand.
GATCCGCAAACCGGTGAGCGCACGCCCTACCCCGCTGGCAACCCGCAAGCGTTGCCGATCACGTTGCAGCCACAACAGTCGCTGTTGTTGGTGTTCGAAAAGTCTGCACCCAGGTTGGCCGAAGGCGGCGTTGAGCGCTTGAGCACTGCCTACCCTGCCCCCGGTGAGCCGATCAAGCTGCGCCCGTTGACGACCCTCGATGGCCCGTGGCAGGCAAGCTTTCACCCGGCCAACAAAGGCGCGCCGTTTGCACGGGTGATGACAAAACTGCTCGATCTAAGCAAACAATCCGACGATCGGGATCTGGCCACGTTCGCCGGCACAGTCACATACACGCAAGGCTTCACACTGCCTGCCACGGGTCCGATGGTTCTAGATCTCGGTGAGGTCAATTCCGTGTCCAGCGTCAGCGTCAATGGCGTTGACCTCGGCACGCAATGGTATGGCCACCACCGCTACAACATCTCGCCAGCGCTCAAAGTGGGCGGAAACACCGTCACCATCACGGTTCACACAGTGCTGGCCAACATGATGAAGAACATGAAAGACAACGCCTCGGCGCAACACTGGGCGTTCTGGTTCAAGCCCATCCCCGCAGGTTTGGTGGGGCCGGTGGTGCTGGCACAGCCACAACCACTGTGACTAAGCGCCCGTACGAGCCACGATCACAACCCGCCACGGCCGCACCCGTTTCACCACGGCGTCCGTGGCGAACCCCGCGGCCTCGCACGCCTGGCGCAACTCAGGGACCTTAAAGCCTTTGCGAATGGAAAGGCGCCCATCCGCAAATACAAAACTGCGATGAAACGCCACCGCGGCCAGCGCGGTGTAAAGCGTATAGGCCATGGGTGATCGTTCGAGGTCATTGATCAGCAGCAGCCGTTTTGCGCAGGCGCGCAAGCGCGCCAACACGGGCACCAACGCGTCCGGTGGAATGTGGTGCAGCACGTGGTTGCAGTAAACGTAATCCGGCTTGGCCGCGCAGAGTTCATCCAAACTGCCTTGCACCACCCGCACGTTTGCAAACCGCAACAGCTTACGTTGCGCCCGCTCCACGGCCCTCGCCTCGCTATCCACGCCCACAAGCTTGACCTGCAAACCCTGCTGTTGGCACCGCTTTGCAAGCCACGCCAACACATCCCCGCCGCCACAACCCAGCTCTGCGATGGTCACCTCGCCGCCGCGCGCCTTGATGTCAGCCAAGACTTCGCTTTGCAGCAGTGGCCGCATCCGCGACAACAAGCGGTTGATGATGGCCAGCTGCACATAAGTGCGCCGCAACTTGGCGTCGTCGCAATCGGGCGCGTCCATCTGTTCGGGCAGATAGATCCGCTGCGCGAACGAAGGCAACCAGCTCACAGGGCCCCCGGATGCTCCAACAACGCCGACTCCAACGTTAAACCAGGGCCAAAGCCGCAGGCATAAACGGCCCCTGCGGCAGGCAAAGCCCGTATGCGATCCAAGATGAACCACAAGGTCGCCGAACTCATATTGCCGCACGTGCGCAACACATCACGCGGAATGCCCACGTCACTTTCCTGCAGGTCCAAAGCCTTCACCGCTTTGTCCAAAATGGCAGGGCCACCGGGATGAATGGCCCAGTGCTTGATCGCCGCACGATCTACCTTCAGCTCCTGCAGCAACGTCTCGAAGGCGGCAGGCAAGTGCTTGTGCAACAAAAATGGAACGCGAGGCGAAAGCGTCATGTGAAAGCCCGTGTCGCCAATCCGCCACGTCATATCCTCTTCGCCGTTTGGCAGCAAGAACGCGCCCGCGCCTTTGATCAGCAACGGGGTGCCATTGACCAGACCTGCGTGCGTGGCTGTGCCCACCAAAGCCGCCGCCACACCATCGGCAAACAAAGAGTTGGCGATCAGCGTGTCGACGTCGGGCGAAAAGTGCACGTGCAAACTGCACAGCTCCACGTGAACCACCAACACCAAGGCGTTCGGATCGGCTTGGCAAATCGTGTTGGCGAGTTTCAGCGTCGAGAACCCCGCATAGCAACCCATAAAGCCCACGTGTGTGCGGTGAACGCGCGGCGACAACCCCAACGCACGCACCAACGCAATGTCGAAGCCGGGCGCCGTGAAGCCCGTGCAACTGGCCGTCACAAGATGGGTGACGCGCGCCTGCCAAGGCTTGCCGCCAAGGCCACCGCACGCCTTGATCGCCAGCACGTTCGCTTCGCGCTCAAACAATTGGTTCCGCGCCGCGGAGCCTGGTTCGGGGCGAAAATCCGCTGATTTTGGAAAGAACGTGCGCTCACTCGCGGACACGCCGTAGTCCGCAATGGCAGTGTAACGCTGCTCGATGCCCGAAGCGTTGAGCAGCCGCTCTAAGAACGCAAGGGCTTCTGGTTGTTCGTGAAACACCTGCCGTGCGATGGCAATCGATTGCTCGCGCGTGCAAACGTGAGACGGCAATGCAGTGGCGATGCTCAAAACACGCGGCGTAAGAGGTTGGGTGGTCATTTAGGCGGCGCTCTTTGCTTTTTTCAGTGCAGGCACGCGCGTGGTCCGCGCCACCCAGGGCAATAAGGGAGGCGCCCAGCGCAAGGCCCACATCGCCACGCGGGCGAAGGCTGGTTTGGGCAACCAACGGTGCAAAGGCAGCGCACGCCGCAAAACCTTGCGCGCCATGGCTCGCGCTTCCACGGCGTAAGCACAGGCTGGCAAACCTGCAGCGATGTGCTCGGCTGCCAACGAACCTGAAGCCATCGCGAATGAAATGCCGGTGCCGGTAAAAGACGGCAACACGGCAAATTGATCGCCCACAGCGAACAAACCGGCCTGCGTTTCTTGATCGCAGTGACCGTAAGGCAAATTTGAGACGGTCTTGGGCCGGTCCCACACGGGCTGCGATTCCCGCAACACCATTTGCAAAAGCGGCACGCCGGGCGCAATCGCGCGCAACAGACCCAGCGGCTCGTCGCCCGCCTGCACGAGCACCGCAGGCAACACCAAAAGGCTCACAGTAAGCGTGCCCTCGCCCTCCACCGAGATCCCCCCATACCCGCCATCGAAGAAGAACAACCCCAAAGTTTCTCGCAAAGCCTCCGCCAAGGCTGCGCCCACGTGATCGAAGTTCATCTTCCAGCCCACAAGGCTCGCTCCATCAGCGCCCGTGCGTGGGTGAAAACGGCCAAGCGCCTGTTTCCCGGTGGCCAACACCAGCGTCTTGACCTGCAAGCCTCCGTCGCTCGTGCGCAGCTCGAACGCCGTTTCGGTGCGCACCACATCTTTCACATGCACGCCCGTTTGCACATCCACCCCTCGCCCCTTGGCCTGCCCAAGCAGCCACGCGTCCAAAAAGCACCGCGAGACGCTTAACGCTTCGAAGGGCAACGGCATACCAACTGTGGCACCGTGTGATTCGATGCGCACGTGCCGCACGGGCGTGGCGCCCGCTTGCAACCACGGAAACGAAAGGGCATCCAACCTTGCCACAGCTTCGGGCGATAAGAACTCGCCGCACACCTTGTTTTTGGGCTCAGTGTTGCGTTCCAGAAGCTGACAGGCCACACCGGCGGCCGACAAGCCTAGGGCAGCCATGCTGCCTGCGGGACCCGCGCCCACCACACACACGGGGCCGGTTGTCATCAAACCGCCTTTGGTTCGGCCACTGGAGGCGTGGTTAGTTGCGCCTGCACATAAACCACCACGTCGCCCACGGTGACGAAACTGGCCGCCGCCTCTTGTGGGATCCGCACGTTCAGCATCTCTTCAAGCTCAAACAACAGCTCCAACGCCGCGAAAGAATCAAGACCGAGGTCATCTCGCAACTTTGTGCCATCCACCATGGCGCTGGCCTCAAGTTGCTTCTCGGTGACCTTGGCAAACGCCTGGGCCATCTTATCGACGATCATGTCGCGTGAGGGGAACGCCGTTTCTTGCACCATGGATCACTCCTTGCCAAACAAAAGCGCGACGTTGACGTTGCCAAAACCAAAAGAATTCGAGATCGCAAACCGCGCGCGCGTGGCCGTAGGCGTGGCCACAACGGCCAGTGGGCACAAGGGGTCGCGCGCCGTGAGGTTTGCGTTCGGCGGCAAGAGCCCTTCATGCAACGCTTTTACGGTCGCGATCGCTTCAAGCACCCCCGCCGCGCCCAACGTGTGGCCCGTGATCGGTTTGATCGATGAGATCGGCACACCGGCGGCGGCCTCGCCAAACACCAACTGCATGGCGCGCGCTTCGGCCACATCGTTCTCCCGCGTGGCCGTGCCGTGCGCGTTCACGTAACCGATTTGCTCGGGCGAAACGCCCGCATCACGCAAAGCCCCCTTCATGGCGGCCGCCGCATCCTCGCCATCGGGACGCGCATGCACGGCGTGGTACGCACCCAACGATTGGCCATAACCGCGCAGCACGCCATAGATGCGCGCGTTGCGGGCTTGCGCGTGCGCCAACGATTCAAGCACCAAAGCCCCTGCGCCTTCACCCAAGACGAAGCCATCGCGCTTCTCATCGAAGGGTTTGCAAGCCGAAGCCGGCTCATCGGCCGAGGCCGCTTTCGCCAACACGCCCAGCAAGGAAAACGCTGTCATGGAAAACGGTGATAGGGGCGTCTCCGCACCACCCGCCACAATCACATCCGCATCACCTTGCGCGATGGTGCGCATCGCTTGCCCCAAAGCGTGGGCGGAAGACGCGCACGCGCTGCTGATCACGAAGCCCGGCCCGCGCAATTGCAAAGACTGCGCAACGTCTGTGATGATCGCGGTGGGCGACACACGCGGCACCGTGTGGGGATGCATGCGGCTCTCACGCGATTGCATCACGCGCCACATTTGTTCTTCCTGGAATTGAAGGCCTCCCAAGCCAGAGCCGAAGATCACACCCGCACGCGCACCCAACCCGGGGCCCGCAGGCAGCTCAAGACCGGCGTCTCGCCACGCCTGCTGGCAAGCCACTTGGCTCAACCTCACCACCCGTTCGCCTTTGCGCACACCCCACGATTGCGCCGCTTCATCGAGGGCCCGATCGTCCACGGCCGCTTCGTAAAGTGCTGCCGGCGTCACCGTTTCAGAAGCCACCGTCCGCCGCACCGCCGATACACCCAAACTGACCCTGCGCCAAAAGGACGCCACATCGCAACCAGCGGCGCTCGCCACCCCTAAGCCCGTTATCGCAACGGCTCTACCCATGTAGGTGTTCCTAGCACGCCCCAGCCCCCCTTGCCCCGGCGCGTTCCACCGAAGCCTCAGGGCCGATGTCAACCGCGGCCGTTACGGATTGGCCCCACGATCGTGAGGTAAACACTCACGCAACCTTGCGAGCTGGGCGAGAACTTCGCGAACCTGTGGGAGCCACGCCGTTCCCTGCGGCGACAAACGCATGCCTTTGGATGTACGCAAAAACAGCGACACGCCTAACTCGTCTTCCAAGCTGCGGATCCGTCGCGTCAAGGGAGGTTGGCTTACGCGCAAACGTCTGGCGGCACGACCCACGTGGCCTTCCTCGGCCACGGCCACGAACGACTCAAGCTGCACCAACGACATAACCCAACGATACACATCCTGTGCCTGGCATGCGATGCAAAACCGGTATTGGACGTCTTCCTTGATCACCGACACGCTTGCCTCGTGTCGATTCACATTCATACCCGCACCGAATGCGACGCCCTTCGAAAAGCCGGGCGCGTGGCGGCCGCGACGTTGGCGGCCATTGGAAAACGCATTGTCCCAGGGATAAGCACCGGGCAAATCGACGAATGGGTCCGCCAGCACACGCGGGCCCAAGGCGCCCGCCCGAGCCAGCTTGGCTATCATGGCTTTCCCGCCGCCGTGTGCACGAGCCGCAACAACGTTGTGTGCCACGGCATTCCGAACCCGGGTGAAATGCTGTGCGACGGCGACATCATCAACGTCGATGTCACAAGCCACATCGGTGGGTTTCATGGCGATACGTCGGCCACCTTCTTTGTTGGTGTGCCAAGCGCGGCTGCGCGCCGTCTGGTGCAAACGACCCACCAGTGCCTCATGGCAGGCATCGAGCAGGTGTCGCCCCGCGCACGTTTGGGCGACATCGGCGCCGCCATTCAAGAGGTGGCCAAGCGGGCTGGTTTCTCGGTGGTCACAGCGTTTGGCGGCCACGGCATCGGCAAACAGATGCACATGCCGCCGCACATCGACCACGTTGGTAAACGCGGCCTCGGCCTGCGGCTTGCGCCCGGCATGGCTTTCACCATCGAACCCATGCTGAACGAGGGCAGCGCCGAGGTGGAACAGCTCGCAGATGGATGGACTGTGGTGACCAAGGACGGCGGCCTGTCAGCGCAGTTTGAGCACACAGTGCTCGTAACAGAGGCTGGCTGCGAGGTCTTAACTAGTTTGCGAACTTGACCGTCGCGTCCTTGAGCACAAACCGCGCGTCGCGCGCGTTGCGAAGGGGCTTGCCGTGCACAGACAGGCGCTTAATCACCACGCCCTCAATGTTGTGCTGCGGATCGTAGCCCCAAAACAAGGAGAACGGAAACACGCCATCCACCACCTGCACGTTGTCGATCACAACGTCGCGGATCTTGCCGCGAAACGCCGCATGTTTGGCCAGGTCCTCGGCGGGAACCGTCAGCACGCCATCCCAGGCACCGTGCAGGTAACGTCGCTCTCGTTCTTCTTTGCTTTCGGGCCGATCGGCGCTGTACTGGCTTAGGAATATCGCAAAATCGAACAACTTCTGGGTGGAATCCTCCACCCGCACATTCGAGAAGCGCACATTAGAAATCGTGGCATTGTCGCCGTTGTGAATGCTGAACACGGCACCATCTTCCACGTGAATCACATCGCAGTCGTGGTAGTAGATGTTTGAGATCACATCGGAACGCAGTTCAAAACCAATCTCAATGGCATTGCCCCAAGCCGCATTCCAAAAAACGCTGTCCCACACTTCGATGTCTTTGCTGGTCACCTCTGTGGGATAGTCGAAAATGGCTTTGACCACGATGTTGTCGTCTTTGGTGTGAAAGAACGATTTTGAGATCTTCACATTGCGGCTGCGCACGATGTCGATGCCATCGTCGCCCCCCGCATCACTTACGATCTTTAGGTTGGTGAACGTGAGGTTCTCGCAGTTGACGGGCACCACCTCCCACGCCTGGCCATTGGATAGCACCACGCCCTCGACCTCGATATTCTTGCAATCGCGCAAACTGATAAAGTGTCCACGCACCTTTTTGCCCTTCAACAGTTCGCGCAGGTTGGTGCCATCTAAGATGCCGCGGCCCAAGATCTTCACGTTGGATACGCCCTTGCCCTGGATGCTGCCCTCGACCACCGCGCCACCGGCGATGTAGACCGTCTCATTGTCTTTCACCTCGATCAAGCCCGGCTTGTGCACCTGGCCGGCCGCGAAGTAATGAACGCCAGGCGCGTTGGGCAGCGGCGCGTTCTTTTCGATAGGGTTCGCAAAAAGGAACAGCGGGTGCCGCTTGGGCTGACCATTGAGTTCCACAGAAAAGTTTCCGGCCTTCGAAAGTTTGAATGAAATCTTGTTGCCGTTCGTCACAGGCAACACGCGCCGGCTTAACGGGCGAACGTCGACCCACTTGGGATCGCGGCGCGATGTGATAACCACCTCCGCGGCGCCCTCGAACTCGAAAGAAGCGATCCCCGCAACCGGCGACTTATAGACAAAGACGTCTTTGCCGTTGACCTGCACGCTGTAATCTGGATCGTTTTCGAGGCCAGCGGGCGCCGGATACGTTCTCACTTCCGCGGCGGCGGGGGCAGCCAAGGCACACACGGGCGTCATGAAGGCTGCCATGAGGGTGCCGACGAAAGAGGATTGGCACAGGAGTCGAACCCGACGAGTCACTTGCATGCGGGCAGTATGCCCCGCACAATCGCACCAAGGCGCCTCTCATAACGAAAGTTTGTGGCCGAAGTCACGACGGGAAGGCACGCAAATCCATCTCCGCGAACCGTTCCTCTGGTTGTGCGTTCGTCGCTTTCGCATTAGGTAAAAGACATGAAAAACGCTCTGACCGCTCACATATGCGTTTTGTTCACATTCGTGCTGCTGCCCTTGGCCACCACGCTGGCCCGGCTCGCCCCGCCGGCGCGGGCCGACGACGACATCCCCACCCTCGCCATTGGCGCCAGCGCGCCCAACTTCGACCTGCCGGGCGTGGATGGCAAAAATCACAAGCTCGACGAGTATGCCAAGTCAGACGTATTGGCGGTTGTCTTCACCTGCAACCACTGCCCCACCGCGCAGTATTACGAAGATCGACTGAAGTCCCTCGTGACGACGTTCAAAGGCAAAAGCGTCAGCTTCGTGATGATCTCGCCCAACGATCCAGACGCTGTGCGCCCCGACGAGTTGGGATACACAGATCTGTCTGACAGCTTCGACGACATGAAGCTGCGCGCGGCTGACAGGAAGTTCAATTTTCCTTATCTGTTTGGCGGTGGAAAGTACGAAGCCACATCGAAGGCCTACGGCCCCAAGGCCACCCCGCACGCCTTCGTGTTCGACAAGGCCCGCAAACTTCGGTACTCGGGGCGCGTGGATGATTCAGAACGGGTCAAGCTGGTGAAAAAGCAGGATCTGCGCGACGCCATCACGGCGTTGTTGACGAACAAGCCAATCGAGACGCCGGTACAAAAGGCTTTCGGTTGCTCCACCAAATGGTCAAACAAACGCGCGGACGTCAAAGACTACTGGAGCAAGATCGCCAAAGAGCCCGTCACTGTGAAGCCGCTGCCGATCAAAGACGCGCAAGCGCTGCGTGCGAACAAGGACAGCGGCAAGTTTCGTCTCGTCAACTTCTGGGCCACCTGGTGTGGGCCTTGTGTCACCGAATTTCCTGAACTCATGCAGATGAACCGGCAATACCGCGGTCGCGACTTTGAGCTGGTTACGGTGGCCGCGCAATTCCCTGATGAAGAGAAGCAGGTGTTGGCATTTCTGAAGAAACAGCAGGCCAGCAATGCGAACTACTTATTCGGCGACAACGACAAGTACGCCTTGATGGAGTCGTTCGATAAGAAATGGGAAGGCGGCTTGCCCTTCACCATGTTGCTCGATCCCAAAGGCAAGGTGCTTTATCAAAAGCAGGGCTCGATTGAGGTGCAGAAGCTCAAAGCGCTCATCGTAAAAGCGTTGAACGCCCACCAGCCTTGGTAGATTCATTCCCGCATGCGGTCCCGCACGAACGGGCCGTGGCCAAACAACCATTCGTCGGTCCAGCCACCGCCCACGGGCGCCCCTTCCTTGAGCAGGCAGCTTGAATCAGGCTTGCAGCCATCCAACTTCCACGCCGTCCAACTGATGCCACGTTCGTTCATCCAGGTGTTCCAAACCTGTGCGGCATCCAAACACAATTTTCCATCGCGACCGCCGTCAGCGTTCGTGGCGCCCCACTCGGTCACAAACAGCGCCAAGCCTTTTTGCACCGCCAGATCGCCCAGGCCCCGCACAAGATCGGCGTGGCTGCACGAATAGAAGTGCAGGGTGTACATCAAGTTGTTACCTGTCAGCGGGCTGGCCGCGGCTTCATCCACCTTTTGCGACCATTGCGGCGTACCCAAAATGATGACGTTGTCGGGATCATGCGCGCGGATCGCAGCCACAACAGCTGCGTGGTAGGGCTTCAACACCTTCGCCCAACTCACTTGCAAGGGCTCATTGAACGTTTCCCACAGGACGTTCGGCACGTCTTTGAACTCTTGCGCCAACGCGCCGAAAAACGCCACGGACTGCGCCTGATGCATGTGTGCGTTGTGGTCGTGCCAATCCACAATCACGTAAACGCCTTCAGCGATGGCGTTCTTAACGATCGTCCGCACCTTGTCAGCGGCGGTGGCAGGATCCGTCAAATAGGCCCCCGCAGGCTCCACGCCCATGGCGGCGCGGATCACGCTTAGATTCCAGGCGTCGCGCATCCACGCCAAAGCCCCCCGGCTTTGCGCATAACCATCCGCTTCCCAATTGAGCCACATGCTGCTGGGGCCTTTGAGCTGCACCGGCCGCCCCAAAGCGTCGCACAGGCGCGTGCCGCACACGGAAAGTTGCCCAAACCACCACACAGGCGACCCCACCGGCCCAGGCCCCATCGCCGCCACCGCACCACCTCCATCATCAATGCCGCCGTCGCCCGTGCGAGGGTTAAACGTCTTGCCTCCCGTGCCGTAATCCGGATCGGCGGCGCATCCGGACGAGCCTAAGCAAGCACAAATCACAAGACCAACGAGGGCTGCTTTCACCTTCGAACAACACCCCTTCTACACAAGGTGAGAACATGTAACGAATCGCTCAGCCACAGGCATAGGGAGCCGCCCTCAGTTACAGTCGTACCCATGCTTCTTGTGGCCCTGCGTTCACCACCCTTCGACGCCCCGCTGGTTGCGAACATCGCCACCGCCTTGCATCTAACCCCCGCAGACGTTCGACCGCGCACCACCGGGCCCGGGCCGTGGGTGCTTTCGATCGCAAACGAAGGGCTAGACGAGGGTGTTGCGCGCTTGGCCTCGCTTGGCATCCACGCCGTGCTGGTGGATCCCGCGCTGACCCCAACTGACGACGATCGGGTGCTGGCGCGCAGCTTGACGATCACAAAAACCCAACTGCTGGTCACTGATGGCGGCGGTGTGACACACGCATGCCCGTGGCCATCATTGGCGTTGCTGCAGAGAGGAACGCGCAACTCCACGACCCGCCAAACCACGAAGACCACGCAGCGCAAGCTGTCGATGGGCCGAGCGCTTCTGACCGGTGGCTTATCGCTTACAAAGAAGGAGGTGGTGGAGGAGACAAAGACCACCCTACTTTCGGAGCGCTTCGTGCTGTTGAGCCGCAACGACGGCGAAAGCGATGTGATGCTCTACGAGCGCCGTGTGAATTACCAGTTTTTGGGCCCAGCCATGCAGGCTTCCAGTTTTGCGAACCTGCAAAGCGCGGTGGCGCTGATTCTCACTCACCAACCAGTGCCAGAAGACGCCCGGGTGGCGACGCCCGGTTTCGTCGGACGATTGCCGAAAACGCGCGTCGACCCGGTGGACCTCGCGCTGCACCTAGCGCAGCTCGTCAATGTCGTGAATTAAACAGTAGACGAGTGAAACGCACGTCACACACATGGTAACATTTCATACCACTTCGTATCATGCGCTGGTACCTTAAGTGTAACCATGCAGCACCATCATCTTCTGGCCCGCTTCGCCCCTCTGTCCCTCTGTTTGGCCGCATTTTTGGGTTCCACACCCGTGCGCGCCGAAGCGCTCCCCAAACTCAAAGTCAGCGCAGACAACCGCAATCTGATTCAAGACAACGGCAAACCATTTTTCTACCTTGCCGACACCGGCTGGGAACTGTTTCACCGCCTAAACCGCCAAGAGGCAGTGACGTATCTCGACACGCGCGCGCGCCAAAAATACACCGTCATTCAAGCGGTGGCCGTTGCAGAACTAAACGGTGTCACTGATCCGAACGCTTACGGCGATAAGCCCTTTATCGAAAACAACTTCAGCAAACCGGCGATCACGCCAGGCTCGGATCCCAAGAACACCGATCAATATGACTATTGGGATCACGTGGACTTCATCGTCGACGCTGCAGCGACGCGCGGGATCTACATCGCGCTGCTGCCAGCGTGGGGCCGCTTCATCAACAACGACAAGCTGCTTAAGCCCGAAAACGCCGAGGATTATGGCGTGTGGTTGGGCAAGCGTTACGCGAAGAAGAACGTCATTTGGGTGTTAGGCGGCGATCGCGATTTTACTGGCCAAGAAGAGACCCTGCGCAAGCTTGCCAAGGGAATCACGATCGGTGTTGCGGGCAAAGAGGACTACAGCCAAACGTTGATGACGTTGCACCCGTGCGGTGGCTGTTCTTCGTCGCGCTGGTTCCACAATGATCCGTGGCTTGATTTTGATATGCAGCAAAACGGCCACAATGCCAACGTGCCCGTGTGGACACGGCTTGAAAATGATCGCGTTCGCGAACCAACAAAACCAGTGATGGACGGCGAACCACTTTACGAAGATCACCCCGTGGCCTTCAACGCGCCTGAAAACGGCTATTCGGTGGACGCTGACGTTCGCAAGTTCGCATATTGGGACCTTTTGTCGGGCGCCTTCGGTCACACGTATGGCCACCACTCGGTTTGGCAGATGTATGCGCCGGGACGCGACCCAATCAACGGCCCGACGATGTATTGGTACGAGGCTTTGAACCGTCCAGGCGCGGGCGAGATGCAATACGCCAGAGCGTTGCTCGAATCACGCCCGCTGCTTGCGCGCGTTCCCGATCCTTCGATGGTTGCTGTGCAGCCGAAGTTCGATCCTTCGTACATTGCCGCCTCACGCGGGGAGGACTACGCCATGTTCTATTCAGCGGAAGGCCGCAGGATCAACGTCAAGCTCGGCAAGATCAGCGGCGAAAAAGTGAAAGCCTGGTGGTTCAACCCCCGCACCGGCGGCGCCATCGAGATCGGCACCTTCGAGAACAAAGGCTCTCACGGCTGGGACTGCCCCTCGAAGGGCTACGCCAGCGATTGGGTGCTGGTGCTGGACGACGCAAGCAAGAACTACCCCGCTCCGGGCACCACGGTGCGCGCGGAAGCCAAGGCCACCGCACCCAAAAAGTAAACGCCGTCGCCGCAAGAATTTTTACGCCGCCCGGGCTTTCCTAGGGCGGCGTTTTTATTGAGAAAGCGCATGCCACGAGACGTGAATCGTCAAGAATGCGCTGTCACTAGACATAGGTTATACGCTTGCTTGGATATGCCCATGCTGGTATTGGGGACCCTAGGTTAGATCTTTTTACAAACCTTGGAGTCGTCCTTATGAAAGCGAAACTATTGTGCCTCGTAACAAGCATATCTTTGGCCCTCGCCGTGGCCTGCGGATCTTCGTCGAACAACGATGACGGCAGCGATAAGGGCGGCGGCGGCTCGGGTGGCAAAGCCTCTGGCGGCAAGGGTGGTGCCGGCGGCTCGGGCGGCAAAGCCAGCGGAGGCGCCGGTGGCAAAGCAGCCGGTGGGTCAGGCGGCTCATCCTCGGGGGGCACAGGCGGCTCGGCTTCAGGCGGCACAGGCGGCACAGCTTCTGGCGGCGCAGGCGGCACAGCCTCAGGCGGCGCAGGCGGGATGGCTTCAGGTGGCGCAGGCGGCGTGGCTTCTGGCGGCGCGGGCGGCATGGCCTCAGGCGGCGCGGGTGGCATGGCTTCAGGCAACAACGGCGACACAGCCGAGTGGAACTTCGAGCAACAGGTCCAACTGTGGAAAAGCCTTCGCGGCCCGGACACCGTGAAGCTGAGCACCGCGACCGTTTTCAAGGGTAACCAATCGCTCGAACTGCCGATCAACGTGACCGAAGCCGAGCTCGCCACAGCGGCGGCCGCCACGCCTCCCAAAACAACGGTGGAGCGCGGTTTGGGTCTGCAAAACCCGGGCATCATCGCTATGGCGGGCGTGCCGTCATGGTCCGGCAAAACGATCACGTTCCACGTGTGGGTTCCAACCAATTTTCCAGATGGCTACTTCACGGCGTACATCCTTGGTGGGACACAGCCTTGGAAAGACTCAGGATTCACGGGTCTAAACAAGGGCGGATGGACGACGGTCACTTTCACCGCGCCAGCGGTGTCGGACGCAGGTCAAAACAGCTTCCTTGAGATGGGCTTGTACTTCAACGGTTTCTCTGCGCCGTGGACGGGCAGCATCTTCGTGGATTCAGTTGAAGTGATGTAATCAATTTATCGGCGCCGCTCTCCCATTGAGCCCTCATTAAGGTGGGCGCAGAGAGCGGCGTTCGTGTGCGCTTGGTATAAACGTCGTCCGTAACGATGGAATACCGCGTATTGGGGAAATCAGGGTTGAAGGTTCCCGCACTCAGTTTGGGCACCGGCACATTTGGTGGTGGCAGCGAATTCTTCCGCGCCTGGGGCACCTCGGATGTCAAGGAAGCCAGCCGTTTGATCGACGTTTGTCTCGACGCAGGCCTCACGATGTTCGACTCGGCCGACATCTATTCTGGTGGGCTTTCAGAAGAGATCTTGGGCCAAGCCATCAAGGGCCGCCGCGAACGTTTGTTGATCTCCACAAAGGCCACATTCCGTTCAGGAACAGGTCCGAATGACGTGGGATCTTCGCGGCACCATTTGCTCAAAGCCGTTGAGGGTTCGCTTCGGCGCCTGGGCACCGACCACATCGATGTGTTTCAGTTGCACGGCTTCGATGCCGTCACGCCTTTGGAAGAGACGCTGAGCACCCTTGATGACTTGGTGCGCGCCGGCAAACTTCGCTACATCGGTTGCTCCAACTTCTCAGGTTGGCATTTGATGAAGTCGTTATCGGTGGCTGAACGTCACGGTTGGAGTCGCTACGTTGTCCATCAGGCCTATTACTCACTGGTGGGCCGCGACTATGAGAACGAGTTGATGCCACTGGCGCTTGCCGAGAACGTGGGCACGGCTGTGTGGAGTCCGCTTGGTTGGTCGCGCCTCACGGGCAAATTCCGTCGTGGTGCGCCGCTGCCAAGCACAAGCCGACTGCGCAGCGAATTGGCCGTACAGATGGGCCCGCCCATCGACGACGAATATGTTTACAAGGTCGTCGATGCATTAGATCAAGTGGCCGCCGAAACCGGCAAAACGATTCCTCAGATTGCTCTGAACTGGCTGCTATGCCGGCCGACGGTGGCAACCTTGATCATTGGCGCGCGCACTGAAGCGCAACTGCGCGACAACCTGGGCGCCGTGGGGTGGTCGCTTACGCCCGCGCAGATAGCGAAGCTCGATCGCGCCAGCCAACGCTCTCGGCCCTACCCCTACTGGCACCAGGAAGCGTTCGAGGAACGCAATCCCTTCCCGGTTTAGGGCAACGCTGGTGGGTCCTTGGGTGCGTCGACTTGGCTCGCTTCCGAGGGGGGCGCGGCTTCGAGCTTCTTCTTTCCGCGCAGCCAGCGCCACAAACGAAAGAAGATGAATTCCGTGTCGGAACTCCACATGGCTGGGCCCCAAAAGAAAATGACAGGAACGCACACCACCAACATGAAGATCAAAAACATGGTGAAGTCGCTGATGTCGGCCATGACCCCAGCACCTTACTAGGCGGGTGCGGTTTTGTCGTTAGCCCCACCCGGATACGACGCGGCCCACGCAAGAACGCGCCCTATCCCAGCAACCGCTTCGTGAATTCGTGTTCGCCATGCACATCGGTGAGCCGCTGCTCGCGGCTTTGATAAAGGTACGTGAGCTTCAAGTGATCAACGCCGATGAGGCGCAGCAGCGTGGCGTGAACGTCGTGAATTGAGAACGGATCTTCCACAGCGCGTAGGCCGAATTCATCCGTTGCGCCCAACACCTGCCCGCCTTTGATGCCACCGCCAGCCATCCACATTGAAAAGCCATACGGATGATGGTCGCGGCCGTTCTTACCTTCCGCCAAAGGCGTGCGACCGAACTCACTGGCCCACACCACAAGCGTTTCATCCAATAAGCCCAACGCCTGCAAATCGGTGAGCAAAGCCGCTATGGGCTTATCCGTCTTGCCGGCCATCCGTGTATGCGAGCCAACGAGATCGTCGTGTGCATTGTCCCAGTCGTCACCCAAGTGTGTGCCCGAGAACAGTTGCACAAAGCGCACGCCGCGCTCCACCAAACGCCGGGCCAACAAACATTTGCGCCCGAAGTTATCGGTGAGCGGTTCATCGATGCCGTAGAGCTTCCGGGTGGCGGCGCTCTCAGACGCCAGATCCACGGCCTCAGGCGCGTGGCTTTGCATCCGGTACGCAAGCTCGTAAGACTCAAGCCGCGCCTCAAGGTCAGAATCCCCGGGCCGTGTGGCCAAATGCAGGCGATCCAAATCGCGCACCAGCTCCACTGTGTTCTGCTGCGCTTTCGGCGCCACGTGGGGGGGCGTGGCAAGGTTTAGAATCGGATTTTTGCCGGCGCGAAGGATGGTGCCTTGGTATCGGCTTGGCAGATAACCCGCGCCATAAGCCTGTGGTCCCGACTTCATCGCGCCGTCGGACATCACCACGAAGCCGGGCAGGTTCTTGTTCTCACTGCCCAACCCGTATGAAAGCCATGACCCTAAGCAGGGGCGACCGGGGATCTGAACGCCGGAGCAGCGCAGGTACATGGCTGGCGCGTGATCGAACGCTTCTCCGTAGCATGAGCGCACAAGCGCCAAACGATCCGCGTGGGCCGCAATGTTTGGCATCAGGTTGGAGATTTCCATGCCCGATTGGCCCCATCGCTTGAAACCAAACGGCGAGGGGCGCGCAATCGCCTTGTTGAAATCGATGCGGCTGGTTTTCAGGCCCTTCACCGCCTCGCCTGTCAACGGCTTGCCTGCCCACTTTTCGAGCGCTGGTTTGGGATCGAAAGTGTCGACGTGGCTGACGCCGCCGTGCATGAACAAATAGATCACGCGTTTGGCTTTGCCAAACTTCTCAGACGGGCCAAGCCCCGTACCCGCCAGCGTGGTGGCCGCAGCCGTGCTTTCGCCGAGCAGTGCTGATGCGGCCAGCGCGCCAAAGCCCAGACCTGCGTTCTGCAAGAGGTCGCGACGGTTCATTGCTTTGCTCATAACTAATCCACGTACAAAAACGCGTTGAAGTTAAACAGCGCACGTCCAAGTTCGGCCAAGGCAAGCTCATCCTTCTTGAAGATGCGCTTTTGCTTTTCTAGAAACGAAGCGGCCAGCGCGCGTTCATCGGTGGAAGGCAGGCGACCCAACGCAAAGGAGAAGGCTTTGTTGATCGACTCCTCCTTTGAAGCGTGACGTTCGACGTTCGCGGTCACGCGCTTCGCAAACACAGCGGCCTGCTGGACAGCGAACTCGCCGTTTAGAAGCGACAACGATTGCGGCGCCATGGTGCTCGTCTCGCGACGGGGGCAATGCAGCACACCTTCGGGCGAATCAAACACCTCGAACAACGGTTGCTGAAAACCGCGCTTGCGAATCAAGTAAACGCTGCGCCGCAGGTGCTCTTGTGGATCGGCTGAAACCACCCAAGCGTCGTTCAAAGGCACGCTCAGACCAAACAGCTCCTCCTTCGGCAATGGTGGCACCACCGGCGGGCCGCCCATTTTCAAGTTCAGGCTGCCCGCCGCTTGCAGAACAGCGTCACGGATCTCTTCGGCCGTGAGGCGCCGCCGATTCATGTGTGAAAGAGCGAGGTTCTCAGGATCCTTGGCCAGGGCTTCGGCGTTGCCCACCGACGACAACTGATACGCGTGCGAGGTCATCATGAGCCGGTGCATCGCTTTGAGCGAATAGCCCTGTTTCACGAATTCTGTGGCCAGCCAATCAAGCAGCGCCGGATGCGAAGGCGGCGTGCCTCGTCGGCCGAAATCACTCGGCGTCGAAACGATGCCTCGCACAAAATGCCCCGTCCACAAACGGTTCACAATCACCCGCCACGTCAAAGGGTGCGAGGGACGCGTGAGCCATTCTGCCAAGGCTTTGCGCCTGCCAGTGCTGTTGGCCGTGGGCGGTGGCGCAGCGATCTCGCCGCCACCCAACGCACCCAGAAAGCCTGGATTCACGGGCGTGGGCGCACCGCCGCCGCGCGAGGGCATAAAGGCCACCGGCGCCACCGGCCCCGCATCCGTGATCCCCGGTGCCATGGGGGGTGGGCCAAAGCCCGTGTACATCTGGACCAACTGCTTTTCGATGGCAAGAAGGCGCGCCTTGTCTGCCTTTGAGAAGATGGCTTTGGTTTCGTCGTAGCCGGGGCGAACCTCATTCATGTGCGCCGCAACGGTGGATTTCTGTTCTGCCGTGCGCTTGCCCTCTTCGACGGCGAACGCCGCTTGGACGTCCTGGGGAAGCTTGGCGCGTTTGGCCGCCTCAATCTTCTTGTTGTACGGAGCAAACAGGGCGGCCAATTGTTCGCCGATGCCGCGCAACTTGAACTGACGGTAGTTCTCGCTGATGTCCCAAGTGCGAGACGCGTTGTAGTCCAAGAACACCCGCTGCTTCACCGCTGGAACAAACACGGCCTGCAGGCGGAAATAGTCCTTTTGCGAAATGGGATCGAATTTGTGATCGTGGCAGCGTGCGCAGCCCACGGATAAGCCCATGAATAAGGCGCCGGTCGTATCAACGAAATCGGTCAGCGTTTCAACGCGGTTGGTGTCTTCCACCTTAAACAACATGTCGCGGTTGGCGCCCACTGTGTAAAGGCCCGTGCCGCGTTGGGCCTCTGGATCGTCTGGCCAGAATTCATCGCCGGCGATCTGTTCTTTGATGAAGCGATCGAACGGTTTGTCGCTGTTTAATGAATTGATCACGTAGTCGCGGTAGCGCCATGCATCCAGCAAATACGGATCTTGTTCGTATCCCGAGCTATCACCGTAGCGAGCGAGATCCAACCAATAGCGGCCCCATTTTTCGCCATAGTGGGGCGACGCCAGCAAACGATCCACCAAGCGGTCGTAGGCATTGGGATCCTTGTCCGCAACGAACAGGTCGATTTCCGCTTGTGTAGGGGCAAGCCCGTGCAAATCAAATGTGGCGCGACGGATCAACGTGGGACGATCGGCGGTGGGCGACGGTGTTAGGCCTTGCGCTTGCAGCGTTGCGAGCACGAACGCATCAATCGGGTTCTTGATCCACCTGTCGGGATCCTTGGGCTGCGGCGGGGCCCCCGCCACCACGGCTCGAAAGGACCACCACTTCGGTTCATCCTTTTTCACCGCCACACCTGGCAACGCAGCGGCGGCCTGCGGAAACGGTACACCGGCCTCGATCCAGCGACGAAGAATATCGATGTCCTTGTCGCTGAGCTTCTTCTCAGCGGGCGGCATGATGGTTTTGACTTCGTGCCGCACCATCTTCATCAGAGGGCTTTGCTCTGGATGCCCCACAACAACGGCAACGCCGTGATCGCCTCCCTTCAAAAACGCGGCTCGCTCCAACACGTTCAAACCCGATCGCGCCAGATCATCGTGGCATTCACTGCAGCGCTCTTGCAGGAGCGCCAACGCGGACGCTGCCAGCGTGTTCGAATCAGCGGCGGGGGCGGCCTGCACGAATGAGGCCCTGGCCGTGCATACGATGGCTGCGCCCACAAAAGCCACGAGAGGACGGTAACGGGACGTGCTCACCCCGGTAAGATAGAGCAGCGCGACGCTACAATCAGGTACAAAGTGATATATTATGACACATAGATCACACCCGGTCGCAAGCACGGCCGCCCGTCGCTAGGCAGAGGCGCCGTGCGTCATGAATTTGCCGCGCGAGCCAGCAGAAGCCATGATGCGGCCACCATGGCAGCCTGGTTGATGAAGTCTGAGCCCGAGGTTTTTTCCATTGATGATCTGGCCAAAGCCAAAACAACCTTTTGGGACGGGGTTCGCAACTACCAGGCGCGCAACCTCATGCGCGATGACATGAAGCCCGGCGATTTGGTGCTGTTCTATCACTCGAACGCAAAGCCGCCCGGCGTGGCCGGTGTGGCCGAGGTCATCAAAGCCGCCAGACCCGATCCGTCGCAGTTCGACGCCACATCGGAAAAATTTGATCCTGGTGCCACACCTGCGGAGCCGCGTTGGTTTGGCGTTGATATCAAATTTCGCAGCAAGTTCGCTACGCCGGTTTCATTGGACACGATCAAAGCCACGCCGGCCTTGGCGAACATGGTGCTGGTCAAACGCAGCCGGCTTTCGGTTCAGCCCGTCACCGACGCCGAGTTCAAAGCGATAGAGAAACTGGGCGGCTCGGCGAAGCGCGCCTCGACGTTAAAATAGTCGTCCCGCCGTTAATCCACGGGCCTGCCTCGAAAATATCGAACGGGCTTTGCGGGCGCTGCAGCCGCAGGCTCAGGCGCGATGGCCCTCGAGGTCGTCGCGCGTGTGACCGAGGCCGGCGTCGGCCGCGGCACAGGCGGTGGCGTGGCGCGCGTGACAGCCGTGTTGCTGGGCAACGGCGGTGGCATGGAGCGCATCGTGGGCAAAGTTGTGGGCGTGGGTGAAGCCACAGGCGTTTCAGTTGGCACCTGGCGCGCAATCCGATCGCCCACTTTGCGCGCCATAAGGTTCACCGCCATGCGCAGCGATGGCGCGTTGACAGCGTGGGTTGTGAGCAAGCACAAAAACCCGTTGGGAAGCCGGCGCGCGTGCAGCGTCTGCTCTTCGTATTCCAGCACAAACAGTTCGAGGAAGTCCCCTGTTGAGCTCATCGCCTCATGAAAACGGCCGAGCCTGGGGGCCACCTCGCGCAGTGCCGAATCGTCCACGTACGCGGCCAAGTCGCGCGCCACCACATCGCCCTGATCAGACACCACGAAGCTGGCCAACACGCCTTCCACGTCACGCAACGACGGCAGAGCGTTTGTGATTTCCGCGTCCATCTTTAGCTATCCTTTCGGCCAAAGCGCGCCCTGAATTTTTTCAGATCGTCTTGCCCGGACACCTGGCGTGCCACGACATCGCCGTTGTCAGACACGACCATGGCCCATCGCTGGTTTTTGAACTGCATATCCACAGCGACCAATCGGTCCATCCCCAGCAGTTCCCCCACCAATGTCCCTAAACGCGCGCCGTACGACAACGCTCCCGAAAATAGCTCTTCGACGGGCGAACTAGAAACCACAGCTCCATCAGGGCTAATCCGCAGCTCCCGGGTCGAGCTTGGCTCACCTGCCAGTTCAACCACTGAAGTCGATGAGACAGCGCGCTCAACCGGCTGGTTTGAATCCGCGCTGACCGGTCTTAGGGGGTATCCTCCGCTGCCGCTAAAACGATTTGTTGCCGACATGGCTAAGTCCCTTGGTTGGTTCATCTCACTGGCAAAGCCTAGCGCGGACCCCGTTAACCCCAGGTTTCCGACAAGGCAATTGCAAGTGAAAATCCGTTTGGGCCCGGGAACAAATTCACCCTGTTTTTCGGGGTCTGCCCGAGGCGCCGTTTTACTTACATCAGCGCCCGTCCGCCCCCACGCGTAATGCGTTTTTTACCCCTGCGCCTTCCTTAAATCGACGCAAAGGTTGGCGGACCACGCATTTGCTCGTAACCTTGAAGAATCTTATCGCTTTGCACTTAACTTAAAGACTTAGGCACGATGATCGAAGCTTCTTGGGGGATTCGTCGGCATCTGCGCAGGGACCTGGGGCCGCTTGCATTTGCGTTGGCAATGGCAAGCGTGGCTGTAGGGTGCGCCGGATCTGACGCAACGAGCACCGGCGACGCCATTGCGGACGCCGGCGCTGACACTGGCGCGGCCGCGGCCGATGTCGACATTCCTGGGCGCACGCGGCCTGAGCAAGGCGACGACGAAGACGGCGCCGGACTGGCGGGAACTTCAGACGGCGGAGCCAACGACGACGGGCGTGGGCCACCAGCCCTGGTTACGGTCAAACAAGGCTGCGATATGCGCGCGGATCGCTTGTGCTCGAAGTTGCAAGATTGCTCGGAATTTTTCCTGCGCCTTGTGTTCGGCAAAGCCGATGTGTGCCGCGCGCGCCTCGCCGCTGATTGTATGGCACAGGCCAGTGCACCGGATGTGTCCATCACGCAATACTCCTTGGTGAGATGTGCACAGGAAATTTCAGCGCAAACCTGCGCCGAAATAATTGATCGGCAAGAGCCAGACGCGTGCAATCCGATGGGCCTGCGTCGTGAAGGCAAACGGTGCGGTGGCAACCTGCAGTGTGCCACAGGCTTTTGCGCGGCCAGCGGTGACATGTGTGGCCGCTGCGAAGCCAAGCGTGGCGCGGGCGAATCTTGTGAAAGCGACGCCGCCTGCATGTCGGGTTTGCACTGTAGCGGCAAGGGGAAATGTGTGCGCCGCGGCTCGTTGGGCGACGCCTGTGGCGGCGAAAATCAAGAATGCGGCACGCTGCTGGCCTGCCGCGCGGGCAGGTGTGCTGTGCCCCTCGTCGCCGACGCGCCGTGCACCAACACCGACGAGTGCACGCGAGCCGTGGGGCAAGTGTGTGCCGCGCCCAACGGAGGCGTGGGCAACGCGCTGGCCTTGCCGGTGCTGCAATGCCGCGCATCAGTGCTGGGTGCCCCCGGAACGATCTGCCGCGAGGGGAACAGCCTCACAGCGTATTGCGCTGGAGGGCAAGCCAATTGTGTCGAAGACGACAAAGGCATTTTTCGCTGCGTGGCCCCTGCCATGGACGGGCAGCCGTGCGGCGACAAAGCCAACGGCCGTTCGTGCATAATGCCAGCCGTGTGCGTGGCCGGCGCGTGTCGCTTGGGGCCCGTCACCAGCTGCCAGCCGTGAGCGATCCGTTTTCGGAAGAGCTGGCGGTGGCGCGCGAGGCCTGCGAGGCGGCCGCAGCGTTGATAAGGCAGATCGGCCCTGACCACATCGTGGCGAAGCCCGATGGCTCGCCGGTCACGGCCGCCGACCTGCGCGCCAACGAGATCATTCTTGCCACGCTCGCTCGATCGTTTCCTGATGATGGCGTGCTCAGCGAAGAAAGCACGGACAGTCAAGCCAGGTTGCAAAAGCCACGCGTTTGGATTGTTGATCCGTTGGATGGCACACGCGATTTTGTTCACGGCACCGGGCAATACGCCGTGCACGTGGGCCTCGCGGTGCAAGGCAAAGCCACGCTGGGCGTTGTGGCTGAACCGGCGGCTTGCCGCGTGTCGTGGGCGGTGCGGGGCCAAGGCGCGTTTGTAAGCGAAAGCGGCGAACGGCCCCAGCGGTTGGCGGTCTCGAAAATGGCAACGTTCAGCGATTTTCGCATCGGCACCACACGCTACGCCATGTCGCCCGCGGTGCAGGCGTTCTTGAGCGCAGAGCCGCCGCTTGCCGGCATACCCATGGGCGCTTCAACCAAGCTGATGGCCTTGGCGCGTGCAGAGTTGGAGGCGTGCGTGTGGCTGTCGGCCGCAGAGAAAGAATGGGACACCTGCGCGCCTGAAGTCATCGTGGAAGAAGCGGGCGGCTGCCTCACAGATGCGCTCGGCCATCCCTTCGTGTACAACAAACGCGACGTCGTTCACCGCTTGGGCATCGTCGCAAGTCACGGGCTCGACCACGTGTCTTTGCTGGCCAGAGCCGCACGTTTTTTTCCATGATTCAGAACCCACCACCACTGCTGCTGTTTGTAGATGGCATTGATGGCAGCGGCAAATCCACGTGGGCGCGCCAAGCAAGCGACGCGCTTCGCGCCATGGGCACCAGCGTGTGGCCACTTTCCGTCGACGACTTTCGCACGCCGGTGGACTGGCACGCACACGGCGCTGCACAGGCGCAAGCCTACTACGACGAATACTTTGATTTGCAGTTGCTCGATGATGTCTTGCGTGACGTAGCCCGGGGCCAACGGAAACTTCGTTTACCCGTGTTCACCGAGGGGCATCCGCGCGCCTGGCAAGAGGTGCAGATCGAGGCCTGCGATGTGGTGTTGCTGGAGGGTGTCTTCACCCAACGTCTTGCGACGGCGGCAGGCGCAGGCTTGGTGTACGTCGACGTAGAGTGGGCCCTGGCCCGCGAGCGCATTCTGGTCCGTGATCAAGCGAAAGGCCGGACAGCCAGCGACGTGAACGACCGGATCGATCAACGCTACATACCTGGCCAACGCATGTACGAGGTACAGTGCCGCCCTCGATCAAGAGCGCATTGGGTGGCCACCTTCGATAAGGCAAGCGAGGCACTGCGGCTGACCCGCACCGCCAACGATCTGCCCCCCCACCCCTTGTGGCCGCAGGTGGAACAGGCGATCTACAAGGCGAGCGCAAGGCCTGCTATGAACGTCGACGACGCATGAGGATCGAAAACAACAAAGTCGTCACCATCGAGTACAAGTTGATGCTTGAAGATGGCACAGTCGTGGATTCGTCGGCAGGCAAGGCGCCGCACGTGTATCTGCAAGGCGCTGGCAACATCGTGCCCGGCCTTGAAGTGGCGCTCGAAGGCCACAGTGAGGGCGCAGAGCTGGATGTGAAAGTCCTGCCCACAAGCGCGTATGGGCGCCGCAACGATGAACTTGTGCACAAGGTGCCACGCTCCAAGTTTCCGCCAGGCGAGATCAAGATCGGCATGAAGTTTGAAGCTGAGGGCAAGCGCGGCCCTGCCTTGTTGCGCGTGGTTGGCCTTGATGACAACGACGTAACTGTGGACAGCAACCACCCACTGGCTGGCAAGACGCTTGTGTTCTCGGTGAAAGTCTTAAACGTGCGCGACGCCACGCCGGCGGAGCTAGCCGACCGACGCGCTCACACCGCAGGCTACGTTCATCCCAACTTTCGCTCCGACGTCAAACCGTCGTGAGGCAAGCGCAGTTCGCGCAGCAATTTGCGAAGGCCGTCGCCGGTCAAGGGCTTGGCCACCACGCCATCCATGCCCGCAGCGATACACGCCGAACGCTCTTCAGGCATGGCCGAGGCCGTGAGGGCAAACACAGGCACACGGTTGTTGCCTTGGGTCGTCTCCCACGTGCGAATCGAGCGCGTGGCTTGCAGACCATCCAGCTCCGGCATCTGAACGTCCATGAGCACCACATCCCACGCGCCTGTCTTGAACATCTCGAAGGCCATGAAACCATTGTCGGCCACCGCCACAGCATGGCCGTCGCGGCTCAACAGAGATCGCGCCACCAACTGATTGATGGCGTTGTCTTCCGCCACAAGAACACGTAAAGGCCCCGATCGCGCCGGCGGCACCAAACAGGTCTGGGGCTGCTGCGATTGCTCGTCCTCGGGCGCGGCCATAAGTTCGATCGTGAACGTGCTTCCGACGCCGTAGGCGCTGGTGACCGACACGCGGCCGCCCATAGCCGTGATCAATTCACGACTGATGGCAAGGCCCAATCCGGTGCCTCCGAAGCGCCGCGTGGTCGAAGCGTCGCCCTGAGAAAACCGCTGAAATAGCCGTTCAAGCTGCGTGGGCTCAATCCCAATGCCCGTATCCCGCACATGCACCAGCCAGCTGCCGTTGGGTGCCTGTGGTGAGGGTGCCGATGACTCGAGGCGAACCTCAACCTCACCCTGTTTGGTAAATTTGATGGCGTTGCCCACCAAATTGAACAGCGCTTGGCGAATGCGCCCGGCGTCTCCCATCACCTGAGCGTTTGCTTGTTCGTGCAGGATCAGAGCCACCGACTTTGCCTGCGCTTGTACACCAAGAACCGTCACCACGTCGCGCGCCACGCTATTGAGATCGACGGGCAAATTCTCGAATTGAATGCGGCCCGCCTCGATGCGCGACCAATCCAGAATGTCATTAAGGATTTGCAGCAGCGCCCGGCCGCTGGCCTGAATCGATTGCAGCATCTCGCGCTGTTGTGGCAACAAGGGCGTGCTCAACAGAACGTCGGTCAAACCGATCACGCCGTTCATGGGTGTGCGGATCTCGTGGCTCATCGTCGCCAAGAATTCACTCTTGGCGCGGCCGGCGTCCTCTGCGGCCTGTTTGGCGCGACGCAGATCCTGCTCAGCGGCACGTGCCACCGTCACGTCGTGAGCGATCGCGATCAGCAAACGTGTTCCGGGCACGCCCGATGCCACCCAACTCAGCGTGCGCCATGAGCCGTCCTTGCACCGGTAGCGATTCTCGAAATTAATCGTGGATGCGCCATGGCTTAGACGCTCGGCCTCCGCGATAGTGCTGGCTGCGTCGTCAGGATGAACCAAATCGAGGAACGGCCGCGCCAAGAGTTCAGCTTCCGTCCATCCCAACACAGCGGTCCACGCGGGGTTTAGACGCACAAAATAGCCATCGGCCGAAGCGATGCACAGGAGGTCCAAGGAGATCGTGAAGAAGCGCTCCACCTGCTGTTCCGCCCGCGTCCGATCCTCTTCTGCCTTACGCATGCTGGTGACGTCTGTAAAGGAGGCCACCACGCCTCGCGCCTGTTGATCAGACGCATCACCCATGGGTTGGGCGTTGATCAGAATCCACCGCAGATCTCCATCGGAGCGGCCCACACCCATGACAACGTTGCGCACCGGCTCACCCGTCGCCAGCGCCACCATCGCGGGATGCTGATCGATGGGAAAGGGCGAACCGTCTTCGTGAACCGTTCGCCACGGCCCCTCGCGCGAGGTGAGGCCCAGGACCTCATCCTGGGTCAGGCCCAAAATGCGTTCAGCCGCGGGGTTGCACGAAGAAATATGGCCATCGGCGGCATGCACCACCAAGCCGTCATGCATCGCATGGAAGATGGCCTTGATCTTGTGTTCGTCATGACGGCTTTCTACAAGCCGTTGTTCAAGCTCACCCTGGCGCAAGCGCAGCTCGAACAGAAGCTCCGCTTGTCGACCGAGCAGCTTCAGTTGCTTGAGCGCCTGCGCAGAAATGGTACGGGCCTCGTAGCCGGCGATGCACAACGTGCCCAGCGGCAGCTGCATCGGCCCCACACGCAATGGCACACCGACGTAGAACCTGAGGTGGGGCGGCCCAAGCACCAAAGGGTTGTCGCGAAACCTTTCGTCCTTCGTCGCATCCTGCACCACCAAACAATCGTGTGCCTGCAAAATGGCGTGGGCACAGAACGACACCGCGCGCGGTGTCTCAGCTACGTCTAGCCCGACCCGCGCTTTGAACCACTGGCGCCCCTCAGCGACAAGACTGACGAGGGCGATTGGCGCTTCAGCTGCCTCCACCGCCAACTCCACCAAGCCGTCAAAGTCTGGTTCGGCGAGGGTGTCCAAAACCTCGCATCGTTGGAGCAGCTGGAGTCGCTCGCACTCCTGAAGGTGGAAAGGGGGTGCCGGCATTCGTTTAAGCCCATCGGCGGGTCGCCCGGCGCACACAAGACACATCGCGTCGCAATGCGCATCAACTGACAGCTGGCGAACTCTGCACTAAAGTCGCCCGCCATGATTCATCTCCGCGCCGTCACCTCTTCCTTGATCGCCGCCACGTTGGCGTTGGCCGTCCAGGCTTGTGCTTCAAGCCCCGCGCCCGCCCCGGAAACGGCCGCCAGCCAAACAACGCCCTCCGGCCCGCCGCCAAAGCTTGGCCCCGAGGAAATGAAGCAAGCGCGCCTCAACGCCCAAGTTGTGGCCGGCACGTGGCTGCTGCTGGTGGATAAGGGCGAGCTCATCACCAGCTGGGACACGGCCGCCCGCCGTCTGCAGGATTTCGTGCCCGCGGGCGATTGGAAAGCGGGCCTTGAAAAGGCGCGTGGCCCGTTCGGCGAAATGCAACGCCGCCACTTCGTGAAGACAAAGTACACCAACAAGCTGCAGCCTCCGGGCCACTACGTGGTGGTGAGCTATCACAGCCAATTCGCCAAATCGCCGGCCAAGGAATCCGTGACGGTGGTGCGCGAAGCCGACAACCAGTGGCGCGTGGTCATGTATGGCATCGAGAAGACCGATACACCGCCGCCCGCCGAAGAAGCCCCCACCGAGCCACAGAACGAAGCGGTTGAAGCCACCGAGCCAGGCGCCACGGAAGCGCCAGCACCTTAGTGGCTCTAGCCGTGCACGGCCGCGCCGAATTCGCGCATGAAAGCGAGTTCGGCGCCCGACAGCGGCCCCCGCTCGATCGCGGTTAGGTTGTTCTGGAGTTGGTCTTCGTCTTTGGGCCCCATTAAAACGATGTCGACGGCCGGATGGCTTAAACAGAAGCGGTAACAGTCTCCCGCCGTTGGCACGGGGCCATTCCAACCTGAAGGCGGTTTCAATAAACGCCGCCATGCCGTGGCTGTGTAAGCCACCACCGCCGGCCCGCGCGTGGCCACATGCGGGAAAATGTCGCGTTCGGCACCCGGGTGAGCGGCGTTGTAGCGGATCATCAGCACGTCAAGCGGACTGTCTTTGGCGAGCGCGCCCGCACGAACACGATCGTGAATCGACACGCCCAGCGCACCGACTTTGCCCTCGTCTTTGAGGCGCACCATCTCGTCGACCACACCCGCACGCCATGCCGACATCTTGCCCAACCAGTAAAGTTGCAAGACATCGAGCCGTTCGGTCTTCAGCACCTTTAGGCAGCGCTCAACGTGCCTGCGCACCGACCCGGGGAAGAACCCGAAGGTAGGTCCCGTGGCCAACACCAGCCTTTGCCGTTGTGACGACGGCATGTTTTGCAACACCTTGGTTAGCAGGCGGGCCCGCGGGTTCCAAAACACGTACTGCAGGCCCGCGGCAATAGCGGCGTGAACCCCCACCTCTGTTAACCCAAAGCCCGCAGACAACCCCACCCGATGTAGGCCGCGGCCCAAGGCTGGCACGTGTTTATGCAGAAAATCTTCAGGCATACACGAGAGCGTACCGCTTGCACCCCATTTTGGCGCGGGCGGGCCGCGGCGCCGCCCGGCCTACTGCGGCATTTCACCTTGTTCGCAAGGGGCCCCGTGCTAACGTCAGTGCAACTGGTGGGTGGGGCGGGTGATTCGTTATTTCGCGGCAGGGAAGAAACCGCCGCTGGCGTGTGTTCTACTTCGCTTTAGGAACAACTCATGGCAACTTTCGGCACGCTGACCCTCCTGTTGGCCTTTGTGGTTGCGACTTATGGCGGCGTCGCCTCGGTCGTCGGCGCCAAGCGCGGCAACCAACGCCTCATCGCTTCAGGGCGAGGCGCGTCTTACCTGTTGGCGGCCGTTTTGGGGCTGTCATCGGTGGCCCTGCTGTATGCGTTCGTGTCGCAGGACTATTCGATCAAGTACGTGCAGCATTACAGCGATGCCAGCTCACCGCTGTTTTACCGCATCACCGCCTATTGGGGCGGGCTCGATGGTTCAATCTTGTGGTGGGTGTTTTTGCTCTCCGTGTTCGGCGCCATCGCCATCCACACCAACCGCCACCGCCACAAAGAGATCCTGCCCTACGCCATCGCCACCATCATGGTTGTGGCTGATTTCTTCTTGTTCTTGATCCTGTACCACAAGAACCCGTTCTCCACGTTCATGGGTGATGCGCCCATCACCGGCAACGGCTTGAACCCGCTGCTGCAAAACGCTTACATGATCACGCACCCGCCGTCGCTTTATGTGGGCTTCGTGGGCATGACGATTCCGTTCGCGTTTGCGATGGGATCGCTGATATCGGGCCACTTGGATGACGCCTGGATCATGTCTGTGCGCAAGTGGACGATCATCGCGTGGTTCTTCCTATCGATGGGCCTCACGCTCGGTATGTTGTGGGCTTACGAAGAATTGGGATGGGGCGGCTTTTGGGGCTGGGATCCGGTGGAAAACGCAGGTGCGTTGCCGTGGTTCACTGCAACCGCGTTCTTGCATTCGATCATGATTCAAGAGCGCCGGGGCATGATGAAGATCTGGAACTTCACCCTGGTGATCTTGACGTTCCTGCTCACCATCTTCGGCACGTTCATGACCCGCTCGGGCATCGTTCAATCGGTGCACGCGTTCGGCCAAGACACCAAGCTGGCGTGGATCTTTGTGGGTTTTATGGCCAGCGCCATCGTGATCACGTTTGGCATCTTGATCTGGCGCCTGCCCGCGTTGCGGTCACGCGGGCAACTGGATTCGCTGCTGTCGCGAGAGGCCGCGTTCTTGTTCAACAACTGGATCTTGGTGTTCATCGCGTTCTTCGTGCTGTTCGCCACCATGTATCCCACGCTCTCTGAGGCCATCAGTGGCGAACGTTTGACGATAGGCCAGCCGTTCTTCAACAAGTGGATGGTGCCGATGGGCCTCACCTTGTTGTTGCTGACAGGCATCGGCCCACTCATCGCGTGGCGCAAAGCCTCGGCCAGCAACTTCAAGTACCAATTCACTTTTCCTGGGTTGGCCGCGTTGGTCACTTTGGTTCTCTGTTTGGTATTCGGCATGGGCTCGTCCGTTGCCGCCGTTATCTGTTTCTGCTTCTGCGCGTTTACGGGCGGCACCATCACGCAAGAGTTCGTGCGCGGCATCCGCATTCGCAAGAAGAACACCGGCAGCGATGTGTTCTCGGCGTTCTTGGGCATGTTGCTGCGCGGCCGCCGTCGCTACGGTGGGTATGTGGTGCACGTAGGCATCGTGCTGATGTTCATCGGCTTCGGCGGCCAGGCTTACAAGAAGGAAAAGCAGGTCGAGATGAAGGCCGGGCAGCAAATTCAGTTCGCTGGTTACACGCTGAAGCTGATCGCCTTGCGCCACGAAGAAGATCGCCAAAAAGAAATGATCACCGGCGAGATCGCCGTGTTCGTGCGTGGCAAAGAGATCGATCGTCTGCAGCCCGCCATGTGGTACTACGCGAATAAGAACAACGATCGAACCACCGAGGTGGCCATTCGACGCTCGCCTGCCGAAGACTTGTACATGACCCTCGGCAACTACGATCTGTCGCAGGGCATCGCGAACCTGGAGTTAAAGCTGAACCCCCTGGTGGATTGGATTTGGCTGGGCTTCATGATGTTGGCGTTTGGCACTGGCATCGCCCTGTTGCCCGAACGCGTGCTGGCCCCGTTGGCGGCGAAGGTCAAGGAAGACCTGGGCGCCACAGCCACCACGGCAGCCGTGCTGTTGTTGGCAGGCGCGCTGTTGCTGCCAGGGCGCGCGATGGCGGCACCCTCGCAGGCGCAGATCGACGCCGAGATGGATTGGTTCGGCAAGAACCTGATGTGTATGTGCGGCTGCCGTCACTTGCTGGGCGATTGTGGCGAAGCGGAATGCCAATACGCTCCCAAGGAGTTTGCCATCATCCGGGGTATGCTGGAGCAGGGCAAAACACGGGATGAAGTGATTCAATTCTTCATCGCCAAGTACGATGGACAATCAGCGTTGGCGGCTCCTTTGGACAAGGGCTTCAACCGTTTGGCCTGGGCGCTTCCTTACGGCTTTGGCTTGGCAGGGGCGGGCGGTTTGGCCTATGGTGCGTGGCGCTTCTCGCGCAAGCCGAAGAGCGCGGGCGATGTTGGGGTTGGCAAGCCTGTGGAGGCGCCTGCGGCGGCAAACCCTGACCTTGAAGACAAACTGGACGAAGAACTCGACAAGCTAGATTAAAGCGGTGGATTAAAGCCCTGTGCCTTCGTCTGAACGTGAGAAACAAGGTCCCAGCTCGCGCTGGTGGCTGTTAGCGGTGATCGGTGCCGCCATCGGCGTGCTGTTTGGCACTGTGGTGGGGCGCCTGTCCTTCGGATCGCCCTTGGTCATGCTGGCGATCGGTGGCGCCACTTTGGGCCTGGCCGGCTTGGCCACGTGGCGCGTCTTTCACCCCTTGGTGGACGCGGGCGTCGTTGAGCGCATCAACGCGCCGACGGAGCCTGGCCGCATCCGCGACCTGCAACGCGAAAAAGTTTCGGTGCTCAAAGCGATCAAGGAAGTCGAAATGGACTACCAGATGCGCAAGATCTCCGACGACGACTACGAAGAGATGACCCGCCGGTACCGCACGCGTGCGTTGCGCATCATCGGCGAACTTGAAGCGGGCGACGATTTGCGCACGCTGATTGAGCAAGAGCTCAAGGCGCGTTTGGCAGCCGACAAAGCGGGAGAGCCATCGTGAAGCTCGTGGCGAAGCTTGCTTGCGTGGTGCTGCTAAGTGTCCTGGGCGCGCCGCTGGCACACGCACAACCGCCCGATTTGCGCCAAATGGCGGGCCGCCCCCTGCCGGTGGCCGATCTTCCGGTGGGCTCGGTGAGCGTGCGTGTGGCGCGCAAGATGCCCGTGAACGCGGCCGCGGGTATCAAAGTGGTGGCCACGATTACGCCACCTGGCGGCAGCGCCAAAACCACCGAAGCGACAACCGGTGAAGATGGCCGCGTAATGTTTTCTGATGTGCCCGTGGGCGCGACGTTTGCCGCCGTGGCCGAAGTGGATGGGGAAACGCTGCAAACGCAGCCGTTCCCGATCCCTGCGCAGGGTGGCGTGCGCAGCATGTTGATCGCAGGCCTGCCGCCCAGCCCGCCCCCAGGCGCGGATGGTGAAGGTGACGCTGAACAACCGGGGTCTCGCTTTGCGTTTTCGATCACTGTGGCCGCACCCGTTGCCGCAGCCGATCTGCCGCCAGGGACTTTGGAAGTGGTGGTTGTGGATGCCGCGGGCAAGCCTTTGCCCGAGCACGAAGTGAATGTGGGGCAAGCGGGCGCCGACGGCAAAGTGCAGGCCTTCACGCAGAAAACAAATGCGCAAGGCGTGGCGCGCTTTGTGGATCTGTCCACGGCGCAAGACGTGGGGTATTTGGTTGTCACGGAGATTGAGGGTTCGCGCATCGGCACGCGCCCCTTTCGCATGGCCACCGATGGCGGCATGCGCGCGCCTCGCTTGGCGCCACCCGTGCGCACGAACGATTTGACGGTCTTGAGCCTGGATCAAGGCTCAAGGATCATCTTCGAGGTGCGCGAAGACTTCTTGTTTGTGGGTGAAGTGCTTTCATTCCGCAATGAATCGGAACGCATTTATGATGGCGGGCCCAAAGGCATCTTTGTGCCTCTGCCCCACGAGATGACGAGCTTCGCGCCGATGGGCGAAGGCGCCACATTGGAAGAAGTCAAAGGCAAAGGCCTCCTGATGCGTTCGGAGGTGCCTCCCATGGGACCACGTGATCGCAGCGTGCAAGCGCGCTTCGCTTTTCTGTTACCCACCTACGGCGATGACAGCTTGGACTTCGAGCAGACGCTTGAGGTGCCGATGAAATCGCCGCTGGTGATCGTGCCCGACGCCTACAAGCTCACGCTTACGGCCGACGGGCTGCGCACATTGCCGAAAGAAAAGGATTCGCAGGGAAATGCAGTTTCGCTTTACGAACTGGGTGACATCCCTGCGGGTGGCAAGATCAAGATCCGCATTTCCGGTTTGCCCAAGGTCGATAAGACGGGCCACCTCATCGCCATAATCGTCTGCGTGTTGCTGCTCGGCTGGGGCTTATGGGGTGTGTTCGGCGGACCAAGGGCCGCCAGCGGCAAAGACGAAAAGGCGAAGCTTGAGCGCAAGAACCAAGAGCTGCGCAACCGCCGCGAGAAGTTGTTCGAAGAGCTGGTGGCGTTGGAGAAGCGCCGTCGCAGCGGCGCCAGCGTTGACGAAACGAGGCGCGAACAATTGGTGTCGCAGCTTGAGACGGTGTACCGCGACCTGCACACCACAGCGCCTCGGGTGTGATGAATGACGGCGCCGCCAGCGGAGCTTCATCTTGAGGGCGTGGGCAAAACGTATGGACGCCACCGCGCGTTGGTGAGCGTCACGGCCACGTTTTCGCCAGGACGTATCAACACCATCTTGGGTCCCAACGGTGCGGGCAAGAGCACGCTGCTTGGCATCTTGGCCACCCTGGTTCGCCCCACCACCGGCAGCATTCGGTGGGGCGACAAACCGCTGGGGCCGACGGCAGCCGCCCGCGCCGCGGTGGGATACGTGGGGCACGACCCAGGCCTTTATGGCGACCTCGGTGCGCTCGACAACCTGAACCTGTTTGCCGGCCTTTATGGCTGCGACGTGGATCCCCAAGCGCTGCTCGCGCAAGTGGGGTTGTCTCACGTGGAGCCGCTGGCGCCCGTGCGCACTTATTCGCGGGGCATGCAACAGCGTTTGGCCCTAGCGCGCGCCCTTCTGCACCAGCCGGCGATCTTGTTGTTCGATGAACCCAGCGCCGCGTTGGATCCCACAGGGGCGGCGTGGTTGTCGGCACAGCTGGCGGCGCAACGGGGGGCGGGGCGCATCGTTGTGGTGGTCACACACGATTTGGACGCCGTCGCACCACTTACCGATCACTTGACGATTTTACGCCGCGGGCGCTTGGCTCACCACGCGCCCGTGCAAACGGCGCTCACGGGAACCGATCTGCGACGCATCTATACGGAGACCACCGGTGCCTCGACCTAACGGCTTTGTAAGCACCGTGCTGCGGATTGCGGCAAAAGATCTGCGCATCGAATGGCGCAACCGCGAGATCACCACGACGATGGGGTTCTTTGCGATCTTGATGGTGCTGATCTTCGCGTTTGCGTTTGTGAACCCAGCGGGAGACGCGCTGGCCCCCGAAGTGACGGCGGGCGTCTTGTGGGTGGGGCTGCTGTTTTCAGGCACCATCGCCTTGGCCCGCACGTTTGATCGTGAACGGGATCTCGAGGCCGTCCGCGCCTTGCTGCTTTCACCCGCGCCACGCGCGGCCATTTACCTCGGCAAGCTGGTGGGCGTGGTGTTTTTGATGCTCATCGTTGAAACCGCGGTCACGTTGCTTTCGGCCGTGTTCTTCTCGGCCGCGATCGGGCGTCACGCCGCCTGGTTGGCCGGGTTCTTGGCCTTGGGTACTGTGGGTTACGCCGCCGTAGGAACCGTGGTATCCGGCGCGCTGCTTCGTTCGAAAAGCCGCGACGCCTTGATTGCCGCGCTGTTGTTTCCCTTGGTTACGCCGCTGGTGATGGCCGGCGTGCGTGGCACCAGCATGTTGCTCAATCCCGAAACGCCCGATCCTGAATCCATCGTGTTTTGGACGCAGTTTCTGGTGGTGGTTGATGCCGTGTTCCTGCTGATCGGCCTGTGGGCGTTCGAGCCGGTGATCTCTGGCGAGTGAGCCGTGGCCGACGTTGGCCGCACCGAAGCGTTCCTATAAAACGCCGGGGCCGGGAATGCGCGACGTGGCGAAAACAGTTATGATGCAACTTCTGTTTTTGCCATGTCGCCCTCAAGCCCAACCTCGAAACCCACATCGTTAGGCCCCTGGCTCATTACCGTCGCTGTGTGCGTGCTGGGCTTCGCCTGGGTGCCGCAGATGATCGTGAAGGCCCCGGTTGAAATGACGATGGGGCCCGTGCAGAAGATCTTTTACTTTCACGTGCCGTGTGCGTGGCTCCTGATGCTCTCGGTGTTCGTGTGCGCCGGCGGCAGCGTGGCTTATCTGTTTAAGGGCTCGGAGGCCGGCGATCGGCTGGCGCGGTCAAGCGCCGAGTTGGCTGTGCTGTTCGGCATTTGCGTCTTGGTGACGGGACCACTGTGGGGCCGCGTGGCGTGGGGTGTTTATTGGCAGTGGGACGCCCGCCTCACCAGTTCGTTGCTGTTGTGGCTGATCATGGTGGCTTATCTGCTGGCCCGGCGTTATGGCGGCCCGGCCTCACGTAAGTTGGCCGCCGCTCTGGCGCTGTTCGCGGCCGCCGACGTGCCATTGGTTTATGTGAGCGTGCACATCTGGCGCACCATTCACCCGAGCACGTCTGTGGTGCCCACGTTGGTGCCTGCGATGCGCGCCGTGTTTTGGACGTCGTTTGCCCTGTTCACCGTGCTGTGGTTTGTGCTGCTGTCTGTGCGGCTGCGGCTTGAACGTTTGCGCGGCGAGATCGATGCATTGACAATCGACGTTGAAGACCTGATCGAAGCGAAATTGGAGACCAAACGCTCATGAAACCCATCTTGTCTTTGGCCGCTTTCGTCTTGCGCCGGTCGTTGCCGTTGCTGGCGGTCGTGGCAGCACTTTTGATCTTACCTTGCCAACTCGCTGTGGCAGCCGATTACGCGAAAGTACCCGACAGAGATCCCACGACGATCGCGGCCAACCCGTTCATCGCTGGTGCGTACGGCTTCATCTGGGTGGCACTCCTCGTTTACGTGGTGTTCGTGGCGCGTGGCCTGCAGAAGGCGTCAAGCGAAGTAAAGTCGCTGCAGCGCAAGCTGGATCAACAGGCGTAGCGTCCTGCCATGGATGTGCCTCCCTCATCGCACTTCATCTACATCCCCGTCATGTTGGTGCTGGGGATCGTGCTGGGGTTTGTGATGGGCAGCCGCGCCACGCGCGATCAAATTCGCATGGACGAGCAAAAGGCGGCCGAGCGCGAGCGCAAGAAAGCCGCGCGGCGAGCGGTTGTGGCCGACTCCACGCCTGACGATGCCACCAAATAGTTTTGACACAACCAAGGCTTGACCCCGGCGCGGCCTAGGGAAAGACTGCGCGTCATGAAGATGCGGAACGTGTTGTTGTTAGGGTTGTGCTTAAGTGGCTTGGGTGCGTGCAAACAAGAGCCGCCGCCCGCGCCGCCCGTTGAAACGAAGCCCGCGCCGCCGCCCCTGCCGCAAGTGCCTCCGGCCCCGCCCTTGCCCGCCACGCCCCAAGGCCTGCCTGACATGGAAGTGCCGGCTGAGGCGGCGTTGACGCCAGAGAAGGTGGCCCTAGGCAAACAACTGTTCTTCGACAAGCGCCTTTCAGGCAACGCTTCAAAGAGCTGCGAAAGTTGCCATCAACACGACAAGGCGTGGACGGATGGCTTGCCGCTGTCAGAAAAGGGCAACGGCCAATTGAACACACGCCATTCGCCCACCATGTACAACATCGGTTACCAGCCGCATTGGTACTGGGATGGCCGCGCCAAAAATTTGGAGGCACAAGCCCTCGCGGCGTGGAAGGGCCAAGTGGGAGGCGATCCCGATAAAGTGGCAGGGTTTCTTTCCGACATTCCGCTTTACAAGGTGCAGTTCCAGAAGGTGTTTGGATCACCGCCCACCGCGGACACCATCTCAGCGGCCTTGGCGGCGTTCATGCGCACGCTCAACAGCGGAGGGTCGGCGTGGGACAAGCATGAAGCGGGCGACGCCGAAGCTGTGGATGCAGACGTGATCGCTGGGTGGAAAGTGTTCCGCGACAAAGCCCACTGCACTTTGTGCCACGTGCCGCCGTTGTTTACAGACATGCAATTTCACAACATTGGCGTCGGCATGGAGGCCAAAGAGCCCGACATCGGCCGCGGCAAAATCACAAACGACGCCAAAGACACGGGCGCCTTCAAAACGCCCACGCTGCGATCAATTACAAAGAGCGGCCCCTATTTTCATGATGGCAGCGTGGCCACGCTGGAAGACGCTGTGAAGTTAATGTTGGCGGGTGGCAAGAAGAACAAGAACCTGGATCCGAAGCTCAAGAAGGTGAATTTGAACGCCAAGGAGTTCGGGCAGCTGATGGCGTTCTTGCGCTCGCTTGAATCCACTGAACCGTTTGAGCGTCCGGCGTTACCGTAAGTGCGGAATCCGATTCAGGGCCGCGGTCGCGTGCGGCCCAGGATCTCCAACGCGAAAGCCTGCCAACCAACGATGGGATTCATGGGCGCAGGCACCATGCGATCAAACACCTGCACCTGCGTCCAGCCTTCAGCGGGCCCCGCCATCGCCGATGAATAACAATCGGGTCCGTTGAAGATCCCGAACGGCACCTGTGGAAAGCGGGCGCTGTGGTTGCGTAAGCTCATGCGCTGCCACACGTCCACGGCTTCGTTCCACAAGCCCTCTTGCGCAAGCGCCCACACGGCCCAATAAACGGTTTGCGGCCAAATGCCGCCGTTTTCGCCTTCGCCGGCGGGCAACACGGCAAACGAGAAATGCGGCGGCGGTGGGCTGGCGTAAGGACGCGACAACAGCGTAAGCCCGATCGTCGAAGCGTTCAGCTTCAACATCGCACGCAACGCTTGCTGGCGTTGTGCCGGTGTGCCGATCTTGCCAAGCGCAGCCCACACTTGGCTGTTCAGATACAAACGATCATCGCCAAGCGGCGCGCCCTCGTCGTCGTAGCCCATGAGGAACCACTGGTTGTTCCAAGCATGGGCCGCAGCCGCGCGTAATTGCGTGGCGAACGCAGAAGCTTCATCGGCCAACGCCGCGGCGCCACGCTTGCGTGCCAGAACGGCGAAGCCCTCACACGCGCGCACTGCCATCGCCGTGTTCATGAACGATTCGCCACGCCCTTGGCGCCCCACACGCGAAAGGTAATCATTCCAGTCGCCATCCTTCATCAACACCAAACCGTGCGTGCCCACGCCGATGTTGTGCCGCAGCCACGTGAAGGCGCGTGCCAGATGGTCGAAATAAGGTGCCGACGTGCCATCCCAAAACGGCAAGTCTTCATTGAACAGGTGCGGAAAATGCGCGGCTTGTTCGGCCGACGCCAGCAAGAACCAGATCTCGCCGTCCGATTCAAAATGCATGTGGGCGAGATCGCGTTCCGCGCGTAGGTTTGTCGTCTTCGGAATGTCACCTGATTGCAGTTGGCCGCGCGCGATCCACCGAAGCGCGTCTGCCGCTGCGGCGGGCGCAAACGGCGCCATCGCAAGCGCGTTCTCGGGCGCTTCACGCACGGGGAAACTCAGATACTCGGGGTTATCTGGATTGCGGAACATAGAATAGCCACCCAGTTGGTAGTAGGGGGCGTTCGTGGAAGCGTCGCGGTTGCGAAACGAAAGCATCTGACCGAACGACCACACGGCTTCATCGATCATCCACGCCGAGGGGGCCCACAAAGCTTGCACGCGCTGAAGCGGCGAAAGCCAAAGTCCCTTCATTTGCGGGAGCGGCACCTTAATAGAGACTTCGGCCCACGCTTCATCGCCATAGCCAACCGACACAGGAACTGTGAAAGATTGCCCCGGCGCCAAATCGATCGGGACCGACAAACGCAAAGAATGATCGCGCGTGCTGCCCGCCATGGACAGGGGGCCGCGCAGGTAAACGTTGCCCAGCGCCGGTGTCACCTTTGTAAAACGCGCCCGGCCTCCCGAGGATTCGGGATGCAAGGTCTTAACGAAATCTGCATAGGCCACGCCAGGCCGCACGAACACATCGCTTTGAACCACGAACGTGGCGTGAACCGATTTGGCGCCTTGGTTCGTTAGCGAAAATGATCCCGCAAGCGCCGTCACATCTTGCGGCACCGCAACCACTTCCTGCGTGAGCGCCACCCGCTGCCCCTCGATCACTGCGCCTCCTTCGTACGTGGCGTACCCCGTTCCGTAACGAATCGGGCCGCGTAGCGGCAGCTCGCTGTACGCCAAGCTGACGACGTCATTGGCCGTTTCAAGCAGCGCGAACAAACCGCCACGCGTGCGCGTGGTGACGGGCGTGATGGTGGTGGTGCCGCCTTCCGTGGTGATGAGCCTGATGTTGCCCCAACGATCTGCCAAGGCCCCTGCCCGCCCCGCGCTGATTAGGTGTGCGAACGGCGCGTAGGGCGCGGTGGCCAGGGCGCGCGGCTCAAGCTCGTAGGCGGGCAAGCCTTGCGGGTCTTTAAGCCAATGACCGAATCCCTCCTGTGGCGAGGTCTTGTGCGCTGGCGCGGGGGCACACGCCGTTACAAGCACAGACACGCCCATGAGGCAGCCGAGGCGACGCAGGCAAAACGGGAAGCAAAACGGGAAGATCAACCTCACCATGGAACCCTTGTTACCTTGAAACGCGAAGGCACGCACGCGCCAGGGGCCGCGGGCCGAGCCAAAGCTGCAGCCAGAACCAGGCACGCGTGCCGAAACCGGAGTATTCTGAACACCCGGAGGGTATTTCCATGGTTGGTTTCGACTTTACAGAAGAGCAACAGCAACTCATCAGCACGGCCCGTGATTTCACGAAAAAAGAGATCACGCCGGTGGCGTCAGAGCTGGATGAGACCGGGAAATTCCCCGATGAGATTTGCAGAAAAGCTTGGGAGACCGGGCTGATGAATTGCGAATTGCCCGAGTCCCTCGGTGGGCTGGGGCTCTCGTGCCTTTCTCACTGCTTGGTGCTCGAAGAGATCTCCTACGGCTGCGTGGGCGTGAACACCACGTTGGCAGGCAACGCCCTTGCCTCTATGCCGCTGCAGATCGCCGGCAGCGAGGAGCAAAAGCGCAACTACCTTGGCCGGCTGTTGGAAAAGCCGTTGTTTGCGGCTTACGCCTGTTCCGAGCCCGATGCGGGCAGCGATGTAGCCGGCATGAAAAGCCGTTACCGCAAGGTGGGAGACGAATACATTCTTACGGGGCAAAAGCGTTGGATCACCAATGGTGGCGTCGCCGATTTTTATGTGACGTTCGCGCGCGCCGAAGGCACCGATCGCCACAAGGGCATCACGTGCTTTGTGTTGGATCGTAACCTCCCTGGCGTGTCGGTGGGCAAAAAGGAAAACAAGATGGGCCAACGCGCTTCAAACACCACGGACGTGCTGTTCGACGAAGTGAAGTTGAACAAAAGCCATGTGGTGGGCGTGGAAGGCGAAGGCTTCAAAATTGCGATGAAGACCTTTGATCGCAGCCGCCCTTGGATCGCCGCGGGCGCTGCCGGTTTGATCCGCCGCTGCTTGGATGAATCACGGCAATACGCGCTTGAACGTAAGACGTTTGGCGTCGCCATCGCGCAACACCAAGCGGTGCAGTTCATGTTGGCAGAGATGGCGATCGCCCACGAGGTCACGCGCCTTCTGTGTCACAAGGCGGCCTGGGCGATCGACAACGGCCACATCGACTCGGTGGTTTCGAGCTACGCCAAAGCGTATGGCGCCGATGCAGCCATGCACGTGGCCACCGACGCCGTACAGATCTTCGGAGGCTATGGCTACACGAAAGAATATCCCGTGGAAAAGCTGATGCGCGACGCGAAGTTGCTGCAGATCTACGAAGGCACGAGCCAAATTCAACGCATGGTCATCGCGCGCAACGTGCTTAGCGCCAAGTGATGCACCCGGTTGCCCACGGCAGGGGCAGGCGGCGCTGGGGTTGCCTCACCATCGTTGGCGCCGTGGTGGCAGCGGCGCCCGCGTGGGCGCAGGGTCCAAGCGATCGCGTGCTGACGCCCGGCCCACCCCTGCCAGCCGTTTACGCTTTCGCACAAACGGCTGACGGGGCGCTGTGGCTTGGCGGCCAGCAAGGGCTCAGTCGCTTTGATGGCACACGCACCACAACGTTCGATGGGAACGTCATCAAAGGCCTGACCACAACCCAGGCGTTTCACCTGCAAGTGGATCGGCAGGGGCGCATTTGGTTGGGAACCGGCTGGGGCTTGCCGTCTTTGTTTGATGGGCCACCCTCCACGGGTGGTCTGCGCGGTGGGCCCGGTCTGTTTCGGAACGTCGGTGGCCGCTGGGACAACACAACGCTGCCCACAGCATCTGTGCAGGCGCTGTTCGCCGAACCAGGCACGGACAAGCTGTGGATCGCGACGGACGCGGGCCTGTGGAAGTGGGAGCCGGACAAACTGACCCGCGTGAAAGCGGCCGCCGAAAGCCAGTGGATCACCAGCCTCGTGGCGAACGAACGCGAGCTGTGGGTGGGCAGCACGCGCGGGCTGTTTCTTAGCGATGCAAGTGCCAGCACAGAGGCAAAGGTTTTGCTGACAGGCGCTGTCACGAAGCTTCTGCGTGCCACCGAAGGCGGCGTGTGGGCCGGAACAAACGATGGCTTGTTCCACGTTAGCGCCGAGGGACGTTCTCGCGTGATCGGGCTGCCCGACGAACACATCCGCGATTTAACCTTCGATCGCGCGGGGCACTTATGGGTGGCCACGTTAGGCGGCGTGTGTGAAGCCGTGCAGGCGAACTGGAGCTGCTGGACCGAAGCCCACGGTCTGCCGGATCCGCGTGTGTTGTCTTTGTTTGTCGACCGCGACGACGTGGTGTGGTTGGGCACGCGGGCGGCCGGCACGGTAAAGCTGACGCCGAAGCGCGTACACAACGTGCGCCGCAACAACGGCCTCAATGGTTATGTTGCGCAAGCCATCTGCCCGCGCAAAGCCGGCGGCATGTGGGTGGCAACCGACGAGAGTTTGTCTTTGCACGATGGCTCATCCGTGCAAACGGTGCTGCGTTGGACCACGCCGCCACAGTGGATCTCGTTGGCCGAAGATGCCAAGGGCACGCTGTGGGTGGGGCGCGCAGACGGTTCCGTGTTCCGCGTGGTGGGCATGCAGCCGCACGCGGTGGCGTTCGACAAAATGCCCGCCAAAGGCATCCGCACGTTGCTGCCTGACAAGGCACATGAGCTGTGGATCGGCTGGACTGCGGGTGGAATCTCGAAGGCGACCTACACCTCCGATGGTCAATTGACCGTCACAGATACGCCACCAGGTGTTTGCCCTGGCAACGTGATGGGAGGCACGACGATGAGCGATGGCACGCGTTGGTTCACGATGGATCAAGGCGGAATTTCGCAGTGGCAGAACGGCCGCTTTCGCTGCTTGTCGCCGCGCCCGCAAGATCCAACGCGCCGGCGGTTAAGTACGTTGGTGGCAGACGCCAACAACGACGTGTGGATCGGCAGCATCAACGACGACGGCCTTTACCTTTACCATCAAGGGAAGTTCTTTCACGCCGACGAAGCGGATGGGATGGCTTGCGATTCGTTGTTCGCTCTTCTCGATCACGGCGATGAATTGTGGACGGCCTGCGGCACGGGCGTGCAGCGGCTGCGGAAGGCCGAGTTGCTTGAGCGGCTACTCAAAGGCGGCCCTTTGCTGCGCCCCTTGCGCTTTGATGTAAGCGCCGGCATGGCGAGCCAAGAAACAACGTGGATGGGAGGCCCCACCGCGGCCTTCGACGCCGCCGGAAAGTTATGGGTCGCCACCTTGTTGGGCATCAGCATCATCGACACGCGCGCGCCACTGCCTCTGCCGCCACTGCCGAAGATTGAAAGCTTGTTGATCAACGGCGTTGTCGACACCAAAGACGTTCCGCAGGTGCGCGCGTCTCACTTTACGGTCACCGCCTCGTTGACCACGGCGTCGTTGGCCGCGGAGGGACGCCTTTACCACCGTTACCGCGTTCGGGAAGCGGGGATTGACTGGCGCGCAGCCACGGGTGCCACGGTGACCTTGCCGTCGCTGCGTCCCGGCCTCTATACGCTTGAAGTGATGGCCGCCAACGGCTTTGGCGTGTGGTCAACAAGCGTGGACAAACGACGATTCGTGCTGCTACGTCCCCTTTACCAAAACCCCTGGATGATCGGCGCTGTGTTGGCCTGTGCCGGTGGCCTGGCCTGGGTGTGGCGTCGAGCGCGGCAGGCGCGGCGCAATGAGCGCGTCCGGCTGTTGCGACAAGAGCGCGACCGTATGTCGAGGGATCTTCACGATGGCATGGGCCAAGGCTTCTCCTCGATTGGTTTTCATCTCGAAGCCATCGAAGAATCCCTCACGCAGGCACCGCAGGATTTGGCGCCCGTGCGCGGCCTGCTCAAGCGGACACGTGAGATTGTGGATCGCGCCCAAGCTTCGGCTCGCCAAGCCGTATGGGACTTACGCGATCTGCAGGATCAGACGCCGGATTTGGCGACGGCCATAAGGTCAATGGTGCGCACGCAGATGATGGGACGCAAGAGCCCACAGGTGAGTGTGAACGTAGGCAAAATGGAAGGAAAGCGCGACCTATTTGCGGAGCAAGAGCTGGCACTGTTGGCGAAGGAGGCGTTAACCAACGCCTTGCGACACGCACAGGCGCACACGATCAGCATCGATCTTGAACGCGATAGTGATTTTGTTCACCTGGCCATCAAGGACGATGGGGTCGGCATGAAGAACCCAGAACAATCGTTGGCATCTGAGGGACATTTCGGCATTCTTGGTATGAACGAACGAATTCGACGCTTGGGAGGAACAATCAACATTGTGTCTTCTCCGGGGCACGGCACCGAGATCGCCGTGACGGTGCCCAACAACAAACCCAAGACTGATAGCCACACCCATGATTGACATTCTTCTGGTCGAGGACAATGAATTGGCACGCGCTGGCACCGCCGCGCTTATCGGCACGCAGAACGACATGCGTATCGTGGGCGAAGCCACCGACGGCACCTCCGGGTTGGAGATGTTTCGTTCACTGCGTCCACACATAGCCATGGTGGACCTGCGGATGCCATCGTTTGATGGCGTGCAGTTGACAGCAGCGTTGATGCGAGAGGCGCCACCGGCGCGCGTGTTGGTGTTGACTCACTATGAAGGCGACGCTGATGTGTTCAACGCCATCAAAGCGGGCGCCCTCGGCTACCTGACCAAAGATGTGGGCCGCACCGAGCTGTTCACGGCGATCCGCACGGTCGCGGAAGGCAAGCGATATTTGCCCGCGGCGATCGCCGGAAAACTGGCGGACCGCATGACCCAGCCCGCGTTGTCGCCGCGTGAGCTGCAGGTGCTCGAACACATATTTGCAGGCCGCGCGAACAAAGAAATCGCCGACACCCTCAAGCTGTCAGAAAAGACCGTGATTATGTACGTGAGCCAAATTCTCTCGAAGATGGGCGCCAAATCGCGGACCGAAGCGGTGTCGCTGGCGCTCAGCCGCGGCATCTTGCGCGCCTCTTAACGCCTCACGACCAGAAGATCTTCCGGGGTCAGCAGCAGGGCTTTGACCCTGCAGAGGTGCGAGCTTTCGACACTAACCAAGAGGTGGCAGGTTGTTACCTTTTGTAGATGCATCTGGCCCACGGAAGTTCATCGTGGTTGGCGCTGTTCATCTCGCTCGCGGCATGCCAAGGCGGAGGCGGCGAGGCCGATAATGCCGAACAATCTGGCGGTGCCGGGGGCCAAGTTGAGAACGTGGGTGGTGAAGCCGGAGGCGCGCCGCCCCAGAGCGAAGGTGGCGCAGGCGGCGAAGCACGATTGGACGCGATGCCCGCGGCAAAGCAAGATGCATCCGCTCCCGCTCCCGATGGGAGCACAAAAGCGGATGCCATGGTGGTGGGCGCGGGTGGCGCAAACGGCAGTTGCAAAGCGCGGATCTGTGATGATTTTGAAGCTCACACCGTGGACCAAGTGCCTTCGGCGCCATGGAAGCCGTTTCGCCTCGGCGGCACAGTTGTGGTGGACAACCAACGCGCGTGGAGTGGCAAGAACAGCATTCATGCCTTCACCTCTGGAGGCGCGACTCAACAGCGCGCCTACCTAAGCCTGCAGGGCGCGCCCGTGTTCGACAAGCCGTGGCCGATCATGTTCGGCCGCATGATGTTGTGGGTGGATCATGCGGTCGACGCGCATTGGAGCCACGTCGAAGGTGAAGGCCGCGTGGTGGGCAAGGACTTCCGTGCCGTCACACGGTACGGTGGGCAGTTCAAACGCCTCATCGCTCAATACGACGACGTTGACGGAAACTTTGAGAGCGATTGCGCCAAACGCGCGCCGGCCGTGGCAATGCCCGAAAAGAAGTGGGTTTGCTACGAGTGGCAATTTGATTCCACGAAGAACGCCATGCGTTTGTGGATAGATGGGCAAGCCATCGACGCCGTTTCGGTCAATGGCCGCGGCGAAACCTGTTTGGGCAATGGCACCGGCGGCAATTGGTACTTG
The DNA here is from genome assembly GCA_033763315.1 of Deltaproteobacteria bacterium. Lineage (GTDB taxonomy): Bacteria > Myxococcota_A > Polyangia > Fen-1088 > Fen-1088 > JAGTJU01. The sequence goes on from JANRKS010000040.1 coordinate 222,513, forward strand.
CCCCAATACGAGGCCATTCGCATGGGTTGGCAGAACTACCAGCAAGTGTCTGGCGCCGACGTTTGGATCGACGACGTCGCCATCGGAACAGAACGCATCGGGTGCCCCGCTTCTCGTTGAAGGACGTTTATCATGCTCACAAATAAGTCGAACGTGTTGTTCTGTTCTGCCGTCAAGCGCGCGGGCCTGCTGGTGCTGCCATGTTTGGTCGCGTGTTCGGGCGCCGCGTCTCCCGCGGGCGACGGCAGCGGCGGGCAAGGTGGAGACGGCGGCGGCGATCCCACCACAACGCCGGAGCCTTCGCTGGGCACATTCAAGCCGGGGCCGGGTGGCTTGCGACGTCTGACGGTGGAGCAGTACAAAAACGCGCTCAATGATCTGCTGGGCGTGGATCCCACCTCGCCCATCGAAGCAGACGAGGTCATCAACGGATTCGCTTCGATCGCTGCCACGCGGCTGACGCTGTCGGCGCCTTCAGTGGAAGCGTTTGAGACGGCGGCGTTGGGCACGGCGAGCAAAGCGCTGGGTGACTCAACAAAGCGATCACGCTTTATCACCTGCACACCCAAAGGCAGCACGGATGATGCTTGCGCGTTGGCGGCTGTGAAGGCGTTTGGTCGACGCGCGTGGCGGCGGCCACTGACCGATGACGAAGCCGAACGGTATGCAGATGTCGCCCGCACGGCGTCGTCCATGCTGGGCGACTTCTACAAAGGCCTCTCCTATGCGGTGGCCGGCCTGCTGCAATCACCATATTTTCTCTACCGCAACGAGCTTGGCAACATTGATCTGGGCGCAAGCGACGGGCGCAAACGGCTTGACGGCTATGAACTGGCGACGAGGCTGTCGTTCTTCTTTTGGAACACAACGCCTGACGATGAGCTATTGGATGAGGCGGAGGCCGGTGGCCTTGACGACGCCGCGGGTGTGAAGAGACAGATTGGTCGGTTGCTGGCCTCTGACCGCGCCACACGCGCACCGCGCGCCTTTTTCAATGAGCTTCTGGGTCTCAACGGTCTGGACAAGCTTCCTCACGTCAAAGCGCTGTATCCCAAGGTGACAGATACATTGGGCGCCTCAATGCGCGAGGAAACGCTGCGCACGCTGGAAGACGCCTTCGTTTCGGGTCAATCCTGGAACGATACGTTCACTCGCCACGACACATTTCTTAACGAAGAGCTCGCGAACCTTTACGGCATCAAAGGTGTAAGCGGTTCGGCATTCAAGGCTGCAAAGCTGCCGTCAGACGGCCCACGCATGGGATTGCTCGGCCAAGGCAGCTTCTTGGCATCGCATGCCCACCCCACGTCCACCTCACCGACTTTGCGCGGCAAGGCCATTCGGCAAACTTTCTTGTGCAATGACATTCCGGCGCCGCCCGCCAACGTGAAGGCTGAGATCCCGGAAAACGATCCGAACGCCGACCAGAAAACGCTGCGTGAGCGTTTGAGCGCGCATCGTGAGAACGACGCCTGCCGGTCTTGCCACGCCATCATGGATCCCATTGGCCTCGCGTTGGAGAACTTTGATGCTCTGGGCGAATACCGCACGATGGATTCCGGCAAGCCCATCGATGCCACGGGTGATCTGGACGATACCAAGTTTAATGGTGCGGCAGAACTATCGAAGGTCTTGGCGGCGCGCGAAGACGTGAACCAGTGCTTGGTCAACAACCTGTTCCGCTACGCCCTGGGACACGTCGAGACGGATGACGAAGCGGCAGCGCTTGCGCATCTGGCGCAGCTTTGGAACGACAAGCAGCACGACGTCAAAGCGCTGTTCTCATTGTTGGCCGCACACGATTCATTCACGTTCGTCACCTCGCCCGAACAAGGAAGCAACTGATGAAAACGATTCAGCCCGTGCGCCTATCTCGACGCTCTGTTTTGCGCGGCAGTGTGAGTGGCGCCAGCATCATACTCGGGTTGCCCGTGTTGGACGCCATGCTCAATTCACACGGCACGGCCTTGGCGGCAGGCCAAGCTTTCCCCGTGCGCATGGGCGTGTGGTTCTGGGGCAACGGTGTGCGTCTTTCTAAATGGAATCCCACAGCCACGGGGACCAACTGGCAGCTTTCCGAAACGCTGGCGCCCTTCGCCAACGTCAAAGCCAAGATGACGGTGGTATCGGGCATGAATGTAAAGACGCCCGACCTGCGCGCGCATCACTCGGGGCAAGCGGCGATTTTGACCGGCGCACCACCCTTGGCGCAGGCGCCAAAGAACGGCGCGCCGTTCGCATCCACGTTCCGCACGGCATCGATTGATCAAATGGCCGCCGCGGTGATCGGCACACAATCAAAGTTCCGTTCGCTTCAAGTGGGCGTTTCAAACAACGCCAACCGTGGTGAAGGCACCAACCTGCAGCACATTTCGCACAACGGGCCCGACAACGCCAACCCTTCTGAATACGACGCGCCCAAGGTCTTCAATCGCCTGTTTTCGGGCCCCCTGCCAACTTCCACGCCCAGCACGCCCGCGCCTGCCGATATGACGCTGGCGTTGCGCAAATCCGTACTTGATGCCGTCTTGGCGGATATGAACGCGCTGAAAGCAAAGGTGGGCAGCAACGACCGAAAGCGGTTGGAACAACACGCAGAGAACGTGCGGGCGATTGAGCTGCGCCTCGCGGCGCCCAACGGCGGCGGAAGCGTCAGCCTGTCTGCATGCAAAAAGCCTGCAACACCGGGTGCCCCCAACAGCGTCTCCAGTCGCAACCAGATGATGGCGGATCTCATGGTGATGGCGCTCGCGTGCGATCTAACGCGGGTGTTTACGTATCAATTCAGCTCAGGCGTTGATTCGACGATTTACAGCGAAGCGGGCGTCAATGGGACGCATCATCAACTGACGCACGACGAAGGCGGCGATCAACCGAATGTGCAGAAGATCTGCGTGTTCATGATGAAGCAGTTCGCCTATTTCGCGGAACGGCTGGCGGGCGTGCAAGAGGGCGATAAGACCCTGCTCGACAACTGCAGCATCTTGGGCACAACGGATTGCGCCGAAGGCCAGCCCCATTCACTGACGGACTACCCGATGATACTGATGGGCGGCGCGGGCGGACGGCTGAAAACCGGATTGCACTACCGCTCGAACGGCGAGAACGCCACGATGGTGTTGATGTCGGTGCTCAAGTCTGTGGGTGCCCCTTTGGCAGAACTTGGCGCCGGCAACGGCAAAGCCACCACGGGCTTGGCGGCGATCGAAGCCTAAGAAGCCGAGCGAATCGTGGCGCCGCTTTCAGCTGTGGCGGGTGGAGGCGGCAGCGGCACAAAGTCAGTGTGCGGATCAAAACCCGGGCCGGCACAGAACACGCGCAGTAGGCCTTCCTGATCCGCATCTTGCGGCGGATGCTGCCAGCGCGCGCAAAAGCGCAACCAACCGGGCGTCGCTGGTCGACGTGGGTGCACCACAACCCACCTTTCTGGCAAGTGGCCCAAGCTTTCAACGTAGGATTCTGACGCCAGCGCGGCGATGTAGCCGCGCCTGAGCAGACGAACGCAAAAGTCTTCCACCTCGCCGCCTCCGTCCGCATAGTTTGGATCAAAGCCACCCACGTCATTGATGAGCCCACGCCGCACGAGAAAGCAGAAGCCGCCAAAGCGCGGCATCGCTCCAAACGCCGCGAAATGGTTTGCGCGGCGGTGATCGGCAAAGGTGGCGATCGTGTCGGGGGTGTCGAAGTACTTTGGCCGCGCGCCTCGTTGCGGGCGAGGCCCCACATTTGACACCGGGCACACGACGCCAATGTTTGGGTTCACCCGCATCAACGCAAGCATCGGCAAAAGCCAGCCCTTGGTCACAACCACGTCGCCGTTCATCACAATGATGTTTTGTGCTGTGGCCATGGCCAAGCCTTCGTTGACGCTCACAGGAAAGCTGCGTGGCCTTTCATGTCGCACGAACGTGGCGCGTGCCGCTGTGGTGGCCAACACCTTGTCAAAGCATGCACGTAAGGATTCGGCAGAGCCATCGTCGATGACGATAAGCTCAAGGCGGGCCTGCGTGTGCTGCAGCAGTGCCTGCAGCGCCTGCGTGAAGGCCACTTCGCCATCGCGCGCGACCATGATCACAGAGACGTCTTCGGCGCGGGGGTCATCGCATGCGGCGCTGAGGTTCATGAGATACTGCTTGCGTGGTTGCATGCCGCTGTCGGGAAACACCTGCAGAAACGGATAAACCGTGACGTCCCGTGCGGCAGACATGGCAAGGCCACGCTCGCCCAAGAGCCGCGACCAAACCTGCGGATGGCCACCAGGCACACCGTCTGGACGCAGGTCAAGCAGGGTTTCCAGCAGCTCGCGTTGCGCCAGCACGACGCCGCTTGTGAGAAATGGGGTGGCTTCCAATGTGCCTGGTGGCAACGCTGCCGGCAACGACATGCCGCCCAGGTGTTTAGGAATCGGGGTGAGCAAATCAGGTGTGAAACGGCAGCCACCATCGGCCTGCGATGCACACACAGCGCCCGCCCGCGGGTTCGCCAAGGCGTGCGCCACCAACCGATCCAGCCAGCCATCGAGCACGCGCCACGCGCACACCACCACGGCGGCGTAAGGTCGCGTCACTTGCGCAAGACCCGCTTGCCAAGCCGCGGCCAACCCACGATACGTGGGAAGCCGAATCAAGCGGCACCGGTCCGCATGCGCTTGCGCGAACGTCTCAAGGTACTTGGTTAAGGCACCCACGCCGCCATCGTCAACCACAATGAGTTGATCCTCGACGCTCAATGTGGCGAATACATTCTCAAGGCAAGGTGGCGCTTCGGTCAGCTGATCGTGAACCGCCACAACCACGCTAACGCCCGGGCGCCCCGTGCTCACAGGTATGGGTAGGGCGAGCGTGCGAAAGTCGCTTTCAAAACGATGAAAGCGCCCGATCCATTTGCTGTTCAAAAGCTCTTCGTTGCGTCCCGAATCGGTGAACCGCCCTTCGCTAAGAGACTCATAGTGTGTGACCACGGCGTGCGGCGTGTAGACCACGCGGTATCCCGCCTCGCGCACACGCAAGCACAGGTCCACATCTTCATAGCCCATGCGGAAATCTTCATCGAAACCACCCAGACGTTCGAACAGCTCGCGTGGCATCAAACTGCATGCGGCCGTAACCGCGTTCAGGTCGAGCATCTTTGTACTGACGTCTGCCGGCTGGCCGTAGTGCATGTGAAAGGGCGAAATCGGCCGTGGCGCACAGTAAGAAAACGCGACGCCGGCGTGTTGAATCGTGCCGTTGGGAAACAGCAGCTTGCACCCAACCACGCCCACATTGTCTAAGCCCTCAATGGCGGCCAACATCTCGTCCAGCCAACGTGCTTGCACTTCGGTGTCGTTGTTCAAGAACAGCAGATACTTGCCTGTGGCCACCCTTGCGGCTCTGTTGTTGTTCCAAGCAAACCCCCGGTTGGTTTCATTGCGCAAAACGCGAATGCCCTCAAGCAAGGGAAGCCCCGCCTTGGTTTCGTCCGTCGAGGCGTCGTCAACGACGATGACTTCGTGAGGGATGTGCGCCGTGTGGCGCATGATCGAAAACAGGCAGCGCAGCGTGTACTCCCACAGGTTGAACACCGGGATGATGATTGAAACCAAAGGCGCCTGCGCGGACATGGCCGGTAGCCAACAGCAAGGCGGGTGCCAACCCCCGGGGTCTGGCTCCGGCGGCGCAAGGTAAGCAAATGCCGTCGTTTACGGTGCTTGAGGGCACCGAGGTGGTTCGGCGGCCTGGGTGGACGCGTCACTTCTTTGACGAAGCCATATTTATGACGACCGAATGCCCCAGGCAAGAGCCCGTAATTCGTGAGCTTTACAGACCAGGAGCGGTGGCATGTCGATTGCTGTAACGAGGTAGCCGCACCCGCGCTTATGAAGCCATCCATCGACAACGTTCGCCTGATTGAGCTGCCGTCCCACGCGGATGGCCGCGGCGTCCTTACGTCGATTGAGCAGATGGAGAGCATCCCGATTGAGATCAAGCGCGTGTTCTACATGCACAACATCGTTTCGGACCGCGGTGGCCACGCCCACATCGACACAGATCAGGTGATCATCCCACTGCACGGCAGCTTCTGCGTCAACACGTTCGATGGGGAGCGCGAGCGGGAACATTTCATGGATGACGCCACCCGCGGTCTTTACACGCCCCGCCTGACATTTTTGACCCTGCATCGGTTCTCGCCCGGCGCTGTGTGTTTGGTGTTGGCCAACACAAGATACGACATGCGCCGCTCGTTGCGGAAGCGGCAAGACTACCTCGATCATTTGGCTCACGCAGGGATGATTTAGTCATGTCGTACGGCGTGGTTCGCGGCGGCTTTTTCCATTCGTCCTTGGCGCACGGCAATCGTTTCCAACCGTTCGACGAATTCCTCGCTTGGTTCCACAGCAAGCTGACAGTCGGACACTTCTCGGTCGTGCGGGCTCCCCTTGACCAACTGGACATGTGGCAATTCGAAGGCGACCGCGACGTGCTTCGGCATACGTCTGGGAGGTTCTTCCGCATCGAAGGTTTGCGCGTGCGCACGACGTTCGGCAGCACCCCCACCTGGGATCAGCCCATCATCAATCAGCCCGAGATCGGCATACTGGGGATACTGACGAAGGTGTTCGACGGCGTTCGCTATTTTCTTATGCAAGCCAAGATGGAGCCGGGCAATGTGAACGTGCTTCAGCTGTCGCCTACCGTGCAGGCCACCAAAAGCAACTTCTCTCGCGTGCATAAGGGAAAGCTGCCCGCCTACCTTGAATACTTCGTTGAACGCGGCAAAGCCAAAGTGCTGATCGACCAGCTTCAAACCGAGCAAGGTGGGCGATTTCTGCGCAAACGCAACCGAAACATCGTCATCGAAGTGAATGATGAGGTTCCGGTGCACGACGACTTCAAGTGGCTCACCTTGGCCGAGCTTCGCAAACTTCTGTTGATCGACAACTTCGTCAACATGGACGCGCGCAGTGTTTTATCTACGATACCCATGCTGGACGACGAACAACTTGTTCGGTTGCGCCACACGGGCATCGAAGGTGTGGTGGCAAACGGCGGGCTTTCGCCCTTGGGCCACAGCATCGTGCAATCGTTGTGCGACGAAACAGATGGCTACCGCACCCGCGATGAAGTGATTTCATGGTTCACGGAGCAGCTGGTCCGCTATGAACTGGACGTGCAAAAGGTGCCGCTATCGCAGCTTGACGGCTGGACGATCAGCGATTGGGAGATCACGCGCGGGCCACGGTTCTTCAGCGTCATCGGCGTCCGCGTGGAGGCGGGTTCGCGCGAAGTGGCGCGCTGGTCGCAACCACTGATTGCTGATGCCCACATTGGCCTCTTGGGCTTCGTCGCCAAGAAGATCAACGGCATACTTCACCTGCTGGTGCAAGCCAAGGTGGAGCCGGGCCACATCGACGTGGTGGAGCTGAGCCCCACAGTGTCGTGCTCGAACTATGCAGCGGTGGCTGAGCAGGAGCGACGGCCCGCGTTCTTTGATTACTTCATCGGCGCACGGGCCGGCAAGATTCATTTGGACGTTCTGCAATCCGAAGAAGGTGGGCGGTTCTTGGCGCTGCAGAACCGCAACATGCTTGTTGAGGTGGGCGAACACGAGGCGGTGGATGTTCCGGACAACTTTCTGTGGATGACGCTGTCGCAGATCACCGAGCTCATGCGGCACAGTATGTTTAACATCGAAGCCCGGAGCCTCATCTCGGGCCTGGGGTTCGGTTAGGTCAGCCATGCATGTGCTCTTCTTGGGCAATTCGCAGCTGGTCAACCGACGCCTCTTGCCAAGCTTAGCGTCGCTGCCGCAGATCACGCGCGTGAGCGTGGCACGCTTTGGCGAAAAGCCGTGGCCCACGACGCCGCCGCCCGTGCCGTGCCATCGATATGATGGCTTCGAGGAGGCCGAACGGCACTGCCAGCCCGACATCGTTTATGTTTCGACTGTCAACAGCGCGCACCACGAATGCGCCGCCCGATGGCTGGAGCGCGGCTGCCACGTGATCGTGGATAAGCCGGCCACGCTGCGCCCGCAAGACACGCAATCCTTGGTGGCCCTGGCCACCCGGCACAACGTGCTGCTGGCAGAGGCCACTGTTTACACGTACCACCCGCAAATCGCCTTGCTGCGGTCGCTTTTTGCACCTGGAGGGCCACGGCAAGCGACGGTGCAATTTGCCTTTCCCCCCCTGGATCCGGGCAACTTTCGTTACCGTGCAGACCTGGGGGGCGGAGCCGTTCTCGACACCGCCGCTTATGCTGCCTCCGTTGGTCGCGTGTTCTTTGGCAGCCTGCCATCCACCGTGGCGGCGGTTTGCGGGGAACGTACACCCGAAGGCCTTTGCGTCGCATACAGCACGCTAATGCAATACCCGGGTGGGAAAACGATGATCGGTCACTTCGGGTTTCGCTCCGAGTACATCAACAGGTTGCACCTCGCAGGCGAAAGCATGAGCGCACAGATCGACCGCGTGTTCACCACACCCGAAGATCTTGGCAACCCGATACACGTGCAAAAGCAAAACCTGCGCTCGACGGTCCACGCTGAGCCGGCCAACGCCTTTGCCTGCTTTTTCCGCGCGGTGTTCCGCGCGTTGGAGCAACGCAGATTTGAAGCGTTCGCTCACGATATGCTTTTCGATGCCACCGTGACCGAGCAGCTGCAGCGGCAGCTTGCCCCAGCCGAAAGAGACGCGACGACATGCCGATAAAGGTTTGGGAATACCTGCAAGAATACGCCACAGAGAAGGACGAAGTCCGCCAAGCCATCAATGAAGTGCTCGACTCCGGCTGGCTGATCCTGGGCGACAAGGTGGCCGCGTTCGAGCAGGCATACGCCGCTTACTGCGGCACGACCTTTGGCGTGGGCGTGGACAATGGCACGAACGCCCTATTTTTGGCGCTAAAGGCTCTAAACGTGGGCGCGGGCGATGAGGTCATCACAGTCGCAAACACGGCGGTGCCTACCGTAAGCGCGATCGTTTCCACCGGGGCCACGCCCGTGTTCGTAGATGTGGAGCAGGCCACAGCCCTTATGGACGTGGGGCAACTTGAAAGCAAGGTCACGTCGCGCACCAAAGTCTTGTTACCCGTGCACTTATACGGCCAATGCGTAGACATGGACGCGGTCAACGCCGTAGCAAACCGTCATGCCCTGGCCGTGCTGGAAGATTGCGCCCAAAGCCACGGCGCCGAGTACAAAGGCCGCAAGGCCGGCAGCTTAGGCACCATCTCGGCCACTTCATTTTACCCCACCAAGATCTTGGGGACGTTCGGCGACGGCGGGATGGTGAACACCTCGTCGGAGGCCCTCGCGCAAAAGCTAAAACGCTTGCGGTTCTACGGCATGGAGAAGTCGTACTACGCCATCGAGCACGGCTATAACTCGAGGCTAGACGAGCTTCACGCGAACATCCTGCTGAAGAAGCTGGCGCATCTGCCCACCTACCTTGCGCGGCGGCGCGCGCTCGCAGCCAACTACGATCGGCTGTTGTCCGGATCTGGCTTGGGGCTACCCAGCGTGCGGACCGACGCCAATCACGCGTACTACCTTTATGTGGTCCGCCACCCGGCACGCGATCGTATTCTGGCGGAGTTGAAGCAACGCGAGATTCTGCTGAACGTGAGTTACCCGTGGCCGATTCATACAATGACCGGCTATGCACATCTTGGATACAAAGAGGGCGACTTGCCTGTGACCGAGGCCCTGGCAACCCAGATCTTCTCGCTGCCCATGTACCCATCGTTGACCGATGAACAGCAACGACTTGTTGTGGATGCCTTGCATGCCGTTCTTAAGGGGCTGTAACCAATGGCAACTGAATCATTGACCTCGTTGTTGGACCGCGTGAACCGCGATCCCCGCGACTTGCACGCGTACCAAGGCCTGGTGCAGCTGTTCACCGCACGCGGACACCTTGAGCAGGCGCGCGCTTTAGAGGAAGCGCTTCACAGGCACGCGTCTGCGTTTGAGGCGCGCGCTCCGATCGCAACCGATTCCGCCCACGCCCCACGTGATCGAGAGGCTGTCCTCGCCTTCTTACGCGAAGCCGATCCCAAGTCACAAATTGACCTCATCGCCGCCGTGGCGGGTGAGTATCTGGATCTGAATCTGGAAGACTCCGAGGTGCAGGCCGCCTTGGTCAGGTGCGAGTCTGCTCACTTCGCGGCTTTGCTGCCACGATGCACAGCGCTTCACACGCGCTTTCGTCAGCGCAGCTACCGTTTGACGTGCCTTGTTTCCACTTACGCTTCCGCCGCGTTCATTGAGGAATGCCTGGACGATCTTGTGGCACAAACCATCTTCGCGGACACCGAGGTTCTGATCATCGACGCGTGCTCACCGCAGAACGAAGCTGAGCTGGCGCGTCCCTATCTGAACAAATACGACAATATCCGATACTTCATCACGCCCGAACGCATCGGGATCTATCCGGCGTGGACGATGGGATCAATGTTCGCGTCGGCCCCCTATGTCACCCCCTTTAGCACAAACGATCGGCTCGTGCCCCACGCCTATGAGACACTGGTCGATGCACTCGACAACCACCCTGCGGCGACGTTGGTTTATGGCGACAGCTACCTCACGGATAAGCCTCACCAGAAGATCGGCGCCGGCCCGCCCAGTGGCTTTTACCGGTGGCCTGACATCGACTATGGATGGCTTATGTTGAACTGCGGCGTCGGACCGCAACCGATGTGGCGCAAGGCCGCCCACGAGCACGTGGGCTACTTTGATCGCAGATACAAGGCCACGGGCGATCAGGACTTCTTTTTGCGCCACGCCCGCCGCAATGGGCTGCTGCACGTACCTGAAATCACTGGCATGGCGTGGATCACGGATGATTCGCTCTCGGGCCACCCAAGCGCGCTTTCAGAGGCTTTAGACATTCATGTCAAACACTTCAAAAGTGTATGCATGCGTGTGCCCTTGGCCGCGCGCACTGAGGCCTGGCAGATCTTGCGACGCCGGTACGTGGAATACGTGACCAAGTTGCCGCAACAGGGCTGCGCCAAAGAAGCGCAAGAGTTGCAACGTCGGCACGGCAGCTTCTTTAGCCAAGTGCCCGAGTAGGAAGGCCGCTGCCGACCACGCGGATCACATCGCCGGCAGATTGAACTTGTCTGACCACGGTTTGAACATCTGAGGCACGTTCTGTCGCGGCACCTCGAACATCACCTGCAAGGCCACGCGACATCCTTTGCGCACAAGGCCTCCACGGTGAATGAGACGCGATCCATCGAACACAATGCATTGGCCCGCGGGTGCCACCAAAGCCACTTCGTTGCGCTTGATCTCGTTTGCCAGCGGCGTCCCGGCAACAACGTCGAAGCCAAAATGCGAATTGAGCCGCCAAGCGGCCGGCAGAAGCCCAAAAAACTTGCGCGCCACCTGCGAAGTGAACACGCCGCGCGCGGGATCGAGGTCGGTCATGGTGCTGCGGATCTCGGGCGCCGCGAGTGTTGTCAACGTGGCCCGCGACACCGTCCAGGCGAAGCGAGGTCGCTCCATCGCGTACGAAACCGGCACATACGAAAACGGCCCCAGATCCTCTGTGACGTCCCCTAAGTAGATGATGGCCTTATAAACGTCGCGGCTTTCGTCGTTGTGGTAATACGTCGCGGGACCGGGCTCGGTGAGGCCAACGTCCTTATAACGTGAGTGCCACCAAGGGTTGTCGTCGGGCGAGATCTCCACGGCGAAGCCCCAGGCCGCGGCAGGCTCGTGGCGTACGTTCGACACCGCGCGGTCAAGCCCACGCCGCGCAAAAAGCTCTTTGACGTAGTTCATCGAGCGCGGATCCAACTGGTTCGTCGAAAGCGCCTCGCGGCCGCGTTGGCCCTGTTTGTAGCGCCGCTGCAGTTCGTCCACGTAGGGCTGCACCTGTACCTGCAGACCCGCGAGTTCATCGGTTGTGAGGGTGCAATGAATGAACCCGTTGACCGCCAGGCTATTCCGCAGCCCCATCTCGTGCGCGTCGTTGATCACGGGCACGTAACTGTTGCGCCGATCAAAGTACGCAAGATCATCGAACACAACCCTCAGAAGCTCGTGGTGAAACCGCTTCGCAAACGGCGAAAAATCGTTGTTCACAACTTGGTTCGCAGACACCAGCAGGTCAGTCACGAGGCCCAGGCCTTGGTTCACTTCACCGATCGCGTCCGTCAAGGACGTCTTCTTCAGCGTCAGATCGGATTCGGCACGCAACAGCAGCTGGTTCATCACCTCGCTGGCCTGCGCCACGCGCGCATCGAACGTGGCGTTCCACTTGATGTGCGGCTTGAACGCCGGATGTTGCGCGTAATCGGGTTGAAACGGAAGGCTTGCGGCCTGCGGCTGATCCATGGTGTGGGCCGGCTCTTCAGCAAAAGGGGTGCCACCCTGGCACGGGCCCAAGAAGCGTGCGGCCGTCACAGCCTTGACGCACGCAGGCGGTTTGCCTCACCCGCGCCTCGCGTTTCGCCCGCTAGGGTCTCTGAAGAGGCCTGGGAGGAGCGGCCAGAGCGCCCACCGGCGACATAAATCTGACGAACCCTGCTTAACGCGCGCGGCATTGGATTTGCTGGATGAAGGCAACCATGTCGCTCGAAGCGTTGGCAAACATCTTGGGAGGAGAAACGTTGCAGCTTGCCGACGTGGGGGCTTCCTATTTCCTCCCCGACACTTGGGCGTACCTGCTGCCGTTGCCCACGAGCCGATTTGTGTTGTTTGATCCCGTGGGCACGAACTTGGCTTACGCCTCGAAGCTGCCGCCTGAAAAGGTTCGAGTGGTGCCCACCGCGCTCTCGAAGGATGGCGGCGCCGCCGAGTTCTTCTTGGCGCACGTCGACTCCGGCAGCTCGTTGTTTCCACCTCACCCTTGGCCAAGCCGCCCCCCGCTGAACCACGATTACTTCTTTCCCTTGAAGGTGATCGACATCGAAACAAAGACGATGGGCGCGTGCTTGGATGAGCATGGCATCGAAGCCGTTGATGCCATCAAGCTTGACACGCAGGGGTCGGAGCTGGACATCGTCAAAGGTCTTGATCCCGCGCGGCTTGCGCGCGTGCTGTTGGTTGAGATGGAGGTGAGCATGGACTCTCACCCCACGCAATTGGGCTCCGTGAAACTACCCGAAGTGATCGCGTTCTTCGAGAGCCATGGCTTTCGCTACATCAACACACGCATCGCCCGACGGTCCCTGAAGGCGACGGGCTGCGAGGACAACGGCGCCACCATCGCCGCTCAGCATGAGGCGGACGTGTTGTTTGTCAAAGACATCATGAACATGGAGCACCCAGACACAGCGTCGTTCCTCAAGACGCTGCGCCGCCTTTTAACCCTTCTGTGCGCGTACTACATGCATGGCGATGCGAAGGAGACGTTGCAGGTCGCAGCGTCGTTCCTGCCCGCCGCACGCCCCACCCTGGCGGCTTTCGAGAGTTGGATCAACCAAGTGGCGGACGTGCAAGCCGCTCACCTCAAGGCTGGTGGCCAATCTTTGTGGCACCGCGATCACACCTAAGGAACCATGAACCAGCCCACATCGCAACCCACATTGCCCCGCGTCTTCGAGTCGCAACCGCCCGCCACCCAAGCCGCCATCATGGTGGCTCAAGCGCGATCGCTATTGGCATTTGGTGAACCGGGAGCCGCGGCTCGTCTGTTGTCAGGCTCGATGCATTTGGCGCCGCATTCTGTGGATTTGCTGCAAACGTTGGCCGATTGCTTTTTGGCGCAAAGCGATCTTGCTTCCGTGAAAGACACCATGGAGTACGCGCGGCGCTTGCATCCCGACGATGTAGACATCGCCGCGCGCATCGCGCTGTCGGCTCTCGCAGGCTTGCCGGCGAATGAGCCAGCGGTTCAAGCGCCGCCGATTCAGGCTCAAGCGCACAAACCCACCTGCGTTTTCATCAACACCTACTACCCCGCCTTTCTCGCGTCCTTCCGCGCACGTCAGCCAGGCTTGGCAAATGCGCCTTACGAAAAGCAGAAGGCAGACCTGCTTGGCACCTGCTTTGGTGACAGTGACTTCTATTCTTCGGGCCTGCGCAAAGCGGGCTGGATCGCAGACGAATTGGTGGTGAACGATGTGGACTTGGCCCAAGCATGGAGCCAAGCTCATGGCTTCTCATTTACGCAACCGTTAGACGTCGCGGTGGAGCAGATCCGTCGCCTGCGTCCTGATGTTGTGTACCTGCAAGACCTGGGCATCGCCGACACGGCTTTTGTGAGCCGCATTCGTCCCTACACGCAACTGATCGTGGGGCAGATTGCGTCGCCCATGCCACCGCAAACGGACTTGCGTGGCTTTGATCTAATCATCACGTCTTTCCCCCACTTTGCAGATCGCTTGCGGCAAGCGGGCGTCACCGCGTATTACCAGCCGCTGGCCTTCTCACGTAAGGTCCTCGATCGTGCAAAGCCAGGCGCGCGGACGCGGCCGTTGACCTTCGTGGGAGGACTGTCGCCACAGCATCCGGCAGGCACCGAGCTGCTTAACAGGTTGGCGCAATCCACCAACATTGAAATCTGGGGTTACGGCGCGGCGGCACTGCCACCCGACTCGGCCATTCGCGCCCGCCACCGCGGCGAAGCGTGGGGGGAGGATATGTTCCGCCTGCTGGCCGAATCACAAATCACCGTGAACCGGCATATCGCGGTGGCTGAGAACCACGCCAATAACATGCGCTTGTTTGAAGCCACGGGCTGCGGGGCTCTGCTGATCACTGATTACAAGGACAACCTGCAGGACCTGTTTGACATCGGAAAAGAAGTGGTGGCCTACCGCTCGCCACAAGAATGCGAGGCTTTGATTCAGTATTACCAAGCGCACCCCGCGGAGGCGGAACAGATCGCAAAAGCCGGCCAAGCGCGCACCTGGCGAGACCACAGCTACGACGCGCGTCTGCAGGACACAGCGGCGATTCTGGAGCGTCACCTTCGCCACAAGCGTGAGGTGGATGCGTTTGCGGCCGTGGATCTCGGTGCCGTATCCACCGCCTATAGGGCCATGGACGCGGCCCACGTGACGCCAGCACTGATAGACGCGTGGAAAAACGAACAATTGCCACAACGACAGCGAGCCCTGGTGCACCGCGAGCTTGGCGAAATGTATAAAGGGCGGGATGTTGTGCCCTTCAAGGTTCTGGCCGACGCCCTCAATCCCGAGCTCGGTCGCATGCCTGCCGGCACCAAATCCCTATTAGAGATTGGTTGCGCCAGTGGGTACTACTTTGAAGTGCTGCGCTTTTTGTGCAAACAACCCATCGCCTATACAGGCGTCGACTATTCGCCGGCGATGATAGCGATGGCGAAGGACTATTACCCGCAGGCGACGTTCAGTGTGGAAGATGGCGCCAAGCTGCCGTTTGCAGACCGCAGTTTTGACGTGGTTGTGTCGTCCTGCGTTTTGCTCCACGTGCCAAACTATCGTGAGCACATCCAAGAGACGGCGCGTGTGGCGCGCGACCTCGTGGTGGTGCACCGAACGCCGGTGTCGCGACGCCAACCGACCAAGCACCTGCACAAGCAGGGCTATGGGGTGGATATGGTGGAGCTGCAGTTCAACGAGACTGAGCTAAACCAACTGTGGAACGCCGCGGGATTTACGCTGGTTTCAGGCATTCAGTACCACGCCGATGAAGCGGCTGACGAGTATGGCGTGACTTACGTCTACAAAAAGGTGGCGTGATGGAAACCCGGCGAAGCTATTGTACGCAGTCGGACAGCAATTACCTCACGCGGGGCATTGCGCTGTGCGAATCGATGCAGCGCCATGAGAAACACCCGTACGTTATCTATTACGTATGCCTCGACGAAATCACCCGCACAGTGCTTGAAGCGTTGCGGTTGCCCAATGTGATCCCCGTGCCTTTGCACGACGTGGAGCGTGGCAATGAGCCGCTGCGGGTGGCGCGCGGCAATCGCTCTCTGGTTGAATACTATTGGACGCTGACGGCCACCATCTTGGATTGGGTGATGGAGCAGCACCCCCAGATCCACACCCTCACTTACCTCGACGCGGATCTATACTTCTATTCCTCTCCGGATCCGGTTTTTGAGGAGCTCAAGCAGGGATCCGTCGCCATCCATGAGCACCGGTTCTCGCCCGAACTCGCACACTTGGCGGTTGAGAACGGGCGCTTCAACGTGGGCCTTATGAGTTTTCGGCGCGACAGCAACGGCATGGCGGCGTTGCGCTGGTGGCGCGATCGCTGCCTTGAGTGGTGCTATGCCAAGCCCGAAGATGGCAAGCTAGGCGATCAAAAGTATCTGGAACAATTCCAAACACGTTTTAGTGGCGTGGTGGTGCTGCAACACCTGGGCATCGCGTTGGCGCCCTGGAACCAATCGCAGTTCACGATTCAAAGCTCCCCGGGCACCACGCCCACAATCAACGGCCAGCCGCTGGTGTTTTTTCACTTTCACGCCTTGGCCGTGCCAGATCCCGATGTGGTGATCGCAGCCAAACACGCCTATGTGGTGGGTGAGTCAGTGGTGCGCGCGTGTTACGTCCCCTACTGTGAGGCGCTCGATCGGGCCGCCGCACGCATCAGGGGCGTTGCACCCAGCTCTTCTTTCGGCATGCACGAACCGGTGCCCGTCCGCGCTGAACACGCCCTGATCGTGAAGCAAGGCGCGCTCGGCGCCAAGCCGGGACTGGCGCCCATTGCCACGCAACGACGGCGGGTATCCATGGGTGCGTGGGACGCCTATTTCCCTGATCCCGCCGCACGACCGGTGCACACCGAACAGGCTCATGACACCCAAGGCAGCGGCGACGAGTTGCTGCTGTCTTTGCATGGCTTGCTGATCACGCGCAAGGTTGAGACATTGGTGTTCGCGGGGGCACATCTGTTTCAAGAAGCCTCGTTGCTGTTCACGTTGCTGCCGAAGCTCAAACGGGTTTACCTGTTTGAGCCGCTGCCTCAGCTCTTCGCCAAGCTCAAGCAATGGGAAGTGCGCGATCCGCGCGTGCGGGTGTTTCCTTATGCGCTCAGCGACGGCGACGGGCAGGCCACCTTTCACGTCACCAACAACGACGCGCAATCCAGCTCGCTGCTGCCGTTGGCGAAGCACACGGAGATCTTCCCCGAAGTGGTTGAAGTGGAGAAGATCACCGTGGAGCGAAAAACACTGGCCAGTGTGATGGCTTTTCATGATCTTGCGCCGCCAGATATGCTGTTTATCGACACGCAGGGCGCCGAGTACCAAATCCTGTCGTCGTTGTCTCAAGATCTCTTGCGTGGGGTGTCCCTCATCTACACGGAGGTGAGCACGGAAGAGCTCTATGCCGGAGGCCGCACCTTGGATGACATCAAAGCCTTGCTGGCACCCGAATTCGTGTTCGTGGCGTTTGCGCCGTTGTTTCCTCACACCCCTACGCACGGAAACGCGCTGTTTGTGAATCAAAATGCGACGTGGCTGCTCAAGCAGGGCTAAGGGCTGTTGGCAAACGCATAGAGGCGCACAAACAGCCCCGTCAAACTTGTGGGCACTCGCTCTCCGTGCCACGTTTGCAGGAGTCGACGCATATGCGTTTTGATGAGCGCCAGCTCCTCGGCTTCCGTGGTCAAACGAAACGCCTCAGGATCCAGCAAAGGCAGCAACGAATCTGCCCCCTGCTCCACCACATCACTCAACAGATCGGCCTGCCGCAGCCGATCGGCGCGCTGGTATACATCAAGCCGAGCCTCGGCCGCGTGAGCGATGCTGCTTAACTTGTGGCGACCGTAAACGCCAATCGGTGTGTGTTGCGGCAAGGGATAGCTTTGCCGCAAATCGAATAAGGACCGGTGATGGTCAAAGGCGTACCACCGAAACGCCTGCACGATCCGTTCGGCCCGCCAGCCGTCCGCCAGCGCGCTTTCAATCGCAGCAAAATAGTGTTCGCGGCTTTCGTCACCCACATAGTTGAGCTCCGGCGGATAGAACACCAGCTCCTTGGAATAGATGACCGCAGGAATCCCGAGCAGCGCCATCTCCTTGCCCGCGCTTGACCAGGCATTAAGAAAGACGTCCGTGATCTCTGCCAGATCGAAGATCGAAATCTCGTCTGTGGGCCAGTTAACCCGTACGTTGGCGGGAAGCGTGGCGAAGAGCTGTTTTAGCTTCGCAGCGTGCTGCGAAACGTTGCCGCGAAACTCACGCGGGTGCACCCGAATGATGAAGAACAAGTCGGGACGATCGGCGACGTATTCGATCACCGCTTGCACCCAATCAGCTTGACGGTCAAAGAGCAACCGGCCTGAATAATCAGGCAGGGCATGCACAGCCTCGGCCGCAAACCGTTCATCGTAGCTGCTCATCGTTGCAACCAACACGCTGGCGCCGCCCGGCACGCCGAAGCGTTCGCGCAGATCGCCCACATCTTTATTGCGCGCCGATGAATACGCCCAATGACCAATGCCTTGGATCAAGGTTAGGAAGTGATCCACCGTCTGCGAGATCTCATCGCCCCCCGCGGGAATGCCACTCCACCGGGGCCAGTCGGCAATCTGCTGGGCAAAAAAGTCAAACGTGTATCGGCGCGTGAGGAAGATGTATTGAATTCGATGCGCAAGATTGGCGCCGGCGTGCAGCGAATAGCAAGGAATGCCTTGCGATTCCACGTAGTGAAGGAAGATCTGGTTTACGGGGTAAAGCGCGTTGTAAATGATTACGCGCTCGGGCTTTTCCTGTGCCACCAGCTTCTTGGCCGCCGCCAAACCAAGCAGCGTGTTGAACAGCTCGATGCGGTAGATCGCCATCTCTTCGGCACTGAAATGCAGATCAATACGCTTCGTATCAAGCAGCAGTACATAAAGCGCCGTGCGACCCACGGGCATGCCGTCAACGAAGTAATTCTCAACGCCCTCTTTCGGGCACGCTTCGAGCATCTCGTTGGCCCAGGTGACGTCGGCCTCGGTGATGACATCCGAGAGCCGGCAGCCCGGCAACGCCATATTTGTGCGCAGCAGTTCGCCTTGAAAATGGCAAAGCGCGCACACCCGCGATCGCACCTCAAGCGAACTGCCGTGCGGCGCGCTGTTGGCGTCCATGGCCTCGCAGTGGTTTTTCAACACCTCGCCGCACGTGACGTAACAAACGTCATGCCCCGACTTCATCAGAGATTCAGCGAGCACAGCTTCGGGAAACGCATGCACCCAAATCGCTGCGCGCGGGCTTAAAAACAGCACCTTTTTCTTACTTGTGCTCACGGCGGTTCCTATTCCAGCATATCCCAAGTCAATGCCGTGCCCCGCTTTAGCGCCCGCTTGAGCTTCCGCCCCAGCACCTGCTCGAAGTGTTTGGGGGCCATGGCGAACCCCGGACGAATGACACGCAAGTTCTGGCGCGTGAGCGGCTCACCCGCGGCCACGTCAGCAACAACATAAAGCGACCGCCGAAACACGCGCGATCCCGCTTCGGCCTTCAATGTGCCGTACCTCACCTCACCCAACGCCTGCCAGGCACGTTCGGTTTCCACCACCAACGACGCCATTTCAGCAGGCTCAAGCGAAAACGTGGAATCCACCCCGCCATCGCGCCTCGCCAGCGTGAAGTGCTTCTCCACCACGGTGGCCCCCAGCGCCACCGCCGCCACCGCCGCGCCCACACCCATGGTGTGATCCGAAAGACCCACTTCCACATCGAACAACTGGCGCAAATGAGGAATCGTTCGCAGGTGCGAGTTCAGCGGTGTTGCTGGATAGGTGCTCGTGCATTTGAGCAAAATAAGGTCCCGGCAACCGCCCGCGCGAGCCGTGGTCACCATCTCTTCAAGTTCGGCCAAACTGGCCATGCCGGTGGAGATGATCATCGGCTTGCCCGTGCCAGCCACCTTGCGGATCAAAGGCAGATCGGTGTTCTCGAACGAGGCAATCTTGTAGCAAGGCACCGCAAGCGATTCCAAGAAATCAACCGCCGTTTCGTCGAACGGGGTGGAGAAACACAGCATGTTGCGTTCAGCGGCCCGCGCAAAAAGTGCCGCGTGCCAATCCCATGGCGTGTGTGCTTCTTGGTAAAGCTCGTACAGGGAGCGCCCCGCCCACAGACTCTTCGGATCGTTGATGCGAAAATCGCCCTCATCAAGATCTATGGTCATCGTATCGGCGGTGTACGTTTGCAGCTTGATCGCATGGGCACCCGCGTCGGCCGCGGCGTCTACGATGGCCAACGCCCGCTCAAGCGATTGGTTGTGGTTGCCCGACATTTCAGCGATCACAAACGGCGCGTGAGCGAGGCCCACGGCGCGCGACCCGATGTGCAAGGTTTTGCTCATGCTTTCCCCGTGTTCTCCAAATGGCGCCCCACCATGAATGCTTCGGCCGCCTCCATGCCCACAGAAGCGCCCCGCCATAGGGCAAGATGGGTCACGGCTTCAATCGATCGCGCGTGTGGCCAGGCACGCATCTCGCTGCTGTAGCACCGTAAGGCCTCTTGCTTGCGTGGCAAGGTGGCGCCAACGTCCACAAACCACGTGGGCACAAATGGTGCGCTCGCAGGATTCCATTCGGTGCTCGACGGCACTTCAAAGAACAGCAAGGTTTGCACAAAGAAGCCCGGCTGCGGGCGGCAAGCCGTCACCACTGCGTTGTGCACGCACGCGTGATCCACATTGAGATCCGATCGATTGTGCGTGTAAACCACCGCGGGCCGGTGCGTGGCTAAAAATGCTTCCACCACTTTAACAACGTCGAGAAGCGCCACAGTGTCCATGCGGTTGTCGGGAAAGTCGTGCAACACCAACGATGACGTTCCCAACACAGCATGCGCGGCTTCGGCCGCCTGCCGCAGTTGAGAAAGGCCGCTTTTGTGCGCCCCCACGTCGCGCGTGGGATCTCGGCTCGTCAGCCCTTCCGCCAAAATGAGCACCGCCACGGTATCGCCCTCGGCAACGTGGCGAGCGATCACGCCGCCGCACCCCAACACTTCGTCATCGGGGTGTGCCGCGATCACAGCCACGCGGCGAGGGCCTTTGTTGTTGACGATGGAGCTCATGAAAATCTGTGCCTTTGCCTTCAAGAGCCTTTGGGTTTGGGCACCACGCGCACCTGTGCCGTCAGCGATTCGCCCTGCAGGCTGGCATGGCTGAACTCGAACCTCAAGAATTCCGTTTCGATGAACGCCGCTGGATACCCCGGGGCGTCCAACATGCGTATGAAGTCGTACGCGGCGTCAATCGATGTGACTTGCGCCATTTCACTTTCGTGCGGCCTGCGCCGGGCGAACGCCACGGCCTCTCCGGTTTGCGGCATCGGTGTTGGCCTCGTCGCCACAATTTCCGCAATCATGTCCTCGATGAGATGGGTGCCGCGGATGTAGATCTCTTCCGCGCGCCCCGCAAGCGAAAGCGGCCGCTTGAGGTAGACAGGCCCTGTATCGAGCCCCGCCTCACAGCGCAGCGCCGTCATCTGAGTGTCCTGCACGCCACGCACCAACAGGTTCTGCAGGGGGCTGCCGCCGCGGCCAAACGGCACGTCGGTCATGTGGAAGATCACGCACGTAAACGTGTCAAACACGCTGGCGGGGATCCGATGAGACCAGTGCGGAAAGAACACCCAGTCGGGCGCGAACGCCTTCAGCGCCTCCGCGGTGAGCTGTTCGGGAGCGGTGATGTGCCTTGTGACGGCGCCGCACCTGGCAGCCACGCGCTCGGCAAGGCCGGGCACCCAATCCCTCGAAGTGGCGATGACGATCCGTGGCTTCATGACGACCGCCGGTCCTTCTCAATACGCAACACGTACCGCACACCGTGGTGATCGAAGAACGCAGGATAGGCGTCGTTGTCCACCACCCGCAGCAAGTTGAATTGTTCAGCCAACGTGAGCGCAGGATCGAGGCGGCTGTCTTCGGCGCGCCTTCGGGGATAGGTGCTTGGGGTGCCCCTTTGCTCGCACGCCGTTTGTACAGCCTCGGGGTAATTCTGCACCCACCACTGGCACAGGCGCAACGTAGCCTCGGCTTGCAAGGCGCGCAACTCATCGACCAGCTCATGACCTTGCAGCTGCATTTGGGTCTGCGCATAGATCGGCCCGCTGTCCACGCTGAGCTGTGCCTCGAACAAAGTTACGGGTATGCAAGCCTTGCCCTCAAGAACTTGCCACGTCATCGGTGACCAGCCACGGCCGCGTGGCAGATCACTTTCATGCACCACCACATTGTGCACGTTTCGCGCAAGAATCGCCGCGCCAGCCAGCTGGCCGCAACTCAAGAACAGCGCACAATCGCCCATCCCCAGCGCGTTGACTTGATGCACCCACGTCACCTCGTGGCCAGCCGCCTTCCACCCATCAAGCAAAGGTGGCAGAAAGCGGTTAAGCCAGCTGTGCTCATCGGAAACAACGTTTAAGCGGAGGCGACGATCAAGCGCCGCCGCCGCGCGCGCGGCGCCCTGCCCGTCGACCAGACGCTGGCCTCGTTGCGACAGGCGCGCAAGCAACGAGGGCCGCGCCAGCATTCGCGCGATGGCCGAGGCCACAGCGTCAATGGTCAGAGCCTCCGCGTTCCCCAAAAACCACGCAAACCGTTCGGCACCCGCGCCCTTGCCAATCTCTATCTGGTTGTGGGCGATCGCAATCAGGATCGCAGGCAGCCCCAAACAGCACCGTTCCCACGTGGAGATGCCTGGGGCGCCAATCATAAGATCCGCTGCCTGCATCAACGCCGCCATCTGGTCCGTCTGCACGTGAAGTTGCGCACGGGGCAAAGCCGCGCACAAGCGCGCCACCTCTTCCGCCTGCGGGTGGCTCTTGCCGATCACCACATCGATGTGAAGGTTCTCGCTCGCCACACGCTGCAGGGCCTGCAGCACCAAGCCAGTGACGTTGTGTGGATCGCCCCCGCCCAGGCTCACCAGCAAGCGACGCGCACTTACGGCTGGGTGTGGCCACAGGCGCGGCTTTTGGCGCCGCAGCTCGAGAAACGCGGGCCGCAACAGTGCAAAACGTGGCCCCAGCAACAGCCGACAATTCGTGGGCACAAGGCCCTCGTAACGGCGGGGTTGCAACTGCAAATTGGCGTCCAGCAGAACATCGGCGTCGTGAGGGCGATCGGCCAAATCGTCGATCACAGCCACTTGCTGCGCAAAGGCACGCAGGTTCCGCTCAGCACGCGCGTCGAGCGCGTAGTGATCCACCACCGCCCAATCCCAGCTTGACAAGGACCCAAGCGCAGCGTTGACCTGTTGCACTTCTTCGTCGAGGCTCGCGCCTAACCAGCGTGCGTGTCGTGGCCCCGCCGCCGTCGGATTGCCCAAAGGCAAAGCAATCACTTCAAACCCTTGCGCCTTCACATGCTCGGAAAAGTGCCCAGGATGCAGCCGCGACAGAAACACAACTTGGGCACCGCGTGCCCGCAAAGCGGCTGCCAGCGCCAAGCAGCGCATGACGTGGCCAGAGCCAATCTCGGTCGAGGCGTCAGCCCTGACCAAAACCCTCATGCGCCGCTTTCCTTGATCGCCTCTTTTAAGGCTGCGATGCACACGTCTTGCTCGGCAAAAGACAACGACGCATAAAGCGGCATAGATATCGCCTCGGCATAGTAGCGTTCCGCTTCAGGAAACATGCCGTCACGGAAGCCCAACGCCATAAAGTCAGGCTGCGTATGCACGGGGATGTAGTGCACATTCACGCCGATGTCAGCCGCGCGCAATGACTCGAAGATCTCTCGCCGCTGTGCCGCCGGCACGCGCACCACGAACAGATGCCACGAAGGGTCGGCATCGGAATGAACACCCTGCACGTGCACAAGGGTGTGTGCCAGGGCGGCGCGATAGCGTTCCACCAACACGCGGCGGCGGGTCACGAATGTTTGCAGCCGGTGCATTTGGCTTGCGCCCAACGCCGCCTGGATGTCGGTCATGCGGTAGTTGAAGCCAAGCTCAACCTGCTGGTAATACCAAGGGCCATGCGACTCCCCCTGCATCAGCGCACGCTCGCGCGTGATGCCATGGGTTCGCAGCCGCAATAGGCGTTCGAACAACGCTTGGCTCTTCGTGACCACCACGCCGCCTTCGCCCGTGGTCACGATCTTGACCGGATGAAAGCTGAAGATGGTGGCATCGGAGTGATTGCAGTTGCCTACGGGTGCGCCCTTGTAACTCGCGCCAATGGCATGCGAAGCGTCTTCCAGCAAGCGAAAGCCGTAACGGTCTGCCAATGCGGCAAACTCGGCCATCGGGCAGGACTGCCCCGCGAAGTGCACGGGGATCACAAGCTTTGGCATCAGCCCGCCGCTGCGCTGCGTGCGTTCGAGCTTGTCCGCCAAGGCGGCCACGCTCATATTCAAGGTTGCTGGATCAATATCCACGAAGTCCACACGTGCGCCGCAGTAGCGCGCGCAGTTGGCGCTCGCCACAAACGTATTGGGCGACGTCCACACCATATCCCCTGGCCCCACGTCCATCGCCAAACAAGCCAAATGCAAGGCCGCGGTGGCAGAGCTCACGGCCACGGCGAAAGGCACCGCGGCGGCCTGCGCCACAGCCGTCTCAAAACGCGCGATCGCTGGACCCTGCGTAAGCCAATCCGAACGCAACACCGCCTCCACGGCTTCAATGTCGTCGTCATCAATGGACTGGCGTCCGTACGGGATCATAGGGCGGATCCGTTAAACTCTTTCAGCTCAGCGGTGGTCAAGAAGTGCGGGTTCGTATCGGAGGCATATTTGAAGCCTTCGTCCACGGGCTTGCCACTTTCACCTAGGGCATTGGTGGAAAACTCCGTGACGTTTGCCAGCTGCAGCGTGGGAGCGATGACGAAGTGATCTGCAAACTCATACGTGTGTGTGCTGTCGTCGCGGGAGATCATCGTCTCATGCAGCTTTTCACCGGGACGAATGCCGATCACACGGTGAGGCATCCCAGGAGCGATTGCCTCCACCAAATCCAAGATGCGCACGGAAGGAATTTTCGGCACGAAGATCTCGCCGCGCCGCATGCGTTGAAAATTCTTTAGAACGAAATCTACGCCGACCTGCAGCTTCAGCCAAAAGCGGGTCATGCGTGGATCAGTCACCGGCAGGACTGTGGCGCCTTCGGCAACCAAGCGCTTGAAGAACGGCACCACCGACCCGCGCGAGCCCACGACGTTGCCATACCGAACCACGGCAAAACGCGTGCGGTGCGTGCCAACGATGTTGTTGGCCGCCACAAACAACTTATCGGAAAGCAGCTTGGTGGCCCCGTAAAGGTTGATAGGGCTTGAGGCTTTGTCGGTGGATAGGGCGATCACCTTCTCAACACCGTTTTCGATGGCCGCGGCGATCACGTTTTCAGCACCCGAAACGTTGGTACGAATAAACTCGGTGGGATTGTATTCAGCCGCCGGCACTTGTTTGAGCGCGGCCGCGTGAACCACAAAATCGACGTCGCGCATGGCTTGGCGCAAGCGGGCGGCGTCGCGAACGTCACCCAAGAAGTAACGCATACAAGGTGCATTGAACTCCTGCGACATATCGAACTGTTTCAGCTCGTCGCGCGAGAACACCACCACGCGCCGGGGCTTGTAGCGTTGCAAAATGGTGCGAATGAATTTTTGACCAAAGGATCCCGTGCCACCCGTGATCAAGATCGACTTCTCGTTAAGCATCACATCCCTACCTGTTGGTCAGTCTCGGCAACCCCGCCGCCCGTTCAAACCTGGAAATCGCCTTCCAAATAGAAAACTGAATTAAACGTCTTCGCAAACAGCCGGTACCCCTGCGCTCGCATGAAGCCGTGCACGGTTGAACCCAACACGGCTGCGACATCCGACTGCAAACACTCCACCACCACACACTGCGGGCGAAAGCGTTCCCAATCGTTTGATTCAAGTACCTTCAGGTCCAAGCCTTCCACGTCCACCGACATGAAGTGGATGGGCGCCCCAGGTACCAAGCACTGATCCAGGAGATCGGCCAGCGGCACCACATCCAGCTCGCGTGTTTGCACAACGTGGTACGCCCCACTCTCGCGGCTACGGGTCAGCTCTTCATCGAACGAATTCAATGCGGGATCATTGAACATGTAATACGTGAGCTTGCCGTAGACGTTCGAAACACCGCAGGCAACGTTCACGTCCCCGGGCCGCACGGCAGCGAACGCCGCCATAAGTTCGGGGTTTGGCTCAATGTTTACGCCCCGCCAGCCTTGCAGATAGAACCGGTGCGTGTTCGAGAAGCGCAAGGGGTGATGCGCGCCCACGTCCACGTAAAGCCCCAACTTCTGCCGGTCGAATAGGCGCGCCAGAACAAGGTCCTCGCCCTCCTGGCTGTAAGACACGTTCATAAACTCTGTGTGGGGATGGCTCGTCACCGCGTGAGTTGGAACAGCTAAACGGGGACCACTGTAGATCAGAGGCTTATCGAGTAGGCCCAGACGTGACACGGCTTGCTCCGGTTGAGCCGCCAAAGCCGCCATCAGGCCCACCACCTGCACATCGAACGGATGACGACGCAAGAACGTTTGCACCACGTCTGACGCCCGTTCGGGTGCCCCCGCGTTCATGAAACACAACGCCAACAACGCCACGCTTACAGCGTTGTCAGGCTCCAGCTCTAGGGCCCGCGCCAGCGCAGCGGCCGCGGTATCAAAGTCAGGCGACCGAAGGATGGGTAGTTTACCGCCGGCCGCACGACACAACGACCACGCCAGACCGTGGTAGGCATGCACGTCGCGCTCGTTTTCTTTGCACGCCTGCAAGAACCGTTCGGCGGCTTTGGCATAGTCGTGCCGGGCCAGTAAGGCGCGCGCCTCAACCAGCGTGGGGGTTCGTGCAAGCATGTCGCCTGTTTACAGTGCGGGATCGGCCGTTACGCTGTCAAAAAATACGCCATGGCACCGCAAGCCACATCACGCAATCCACGCCCAAAAGCGTCCATGGTATGACTTTGCCCCACCGTGAAGTCGAAACCAAAGACCATCACCGCCCCGGGCGCCGACTATTCCATTCGTGTTCTGGGCGCGCACAACTCCGCACTCCGCGATTTTTACCATGCCTTGCTGTTGTGGCGTTGGCCCACAACTGTGGTGGCGATCGCCGCCATGTTCATGCTGGCAAACACGGTGTTCGCGTTTGCTTACATGCTGACCGACGGCGTGGCCAACGTTCACCCCGGTTCCTTTTTGGACTGCTTCTTCTTCAGCGTGCAGACGATGGGCACGATTGGTTACGGCTATATGTATCCGGCCACAACGACCGCCGAAGTGGTGGTGGTGGCGGAAACCATCACCAGCGTGACGCTCACAGCCTTGGCCACGGGCCTCGTGTTCGCAAAGTTCTCGCGCGCCAGCGCTCGTGTGTTGTTCAGCGATACGGTCACCATCAGCCCGATGAATGGCGTGCCCACGCTGCGTTTGCGCCTGGGCAACCAGCGTAACAACCAGATCATTGACGCCCGGGTGAAGGTGCAGCTGCTGCGCACGGAGAAGCTTAAGGAAGGTGGAGTGTTCTACCGCATGGTGGACGTGAACCTCGTCCGTGAAAACATCCTCTCGCTGTCACGATCGTGGACCGCTTTGCACGTGATCGATGAATCAAGCCCGTTGTGGCAGGCTACCCCAGAGTCATTGGCCTCCGATGAAGCCGAGCTGCACGTGTTGTTGATGGGACTCGACGACACAACGTTGCAGCCCGTCCACGCTCTGCATCGGTATTTTTCGCAGCAGATCTTGTGGGGTCGGCAACACGTGGACATCCTCACGGAACGCGACAGCGGCGTGCTGGAGCTCGATCTGCGCCGCTTCCACGAACACGCGCCCACCGAGCCCACGCCCTCGTTTCCTTATCCAAAAACCGTATCAACAAAGCCTTAACGTTTGTCCGCGTGGCCACGTTCCCTCGGCCACCCAAGTGTGTATTTTCACGACCTGTGCGCTTTGTAACTGTGAAACCGCCATTGGCTGCGCTAGCTTGGACACTCTTATAAAAAAGGAAGAGTGACGTATGCGTGGCTTTCGGTGTGTGGTGGTTTTTGCGGTGTTGGTGGGGACGGCCGCATGTACGGTCAAGGCAACGCCCACGGGCACACCAGGTCCTGTGGACGGTGGCCAGGTCGTAGAGGCCGGTGTTCCTGGTCGACCCGATCCGGTCGCGTGCGATCCGTCCGCCGTCCTCAAGGACGTGGCCGAATCATGCACGTGCAACGCAGAGTGCGGCACCGGCCGTTGTGTGGATGGCGTGTGCTGCGCCAGCGCTTGCGACGGCCTGTGTGAGGCCTGCAATGTGCCCGGAAAAGTGGGGGCCTGCGCTCCCATCCCCGCCGGCCTGCCGCCCGTGGTGGCCGGTCAATGCAAAGTCGACGACGTCAGCACGTGCGGCTTTGATGGCACCTGCAATGGGAACCGCGGTTGCAGAAAATATCCCGAAGGCACCGCCTGTAAAAAAGGGATATGTGATGGAGCCACTGTAAAAGGCGAAAAGGTGTGCCGGCTTGGCCAATGCACTGTGGGCCCCGACACCGTGTGCAGCCCCTTCGGTTGTGATCCTGCAAAATCGGCCTGCTTTGAGACGTGCACCGACGATGGGCAGTGCTCGGCTTCGCAAAAGTGTGCAAGCGGCAGTTGTGGCCTACGAAACATCGGCGCCAAGTGCGGTGGCAACACGGAGTGCGAATCAGGATTTTGCGCCGATGGCGTTTGCTGCAACACCGCGTGTGATGACGCGTGCGTTACCTGCAACCAATTGTTGACCAAGGGCGAGTGCCGGCCGGTGATGGCCGAGCAACCCGATCCGCACAATGTCTGCAAAGACGAAGGCGCTGCCACATGCGGACAAAGCGGAAGCTGCGATGGTCAGGGTGGTTGCGCCAAATATAGCGCCTCCACACCTTGCCGCGCGGCACGCTGCGAAGGTGCAAACGCGATTCCCGCCAGCACCTGTGATGGCAAAGGTTCCTGCCTGGCCGCCAGCCAAGTGGCTTGCGCCCCTTTCGCGTGTTCGGGCAACGCTTGCAAAACCACGTGCAACGACGACACCGACTGTTCGGGCGCCGTCTGCATCAACAACAGCTGCGGGCTGCGTGGCAAGGGACAGAACTGCACGGCCGCTTCCCAGTGCGCTTCAGGTTTTTGTTCCGACGGCGTTTGCTGTGACAGTGCATGCACAGGGCAATGCAAGTATTGCGCTTCAGCGCAAGCGCGCGGCAGCTGCGTCAACGTGGCAGCCGACACCGCTGATCCGCGCGCCGCTGGCGCCAACCCATCAGCCGAGGCCTGCGTGGCTTCCGACCCGCGCACCTGTGGTCGAAATGGCATGTGCAACGGCAATGGCGCCTGCCAGTTGTGGAACAAGAACACGATGTGCGAAGACCAGAGCTGCTCGGCCGCACAAAACACCTATTACGCGGCCAAAATGTGTGACGGCGCAGGGTCGTGCAAACCTCAAGACAACGGCTCGCGCACCTGTTTTCCGAATAAGTGCAACGGCTCAGCGTGTGGCATTGCGTGTGGTTCATCAAACGATTGCGTGGCGCCTAACGAATGCGTCAATGGGCGGTGTGGCCCCAAAGCGATCGGCGCCGTGTGTAGCGCCGACAACCAATGTGACAGCGGCTTTTGCCGCCAAGGCGTTTGCTGCCAAACCGACTGCAAAAGCAGTTGCTATTCATGTGCGCTGGCCAGCACCCGCGGCGTATGTTCGGCCGTACCCGCGGGCGAGCAGGATCCTGCGAAGGTGTGCACGGCCGATGGCGTGGCCAGCTGTGATCGCGATGGCATGTGCAACGGCTCGGGAGGGTGTCGCCTCTACGCCGCAGGGCAAGTGTGCGCGGGGGCCACGTGCGTGAACGGCACCGCGACCGGCGTTTCTAAGTGCGACGGCAAAGGCGAATGCCAAAAAGGCGCCGTGCGTGCGTGCGATGCCTATAAGTGCAATTCCGATGGCACCGCTTGCTTTGAATCCTGCACAGACAACAGCCAATGCGTCAGCCCGCGGGTGTGCGTGGGCACTTCGTGTGGCGCCAAACCAAACGGCGCCGAATGTCCGAATGGCGCGTCTGAATGCCAATCCGGGATATGCGTGCAGGGGGTGTGTTGCAACGAAGCTTGTGATGGTGTCTGCAAAACCTGCAAAGGCACAAAAGCGGGCACTTGCAGCAACGTGGCTCAAGGCGCAGCCGATCCCGCAGGCAGGTGTGCCCCTGCGGCGGGCGCGGCCGTGTGTGGCAACGATGGCACATGCAACGGCAACGGAGCCTGTGCGAAGGCGCCCAACACAGTTGTGTGCCGCAACCAAACCTGCCCCGCCGATTCAAACACCTTCACCCGATCGGCCAGATGTGACGGCGCCGGGAATTGCCCTGCACCCGCCACCGTGGATTGCGGCTCGATCAAATGCGACGCCACATCAAACGCATGCCTCACGGGCTGCCAAAACGACGGCCAATGCGTCTCTGGAAACATCTGTGACGCGGCCACGATGTCGTGCGGAGGGCTCAAACCCAACGGCGCGGATTGCACGGCAAACCGCCAATGCGCGTCTGCGAAATGTGTAGAGGGCGTGTGTTGCGGCGGCTTGGCCGCGGACCAAAACGCTTGCCCCGCCTGTCAAAGTTGCAAGATCGAAGGGCAAAAAGGCACCTGCCGAAGCGCGCCTGCGGGCGCGGCAAACGCGGGCGCGTGCCCCGCAGGCACGGGATTTTGTGGCGCGCAAACGTGCAACGGGGCGGGCGCCTGCGTGCAGGCTAACCCGGCCGGCACGAGCTGCGGCGCACAAACGTGCGTTGACGGCAACAAGGTACAAAGCCAAACGTGTAACGCCAGCGGCATGTGCGTGAACGGTCAGCTCACCACGTGCGAACAGGGCTACCGCTGCGCCGACGGCAAGTGCAAGACCTCTTGCACCGTTGCCACTGCCAGCACCGATTGCACCGCGGGCAACATCTGTATCGCCAACCGCTGCGCACCACCCGTGGTCGACGGAGGTCGCTGCGCAGTCAACACCGATTGTGTAAACGGCGCCTGCATCAACCAGATTTGTTGCAACCGCGCTTGCAATGGTCGTTGCGAAAGCTGCAGCGCCGCGGGCCAATGCACGGTGGATGCTGCCTGTCTTGCCAAGTGCACCTCCAACGCCGACTGCGCCAGCAACCAGATGTGCGATCCCAGCACGATGATGTGCGTCGCAAAAGTGACCAAGTTTCCACGCGGAGCCGATTGTCAGAACGCTGGGCAATGCGAAACCGGCTTCTGTTCACAAGGCGTGTGTTGCGACTCAAATTGTACCGGTATGTGCAAAACATGTGCGGCCGTCGGCGTCGATCGGGGGATCTGTAAGAACGTGCCGAAGACGCCAGAGCTCCGCTGTGGCACCGAATGCTCCGCGAATAAAAAGACCGTGATACCGCTGCTTTGCGACGGCAACGGCGGATGCACGGCCAAAGGCAAGGGCACGGATTGTGACAAGAACGACCGATGCGATGGCACAATGTGCGTTCCTAAGTAGCCCCGCCGTGTGGTGACAGTTCGATCCCCGCGCTGGCGAGTGCGGCGACTAAATGACGGGCAGGAGCAAAAGCGAAAAAGGCCTCGACGGCAAACACCGCGAGGCCCTTTCGTTTCGTAAACGATCGCTAGCGCTTGGCGCGGAACGCGGAGACGCCCGGGTAGATGGCCGTCTCTGCCAATTCCTTCTCGATCTTCAGCAAGCGGTTGTACTTCGCGGTCCGGTCAGAACGTGCCAAGGAGCCCGTCTTGATTTGGCCCGCGCGCGTGGCCACCGCCAAGTCGGCGATGAACGCGTCTTCGGTTTCGCCCGACCGGTGCGAGGTGACCGTGGTCCAGCCGTTGCGGTGAGCGCTTTCCACAGCTTCCAACGTTTCGGTGATCGAACCGATTTGGTTCACCTTCACCAGCACGCTGTTTGCCGCGCCTTTGACGATGCCCGTGGCGATACGTTCAGCGTTGGTGACGAACAGATCGTCGCCCACAAGTTGAACCTTGTTGCCCAGCTCTTGCGTCAACTTCACCCAACCATCCCAATCGTTTTCGGCCATGCCGTCTTCAACCGAGATCACGTGGAAGTCTTGCGAAAGCTTCTTGTACAAAGCAATCATGCCGTTCGTGTCGAGCTCTTTGCCTTCTTTCTTGAAGACGTACTTGCCGTCTTTGAACAGCTCGCTGCTGGCCACGTCGAGCGCCAAACAAATGTCCTTGCCCGGCGTGTAACCGGCCTTCTTGATGGCTTCCAAGATCGTGGCGCAAGCGTCTTCAGCGCCGTTCAAGTTGGGAGCGAAGCCACCTTCGTCGCCCACCGACGTGCTGTGGCCCTTGTCGTTCAAGATTTTCTTGAGGTTGTGGAACACCTCGGCACCGGCGCGAAGCGCTTCGCTGAACGATGGCAAACCACAAGGAACGATCATGAACTCTTGAAAGTCGAGCTTGTTGTTGGCGTGCGCGCCGCCGTTGATGATGTTCATCAACGGCACTGGCAACACGCGGGCGTTCGGGCCGCCCAGGTACTTGTAAAGCGGCACATCCAATTCAAACGAAGCGGCACGTGCGGCGGCCATCGACACGCCCAAGATAGCGTTCGCGCCCACTTTGCCCTTGTTGGGCGTGCCATCAACGGCGTTCATCGCGGCGTCAAGGCCAGCTTGATCGAAAACGTCGCGGCCAATCAGCGCAGGCGCCAGCAACTTTTCCACGTTGGCGACGGCCTTCAAGACGCCCTTGCCAAGGTAGCGGTTCTTGTCGCCGTCACGAAGCTCAACCGCTTCGTGTTCGCCCGTGGAAGCGCCCGAAGGCACGCCAGCGGAGGCCACGATGCCGCTGTCCAATTCGACCTCGGCTTCAACTGTAGGATTGCCGCGGGAATCAAGGATTTCGCGGGCGGAGACTCGGGTAATGATGGCTTTCATGTGGCGGCAATTTGGCACGAGCCGCGGTCCGGCGAAAGGGGGCATTCTGTTTCCATCTTGCAACCAAAGGGCGCCTTGCGTCATTTACACGCTGACGAGGTGTCGAAGGCGTGGGATAATTGGACTTAATGCGCGTTGCACCTCGAGATCTTGAGTCGATCCCCACGCCGCGTCAGATCTTTGAGTACCTAGACCGGTACGTGGTTGGCCAAGATAAGGCCAAAAGAACGGTGGCCATCGCCGCCTACAACCACTTGAAGCGGTGCCGGCAAAAGCACGCGGGCCCCGGTAAGCGGCTGCTGAAGAAATCAAACATCTTGCTCGTGGGCCCCACGGGCTCTGGCAAAACACACATCGCG
The DNA here is from genome assembly GCA_033763315.1 of Deltaproteobacteria bacterium. Classification (GTDB taxonomy): domain Bacteria; phylum Myxococcota_A; class Polyangia; order Fen-1088; family Fen-1088; genus JAGTJU01. Next base: position 255,657 of record JANRKS010000040.1, read on the forward strand.
CGCACCCTGGCCGAAATGTTGAATGTGCCTTTGAGCATTGCCGACGCCACCGAATTCACTGAAGCGGGTTATTACGGCAAAGACGTTGAGGTGATGGTGGGTGAACTGCTGGCCAAGGCAAACCACGATGTGGAGCGCGCCCAACGTGGCATCGTGTTCATTGACGAGATCGACAAGATCGCTCGGCGCAGCCCTGGGGCACGCACGGGCGCTGGCTCGCGCGACATCGGCGGTGAAGGCGTGCAGCAGTCGCTGTTAAAGCTGTTGGAGGGCCGCGAGATCTATGTTCCGGGCAACGTCACACAACACTGGAACAAACACGATTTTGTGTTGATGGACACGCAAGACATTTTGTTTATCGCCGCCGGCACGTTTGCGGATCTCAAGCCATACAACGAAACGTCACACCCGTTAGGCTTCGGCCACCACGGTGCCACGCCCGATATGCAGGCCAGCGATCGCGTGACCGAAAGAGACTTGCTGGATTACGGATTGATTGGTGAACTTCTCGGCCGCTTGCCGGTGCGCGTGCGGCTGCATCCTTTGAATGAACAACAGATGCTGGGCGTGCTCACAGGCCCGCCTGATTGCGTGGTGAAAGAGTTTTCGCACCTGATGGCACTCGATGGCGTGGATCTCACATTCACGGATGAAGCACTGATGGCCGTGGTTCGCCACGCGATGGCCCGCCATACGGGCGCACGCAGCTTGCGCACCCTCGTGGAAGAGATCTGCCACGATCTCATGTTCGAGGCTCCCGAGCGCCACGGCGAGCAGATCGTCATCGACAAAGCTTACGCCAGCGCGCGCCTTGATCGGTTGGGCGACGATCTATCGAGCTAAGCCACCCATCCGTGCGCGTTGGCGCGGCTGGACAATAGAGCGCAACCCCGGTAAACGGAACGCCGTGAAAATCGCCGCGCCTTCGCCCCAGCCCGATCCCGCTCACGGCCACAGCACGCCGGCGTTGACTCTAGCAGCGTTGGGCGTCGTGTTCGGCGACATCGGTACGAGCCCGCTTTACACCTTGAGCGAGTGCTTCCATGCCAAGCATGGCGCTGCCACGACGCCACTTATCGTGCTGGGTGTTTTGTCATTAATCTTCTGGTCGCTGGTTGTGGTGATCGCTTTTAAGTACCTCGCGATGATTCTGCGTGCGGACAACGGAGGCGAAGGCGGCATCTTTGCGCTGTTGGCGTTGATGCCCGAACGGTTGCTGCCAAACGCGCAGGGCCGTCTGCGTTGGACCACATTGCTTGCGTTGATCGGCGCCGCTTTGCTTTTTGGCGACGGCATCATCACGCCCGCGATTTCCGTCCTGAGTGCCATGGAGGGCCTCGAGGTGGTGGCCCCCGCGTATCATTGGGCAGTCCTTCCGGCCACGTGTGCGGTGCTGCTGGGCTTATTTGCAATGCAAAGCCGCGGCACCGGCGCGATAGGCGTTGTGTTTGGCCCCATCATGGTTGTTTGGTTCGTCACCTTGGCGGCGCTGGGCATCAACCAGATCAGCCAAAACCCGAGCGTCCTTTGGGCGTTGAACCCCATCTACGCCATTCGGTTCTTCGCGTCCGAGGGGCCCACGGGGTTTCTCATTCTGGGCGCGGTGGTCCTGGCCATCACCGGTGGCGAAGCGCTTTACGCTGATTTGGGCCACTTCGGTCGCAGGCCGATTCGGATCGCCTGGTTTGCGGTGGCGATGCCCGCACTCGTTCTAAATTATTTTGGCCAAGGTGCCCTTGTCCTTGCGCACCCAGGCTCAAGTGGCTCGCCGTTTTACTCACTTGTGCCCGCGGGGCCGTGGACGTACGCACTCATCGCTTTGGCCACGGCGGCAACGGTCATCGCATCGCAGGCCCTGATCTCGGGCGCGTTTTCGCTCACCCACCAAGCGGTTCGCCTTGGGTTCTTCCCGACGGTTCGTGTGACCCACACGTCGAGACACTCCGAAGGCCAGATCTACATCCCTGCCGTGAACTGGATGTTGGCCGCCGCTTGCACCGCATTGGTCCTGATGTTCAAACGATCGAGCAACTTGGCCGCGGCGTACGGCCTGGCCGTCACCGGCACAATGGCGATAACAACCATCATCTACTTCGAGGTCGTACGCACGCGATGGCAATGGCCGCTATGGAAAGCGCTGCCCCCGGTGCTTCTGTTTTTGATCTTCGATGTTGCCTATTTCATTGCGGCGTCGTTCAAGTTCGTCGATGGCGGATACATTCCCGTCATCATCGCGGTCGGCTTTTTCATCGTAATGTGGACCTGGAAGCGCGGTTGGGACATCTACCGGGAGCACGTCAAAGAAACCGTTCCCAAGCTTGATCGCCTGTTCACCGAAGGCGCCGGTAAGGGCGTGGCACGAACGCCTGGCACAGGTGTGTTCCCCACGGGCGTGCAAGGCGGCGTGCCACCGGTCTTATCGAATTTGATCACGCGCATCGGTGTGCTGCCCGCCGAGGTGGTGTTGCTGCACATGACAACGGCGCGCGAGCCGTACGTCAGCCTTCGAGAGCAAAAACCCCAGCTTGAGGCGTTGGGCGATGGGCTCTACCGGCTGTCGGTGTGCATTGGCTTTATGGATCGCCCCAGCGTGCCCGTCGTGTTGGCAGAAGCCGTCGCGGCCAGCGGCCATTCGATCGACGTTGAGAACGTCACGTACTATGTGGGCCGTTATACTTTCGTGGCCTCCGCCGCTGGCAAGATGGGTCGCCGCGCGGAGTGGCTGTTCGCATTGCTTACGCGCAACGCCCAGCCGCTGCCTGACCACCTGGACATTCCTTGGCGCCAAGTGGTTGAAATCGGCGCGCAGATCGATCTATGAGGCATGCGGCGCCTCCAGACGCCGACGCTCATTTGCCCTTCGTCTTCGCTTTTCGCGGCACGGACCTCGCCTTCGTGGGCGTCTTGCTTGCTTTGGCCGCTTTGGCCTTCACAGCGGCGTCGATCTTGCTTTTCACGTATGCGATCGATTCGTCCCACAGCGGCGAATCCGAGCCGAGGTCGGTCAATTGTTCGGGACTGATCAACGCCCACCCCGACATGGCGCGGTTCCCGCCTGCGATGAAAGGCCGATAGCCTAAAGTGTCAATCAACGTTTGCACCCGTGCCTGCGGCAAGGTGATGCACACGTCTTCGCCGAACAAAACAGCAACGGCTTTTGTGCCAAGAAAAAATCCAGGGCAGCCGAACATCTTTCCCGGGCGCAGCAAAGGTCGATCAGCGAGCGCTTCCGAAAGCAGCGCATGCGTGGCTTTGTCTGCGGGAGGTATAACCATCTTTGTGCGCGCGGCCGCAGGCGTCTTCGGTTGTTTTTGCATCACGTGAGACTTAAATCGAAGGGATGCGCTCTTTGGTAAAGAGTGTGAAGGTAAGCCCGGTTGCCTCTTGCCGTTGCTCAATCCACGCCACGCGCGTGGGCCCCACGGCGATTTCTACGCTGTCCAACGTTGGAACGGATCGAAACAAGCGGTTTTTGACCACGCCGCGTCCACACGCCACCGGCACCAAAGCGTTCGGCGAAGCTAGCTCCATCTTGTAAAGCGCTCCGTCGTTGAGCTGTGCCTTCGACGGCAGTTGCTGCATGTAGAACGTGTCGCCCGCGCTGGCCAACACGTTGAAGAACGGACCTGAGTTTGCACGTTCGATCAAGGGCCGCGGGTTCATGCCATCGAGATCCAGCGCCACCACACGGCTGCCTCCACTTCCCGTTGTGCAAACCACAGCGGTGCTGCCAAACACCACGGGCTGTAGCTGCACAAGGCACGTGCCCGACTTCACAACCCCGAACGGCGTGGGCAGCGCCGCAGCCGCAGAAACATCAAGCACGTTGTACCCGAACGCACCCGTCATCATCGGAAGGGTTTGCGTGAAGTACAGTTTGGCGCCAACGAGTTGCGTGCCCAACATGGTTGAACCATCCACGTCGGCGATGGTTGCGGCCCCGCCGCCACCAAGGGCGATGCGGGCCACGCGCTGTTTGCCTGCGGCCTTGCTCACCACATAGACGCTTGCGGCATCGATGCCCACCACGCGCGCCTCAGCGAGATCGATGCCCACCTGCGTGGGCGTCCCGCCGGCAATGGGCATCTTCATCACGCGTGACTTGGTGGGCGCCGCCGTGTAGTCGTCGTCGACGAAAACGATGTCCGTTGCGTTCACCATAAAACCCGCGATGACGTGCTGGGCTGCCGCAGTAAAGAGCGTTGTCACTATGCCGCCCGCGCTGGCCACCCGCCGGATCGAACCGGGTGCGCTGCCAACGCCCGCCTCTTGGTAAAGAAAATCTTCCATCACAGGCAAAAGGTTTGAGCCCGCGATGTTGGCCACCAAAACCAGCGGCGGCGGGGCGTTGCAGGTTGTTGCGATAGCCCCACCGGCCCCTGTGTCTGTACCTCCACCATCCATCAAACCGGCGTCTGTCGCGCCAGTCTCTTCTGATTCATCATCGCTGCACGCGAGCAGTGGCACGCAGGCCATGAAAGCGACAAAAAACCGCCACCCGGATCTTGCGAATGCTTTCTGCGTCATGGCGGGATATTAACGCAAATCGCCCCGCATGTCGGCGGCGTTCTAGAACAGGCTTTCGATACGTTCCTCCCCAAACACGTCCTTACGGCAGCCTCGACAGCGTGCATTTAGCGATGTTTAGGCCTTGATGTCCGCTAGTTCGCCGCGACACGCGGCTGGATGGCCAAACTTTGTGGTGGGCACACCCATGCCGTTGGCGATCGTTGTGAAAAGATCGCCGTTGGAGGGAACGTTTGGCGAATCACTCGGGCCCCAACGGACGTTGTCGTTGTCGTAACTAAGGAACTGCCCTGGCTTGAGATAACCGCCCAGGTTACCTGCCAAAAGCCATTTGTTGTTGTGGTACGAGTGGCCGGGTTGGGCAATCTCACCGCACCACAAAACAGCCGTGTGGTAGAGCATTGGTTTGCCATCGGCCTCTTTGAGCTCGGTGAGCAGGTTCAATACCTTCGCAAAGAGATCTGAATGCAGACGGTAGTAGCGTTTGGCGATGTCCAGCCGCGCCTTGTCTTGATCTTCCTTTTTGTTGACGTCGAGCTTGTGCACGAGATCGTGTAGATCCGTGGTGCCTGCGGCGCCCGGTGTGTAGCCAAAGGCGCTGGGCGCGGGCTCTTCCACCTGGAAGCAAAACACGCGCGTCAGATCGCACGCAAAGGCCGCTTGCATCAGTTTCGGCATCGCATCCGAGGTGTTGGCCCACCAGCCCGCGTTGCCTGCATTGGCCTTGATGCCTGTGGGCGCAGAACATGAAGCGCCTCCGCCTCCTGTGGCGTCGATGCGAAGCTTTAGTTCATTCACCAAGGTTGCGTGTTGAACCAAACGCTCGCGTTCGGCTTTGCCCATCTTGTTGCCAACGATGTTGAACTCGTCCTTTATGAAGTCGAGCGCACTTTTGCGTTGATCGAACGCGGACGTGTCCATCATTCGATCGGGCGCTTTGCCCGTGGGAAACAAGCGCGAGAAGATCACCTGCGGGTTGTATTCGGGCGACACCACCTTGCCCGGACCTTGGTGGTACGGGGTGCCCCACAAGCTGAGGTTGGGCGATTTGTCCAAGATTCCAGCGTGCACCAAAGGCAAGGCCGTGGGGGATTTGCCACCGTTTTGCGCCGCCAAGCCCGTGGCAACGTGCGCATCAATGGAAATGCCGTTGCCCAACTTGCCTTTGATTTGCGTTTGAGCCGTGAGCGACCCCGCCTGCCCGCGTGCGTGCCCGCAGTTCGCATCATTGGGGCCTTGATCAATGCCCTTGCTATCCACGCCGCCAAGCAAGATGAGATCCTTCTTGAAGGCAGCCAAAGGCTCGTGCAGGTAACCCAATTCAAAGTTGTCGCGCGTGCCCTTCGGCGTCCACAGCCACGGCAAGGTGCCGTGTTGCGTGTAGAAGATCACAAAACGCGTGGGGATCTTCGTGGCCGCAGAGGCGCGCCTCAAAGTGGGCAAGAAAGTGGCCGCGCCTCCCAAACCCAACGATTGCAAAACCTGGCGTCGATTGATGGAGTTAATCATCGTGTTCCTCACTGCGAAAAAGCGCTGCGGTAACGGAAAGCGTTGGTGCGCACCAGGGCCTTCAGCAAGCCGCGGAAATCGCCCTCGTTGTCCACCATTTGATCGGTCAGCGACGCCACACTACAGCCGTCCACCTCTTGAGTGCTTCGCGCCATCGCGTAGCGGTAGAACTGTTCAACGAAGCACTGGTAGGTTTGTTCGCTGCGCGAAAGCTTTTCCGTCATCTCGATCGCGTTTGCAAAATCGCCGTCGGCGTCAAAGGAATCCTTGATGTACGCCGATGAATCGATCGGCAGGCCTTCTTCCTCGGTTTGCCATTTACCAATGGCATCGTAGTTCTCGAAGGCGAAGCCAACGCCATCAATGATTTCGTGGCAGCTCTTGCAGGAGCCGCCCTGCGCTTCGTGCTCAAGCACCAGCCGTTGACGCGTGGTTCGCTTTACCGAGGTATCAACAGGCGGAATCGAGGGCACCATGTTGTTGGGCGGAGGCGGAGGCGGTTGGCACAATAGAAGATCAAGCACGAATTGCCCTCGCAGCACCGCCGCTTGGTTTGCGTCGTGTGCCAGACCCGCCAACAAACCGGCCTGCGTCGTCAGTCCGCGGCGCTTGCTGGCGTCAAGTTCCACCGGTGCCAGCGTGGCACCTTGGGGGGCCGAGACCTCATAGATGAACGCCGTCTTGTCGTTGACCCACGCCTTGTTGCTGGTGAGAAGCTTCTTGATACCGCCCCCCTCCCCTAACAAGCTGTCAGCCAGAAACTCGTGGAGGCCTTCTGATAAGGCTTGCGCCGTGTCTTGCGTGTATTTGGGAAACAGCGTCTTGTTCTTGCGCTCTGCCGACGCGTTTCCGGAAACCCGCCCCAGGTGGAGCCACTGGCCCGCAAACTCATTGAGCGCCTGGCGGGCGCGTGGATCGTCGATCATGCGATCAAGTTGCTCGCCCAAGCCCTCGCTTGTCTCCAGCTTTCCCTCGCGTGCGGCTGTGAACAAAGCCTCGTCCGGCATGGAATCCCACAGCAGGTAAGACAAGCGTGAGGCCATTTCATAGCCGGTTAGTTTCACAGCGCCTTTTGTGGCATCGCCCTCGCCGAATTCCAGTTTGTAAAGAAACTGTGGCGATGACAGTAAGACCGTCGTGGTCAGCTCAAGCGCCTTGTTGAACCCAAACGCAGCTTTGCTCTTTGTGAAGAACGCAAGGAACCGCTGCTTCTCGTCTTCCTGCAAAGGGCGTCGAAACGCACGCATGCCAAACGAATCTAAAAACGCAGCCGCACAAGACGCTTCCGCCGCTTCACCTGAGCCCCCACACCCCTGCAGCTTCAATGACGCTAGATTTTGCACAACCGCGGCAGCGGCTGATTGAGCGCCGAGCTCAAACTGTTCGATGAGTGGGTCGGAAGGGTTCTGTCCTTCCCAGTTGTTTGAGAAGCCGTTCGTAACAACTTCCATGGGCAGCTGGGGTTTTTGCGGCACCTTGATGGGCGCCAACAGCGCGGCCAACGTGTTTTCATATTCGGTGTTGGTTAAGCGGGAAAGCGGCGTATTGCCCGTATTGAGGCCCTTGGGCTCTTCGCAAACCAAGGTGTAATTTGGGTTGCGCGTCAGCGAACCCGCTTTCGGTGGAGGCGGGTTGCCGCCGCCTTGACCGCCTTCGTTATCGCCCCCGCCATCACCGTCCGTCGTGGACGCCGTGCATGCGGCAAAACTCGCTGCACAAGTGATACTTAAGGCCGTTAACAGGCACGTTCGCAACTGCATCATGGAACCCCCAAAAAGCGAAGTGTTTCTTGATGATACTTCACAAATCGCCGAAAGCGCAGCCGCAGCCTCAAGGCATATCTAGTCGCCTAGGTAAAAGTTAGTAGTCAGGCGTCGCTCGTGCTTACCGGACGGACGCTTGAGCGAGCTACTCCAGGTGAACCAAGCCACGATGCAAAGCCACCGTCACCGCCGCCGTGCGGTCATCGACACCTAGTTTGGCGAGAACCGCTGCAACGTAATTGTTGATTGTGTTCACGCTTAGACCGAGGGCGTTCGCGACTTCTTTGTTCGTCTTGCCCCTGGCGATCAAGGTCAGCACCGCGCGTTCACGTTCCGTCAAGTGGGCGCGCCCGTCACGCACTTGCAACCTTGCCGAGACGTCGGCCGGCAAAGCTGCCTCGCCGCGAAATACCGCGCGCACGACCTCCGGCAGCTCTGCATCGACGACGCGCTTAAACACATAAGTGGCAGCGCCCGCCTTTAGCGCCAAAGCGATGTGCTCATCCCCTTCATAGTGGCTAAGCGCAATGAGGCGCGCGTTTGGAAACTCACTCCGGATGGCCGCCATCGCTTGCGGTCCATCCATCACCGGCATGCGACAGTCAAGGATTGCAATGTCTGGTTGCACCTCGCGGTAAAGTTTGATGGCTTGAACGCCGTCATCCGCCTCGGCCACCACTTCCATGTCGTGCGAGCCTTCGATGATGGCGCGCAACCCGCAGCGCACAAGGTAGTGATCGTCAGCCAAGAGGATGCGAATGCTGTGGCTCATGTTTTTGCACCTTGGGTGGACGGGATGCGCAGGATAACTTCAGTGCCCTGGCCAGGGGCCGTGTGAAATTCAAGCTGCCCTCCCACCCGTGTGGCCCGCTCGCGCATGCCTTGCAGGCCAAGACGTCCGTGCCCGTGTTGATCGAGTTCAAAGCCTTGGCCGTTGTCAGCGATACGCACAACGAAGCCTCCCGCTGGATTGGCATCCAAGTCGATCGTCACGTGCGGGGCAGCCGCGTGTTTTGCAGCGTTGGTGAGGCTTTCTTGAACGATACGTAGCACGGCGGTCAGTGTTTCCGCTGACGCTTGGGGCTCCGGCCCCCGGATGGATACCGTGCAAGTCCCCACTTCCAAGGCTCGATAGTACGCTGCCGCCGCTTGCAGGGCCCCCACCAAGCCTTGCGCTGGTTGCCGCCGCAGATCCCAAATGAAGTGGCGGGTGTCAGATCGGATATGGCTCACGATGGCGCGCGCGGCGTCCACGTGGGGGCGCCCCGGATCGGCAGGCTGTGTCCGCTGCTCGATCGCCTTGAGGTGCAGCGCGATGCCTGTGAGACCCTGTTCAAGGGCATCGTGCAAGTCGCGCGAGATGCGCTGCCGCTCGTCCGCCAGCGTTTCAAACCGACGCTTTACATGGCGCACGCGCAACACCGAAACCAAAGTCGTGAGGCCAGCCAGAACAACCACCAACGCCAACAGACGCACTGTGGTGCGTTGGTACCATAAAGGTGGCAACAGAATTTGCATGCGCGTGATCGGCCCCCACACGCCATCTGGACCCGCGGCTTGTACGGCCAGATGATAGAGCCGCGGCGCGAGGTTGGTGAAGCTTGCGCCGCGCTCGCGCGCCAAGACCACCCAGCCCTCGTCGATGCCCTGCAACTGAAACCGAAACTGGCACAGCCGCGGCTCAAGGGTTCGCAAGGCCGTGAACTCAACATCAAGCCTGCCGGTCCCGGGTGGCAAAGTTACCTGCGAAGCCGGCGCAATCACGTGCCCCTCAGCGGTCAGTTTTTCAATGACCGTCGAGGGGGGAGCCAGCGGGGGCGTCACGCGCTTTGGATCCACCACCACCACACCCGCGTTTGTGGAGAACCACAACTCGCCGCTTTGCATGCGGAACGCCGAAGGGCTTGCAGGAAAGCTAAATTCTGTGCTTTGCAGGCCCCAAGCCGCGTGCCACCGGCGCACTTGCCAACGCCCGTTCTCAAACCGCACGCGAAACAATCCGGCGCGTGAAGCCGCCCAAACGTCGCCTTGGGCGTCCTCCACAAGCGCCGTGACCGAACCCAGCAACCCGGCCGACACCCCGATTTTTTCAGCATGCGTGCCACGAACATGCACCAACCCTTCACGCGTCCCCGCCCATAAACCAAGCGGCGTTTCCACGAGTCCGTACACCAACGCGTCTTCCGAAACCGGTAGCCGAAGCTCTTGCACCAAACTGTCCCCTTGCACGCGATAGATGCAACCGTTTGCCCCCACTCGAAGTTGGCCGTCCTTTGTTTGCAGGGGTGTGGTGGCGATGAGGCCCGACGCATGTTTGGAATCAACCAAGTGCAGTTCACCTTCACTTAAGCGCCCTAACCTTCCGCCCAGGTTCAACCAAAGCCCGTCCGACGTCGTGGCTGTCATCCCCCACACCGGCGTGACCCCGGTGGCCCCGCCGCTGAGTCCGGGCACGGGGACATGAGGGGACTCGGGCAAAGAACGCCTCCACAACTGATCGCCCGTGCCTATCAACAACCGCCCTGCGCTGTCTTGGTTCAAAGCGAGCACCGGGCTGTGGCTGCCTGGCTCGTTTGCCGCGTCAACGCGTTCGGTACGAGCGGCTCCAGATGGCGAAACGCGCATCAGCAATCCATCCTCGCCCCCTAACCAAACATCACCGTCAGCGCCTTGAAACAGCGCCGTCGTGAATGCGGACGGCAAGCCATGTCGCTGGTCCACGATGCGAAACGGCCGGGGGCTAAGCCGGGACAAGCCCGACGTGGTGCCGACCCACATCGTTCCCAAGTCATCGGCGGCCAACGCTGTCACGGTGTTGCCGGCGAGCCCCGCTGTGACGTCAAGCATGGCAACCTTTTGCGGGCTTTGCAGCACGCCCACCCCGCCCCCCCACGTGCCAAACCAAAGTTGCGCTTGCATGTCCTCGGCCAGCGCCGTGATGCGCACGGCAGGGACGCCTTCGGGCACACCGATGCGCTCAAGCTTGTCTCCGACAATGTGTATCAAGGCGCCGGCGTTCGTGCCGACCCACACACCATGATTTGCCGTCGACAACACACTATAGGCCCCGTCCTTCGTCATCGCCGTTTCGGCAGCGAAGCCGGTGCGCTGGCCATCGCGCCACCTCCAAAGCGCACGTTCACCTGGCGCGACCCACACGGAACCGTCCGCTGCGCAAGCCAAGCGTGACACCGCCCCCGCATCCACCTTACGAAGCCGTGCCCCATCGGCTTCCCACAACCCTTGTGTGGTGCCGATCCAAACATGATTGTCCGGACTTTGGCAGACACTAGCGATGTTGAGCGGGAACAGACCTTGCGCCACACCGAAGCGCGCAAACTGATCTGTGGCGCGATAAAACAACCCGCGGTTCAATGTGGACGCCCACAGCCCCCCCGCGTGATCGATCATGAGGGCACGCACTTGCGTTCGCTCGGCGAGGGAGGGCCCAAGACCCAGGGACCTAAACCTGACCCCATCAAAGCGCATGACGTCGCCGTGCAACCCCAGCACCAGATGACCCGCGCGGTCCCACGCCAGGGATTGCACAGCGGTTGAAGGCAGATCGTCCTGCACGCCCCAGCGTTCGACCCGGTAAAAATCAAGCGGCGACGCCGAGAGCACAGCCGCCGCGCACACGGGCTGCACCACCAACAACGGCCATAGCAAGGCCGCCACGCGCTGGATCCAGCCAAGGCCATTCATGCGTAACCTTCAATTATGTGGCTCCTTAACTGAATCGTCTACCGGTTAGAATTAACCGGTCACTCTGTACGTAGTGACTTCGTCTGAAGCGGGTGGTCTTTTAGGGGAATGCTGCGAATCAGACCAAGTTGTGTGGTCGTATGTGTATTGGCGGCCGGGTGTACCGGTGGAAATGCGGCCACCGATGACGCCAAGGCAGGTCCGGGCGGCCCCGACGATTCGCCCGGTGCCAGCTGCGAGGTGCAAAGGTCCTCTTTGCCGCGCGCGCGTTTGTGGCGCCTCACGGTGCCTCAGTACATCAACAGCCTGGAGTCTGTGTTCGGCAAGGGCATCACCAACAAAAAGCTGCCCATCGATCCCAGCACCCCCGGCAGCTTCGCCACGTTCGATAACGTCGCCAGCGCCGCGAGCGTTGATGATCAATTGTTAACCGCATACCGAGAGGTTGCGGGCGATGTGGCCATCAACGCGAAGAGCCGCCTGACTTCTGATTGGCCATGTTTAGTAAGCCAACCCGCTTCGCAGACCTGTGCAGAGAGCTTTGTCAAAGGCCTGGGACAGAAGTTGTTTCGACGCGCTTTGGACAGCGAAGAGCTGCAGCGCCACCTGGCGTTTTTTAAAAACAGTGAAAGCCGCTGGAACACTGACGAAGCGGTCGCGCTGACATTGGAGGCGATGCTGCTGTCACCTCGCTTTCTCTATCGCAGTGAGTTGGGGCAGGCCGAAGATGGCTTGCAAGTGCTGACGCAGGACGAGTTGGCCAGCGAACTGTCTTACTTGATCGCCGACATGCCGCCCGACAACGAGCTTGTTGAGCTTGCGGTCGAGGGCAAGCTCAAAGACGTCGACGTTCGGCTCCAGCAGGCCCGGCGCCTTGCCGAGTTGCCCCAAGCGCACGACAAGCTTGAACGCTTCTTCTTCCAAGCGCTTCATTTACAGCCGCTTTCGCAAGGTGGGCTGGCGAAAGACACAGACCGCTTTCCGCAGTGGAGCGCCAGTCTGCAAGCGTCCATGGTGCAGGAAACCGAAACGTTCTTAGACTCGATGGTTTGGAACGAGCAAGCCACGCTGCACGAGCTTTTTTCGGCCGAGCACAGCTACATAGACCAAAACCTAGCGTCCTTGTACGGCATCGCCCTCCCAGAGAATTTCGCGCCATTTTCCCGAATCAAGCTGCCCCCGCACCGCAAAGGTTTGGTGGGCCACGGTGGGCTTCTGGCCACGCTGTCACATGCGGAAGACACTTCGGTGGCACACCGGGGGCTGTTGTTTAGCCAGGCTCTTTTGTGTCAACCGATCGCCTCGCCCCCGGCGGGCGCTGCGGACCAGGCAAGCCTCAAACTGTTCAATCCAAACGACAAGGAGGCCACCGCACGCCAGCACTTCGAGTTTGCTCAAACCAACGCGCGAGAGTGCACGAGCTGCCATCAACAGTTCGCTTGGTTCGGCTTGGGATTAGAAAACTTCGATGCGATCGGCGCCCACCGCACAGAAACACAATTTAAGCGCGCCATCGATACAAAAATCACGCTCACGGACCAGGGCGACCTTGATGGCACCTATGACAGCAGCATCGAGTTGGCGGGCGCGATAGCCGCAAGCCCACGCGGGCAAGTTTGTTTTGCCGCACAAATGGCCTCGTTCGGGTTTGGCAAAGAGTTTGAGCCCGAAGCGCAATCGTGTGAGTTGGAGCGGCTCGTGGCGCCCGACAAAGAGCAACCACAGCGCGTGGCCGACATGCTGATAAACCTGGCGGCGCTACCGAGCTTTTCTTTGCGACAAGGAGGCGAACAATGACCACGGTCAAGGGCAAACGCTTGGTGAGGCGTCGCGATTTGTTGGCAGGCCTGGGTTCTGCCACGTTGATCCTGTCGCCGTTTGTTCGCAAGATGCGCGCGCAGGCGGCGGGCGTGCAATCGCCGGGAAACTTCTTCTTCTTTTTCACGAGCAACGGTTTCGTTCGTTCAGACTTTGGTTCGCGCGGGCAAGGGGACGCCTTCACGCTCTTGCCATCGTTGTCACCGCTTGAGCCGATCAAAGATCAGATCACGGTGCTGCGCGGCCTATCAAACAAGTCCGCGCACGAGCGGGGGCAATTTCACTTCAACATTTCCCGGCTGCTCACGTGCGTGAGCGGAGACTCGCCCTTCATTGGGTACGGCCCTTCCCTGGATTATGTGATCGCAGGCCTCACGCCCAACCCACCGTTGAACTTGATCACGTATTGGCCACGTGTTCCAAACATGTTCACGGTTCTGACTTGGCGAGGCAAAGGTCTTCGGCTGCCCCACATCAATGATTCTCGCGAGGCTTATAAGTTGGTGTTCGGCGGGTTGGCGCCAAGCGGATCGAACGCCGAAGTTGAAGACGCCCTCGCGAGGGAAAAGAGCCTGTTGGACTTTGTAAAGGCGGACATCACGGCGTTCAAGAGCCGCCTGCCCGCCAGCGCAAAGGCTGACGCCGACAATATGTTCGAAACGATTCGCAACCTTGAGACAAAGCTGACCAAGCCAATGATGAACGCAGCTGCCTGCAATGCACAGGTTCTAGGCAAGGCGCGCACAACCGTGCCACCGCCTGACGCCTCCGCCGGAACCTACGACAAGGCTGCGTTCGAGCAGCACAACACGCTGCAAATGGACTTCGCCGTGGCCACGATGGCATGCGGCATGCGCAATGCCGTCACATTCATGAATCAAGGTGGCGGCGGCGGTCTGAATCCCTTAAAGGGTGTTGGCAAAGCCGATGATCACCACGAGGTGAGCCACGGCGAAACGAGCCCCGGCGTCGCGCCGCTGGTCGAATGGAAGGCGATCGACAAGTACTATGCAGAGCGTTTCCGTTTATTGCTTGAAAAGCTCAAAACCGCAGGGATTCTGGACGACACCGTTGTGGTGTGGGGCAGCGAGATCGCCGAGGCCCACAGCCAGAACAACCAAACCTTCGTTGTGGCGGGAGGCGCCAAACGCGGCATCGCCCACCGCAGAACGTTTGAATTTCCCTTTGCAGGCAACGAAATGGGGGGGCCAGCGGCGGGCCGCGACGCGCGCAACGCAAGCCTCGCAGACCTATGGGTAAGCGTTCAGAAAGCCTGTGGCGTGAACAGCGATGTTTTTGGGCAAGACTCCCAAGGTGGAATCTCGGGCCTGTGGAAGCCGGTTTGACCATGCACAGGCTCCCGCGTCCAGCTTTCGTAAAGCGCGTTCTTCGACATCTGGTTATGGCGGGCTTGTGCCTGCGGGCGCCCCTTGCCGACGCGGCGGTGGTGGAGGTTCAAAGTGGGGGCGCCGACTTTCGGATCTACATTCCGCAAGGCAAACCTGTGCTCAGAGGCGTGATCACATCGTTTAATGGCTCGGGCGCGGATTTTCGCGCGCAAAGTGATGATGCCACCATGCAAGCGGTCGCTTCATCATGGCGGTTTGCGTTCGTGGCCACCCGCGGTTTCGGTGGATCGGGAGCGGGGTTGGCAAACCAACTCAACGATGCGCTTGCCCAAGCGGGCGCACAGACCAATCATCCTGAATTGAAGAATGCCCCGCTGTTGCTTACGGGCTACTCGCTTGGCGGCGGTGCGGTGTGCGCCATCACCGAGGCGATTCCGCAGCGGGTGCTGGGCTTCGTGGCGATGCGAGGCGGTGGCAACCCGGGCGCGCTTTCAGCGCAGGCACAGCAGGTGCCCGGCTTGTTCGTGGTTGGCAGCGGTGACAGTGGGTCCAACCCTCGCGTTTGGGACATCTTTCGCCAATGGCGTTTCGAACGCAAAGCGGCGGTGGCCTTCGCGGTGGAATGGGTGGCGCGTCACGTACCGGTTCCGGCCGAAGACGGCATGGCCTGGCCTTTGACCTGGGCGTTTGCGCACGAGGTGATCAGGTTGCGGTACCCATCCGATCGCGCACCCACCGCAGACGCAGCCCCTCAACTGGAGCCGATCCCAGCCGCGAGCGTCTGGCATTCAGTGCCACCGCCTTGGGACCGCAGCACTGACGATCTCAGGTTTCCCACGATTGCACCCGCCGCGAGCTTTTCGGCGGTGCCCACCGCAGAAGCCAATTGGCATCCCAGCGAAGCAGCTGCGCTTTACCATCGCGCATTTAACGCACGCGAGAAGCTTTCCCTCAACGTGCCTCGCAACGTGAGTCTGCGCTTCTCCTCGCCCGCCACCCGCGCCGGTTCACAAATCACGAGTGTGGATGGTTCGCAAATCGAAGTGGTTTTGGAGCCCCGCATGCTTGATGGCTTGTCACAAGTGCAAGTGTTCTTGGGTGCCAAAGCGCTGTTCGAACTTAAGGCGCCACCATGGAAGTTCTTCCTCAAAAATCTTCCGCCCGGCATTCACGCGCTGACCGCCATCGGTCGCATGGGCAGCGCCAGCTTCCCAACCTACGAAACCTTTTTGGTGCAAGGCGAAGCCACGTTTGGTGAGCCTGGCGTTGAGTTTGTTGATCCGCAGGGCGCAGAGTCGATGGGCGGTATGGGTGGTTCACCCGACACGGGCGCAGCTTCGGGCGGCAATGCGCAAGCTGCAGAGCCGCAACCGCAAGGGGGCGCAGGCGGTGCAGAGCCTACGCCCACTGATGATGAGGTTGAGCCTTCGCAGGATCGCCCACGAAATACAAACGGGTGCAGCTTTGGGAGCGGAAGCCGGGCCGCCGCAGGTGGGCCCACCCTGCTGCTATGGCTGGTTTGCCTTTATGTTGTCTTCACTCCGAGAACAATTCGGCGCCGCGGTTAACGAGTCCCGTCATCCCCTGACCACCCATCAAGAAAACGCGTCCGTCAGATAGAGCCACGCTCTCGATCAATGACAGCGCTTGGCCAAGGTCGGACCCCGAAGTGAATGTGTTTGTGGCAGGGGCAAAGATCTCGGTGGTGCGCAACGTGGATGAGGGGCCATTGCCACCCGCGATCAGCACGCGACCGCTGCCCAACCGAGCTGCGGTGTGATTGCGCCTGGGGCTGCTCATGGGGGGGCCAGCGATGAAGCGAGCCATGGCCGGATCGTACAGCTCGGTTGTCGCAAGTTCGTCACCGGCGCCGCTAGAGCCGCTTTGTCCGCCGACCACAAGGACACGGCCGTCACCAAGCGTCGTCGCGGTCGGGAAACGACGGCTCTGCAGCGCGTCTGCAACACGACGAAAGGTGGCCGTGGAAGGCACGTACACATAAGAATCGAGAACCGCTGCAGCGTTAGCCATCGTGCGCCCCCCGGTGATGAGCACGCTGTCGTCAGTGAGCTGCGCAAACGCCGCGCCTTGACGCTCCATCGGAGCATCGACAGTCGTCACCGGCGAAAACATTGACGTGGCCGGGTCGAAGACTTCCACCGTTAACGGCGTGCCGAGGGCGCCGCCACCCATGATCAGCACCTTCCCAGCCAACGCGCCCATCGAAAGCGTGAACGCGCCGTGCCCGAGCCGGGGGATCGACATTTCGTTCGCGACGCGCGTGAAGGCTTTCGTCGTTGGATCATAGAGTTCGGCGGTGCGCCACGTAGCGGCGGGCATGCCTCCATATCCGCCCGCGACCAGCACGCGGCCGTTTGCCAACAACGTTGCGCTGTGGCTGTGCCGGCCGTCCTGCATGCGACCCACCACGCTAAACGATCCGGCTGTCACATCATACAAAGTGGTATCGGTAAGACCGGACAAAGGACTGGGAAACTTGATGCCTCCTATAACCAGAACCTGCCGGTCCGCAAGTTCCACCACGGCATGTGCTTGCCGACTTACGTCTCTTGCGCCCAACGACATGATCTTGCCCATGGCGGATGGCCCCACCTCGCCCGCGAACGCTCCGTCTGCGAGCGCACTGTCGGCGACCGCTCCGTCGCTGCTGGGCGCATCTTGGCTTCCATCCGAGGATACGGCGGCATCGCCGCCGGGCCGCCTCGAGGATTCGTCCTCGCAGGCCGCCAACGCCAGAAGTGAAAGCGTAATCCATTTTGTTTCGCGGCCAAGCTTCTTCACGACGGCAGTGTCACCCACTCGGGTGCGCCGTGCAACCGGCGTATCGCCCTATCGCCCCTCCTTCGGGTTGGGTCAAGCGGGTCGCACGCGAGTGGACGAAACCGGCAAAAGCGATCATCCGTTCACACAAGCGAATGCTTGATCGGATTTCGCGAGCGAGCACTAGGTCGTCAACGCAGGTGTTGCCGTGTTGCTGCGAATCTCGACCTTGATGAAGTTGTCCCAGTTCAAGCTTGCACGAGCGTGGCCTACGGGCCGGCGTAGGGACCGACCCCTTTGCAGGACACGGAGTTGAAGTTGCCAAAGTCTCAGGCTTTCCCGCCGTCACCACTCGTCCTTGACGCTGGAAGCCCGGCCTCAGCGAAGCAGGGCCGTGTAAGCCCCCGCGTTGCTGTCGGGGCGCCCCAGGGCATCCATCTGTATGCCCAATCCCTGCAAGACTGCCGTGATAACGTCGCACACCGAACGTCCCTTGAGGTCATGATCACTGCCCACAGCAAACACGCTGCTGCCACCCGAAACCGAAACCGGTAGGTCATTGGTTGCGTGACCGTTGTTGTTCGACTCGCTCAGCCGCAACACCACGGTTTGATCGAGCAAGGTCTGCCCGCCCATGTCTATCTCGGCCAAACGATCCAACAAGAAGGCAAGCTGCTCTTCGTACCATTGATAAAGCATCTGGCGATCCGCAAAGGATACATCCTTTGGATGCTCTTTGGGATGTGAAAGGCGATGATGATAAACACCTTTGAGTTTTCTGTTGGGCAACCAATCGGGCACAGTGGTGGGGCCGGTGGTGCCCCAGTGAAATGTGATCGCGCGCGTGGTCCCGGCAGCCAGCGCCGCCGCAGCAATGCGCATATTCGCCTCGCCGACCACGTTAAAGTTTTTGTCGTCCTGATAGAAGGCTGCTTCACCCCAACGATTGTCGAGCTTCGGTAACGCAGACGGCGATGCCATACCCATGCCTTGTTCCAGCATCGCTTTCGTGCGCTTCTCCACAGCGCGCACGCTTGTAAGGTAGGCGTCCAGGCTGTCGCGACCGCTGCTTCCCACGGCTTCGCATGTGCGCTTTAGTTCAGGCACCAGCGAATCAAGCAAGCTGCCCCGCATCAGCAAGGTGCGGCGCGTTCTCTCGCGCGCAGCCAGGGCGTCGGCGTCGTTGCCCGACGGCGCTAGGCCCGACAGCAGATCTGCGTAGCTCTTGACCGGGTTGTACGAAGGCACGCGCGGTTTGCCGCGTGACTCGAAACTGATGTAGCGGACGCCATCCTTCATGTTGGAGCCCCACGAGCCGAGCTCGTAGGTGGGGAAGATCGCGCTGCCACCCAAGACAGAGCCCACAATTTGATCGGCGGAACGCCCTGCAGGCACCTTCACGCCGTTGGCCACGCGGTCAGGTCCGTTCTGTCCGCCCGTCAGCAATGTCCGCGGACCGTTGGGATGCTCTTCGCTGCCATACTCCCGCTCGTACGCCGTGTGCTGGCTGTTCGTGATGACGGCAACGTTTTTGCGATGGCGTGCGAGCAGCGTCTTGCGTGAGCCCGCGGGATCCGTCGGAGAGCCGTCAGGCACCCAGAACACGATGAGGTTCTTGACGCCCGACGCGGGGGCCGCACGTGTGACCTGCGGCAACAAAGGCAGCGCCAGGGGCAAAGAACTGGCGCCAACGAGAAACTTGCGACGATTGATGTGTGTGAGGCTCATGATGGTTCTCCTGCTTCAAATCGAAGTGGTGCACGTGCGCTGTTCATTGGCTGGGCGTTCACTTCGCGTGCGAAACGAGCGCGTCTGAACCACGGAGATTAGAAGTTCGCGAACGTCTAGCTTCGCGCTGCGGAACGCTTCTACAGCGTCGTTCATGCTGCTCACGTCAAGGGGGCCTTCAACGCGGCCCACGGCAAAGCGGAACCACTGCCGCGCATAGCAATAGGGGCCATCCACGCCCGAAAGCAGGCGTCGCCCAAGTTCCTCGGATCCCGTGAAGACGCCGTCAATTTCGACGGAGTCGGCGATGTTTCCATCTACTTTACGCCCGGTCGTGCTTCGCTCTTCCCCGAGTGATCCGTAAAGTTCAAGACCAAGACCCAGCGGCTCGAACGAACGGTGGCAGCCACCACATACAGGATGCGAAAGGCGATCCTCCACCTCCATCTCGGCCACGTTGGGCGGCACCTTCGGTAGCTCACGGCACAAGACACGTTCGAACAACGTCACGGCCCGTGTGATCGGATTCGAATCCCTCTCGGTGGCATGACCCGCTAAGAAGCTGGCGTGACCAAACATGCCGGCGCGCTTGACGCTGGCGTCGAAGGGTGTTGGTTGATCCACGCCGCGCGGGCTTGGCACGCCGTAAAGTTTTGCAAGCTCGGGCGTAAGAAACGAATACCGCGCCGTGAGAAGATCGGTGAGACCGCCGTTGCCGTCGAAAACCACGTGCTTCACGAACTTGTCCGACTCTGTGGCCATGGCAGTCTTCAATGCTTCGGTAAAGCGGGGATCCTCTCTTTGCGCCTCATCCAGATGGCCGCGTTCCAGCCACTGTGCATGAAAGGCCTGGATGACCACGGCTGCGCGCGGATCGGCAAGCAGACGACGCGCCTGTGACGCCATTACTTCGGGCTTCAGTATCTCACCAGATTGGGCGGCGGCGAGGAGTTCGCTGTCGGGGCCACTTCGCCACAGGAAGAACGCCAAACGGGACGCCAACGCAAAGGCGTCCAGGTGCACGAGGCGTGGCTCATTTGACGATGCGCCAGCCTCAGGCTCAATCTTGTGGAGGAATTGCGGCGACAGTAACAACCGAGCGATCACCAAAGCGGCTGCCTCGCGTGCCGTCGCCGTGAACTCTGTGCGCGCGCGATCATAGAGTCCAAGCATCTGCGACTTGCCGTCCGCATCAAGTGGCCTGCGCAACAAGCGAGCCGCGAAGGTATCGAGGAATTTCTCGACGCACGCACGGTCGCCCTTCGCAAGGTCGCAGTTCAGCTTGTCGCTAAGCGGCCTGTCGAGCAGCGCCGCAGCCACCGTCTCGGCGGCCGTCTGATAAGCAGCGAAAGCGGTGTCTGTCATCGCGAAGGACTGGCCAACGAAACCCGTGCCCGCGGCGTCGCCTTCGTCGTCTGGCAACGATAGCTGTGCGGGAATCGCTCCGAACACGTCGGTAAGAATGTTGCGATATTCCATGGATGAAATGCGCGCTAACCCGTCGAAGCCTTCGCCGTGAAAGTCAAACACTCCTTTTTCCGCGTTGGGATCCACAACAACGGGCCCTTCGGGCCGAGGGCCGGGCGGCTGCGGTGAATTGGGCGATTTGGGGGCCCTGGGATCGTCGCCGCCTCCAGGGCCGTCGGGCCGTTGGACGGTACCTGTGCAAGCACAAAAGTAGGCGATCCCAAACGTGAAACTGAGTGAGAGGCCGCGTGCGCGAAACGAACTTAAGTTCATTGATGATTCTCCGCTGTTGGAGGCTGCAGATTGAGGGCACACCAAGTGGGCCCCTGATGGTTATGCCCGCCTCATCGGTTTCGGATCACGAGTCGCGAAGAAAAACACGCGATCGATCGCGTTTACGGAATTGTTGTGATGCGAACGTCGTCAACGATCCAACCGCGCGCGTCCCGATTCCCTGAGGAGCCAAACACGAAGCGAACCCAGAAGGGCTTCGTGGCGAACAGTGCCGGCAAAGTGAACTGTGGGTTCAGCCACCCGCGGTTGCGGCTGCCCCAGGCTGCGTGCCCAATGTATGAACCAACGATCTCAGGCGCGCTGCACTTCTTTGGATCAGCGGCAAGTTGTCCGTTGTAGGGATCTCGGCTGGGGGACGCCAAATCCGTCCACGATAAGCCTGCGTCGAATGAGATCTGCAAGAACCCACCGTCGGGCGGTGAGGTGGCGTCGCCCGGGTTGTTAAAATCGCGCCAATGCCAGAACGACAGCGTCGCGGCGCCGCTGCATCCAACAAGATCAACTTCCGGAGACACCAAGACCGCCGCAGAACATCCGGGGTAGCCTTCCGCCAATGAAGCGCCAAAACATTGCGTGCCGTCGTGGCAAGCGGGATCCAAAGAGGCGCCGTGTTGCCAAGGGTTCAATGCGCCTTCTACCAGCGGGGCCGCCACCCAACTTTGTGCACCACCCTCAAAGGTGAAGGCCCACGTGCAAAGCGGCGGGGCGGTGGCGCCTACGCCCAACACTGTGGGTGAGGCTTCACAACCTAGAAGGCAGCTGGCGGCGGCGATGGCAAGAAGGCGCACGCCATCACCTTGAACTTGCATCGCCTTGCTGCAACGACTTAAGCAACGACTGCACCCTTTGTGTATACGGCGAGCCATCTTTGCGGCGCAAGAAAGTCGCGCCTGCTTGCAGAGCCGCCTCCCGTTGCCCCGCAAGAGCCAGCGCCTCGATCTGCAACACATCAACTTCAACTCCGAGCGCGTTTGGCCTGAAAGCACGCCGATGGTTCGCAAGGCGTCGCAGCGCGGCCGCACCGTCTTTCGCTTCCACGGCCGCGCGTATTTGTTCGACGCTTGCCAGCTCGGCGGCAAGTGGCGCTTGGGACCCGGCGTTGTTACGCGCAAGGGCGAGCTTAGCGTGGCGACGGGGCCCAACCTGCGCGGGCAAGGCTTGTGACGTCACGGGGTGAACAGACAGGGGCGCAAGTGGCTGCGCTTGCATGGGCGCTGTTTCATTTACATAGGGAGCCACCTGCGCGGCCTTTGGCTTTGTTGTGGCGTTGGGGCCGAGCGAACGCACGACGCGCAAGCCTCCCACCGCCAGCGCTCCACCCGCGAGCAACACAGAAACCACCTTCGTGGCCACTACTATGCCCTGTGCGGCCTTGCCAGCCCCCGCCGCCGCGCCGGCAAGCTTCGCCACCGCCGGCCCCCCCAAACCCAGGCCTCCGGCCACACCAAGACCCGCCAAGATCCGGCCGCGTTGCTGTCGATTCAAGCCATCGCTTCGCGTGGAACGCAGCAGAGCCATCTGTAAGGGCGAGCCCTTTTTTCTGAGGCGTTCTGGATCGCGTTCGTCGGTCATGCCGTGCCTCCTGAATCTCCCTCGGCCGTCGCATCTGCACATTGGTTCTGAAAGTCTTCGCGTGCCCGCCGCAGCCTTGAAGCGGCCGTGCCGCGCGGAATTTCCAACGCTGACGCGATCTCTGTAAGTGACAGCTCTTCGAGCTCAAACAATACAAACACGGCGCGCAGGTCGGCATCCATGCGATCAAGAATCGTATCCAGCAGATCCCGCATTTGCGCTTGCTCTGCCGCTCGTTCAGGCGTTTGCACGCCGGGTGAAGGCAAGTGCCCCACCGCTTCGCGGGTGCGCTCCCGGCGGGCCTGCGCACGGCGCTCGTGCGAAGCCACCCGCGTCGCGACGGCTATCAAGAAGCCGCGTTCTTGTTCCGGGTGGATTGCGTTCAACTTGCCGTTCGCGGTGAGAAACACTTTCTGCACGGCATCCTCAATATCGGTGGGCGGAACGCCTAGCCTGCGAACCGTCCGCGCCACTAGGTCTATGTGGCGGGCCACCAACTTGCGAAACCGACGCGAAGGACGCACAGGTTCCGTGGGGCGCTCCGGCAGGGGTGCCTCCTCGGGCGACGTTGGCAGTGTTACGACGCGGCTCACGATAATGCAGCTCGGCACCCAGACGGGTGCGTTCACGAAGGAGATGCCCAGCAAATCGATAACGGATCACGGCGCCTAAAAAATTACGCCGACGTCCACCATCGCCACCGCCCCCAAACCGGGCGTTTGGTACAGGAGGACATCGGGAGATCGAAACACGAACTGATGACGCAGCAGCGGCATCGCGGCGCCGCCCACCACGCGAATGAAAAACGGGCCGCCTGGATGCACTGACATTTGTACTGTTGCCTCAACTGAGAGCCACAGCCGCGTCGCGTCCCGAGGCTGCGCCAAGTCCAATCCCTGGCCACGGATGGCACCAACGTTTAGGCCCAGGCAAGGGCCCCGCAGCATGAAAGGCGGGCGGTTGAACGCAGCCGCGCACGCGGACAGGGCGCCAGCCGTCCAATCAAAGCGCGCGCGGCCCGCATCCGCTTGTAACGGCAGCTCGGTGCGTGGTGCGTGCGCCACCATCACGCCCACCGCCGGAGACCACTGCCACTTTTGCTCTGTATGCGAGCGCGCCCACCACAACGACAGCCCTGCGCCCATCGCCAAGCTGCGCCACAGATCTGTGCGCCCCACGCCTGTCGCGCTTAGCCGCCATTGGGAGAGTGGGCGTTTAGGCACAGTCGGTGGCGAAGTCTGGGCCGGGGCAGTCACCCGTCGTTGTGAACCATCCTCCGCTGCCTTGTGGTTCACCCCTTCGCCTGTACGTGGGTCCACCGCCAACACCACCATTAGGGCCAGGGCCGACACCACCGCCTCGCAGGCACCGTCGCGCACATGCCGAACCGAGTCCTCAGCTGGCCCGGCCCGCAGGTTCCCCATGTAGCCATCATCTAAGTGTTTCACTGTCACGAAAAACACGTTCTCCGTCTGTGATGCCTCCGTGATCACGATCCGAGGTGAACGGCGCAAGACCTCTTGCGCCACGACTGCGTTCGGCGGGCATTCCGGCGGCGCTTGATAGTCGATAGCTATCGCAATCGGTGTCTGGCCCGTCGCCCGCGCGACGTTGTTGGCGAGCAGGACCCCGAGAAGGGGCAGCCAAACACGTGCCGCAAAAGTCATCGATGATGCCGCAAGATGCGCTTTCAAAACACATGGCCCCCCTCCACCGTGTAGGGGTTGGGACGGTCCACCAAACACCTGACGGGCACGGCGAAGGGTCAAGTTTGCATTTTATCCCAAATACGGCTGAGTTTCGTGGGAAGTCGAGACGCCACCTCCGTTCGTGGCTACCTTCAGGGATGGATCCACATTCCTTGCGTCTTCTACGGGTGTTTTGTGCTTTTGGAACTTTGGCGGCCTTTTGCGTTGAGGCGGCCGCATGGGCCGGCGATCCACCTGCGCTTTATCCGTACCTGATCGAGGCCAACCGGGCGCAGGTCGTGATGCTCGCAGAGCGCGAGTTGTTGCCACACGACCAACTTCGCCGCATCGCGGGTGCGCTGAAGACAGCGGCTACCGAGCCCGCTGCACCAGGCGTACAGAGATCACCCAATTACCTTGCATTGGAGGCGCGTCTGGTCGAGCTCATCGGACCCGAAGCGTCCAACATTCACGTTGGCCGCAGCCGAAACGATCTTGGGGAGACGATGAACCGCATGTGGTTGCGTGACCAAGTGTTGCGAATCGCTGAGGCGCTTTTCAGCGTTCGCTCCACGCTGCAGAAAGTGGCAGGCGCTCATTTGGAAACCGTCATGCCTGGCTTCACTCAAGCGGTGCAGGCGCAGCCAACGACCGTCGCACATTTTCTGCTCGCCCTTGACAGCTCGCTCGAACGAGACGGTCAACGTCTGCGAGAGCTTTACAAACGTATCAATCGCAGCCCGTTGGGCAGTGGCGCCTTCACGACCTCGGGGTTCCCCCTTGATCGCGTTCGATTGGCAGACCTTTTGGCGTTCGACGGTCTCATAGAGAACTCCTACGACGCGATCATGGTCTCTGCGGCAGACAGCAAGGTGGAATTCTCCATGGTGATTGGCCTTTCGGCGATAAACATCGGGCGCTTTGCCCAGTCGCTCGTCTTCCAGTACGACGACCCCTCTGCCGGAATGGTGCTTGACGGTCCTATCACGACCCACAGCAGCGCGATGCCGCAAAAGCGTAACCCGAGTGCACTCGAGCGGCTTCGCCTCGGCGCAAGCGAGGTTCTGGCGAACGCACACGCCTCGGCCATGTTTTCCCACAACACGCCCATGTACGAGGTGAAGGACGTACGCGAGGACCACCTCATCCGGCTCATCCGCTTCGCAGATGAGGCCGTCGCGATGTTCGAGAGTCTCAAGGCGGTACTTGAATCCTTAACGATTCGCCGTGACGTCCTACGCAACCTAGTGGACGGCGACTACTCCACCATGTCAGAGCTGGCCGATACCCTCTTGCGGCAGGCGAATGTGCCCTTTCGCACGGGATACAAGGTGGCCTCCGAGCTGACGACCTACGGAAAAGCCAAAGGCAAAAAAACCGCGGAGCTAACACTGCAAGAGGTGTCGGAGATCTTCCATCGTTTGACAGGCGCTGCGTTTCCCCTCTCGGAAGCACAACTTCGGCAGGCCTTTGATCCCGCAGCACTCATCGCCAATCGCAAAGGCCGCGGCGGGCCGCAACCCGCTGAGACCGCACGCATGTTGCGCGTGCAACAGCAAGACGTGGCGCAGGCGCGCCTGTGGGTTCAAGGATGCCGTAAGGCGTCCCAGAATGCCTCCTGGCGGCTACAGCGAAGCTTCGACGCGTTGGTGCGTTGGTGCGTTGAGGCTTTGCTCGGCCAGGGCCTTGGTGGCGTTGCCGGCGACGATTTGCCGGATTGCATGTCGCAGCAACCCGCCGTCAGGGCAAAGGCCACGAAACCAGCTCGAGCCTCCGGCCTTGACATACGTATGCGGATACGTATTCTTGAGGCATGAGAACCACCCTCGTCCTCGACGACAACTTGTTCAAGAAGGCGCGGGAACGAGCGACCGCGTCAAACAGCACCATCAGCGACGTCGTAAACGAAGCCTTGCGTGAAGCGTTGGCCAAACCTCCTCTAACGGCAACACCATTCGAAATGCTGACATTTGCCGGAGGCGACAAGAAAATGCATGAGCCAAGCGATTTCGCGGAACTGCTATCCTTGGATGACTCCGCATCGCTGGGACGCTGAATCGTGTTGATGCCCGACGTGAATGTGTTGGTTTATGCCCACCGACAAGACGAGGTTGTTCACGAGGCTTACAAGCATTGGTTGGATGCGATGGTACAAGGACCACAGCCTTTCGCATTAAGCGTGTTGGTTGCGGTGGCATTCGTTCGCATCTGTACGAATCCACGCATCTATAAAGTGCCAACACCACTTCCAATCGCGCTGGCTTCGGTCGATCAGATTGCCAACCATCCTAACTGCCGGATCATGTCACCCGACACCAACCATTGGCAGCTCGTCTCACAGTTGTGTCGGACAACCAATGCGACAGGAAAGCTCGTAGCAGATGCCCAGCATGCAGCCCTCGCAATTGCGGAAGGCTGCACTTTTGTAACGCGCGACTCTGACTTCGCGAAGTTCGCTAACCACGGTTTAACGTGGAAGCATTTGGTGTTCTAGCCGCAAGAGCCGCACATTACACATGCGCGTACGCTTCGGCGGTTCGGTGATCAAGGTGTGTCACACAGTTGGCTGGCACGCAAAGGCTGCTGTGGGATAGCGGCAAACAACAAAGCGCGGTGAACGCGCACGTGCTCTACCAGGGCACGCCCCTCGTGTCCCGGCAACGCTACCAGGTGCAAGTGGACGTGTGGGATCAAGACGACAAGCTAGCGAGCGCCCACGAGCCCGCGTTCTTTGAGACGGCGTTCCTGCAACCGCACGAGTGGCAAGCGCGGTGGATCGGCAAAGACAAGCCCCCCAAAGACGTGCCCGTACTTCTTCGGAAAGCGTTCCGAATCGACAAACGTGTGCGCAACGCGCGGAAGCCCGTGACGGGTTCGATTATGATGAAGACATGCGCCTCGGTCGCCAGGCGGTTGCTGTTGTGTTCCTTATCGTTGCCTCTTGCTCGGATGACAGGGACGCGTTGCCCACCGAGGGTGGGGCAATCGACGCACCGGTGGGCATGGATGGGAGCAGGGACGTCGTTCTGGGAGTCGATGCGAACAATGACGTGCGTGTCTGCGAGACGCCCAATCCAGCCGAAATGTGTCCGACGACCGCTTCGGCGTGTGTGCCATCAAGTTGCCATTGCTTTAATGGCTTGTGGGCCTGCACGGGAGATTGTGGTGGCGGGCGCGGCTGCGGCGACGGGGGCCTTGTGGACGCGCCAGGGCCAGACGCTGTGTGCACGACCACCGGCGGCGCACAGCAAGGCTGCACCGCAATCGCGTGCACGCCTGGAATGGATCAGACGTGCAACGACAACCCTGTGCTCTCGTCGCTGCATGGACGTTGCAATGCGGATCGCACGTGCACGTGCACGCCGCCCTTCCCCCTGAATCCAGTCACCGGACGATGTCTGTGAGGCTGCCCCCGTTCCCACACGGCTAAAGCAGCCTTCGCTCAGAAAACATGTGCGGCCCCAAGGCGGCCTCTTTTTCCTGGCCGCCTATCAGCTGCCGGCGGCCTTAGCATCGCTTTTGGGCAGGAGGCTTTTCGGGCGGACGATCACCAAAATGCCCATACTTAGAA
Organism: Deltaproteobacteria bacterium; assembly: GCA_033763315.1. GTDB lineage: Bacteria > Myxococcota_A > Polyangia > Fen-1088 > Fen-1088 > JAGTJU01. The sequence goes on from JANRKS010000040.1 coordinate 283,429, forward strand.
ACATCAACGGCACGACGACCCCTGCCGACAGATGCCATGAAACGCCACGATGGATCACCGATTCGTGAGGCTGTTGCGGGTTGACGAAGCAAGTTACCTGGGATCCTGAAGGCGCGGCCGCCCGCTGCTGGCACGGCTTTGCGCCGTTTGTGAACACTTCGAAGAAGTCCGTCCGCTCGCCTATCCACTGCCTCCCTCGAAACTCGTACTGGTACCTTGCCCGCCACCTGTAGGTTCGCCCTTTCCCACCGCGCCCCTCCAAGGATGAACTGAGAATCGTACACGTGGTGCGGTACCAGCTGCGCGCTCTTGCAACCTCCATCATTGGCTTGATGGCGCCTATCCAAATGCCAAGCACACCCGGTGCCACAAAAAGCGAACCAACCGCCAGCCTTCGTAGCCAGGACACCTTGGGCGCGTCTCTTTGCGTATTCGGTGTTTGCACTTCGCGCATCCGCCGCGCGACAAGTTAGCATTGATTAAGCGCGGGTGTGATCCCTTCGCTCGGCTGCGGCCGTGCTTTCACCTTGAGTGATGTCGGAAGCTCATTGCCAAGACGATGAGGATCTCCCACGCGCAGCTTCCGGCTGCACATTTGCGAGCAGCGACCGCATTGACAGCGGGGCACCCCTCTTGCTGATGGGCGGCGCCGTTGCAACGGCTCTTCTTGCGCGGCGCAGGTCCCGCCGCCCCGGCAAATGACCTTCCACTACAGGTCAGGCAAATGCCCGGTGCCGTTTGTGCCGAAGCGGGGCGTTGGCACACCACTGAGATCGAGGACGCTCGCAAGTGCGTTGGCGTATTGAACTTCGTGGTAGTTGTATTTGATGTCGCGGCCGGTTTTAAGCCGCCCGCCAGCCTGTCCGGCCAACACAACGGGCACCTCATGTGTTTGGTGCGCCCCGTTTTGATGCTCGCTCGCGCAGATCGCGATGACATTCGAAAGCAGCGTTCCGCCGATCTCTGGCGCCGCTCGCATCTGACCGACGAGGTAGGCAAACTGCGCCACCTGATCGGCTACAACCTTTTGCGTCTTCATCGCGCCCGCAGGCGTACCGTCGTGGGATAGACCGTGGTGACCAGGTTCAATGGTGTTGTTGTTTGGACCGCTAAGTTCACCTATGCCAAGCCATGGAAATTGACGATTGTCCCACCGGTTGCTCAGACCAAAGCTTGCAAAACGCGTGAGGTCGCAACGGAACGCAAGAACGAGGAGCCGCATAAGCGCTTGAGCCCGTTCGTTTGACAGGTCCACACTTTGTTCGGGTGGGGTGCCCGCACTACAAGCAGCGGCGGGTTTTGCTTCAAGTTCAATCGAACGTTGCACTTCGTCGAGCAGCGCCAGATGGTCATCCACCGTGCGGCGGTCAGCGGCGCCAACGCGCATCTTGAGGCGATTGGCTTCGGCCATCACGTGACTGACAACATCTTTGCGGTAGTCTCGACCTTCTGTGGGCTTTGTCTTGAACAACTTGTCCCACAGCGCTTTGGGGTCGCTATCAGGTGGAACAGGCTTCTGGGCCCCCTTCCAGGACAAATACGCCGTCCACGGGTTTTTGTTGCGCCCCATGGCGACGGTCAAAGATTGGAAACGCGTTCCGGTGCCGAGCTTTTCCGCTGCGACTTGATCGATTGAAGGGCCCCCGGCCCCGGTCGAGTTCACCCCCACGCCCGTGAACGCGGATCCATGACCCGCGTCATGATCGCAACTCTTCACGCGCTTTCCGTCGGCGTGCTCGGTCTTCCACAGGTTTCGAACAACGACGATGTCACCCTTCACATCGGCCAAGGCCCCACCTGGCCCGAGCATGTTGTCGATGTTTTGCTGCTCGTCACCGCGGGCCCCAGACATATAGGCACCCCATCCGTTGGGGAAGAAGTACGTAACCATACGCACTGGCGGCGCCGCGAACGCGTCCCGCGAGAACCAGCGGCCACGGCCGTCAACCATTGCCTCAAGCGTTGGCAGAGCCACGGCAATGCCCGCCCCGCGCAAAAGTGTACGTCGATCAATCGGCTTTGTGAGGGTGCTCATGGTGACTCTCCGATCTCACGCAGTGTTGTGCTGCCAGCGAACTCAACCAACGTCGCTGCCAAGTCGCCCCGGTGTGCATCAAGAGACTTCTGCAAAGCCTCAAGCGCGCAAGCGTCCGCTTCAACTTCGTGCCTTCCAAACCCATACCGGAACACGTGCTTGATCAAACAGGCCCGCGCCTCGGGCATGGTTGCAAGCTTACGACCCAACTCGACGCCGCCCGTAAACTCGGGAGATGAGGCGCCTTCAAGATGCCCCTTTGCACTCAAAGGCGTACCGAGTTCGTCCTTCTCTCTGTACCCCCCTACGAGGTCGTAGCGTTCAAGCCCAAAACCTGTGGCATCAAGCCGTCGATGGCACTCCACACATCCGGCTTTGCCGTGCTCTTCCAAGATCTGACGCACGGTTTTCCCTGCTCGATCCTCGGGTGCGGGAGGAACACCCACGGGAGGGGGCGGCAGTGGGTCGCAAAGAAGCACGTCACGAACAAACGCACCACGCGCGATCGGCGCCGTGATTTCTGTGTGTCCCGTCATGGTGAGCACACTGCCATGGGTCAAGATTCCGCCGCGGTTGTCGCGATCTTGCAAGTCAACGCGCTCCCAACCAGCGCGGGGCGCGGGCAGCCCATAGTGCTTCGCAAGCACCGCATTGACGAACGTGAAAGGCGCATCGAAAAGGCGCGTAAAGGCGGGGCTGTTTCCAAATATGAGTTCCTCAAGCACGCGACGAGTCTCCTCGGCCATGGCCTCGCGCAAGCCTTGGCCCCATAGCGGGTACGTCGTTGCATCACGCGTTTCGGTCTCAAGGTCCGCCAGGCGCATCATCTGCCCCGTGAACCGCGCCATGCCCTCGCGCGCCCGCGGATCAGCCAACATTGCGCGGGCGACGGTCTTGGCCCCTTCTGCATCTTCGAGCCGTCCCCGCTCCGCCTCGGCCAGCAGGTCGACCGATGGGGTCGTTCCCCAAAGCAGATACGACAATCTGGTGGCAAGCTCATATCCAGTTAGCTGACGCTTGCCGTCCTTCGTTGCCGTTCCAATTTCAACGCGATAGAGAAACCAGGGCGACTGAAGGAAGGTTGAGATTACGAGACGGAAGGCGGCCAGCGGGTCCGGATCGTTCTCTGCCAAACCTGCAAGGGTGCTGTAGGCCGCTTTTTCAGCGTCATCAAGCGGCCTGCGAAACGCTCGTCGACCAAAGCCGGCGATGGTGGCTTCAAGGCAGCCCCGTCGCGCAGCGCCGGTGACTTCGCAGCCGAGTAGAGCTGGCTTGGTGGCTCCCGCTGGCAGGGCACGTTCAGCAATCTCCGAGCTCACCTTGGCATAGAAAGAAAGGTGAGAGGTGGACAGGGCCAAGGTGGCCCGGTTGTTGTCGAAGCCATCAAGACGGCTGTCGCGAGGCGCGTCTGCCGTTAACGCGGGCTCGATCCCCGTTAAGTCGCGGACGGTCCGCACGTACTCCACTTGCGATAGCCGCCGCAGATACGCCGGCCCCGGCGCAATCGTGCACTGGCTGGGATCGGGCTGCGACGGCGATCCATCTGCGCCCCCTCGGCCACCGCTCGACGCCCCCCCTGCACCGCCGTCGCCGCCTGCGCTTACCCCGCCGGAGACGCTCCCGGTGCAGGCCGCGACGGCCACCAGCAACCCAACATGAAATTTTCCTGGTGTGAGCATCGTATCCTCCTGGCACCGGGCGCAATGCCGGACTCATGAGGAAGTTAGGTGGAGGCAACCGGGTCTTCGGTTGAAAAAATCGACGTGGCAAGGCCTGCCACGGCCTGTCGCTGCGGCACGCGGGGTTGAAACCTGCCAGTTCCAGTACCACTTTGGCGTCAATCACGGGGCGAATTCGCCGGGCGCCAGGTGGCCTTTGCAGATCGCTAAAGCGCCCGCAGCGAAATCGCCGTGTGATAGCGGTGTGACTGCCCAGCGGCGAGGGTGAGCGTCCCCGAACGGTTGAGGGCGTTTGGCAGGTCGGTCCAGGGTTCAAGACAGATGTAGGGCGCTGAAGCCGAAGCGTTCCACGCCACCCAAACGGGGAAGGGTTGCAAGCTGCCCTCTACCGACACACGCGTCGCCGTTTGAGCGGCCTCGTCGCGCACCTCCAGAGACACAGCTCCCGTATCTTTGAGGACGATGGACGAAGGCAAGTCTGCATCGCTCGCGCTGATCGTACGGGCGGCAAAGGGTTCGCTTTCGAACGTGCGCCACCCATCTGCTGAACGCACGCGTGTGCCGGCGGGCAGATCGATCAAACAAGCGGCAGAAACGGCTGGGATCCTCAAGTAGGGGTGAAAGCCAAATGCGTAAGGAAACGGCTTGTCCCCCGAATTTCGCACCACGCTTTCGATGTGCAACGTGGTGCCTTCCACGCGGTACGTGAGGCGCACTTCGAAGTCAAAAGGGAAGCCCAGCTTGAAACCGGGGTGCGGCACCACCGATGCCGTCAACGAAGATTCGGTTTGCTCCTGAATTTGCCAGTACACATTGCGTGCCCAACCGTGCGGCGGCATCGGCAACGGACGCCCCTCGTAGTCCCATGCATCAGCGGCGCTGCCATTGCTCACGCCAACGGCGGGGAACAACACGGGGTTGCCGTAACGGCGATCTGCAGGCTCAAACGGATCCATGACCGCGTGAATCGTTTCGATCCAAGCGTCGCCGTGCTTGACCTGGAAGCCAAACAGCTGAAACCCACGTTCGGGGTAGATCTGCGCCACAGCGCTGGGGGATGACAACGTGATGAGGCGCGACGCGAGAGGAAGCATGGCCGGTCGATCTAGGAACAATTGGGCCGGATGGCAAATCCCGTGAGGGAAAGCCCTGCAGATAGAAACCACGCTTCGCGGCGACCATCGTCATGTTTCTGACGAGTAAATATGTAATTTAAACTTCACTACTTATTAGATGCTCGTGTCACCGCCGGCGTTAAATTGACGAATTCAGCTTCATGTGTGTGTCTTAACGCTCTTGTAGGTTGACCCGGCCCAGGGAGGGTGCCTAAAAGTGGGTTAAGGAGACTTCGGTAATGACCGCACGCACAATACTAGCCTTGATATTTTGTTCCCTCACCTTCGCCGCCACGAGCTGTGGATCCGCGGATGACGAAACGCCCTCAGGTGGCGATCCACAACTAAGCGTCGTCGAACAGGCGGTGCAATCGGTGGCAGCCAAGACCGTTAAGGTGCCGAAGCCACCCAAGGTGAAGTGCGAGCCTGGGGCGAAGCCTAAGCCCCCGCTGAAGGCAGGCGCCCCCTGCGGCGTCTGCGGGCAGACGATTCAGTGCGACGGCAGCTGCGGCGGCGTCGGCGTGCCAGCCGAATATGGCCAAGAGTGCGGCTGCGGCAACACGTGGCAGTGCAACGGCACTTGTGGGGGCGGTCCAGCCATTCCCGCGCAGTACGGCCAAGACTGTGGCTGCGGCAACACCGTGCAGTGCGGCGGCCAATGCTCTGGTGGTCAAGCGATTCCCGCCGAATACGGCCAGCCATGCGGCTGCGGCGGCACCGTGCAGTGCAGCGGCACGTGCTCGATTCCTTGCCCTGTTTGATCCCAGACAACCCACCGGGCGCTGCGTTCACTCGCACGCGCCCGGTCGTTTGAGTTTGGGAATATCCGTGCCCACGTCCGTTCGCAACAGGTGGGCGAAAGACGCGCAGGCGTGGGGCAAAGCAAAGTGTATGCTGCGCCTCCGAAACGCGCCGGCAGTGGAGCCCGCGCAACAAACGGATTCCCGATTATGCGAACTGCGGCGCTTCGAGCTTTAGGGTTAAGTTGCTTGTGCTTGGCCCTGTGGGCCTGTACCGACGACACATCAAAGCGCAAACTGGACGCAGGGGACAACGCCAGTGGTGGCGACAATCCGGATGCTTTGCCAGTGCAATGCTCGAACAACGTGCCTTGCCCCCCGAGCGGCAACGCTTGTGTGGTGGCCACGTGCAACAACGGCGTGTGCCAGGACGTCCCTGCTGCCGAAGGCACCGCGTGCGACGATCAACTCGGCTGCACAGAGGCGGACGCGTGCCACGCAGGCAAATGCGAAGGCAAAGCCCGCGTGTGCGACGATGGGCTCACCTGTTCCAAAGACAGCTGCGACGAGGCCATGGGCGGCTGCGTGGCCGACGTCACGACGTGTGCGTGCAACAAAGACGCCGACTGTGACGACAAGAACGCGTGCACCGGTGTGGAAACGTGCGATCCCATTGCCCGCACGTGTTTAAACGGCACGAAGGTCAGCTGCGCGACACTGGACAACGCCTGCAACGTGGGCATGTGCAACCCCACCAATGGCACGTGTACAGCCAAACCCAAGCCCTCAGGAACGGTGTGCAGCGACGGCAACGCATGCACGCAAAATGACATCTGCACTGAAGGCACGTGTGGCGGGACGGCGATCACATGCGGCGCCATGGATCAATGCCACACCGCGGGCGTTTGCGATCCGTCAAGCGGCCAGTGTTCAAACCCAAGCAAACCCAATGGAACCACCTGTGAAGATGGCAATATGTGTACAAGGGGCGACGCATGCACAGAGGGCACATGCGCGGCGGGCACGCCCACAACGTGTACCGCGTCGGGGGAATGTCGCACGGCCGGTATGTGTGATCCAGCCACAGGCGTGTGCTCGAACCCCTTGGCGGCGGACGGCACAACCTGCAACGATGGCAGCGCTTGTACCAGCGCCGATACGTGCGCGGCCGGCGTTTGCAAAGGCGCCGCGATCACGTGCGACGATGGCGTGGCTTGCACGATCGATTCGTGTTCTGAAACGGCTGGCTGCACGAAGGATGTGCGGCTGTGTGGCTGCCAGAAGAACAGCGATTGCGATGACGGCAACGCATGCAACGGCGCCGAGACGTGCAACGTCCAAACGTTGACGTGCGTTGCGGGCGCGGCAAAGGATTGCAGTGGATTGACCAATGCCTGCAACGTAGGCGTGTGCAATGCCACGAGCGGCGCTTGCGAGGCCAAGCCTCGTCAAAACGGAACGACTTGCAGCGATGGCACGGCGTGCACGCGCGTCGACACATGCGTGGATGGGCAGTGCAGGGGGCAAAACCCAGTGGTGTGCACGGCGAGCGACCAGTGCCACGTGGCGGGCAGCTGTGATCCACAGACGGGCGCCTGCTCCAACCCGCCGAAGCCCAATGGCGCCACCTGCAACGATGGCAACGCCTGCACACAAACAGACGCCTGCCAAAACGGCAGTTGCACGGGCGGCAACCCGATCACCTGCACAGCAGCTTCACAGTGCCACAACGTGGGAACGTGCAACCCACAAACTGGAACATGCTCGACGCCCACCAAAGCAAACGGAACCACGTGCAACGATGGCAATACGTGCACGCAAACCGATTCGTGCCAAAGCGGCCTGTGTGGCGGCGGCAATCCCATCACGTGCGTGGCCCTAGATCAATGTCACGCCGCGGGTGTGTGTGATGGCAAATCCGGCACTTGCTCAAACCCGGCCAAAGCCAACGGCACCACGTGCAACGACGGCAACGCTTGCACACAGGCCGACACGTGCCAAACGGGCGCTTGCCAAGGTGCCAACCCAGTTGTGTGTACCGCCCAGGATAGCTGCCACGACGTGGGCGTGTGCGATCCGGCCAAGGGCACATGTTCAACCCCCGCCAAGGCGGACGGCACCACGTGCAACGATGGCAACGCCTGCACGCGCGCCGACGTGTGCAGTGGCGGCAGTTGCAAGGGAGGCAACCCGGTGGTGTGCGTGGCCCAAGATCAATGCCACGTGGCGGGCGCATGCGATGCCACCACGGGGACGTGCAGCAACCCCGCGGCTGCCGATGGCACCACATGCAACGATGGCCTGGTTTGCACAAGCGCCGACAAGTGCAACCAAGGCACTTGCACGGGTGCCGCTGTTGTATGCAACGACGGCATTGCGTGCACCGCCGATGCGTGCGTGGAGGCACAAGGCGGCTGCACGGTTGATAAATCAACGTGTGGTTGCACCAAAGACGCCGACTGCAACGACGGCAACGCGTGCAACGGCGTGGAGACATGCAACCAACAAACGCTTTCGTGCAACAAAGGCGTGGCTGTGAACTGCCAGCAGCTCGACAACGTGTGCAACGTTGGCACGTGCGTCCCCACCACCGGAGCGTGCGTGGCCACGCCGCGGGCCGACGGCACAACGTGCAACGACAACAACGCCTGCACACAAACGGATTCATGCCAAAAGGGCACATGCACAGGGAGCAACCCGATCACCTGCGCCACCCCTGATCAATGCCACACCGCGGGTACCTGCAACCCAAGCACCGGCGTCTGTTCAAACCCTGTGAAGCCCAATGGATCAACGTGCAACGATGGCAACGCCTGCACGCAAACAGACACCTGCCAAAGCGGCACCTGCACGGGTGCAAACCCGCTTGTGTGTAGAGCCATCGATCAGTGCCACCTGGCGGGCGTATGCGACACCAGCAAGGGCACATGCTCACAGCCGCAAGCGCCCAACGGCACCAAATGCAACGACGGCAACGCCTGCACACAAACAGACACGTGCCAAGCGGGTGCGTGCGCGGGGGGCAACCCAATCAATTGCACCGCGCTGGATCAGTGCCACAGCGCGGGCACGTGTGATCCACAAACAGGATCGTGTTCCAACCCCGAGCTGCCGGCAGGCACCAAATGTGATGACAAGAACGCGTGCACGGGCGGGGACGTTTGCCAGCGCGGCGTGTGCACGCCCGCCACCACGATGACCTGCACGCCGCTGCGCGAATGTTTTGATGCAGGCGTTTGTGATCCTGCCAAGGGCACATGCTCGAACCCGACCAAACCCGATGGCACCGCGTGCAACGACAGCAACGGCTGCACGCTGTCTGACAAATGCGCCGCCGGCACATGTGGTGGAACGGCTGTCAGTTGCACCTCACCGCCCGTTTGTCAGCAAGGCGGCATGTGTGTGGGCAACGGCGCGTGCGCGTACCAGAACGTGCCCGACCAAACCAATTGTGACGATGGCCAGGGCTGCACGCTTGCCGACGCCTGTGCGTCGGGCAAATGCACAGGCGTCCGTCGCAGCAACAAATCTGGCGATTGGAACACCACGCCTGTCACTGACAAGGGCATGGTGACGTCCGTCAACATCGACAACTTCAGCAAGGGCGCCTTGGTGGCGGGCAGCTTCCTGGGCAGCGTGAGCTTTGGTAATTTCACCGTCACCGCCGTTCGCAGCACAGGCGCATATGTGGCGTTCTACACCACCGACAAAACCGTCGTGACCGCGCAGATGGTGATGCAAGCCACGACTTCGTTGGTGGTCTCGGACATCACGGTCCACGCGGACGGCAGTTTCGTATTGGTGGGCGCGGTCGCGGGCGCGGTGGGATTCCCAAGCAACGCCAAACTGAACTTCACCGCAGAGGGCACCGAATGGTTTGTGGCCGGATTTAGCCGCGATTTTGCGGCTCGGTGGGTGAGGCGCGGTTTGCGCGGCAACGGCGTGGCGGTGGCGGCAGACGCGTACGCCAACCGCAGCGTGATGGTGGTGGGTACGTGCGATAAGCCGTTGGCATTCGACGGCGGCAGCGGCAAAACCGTCGCGCTCAACAACGCTGGCACCGTGGCGGCGCTTTACGATGACGACGGATTCTTGAAAGCGGCCTCCGTGGTCGCGACGCAGGGGCTTGCGGGGCTGAAGGTGGCCGTATCCGCGCAGACCGATCTCGCGGCCGTTCAAGGCACGGGGGCGGGAGAGCTTGTGATCGGAGGCGACGACGGGTTTGCCAGCCTCGGCGGCAAAGATGTCTTTGTGTTCGCCTTAACGCCCGATCTACGCACGCTGTGGGCGCGGCAAATGGCGACCTCGCTCGACGATGAAACGGGGGGGGTGGCCGCCTACCCAGGCAAAACAGGCGTTTTCGTGAGCTTCTTCAGTGCCGCAGGTCCCAAGGCCAGCATCCGTGGCCGCAACCTGGGCACCACAGCCTTGCATGGTTTCGATGGCCGTAACCTGCAAGGGCACGTGGTGACGTTCAACAAAGAAGGCACACCCATCAATGCGGCCCTCATCGCCAACAAGAGTGGCTTGGCCGTGCGGGCATGGGACGTACGGGCGCAAGCGCAGGACGCTCGATTTACCGTCGTGGGAACATTCAACCTATCCGCGGATGTGTACGGGGTGGCGGGTTTTGGCGACGGCCCACCCACCAGCAACCCAGACCGCGCGATCAGCCACAACGCCGACGGCAACAGCCTGTTCGCGGCCCGCTTTGATAGCGACGCCGTCAAAAACACTTGGGCGATCAACCTGCGGGGCACCAACGCAGGCGTGGGCGCCAATGGCAACGACGTGACTGTGACCGTGCACCCCGACCTATCGGCCACCGCGACGGGAATGTTCGTGAACAACGCGACCTTTGGCGATCAGGTGCAAGATGCCCTGCTGGCCGGGCAAGGCACGGCTTTCCTCTCCCATTTTAACGCCGCCGCGGAATACGACTACTGCCAGTGAATGATGGCCTGGCCACCGGGGGCGAAAACAGCCCCCAAGCGGGCCCACATTCCGCTATCATGCCGCCCCCACCCTCATGAAAATCTCGGAACTCTTTAGCTCTAACCGCCGGTTGTATTCGTTCGAATTCTTCCCTCCGAAAACCGATGCGGGGGAAGCCGCGCTGGAAAAGGCCATCAGCGAACTGGAGGATCTGCAGCCAGCGTACGTCTCGGTGACCTATGGCGCGGGCGGTTCGACCCGCGATCGCACCATCGATTTAGTTTCGCGCATCCAGGCAAAGGGCATCACGGCGATGGCGCACCTGACCTGCGTGGGCGCCAACAAAGCCGAGATCGGCGCGGTGGTTGAGCGACTGGCGGCGGCCGGTATCGATAACATCATCGCGTTGCGCGGCGACCCTCCGGCGGGATCGGATCAATTTAAAGCCCACGAAGGCGGATTCGCCTACGCCTCAGAGTTGGCCGCGTACATTCGCCAGAACCACCCTGGCCGGTTCTGCGTCGCGGGAGCCGGCTATCCAGAAGGCCACGTTGAGTGCCGCGATCTGGATCTCGACATCATCAACCTGAAGAAAAAGGTAAATGCGGGCGCCGACTTCATCGTCAGCCAGATGTTCTTCGACAACCGGCACTATTACGAGTTTGTCGAGCGCGCCCGCAACGCAGGCATCAAGGTGCCCATCGTGCCCGGCATCATGCCGATCTTGAACGTGGGGCAGATCGAACGCTTCACCAAGATGTGTGGGGTCAACATTCCCGCAGGGCTGCACCGTGAACTTGACCGGCACCGCAACGACCCCGTGGCAGCACAACAACTGGGCACCGCGTATGCCACGGCTCAATGTGTGGATCTGCTGAAGCGCGGCGCCCCGGGCATCCACTTCTACACGCTTAACCAATCCACGGCGACGCGCATGATCCTCACGGCCCTGCGCGCCTGCGGCTTGGCCTAGCCCCGTCCGGCCCTCCCAGGACAACAACTCATGCGGTGAGTCGATTGAGCCCTTGTGCCAGGACGGCCACATCCAGTGTGGTTGACACACAACTGTGACAAACCGAAGCGGTGGGGTTCAATTGGAAATCGTAGGCTGCGGTAGATGGTACCCACCGCAGAGGCTTTAACTACGGGATCCCTGCTTTTCCTCGTCCTCGCCATCGTCTTGGCGCTGGGCTTCGAATTCGTCAACGGCTTTCACGACACGGCCAACGCTGTCGCCACGGTGATCTACACCAACACCTTGCGGCCGTGGGTCGCCGTGATCTGGTCGGGAGCTTGGAATCTGCTGGGCGTGCTTGCCTCAAGCGGCGGCATTGCGTTCGCCATCTTGGCGCTGTTGCCCGTTGAACTCATTGTGAATATCGGAACGGGTCCAGGGTTCGCCATGGTGTTTTCACTACTGACGGCCGCGATTTTGTGGAACCTTGGCACGTGGTACTTCGGCCTTCCGGCTTCAAGCTCACACACACTGATCGGTTCAATCATGGGCGTGGGTCTAGCCAACGCTTTGTTGTCGCCAGGCAGTGATATCGCCAGCGGCGTAAACTGGAGCGAAGTGGCGAAGGTCTTCCGCGCTCTGCTCTTCTCGCCCCTCATCGGATTTTTTGTTGCCGCGGCTTTGCTTCTGTTAGCGAAGGCTTTGCTGCGAAAGCGGCCCGAACTGTTTGCAGAGCCGCCCAAAGACACACCGCCGCCCCGCTGGGTCCGCGGCCTGCTGATTCTCACCTGCACCGGGGTTAGCTTCGCGCACGGATCCAACGACGGCCAAAAGGGTATGGGTCTGCTGCTACTCATCCTCATCGGCATTCTTCCAGGCACCTACGCCCTCAACCCACATCTTGAGGCAGGCGCTCTGGCGACGCTTCAGACACAAGCGGCACGCATGGAACCCACTTTGTTGGCCCAGGCGCGTTCAACAAAGATCGAACCTGGAAGCGAGACCGCGTTGCTCTCGTCCTATCTCGAACACGGGCATGCGGACGAACGAACGTTCGCAGCCGCGGCAACAATCGACCGCCGGTTGGCAGAGGTCCTTCGCGGCAAGAACGACTTTACTTCGTTCAACGTTGATGAGCGTAAGACGATTCGGACAGACATCTACTTGCTCAGTTCGACCCTCACAAAGTTGGCGAAGACGAAAGCATTCAACGATCCTTCCGTGGCCGGCTTTACAAGGCAGATGAACGCCGCCACTCAGTTTATTCCGGCCTGGGTCAAGTTCGCGGTGGCACTGGCCCTGGGGCTGGGAACCATGATCGGTTGGAAGCGCATCGTTGTGACCGTAGGTGAAAAGATCGGCAAAACGCACCTCACCTACGCGCAAGGCGCCTCGGCGGAGCTTGTTGCCATGGCCACGATCATCGCTGCCGACCAGTATCACTTGCCGGTATCCACCACCCACGTTTTGTCTTCCGGCATCGCCGGAACGATGGCCGCCAATCGATCGGGACTGCAGATTCAGACGCTTCGAAATTTGGCAACCGCTTGGGTGCTCACGTTGCCAGTGTCTGTGTTGCTTGGCGCCATCACTTTCGCCGGGGGCCTTTACATCGTGGTTCACAGCCTGATCGTGCAAGCTGTCGCGGTCGTGGGTCTTGCGTTGCTCGCGCTCGGGGCCGTGCTGTTCCGCCGCGTGGTTCTCGCACGCACACGCACCCCGGCAGCGTCGTGAATCAACGCAACGATTGCGACCACCGGGCAAAAACGCCCGCCGTACACCGACGCAGCGCATTCGTTGTATACTTCGTTTATGCCTGTCGAGAAGACAGCGTCACCTTTGCCCGAACGCGAACTCATCGTCGCCCTGTTTCACGGCGTGGTGCGGGCCATTCGCCCCCACGTTGATTCTTGGGACGATCTGAAAATGATGCTGATGAATGGCGCCGCGCTCGCCGTTCAGGAATTCGCGACAAAGCAAGGCAGTTCGCTTGCCGACACAGCCGCAGATCTCAAGGTGGATGTCACAACCTTGCGGCGCAACTTGCCGCCCCCACCCGGCCGCGAATCGCTGCACGACCAGATCGTGCGCGAAGTTCACAGGCTCTTGGATCGTGAAGGCCGCGCCACCTTGGGCGAGCTTGAGGCCTTGTTGGCCACGTCGCCGCCGGTGATCGCCGCCCGTCGCGTGCAACCACGGTTGGCGGTCGACGATGTTGTGCTTGAGATGCTGGCGCAGGGCCAGTTGGTGCGTGTGGAACGAGAGCAATTGCCCACGCAGTTCTCCCTGCCGCCAGGCGCGCCCGTTCTTCAGCAGATGGGCCGTTCACGCGAAGACTGGCTACGCGGCCTCGGTTACGCGATGAGCATCGCCTTCGACGCGGCCGTGCGACAGGCCAATGAAATCAATTCGGATTCGTTCAACGCCAAAGTGCGGCGCGCCCTGCAGGCGGGTGAAACACCCCCGCCGCCACAGGCGGAACGCGTTCCGTGGTTCTTTTTGCAGCGGCCAACTACTTTGCCCACCCACGAAGTCAACGAACGTTTTGCCGCCGCCATCCGGCAGGTGATAGAAGAAATCGAAGCGGAACGAGCGGCTGACGACGAGGGCGAGCTTTGTCAGCTAACACTTGCGATGAACCACAGTCTCAAAGAGGTTGGACCATGAAAGCGATCGTGATCAAGTTGGCAGCGTTAACCCTTTTGAGCGTGGCGGTTCTCGGCGCGGCTTGCACGACCACCGGCGCCCGCAGCACAGCGTCCCAAGTTGCCGACGGTGGCCAGTGGGGCCAAAAAGGCGGCAAAGGCCTGTGCTAGGCGGCCGCAGGCCGCGGCTCGTGTGATTTGTTCGTGGCCACGGCGCCACCCATTGCGCGCTTCGGGGCGAGACGTCAGGCTTTTGTCATGCCGAAACCTGCGCCCTTGGCGGCCGAGGCTGACTGGAAGCGACGCGCGGTGCTCACCGACGATGGTTATTACGCGCTCGCAACGGAAGACACAGGCGACGCGTGCGTGCGTTTGTTTTTAACACCAACGCTGCTGCAAGAGACCGAAGCAACGCTTTACCGCCAGATCGTGAACGCCACGCGCTTCCCGGGCGCGCGCATGGTGGCCATCACGCCCGACACACATTATGGCTACGGCGTGCCCGTGGGATGTGTGATCCTCACCGACCGCGAGAACGGCGCCGTGGCGATGGGGCCGGTGGGTTTCGACATTGGCTGCGGCATGATGTCTGCGCGTTCTGACGTGCCCGCGGACAGAGCAACCCCCGACCGCAAGCTGGCGTTCAACCGCGAGGTGATGCAGCGGGTGTCGATGGGCGCCGGCGGCACAAGCGTTCGCTTGGGCAAAGTCTCTGAAGGCGAATTTCAAGACCTAGTTCGCGGCGGCGCTGAATACTACGTTGATAAATACGGAGCTGCCTTTGATCGCAGCCGCGCCGAACGCCACCGCATCCCGGTGGATGATGGATGGCAAATCCCGTGGGGCGCCGAGGGTCGACCCGAGCGCGGGCGCGAACAGCTTGGCTCGTTAGGCGGCGGCAACCACTTCATCGAGTTACAACGTGCGGAAGAAACCGGCACACTCTTCGTGCAAGTGCACACGGGCAGCCGCGGCTTCGGCCACGGGTTGGCCACGAATTATTTCGCGATGGCGAAAGCTGAAAACCCCGAACACATCGACGACATTGACCTTGGCTACTTTACGCCCGCGTCTCGCCACCACAGCGATTATTTGAACGCCGTGGCCGCGGGTGGCAACTACGCCATCTTGAACCGCTTGATCATCTTCGAGCAGATCGCCGAAGCGTTCCGCAAAGTGTTTCGCGCCGAACTCGAGCTTGTTTACGAGATCTCGCACAACCTTGTGCAGGCGGAAACGCATCCCGAATTCGGTGAAGTGTGGGTGCATCGCAAGGGGGCCACGCGCGCGTTTCCCGGGGGTCACCCTGCGCTTGCGGGCACGATTTGGGAGGCCAGCGGTCATCCGGTTCTCATCCCCGGCAGCAACCGGGATTACAGCTACATCCTGCGTCCGCTTCCGGGCGCTGTGCGCAGCGGTTACTCCGTCAACCACGGAGCGGGCCGTCGGATGTCACGAGGCGAAGCGATGCGGCAGCTCGATCAACACAAAGTAAACGAGCAATACCGCCGCGACGGCATCTTGGTGAACCTCGACGGCAAGGTGCCGCTGGATGAATCAAGCGCGTGCTACAAACGCGCCGAAGAAGTGGTCCGCGCCGTTGTGGACGCAGGTCTCGCGACGATCGAACACACGCTGTGGCCGTTGGCCTCGCTCAAGGGCACCGACGAGGGCCGCGGCGCAAAGCGCGCCCGACGCAAAGAAGATCGGCAGCGCGACAAGACGCGGGACGCCGCAAGGAAAACGAAGGCGCATTACTGAATGCACAAGTGAGGGTACCCCTATTGCGTGAATCCACTGGATTGGTCCTCGGGAACCAACCCTTGGCAAAGGGTGGGTCATTGCAGGAAGACCTCTGTCTTAAGCCACAACAGTGGCTGGCAAACTCAGAATTTAGCGAGGTTGATGTTGACGTCGCGGGGTTGGCCATCGGCGGCTGGGTGCCATAGCGCCATGGAGCCTGCAAGTGGACTCATTTGTGGCGCAGGCTACCGAGGTGCGCGCGTCAGGAGGCACCTTGCTGTCAAAGTCTCGGGAAAGCCCGTGTTTGAAATCATCCTCTTGGCCGGTCTGTAGGTGATCGTTGAGGGTTGAACTC